>CAVYSC010000002.1:0-600000 GCA_963771135.1 uncultured Acidobacteriaceae bacterium
AACTCGCGACCTTTGGCATTGGCGCAGCGGTCGTTGTGCCATTTGCATTGCTGGGCAGGCCGTGGATGGCGACGCCGGTCCTGCTGGCGCTGGCTGCCGTGAGCTTCTTTGCGTATGTGCGGGTTCTGGGGGGTGTCGACAGGCTGATCGAGAAAAACCGGGAACCCCTGACGCTGGAGTTGATCAAGGCGCGCTGAACGACGTTCGGATTTGCCGCCGCAGCCCGGGATGGGTATCGGAAGAAGTTCAGCCTGCTGGTCTGTGCCCCAGCACGTCGTCATCGACCCCCAAAGGAGAATACCTGTGAATCGTAGCTTGCGGTTGTGGTCTCTCGGATTGCTTGTGGCCGCCCTTGCTGTGCCCGCGTTTGGGCGCAGAGCAATGGGGAGCAGGTTTATAAGGCGAAATGCGCGATGTGCCACGGGCAGGACAGCCTGGCAACTACTCCGGTGGCGAAGATGATGAGCGTTCCGTCGTTCAAGTCGCCGGCGGTGGCGAAGCGTCAGAAGCCGAGATGCTCGCATCCGCTCAATAACGGCAAAGGCAGATGCCTGCTACAAAGGCAAGCTGACGGACGCACAGATTCACGACGTGGTCGTCTACATCCGGCAACACCTGCAGAAGTAGCAGGGCCCGGCGAAGGACCGAGTTCCTCACCCATAGCCTGTGTCGTCCCCCAGGCAGGCGAATCGAGCGCGGCTCGCGGGGGTTGCCTCTGACGCGTGCTCCCGGCGAGAAATCGCCGATTGAGCCGGGCTGACGTGCGAATTACGCCAGCGCAGCAACTTGGCGCAATCTTCTCGTCCTCCAACAGAGATGTGATGAGCGTCTCCAGGCCGAACCCTCGGGTCTCCAAGACCATCCTGTTCATTGGCATTGCGGTGATCGCCAACAGCTTCGGGAACCTGATGCTGGCGCTGGGCATGGACGGCATCCCGGCATCCAGCATGTGGCGCTGGCGCATTATCTGCGGGACTGCTGACGAATCCGTTCCTGATTCCGGAGGCGGCGCTGTCGGCGGTGTACGCGCTGGCGCAGATCTCGCTGTTTAGCTGGGCGGATCTGCGCTTCGTGATTCCCTGCACCGCGTCGTCGTACGCGCTGACGACGATGCTGGGCGAATTTGTGCTGGGCGAGCATGTGCACTGGGCGCGATGGGTGGGCGTCCTGCTGATCACCGGCGGCGTGGCGCTGGTGGCGGAGACGCCGGTGACGACGAAAGCGCATCCCCGGAGAATGCGGCATGATGCAGTGGAGCCTCATTCTGCTGACGGTGTTCAGAGTTCGGCGGGCGACATTCTGTGCGCGCGGGCATGTCGCAGGGAGGGGAGCTGAGCGATTTCGGCCCGTCGGGGATGGTGCGGGCGATCCGGTACATCGTCACGCGGCGGCTGGTGATCCTGGGTGGCGTATGCTACGCGACGGCGTTCTTCTCGCTGCTGACGCTGCTTTCCGTCGCGCCACTCAGCATCGCAGTTCCGGCGACGGCGCTGGGATTTGTGGTGGATGCGATCGGCGCGCGGTTCCTGCTGCGGGAGCGGGTGCCGTGGAAACGCTGGGCGGGCGTGCTGTGCGTGACCGCGGGCGTGATTCTCACGGTGACGTCCGGCGCGGGGTCGAGTCGCCAATGGAAAGCCGGCGATGCCAGCGTGCGGGGCCGCGACAGTGGGTTCGTGAGCGCGCCCGGCCTGCACGGCGAACCCGCTGCGCACGCAGTAGCGATCCATCACTAACCATCAGCTGGGTCCGCCGCCTCCGGCATGGCCTCCGTGCATGCCAACCATTACAAGGCCAGCCACGACAAGAGCGGTTCCACCGCCTTGATGGCCAGGGCACGAGAGGTAGAGTCCTCGCGAAACCATTGCGAGCGCCAGCGCGTGATGGCGAAGGCGCCGAAGAAGATGACGACGTAGCGCACGCCGGAAATGGCTTCCACCATGGAGGGTGCGGTGCGGCTGACGGCAAAGACGACGAGGAAGATCCCACGCCCGCCATGAACCGATTGAGCATGTAGCCGACCTTGCTGCGCGGTGGGGCCTCTTCGGAGTTTTGGAAGATTTGGCGCCGCCACGAGGGGCGCAGCAACAGCGCGACTGCGCCGAGGAAGGTTCCGATGGTGAAGAAGACGTAGCCGCTGACGAATTTGGTGTGGTTGAAGGCGATCTTCTGGAGCACGTCGGTGAGGCCGAAGAACACGGCGGCGGCGATGACGCGCGGCAGCATTTTGCGCAGCGGCAGCTTTTCCGCAAAGAACATGACGAAGCCGCCGAGGGTCATCAGGGCGAAGCCTAAAACCTGTCCGGTGAGGTTGACGCCGAGCAACGGAATGGAGAGCGCGACGGTGGCGACGGGGGCGAATCCGCCCATGGCGGCGAGCTCCTCGGAGGCTTCGCCAGCCTTGAGCGCGGCATAGTAAAAGTAGCTGGCGAGAAGGTCGCAGAAACCCGCGAGCAGGGCGATGCCGGCAATGCCCAGCGACGGCATGTGGAAGCCAAACGGGATGAGCAGCAGGCCGAAGATGCTGATGGCTCCCAGCCAGAAGACATAGGAGACGAGGTTCTGCAGCCCGGTGCGGCGGAGGAGGACTTTGTCCCACACGAGGGAGATCCCAATGAGACCCTGGGCGAGGATGGCGATCAGGATTCCGTTGAGTGCAAGGGATTTGAAGAAGGACATTCGGTGGGCTCGTCGTTCCGAGGACGGATTGCCTTCGAGCAAAACCAGGCAGGCGATGGCCCGAGTCGGGTTTCTTCCGGCCCGGATTTGCTCGTGAGCGCAGGCAGGGCTTAGACGTGCAGCAAGCGTCTGCCGGGCGAAACGCCGTAGACGGCGGAGAGAATGGTTTCGGCCGCAACCGCGGTGAGGATGCCCTTCCACTTGTAGCCGAGGGGCGCGAAGATGGCGGTGGCCGCCGCAGCGGCGCCGATTCCGTAGCGGATCTTCTGCTCGGTTTCGCTCATGTGGAATGGCTTCGTGATTTCATTGACAACGTCGTTCATAACTCTCCCTTCGAGGATGAAATGGTGAGTTGCTGGTGAATTTGCCGATCGTGCTGTCTCTTTACTATGGATGCCGGTGGCTGCCTGGGCGGCGGGCTGGATTTTTTTTGAGAGGCGCGGGAGCGGAACGACTTCACAGGGGAGGCAACCAGGCGAGGGAACCGCGGGCCATGCCGAGACGGCGCCGGCGTGTTGAGGGCGGGCTGCCTTGTATGGCGTCGGCAAAAGAGACGGTTTCAGGCGAGCCAGGCGGCGGGGCACGCCGCCGACTGGAGGACATTATTCCGCAGGCGCCTGGAGGAAGTATGAGCTGCCGAACAAACCAAAACCCATGAGCAAGAGCAGGATGCCCACCATGTAGATGGGGGCGTGCGGGATGAGCGCATGCAGAAAGGGAATAATCCCGATGCCCACCGCGACGAACAACCCCGCCGACCTTCATGTCCTGGCGCTTGCGCGGAGCGCGCAGGCGAGCGTCTTCGCGCAGAAGCTCCAGGGCCGCAGAGGCTCCCGCTCCCGAGGATTCGGCAAGTTTCTTCAGCATGTCATTGTGGTAGTAGCTCTCCCGTTCCCTGCGCCGGTGGTCCGACCAGGACACCACGGCGATGAACGAGAACCGCACTACCGCGCTAACGGCCAGAAATCCGAACAACGCCATTGCTTCTACGGCTTCCGATCCCATTGCCTTCCTCCTGTCGCGGACGTGGTTCTGTCCGCTACACCCGGTACGACCGGGGATGGGAGTTACGGTTGCAAAATTCTTTTCGGAAGAAGCTCGACAGAAATAACGCAACCGCGCACCATAAGGCCAGGTCATACGGCCAGGGAGATTCCGTGAACGGCACACCCGACCTCGACGAGGACCGCGCCGTGGTCAGCGCGCTGTGCTGGCCGGCGACACTTCGGCGTTCGCCGGTCTGGTGCGGCGCTGGCAGACACCGCTGGTGAATCTGGCGTGGCGGTTTTGCCGGGATCGCGGCCGCGCGGAAGAGATGGCGCAGGAAGCGTTTCTGCGGGCCTTTCGCAATCTGGCGCAGTGGCGCGGCGAGGCAGCGTTTTCCACCTGGCTGTTCGCGCTGGCGATGAACGTCTACCGGACGGAGCTGCGGCGGATTCCGGCAACGATGCAGTCGCTGGATGAGATTGCCGAACCCGCCGATACGTGCGATACCGAGGCGGCTCTGGATGCGGCGTGCCGGACGAAGGGCTGCGCCGCGCGGTGCTGGCCCTGCCGGAGAAGTATCGCGATGCGGTGCTGCTCTTTTATTTTCACGATCAGGACATTCCGGCGGCGGCGCGGACGCTGAGGGTGCCGGAAGGAACGGTGAAGGCGCGGCTGTTCCGCGGGCGGGAATTGCTGCGCAGCAAATTATCCCGGCCGCGGAGAACGCGAGGAGCCGCGCCGATGACACCGCATCCAAAGGAGGCGCGATGAAGACGCCGCAACAGAAGGATGATCTGGACGGGACGCTGGACCGGGCACTGGATCGGGCACTGGACCGGGCGCTGAGCGAAGAGCGCGACAGCCTGCTGCCGTCGCTGGGTTTCATGGATTCGGTGATGGCGGCGGTGCGGAGCGAGGATCCGGCGCCGCTGCATTTCCCGTGGAAGCGCGCGCTGCCGGGGATAATCGCGGGGATCGTGGCGCTGGTGGGTTTTGCGGGCGCGGATCTCTGGGTGCTGGGCCGGATGCCGGCCACGGCTGCCTCAGCTTCGGCATTCGATTTAAGGGCGCTGCTGACGACGATCCTGGGTCGCGCCGACAGTCCCACGGCTCTGTGGACCCTGCTGGCATTCGTGATTCCTGTGGCCAGCCTGTGGCTGACGCGGCGCCTGCTGTTCAGCCGGTAAGACGCTCGCTCGCTGCAATTCCGGCGGAGCGATGGCAGCGTGTCCTATAATCTGGCGACATGCCTAGCAGCGTACCGCCCGTGCCGTTCCTGCTTGTGGACGGCGCCAATCGAAGGAAAGGTGTCATCGCTCACTCGCCGTTTACGGTGGGGCGGCTGGCAGAGAACGATCTGGTGCTGGCGTACGCGTGGGTTTCGCGGCGACACGCGGAATTGATTGTGGAAGACGGAACGTGCCGGGTGGTGGATCTGGGCAGCCGGCACGGCACGTTCATCAACGGCAAACCGGCCGCGCCGCGACAAGCCATCGCGGAAAGCGACGCGGTGCAGTTCGGTTCGGTCGAGGGGCCGATTTTCCGCATTGGCGCGACAGAGAACACGTCCAACTCGACGATTCGGGACATCATCAGCCAGATTCCGGAGGTCGGCACATCGGCGTCGGCACTGGAAAAGCTGCGTTGGTTTTTCGAGTCGGCGCGGAAGCTGAAGACGTTTGGCGCGGTGGAGGAGATCCTGGACGCGCTGCTGGAAACCACGCTGCAGCTGACGGGCAACGAGCGCGGCTACGTTTTTCTGTGCGATGCGGCCGGCCAGCTGAACCTGGCGCAGGGGCGCGACGAACAGGGCAATCCGCTCACCGACGACTCGACACTGTCGCATGGCGCGATCCGCCAGGCGGTGAGCACATCGAGCGAATACATCGTAACGGACACGCTGAGCACGAACCAGGAAGTGCGGAGCGCATCGATCGTGGCGCACAGCATCCGCAGCGTGATCTGCATTCCGCTGCGCAAGCGGCGGGCAGGCTCGTCCGGACGCGATAACGATTTGCTGGGACTGCTCTACCTGGACAGCCGCCTGCGGCCGGGAAGCCTGACCCAGATCGACAGCGACCTGCTGCGGACGATCGCCACCGACGCGGCGGCGCTCATCGACAACGCGCAACTGGCGATCTCAGAGGAGCGGGAACGGCGCTATCGCGAAGAGCTGACCATTGCGGCGAATATCCAGCAGAGCCTGATGCGGGCGCGAATCCCCTCGCTCGAATGGGCGAAGGTTTCGGCGCTATCGGTGGCGTGCCGGGAAGTGGGAGGAGATTTCTTCGACATCGTGGAGAACAGCGATTCGCTCTCCATGGTGGTCGCCGACATCTCCGGCAAGGGAATCTCCGCGGCGATTCTGGCTTCCACGCTGCAGGGGCTGGTGTACGCGCAACTGGCGGCGGGGCAGCCGCTGAACACGATCGCCGAGGTGGTGAATCGCTACATCTGCGGCAAGAACACGGGGAAGTACGCGACGCTGGCGATCCTGCGCATCGCGCGCGACGGCACGCTGGAGTACATCAACTGCGGGCATGTGCCGCCGTATCTCTACAGCGGCGATTGCACGCGGCTTGCTGAGTCGAATGTACCCGTGGGTCTGCTGGAGGATGCGCCGTTCCACGCCGGCACGGTGCGGCTGAATCCTGGGGACAGGGTTCTGGTGGTCACCGACGGCGTAACGGAATCGGAATGCGGGGAGGGCAGCTTTTTTGGCGAAGAACGGCTGGAGACACCCGAATTCGCGGATGCTTCTCTGGAGCAGATTTGCGCTGCGGTGCAGAACTTCTGCGGATCGATAGCGGCGGCGGACGACTGCACGCTGCTGGATGTCCGATACCTGGGCTGACGCCCGCCGTGCCTCAGTGCGCCGCGGTGACTTCTTCAGCGGCCGAAGGCAAAGCGCCGTACAACGAGGAGTAGACGTATTTCGCCCAGGAACGCAGCCCGCGCGTGAGCGGACCGTGCATCCATTCGCGAACCGGGACACTGAAGCCGGTTTTGGGCCGCGACAGAATCTCCTGGGGCAGCGGCTTTTTGAGGCAGTTGGCCACGCCTGGCTTGTGCGGAGCAAAGCGGCTGGCGCGCAGAGGCGCCAACTGGCGCAGCAGGGTCATATCGACCAGCGGCACTCGAATCTCAATGGAATGCGCCATGCCGGCCCAGTCCGCGTCGCGCAGCAACTGGCTCCGCATGTAATAGCTGGTTTCGAGCGCGGAGACGCGCAGCCAATCGGATTGTTCCTGCGGCACATTCTTCATTTCGCGGAAAGGCCGGAGCAGCGTATTCATTTGTTCCACAGAGCCGAGATCGCGCCATCCGGTGCGAACCAGTTCGGGATCGAGAAACTGCGGCAGCTCCCAGGGCATGAATAACCCGCGGCGCAGCAGATAAGCTCCGCCCCACGTGCCGCCGTACTCGAGCAGGCTGGCGTATTTCGGCGAGGTCAGGCGAGAGACGACGGGCGCGGTGAGTACTCTCCATCCGCGGCCGAGCGCAGGCACGCGGCTGAAGAGCCCCAGCGCATGGACGGTGGACGGAATATTGCGGAAGCTGGGATAACCGGCGAAGAGCTCGTCTCCACCGAGGCCGCTGAGCGCCACCTTGAAGCCCATTTGTTTGGCCAGGCGGCTGACGAAGTACGTGTTCACACCATCGATGGTCGGCTGATCCATGGTGTCGAGCAGGCGATCGCACTCGTCGTGAAAGACGCTGCGGTCGATGAATTCGAGTCTCTGCGGCAGGCCGTAATGCCGCGCGACCGCCGTAGCCAGCACGGTTTCATCGCTGGGCGTTCCTCTCAGCAAATCGAAGCCAAGCGTGAGCGCCTCCAGGCGGTCGGAGCGCTCTGAGGCGAGCGAGGCCATCATGCCCGAATCGATGCCGGCGGAAAGGAAGATGCCCACAGGAACGTCGGCGATCTCGTGCACGCGGACGCTCTCTTCGAGCGCGGCGTGCAGGCGCTCCGTGCATTCCGCCTCAGTGCGAGGAATCTGATCGGGCGAGAAGCGGATACATTCTTCGGCCGAAGAGGCGAACTGCCGCGTTTCGCGGATGCCTCGCGTTCCGGCGAGAATCCAGGTTCCGCTGGGGCAGGAGAAGATGCCGCGGTAGAGGGTCCAGGGCTCGGGAACGGATCCCCACACAAAAAACCCAACATGGCCGGCGGGCTGCGGACTCAGGTCGACGCCGGGAACGTCGAGCAGGGCTTTGGCCTGCGAGGCGAAGTGCAGGCACCCATTCGCCTGCGCATAGTACAGCGGCTTGATGCCGAGCGGATCGCGCGCCAGAAAGAGCTGTTGCTCGTGTTCGTCCCAGATGGCGAAGGCATACATGCCACGCAGTTGGTCCAGCATGGCGGCGCCGTACTGGGCGTACATCTGGAGCAGAACCTCAGTGTCGCCGGTGGTGGTGAAGACGCAGCCCTTTTGCTGAAGCTGGGCTCGCAGGTCCTGGTAGTTGTAGATTTCGCCATTGAAGACGATGGTGTAGCGCCCGTCGGCAGAATGGAGAGGCTGGTCGGAGCGGGCGCTGAGATCGATGATGGAGAGACGCCGATGAGCGAAATGCAGCATGCCGGAAGGCGAACGCCAGGCGCCCGACGCATCCGGGCCGCGCACGCGAAGCCGCTCGGACATGGCGGCCAGAGTCTCGCCCACCTGCAACGTGGGAGCGTCCTGGTAGACGAGGATTCCTGCAATTCCGCACATTGAGAGCCAAAACCTCCGGAGGGGCTCATGCCGATGAGCAACCTGCGAGTGGAGTGAACCTGGGCACCGCGCCTGTGTTCCTGGATCGCGCCGCGCAGCGCCCGCACGATGCTTCCGAAGCAAACGGGACAGACGGAGCACCGGATCGAGCGAGAACGGCCGGCACTGCCGCGGTGGCTCGCCAAAAGCGCCTGGAAGTAGCCTCATCCTATCGTGGATACCGGGCCGCAACAACCGTCATCGCGTGAACCGGGCTGGATCTGGGGAGGATCTGAGGTCGTTATAGACTGGCCGGGTGCAACTCCTTCATGTCATCAGCAGCCTGGACCCTTCGCACGGAGGACCGCCGAACGCGGTGCGCCAGATTGCGAGAGCTTACCGCCAGATCGATGTGAAGGTGGAAGTGGCGTGCCTGGACGATCCGGGCGCCGAATTTCTGCGCGACATTGATTTCCCTCTTCATGCTCTGGGTCCGGGTCGAGGCGGCTTTAGCTTTTCCTGGAAGCTGCGGCAGTGGCTGCGGCAGAATGTAGGCCGGTTCGATGCAGTGGTCACCCATGGCATCTGGAGCTGGCCGGGCCTGGCCGTGCGGAGCGCGGCACGCGAGGCGGGTAAGCCGTATGGCGTGTTTCCGCATGGCGCGCTGGATCCCTGGTTCAATCGCAAGTACCCGCGGAAGCACCTGAAAAAGCTGATCTATTGGCCCGTTCAGTACAGGATGCTGCGCGATGCGCGCTACGTCTTCTTCACCAGCGAGTCGGAGCGGGATCTGGCCGCGACCAGCTTTCGCCCGAGTGCGTGGAATAGCCTGGTGGTACCCTACGGCTCCAGTGAGCCTTCGAGCACGGCGGAGGCGCAGCTCGCGGCATGGTTTCAGCAATCTCCCGGACTGCGGGGACGACCGTATCTGTTGTTTCTGGGTCGCTTACACGAGAAAAAGGGCTGCGATCTACTGCTGCGAGCCTTCGCCACCGCCGCAAGTTCGGCCCCGGAGCTGCATCTGGTGATGGCGGGTCCGGACCAACTGGGCTGGCAGGCGACGCTGCAGCAAATGGCGGCGAGCCTGGGCATTGGGGATCGTGTCCACTGGCCGGGGATGGTGACGGGCGACGCCAAGTGGGGCGCGCTGCGGGCAGCGGAGGCCTTTGTTTTGCCCTCGCATCAGGAGAACTTCGGCATTGTGGTGGCGGAGTCGCTGGCGGTTGGCCGGCCAGTGCTGATCAGCAACCAGGTGAACATCTGGCCTGAGGTGCAGGAGGAGGCCGTGGGCCTGGTGGACGACGACACTCAGGAAGGAACGGAGCGGCTGCTGCGGCACTGGCTGGAGCTGTCTGCGGCCGAGAAAGAGGCCATCGCGGCCCGCTGCTATCCCTGCTATCTGCGACGGTATTCCCCAGTGGGAACAGCCCGGGCGCTTCGCGATGCATTCCAGAAAGCTTAGGATTCAATCAAGACAAAACAATTGACTTATTGTTTTGCCTGTAGCATTTCCAGCAGGCGATCAAACTCCTCCAGACGGGCGTATTCGATGATGATGCGGCCGCGGCCCTTGCGGTCCTCAATGCGCACCTTCATGCCGAGAGCCTGCTGGAGCTGGGTTTGCACGTCATGGACGTTCGGATCCTGAGGTTTTTCCTTTTGTTCGCTTTTCGCTGGCTTTCTTTCGGGGTTCAGGATGGCCTGGACGTGGCTCTCCGTCTGACGGACGGAGAGGGCCAGAGCGACGACCTTTTGGGCGGCTTTGAGGATCGCGTCTGGGTCTTCGAGCGCCAGAAGAGCGCGGGCATGGCCGAAGGTGAGGGCGCCGGCTTCGACCTGGCTCTGGACCTCGAGGGGCAGACGAAGGAGACGCAGGAAATTGGCCACGGAAGCGCGATCTTTGCCGGTACGCTTCGCCATCTGCTCCTGGGTGAGCTGGAACTCGCGGGAGAGCCGCTCGTAGGCGCGGGCCTGCTCCATGGGGTTGAGGTCGGTGCGCTGGAGGTTCTCGACGATGGTCATCTCCATCGCCTGCTCGTCGGAGGCGTGGCGGACTATGGCGGGGATGGTCGCGTGGCCGGCACGCCGGGAAGCGAGCCAGCGGCGCTCGCCCGCGATCAGCTGAAAGCGGCCTCCAGCCAGGGGACGGACAATGATGGGCTGGACGACGCCGGTGGCGGAGATCGAGGCCGCGAGCTCGGCAAGCTGCGCCTCGTCGAAGTGGGATCGCGTCTGATAGGGGCTGCGGTCAATGTCGTCGACGGGAATCTCCCGGGGCTTGCCCGTTTCTACAGCGGGAGTGGGCGTGGGCTCGGCAACCGCCTGGACGCGGGGCAGCAGGGATTCGAGGCCCTTGCCCAGGGCTTTGCGTTTTGGAGCTTCGGTCGTGGTCTGCATGTTTTTGTGCCTTTCGGGGCGCGGCTACCGCGCGCCCGTCCCATAGGGCCAAAACTTCACTGTGATTTCCGGCTTGCTGGCTGCCGCGGCCTTGCGTTCCCGCGCGGCCGGAGACTCGATCCCGTTGCGTTCCAGCAGCTCGGAGGCCAGCTCGGCGTAGCTCTCCGCGCCCCGCGACTTCGGATCATAGAGCAGGACCGGCTTACCGTAGCTTGGCGCCTCGGCGAGGCGCACGTTGCGGGGGATGGTGGTGCGGAGGAGCTTGTCCTTGAAGAAATCGCGCAGGTTCTGCGAGACCTGCTGGGCCAGGTTGGTGCGGTCGTCGAACATGGTGAGCAGGACGCCCTCGATTTCGAGGTTGGGGTTCCAGGCCTCGCGGACCCGGGCGAGCGTCTGCACCAGCTCGCTGATGCCTTCGAGCGCGAAGTATTCGGCCTGCATGGGAACAATGAGGCGATCGGCGGCGACGAGGGCGTTGAGGGTGAGCAGGTCGAGGGCCGGCGGGCAATCGAGGATGATGAACTGGTAGAAGTCGCGGATCTTCTCGAGGGCTTCGCGCAGGCGGAAGGTGCGGCGCTCCATCTGAATGAGCTCGATGTTGGCCCCGGAAAGGTTCTTGTTCGACGGGACCAGCTTCAGCGACGGGATTTCGGTGGGGAGGGCCACTTCTTCGATGGTGGCCTCGCCCATGAGGACTTCGTAGGAGGAGCGGCGCTCATCGCTGCGGGCGATTCCGTAGCCGCCACTGGAATTGGCCTGGGGGTCGCAGTCGACCAAAAGGACGTGAAGACCTTCGAGGGCCAGCGCGGCGGAAAGGTTGATGGCGGTGGTGGTTTTGCCCACGCCGCCCTTCTGATTGACCACCGCGAGGACTTTCCCCATGACCTAGCAAGAGTAAGGGGAAAGGGGCAGGACCGCAACGGAGGATGGCTGTGCAGAAAGGGGGTCTTTTTGTGGAAGGCGGCTGCGGGGCTTCGTGGCGAAGCGGGCTAAGGGGCCAAGATCGTGGGATTTGCGGGATCGGCGGGAATATGACAGCCGTGTGAGGGGGAAAAGGGCGGCGGTGGAAAGGGGGGAGATTAGGGGTTACGGTCTACGGGTTACGGGTTAGAAAGACCAGGTGCCCCCCGGTGTTCGCCCGAGCGAGTTTACGTTTCCAAGGGTGCGGCAGGCGAGCGCAACGTCCACGTGGAGCAAGGCGGTGCGCGGCGAGATGTTCCACGTGGAACAAGCTGGCGCATGGCGAGATGTTCCACGTGGAACGATTTGGCAGGAAGGCAAGCGGCCGACCTGCCGGAGGGGGGGTAGTGTTCCACGTGGAACACCTTCCCATTTCGGCAGCCTTATACCCGACCATAGGGTGATGAGAGAGTAAACAAGTACTCGTTATTTCAACGCAATTATATTATCTAACTATATGATTATAATATAGTTAAACGCGCTAATAGGCAGGCTGCTCCTGAGGCTCCTGTTGACCCGTCGAATACGTGATTCACTGGGAACCTGGCCGGTTTCTGTATCTGCGGGGTGGCGTGGGCCGACCCCGGGGTCGTTATTGGCAGTTCTTCGTGAAGCACAGGTTCGTGCTGAAAAACGGGAGCACGTGGTTCTGGAAGCGGTCCGCGACCGCGCTGGTGTGCGTGCCGTGATAGATCGCGAAGCTGTTTGCGAGGCCGTAGTTGTCGAGGAGCTCGTGGACCTTGATGGTGTCGAAGCGGAGCATGTCTTCATCACCCACGTCCATCGCGATGGCTTTGTACCTGCGCAGGTTGTCGATGTATTGATCGATGAAGGCGAGCGGTGAGTTGGCGTCCCATTTAGCGAGGATGTCCGGCTGGACCTGGCCGTCCTTCACGGACAGATCGAGATAGAGTGGAGGATTTTTGGGATCGGGCGACCAGGCGGCCGCGGAGGCGAGCTGCGCCTTCCAGAAGAAGTTGAAGTTGGCCGCGTCGGCCGGGGACTTCATGCCGGCGACGGCTTTCTGGAAGGCCTGTTCCTGTGCGGCTGTGGGATCGGGTCGGCGGACGGAGAGGCAGCAGGGGCTCATGACATAGAGCGCGCCGAAGACGTCGGGGTATTTCATGCCGATGCGCAGCGCGCCATAGCCGCCCATGGAGTGGCCGACGAGACCGCGGCTCTCGCGAGTGGGGATGGTGCGGTAATGCGCGTCGATGTACGCGACCAGATCGTGGGCGATGAACTCTTCGAAATCGCCGGTGGTCTGGGAGCGCGAATACATGGAGCCGCCGTAGACGGTTTTCGAGTCGGGCAGGACGACGATCATCGGCTTCGCACCGAGGGCGAAGGCTCCCTCAATGGTTTGCGGGACGTGGATTTCGTGCGTCCACTGCTCGGCGCCGATGGAGAATCCGTGAAGCGCGTAGACGACGGGGTAGCGCTGGCGCTTGTGTTTGGCGTAGCCGGGCGGGAGGAAGACGAGGACGTCGCGGTCGGCGGATTCGCCTTCGAGATTGCCCTCGATCGAAGGGGCGTGCACCTGGATGTGCTCGACCGTGACGGGTTTGGCGCCGGGGACGACAGCGGGCACTTCGGTCTGGACCTGGGCGGAAGCTGTGGCGACGCAGGCAGCGAGCAGGAAAGCGGGGGCGCAGGCAGTCAGCAGTTTCATGGATTCCCCCTGAACCTCTGCGGGTCATTGTAGAGGGGCCGAGGCGGCGCGATGGTGGTCAACCGATTCCCAGGGCCGGGCAATGTTCGGGCACGGGGCTGCATCCGAATGCTGAGTTGCTGTTATGCGTTCTGGGTCCAGGAACTGAAGCGGTCGCTGTTGATTGCGATTGCCGATCTGCAGGAGAAGAAGCCGGCTCAGCCTGCCGAAGCCGAGTGCGCCTAAGGCTGACTTACCACAGAGGACACAGAGACGTTGAAGAATCCGCGCATCGCGGATTCGCGTTCTCGTGCGCAAGCGCCTCGCAGCATGCTGAGGAAAAGCAGCCGCGGCTTGCTACGTTTCAGGATGACAACTTGTGATGTGGGATGAGGCAGGTGGGTTCCTGCCTCATCGCGGCTACATCTGGTTCATGTTCTGGAGGAATTCAGCGTTGTTGCGGGTTTTCTCCAGGCGGCTGACGAGCAGTTCCATGGCCTCGACCGGGGAGAGCGGGTTGAGGACCTTGCGCAGAATCCAGGTGCGCTGGAGCTCGTCCTTGGGGATGAGCAGCTCTTCCTTACGGGTGCCGGAGCGCTGAATGTCGATGGCGGGGAAGACGCGCTTGTCGACGAGCTTGCGGTCGAGAATGACTTCCATGTTGCCGGTGCCCTTGAATTCTTCGAAGATGACCTCGTCCATGCGGGAGCCGGTGTCGACCAGGGCGCTCGCCATGATCGTGAGCGAGCCGCCTTCCTCAATATTGCGGGCCGCGCCGAAGAAGCGCTTGGGGCGCTGGAGAGCATTGGAGTCGACGCCGCCGGAGAGGACTTTGCCGGAGGGCGGGACGATGGTGTTGTAGGCGCGGGCGAGACGAGTGATGGAGTCGAGGAGGATGACGACGTCGCGCTTATGCTCGACGAGGCGCTTGGCTTTTTCGATCACCATTTCCGCGACCTGCACGTGGCGGGCGGCCGGCTCGTCGAAGGTGGAGCTGATGACCTCGCCCTTGACGGAGCGCTGCATGTCAGTGACTTCTTCGGGGCGCTCGTCGATGAGGAGGACGATGAGCACGACTTCAGGATGATTCGTGGTGATGGAGTTGGCGACGGCCTGGAGCAGCATGGTCTTGCCGGTGCGGGGCGCTGCGACGATGAGGCCGCGCTGGCCCTTGCCGATGGGCGTGAGCAGATCCATCACCCGGCCGCTGATGTTCTCGCGGACGGTTTCCATCTTGATGCGCTCCTGCGGATAGAGCGGCGTGAGGTTGTCGAAGAGGATCTTGTTGCGGGTTTCCTCGGGCGACTCGAAGTTGATGGCCTCGATTTTGACGAGGGCGAAGTACTTCTCGCCTTCGTGGGGCGGGCGAACGTTGCCGCTGATGGTGTCGCCGGTCTTGAGGTCGAACTTGCGGATCTGCGAGGGCGAGACGTAGATATCGTCGGGGCCGGGCAGATAGTTGTAGTCGGGCGAGCGGAGGAATCCATAACCGTCAGGCAGGATTTCGAGGACGCCTTCGGCGAAGATGTGGCCCTCTTTTTCGCTTTGCGCCTGGAGGATTTTGAAGATGAGGTCCTGCTTGCGCATGCCGCTGGAGCCGGCGATTTCGAGCGTGCGCGCAATGCGGCTGAGCTCAGTAATGTTTTTTTCTTTCAGTTCTGCGATCGTCATGGATTACCTGCGGGTGAGATTTGAATGGAAGGAGGGTGCAACAGGAAGGGGGCTGGGGGTGCTACGCGGGATTGTAAACCGGAACGGGGAAAAAACGCGAGGGCTAAATCTTAGGCAGCGCGGCGGCGGGGCTCAGGCATGGCAATAGCTTCTTTGCGGGCAGACGCGGTGGCCGCAACCGGGTCGGAATCCCGGAAGCGGACCAGCACGTCGTTCATCGTGTCCTGCAGGCGCGTATTGGGCTTGTGCAGTTTACGAGTCGCCTTGGAAGCCAACTGGCAGAGCTCATACCGGTTGGTCACGTGAGTCAGGGCGCCAAAAATCAATTCAGAACGCATGATGTCAATCTCCTTGCTTTTTATCTGTACTCGTTCGTCTGGTTCGACTGCTGACGGCGGACAGCGACCTGCTGAACCAGCATGAAACCCAAAGGTCTGAGGAGCGGGTTTCAGAAGCCCGAGCTAACGGTTAGACGCAGAATGTAACCAATTCGGTCTAACAAATTTGCGGGCGCTTCCGGACCGTGAAACTCAGCCAAAGCGCGTCATTTCGACCTTCTTCGCCTGTGGGTTGCCGCGACACGAGAAAACCGGAATCGCCGGAATGGCGGGTGGCGTTCAGGTGCGACGAACACTTGCCGGGAGCGGCAAAAAGCGCCGAAGGTCAAAATCGACTCCCCCAACATAGCGTGAGAGTGGGAGGGAGTCAACAGTTTTTTCATAAGGAGGGCCGAATTAGGCTATGGAAAACGGTATGGCAGGCGTAAATGGCTGTTTTTCAACTGATTACTGACGTAATAAGCATGGTGGGCGGCTGCGGCGTGGTCATTTTGGGGTACCGAAATCTGTAGACAAGTGGCTATGGGCTGGCGGGTCGACGGCATATCCTTTTTGTTTTCATGAAGGTGCCAAATCGCGGGCCGGGTGCGCCGCCGTGAAACAGAGCAGGGTTGGACGTTTGGAACACAATCAGGAAGCTGGGGCGTTTCACCACGGCGGCCAAGACGGAGCGATTGCGGCGGCGGCGAGGCCTTCGCTGCGCTGGGGCGCTGGGCTGCTCTCGGTTGCGCGCCCGGGCGCGTTCGTCCTGAGCGCGAACAGAGGCGTACCGGTGCGGAAGATTCCGCGTGCCGCGGGGATGTTCTGATCGTTACTGCGGGCTGGACAGCGCCTGGTGCACCGTTTCCGCGTTGGGCTGGGACTGGCGCAGGTAGTCGCTGACGCGCTTGCGTTCCTCGGGACCCAGCATGGGAACCAGAGCCAGGATGCGACGCATGGTGGTCGCCACGTCGTCCACCAGATTCATCATGCGGATGGCTTCGCCGGAAAGTGGCATAGACCTCGATTGACCTCTCTGCCCATTTTCAGCTAAAGAGACGAGTTCGGTAAAGCGGGCGGGAGGATGGCGGAGGCTCGCGGGCCGGCGGCACGGAATGACGCTGTCGCGGCCCAGCGACTGTGATTAAGGTAGAGAGCGATGAGCGATCACGAATCGATCACGCAAATCTGCCACGAGACGCGGATGCTGCGGTTGCAGGCGGCCGACCTGGAGAGCCAGACGAGAAGCGTAACCCAGGAGCTGGAGAAGAACCTGGAGCGGCTGCGCTCGCTGGTGGAGCGGCTGCGGGAGGAAAGCTCGGGGCGGACGCCCATCCGACACCGCCGATGAAGCCGCGGGGAAATCAGCGCGGCTCGGCGAGATAGATCTTCACGTAATCGAGATAATTGCGGGCGTACTGGAGGATCATGTCGCGATCCTCGGGGGCGAGCTCGCGGCGAACCTTGCCGGGAACGCCGGCGACCAGCGAGCGCGGGGGGATGACGGCGTTCTCGGCGATCACGGCGCCGGCGGCAATGATGGAGCCCTCGCCGATGCGGGCGTTGTTCATGATGGTGGCGCCCATGCCGATGAGGCAGGCGTCCTCAACAACGCAGCCGTGGACGGTGGCGTTGTGGCCGATGGTAACCCAGTCGCCGACGATGACGGGATATTTGTAGCGCATGCCGTGGAGGACGGAGCAATCCTGCACGTTGGAATTGGCGCCGATGCGGATGGAGTGGACATCGCCGCGGACGACGGCGTTCATCCAGACGCTGGAATTTTCGCCGAGGACGACGTCGCCGATGACCTGGGCGGAGATGTCGATATAGCAGGAAGCGGGGATGACGGGCGTGCGGCCCTGGTAGGGGCGGATCATGACCTTAGTTTAATCTGCGGCCTTGGCGAACAGGTCCGCTGCGCTACTAAGCCGCGTGAGCGCTTACAATTGCGGCGACTCTCTGATCGCGAAAGGACCTATTTAATGTTCGACAATTTCTTCGCGCCCGAACATCTGCTGATCCTCTTCATTATGTTGCTGGCCTGCTTCGTTGTGCCGTTCTGGCAAATATGGAAGAAGGCGGGATTCAGCCCGCTGTTCAGCCTGCTAATGCCGGTCCCCGTAGTCGGGTTTGTGCTGCTCTATGTGCTGGCTTTTGCGCCCTGGAGAATCCAGCATCGCGGAGAATGATGGCCCTGGATGCGGACCGGAGCGCGGGCCTGATTTATCCTCAAGAGAATCATGCAGGATGACGGAATTCCCCGGCTGAAGGGATGGAGCGAGGCGGAGCTGGATGCGGCGTTCGCCGCGGTGGCGCGCGAGGTGGAGACCTCGGCGCAGGCGCTGACGACCGCCGACGAGAAGGAAGAGTTCCGGCTGCGCTGGCTGGGGCGGAAGCAGGGACGGCTGAAGGCGATCAGCGACGCGTGGCTGAAAGCGGCTCCGGCCGACGCGAAGAAACCGCTGGGGCAGCGGTTCAACACGCTGAAGGCGCTGATTGAAACACGGTTGGATTCCGCGTCGGGCGCCGGGATCGCGGCGAGCGCGCTGGATGCCGAGGCGATCGACATCACGCTGCCGGGACGGCGGCGGAAGCTGGGCGCGGAGCATCCGCTGATCCGGACGCAGCACGAGATTGTCGGGATCTTTCAGCGGATGGGCTACTCGGTGGGCGTGGGGCCGGAGGTCGAGACCGACTACTACAACTTCGAGTCGCTGAATTTTCCGCCCGGACATCCGGCGCGCGACACGCAGGACACGCTGGTGGTCGCAGGGCAGGAGCGCAAGCCGCTGCGCGAGCGGCTGCTGATGCGCACGCACACCTCGCCCGTGCAGATCAGGACGATGGAGCGGCAGGCGCCGCCGGTGCGGATCGTGATTCCGGGCAAGGTTCACCGCAACGATGCGGCCGACGCGACGCACTCGCCGATCTTTCACCAGGTGGAAGGGCTCTGCGTCGACGCGGGAATCACGTTCGCCGATTTGAAGGGCACGCTGGATCACGCGATGAAGGAGCTGTTCGGGTCGAGCGTGCGCACGCGCTTCTTCCCATCGTTTTTCCCGTTCACGGAGCCGAGCGCGGACGTGCAGATCAGCTGCCCGTTCTGCGGCGGCGCGGGCTGCCGGAAGTGCAAGCAGTCGGGGTGGATTGAGCTGCTGGGGTGCGGGATGGTGGATCCGGCGGTGTTTGGATTTGTGCGGCAGAAGCAGCCGGGGTACGACCCGGAGAAGATCAGCGGATTCGCGTTTGGGATGGGCGTGGATCGGATCGCCATGATGAAGTATGGGATTGGGGAAATTGGGCTGCTGTATTCGGGGGATCTGAGGTTTTTGGAGCAATTCGGGTGAAGAACAGGTACAACAGGCGTCGTCCCTCCGGGACTCTGGGTATTCAGGTCGGCTACCCAGCGCTGAAGCGCTGGGCTAATCAGCGTTGCGCCTCCGGCGCGTTGTGCTTGCGTGAAGGGAGGGCCGTGGCTCCGGTCTGCTAACGTGCTGACTCGCTAACTTGCTATGAGAATTCTTTCCAGCTGGATTCGCGAATTCGTTCCCGGCATCACGGTCTCCGATCGCGAGCTGGCCGATGATCTGACGCTGCGGGGGATTGCCGTGGAAGGTGTCTTCGATCTCGGTGAATTCGGCTCGCTGTTCGAGATGGACATCACGACCAACCGCGTGGACGCGATGAATCACTACGGCATTGCGCGCGAAGCGGCGACGATTTACGGGCTGCCGCTGAAGGCGCTCGATGCGAGCTTGCCACCGACAAAGGCAACAGCGAAGCCGTTCTCCGTGAGGATTGAAGAGCCGAAGCTGTGCGGGCGATTCACGGCGCGGGTGCTGCGGAACGTGAGGATCGCACCGTCGACGGGGATCGTGGCGGAGCGGTTCCGGCTGCTGGAGCAGAAGCCGATTGCGAATGCGGTGGACGCGACGAATTACGTGACGCTGGCGATGGGGCATCCGACGCACGCCTTCGATCTGGACAAGTTGGAAGGCGGGATTGTGGTGCGGCGCGCGCGCAAGGGCGAGAAGCTGAAGACGCTCGACGGCGTGGAGCGGACGCTGGACGCCGACGATCTGGTGATCGCCGACGAGAAGAAGGCTCTGGGCCTGGCGGGCGTGATGGGCGGATGGGACACGATGATCACGCCGGAGACGAAGAACATTCTGGTGGAAGCGGCGTGGTTCGATCCGGGGACGGTGCGGCGAGCCTCGAAGCGGCACCTGCTGCACACGGACGCTTCGCACCGGTTTGAGCGGGGCGCGGATTTCGAAGCGCCGCCGGTGGCGAATGCGCTGGTGAGCCGGATCATTCTCGAGGCCGGCGGGACGGCCGAGGGCGAGCTGGTGGATGTGTTGGTGCCGGAAGCCGCCGCGCGGACAGCGAAGCGCGCGAGCATCGGGTTCCGAGTGAGCGAGGTCGCGAGGATTCTGGGGCCGACGGAAGATGCGGCCGGCATCAGCGCGGCGATGGCGGTGAATATTCTGACGCGGCTGGGTTGCGGCGTGGAAGAGGCGACGCACGCGGAGGCGACGAGCGCACCGCGGCAGGATCTGGATCCGTCGCGCGCGGCGCTGGGCGAGACGGCGCGGGTGGATCGGCGTGGGGATGGGCTGTATCGCGTGATGCTGCCGAGCTGGCGGCTGGATCTGGAGCGCGAGATCGATCTGATCGAAGAGATCGCGCGGGTGTATGGGTACAACCGGTTCCGCAACACGTTGCCGCCGTTTGCGGGCAGTGTGGTGGAGCTGCCCTGGGCGGAAAAAGAAGCCGCCGTGCGGCGAACGCTGCTCGCGCTGGGATGGAATGAGGCCATCTCATCGACCTTTTGCGGGGCGCAGGATGCCGCGACGTTTGCGCGGGAGCCGGGGAGCGCGGTGGCGATTGGGAATCCGCTGAGCGAAGAGGCGGGGATGCTGCGGCCGTCGCTGGTACCGGGCATGCTGGAGATGCTGGCGCTGAATTTGAGCCGCGATGTGGACGATGCGGCGCTGTTCGAGATGGGGACGGCGTTCAGCGGGAGCCCGGAAAGCGGATTCGCCCGGGTGGAGGAGCGGCCGGCGCTGGCACTGGGTGCGACGGGGAGGGCCCTGGGCGACAGTGAAGTGGAGTTCGCCGACATCAAGGGCGCGATGGAGGAGCTGCTGGAGCGGTTCGCGGCGCGGTCGGTGTATTTCGATCGCTTCCCTGCCGCGTCAGAGTTGATGCCGGCGTGGCTGCATCCGGGACGCAGCGCGCGCGCGGTGGTCGATGGCGCAACGGTGGCGTGGTTCGGACACTTGCATCCCGCGGAGGCGGAGCGGCGCAAGCTGAAGCAGACCGTGTGGGTGGGCGAGGTGTGGCTGGATCGGCTGTACAAGCAGGATCTGCGGCAGCCGGCGGTGCGGGAGCTGTCGCGGTTCCAGGCGGTGCGGAGGGATTTCTCCGTGCTGCTGCCGGAGCGGGTGACGTATGCGACGCTGGCCGGCGCGGTGGAGGCGCTGGCGATCCCGGAAATGCAGAGCTACGCGGCGAAAGAAGTGCTGCGCGGAGGCAAGCAGATTGCGGAAGGGCAGTATTCGCTGCTGCTCGGGGTGGTCTTCCAGTCGCACGAGCGCACGCTACGCGAAGAAGAAGTGCAGCAGTGGTCGCGGCAGGTGGTGGGCGCGCTGGAAGAGCTGGGCGGGAAGCTGCGAGCCTGACTGCCCAGACTGCCTTGCGGGCAGAGACAGCAAGGCCCGGCACAGTGGCCGGGCCGTCGCTTCAGGAACTTCAGGAAAGAATCAGAGGACTTCGACCAGGCGGGGATAGAGTCCCGCGTGGCTGGTTTGATAGAGGGCCAGCAGGCGCTGCCGCATGAGGTAGTAGGCCGAAGCCGCTTCATGCAGGTAGAACGGAATCAGCGTGGCGGAGCGGCGCAGGACGCTGTGGAACATGAGAGCGATCTCGACGCGGCGAACGGCCTGACGGAGGCGAAGAGCATCGCGGCGGATGCGCTCGGTGACGATGACGCCTTCATCGAAATTCCAGCGCTGCGCGTGAGCGGCGAGCAGGAGCATGAGTTGAGCATTGTTGCGCATGCGGCGAAGGCCTTCTTTGCCGCCGAGCATCAGCCACATGTCAGGCGGCTCGAGGGAGATTTGGCCTTCACGGGGTTCCAGGAAATCGCGGGCCACGGAAGTGACCTGATCGAACTCGACGGGCTGCAGAGCGGTAACAAGATCGGACCAGCTGCGCCGATCAACCCGAAGGGAGGACAACTGGCTTTTAAGGGCGGCGAAAAGGAGACAGCCTACAACCGCGCCCAGGAGGAGAAATGGCAGCACAGGTAGATGCCTTTCGGTCGAAAGTTACCGTTACGACAAATACGGGACGCTTTAGTGACCTGCGTCGAGTCTCCGAAGATCGTACTCGACCCGGCGGTGAAGCGCAAGGATATATTTTTGCAAATCCTCGGAAATCGGCAGGCGTTCCGGTTCGGGAACCCAGAGGCGGATGGCGATCCACAGGACCCCCCCGATCCAGGCAATGCCGCGAAAATGATCGATGGTACTGAAGTACCTATTACCAAAGTAACTCTGCAGGGCGGTCGTAATCGTCATAACGCCGGCCCATGCGGTGAGGCCCTCGCCTTCTGCCATGACATGGCTTCGCCATCCCAGGCCCAGGTGATTGGCCGTAAGGCTCATGGTTACAAATAGCTCGCAGATCACGAGGCTGGTAAAGAGATCGGCACGAAGTTCCCATGCGGTGAAAGTAGAGTGTGGAGGGCTGATCCACCAGCTGAGGATGGCGGCGACGGCAGCGCCGCCGACCCCAGCCGTGATGAACTGGGTGCGAGCATCCCGAACCCAGGTTCCTGTGGGGCGAAGGACGATGCGGGCGATTTCCACAACCACGCCGAGCTGGAGCAGGAAGTCCGGCCACAGGCAAATCCAGTAGGCCCGTGTGTACAGATTTGGGACTCCATGCTCGAAAAGCGCGAACATCAGGATGTTGTAGACGACCTGGAACAACATCCATGAAGTGAGGACAGGGAATTGCTTCGAACGTCCGCGCACGAGCAGGACGACGAGAAGAGTCAGCGTGCCAAGGAAGCTCAGAGCCCACACCAAGCCATCGACCAGAGACAACTTCATGGCTGGACTCCATCGCCGGGGTGCGCCGCAGAGAGAGGCGGAGGGCTGTGGGGCAAAGGCGGGGCTGCCTGCGGATGCAGCTTTCGGAAAGCCGTGAGGACGCCTGGAACACGCCGCAGCATACGCGAAGGAGGCTGTTCGGGAATTCGCGAGGAATCCTCCACCAGCCGGCCATGCGAAGACTCGGCCGTCGCATTGGGGAGCCCAAATTCCATAGCGATCCACATCATGGCGCCGATCCAGGCGTAGTTTTGGAAGCGGTCGATCTCTTTAAAATATCGGGAGCCCAGGTAGCTCTCGATCGCATTCACCACCAGGGTGACGGCGCTCCACACTGTGAGTCCCTCGGCAATGGCCAAGACGTGCCGGTCCCAGGCGAGACTCAGCCAATTGGCGATGAGGCTGAGAGACACCAGTAGTTCGCAGAGTACCAGACTTGTCAGGACATCAGCACGCAGTTCCCATGCGGTGTACATGCCGTGAGGAGGGACGATCCAGGCGCTCAGGAGGGCGGAGACGACAACGCCGCAGGCCGCGGCGAAGAGGAACAGCTTTAGGGAGTCGCCTACCCAGGCGCCGTTGCGGCGGAGAGCAGTGCGGGCGAGCTCAAAGACGGCACCGACCTGAAGCACGAAGCCCGGCCAGAGGCTGCCCCAGAAAATCTTCGCGTAGAGATGGCTGCCAAGTCCGTACAGGCGATAGACGGCAAAAGCAAGGATTGTATTTCCAACGGAGAAACCGATCCATGCTGTGAAAACAGGAAATCGCCTGTATCGTGCGCGCCACAGGAAGATGACGAGAACGACGACGCTCGAGGAGAAGCCCAACGCCCACAACAGGTCATCCAGCGCCGTGAGGTCCATGGGCCTGTCCTGCTATCGAACTGGAACCACCGTAAACTCGCGGCTGCCTGGCGGCAGCCGGAGTTTCGCGATGAGGTCGAGGCTTAGAAGCCGACAGCTCCGAGGATCCCAAGGATCTCGCCCAGGATCGTCGTGGTGCCAGTCGTGCTGGTTCCGTTGATCGTCGTATTGGTTGTGGTCGTCGTTGTGCCGCCATTTCCTCCAGGCGGAGGGAACGCTACCGCCAGGGCCGCCACCGAACGGGCCGCCGCCATCGGCAAAAGCCGGCGAGACCAACAGCGCGAGCATTCCGGAGAGAACCAACAACCGCAAAGAATTCTTCATCGGGAGAGGTATCCTTTAGCGCTTAACGTGCGCATGTATGAGATTAACGCCAATTGGGCCGACCTGTGCAAAATAATTTTAGGAAGCTGCTGAATCCAGCGGGGTTCTCAGCCGAAAGAGAGGACAACAGACGACTCGCTTTTCGGCAGAGTTCTTGTATCTTACGCTTTTTCAATAAGTTACCAAGGGGCGCACGGGGGAGTCATGGAAGCACCAGTGTCCTGGAATGGGTCATCGCTGGTTGACCACGGCTGTTGGGGAGGCGGGCGCCGCGGCCGGCGCTTCCTGGGAAGCAGCCGAGACATCTGGTTCAGGCCGGTGATGGGGCTGGAGATCGGGCTGACACGGCTCCCCGTTCATGAGCGGGTTGTAGACCTGAGCTTGAGCATCGGGATGGAAGCGGCCGTCGCCAAGCCAGACGGCGACGAGTGTGCCGGCGACGTAAGGATTGAGCACCGCAATCGGCACAACATACTTTTTGGATTTGACCAGCGATTCGACGACACCCTTCACCGGCGTGCTGCGGGGAATCGTGCCGGGAACCTGAGGAATGACGAACGTGCGCAGATCCATTTGCGGGTGAGTGCGGTTGTAGCGCACGAGCGAGCGGGCCGCCTGCTTGGGAGTCATCACGCCGACATCGGCCACGAAATTGCGGCGGATGGCGTGCGGGTAGTAGAAGTTGACGACCTTTTGCGTGAAGTTGGCGCAGTTGTTGAAGAGCAGATTGAAATGCGAGATATTGCGCCGGTGATTGAAGCGACGGATGAAGGCGAGATCCTGACGCTCGCTGGTGGCGACTTCGAAGCCCCAGATGCGGCGGTCGTAGGAAGCGCCGACGAGCTGGATCCAATCGCCGCCGGGGATTTCGGTCTTCGGGTCGTCGGGAACGATGGCTTCGAGGTGCTTCACGCGATAGCGCTCGCGCAGGTAGCGTTCCAGGCGCGGAGTCGCGGTGGAGGGAATGTCGTCGACGTTATCGACGGCGTAGAGATACGGGATGAGCGGAATGGCGAGCCAGTCGTATCCATCGACGCGGCGATAGCGGCTGATGACGACACCGATTTCGCCGGGGCGGCAGAGGCGGAGCTGCGTGGGCGAATCGGCGCAGACGTGGTCGAGGTAAACGGCGGAGTGGCCGGTGGGGTTCATGGCGCCGAAATCGCCGAAGGGCTCTTCGAGGAGGAGAGCGGCGTCAGCGCGAGCGACGGCGCAAGCGGAGATCGCAAAGAGGACCGCTGCGAGCAGGGATCCCAGTTTGCCTGGCCATCTCATGACGAAGAACGAAGCCCCTCCCACGGAGAAAGGAAAATGGAACTGCGCGAAACTCAGAAGTTTTGATCAGCGGGCCGGGAGGCCCTGAGCAACCAGGAGGATAGAACCCGGATCCCGGCGAAATGTTGCACCGTACCGGTTGTCCTGCGGGTCAGCCGACGTCCACGCAGGACCGGCATTGCTGCTACGCTTCCTGGAGGATGAGCGACAAACCGACATCGCGCTTTGCGCCGGGGCAGACGCTGCTGATCGATGCCGACGACACCCTCTGGGAAAATAATATCTATTTCGAGCAGGCGATTGCAGCGTTCATCTCGTGGCTGGACCATAAGGAATACACACGCGAGCAGGTGCGCGCGAAGCTGAACGAGGTAGAGCGGGAAAATATCCGGCGCCACGGGTACGGGCTGACGAGCTTCCGGCGAGCGCTGGTGACCTGCTACGAGCGGCTGACGACGGAGCCGGTGACGCCGGAGAAGCACGAGCGGATCATGAGCTTTGCGCAGACGATCGCCGACCAGGAGATCGATCTGCTGGAAGGCGTGGCGGAGACGCTGCCGGATCTGGCGTCGCGGCACACGCTGATTCTGGTGACGAAGGGCAACGAGGAGGAGCAGGCCGACAAGCTGGCGCGATCGGGCGTGGCGCAGCATTTCTCCGGCGTGGAAGTGCTGCGGGAGAAGGATCCGGAGGCGTATCGCGCGGTCTGTGCGAAGTACTCACTGCCGTCGCACACGACGTGGATGATCGGCAACAGCCCGCGGTCGGATATCAATCCGGCGCTGAAGTGCGGGCTGCATGCGGTGTACATCCACCATCCGAACACCTGGGCTCTGGAACACGAGACGCTGGACCCGGCGCCGGCGGGGCAGCGGCTGCTGGAGGTGGCGGGGTTTGGGGAGTTGGGGCGGTGGTTCTGAAAAGACAGTTGTCAGTTCTCAGTTGTCAGTTGTCAGTGATTAGACGGCTGCGGGCTGCACGGCGAGGTTCTCGAGCAGGGCGCGGACTTCGGTGAGCACCTCTTCCGGTTTGGAGCCGGTCAGCGGGAATTTCAGCATGCCCTGCGGGGTAAACTGGGCGCCGCGCTTGGCATTCTTCGCGACGAGCTTCATGAGGCGGCCAGGATCGACGGCGGCGCTTTCTGTAAAGCGGATGTGGAGCTGGTCGCGCTTGCGGTCGACCTGCGAGACGCCGATCTTTTCACATTCGATGCGCAGGCGCGCGGCTTCCAGCAGATGCGCGACGCTGGCCGGGAGCGGGCCGTATCGATCTTCGAGTTCGGCGCGGGCGTCGGCGAGAGCCTGATCGCTGTCGACGCCGGCGATGCGCTTGTACATGCGAAGGCGCTGGTTCTCCTCGGATATGTAACTTTCATCGATACGTAATGCGATGCCGAGGGAGAGATGCACGGAGGGCCGCTCGACGCGCTCCTGGCCTTTCAGTTTGCCGACCGCTTCTTCGAGCATCGAGGTGTACATCTCAAAGCCGACGGCTTCGATGTGACCGCTCTGTTCGCCGCCGAGGAGATTGCCGGCGCCGCGGAGCTCGAGATCGAGCGCGGCGATTTTGAAGCCGGCGCCGAGGTCGGAGAATTCCTTGAGCGCGGCGAGACGGCGGCGCGCGACTTCGGTCAGCTCCTGCTCGGGCGGGATGAGGAGATACGCGTAGGCGCGGCGGTTGGAGCGTCCGACGCGGCCGCGGAGCTGGTAGAGCTCCGATAATCCATGCCGATCGGCGCGGTTGACGATGATGGTGTTGGCGAGCGGGATGTCGAGGCCGTTTTCGATGATGGTGGTGGCGACTAGCACGTCGTGCTGGTGGTGCATGAAGGAGAGCATGACCTTCTCGAGGTCGCTCTCGCCCATCTGGCCGTGGCCGACGACGACGCGGGCGGCGGGGACAAGCTCCTGGATTTTGGCGGCGAGCTCGTAGATCGTCTCCACGCGATTGTGGACGAAGTAGACCTGGCCGCCGCGCTCCAGCTCGACTTCGACCGCGGAGCGGATCAGCTTCTCGTCGAATTTGGCGACGACGGTCTGGATGGCCATGCGGTCCCGAGGCGGCGTTTCGATGACGCTCATGTCGCGCAGGCCCACCAGCGACATGTGGAGGGTGCGGGGGATGGGCGTGGCCGACATGGCGAGCACGTCGATTTCGCGGCGCATCTGCTTGAGGCGCTCTTTGTGGCGGACGCCGAAGCGCTGCTCCTCATCGACGACGAGGAGGCCGAGGTCGTGGAACTTGATGTCCTTCGAGAGCAGGCGATGGGTGCCGATGAGGATGTCGACGCGGCCGGTTTCGACCTTTTCGAGGATGAGCTTCTGCTCTTTGGGCGTGCGGAAGCGGGAGATCATCTCGACGGTGATGGGGAACTGGCGGAAGCGGCTCTTGAAGGTCTCGAAGTGCTGGAAGCTGAGGATCGTGGTGGGCGTGAGGACCGCGACCTGCTTGCCGTCCTGCACGGCCTTGAACGCGGCGCGCATGGCGACTTCGGTTTTGCCGTAGCCGACGTCGCCGCAGAGCAGGCGATCCATGGGGAGGGTGGATTCCATGTCGCGCTTGATGTCGGCGATGGCGGAGATTTGGTCGTCGGTCTCGGCGTAGTCGAAGGCGTCCTCGAATTCGCGCTGAAATTCGTTGTCGGGCGGAAAGGCGTGGCCCTCGGCGGCCTTGCGCTGGGCATAGAGCTTGAGGAGCTCGTCGGCCATGTCTTCCATGGCCTTGCGCACGCGGGCTTTGGTCCTGGCCCACTGCTGCGAGCCGAGGCGGTTGAGGACGGGCGAGGGACCGGATTCGGTGGAGCGGTATTTCTGGATGAGGTCGAGGCGCGTGAGCGGGATGTAGAGGCGGGCGCTCTCGGCGAATTCGAGGATCATGAATTCGAGCGAGACGCCATCCTGCTCGATTTCGCGGAGGCCCTGGTACTGGGCGATGCCGTGTTCCACGTGAACGACGTAATCGCCGACGGCGAGATCGCGGAAGTCGGAGACGAACGCGGCGGTTTTGGATTTTTTCGGCGCGGGGCGCGCGGCAACATCGGCTTCGTCGAAGAAGTCCTGAGCGCCGAAGAGGACCAGCCGCGCGTCCGGCAGGCTGACGCCGGAGGCGAGCGCAGCGCGCAGGATGACGGGCGTGCGCAGATCGCCGGCGAGATAGCTGGTTTCGTCATAGACGGTCTCGCTGCCGGCATGCTGGATGCGGCTGCCGAGGCGGTAGGGCAACTCGTATTCGCGCAGCAGGCTCGCCAGACGCTCCACTTCGCCTTGATTGGGCGCGACGAGGAGCGTGCGGGTTTCCTGCGACATTAAATTGCGGATCTGGTCGATGAGGGCGGGGATGGATCCGTGGAAGCGGAGCGTGGGACGCGAGGAGAATTCGATTTCGCCGAGGGTTTCGTCTTCTTCCAGGACATCGACGGCACCGAGCTGATCGATGTCGAGGCCAGGATGTGCGGCGAGTCGCGCCTGGAGCAGCTCAGGCCGAACGTAGATGTCTTCGGGGGTGATGAGGGAGCCGATGCTGGAGCGCTCGTGGCGCTGCTCGACCTTGTTCCACCAGCGGTCGATCTGGTTGCGGATCATGGCGGGCTCTTCGACAAAGAGCACGGAGCGGGAGAAGAGATCGAGGAGCGTGCCGGTAGCGCCCGAGACGCCGGCGAAGAATTCCCAGCCGGGAAAGACGCTGACGCCGCCGGCGGCAATGGCTTCTTCGATGAGATCGGGATTGTCGGAGGATTCGACGCGCGCTCCGCTGAGGCGGGTGTGGACCGCGGCGAGCAGGCGCTCGGTGACCGGAGTTTCGGTGAGCGGGAGGAGTCGGGCTTCGTCGAGGGGCGCGGCGGAGCGCTGGGTTTCAGGATCGAATTTGCGGATGGATTCGATTTCGTCGCCGAAGAACTCAAAGCGCACTGGGCGATCGGCTTCCGGCGAGTAGATGTCGAGGATGCCGCCGCGGCGCGTGAACTGGCCGGGCATCTCGACGACGTCCATGCGGGTGTAGCCAATGGAAGCAAGGTGCGCGAGGAGGGTTTCCACGTCGACTTCTTCGCCGCGGCGCAGGATTTGCGCGAGGCCGGCGTAGAAGGGCGCGGGGAACAACTTCATGGCGGCCGCTTCGATGGGAGCGACAACGATCGCGGCCTCGCCGGTGGCGATCTTCCACAGCGTTTTGGCGCGCTGCTCCTGAATGTCGGGGTGGGGCGAGAGATTCTCGAAAGGGAGCACGTCGTGGGCGGGCAGGCGGAGCACGCGGTCGGGCGGGATGGCGCCGGTGAGCTCGCATCCGGCGCGGAGGGCCAGGTCCATGGCGTCGGCGGCTTTATTGTCGGCGACGAGAACGACGGCCGGGACGCCGGCGGCGCGCGCGAAGAGGGGAAGATAGAGGGCGCGGGCGGTGTAGGTGAGTCCAGAGACACGACGACGCCCGCGGGCAAGGCTGAGGTGGCGTCTTGCCTGTTCAAAGGAGGGAGAGTGCTCCAGGTCCGCCAACAGCTCGCGGACGAACGGGAGGATCATGTCAGTTTTAAGTTTAGCAGCGCGCGGAGAGGCGCCCAAGAACCCGGGGGTGACGCTGTGGAGAGCCCGCCATCGGGAGCAAGTAGTAAATTATCAGCATGATTGACAAGCAAGATTTCTATCATGGCGTTGCCATGCTGCGCGTCGTGGAGGATGCGCGTTGTCGATCTGTCAATAAGTCCAACGGCGGGTTTCTGGTGAACGATCAGACCTTCGCGTACCTCAAGTATCGAACGAAGAGCAGAACTCCGTGGACGTTCCAGTTCGGAACGGATGAAGTCGCCCATCTGAACGCCGTCGATCTGACTTTCCCGAAGACGGTGGTTGCTTTTATCTGCGGCGGCGATGGTATCTGCGGCCTGCCGTGGTTTTCCGTGCGGGAACTTCTTGCAGGTCAGGCTGGCTGGATTTCTTGCGCGCGCCGCTTCAACGAGCAATACGGAGTCGCCGGTACCGTGGGTTCTATGAGGGGGAAAGTCCCACTGCACCGATGGCCGGGTGTGGTGTTTGAGGAATAACGATCAAATGGAAACAGAGGCTCGAAGACTGGTCATCGCCGACGGCCCTCATATCAAAGAGGCGCTGGAGGTTCTTTCGGAGAAAATCGAGAACACCGATTCGATTCTGGAGAAAGCGAAGCAAATCATCGAAGATTCGGTGGATCCCATCGCTGGGCAGCCGGCATCTCCTTCCGATGGTCTCCTTTATGGCCTCATCCAGAGCGGCAAGACCAGCATCATCGCCGCGGCCGCGGCGATGGCGGCGGACAACGGTTTTAAGTGCATCATCATTCTCACCTCGGACAACAATCCTCTCTACGGGCAGACTCACAAGCGCACCAGACAGGCGTTGCGCGGGCTCAAAGTTCTCGGGAAGAACGAATGGGAGGACAGGGAGAGTTTTGAACGGCAGGTCCGCAATTCTCCGTTCGCCGTTATTTGCTCGAAAAACTCCAAAACCCTGAACGGTATCATCCAAGCGTTCAAATCCGCGGGAAGCAAGGGCGCGAAGGGTCTTCCGACCTTCATCGTCGACGATGAGGCGGATCAGGCGAGCCTTAATACCCACACTAGCAAGGGTACGGACGACATCAGCACGATCAACCGGCTTATATCGGAACTGCGCAGCTATTTTCCGGTAAACACGTATCTGCAGGTTACCGCGACTCCGCAGGCGTTGTTCCTCCAGACGCCGGATCATCCGTTCCGCCCGTCGTTCACCGTGCTCAGTGAACCCGGGAAGGGCTATGTCGGCGGCGAGGCGTTCTTCGGGCCGGACAGCAAGCTGCTCCGCATAGTGGACATCAACGAAATCGACGAGCTCCGGTCTACGCATCAACCTACCGCCACCGACACGGTCCCGTCTGGGTTACGGGAGGCTCTGCTGGTCTTTCTTGTCGCCGCGACCGCCAAAAAGATGAAGGGCGACGGGCAACAGTTCGCATTCCTCTGCCATGTGAGTCATACCAGGATCGATCACGACCGCATCCGCCAGCTGATCGATCGGTTCATCGAAGAGACGAAAACCGTCTTGGATGATCCGTCGTCAGCCAAACATAAGAGCCTCTTGAAGGAGCTGAAAAAGGCTTTCGACGATCTCGCCCAGACGGAACGGGCGATGCCGTCGTTCGATGATCTTGTGCAGAAACTTGCGTTTTACATACCCGGAGCGAACATCAAGCTCATCAATGCGGCGTCCAACGAGGAGATCGCCCTTGATCATCTCTACAACCTCTTCGTGGGCGGCAACAAACTAGGGCGTGGTGTCACCATCGACCGGCTGCTCGTCAGCTATTACGGACGAAATCCGAAGAACCCGAACTCCGATACCGTATTGCAACACGCGCGGATGTACGGCTACCGCCAGCGCGATCTCGGCGTCACGCGTCTCTTCCTTCCCGAGAAGCTTGCGGAGCACTTCCGTCTCATCCCCAGATGGAAAAGGCCCTCCGGGAACTCGTCGAACGGCACCCGAAGGGGCATTTCGAGGGTATCTATATCGCTTCACCGCTGCACGCTACGCGACGAAATGTTCTTGATCCGAATTCCATCGGGATGTACGTTGCCGGCAGCTACTGCAACCGAGATATCGCTGCGTGACCGGAAGCGGTTTGAAGCGCAGACGAGTGGCACGATGCGGAACTCGCGCCCTACGGGGACGACAGCGAATACCACTCAGTGAATGTCGATTTCCTGATCCGCCTGATCGAGAAGTGCGCCGCCGATCCGAATGAGGGGACCGACCTCTGGGACGTGAAGACCATCAGCGCCGCACTCGAGAAGCTGAGGACACTGCGGGGGCAAGGAGCGTACCTGAAGACAAGCCGCGGCCGCGATCTTAACGAACCCCGTCGGGAGACGCAGGGATTCCTATCGGGCGGCGAAGACCCTTCGGTTCCGAAGGACGCCCCGACGTTGTTCTTGTACAGGCTAAAGCCCGGCAGGCGGGGGGTGGAGGTCTGGTGGCCCCTGATCAGGTTTCCTGAAGGCAACTACGCATTGGCGTTCAGTTTCGAGCGATGAACATGAAGCCCTCCCGAGTCTCCACCAAACCGAGCGGCGGATGCGTGTACATTGATGCGGTGGCGCCGAGGGTTGATTCGTGACGAAGATACGAGTTCGCGTTTCCGGGATTGCTTCGGTTTTTTGTGTGCTTTTCTGCCTGATGCTCGCTGGCGCGCAAACGCGCGCGCAGGAGGCGAGAACGTCCAACGCGCCGCCCGAGGAGTACGGGCCGTGGAATGCCGCGATTGCGCCGGGCGGGAATGGGCTGGTGTACGGCATGGCGGGCGATGATCTGCTGCTGAAGGCCGATGCGCCGTGGACGCTGGTGGCCTGGGTGCAGGCCAGCGACCCGCCGAGCGCGACCGAGCTGGTGGCGGGGATGGGCGCGGCGGACGAGGAGTATCCGCGGTATCTGGCGCTGGCGCCGGGGAAGGCGGTGCTGTATCTGGGCCAGGGCAACACGCTGGAGGGTCCGGCGACGCTGGCGCCAGGGACGTGGCATCTGCTGGCCGCGAGCTTCGATGGGAAGGAATTCCGGCTGTATGTGGATGGCGCGCAGATCGCGGCGAACGGACTGCTGGAGCCGGGACAGACGAGGGGCGGATTGCTGCTGGGCGATGTGAGCCCGACGGTAGAGATTGGCCCGGCGCCGGATCCGGCGTATTTCCAGGGGTTCCGTTCGCCGGACGAGCCGCAGCTGGGACATTTCGGCGGGAAGGTGTACGGGCTGACGATTCTGCGCGACGCTTTGGGCGCGCAGGCGATCCAGGCGATGGCGGCGACGCATCCGGATTTCGCGCTGCCGGTGTATGACGAGAGTTCGCAGCCCTGGCCGGTGCAGACACGCGGACAGGCGGGGTATCGCGCGCCGCAGAGCCCGGATGAGATGCCGAAGAGCCGCGCGCCATTCCAGGAGCCGCAGGCGATTCCGGCGCCGAGCGGGCCGGCGATTACGGCGGGGGGCGAAGGATCGGACACGGATTTGTGGCAGATCGACGGCGGATGGAAGCTGAGCGCAGCGCCGCAGGTACAGGCTGAGGGCGCGCAGATTGACGGATCCAGAGTTTCCGCGCCGGATTTCAGCACGAAGGGGTGGTACGCGGCGGTGGTGCCGGGGACGGTGCTGACGACGCTGGTGGATCGCGGCGTCTATCCGAATCCGTATTACGGGCTGAACAACCTGGCGATTCCGGAGACGCTGAACAAGCAGGACTACTGGTATCGGACGGAGTTTCGCGGGCCGGAGGGGGCAAAGGGCAAGCGGCTCACGCTGACGTTCGAAGGAATCAACTACAAGGCCGAGGTTTGGCTGAACGGGCAGCGGCTTGGCGAGGTGAAGGGCGCGTTTATCCGCGGCGTCTTTGACGTGACGGACATTTTGCGCGCGGGGAAGACGAATGTGCTGGCGGTGCGCGTGTCGCCGCCGCCGCATCCGGGGATTCCGCAGGAGCAGTCGATTAAGGGAGGGCCCGGCGAGAACGGCGGATTGATGTGCCTGGATGGGCCGACGTTTGTGGACACGGAGGGGTGGGACTGGATTCCTGGGATTCGCGACCGCGACACGGGCATCTGGCAGCCGGTGGTGCTGCGAGCAACCGAGGACGTGAAGATCGGCGATCCGCAGGTGGTGACGACGTTACCGTTGCCGAGCACGGCGAGCGCGAAGGTGGACATCATGGTGCCGCTGACGGATGCCGGCGACAAGCCGGTGCACGTGAAGCTGACGGCGGCATTTGAAGGCGTGACGGTGACCAAAGAGGTCGATCTGCAGCCGGGCGAAAACACCGTGAAGCTGACCCCGGCGGAATTCGCGCAGCTCACCGTCGAGAATCCGCGGCTGTGGTGGCCGAATGGGTATGGGCCCGCGAATCTCTATCACCTGAAGCTGACGGCGACGGTGGACGGGCGCGTGTCCGACACGAAGAGCGTGCAGTTCGGGATGCGGGAGATCACGTACGAGCTGAGCCTGCTGGATCCGGCGGGGCATCTGGTGCGGGTGAACTTTGCACCGACCGCGGCGCACGATTTCGGAGAAACGAGGGCGGGCGAGACGCAGCCCGTGATCGATAACTCGCGCGCGGGCATTCGCGATATTCCGGTGGCGGATGGCGCGCCGCCGAACGCGCCGCCGTCGTGGCGCGAATTCGCGCACTCCTGGGTGGAGTCGTTGACGCCGGCGGGCGAGCACTCGGCGGCGATCACGCCGAGCAGCGACGTGGGCACCGCGCCGTATCTGGTGATTGTGGTGAACGGCGTGCGGATTGCGGCGCGCGGCGGCAACTGGGGCATGGACGATGCGATGAAGGACGTATCGCGCGCGCATCTGGAGCCGTATTTCCGGCTGCATCACGATGCGAGCGAGAACATCATCCGCAACTGGGTGGGCCAGAGCACGGAGGAGACGTTCTACGATCTGGCCGATGAATATGGGCTCCTGATCTGGAACGACTTCTGGAGCTCGACGCAGAACTACAACATCGAGCCGCAGGATCCAGAGCTGTTTTTGAAGAACGCGCGCGACGTGATCCTGCGCTTCCGGAACCATCCATCGATTGCGGTGTGGTGCGGGCGGAACGAGGGCGTGCCGCAGCCGATCATCAACCAGGGACTGGCGAAACTGGTGCGGACGCTGGATGGGACGCGGTACTACTCGCCCAGCTCGAACGAGGTGGATTTGCAGGGCAGCGGGCCGTACAAATATCAGGATCCGACGCTCTACTACACGACGCTGAACCACGGGTTCTCGGTGGAGACGGGGTCGCCCTCGATGTCGACGCTGGAGTCGTTTGAGGCGTGGACGCCGAAGGCCGACTGGTGGCCGATGGACGACGTGTGGGCGTATCACGACTGGCATTTCAGCGGGAACGGGGACATTCATCCGTTCATGGCGGAGATGCAGGCGGAGTTCGGCGCGCCGACCAGCCTCGAGGATTTCGAGCGCAAGGCGCAGATGCTGGATTACGTGGATTACCGCGCGATCTTCGAGGGAATGAACGCGCACCTGTGGCAGCCGAACAGCGGACGGATGCTGTGGATGACGCAGCCGGCGTGGCCCAGCAACATGTGGGAGGTGCTGAGCTACGACTACGACACGCAGTCGTCGTACTACGGCGAAAAAGAGGCGATGCAGCCGCTGCACATTCAGCTGGACCTGGCGACGGACGCGGTGGATGTGGTGAACACGACGCCTAACGCTCCCGGGCCGCTGACGGCGACGGCGGATGTGTATTCGCTCGCGAACCAGTCGCTGCTGCACCAGGATGCGCCGGTGAACGTTGCCGCCGATAATGAGACTTCGCCGATGACGCTGAATCTGGCGCCGCTGGAGCAGAACGCAACGATCCTGGTGGAGCTGAAGCTGAAGGACGCGAACGGAAATGTGGTCTCGCGGAATCTGTACTGGCTGGCCGGGGAGAGCCGGGATTTCCAGCAACTGGCGCGGCTTCCGCAGGCGACGGTGAGCGCGACGGCGACGCAGGCGCGCAACGGCGATGAGATGGTCGTGACGGTGCAGCTGAAAAACAGCGGCACGGACGTGGCGCTCCAGAACAAGCTCACGCTGGTGAACGCATCGACGGGCAAGCGGATTTTGCCCGCGTATTACAGCGACAATTATGTGTCGCTGCTGCCGGGCGAGGCGGAGACCGTGACGATTGCGTATCCGGCGAGCGCGGCGCAGGGTGAAGCTCCGGGGTTGACGTTGCGGGCGTTTAATTTGGCGCAGAGGAATGTCGAGGTGGGGGCGGGACGGTAGCGATCAGAAGCTGGCGCCGCCGGCGTTGGGTTCGTTGCTCAGCACTTCTTTGCCGCCGCTGCGGCCGATGACGTAGACGGGCGCGGGCAGCGTGGGCACGTTGTCGGGATGGGTCCAGAGCCACACGCGATTCTGACCGTTCCAGAGATTCGCAAGCTGGGCATCGCCGATGAAGGGCGAGCCGGACGATCCCGAGGCAGGCGTCGCGCCGGGCTCGCCGACGATGAGCACCTGGCGCTCCAGATAAAAGACAAAGGATGAGGCGCTTTCGAAGGTGTCGTTGACCACGATGACGTCGGAGGGCTGGACCTCCGGCTTGATGGCGTTGGCGAGGATTTGCGAGGAGAGCACCGGCGAGAAGGTGTTGAGGGCCAGATGGGCGGCGATGAGGATGGCCACAATCATGCCGGCGAGGAAGCAGTTGGCCATGCGCGCCTGGTCGCGCAGGCGAAAGATCAGGCCGGCCGTAACGCCGACGAGCAGCGCGGCCAGCGTGATGGCGAGCGGAACCCGGAAGGCTCCCATGGCGCGGTGGGTGAGGTTGAGGAAATACGTGAAGAAGACCGGATGATGCGCGGCGCCGGGACGCAGGAGCGTGGCGATATCCACGCCGGAGCCAGGCGCGGGCGACGTGAACAGGAAGTAAGAGACGAGCGCGGCGGCGGCCATGCCGAGGACCCAGAGGATCCACGCGGCGATGCGGCCGTGATGGTGCGTGAGGGCCTCGTCATCGGCGAGCCAGCCGCCGGCGAGCAGGGCCATGGGCGGCAGCGCGGTGATCAGGTTGTATTCGAGGCGCGCGGTGAAGCTGAAGCCGACGAGGACGACCAGAATCCAGATAACGCAGAGCATGCGCGCGGGACAGCGGAACTGGGGGCTGGACGAATCGCAGGTGCGCAGCGCGCGGAGCGAGAAGGCGCACCAGGGAACGATCCAGAGCAGGAGCAGCGGCCAGAAGATCCAGAGCGGGACGCTGCCGCCGGTCATGGCCGGCATCAGGCTGGCCAGCGGCGCGTGGCCGGTGGAGATGGTCGCGGCGATGTGCTCCGGCAGGAGGATGGCGAGAAAGAGCAGGACGGCGGGGATGGGATGCCAGCGCAGCAGATGGTTCACGCGGCGCGCGCCGATCAAATAGAGCAGCACGATGAGGAGCGGGAAGACGACGCCGGCGATGCCTTCAGTGAGCACGCCGAGCGCGCAGCAGGCGGCAAAGCCGAGCGCGGTGCCCAGACGATGCTTCTCCTGCGAGAGCGAGCGCCAGAAGCAGTTGATGGCGAGGGTGGTCCACAGGCAGAGGAAGACGTCGCGGAGCAGGAGATGGCTGAAGAGAAAGACGCCGTACGAGGTGATGAGGGCTAGCGCGGAGTAGAAGGCGGCGTTGGGCGCGTGGTAGAGGCGGCGGCCCAGCGAGAAGACGGCGATGAAGAGGAAGAGCGCGGCGATGGCGAGGGGCAGGCGCGCGGCCCAGTCGCTCACGCCGAAGACGCGGAAGCTGGCGGCGACGGTCCAGTAAAGGAGGGGCGGATGCTGGGCGTAGCGGATGCCGTTGGCGAAGGGCGTGATCCAGTGGCCGCCGGTGAGCATTTCGCGGGCGATTTCGGCGGAGAGGGCGTCCTGGCCGTCGAGCAGCGGCGGCTGGACGAGGGTGATGGAGGCGTAAAGGAGCGCCCAGAGGCCCAGCAACGGAAAGACGAAACGCTTCGCCGTGCGGAGGCTGGTCATCAGTGGAGATTATAGAGAAGCGGGGAGGGGGCGGTTTGGCAGAGCGTTTCTCAGGGGCTAAAGCCCAGGTTCCACTGGGCGCTTTCCGGCACGACTGAAGTCGTGCCCTGATACAAAGCGCGCCGATCCTGGAGCATGGCTCCGCAAACTGTGATCATCCGACGCGCAAGCTCGTTTGTGGCCCGAGCCTCCGATACACTGCTGAAAGCCAATCGATGCCAGCCCGCCGTCCGCACCACCGTCTGCGCAAATTCCGATTCGAGCGCCCGCAGAAGATCGCGGCGCTGCTGCTGCTGATCCTGCTGGGCGAGTGCCTGTGGGTGAGCGCGCGGCAGGTTCTCACGCAAACGGATTACCAGTACGCGCGCTGCGGGCGGGAGATCTGGGAGAAGCCGGAGGCGCTGCCGGGCTATTTCACGACGTGCGGGAACATCCACGACGGGACGCTGGCGTATCGCGCGGCGGGGCTGCCGCTGACGCTGGAGCGGCTGCTGGCCGGGAAGTCGTCGAAGGGGACGCCGTGGGAGATGCGGCACGAGTTGAGCGACATCGGCTTTCTGCTGCGGCTGCCGTTCATTCTGGCGGGGCTGGCGCTGGGCGCGTGCCTGTGGTGGGTGACGCGGCGGCTGTTTGGCAACGAGGGCGGCTACGTGGCGCTGGCGCTGTACTGCTTTCTGCCGCCGGTGGTGCGGGCGTCCACTGTGCCGAACAATGAGATTCTGGCGGCGCTGGGGCTGTTCGCGTCGGTGTATCTGGCCATTGGCGTGGGGCACGCGCTGCAGGGGCCGCGGCGGAAATGGCGGCCGCGGATTGTGCTGCTGGCGCTGGCGCTGGGATTCACCGCGGCCGCGCACATTGCGGCGTTCGAGCTGGCGCTGCTGCTGATCGTGATTTTCCTGGCGTGGGTGGCGGAGGGACGGCGCGCGTATATTCCCACGCTGCTGATTGTGTGGGTGCTGGGCGCCCTGCTGCTGCTCTTTGCGTCGTATGCGTTTTCGCCGGACGCCTTCAGCTACGTCTTCCGCAGCGCGGCGGGACGGATTTGGGTGTCGGGGAACGGGGCGGAGTGGTTCTTCCGGAATCCCGGGAACGCAGCGTTCAGCATCGCGCTGGCCGGCGCACTGGCGCTGTATGCGGCGACGCGGCGGTCGCGGTATTTCGGCAACACGACGCCGCTGATTGTGGGCGCGCTGCTGATGGTGCTGATGACCACGGGCGTGGCGTCGGAGCCGTGGCTGTGGGCGCTGCCGTTTTTGGTGGCGTTTGCCGGGGGCGTCTACGCGGATGCGCTGGAGACGCGCCAGCGGAAGGTCTTCCTCTTGGCGACGTGGGCGGTGGTGGTCGCGCAGGCGGCGCTGTGCTGGGCGAGCTATCTACGAATGGTGTAAGGCGTGGATTGAAGAGTGCTGTCGGGCGCTGAAGCCGGGCGGCAGCATTCTTTCTATACAACCTTCCGAAGTGGAACATCTCTTGGCGCGTATCTCACGGAGATAGGTATGGACGTTCAGCCATTGGATCGCTATTGAGATTTCATTGCTTGCCTCCGATACCGGGGAGGCTGCACCCGAGCCACTACAGCTTGCTATACTACGCCAAGGGAAAGCCGAAGACCTTCCGGCGCATTCGCACCGCAATCAGACTGCCGGCATTGCGGCGGGAGAAATCAAAGACTATGGCGGCCATCGTGACGCGATGAACCCCAAAGGAGTGAATCTGAAGGATGTGTGGACCGACATCCGCCGGTTCGGCACTGGAAGTTTAAGTCAAAAGATCGGAGGGCGAACGCTCTTTCGACAAGATACTAGATCGCGTTATAGAGATATCGACTGTTCAAGGCGAACTAGTTATAGATCCATTCGGGGGCAGCGGAACGACATTGCAGTTTGTGAAAAGAAGAACGGGCGTGGATTGGAAAAGAAATAGATTATGCGAGGAAATCATAGATCGTCTGGAAAGTGGTGAGATCCACCCATAAGAACGAAGATTATGTCGAGAGCTTATTGATTTTAGGCACGTCCAGCGGTGATTTTCGGGATTTTCGGCACGTCAAAGCTTTCGCGTCCTGCTCAATTACGACAATTCGAGAATGCCGTTCTTGCATGGACTGACTTCCAAAGTCTTAAGTATGGTTCGAGTTCTCTGTAATTCCCGATTCGATCTGTTAGATAGAATAAAGCTTTCTTGATGTCACGACTATCATTCCTTTAGAGATTACTCGTTTAAAACGAGCATCGTTAATTTTTTCATTTAACGATATTATGATGAAATGTTTTCGTTTTTTTATTTTATGACTATTGGTTTTTCTTTATTAATTAATAAAATATAAAAATAAAAAAAAAAATAAACAAAAAAATAAAAAAAATAAAAGGCTTGCCGGGGTTGGTTGGGTAGATCAGCGCTTTCGGGCGTGCGCCGCCCCTCCGGGGCTCTCTCTTCCTGGCTGCCTTTCCCAGCGCTGAAGCGCTGGGCTAGCCACCGTTGCGCCTACGGCGCGCAGATCTGACCTCAGCCGGCGGCGCGGGTGGACTCCTCCGGGGCCGGCGAGGCGGCCGATTCCGCGCGGAGTTCGCGGACGCGCTCGCCGATGGCGTACTTCAGCTTCTCGACGCCGAGGCCGGTGACGGCGGAGATGGCGTAGAAGGGCAGCTTGCGGCGCTTCGCCATGGTTTCCAGCTTCTTCAGCTTGGCTGGGTTGGCGACGTCGGCTTTCGACGCGACGACGATCATGGGCTTGTGGTCGAGGCCGTGACCGAAGCTCTTTAACTCACTCAGAATGACGCGAAAATCCTCGGCGGGATCGGGGCGGCCGTCGGCGTCGGACACGTCGACGAGATGGACGAGGATGCGGGTGCGCTCGATATGGCGCAGGAACTGGGTGCCCAGTCCGGCGCCGAGGTGCGCGCCCTCGATGAGGCCGGGAATGTCTGCCACGACGTAGCTTTCCTCGTGCGGGGCTTCGCCGATGGAGACGACGCCGAGCTGCGGCTCGAGCGTGGTGAACGGATAGTTGGCGATTTTGGGGCGCGCGGCGGAGATGCGCGAGATCAGCGTAGACTTGCCCACGTTGGGGTAGCCGACGAGTCCGACGTCGGCGAGGACGCGCAGCTCGAGACGGTAATGGCGCTCCTCGCCGGGGCGGCCGAGCTCGTGCTCGCGCGGAGCCTGGTGGGTGGAGGTGGCGAAGTGCTGATTGCCGCGTCCGCCGCGTCCGCCACGGGCGACGACGAGGCGCTCGTCGGGGCGGGTGAAGTCGTGGATCAGCTCGCCGGAGTCGGCGTCGAAGAGCAGGGTGCCGACGGGAACTTTGAGGACGGTGTCCTTGCCTTCGCGGCCGCTGCAGTTGGAGCCCATGCCGTGCTCGCCGCGCTCGGCCTTGTGCTCGGGATTGAAGCGGAAATAGATCAGGGTGTTGTGGCGCTGGCTGGCTTCCATGACGACGCTGCCGCCGTGTCCGCCATCGCCGCCGGAGGGTCCGCCGCGGGGAACGAACTTTTCGCGGCGAAAGGCCATGCAGCCATTACCGCCGTCACCGGCTTTTACGCGGATTTTGGCTTCATCGATAAACATTCGCTCCTTTTAGTGTAACGAAGGGGATAGGCTCGATTTCGACTGGTCTCATCGCCAGGTTCTCAGCTCGCGCGAGCAGCTTGCGACCCGCTTTGATGGCGGGTCGCACCCGAGGCACTTTGGAGCGCAAGGCCTGATGAGACCAGTTGTTGCCTTTCGGAAGGCTGGGGAGCGGGTCAGTTTGAAAGAAGCGTCCCTCAGGGGCTAAAGCCCAGGTCATCCTGGGCGGCTTATCGGCACGACTCAAGTCGTGCCCTGATACAAAGCCCCTGTCTCGGAGGATTTTTCCGCAAGCTGTCGGGCTGCCCTTTCAAGACAGATCCGGGCGGGGCCAATCCTGAAGCCAGGTCCGGGAGAGCAGTGTTGGCACGAGGGTGACGTGCGGGTCCCTGGGCTCTTCAGCGCGATGGTGATGGCGGTGGGAATCGCGTCCGCCGCGGGCTGCTGGAGCCAGTCGGAGACGGGCGGAGCGGTGTCGGGACGGGTCGCCGGCCCGGGCGGGCAGGCTGTGGGCGGGGCGCAGGTACAGCTGGTGAACGCGACCACCGGTGAGCCGAGCGAGACCACGTCGGACATTGAGGGGAACTTCCATTTTGCCGAGGTGATGCCGGGCGGATATCGCGTGCTGGTGCGGGCGCGGGGTCTGAGCGACTGGGAAGCGGACAACCTGACCGTGGGCCTGGGCACGACGGCACGGCTGACGGCGCGGCTGGCTCCGCGAACCGTGCACCGGACGGTGCTGGTGGACGCGCGGCGAGTGAGCGAGGCCGGGGCAGACGGCGGCGGGTCTGATGCGGGCGGCGAGATGGGCCAGGCCTGGGTGGACGCCCTGCCGAACAACGGGCAGCACTATGCGAATCTGGCAGGGCTGTTCGGCGCCGCGTCGCCGGATGGGAACGGCGAGCTGAGCTTTGGCGGGCTGAGTCCGCTGATGAACAGCATGGCGCTGGACGGGACGAACAACACACTGGCGTTCCGGTCGCGCGAGCGAGGCACGGACGGGAACGGATTCGCTACTGGGCAATCGACGGTGGGGTTGTTCCAGGCGAGCACGTACGCCTATTCCGCAGAACATGGGCGCGGCGGCGGCACGATCGAGACCGTGACGAAAGGCGGGTCGCGCCGCATGCGCGGCGAGGCGGTCTTCTTCGATCGCGGGGCGATTGGGCAGGCCAGGAATGCCTACAGCAAGGTGATGCAGGCGGAGCCGGCGGGAACCACGGCGACGGCGACGGGCGAGCCGGTGCAATACCTGAACGGGCAGCCGATCACGTACGTCGACGTGCCGGTACACATGCCCGACCGGCGGCAGCAGTGGGAGATTTCCGCGGGCGGGCCGATCGGGCAGGAGCGGGCGTTCTGGTTCTTTTCGTGGGAGGAGCACAATCGGCATGACCCGGCGATCGCGCGAGCCAGCGAGCCGGAGGTGTTCTTCTTCCCTGCTTCGAGTCCTTCGCTGACGACGCTGGAGGCGAGACTGGCGCGCAGCACGATCACGAATCCGCTGGTGAAAGCCTGCCCCAGCGCGAGTGGAGCTCCGGAGGGATCGACGGCGGCGGCGGAATGCGCGTATTCGGCGGTGCTGCACGAATTGAGCGGGATGCTGGGCAGCGTGCCGCGCTCCACGATGCAGACGAACCTGTTCCAGAAGATTACCTGGCGCGTGAGCCCGCGGAACGCGCTGGAACTGCAGTATGGCGAGATGCGGCGGACGGCTCCGCATGGGGCGATGAGCGGCGCGTCGGAAATGGACGGAATCGGAAGCTTTGCCGACAGCTCGACGAGCGACGACGCAGCGGTGGCGCGGTGGGACTTTTTCGCGAAACCGCAGTTGCTGAACAGCGTGCGCGTGCAGGTCAGCCGCGACGTGCTGGCGCAGCGAGCGAGAGCGCCGTCAGCATTCGAGCAGCAACTGGCGAACAACGCCTATCGGATGGCGCCGCAGATTGCGATCGACCGCAGCGCGGGGTTCACGTTCGGGACGCTGGCGAACGCGAACAAGAGAGAGTATCCGGCAGAGACGCGGGAGCAGGTTGCCGACGCGGCGACGTGGATTCACGGGCGCGCGGCACTGCGCTTTGGGTACGACTTCAATCACGTGCGGGACGAACTCGACGGAATGAGCGGGGAGAACGGCGAGTATTCGTACGCGAGCGTGCTGGATTTTGTGTCGGACCTGCTGGCGCCGAACAGCTGCGATGGAGGCGCAGCGACAGCGGGGCCGTATCCCTGTTACGAGCGTTTTCGGCAGACAGTGGGGCCGTCGAAGTGGTGGTTCAGCACAGAGGATTATGCGGCGTGGGCGGCCGGCGAATGGAAGTTCTGGCGAGGCGTGACGCTGACGGCGGGGCTGCGCTACGAATATGAGCGGCTACCGGATACCAATTCCGCGCTGGTGAACCCGGCGATTCAGCAGACGGCGAAACTGCCGCACAACCGCGACGATTTTGGGCCGCGGGCGGGATTTGCGTGGGACGTTTTCGGGAGCGGCCACACGGTGCTGCGCGGCGGAGTGGGCATTTATTATGCGCGAGTGCCGAATGCGATGGTGTTCAGCGCGCTGACGGCGACGGGATCGGCGCGCTCGCCGAGGAGATACTCGTGGCGGCCGATGGACGAGGGGGCGCCGCCGTTCCCGTATGTGTTTGGGAGCAACGAGACGCCGTACGTGGATCCGAAGGCACCGGATCAGGCATCGACGGCGCCCGAGGCGGTGTACTTCGATCCGCATTTCCGGCACCCGGAAATCGTGCAGGCGGATTTGGAACTCCAGCAGGCGCTGGGGGGCCGGATGGTGCTGACGCTGACGGGGATGGCGACGGATGGTCATCGCCTGACGCAGTTCGTGGACGAAAACATCGACGAGAACAACTGGGCGGATATGTTCTACAGCGTCGAGGGCCCGAACAGCGGGGGCGCGACGGGACCGCTGGGGAAAACGGCGGGGCAGCCGGGCGGGGCGGCATTCCCGATCTACGCGGTGCAGCGGTTTTATTACCGGCGGCTGAATCCGGCGTACGGCTCGATTACAGGAATCGAGAGCGAGACGAACTCCAGCTATCGCGGAGCGATGGTGCGGGTGGTGCGGCGCATGTCGCGGACGATGAGTATCAATGCCGGTTACACATGGGCGCATGCGATCGACGACGGGCAGAATGAGGCGACGTTTGCGGAGCGAAATGACGTGTACGATCCGGCCGACCGCCGGCTGGAACACGGGACGTCGAACTTCGACGTGCGGCAGCGGGTGGCCGGCGGGATGGTGATCGCGGCGCCGTGGCGGCTGCACGGCGCGGCAGGGGCGCTGTTCGGAGGCTATTCGCTGGCAGGAACGGGCGAATGGCAGACAGGGCTGCCGTACTCGATGCGCACCATGGGCTCGACTCCGACGCCATCGTGCTCGTACCAGGACTGGCTGGCGGCGGGCGGAGCCACGGGGAATGGGGCAGATTGCCTGAAGGTGGTGCGGCAGCCGAACGCCACCTTCGACAGCGGCAGCGCGGCGGTGCCGATTGCCGGACTGGGCCCGAGCCTGAACGGATCGGGCGGCGAGGACCTGATCGTGCCGGTGGGACGGAACACGTACCGCTATCCGGAGGCGGCGAACCTGGACCTGCGCCTCACGAAACGAATACGTTTCAGCGACCGTTACTCACTGGAAGTGATGGCGGAGGCCTTCAACGCGCTGAACCATGAAAATGTAACCGATCTGCAGACAGTTGGTTACCGGATGAGCAACGACACGCAGCACGCGAACATGGCGAAGCTGATCTGGCAGAGCGGGATGAAGCCGGGGAGCACGGTGCAGCTGGTGAACGGCACAAAGGTAACGGATCCGGTATTCGATGCGACCGCAGCCTTTAGTGGTACGACCAATGCGAACAGCAGAATGATGAGCCGCGAGCGGCAAATCCAGGCAGGAATCCGGATTTTCTTTTGAAATCCGCAGCTTCTATGAGTTTTGCACCGCGGTTTTCCACTGGCCCCGAAAATTTCGTGGTCCGTTCGCCAGAGGTTCGTGCTGTAATTAACGGCGCATTCATTAAAAAATGTCACTCTGAGAGTGCCTTACGCACTGATTTACCAGTTAAGACGGCGAGGAATTTGTATGGATCACCTCGCAGACGAAACTTCACTTTTCGAGGCCGAAAGCGATGAAAAATATTCTGCGGTATTCTCCGGTTTCTGTGTTGTGTTTGCTGGTCGTGGCGTTCCTGGCGGTATCCAGCGCCCGGGCCCAGCAAACCCTGGGCAGCATGAACGGAACAGTCACCGATATTTCCGGAGCCGCGATTCCGGGCGCGACGGTGACGGCGGTCAGCGAGCAGACGGGGCTGAAGCGGTCGGTTCAATCCCACGGCAACGGGTATTGGGAGATCCTGAACCTGCCGATCGGCACGTATCAGGTGACGATCACGGCGACGAACTTCCAGACGAATGATTACCCGGCGATCACGGTGCGGGAAGGTCTGGCGACCACCATCCCGAATATCGCGCTCAAGCCGGGACAGGTGAGCGAGTCGATTACCGTCAATGCGAATCCATTGCTGAACGCGACGGATACGAACAACGGCTACACGCTGGATAAGACGCAGATCGCGGAAACGCCGCTGGCGACGGGAAGCTTTACGCAGCTGGCGATTTTGGCGCCGGGCGTGAGCTCGCAGCTGCTTTCGGGCGTGGGCACCGATTCGGGGCTGGGCAACCAGCCGATCTGGTCGAACGGCCAGCGCGACACGAGCAACACGATTACCGTGAACGGCGTCAGCGTGACGAATCTGTTCAACGGCAAGACTTCGAGCCAGGATGTCTCGCAGCGCTATCAGTTCAACATCGGGGAAGGAGCCAACACCGGAGGACAGGATCAGGACAACATCTCCGTGTACGGGTCGAACGGCAACGGCCTGGCCTCGCCGCCGCCGGAATTCATGCAGGAAATCAACGTGACCACGTCGATGTACGACGCGCAGCAGGGACAGACGAGCGGCGCGCACGTGGCGATCAGCACCAGCACGGGGACGAACGGGATTCACGGACAGCTGTATGGGCTGATTGGCAACAACTTCATAAACGCCGACCCGTTCTTCTATAAGCAGGACGCGGCGCTGGGAGAGCTTACGGCGTCGGAGGAGAATCCGCAACTGCATCGCTGGGTGGCGGGGGGCACGGTAGGCGGCCCAATCAAGAAGAACAAGATGTTCTTTTTCCTGGGCTATCAGCATCTGTACGACTCCGACCAGACGGGCGCGCTCTCGCAGTTCCAGGTGCCGTACGGCCTGACCGACGATCGGAGCCCAACTGGCATCGCGAGTGCTATCTGCTCGTACTACGACGCGACGCTGGAGTATGACGGAACGCCCGCGGGAACACCCACGACCGCAGGAAGCGCCGAGGATTGTTCGACCAATGGCGCGCAGAAATACCCGAGCACCAAATGGAACCCGGCATCGATCGCGCTGTTGAATGCCAAGCTGCCGAACGGAACTTATCTGATTCCTTCAGCGGATGCCGATGGCAAGACCCAGGTGATGTCGGGACGGCCCGACGTGGCCATTCAGGGGACTTCGGTCTTCAAGGGAGACTGGGCGACCGGATCGCTGGATTACAACGCAACCAACAACGACCATCTCTCCGGGAAGTACTTCTACCAGCACACGCCGACGAACAGCCCGTTTGCGGCGTCGAACACGATCGGGTTCCCGGAGACCGAGGATACGGGCGCGCAGACGGGGTCGCTGACCAACTCCCTCACGATCGGGCCGCGGATCAACTGGGTGCAGCAGGTTGGGTTCTCGCGACAGAAGGTGTACAGCAGCCTGTCGAACGCGCTGAACGCCTCCGACGTGAGCATCCAGGCGCCGGGAAACATCATGCCGGGCATCGAGGCAGAGTATTTCGCGATTGACACCTCCTCTCCGTTCAGCACGGCGAAGATGGGGCCGCTGAACGCCGACGGGTTTATCGATCAGGGATATTTCCAGAATCGCCTTTCGCCTTCGTCCACGGCGATCTTCTCCATGGGCAAGCACACCATCACGGTTGGCTTCGATTACGACTACAACCAGCTGAATATCAGGAATAACTCCGAAAACCACTCGTATGTCGTGACGCAGACGTTTCCGAAATTCATGACCGGCACCCTGCACGGCGGCAACGTGCTGCAGGGGAGCTCGAATCGCTACTACCGGTCGAACGATGCCGGCGCCTTCGTGATGGATAAATGGCAGGTGAAGTCGAATCTGAGCGTCACGGCCGGACTGCGGTACGACTACGACGGGCCCTTCAGCGAGAAGAACGGCGATCTGTTCAATTTCGATCCTTCGCTCTTTTCCGCGACGGACAGCGCCGTCACCAACACTGGCTTCATTGTGGCGGGAAATAACAAGCAGTTCGGCACGCAGGGGGTCAGCAACTCCACGCTGAAAGGGCGCCAATGGGGACTTGCTCCCCGTCTGGGCATCGCGTGGGCGCCGAAACGTTTCGGCGGGACCGTGGTGTGGCGCGCGGGAGCGGGCCTCTACTACGATCGCGGCGAATACTTCCAGTACCTTTCGCCGCCGGCCGGTTCGGGCATCAGCGGGCCATTCGGCGTGACGCAGGAAGCGCCGTTCGCAGCGTATACGAGCGCTAAAGGAACGCTGAGCAACCCGTTCCCGAGCTTCGTCTCGCCAACGACCCCCGCGGATCTTGCGTCGATCATGCCGACGGTGGACTCGATCGAGTCGACCTGCACCGCGGGCAACGTCTACAACGACACGGGCGACATTCTGATCCCCTACAACTGCGACGACGGCGCGCCCGACGGCCCGCTGGTGATCGGCAACTACAACGTGAACAACGTGCTGCCGTATACGGAGAACTGGATGATGGATGTCCAGTGGCAACCGCGCAGCGATACGTCGGTGGATATTGCCTACGTGGGAAACCGCGGAAAGCATGAAGTGGTCCCGATTCCCTTCAACGAGCCGGGAATCGCGACGCCCACGCATCCGATCAACGGCCAGACCTACTCGTACGGGGTACAGGTGCTGAGCAATGACACCGACGTGAGCGGGAATCCGTATCCGATAGCAACGGAGCCGTATGACTCGTACAGCGGCGGCAACGTCGATCTGCGCGTGCCGTACGTCGGATACGATCCCAACTCGGCCAGCTTTGAGACGAAGGGCATCTCGTCCTACGACGCGCTGCAGGCGCAGGTGACCAAGCGCATGTCGCACAACATCCAGATCAGCGGGTCGTACACCTGGTCGCACACGCTGGATGAGCAGAGCGATATCGGTTTGTTCTTCACCGGCGATGACCCATCGAATCTGCGGTCGTCGTATGCCGATGCGGACTTCGACCAGACGAACACGCTGACCTTCAACTACGACGTGCGGTTGCCGAATGCGATCCGGAACCAGCACAACTGGCTGGGCAAAGTGACGAACGACTGGTCGCTGCTGGGTGTCACAGTGCTGCAGAGCGGCGAGCCGTACAGCATTTACGACTACACCGGGTCAGTGGGCAGCGAGCGCTTCGGCGGCAACATCGAGCTGATGAACCCGGTGCTGCCGATCAAACCGGGATTGACGCCGAAGTCGGTGGAGACGGGCCACTCCGGAGCGTACACGGGTACGGCGGGCGGTGCGCCCCACTACAATCCGGCGCTAACCGCAGCGGACTTTTACATACCGCTGATCGCGCCGGGTCAGAATGGCGTGCCGCCATGCGACACGACGACGGCAGGTGGCAATGCCGGTCCGGGAGGCGGACCGCTGTGCGACGTCTATGAAACGACCTTTGTGCCGGGGCAGCGTAATATCTTCCGGCAGTCGTTCCAGAAACGCGCGGACATGACGCTGCAGAAGGACATTCACGCGACCGAGCGGTTCGCTCTGCGGTATCAGTTCCAGGTCTTCAACATCACCAATACGCCGAGCTTCGACGTGCCGACGAACGACATGTTCCTGAGCCCGAACTATGAAGAGCTGGCGAATCCGCCGGGGGGCTACGCCAACGGCACCCAGGCACAACCGTACGCCTCCACCAATGTAGCCACGCCCGCGTCACCCAACGGCGGCGCAACCTGCCACGGCTCCTCGGTGAACTGCGCGTATGAGATGTATAACCTGCCGCAGAACGGGAACGCCGAGTTGGGGGTGGTGAAGAACACGATCGGGAGTCAGCGGCTGATCGAGATGTCGCTGCACCTGATGTTCTGAGAACTCGCCCCTTCGGCAAGCTCAGGGCAGGCTGTCCCGGCGGAGGCGCTTCGCGCCCAGGCTTTGGATAGCTGGTAACAGATGTTCGATTCGCGGCAGCTCCGGCTGCCGCGTTTTCTTTGCGGGGAAGGGCGCGCCGGTAAAATGGAAGTGTCCCCGGAATGCCGTTTACCGAACAATACGATGTGGTGGTGGTGGGCGCGGGCCACGCCGGATGCGAGGCCGCGATGGCCGCGGCCCGGATGGGCCTGCGCACCGCGCTGTTCACGCTGAACCTGGACCTGATCGCGCAGATGAGCTGCAACCCGGCCATCGGCGGCATCGCCAAGGGCCACCTGGTGCGGGAAGTGGATGCGCTGGGCGGCGTGATGGGCGAAGTGGCCGATGCGGTGGGGATCCAATTCCGGCTGCTGAATACCTCGCGCGGGCCAGCGGTTTGGTCGCCGCGGGCACAGTGCGACAAGCAACAGTACCGGGTGAAGATGCGCGAGGTGCTGGAGTCGCAGGCGAATCTGTTCATCAAGCAGGCGGAAGTGGTGGATGTGCTCCAGAGCTCAGAGCTCAGGGCTCAGGGCTCAGAAAGCGATCAGGAGCGACCGCGGGTGCTTGGCGTGAAGCTGCGGGATGGGCGGACGATTCTGGCCGGGGCGACGGTGATCACGACGGGAACGTTTTTGAATGGGCTGATCCATTGCGGGGAGGAACATTATCCAGCGGGGCGAAGCGGCGAGCCGGCCTCAGTGCTGCTGGGCGAGGCGCTCAAGCGGCTGGGGCTGCGGGGATGCCGGCTGAAGACGGGCACGCCGCCGCGGCTGGATGGGCGGACCATCGACTGGAGCCGGTTCGCGGAGCAGCCGGGCGACGTGGATCCGACACCGTTCAGCTTCCGCACGAAGACGATTCCGCAACGCCAGGTTTCGTGCCACATCGCGTTCACCACGCCGGAGACGCTGCGCATTATTCGCGAGAACGTGCACCGGTCGCCGATGTACTCGGGGCAAATTCAGTCGATTGGGCCGCGCTATTGCCCGTCGATCGAAGACAAGGTGGTGAAATTTCCGGATAAGGAACAGCACCAGTTCTTCCTGGAGCCGGAGGGGCTGAACACGCACGAGGTGTACGTGAACGGGATGTCGACGTCGCTGCCGATGGAGGTGCAGGCGCAGATTATCAGTTCGATTCCTGGGCTGGAGCATGCGGAAATGCTGCGTCCGGGGTACGCCATCGAGTATGACGCCATCGATCCGACGGAGCTGGACCGGTCGCTGCGGGTGAAGCAGTTCGAGGGGCTGTACCTGGCGGGGCAGATCAACGGGACGTCGGGGTACGAAGAGGCCGCCTGCCAGGGCATCATGGCTGGGATCAATGCGGCGCTGGCGGTGAAGGGCGACGGGCCGTTCACCCTCGATCGGACCGAGGCATATACGGGGATTCTGATCGACGATTTGATTTCAAAAGGGACGAACGAGCCGTACCGGATGTTCACCTCGCGGGCGGAGTTCCGGCTGCACCTGCGGATCGACAACGCGGACCGGAGGCTGACGCCGTACGGACGGCGGCTGGGGCTGATCGGGGACGAAGCGTGGGCCGAGCACGAGGCCAAGCAGGCGCGGGCAGCGGCGCTGGAGAAGTTGGTTACGAGTGCCAAGGCTGTGGGCGGAGACTGGCCTGCCGGGCAGACGTGGGCGCAGGTGCTGCGGCGGCCGGAGGTGACCATTGAGACGCTTTGGCCGGGGCTGCGGGAGCAACTGCGGGATCCGATCTTCGCGCCGTGGCTGGCGGAATCGGCGAAGGAGCATGAACATCTGCCGGCGCATTTGCGGAATGAGCTGAAGACGGTGGAGACAGAGATCAAGTACGCCGGGTATCTCGACCAGCAGAAGAAGGCGATCGACAAGCTGAAGAAGGCCGAGGAGCGCGGAATTCCGCAGTGGTTCGACTACACGCAGGTGAGCGGGCTGTCGCGGGAGATGCAGGAGAAGCTGACGCGCGTGCGGCCGGCCACGCTGGGACAGGCGAGCCGGATTCCCGGGGTGACGCCGGCGGCGCTGACTTTGGTGAACGTGTATATCGCGATTCAGGGAAGGTCCAGGGATGAGGCGGTCAGGGGTAAGGCGGTTAGCGAGTTAGCAGGTTAGCGAAAAGCCCTTAGTGATCTTCTAATGCAGGCGGGAAAGGTTGAGGCGGAGTTCGAGGCCGCTGCCGAGCGGAGTTTGGACTTCAGAGAGATCCACAAGGCTGCCGTGCTCGAGCGAGCGGTGGTGCAGGACATAGCCGCCAATGAGCCAGCCGAGGGTGCTGCCCACGACCACATCCGAAGGGAAATGCTGGCGGGCCATGACGCGCGACACCGAAACGGCGCCGGCGAGTCCGTAGACAATCGCTTTCGTCGCGAGGCCGTTGTACTGTCCCGCGACGACGTGCGCGAAAGCCCAGGCGTTCATGGCGTGCTCTGACGGCATGGAGGGACTGTTCGGCCAGTCCTTCGGACCGTGGGGCCACAGGCCGCCGCGGGCGTTGTCGAGCTGCGGGCCCTCGCGGTCGAGCGCGTACTTCAGACTTTCATCGAGAATGCCGGCGTCGGCCATGGCTTCGGCGGAGAGGACGGCGGTTTCGGTGAGGTAGTCGTTGTGCCGGACGGAACCGGCGGCGTAGCCCGCCGCCGCGGCGCCAAAGGGCAGATAGAGTCCGCCCCAGGTGGAGAGCTTGTTGAAGTCGCTTTCGCGATTGGGGTGGACGCCGAGATCCTGGATGGCTTGCGTATCGAAGTGGACGGCGACCCCGGTGGCCGCGCCGAAGGGGACAATCCAGAGAAGGTCAGGCGCCGTAGCGTGCAGCGGGCTGGTGACGATGCCGAGCTCATCCTGAACGACATGGCGCACGCAGACGGGCAGATGGCTGAGGCGGCACTGCGGGGCATCCGGCACCTGCGCGGCCGCGGTCAGCGTGCCAGCGAGAATCCCGGCGAAGAGAGCCACTGCGACGCAAGGGGGACGAATGGGCATGCTCCTCCCTTCCCATCTCACCATTTCGGGCGAGTTCCCGTCCAACGACAGACCTTCGCGATGGCAGCGGATGAACGGCTTGTCATGGACGCGAGAACTGCGCGGGTGGGGCGCAGAGTAGTCTGGATCACAGAAAACATGGGTGCGAAACGGCTGGAATGGCGGATGACGCCAGCCTGGGCGCGGCAGGGCGCAACGGGCTCGTGACGAGGAAGAACAAGGGAGAACGGAGATGCGGCTCCTGGTGGTGGAGGACGATAAGACGATTCGGGAATTCCTGACACGAGCCCTGGCGGAGTCAGGTTATGGGGTGGACGCATCGGCGCTGGGGCGGGAGGCGGAGAAGCTGGCGCTGGAGGGCGTGCATGACGCGCTGATCGTGGATCTGACGCTGCCGGATATAGATGGGCTGGAACTAATCCAGAGACTGCGGGCCCAGGGCGTGACGTCACCGGTGTTGATCCTTTCGGCGCGGCGATCGGTGGACGAGCGGGTCCTGGGCCTGGAACGAGGCGGGGACGATTACATGACCAAGCCCTTCGCCGTGGCAGAGCTGCTGGCGCGGGTGCGCGCGCTGCTGCGGCGCAGCACGCCGAGCCAGTCGGAAGCGACGCGGCTGCGGGTGGGCGATCTGGAGATCGACCTGATCCGGCGCGAGGCGAAGCGCGGAGGGTCGGAGATCCAGCTGACCCAGCAGGAATTCGCGCTGCTCGAGTACCTGTGCCGTAACGCGGGACGCGTGGTGACGCGCGCGATGGTGCTGGATCACGTGTGGAAGATGCGGATCGACACTTCGACCAACATTGTGGACGTGCACATTCACCGGCTTCGCAACAAAGTGGACCGCGACGCACAGCAGCCGCTCATCCGAACGATCCGCGGAGTCGGATATGTTCTCAAGGATTAGAGGAAGCTTCTACCGCACGTCGGCGTGGCGGCTGGCGCTGCGCAGCACGCTGGTGTTCGCGGCGGGCTGCGCGGTGGTTTTTCTGGCGATGTACATCGTGGTGGCGCATGCGGTGCAGGAGCGCAGCGACTCCTGGCTGATTGGCGAAAGCGAAACGCTGAAGCAGGTGGCACTGACGACGCCGCGGGACGCGCTCTACGACCGCATTGTGGAAGAGGTAGCGGAGCTGGCGTCGCAGGAGGTTTCCTACGATGGCAGCGGGCATCCGATCAAGGGCAATACCGTTTTCTTTGCGGAGACGAACGGCAGCACGCAAACCCCGGTCTGGGTGGGTCCGGCTGACAATACGAAGTTTCTGACTGCGCTGCGCGGGATGAGGCCAGTTGGCGGCGCGCCTGTTTCCCTGCGGGTTCCGGGATGGAGCGCGCCGTTCCGCGTGGTGACCGTGAGCATGCAACCGGGGCGGGGACAGATTTACCTGGGGCTGCTGGATGCTTCAGCGGCAGCGCTGATGCGACGTCTGCTGGCGCGGTTCGCGCTGGGCTGGCTGGTGATGGTCGTGCTCGGCTTTTTGGTGACGCTGATGGGGCTGCGCAGGATGCTCCGGCGCGTGGACGCGATCACCGGCGCGGCAGCCAGCATTCGCTCCGACGATCTGAGCACGCGGGTTCCGCTGAAGGATCAGCGGGACGAAGTCGCGCGGCTGGCGCGCACGTTCAACAATATGCTGGACCGGATATCGTCGACGGTGAACCAACTGCGCACGTTGACCGACGCGATGGCGCACGATCTGAAGAGCCCGATCACGTCAGTGCGGGGCAGTCTGGAGATCGCGCTTTCGCTCGAAGACCGCAGCCAGAGCGCAGAACTGGTGGCGGGAGCGATTGAGCAACTGGATCGGCTGTCCGACGTGATCACGACGTCGCTCGATGTGGCGGAGGCGGACGGCGGCGCGCTTCGGCTACGGCCGCAGACGGTGGACCTGAGCGAACTGGCCGGCCGCGTGGCGGAACTGTACGGCCCGGCTTTCACGGAGAATCATCAGACATTCACGATCCGCGCGGAGAAGCCGGTGCTGGTGCGGATGGATGTGCCGTTGTGCACGCGGATGCTGTCGAATCTGATGGAAAACGAGCTGCACTACGCGGGCGCGGGCGCGCAGGTGCATGTCGAAATCGGCACAGGCCGGGATTCAGGCGTGATTCGCGTGGAAGACAACGGGCCGGGATTTGCCGTCGAGCTGCTGGAGAGCGGCGACGGAGTTGCGGGCACGCCGCGGGTTTTTCATCGATTTGTGAAGGGCACCGGCTCGCAGGGGCATGGTCTTGGACTGGCGTTCGTGAACGCCGTCGCGGTGGCGCATGGCGGACGTGCCTCAGCTCACAATCGGAGCGATACACGGGGGGCGGAGATTCTTGTCGAGCTGCCGCTGACCGGCGACGAACGCGAGCAGCGGGAGCCCTCGGTACAATCGGCCATTTCCTGATCGCGGCCAAACCCGCTTGAACATTCTGAGATCTGGCGACGCGAGCGACGGCGAGCGTCTCGCTGAGGCGAGCCGGCGCGTCACCAGGAAACGAGGGGCAGCGGATAGGTGACGCGGGTACCGTCCACGCGCGCCCACGGGTGTGAGCTTGTGCGGCGCGGAGGGTCGTAGCGGCTGGCGATCTCTTCTGCCGGGATGCGATCGGGCCACGAGGGCATCGGCAATGAGCGAGCGATGGCAGCGCCACGGAACCGCTTCCGCGCACATGATCGCCGTGCGGCGCTGTTGCGCCAGCTCGATGAGCTGATCGAGAGCGCGGTCGAACTCGGGCGTCTGCATGTAGTCGGCGTATCCGCGAAAGCTGAGGTTGCGCCATGCCAGGTTGATGGAATCCTTGCGGGAATGCCGAAGACCGCCCAGATCCGGCATGTGCAGGTAGCGAATGCCTGCTTCGGAGAGCGAGTGCGCCAACTGATCGGTGTTGAACTGGGGATTGTGACGCGAGCGCGGGATGGTGCGCACGTCCACTAGCTGTTTGACCTTGTGAGCGGCCAGGAGCGCAAGAAAATCCTCAATCGGACGCGTGGAGTGGCCCACGGTGAGAACGGGGAGTTCTTTCGCTTCTTGTGCCGGTGTGCGTTTCACAGGTCGCTGATGAATCGGCCCACGATGGCGGCACATTCCTCGAGGAAGGCGCGATCGTGCTCATCGAAGGCTGCGGGAGCATGGCTGTCGATATCGATTTCGCCGACGATTTTCTTCTCCGCTTGAATGGGGACGACGATTTCGGATCGGGTTTCGAGAGAGCAGGCGAGGTAGCGAGGATCCTCGGCCACATCGTCCACGACGATGGTTTCCCGCTGAGCCACAGCCGCGCCACAAATGCCCTCGCCAACAGGAATGCGCGCGTGCGGCGTGGGCGCGCCGCGGAACGGACCCAGAACGAGGACGTTGGGATCAGACGGATCGAGCATGTAGAAGCCGACCCAGTGGTAATGCGGCAATTTGCCGGCGATCTCGGAGACGCAGAATTCCTGTAGCACGGCGAGATTCGTCGTTGCGCCCGCGAAGCGACGAATCGCGGCAAGGATCGGGTTGAATTCGGGGCGGTCCATCGTTCCGTGCTATTGGGGAGCGGCGGGTGCGAGCCGTCCGCGCAGGTGTGCAGGGGGCTGCGCGAGCGTCATGCCTAAATTTACGGCAAAGAGCGTGACCGCAGTGAGCTCGATGACTGCGGAGATGGGCAGGATTTTCCAGGCGGGAGCCCAGAGGTTCTGATAGGCCAACGGCTCGGAGAGAACGCGCAGGAAGCATCCCGTAAAGAGCAGGACGATGGACCAGAACATGAGGCGCGTGCTCCAGAGAATGCGCATGCCGCAGAAGGCCGGCAGGATGCGCTGGCCAATAGCAAAGACCATGGCGGCGACGAATCCGACGGTGATGGCGTGGCGGCTGGCGCCCCAGATGCCGCCGGAGGTGTCCCAGATGACGGCGAGCATGCCGAGGATGGTCCCAATGACCAACCAGAGGTAAGTGAAGCGCACGAAGAAGGGGAAGCGGCGATCGACATTCACGATTTTTGGGGGATTGATGGCCGGTTTCCAGACGTGGAGCGCATCGATCGCCAGCCACGCAGAGATGAAAAGGGCAACCGCGGCGACTGGGAGCCACGACAGATAGGTGGCGCCGATTCCCACGAGGCTGAGGTTGTAGGCCGCGTAGAGAGTGCGGGCGGAGGGTTTGGGCAGGCCCAGGAAGACGGGGAGCCAGCGTGCGTTGAATCCCCAGATGGTGGGAACGAGAATGCCCCAGACGGCGAGCGTGACAAACTGCAGGTCCCAGACATGGGGCAGTTCGGGGGTGGCTGCCACCAGGCCCTGGTGAAACAGCAGGACGGCATTCATGACCAGGCCGACGAGAAAGACGACGGTGGCGGCGATCACGATCCGGGCCCACGCTTCGAGTTTGGCGCCGCCGGGTTCGGGGCGATGCTTCCGCACGGACTGGAAGAACAGAACAAATGCGGCCAGTTGCAGCACGGCGGAAAGCGGGAGAAGGATTCTCCAGGCATCGCCAGTGACGCCGCCAAGCCAGCGAAGGAGCACGCCCGCGGACCACAGGACCCAGGCGGTCCACGCGGCGCGCGCCGGAAACGCCCGGGTGCTCTGCATTTTGGTGAGGGAATAGAAGCCGATGCCGAGGATGAAGGAGCCAATCCAGCCGAAAATCTGCGCCTGGCCGTGGGCCTGCAGCCAGGCCTGGGAGATGGAGGCGGGGCCGTGTTGCTGCGTGATGTTCAGCAGGTTCCAGACGCCGAGGAAGGTTCCCGGCAGCAGCATGAACAACAGGCCGGTGATGACAAAAGCCGTGACGAGATGCTGGCTGCTGCGCTCGCCGGCGATGCGCTGGGCCTGAGAGTTCTGCTGATCGATGGAAACCAATTGGGCCATTCCTTTCCTATATTTGATGGCGTTGCGAGGGCCGGGCAGTGACTTTAGTCACGGCATGGCAGGAAACCCCGCAGTAGGCTGACCATCGTACCCCTTCCGGGGCAGGAGCCGTCCCCAGCCATGCAAAAACACAATGTGCAGCAGCTCATCGAGTTCGATGAGGTTAAGTTTCTGCCCAAGGTCATCGTGAGCCAGCCCGGTTTTCGGCTGGTGCTGCTGAACCTGCGCGCCGGACAAAGCGTTCCGGAGCATTCGACCAACGACCGGGTGGCGGTGTATGCCGTTTCCGGACACATCACGTTCTACGAGGGCCAGACCCCCGCCGACCTGCGCCCCGGCGACATGGTGACGCTGGAGGGCGGCGTGGCGCACCGGCTGGAGGCACACGAGGACTCGTCGCTGCTGGTCGTCCGGGCGGGCAAGGCTGAGGCGGCCGCCGAGGAGCTGGACCTGCGGCCGGTGCCGCGTCCGCAGCGGCATCCGATGATCTTCGCGAAGTTCGACGCGTTGGCAGTGGGCGAATCTCTGGTGCTGGTGAACGATCACGATCCTGTGCCGTTGCACATGCAAATGGACCATCTGCGGCCGGGACAGGTGGCCTGGGAGTACGAAGCTCGCGGGCCGGAGATCTACCGGATTCGCGTTCGCCGGGCGGCGCCGCTCACCGGATCGGAAGTGTCGCCGCAGGCGCCGTCGACGACGGTGACGGAGATCCGGCTTGGGTGAACTTGTCTCGGGTCAGGAGATGGTGGACGCGGAAGGAATCGAACCTTCAACCTGTCGATTAAGAGTCGAATGCTCTGCCAATTGAGCTACGCGTCCACGGATGGAAGGCGGGAGAGCAACGCGTGAAGCAGGCAGAAAACGGCCACACTTCCCGCGGAAGCCTTCCTCAATATAGCACAGCGAAATGCGGCTCCGGCGAGGGGTTCGGAGCAGGTCAGGCTTGCATTCAGCAGGCGGCGGCATCCAAGATGTTCGGTGTGAGGAGGGATTGCCGATGCCGCGCAGAGTTGTCTGTTGCCTGATCCTGCTGCTGCTGGCCGGGTGCGTCCCGCGCCTGCGGGCGCAGGAGCAAAACGATCCGCTGAGCCCGGACGAAGTCCAGCAGATCCGGGACAACAATATCTATCCGAATGTGCGGGTCAAGCTGTTTTTGAAATTTGTGCAGGAGCGCATCGACGCGCTGAAACAGCTTGCGGACAATGCGAACGCCGATCACCGGATGTCGCAGATCAGCGACAAGCTGCAGGAGTTCACGAGCCTGTGCGACGAGATGCAGGACAACATGGACTCGTACGACTCGAACCACGCGGACATTCGCAAGGCGCTGAAGGCGGTCGAGGAAGCGAGCGCGAAGTGGCCGGACGTGCTGCACGCGCTGCCGAAAGAAGCGAACAACGACTACGCGGTGGATACGGCGCTGAATTCCGCACAGACCGCACATCAGGACGCGCAACAGCTCGCGACGGAGCAGGATATCTTCTTTAAGGTTCATCCGAAGCTGCGACACAAGAATGGCAGCGGACCGGATTAGCGCGGTCGCTCAGGCTTCGACGAGGAATTCCTGTTCTGCAGAAGAGGCGACGGGCGGGAACGTCGCCGGTTCGAGAGGAAAGCGCGGCAGGGCCGGAATCGACGCGAGCAACTGCCGGGTGTACGGGTGCTGCGGGCTGGAAAAGAGATCGGCGGTGGCGCGGCATTCGACGATCCGTCCGTGATCGAGGACGGCGACGCGCCGGCTGATGGCGGCGACCGAGAGCAGGTCGTGCGAGATGTAGAGAATGCCGATGCCGAGGCTGCGGCTCAACGTGGCGAACAACTGCAGGATTTCCGACTGCGTGATCATGTCGAGCGCGCTGGTAGGCTCGTCGGCGATGAGCAGCGGAGGACGGTGGAGCACGGCCATGGCGATGACGACGCGCTGGGCCTGGCCAACGCTGAGCTCGGCGGGATAACGGCGGAGGAAGTTGTCGTCGGCGGGAAGGCTGACGCTGCGGAGGGTGCCGAGCAGAGCCTGGCGGCATTCCTGGCGCGTGGAGCGGCGATGGATGGTCCACGCTTCCTGGAGCTGGCGGCCGACGCGCAAAGCAGGATTGAGCGAGGCGGTGGGGCTCTGCAGAACCAGGGCGATCCGGCAGCCGCGGATGGAGCGCATCTCGCGCTCGCTGAGCGCCATGAGATCGCGACCGTTGAAGAGAATGGAGCCCGCAGCCCGGCCGCGTTTGAGAGAGAGCAGGCGGAGAATGGCGAGGGCCAGCGTGCTTTTACCGCAGCCGCTTTGGCCGACCAGGCCGAGCACTTCACCGCGATGGATCTCCAGCGCCACGTCGCGCAGCACGGGTTCCCTGTCCGGGTAACCGGCGCGGAGGCGAAGGGAGAGGAGCGGCTCCCCAGGCATCAGCGCTTCCCTCTTCCCGATGCGTCGAGCGAGAGCTCATCGATGTTCCAGTAGATCTGCGGGCGGAGCACGCTGGGACGAACGTTGCGCAGACGCGGCGAGACGGCGGCGAGCGCGTCTTTGTTCACCAGGTAAATGAAGGGCTCCTGCTGCCAGACGAGCTCCTGGACGCGGTCGACTTCGGCCTTCCTTTGCTTGAGATCCGAGGTGGAAGCTTGCGCGCGCATGAGCCGGTCGATCTCGGCTTCCCAGGGCGTGGCAGGCGCTCGCTGGCTCGGATTCCACTGGTGGTTTTCGGCGGAACTGAGCCAGACGTTCATCTGCGCGTTGGGATCGAGCTCGTCATTGACCAGGCCGAGCAGGCAGGCTTCGTAATCGAAGGTGCGGGTGATGCGCTCGATGAGCGAGGCGAAATCGAGGGTGACGACGCGCAGGCGGATGCCGATGGCGGCGAGGTCCTGCTGGATCATGGCGGCCATCTGCTCGCGATACGGGTTGCCCGCGTTGGTGATCACCGAGAATTCGACCACGTGGCCGGTGCGGTCGTAGAGGGTGCCGTTGCGCAGTTGAAAGCCGTCCTGAGCGAGCAGGCGCAGGGCGTCGCGCGGGTCGTAGGGATGCGGAGAGAGGCGCGCATTGAACCAGTAGCGGTCCGCGGGAGAGATCCAGCTGATCGCGGGGTGAGCGTGGCCGCGAAAAACGACACGAGCGAGCGCCTGGCGATCGATGGATTCGGAAATGGCGCGCCGGAAATTCGTGGAAGCGAACCAGGCTTTTTTGTAATCGGGCAGAGGAGCCGCAGGCATCTGGTTGAACCAGATCTGCTCGGAATCGAGGGACGGACCCGCGTCGATGCCGGTGGCTGGATCACGCGCCTTCAGGCGGTCGTAGCCCACGGCGTCGACGGAATTGATGAAGTCGATCTCTGCGTGGAGGAAGCGGAGCATTTCGATGTCGCGGTTCGGCTCGACGTCGATGCGGATGGAGTCGATGGCGGGCAGGGGATGGCCGGCGGCATCGAGCTTCCAGTAGTGCGGGTTGCGCTGGAGCAGCAGCCAGGAGCCGGCGTGGTTTTCGGCGACGTAGTACGGGCCCAGGACGGCCATCTCGCCATGCGGCGAGCGGGCGGACATGATCGCCACCTGATCGAAGAGCCTGTCGAGGCCGACGACCGGCCTGGCAAACGTGATGGCGATGCGGTCGTTGCCCGTGATCTGGGTGATAACCGCGCCTTCGCCGGAGCGGAAGGCGTCGCCGGTGGGCGAATGGAGCGCGGGATTCATCAGGCGCTGCATGGTCCAGGCGACATCCGCGGCGGTGAAGGGAGTGCCGTCGGAGAAATAGACATTGCGGCGCAGGACGAAGCGGATGGTTCGGCCGCCGCGATCCACTTGCCAGGAGGTCGCCAGCGCCGGCTCGAGTTGCTGCGTCGAGCGATTGAGGCGCACGAGGACGCCGCCGGTGAGGTAGCGGATGGTTTCGGATGCGTCGTCGGCAACCAACTGCGGATCGAAGGTCTTTGGCTGCGAAGTGATGCAGAAGCGAAGCTGGTTGGCCGGGCGGCCAGCGGATTGCGCGCTTGCCGCAGCGGCGCCGATGGCAAGAAGAATCGAGAAAAGAGCAGGACGCGGTTTCATGCCCAGGACTCCTGATTGCGCAGAGCCAGATGGAAGCAACTCACGGTGGCGACGAGGAGGAGAAGCGGAGCCAGTTGCCAGGGTTGGGTGGTGAAGGCGGGAAAGCTCTCAAGCTCGCGCAGGAGACTGCCCCAGGAGGGCAGCGGTTCCGCGACGCCGAGGCCGAGGATGCTGAGATTGGCTTCGCTGAGGATGAAGACGGGAATCGAGATCCAGAACTGCGCCCAGAGGACCGGCTGGAGACGGGGAACGATGTGCCAGCGGAGCAGCCGCAGGCCGCTGCTGCCGGTGGCGCGCGCCAGCAGGAGAGCGTCGGAACTCCAGAGCGTGCGCACGTCGGCGCAAACCACGCGGGCCGCGGCGGCCCAGCCGAGGCAGCCGAGAAGAGCAAAGGTGATAGCGACGGAGGCCCAGGGCGAAACGTCGAGTGGCAGCAGAGCGCGGACGGTGACCAGCAGAAAGAGCCAGGGCATGGAAAGGAAAAGATCGGTGGCAGCCATGATGCCGCTTTCGGTCCATCCGCCGGCGAGACCGGCAGCGCCGCCGATGAGCGCCGCGAGCACGCAGGCCAGCGCGGCCGCGGCGGGCGCCAGAAAGAGCGAGACGCGCGTGCCATAGAGCAGGCGGGAGAAGCGGTCGCGGCCGAGATCGTCCGTGCCGAGCCAATGCGCGCGGGAGGGCGGCGCGTCGGGCTGATCGCGGAACTGGCGGGCGTAGCCGGCCGGAGCCGCGACATTCGCCAGCAAACTGGCGAGGCAAACCACGAGGAGAAAGGCGATTGCGGCGGCGCGCATCCACTTCATGCTTCGCCTCCACGGCAGGTGCGCGATGCCAGCTGGGCGGCGGAGTTCGCCAGCACCGTGACCAGGGTGACGATCATCGTGAGGTTGACGAGCACCACCAGATCGCGGCCCAGCGCAGCCTGCCAGGCTAACTGACCGATGCCGGGAAGGTCGCAGAGCGCCTCGACAGGAATGGCGGCGGCGAAGGCCAGGCTGACCGAGACTCCGGCGAGAGCGAGGAGCTGGGGACCGGCGACGGGCAGAACATGGCACACCAGGATGCGCAGCGCTCCTGCGCCTTTGGCACGGGCCAGCAGCACATGAGGCAAAGCAGCGCTGCGGCTGAGGAGACTGCGCGCGTAGTGGAAGATTTTGGGAAAGAGGATCAGCGCCAGGACCAGACGCCCGGAAAGCTGCGCATTGACGAAGAGCAGCGCCAGCACCGCCGCCGGCATGCAGAGGAGGATGCTGGCGAAAAGGCCAGCCGCGACGGAGAGGAATCCGCTGCGCGACAGGACGGCGGCGATAGCGAGGCCGAGACCGGCCATCCAGCCCAGAGCCAGCGCGAGGGCCACGGATTTGAGAGTTTCGGGCAGCCGCTCGGCCAGCAATTGGCGCACCGGCTCCTGCAGATTGCGCGAATAGCCGAAGTCACCGTGCAGCATACGCAGCATGGAGCGGGCATAGAAGGCGAGAAGGCTGGAATTGGCGATGTCCGCCTGACGGAGGGACTGAATGCTTGCCTGATTGAGGCGGAAGTCCAGCTCCTCCTGGTCGACGCCATAGCCGGGAGCCAGGCGGACGAGCGTGGCTCCGACAAATCCACCGAGGAGGAGGATGAGCAGAAGGCGAGCCGCGAATTTGAGCAGTGAGACCATGCGCAGAGCCGGTGCGGGACTCCACTGGACTCATCGGCAGGCGGAGGAATTTCACGATGGGCTTGCTACTGAACGGCAGCCAGATCGACGGGATGAAGCGCGGGTTCGGAAATGCCGGCGAGATGCTCGTAATGCAGCTGCTTGGCCGCGTACATCCGGCGGTCAGCTTCGGCCAGGAGATCCTCGCTCTCGGTGCCATCCTGCGGATAGAAGGCCACGCCGACGCTGATGGAGAGGAAGTCGCGGCCGCAAATCTCGCGGCCGGCCCGCTGGACCAGGGAACTAAAGAGCTCGGCGCGCTCGCTGCCGGCGGAGGCGGTCATGCCAGGAGCGATCACGACAAACTCGTCGCCGCCCATGCGGGCGACGTAATCGTATTCGCGGCAGACATCGCGCACCATGCCGGCAAAAAGCCGGAGCACTTTGTCTCCGGCGAGATGGCCGTAGCGGTCGTTGATCTGCTTGAAGCCGTCCAGATCGCAGACCATGGTCGCCAGGGTGGAGCTTTCGCGCTTGCAGCGGGCCAGTTCCTGCTCCAGATGCATGGAGAGGGCACGGGCGTTGGCGAGGCCGGTGAGGTAGTCGATGGTGGCCGAGCTTTCCGCCTCGCGATAGCGGAGGGCGTTCTCGATGAAGAGGGCGACCCGAGAGGTGATGACCTGGAGGATGCGGAGGTGCTCGCCGGTGAAGGCATCGGATTCAGACCGGTAGAGGGCCAGAACGCCGACCAGGCCATTGACGCTTTCGAGAGGAACGGCGAGAGCGGAGCGCGGCTCGGCGGGATTGGAGGCATCGCAGTGAAAGCCTCGTTCGACCATGGGGTTGCCGTTGACGATGGGCCGCGCGTTCTGAGCAACCCAGCCGCAGAGGCCGGTGCCCATGGGAATCGAGAGCACGGTAAAGAGACGAGAGTTGTCGCCGCTGACGAATTCCGGGGTGAGATGCTCGCCTTTGCGGATGTAGACAACGATGGTGTCGTAGGGAACGAGTTTGCGCAGGCGGATGGCGGCGAGCGACAGGGTTTCGTCGAGGCTGAGCGAATTGCCGAGGTCCTGGCTGATCTCGAAGAGGGTGTGCGCTTCCTGGCGAGCCGAAGCGATGGAGGAGAGGAAGTCCGTGGGGATGCCACGGGAGGCCGTGGGGTCTGTCTGGAAGCCGGCCGCGGGTGAGACGGCGGGGCCGACGGAACTGAGGGAGAGCGCGTTGATTGATTTCTCCTCCAAACTGCGGACGGCGAGAGCTTCGAGCTCACGATACCGGCGCTGGAGGACGGCAATGACGCGAGGGTCGTAGGAGGTGCCAGCGTCCTCGGCGACTTTGTTCATGGCCTCGTCCAGAGGCAGGGCCTTGCGGTACTGGCGGTCGGAAGCGAGCGCGTCCAGACAATCCACGGCGGCAAGAATGCGGGCGCCGATCGGAATGTTTTCGCGGACGAGCCCGTCGGGGTAACCCTGGCCATTCCATTTCTCATGGTGAGCGCGCACGATGGGCGCCACCGGATAGGGGAAGGCGACCTTCTCCAGGATTTCCGCGCCGACAATGGGGTGGATCTTCATCTTCTCGAATTCTTCGGGAGTGAGGCGGCCGGGCTTGTTGATGATGTGGTCGGGGACGGCGAGCTTGCCGATGTCGTGCAGCAGGGCTGCGGCGCGGAGAGCATCCATCTCCTCATCGTTGAGGCCGAGGTCGCGCCCGATTTCGACGGCGTAGGTGCGGACGCGGTGCAGGTGGGCGTGGGTGGTGTGGTCTTTGGCGTCAATGGCGAGCGCCAGGCCTTCGATGGTGCGCAGGTGGAGGGCGCAGACCTCCTCGACGTGGCGCTTCTCCGCTTCCACCTGTGCCGCCTCCATCTCCGCGCGTTTGCGTTCCCCTTCCAGCCGGGCCAGATACAGGTGGTAGGAGCGGTAGACCCAATACATGATGGGCAGGATGAGCAGGGCGTTCTGCCAGCCGACATAGCGGGTGCAGAAACTGATCAGCCCGACGACAGCCGCGCCGACCAGATAGTAAGGCAGCGACCAGAAGAACGTCTCCGACCAGATTTTGCGGATGGAGCCGTTTTCGGTGATGGCGATGATGGTGGCGACCGGCACGGTGTTGGTGACGAAGTACGTGCAGGTGGTGACCAGCAGCAGCAGCGGCAGGCTCTGGCGGATGAACGAGGCCGAGGAGTGATAGACGAGGAAGGTGAGCCAGATGGCCGGCGAAGCCATGCTGAGGACATTGAAGGTGACCTTGAGCGGATTGGGGCGATTCTTCGATTTCCAGACGCTCTGCACCAGGGCGGCGGCGCAGCCGATGACGAGAGTCTCCGCGAGCGACAGTTGCATGACGGCCAGCAGCACAAAGAGGAAGTGCGCGGACATGGTGCTTTCCATGCCGGGCAGGCGGACCTTCATGGTGGCGGCGGCGATGGCGATGACGAGATAGCAGGCAAACTTGGGCAGGTTGCTGCTGTGCCAGTGCAGGAGCGCGTCGCAGAGCACGGTGGACCCGACCGCCGCGGTCACCAGCACAAACAGTTTCGCTCGCAGCGGTACTGCGGAATCCATCGACGGCGCTCCCCGGTCTTCTTCAAGCCTTCATCGGCAGGGGAAAGATGGTTCTTCAAAGAAGTTGGGCCGTCGGGGCCAATCGGCCGAGGCGTCCAGAACGAGACAGAGGCATTACCGAGGTCACGATCCGCGGTTACGGCCAATCCTTAAGGTTTTCTAATCTTTCCCGATGATCCCCACAGTCGCGTGAGAAATCTCTGCACCGAGCGTTGCGGGCGGGGACTTCTGCAAGGGCCGTTCCCAGGTTCCCTGGGAAGGGAGCGCGCTGAGATGAAGTGCAACCAAGGGAGGATGAACCATGAGACGCAGCAAGACCCGAAGCGCGATGTGGGGCCGATGGGTCCTGACCATGTGCGCACTATTGCTGACGGCGAGCCTGGCCTTCGCCGGCCGAACGAAGATAGCCCCGGATCTGCAGAGCGCGCAACCCGGCTCTCAGGTCAATGTCATCGTGCAGTTCACTAAGCCGGTTGGGCCGGCCATGCATGAGAAGGTATTCCGGAGGGGCGGAAAACTGCGGCGCGAGCTGCGGCTGATCCGGAGCGGGGCGTACCAGATGTCCGCCTCGGAATTGTCGGATCTTGCCATGGATCCGGATGTGCGTTACATCTCGCCGGATCGTCCGGTACGCAGCCTGGGGACCGGCGCGATTGTTCCCGCGATCGATTACCACAACGAGACGATGAATACGCCGTGGGCCTGGGCGCAGGGGCTGAATGGAAACGGCATTGGCGTGGCCATCATCGACAGTGGCATCGCCAGCGTTCCGGATCTGACCAGCGGCAACGTGGTGTACAGCCAGGATTTCGTGGGCGATAACAACGGCAGCGCGGACGACCTGTATGGGCACGGCACGCACGTTGCGGGCATCGTTGCCGGGAACGGCGTGAGTTCCACCGGGCCCGGCTACACCTACACCTTCCAGGGAATCGCGGCGGGGGTGAACCTGATCGACCTGCGCGTGCTGGACTCGACCGGCGCGGGCAGCGACAGCGAAGTGATCAATGCCATTCAGACCGCGATTCAACTGCAAAGCACTTACAACATCCGGGTCATCAACCTGTCGCTGGGCCGCGGCGTGTACGAAAGCTATACGCTGGACCCGCTTTGCCAGGCGGTGGAGCAGGCGTGGCAGGCGGGGATTGTGGTTGTGGTTTCGGCTGGCAACGAGGGCCGGAATGACACCGCAGGAACCAACGGCTACGGCACGATCACCGCTCCTGGCAACGATCCGTATGTGATCACGGTGGGCGCGATGAACACGCTGGACTCGCCGGACCGCACCAACGTTATACCGGCCAGCTACAGCTCCAAGGGGCCGAGCCTCTTCGATCAGGTGGTGAAGCCGGATCTGGTGGCGCCGGGCAATCTGATCGTCTCGCTGTACACGCCGGCGGAAACATTGAATCAGGAAACCCCCGGAAACGAGGTCCCCGATTCCGTGTACGAAGCCGACGGCGCCCCCGCTCCTTCGCCCAGCTACTTTGTGCTGAGCGGAACGAGCATGGCGGCGCCGATGGTGAGCGGGACGGCGGCGCTGATGCTCCAGCAAAATCCCACCCTCACCCCCGACCAGGTGAAGGCGATTCTGATGCTGACGGCGTTCAAAGGCCTGCAGCAGTACAGCATCGCCGTCGATCCCATATCGGGACAGACGTTCAACGAGCAGGCCGACATCTTCACAGTGGGAGCCGGCTATGTGGATGCCGAGGCGGCTCTGCAGAACACGGTGGTGCCTCCTGCGGCATTCGGCAGCGCGATGTCACCGTTTGCGACGATCGACAGCAGTGGCGACGTGGCTCTGGTGAACGGGACGCCGGTCAGCGGCGCGACCGTGATCTGGGGCGGATCAACCGCTTTTGCCAACACCGTCATCTGGGGTGGTTCGCTGTCGGGCTCCGACGACGCTGGCGAGACGGTGATCTGGGGCGGCAGCTCGGTAGTCAGCGACACCGTCATTTGGGGCGGTTCCACCGATAACGCGGACACGGTGATCTGGGGCGGCAGCACGGCGCAAGGGGCCACGGTGATCTGGGGTGGTTCCACGACGGCGGCGGAAGCCGTGATCCACGGAGACAACTAAAACCAGCGACAACTGCAGACCGGGACCTGATGAGGGTCCCCGTCTGCGCTTCTGCCTTCCCCGCCTTTCGAACGCTCTCCCTCCGCAGGACTCCAGTATTCTTCTGTTTGCGCAATAGGCTTTGCGTCATCGATGATGGGAGGCGGGAAGGTGCTCATGAATGTGAAAAGGTTTACCGGAGCAGCGCTGATTCTCGGATTGGCCGCGGCAGCGAGCGCACAAGTGAAGCATGTTCGAGCGGCCGTGCAGGCGCAAGGCACGCCAGCCGTGCTGACGATCCACGTCGACCAGCCGACGCACAAGGTCAGCCCCACGCTTTACGGGCTGATGACGGAAGAGATCAACCATGCGTACGAGGGCGGACTGTATGCGGAGCTGGTGAGCAACGAGAGCTTCCACGCCGACTGGAGCGGGGTGCTGGACTGGTATCTGGTGCAGAACGGCAACGCGACGGCCAGCATGGCGCAAGACGCGACGACCGGGCCGAGCGCGGCCATCTCTCACAGCCTGAAGTTAACGGTGACGCAGGCGGATGCGACGGACACCGCGGGCGTGCTGAACGTGGGGTACTGGGGCATCGGGGTGCATCCACAGACGACCTATCAGGGCTCATTCTGGGCGAAGGCAGACTCGCCCGCAATGGCCGAGGTGACAGTGAGCCTGGTGAACGACCAGACGGGCAAAACACTGGCAACGGCGACCGTGAGCGGCGTCTCGACCAGCTGGAAAGAGTTCCCATTCGTGCTGAAGACGGGGCAGATGGAGGCTTCGTCGGCCAACTCGCTGCACCTGACGGTGGCGCACCAGGGAACGCTGTGGCTGAGCGAGGTTTCGCTGTTTCCGCCGACGTACAACCATCGAGCGAACGGCAACCGCGCCGACATCATGCAGTTGCTGGCGGGGATGCATCCGGCGTTTCTGCGGTTTCCGGGAGGCAATTACCTCGAGGGCAATTCGATCAAGGAGCAGTTCGACTGGAAGAAGACGATCGGGCCGCTGGTGGATCGGCCGGGGCACGAGAGCCCCTGGGGTTACTGGTCGTCCGATCACTTTGGGCTGCTGGAATTCCTGGGGTGGTGCCAGGACCTGCACATGCAGCCGGTGCTGGCGGTGTATGCGGGGTATTCGCTCAATGGACAGCATGTGACCCCGGGTCCGGACCTGGAGCCTTACGTCCAGAGCGCTCTGGATGAGATCGAGTACGTCACCGGCGGGCCGGACACGAAGTGGGGCGCGGTGCGCGCGGAGGATGGGCATCCGGAGCCGTTTAAGCTGACCTACGTGGAGATCGGCAACGAGGATAATTTCGATCAATCCGGCAGCTACAACGCGCGCTTTGCGCAGTTTTTCAACGCGATCAAGGCGAAGTATCCGGATTTGCAGCTGATCGCGACCACGCCGGTGACCGGCGTGCGCCCCGATGTGGTGGACGACCACTATTATGTGCGCGCCACGACCTTCTTTGCTGACGCAACGCATTACGACGCAACGGATCGCAGCGGGCCGAAGGTGTTCGTGGGCGAGTGGGCGACGCGGGAGGGCACGCCGACGCCGAACTTCGACGCGGCGCTGGGCGATGCCGCGTGGATGACGGGGCTGGAGCGCAACAGCGACATCGTGATCATGGCTTCGTATGCGCCGCTGCTGACAAACGTGAATCCGCTGGCGATGCAATGGTCGCCGGACCTGATCGGTTACGACGCGCTGCACAGCTATGGATCGCCCAGCTACTACGCGCAGGCGATGTTTGCCAGCCACATCGGGACTGAAGTGCTGGGATCCAGTCTGGAGCGGGTCCCGCCGCGGTTCTTCTATTCGATCACCGGCAATACGGCGGAGAAGAGGCTGTATCTGAAGCTGGTGAACGCCTCATCGACGCCGCAGACGCTGGAGGTACAGTTCGAGGGCGCGACGCTGACCGGCTCAGGAGAACTGATCACGCTGAGCGCGAAAAGCCCGCAGGAGACGAACAGCATCACGGAGCCGCGCAATATTGTGCCGGTGGAGACGGCGGTGCACGGCGTCGCGAATACCTGGCGCCATGAGGTGCCGGCGTATTCGATCCAGGTGGTGCAGGTGGATTTGCGCTGAGGAGATTCTGCCTGGAGTGAGAACGGCCCTGGGGCGGCTCAGCCCCAGGTGAATTCAATCGGAGTGTGAATGTCGGGGTGAAGGCTCTTGTGCACCGGGCAGGTGTGGGCGGCGCGCTCGAGCTTGAGCCGATCCTCGGCACTGAGGGCACCGGGAACGTGGATCCTGACGGTCAGGCTCTGGATCCTGCGCGGCGCTGTGCTGGTCATCTCCTTCTCGACGGTTGCCGTGGCTCCCGCGATATCGAGGTTCAGGGTGCGCGCGAGGATGCCCATCACGGTGAGCATGCACGTGCCCAACGCAGTGGCGACGAGGTCCGTAGGAGAAAAGCTTTCGCCGCGTCCCTGATTGTCGGTGGGAGCGTCGGTGGTGAGCTCGGCGCGTGAGGGACCGTGCACCGCCCTGCAGTGCAGGTCTCCCTGGTATTCGACATCAATGGTGACCATCAGTTTCCCTGTGACTTGCGAGTCGGATTGGTGACGGAATCAGCGTAGCACTCCGATCCCGGCGAACGTCGCACGATGACTGTTCGCGGGGCGCATGTATAAGTGATGCATGGCAAGAGCGTGGGTTTCCGCGGTATGTGTAGCCGCGTGCGCGTTGGCTCCTGCGGCGTATGGGCAATCCACCGATCCAGTGAAATTGCTGGACCACCTAGCGGGAAACTGGGTTTTGACAGGAACTATCGCCGGGAAGCCGACCACACATGACGTTTCCGCGCATTGGGTTTTGCGCCAGGAATATCTGGAGATTCACGAGGTCTCTCGTGACAAGGACGCCAGCGGGAATCCCGCCTATGAAGCCATCATCCTGGTGAGCTGGGAGCCGAAAATCCAGCAGTATGCCTGCCTTTGGATGGATTCCACCGCGGGCGGCGCTTTGACTTCGCCGGTTGCCTGCCGCGCAAAGCTGGCGAGCGACTCGATTCCGTTCGTCTTCACGATGTCGCCAACAGAATCGCTGCACACGACGTTCACCTACCGCAGCGCGAACGATACATGGCGGTGGACGATCGACGACGAGGCGAACGGAAAGACGGAACGGTTCGCGGACGTGCAGCTTTCACGAAAAAGATAAAGCCGCCTCAGCAAATTGAGGCGGCCCTTCTCTTCCGTCCTGGCGGCTCAGACCGCGCCGGTCAGATCCGCATCGGCATAATGATGTAACGGTATTTGTAATCGTCGGAGGCGTCTTCGGGGCGCATCTGGCCGGCGGATTGCGCGTCCTTGAACTCCAGCCGGACCTCGCCTTCGTTGCCGATGGCCTTGAGGAAGTCGATGAGGTAGGCGGAGTTGAAGCCGACGACAATGGGATCGGAGCTGTAGGGAGTTCGATGGTGTCTTCCGATTCGCCGGCTTCGGCCGAGGAGGACGAGACCTTCAGCTCGTTCTGCTCGATGCGCATCTTGATGGCGCCGGAGCGCTCGTCAGCGAATTGCGCGACGCGCTGGATGGACGCGGAGAGATCCTGGCTGCGCACGATGACAAACTTGTTGTTGTCGCGCGGCATGACGGCCTCGTAGTTGGGGAACTGGCCGGTGAGGCGGCGGCTGGTGAGCACGCGATGGCCGACGCGGAAGAAGAGCGTCGAATCGTCATCGGCGAAGTCGAGGATCTCCGCTTCGGTGTTCAGCAGCAGCGATTGCAGCTCCTGGAGGGCCTTGCGGGGGATGAGAATCTTCTTTTCGCCAGTAACGCCGGAGAAGCTTTCGCCGGTCTTTTCAATGTGCGCGAGGCGATGGCCGTCGGTGGCGACCATGGCGAGCGATTCGGCTTTCAGGATCAGCAGCGCGCCGTTGAGGGTGTAGCGCGATTCCTCATTGGAGATGGCGAAGATGGTGCGCGCGATCAGAGTGCGCAGAGAAGCCACGGGAATGCGGGTGACAGAGCTTTCAGGAAACTCAGGCACCTGCGGGAAATTGGCGCGCGCCATGCCGACCATGCGCGTGTTGGAGCGGCCGGCGCGAATTTGCACCCAGTGATTCTCCAGCAGCTTGATCGAGATATCGCCATCGCCGAGGAGCCGGATGTAGTCGTAGAGCTTGCGGGCGGGAATGGTGCAGGAGCCAGGCTTCCTGACCTTGGCGGCGCAGGAGGTGCGAATGCTCTGGTCAAGATCGGTCGCGGTGATGACAATGCGGTCGCCGTCGGCCTCGAGGAGGAAATTGGAGAGGATGGGGATGGTGGTTTTGCGCTCGACGACGCTTTGCGTGGCGGTGAGCTCTCGCAGCAGATCCTGACGGCTGACGGCGATCTCCATCGCTGCTCCCTGAACGGCTTTTTCCTGTTCAACTCCAGCCGGCATAGTGGCTCCCCTCAATTTCACCCCAGCGAGCCCAGCTAGCCGGGGACCCCGACGCAATTGGACTCAATGTACACCCTGCGGAAGCGCGCCCCGCAGGGGAAACAATGGATGATCCCTCATTGTAGTAATAAACGGGCAAAACCGGCGCTCTGGAAAACAGGTACGGAATGTGCGAACCCGGGTTGCTGGAGTGGATCGGACGGGGCCGACGGCGGGCGACGGGATAATTACGTTTTTAGATTTACTTCTTCCAGTAGCCGTAGTCGTTCCCGTGGGAAAAGTGGAAAGCAGGGGAGAAACCGCCGCGGGGTGGTGGTTCCCAGGGGTGCGGGTTTTAGAAAACCGGGTCGTCCGGAAAGCAAAAAGAGGAAAGGCAGGGACGGAAGGCGGCGCGGGCGGCAGAATCTCCACGGCTTCAACACACAGCTTGCATTGTGGTGTGGAAACGGGCAGCGCCGCGTGGAAAGGCGGTCCGGAAGCAGTGGAGATGCGGGTTCGCGAGGGCGGCGTAATCCACCGAGGGCGGGTTATCCGAAGCGCGCACAGCGAAGTGAGGCGGCGAGGAAAAACCGGCATGTGGAGGGCCGAGGCTGGCTTCGGGGGGCCCAGGATTTTTGGAGCAGGCAGGCTGCGAGGGGTCCATAGTAAGCACAAAGGAGGAACGGGCCATGAAGATTGTCGTGTTTGGCGCCTCGGGTGGGACGGGGCAAGAACTGGTGCGGCAAGGGGTGGCGCAGGGGCACGAGGTCAGCGCGTTCGTGCGAAATCCGGAGTCGATGGCGCGAGTGTCAGGGATTCGTATGGCCGTGGGCGATGCGAGAAATGCCGAGGCTGTCGCGTCCGCTGTGCAGGGGCAGGACGCGGTCCTGTCGGCTTTGGGATCGCGCTCCCTGCGGGACAGCACGCTGCTGCCGGAGGCGATGGCCGGCATTCTGGCGGCGATGCGGCAACACGGTGTCAGGCGCGTGATTGTGCTGGGGGCGGCGGGTGCATGGCCCGGCGCCAGCAGCAAGGTTTCGAGCGTGGGGAAGGTCATCGTTGGGCTTCTGGGGACGACACTTCTCCGGCACCCCTTTGCGGCGCAACGCGCCATGCAGGAGCAGATCCGCGCGAGCGACCTGGACTGGACCATCGCGCAGCCGCCGTTCCTGCTGAGTGCGCCGGGCCGCGGCACCTACCGCGTGGATGGCGACAGTTTGCCGTCGCGGGGGATGCGCATTGCGCGTGCCGATGTGGCGGCATTCATGCTGGCGCAACTGGGCAGCGCGGAGTGGGTGCGGAAGGCTCCATTCCTGGCGTGGTAAGGCTCGGCCCGCGCGGGCAGGCTCAATCCGCGGCCTACAATGGGCGCGGAGGAATTTCCTGATGAAGCTGACTCGCCGCGATTTTTCGCGCCTGGGCGCGATGGCCGCGCTCTCGAGCGCACTGCCGGACCTGGGAGCGCAGGCCGGGCACTCCGGAAAAAAGCTGGGCTGGTGCATCGTGGGGCTGGGGCGGATCTCGATGAACGAGTTCATGCCCGGCGTGGCGATGTCGAATACGGGCAAGCTGGTGGCGCTGGTGAGCGGGCACCGCGAGAAAGCGGAGCGGCAGGCGGCGATGTACAACGTGCCCTCGCCTTCGATTTATGACTACACCAACTTCGACGAGATCGCGGCCAACAAGGACATTGACGCGGTCTACATTGCGCTGCCGAACTCGATGCATGCCGAGTACACGATCCGGGCGGCGCACGCCGGCAAGCACGTGCTGTGCGAGAAGCCGATGGCGACCAGCCTGGAAGATTGCCGGAAGATGATCGACGCCTGCCGGAAAAAGAAGGTGAAGCTGATGATTGCCTACCGGTGCCAATATCAGCCGGTGCATCTGAAGGCGATCGAGCTGATTCGCTCCGGGGCGCTGGGGCAGGTGCAGGAGATTGAGGGCGCGTTTGGGTTCGACATCGCGCCGGGCGAGTGGCGGCTGAACAAGAAGATGGCCGGCGGAGGGCCGCTGGTGGACGTGGGCATCTACTGCCTGAATGCGAGCCGCTATCTGACGGGCGAGGAGCCGACGGAGGACGGATCCGGCATCAAGGCGATTGCCTCGGTGATCGACCACGACGGGCGGTTTACGGAAGTGGAAGAGAACGATGCCTGGACGATGCGGTTTCCCTCGGGGATTTTGGCGAGCTGCAGCACCACCTATGGGGCAGTGGGGACGGGCGGGCTCCTGCGGGTGAAGGGATCGAAGGGATGGCTGACGATGGAGCCGGCGTTTCCGTATCAGGGGATCCATCTAACGGGAAGGCTGGCCGGCGACCAGGCGATCGACATGCCCGACCCGCAGCGCGATCCGGCGCAGTTCACGACGGAAGCGGATTATTTTGCGGATTGCGTGTGGAACGATCGCGAGCCGAAGACGGACGGCGAGGAGGGTCTGCGGGATATGACGTGCATGTCGCAGATTTACAAGTCGGCTGGGCTGGACGAGTTGCAGAAATGAACTACTCTCCCGCGATCCTTCGGCGCCAATAGCCGGGCCTGCGTTTTGCGTGCGCCACTGCCAGGATTTGCGTGCCGTCCTGGATTTCCCTGAAGACCAGAAAATAGGGAAAACGCCCCAGGAGGGCTCTTCTGGTTCCCGCTGTAAATGGAGGGAACTGCGCGGCTGATTTGCGGACCTGTTCAACTGCGCTTGAGATCTCCTCAACGAAGAGGTCTGCGGCATGCTGGCTGCGTTGGCTGTACCAGTCGACTGCCGCAGCCAGTTCCTCCTCAGCAGCCGGAGGGAGGAGAACTTTTGGCGTCACCGACGGAGCCGCCGAGCGATGCGGGCCTGCACGTCCTCCCAGGCAACGGGGACTGCCGATCCGTTCTCAAGCGATGCGACGCGCTGCTCGATTTCTTCCCGCCATGCTTGCTCTGCATCCGGATCCACGACCGTTTCAAGGCTGCCGAGAAGAGAATCCGCGAGCGCGGCTCGCACCTCAGGGGGCAGTTCCAGGGCTTCATGGAGGATTTGTGCGGCTTCGCGCGGCATAAGGCTAGTGTAGCCCCGGTCCATAGACTCGGGTAGAGGAATTGGCGGCCTCCCTCGGAGGGCCGTTGCTAGCCGTTCAGCGTTTCCTGGAGCTTGTTGAGGGTGCTGTTGAGGTTCTTGTCGTTGCGGCGCTGCTCGTCGATTTTGCCGATGGAGTGCATCACGGTGGTGTGGTGCTTGCCGCCGAACTGGCGGCCGATCTCCGGCAGCGAAGCCTCAGTGAGCTGCTTGGCCAGGTACATGGCGATCTGGCGGGGAACGACGACGGCGCGGGAGTTGTTCTTCTGCTTGAGCTCGGCCACGCGCATGCCAAACTGCTCGGCAACGGCGCGCTGGATGGACTCGATGGTGATCTTGCGCACCTGCGTGTCGATGAACTGCTTGAGGCACTGCTGCGCGGTGGGCAGGACGATTTCGACGCCGTTGAGGCCGCACCAGGCGACCAGGCGCACCAGAGCGCCCTCCAGCTCGCGGATGTTGGTGCGAACGTTCGAGGCGATGAAGAGCGCCACATCCATGGGCAGCGTGACGTGCTCGCTCTCGGCTTTTTTCTGGAGGATGGCGACTTTGGTTTCCAGATCGGGCGGCTGAATGTCCGCGATGAGGCCCCACTCGAAACGGCTGCGCAGACGGTCCTCGATCTCGGCCAGCTCGCGCGGCGGACGGTCGGAGGCGATCACGATCTGCTTCATGTTGTCGTGCAGCGCGTTGAAGGTGTGGAAGAACTCCTCCTGGGTGCGCTCCTTCTGCGAGAGGAACTGAATGTCATCGATGAGCAGCACGTCGACGGTGCGGAACTTGTCGCGGAAGCTGGTCATCTTGTCGTAGCGGACGGAGCTGATCATCTCGTTGGTGAACTTCTCCGCGGAGACGTAGGAGATGGCCGCGCCGGGATTGCGGAGCTTCACCTCGTGGCCAATGGCATGCATCAGGTGGGTCTTGCCCATGCCCACGCCGCCATAGAGGAAGAGCGGATTGTAGGCCTTGGAGGGCGACTCGGCGACCGCCTGAGCGGCGGCGCGCGCGAACTGGTTGCCGGGGCCGCAGACGAAGGCGTCGAACGTGTAGCGGGGGTTGAGCTGCGCGGCCGTGGACCAGTCAAAGCGCGCCTGCTGCGGTCCCGTTGCAGGATGCTGGCGCGGAGCGCCACCGTTGGCGTGCAGCGACGAGAGGGGCGCGGAAGACGAAGGCGCGAATCCGCCGTCCTCGCGCACACGCGGCAGGGTGGGATCCTCGTCGGGAGTAATGAACGTGACGTCATCAAACTCGAGCTGGAGGTTTTCGATCGCTTCCTGAATGAGATCGCCGTAGCGATCGCCAACATTGCGAAACTCGGGCGTGGGAATGCGCACGAAAATCATGCGTTCGCGCGTATAGCTGAAACGCGTGGGCTTCAGCCACGTGTCGTACGACTGACGATTGACCTTTTTTTCCAGCGCCGCGAGGATCTGAACCCAAGGATTGAGGGCGACCGACGGAGTGACGGCGAAAGACATGAGCGAATCCCTTTACGCAACGCCTGAGCCAGGAAGAGACCGCGAGGCCGAAAATACGAAATGCCCTGGGCTGACCCTGCGATGTGGAAGCAGGGCGAATTCAGGGGCGAGTTCCGTGGCGGCCTGGATTGACTCCGCCGAGTTTCACAGCGGAATCTTCGGTCAGGTTCTTCCGACAGCCGGAGGGCGTCGAAAAAATCTTAAGTGAACGTTGCCGATAGTAGCACAGCGCAGGGGGAAATGAGCGCGTGTCGCGCAAGAAAAAAAGTAACCGGGAAAATTTGCACCGCGGTTGGTGAAAAGCGCGGGAGTGGCAACGCTTTTGCTGGTGCTGAGGCGATGGGATATACTTGATTTTTGCTGAGAGAAGGCGTGTTGTGAGCGGTTGCGCGGCGGATGTGTGAGCTGCGCTTTCCCAGGGAGCCGCGATGGCGGCGCGCCGACCGGCGAATCCCAGGTTCAACCAGTCAGGAGTTTCGTTTCCATGCCGAAGCGCACTTTTCAACCCAACCGCCGGAGCCGCTCGAAGACGCACGGCTTCCGCACCCGCATGAAGACGAAGAGCGGAGCGGCTGTGCTGTCACGCCGCCGCGCGAAGGGGCGCAAGCGGGTTTCCGTCAGCCCCGGATACCGCGACTAAAGATTCCGCTCGTTCCATCCGTTCTATAAGGCCGCCGATGGCTGCCTGATCCCGAGCGAGTTCAGAATGGAAATATGCCGGAGGCCACTTTCGACTGGCGCGGTGCCCGTCTGCGGAAGCATGCGGACTACCAGGGCGTGTATCGGGAGAGCCGCCGGTATTCCTCTGCATCCATGAGCTACTTTTACCGGGTACGCGGAGAAGGCGAAACAGCCGGCGCGCAGGCGCGGATCGGGCTGACCACAGGACGCGTTCTGGGCAAAGCGGTGGAGCGCAACCGGATCCGCAGGCGCATGCGCGAAGCGGTGCGGCTGCATCTCGGGGATCTGCCGGAGCGCGTGGACGTGGTGCTGCATCCGCGGCGCACGGTGCTGGAGATGGAGTTCGGGCGTCTCGAAAGCGAAGTGGCGCGCATCTTTGCGAGCGTGCGATCGGGCGTGGAGACGAAGCAATGACGCGGGATGCGGTGAGACAAGGGATAGCGGCGGTGCTGCTGCGCGTATATAAGGCAGCGCTCTCGCCGGCATTCCATGCTTTGGCGGGAGCGACGGGCGCGTGCCGATTCCAGCCGACCTGCTCGGAATATGCGGCTATCGCAGTGAGCGAGCACGGGCTATTGCGGGGCGGAGCCATGGCGGTGGGCAGGATTCTGCGTTGCCACCCGCTGCATCGGGGCGGATTCGATCCGGTTCCGGCACGGCGCGGTGGGGGAATTTCCGCCGGACACGCGCATTAATCCTCCGCCGCTGGTCGCGGAGCAGAAGGAAGAGACAGGAACGCAAGTTTGGCAGAGATACAAAATCCGAATCAGCAGGGCGGCGGCGGGGGGATGGATTCCCGGTCGCTGATTGGCTTCTTTATTGCATTTGTTGTCGTGATGGTGGCGTTCGAATGGTTTGCGCCCAAGAAGCCGCAAACACCGCCGGAGCATCCACAGCAAAAGACGCAGACAGAAGGAAGCACCACGCCGGCTGCGCCGACCGGCAATGGCAGCGGCGGCGCTGCGACGGGAGCGGTCCCGGCAACGAAGGGCAAGGCGCGCGCGCAAACGCCGGCTGCGGCGGAAAATACCATTCAAGCGGCGGGTGAGCAACAGACCGTCGTCGAAAACGAGCTGTACCGGATCACTTTCAGCAATCGCGGCGGCGATGTGACCTCGTGGGTGCTGAAGAAATACACAGATGACAGCGGAAAGCCGCTGGATCTGGTGAATCACGCGGCGGCGGAGAAATTCGGGCAGCCGCTTTCGCTGTACGCCTACGACGCGGGGCTGCGCGACAAGCTGAATTCCGCGCTGTATGTGCCGTCGGCGACAGGAACCATCCAGGCTCCGGGCACGCTGAGCTTCACCTATTCCGCAGGTGGGCTTGCGGTGAAGAAGACCTACCGCTTCGAATCGGGTTATTTGATCCAGGCCGATGTGTCGGTCACGCAAAATGGCGCGCCGGTCACCGCGCTGCTGGCATGGCCCTCCGGACTGGGAGACCAGTCGACGTTGGCGCAGTACGCACAGGGCACTGTCGATCAGTCGATTAACGGGAAGGCGGACGAGGTTGCGGCGAAGAAGGTAGTGGGCGGGGCGACGGTCCAGGGTCCGCTGGATTATGCAGGCCCGGCGGACCTGTATTTCGCGGCGATCTTTATTCCGCAGAATCCTGGCGACACCACCGTTGTGACGCTGAACAACGAGCTGGAGATTCCCAAGAACCCGCAGCATCCCGTCCAGGGCGAGACGGAGAAGGCGCCCGTGGTGGGCGCAGCCATCGGCGCAACCGGCGGCGTTCTGCATACCACGTTGTTCGTGGGGCCGAAGGTGACCAAGCTGCTGGCCACGATCCACACCGCGAACGGCGGCGACCTGGCCGACGTAGTGAGTTACGGCTGGTGGACGTGGATCGCCAAGCCCATGCTGCTTGTCCTCCGGTTCTTCGTGAATCACGGCGTACAGAACTGGGGCTGGGCGATTCTGATCCTGACGCTCATCCTGAGCATGGCCATGCTGCCGACGCGCTTCATGATGATGAAGACGTCGATCAAGATGCAGCGCCTGCAGCCGCAGATTGAAGCGGTCAAGGCGAAGTATGCCAAATATAAGACGACGGACCCGCGCCGGCAGGAAATGAACAAGGAGATCTTCGACCTGCAGCGAGCGAACGGGGTTGGCATGATGGGCGGATGCGTGCCCATGCTGCTGCAGTATCCGCTGCTGATCGGCTTTTACGAGATGCTGGAGAAGGCGATCGAATTGCGGCATGCCCATTGGCTGTGGCTGCACGATCTGTCGGCTCCGGATCCGACGCGCATTCTGCCCATCTTCGTCATCGTCTCCCTGTTCCTGTCGCAGTTGTACATGCCGTCAGGAGCGGTGGACCAGCGCCAGCAGCGCATGATGGCCTTCATGATGCCGGTATTTTTCGGCTTCATTATGTGGAACCTCGGCTCGGGAGTGTCCCTCTATTACTCGGGCAGCAATCTGATCAGCGTCGTGCAGCAGGTGTTCATCAACCGCACCAGCCTGGGCCGGGAAATGCGGGCCATTGCGGCGAAACGCGCAGCCAAGAAAGCCGGGAAACCCAACAGCGGGCGACGATAAGTTGAGCAAGCGCTCCAGCGAGCGTTCTGAGCCGCGCGGTTGTGATTAAATGGCGTCGGAACGCGAGGATCGAAGATACCCCCCATGCCGATCGATGACTATTCCGTTGCCGCGCAGAAGATCGCCGAGTTTCTGAAGATGCTCACGTCGCTGGGCGGATTGCGGCTGAAATACCGCATCACGGCGGGGGCGGGGGCAGCCGATCCGGCCGGGCTGGAAGCGCGGGAAATCTACGTAGAGCTGGCCGGACCCGATGCGGGGCTGCTGACGCAGCGCGGGGGCGAGCTGCTGAGGGCTCTGGAACACGTGGCGGCGAAGATGCTCCGGCTCGAGAACGAGGAGCACGACAAGATCTCCTTTGACGCGGAGAACTTTAAGGCACTGCGGGCGGGGGAGATCAAGCTGGCCACCGAGACGGCGGCGGAGCGCGTGCGCCGCACCGGACAACCGTGGAGCTTTGCGCCCATGAGCTCGCGGGAGCGCCGCATGGTGCACCTGGCGTTTCGCGACTTCGACGATCTGGAGACGGCTTCGTCCGGCGAAGGCATGAATCGCTATGTCGTGGTCTACCCGAAGGGGCAAGCCCGGCAGGGACCGAGCGAGCGATCCGGCAGCCGGTTCGGCGGACGGCGGCGATAGCATTCGAAGCGGGGCGTAGCTGACAGGAGCCGCAGCGTGCAGCCTCATCCACAGACAACCGAACGGGAATCGATCGCGCAGGAGACGATCGTGGCCATCTCCACGCCTCCGGGGCGCGGCGGCATCGGGATCGTGCGGACTCTCCGGTCCGCATGCGGGAGAGATTTCCGGAAAGCTGGTGCGGATGCGCGCGCCGATGGAACACGCGCGGGCGCGATTGGCGGATGTGCCCGATCCTGAAACCAGCGAAAAGCTCGACGAAGCCGTGGTGACCTGGTTTGCGAAGCCCAACTCGTATACCGGCGAAGACCTGGTGGAGATCGCGGCGCACGGTTCGCCGGTGGTGCTGGAGATGCTGGTGCGGCTGGCGCTGCGCGCGGGCGCGCGGCTGGCGCGGCCGGGAGAATTCACTGAGCGGGCGTTTCTGGCGGGACGAATGGATCTGACCGAGGCGGAGGCCGTCCGCGATCTGATTGAGGCGCAGACGCTGTACCAGGCGCGCGTGGCCGCCGAACAGATGGGTGGGGCGCTGTCGCGGCGCGTGCATCCCGCAAAAGAAAAGCTGGTGGAGCTGATCGCGCTGCTGGAGGCGGGGATCGATTTCGCCGAGGACGACGTGGAGGTGACGCCGGATGCTGAAATCGTCACCTTCGTAAAAACGATTTCGGCGGAACTCCGCAACCTGGCGAAATCCTGGGAGCACGGCAGGATGGTCCACGCCGGCTTGCGCCTGGCGATTGTTGGCCGGCCCAATGTGGGCAAGTCGTCGCTGTTCAACCGGCTGCTGGAGCGCGAGCGCGCGATTGTGACCGCCCAGCCTGGAACCACGCGCGATCTGGTGACGGAGCGGATGTCGTTAGGAGGCATTCCGCTGGAACTGGTGGATACAGCGGGACTGCGGGAGACCAGCGAGGAAGCGGAAACCATCGGAGTGCGGAAATCGCGCGAGGTGCTGGCCGATGCGGATCTGGTGCTGGTGGTTCTGGATGCATCCGTGCCGATGCGTGGGGACGAGCGGGAACTCATCGCGTCGCTGGCAGGACGGCATGTGCTGGTGGCGGCGAACAAGTGCGACCTGCCGATGGACGGCGCAGAGGAAGAAGGCATTTTGGAGGGGCCGGAAACGGCTCCGGCAGCCGGCCTGGTGCGCACGAGCGCGCTGACCGGCGAGGGAGTGCAGGCTCTGCGGGACGCGCTGGCGGAGATGATCCGGAATCCGGCGGGCGAGAGGGAATCGGGCATTCTGACCAGCCTGCGACACTTTGAGGCGGTCAGCGGCGCGCTGGAGGCGCTGGATGCGGCGCGGCAGGCGATTGCGGAAAAGATCCCGCACGAAATGCTGCTGCTGCACCTCTATGCCGCGCTGCGGCAACTGGACAGCCTCACCGGCGAAACCACCACAGAAGACGTGCTGAACCGGATTTTCTCGAGCTTCTGCATCGGAAAATAGCCGGCCCGACGCTGTGTGGCCGCGCGGATCAGTTCGTGTTCAGGCAAGCGCGACTGAGGCCTTATGATTGGAGCGACTGACCTGCAACCAGGGAGCGCCGTTCGTGGGCTTGTTTGAGGGGATCCGTCCGTTCCGGCGAGGCACCGCGCTGCGGGATGCGCGCGCGGGCATCACCCTGGCGGCGATGAATATCCCGCAGGTGCTGGGGTACACGCGGATCGCGGGCATGCCGGTGGTCACCGGCCTTTACACGCTGCTGCTGCCGCTGACTGCCTTTGCCGTGTTCGGGTCATCGCGCTATCTGGTGGTGGCCGCGGATTCAGCGACGGCGGCGATCCTGGCTGGCGGGCTGGCGGGCCTCGCGCCGCTGGCCAGCGCGCACTACGTGGTGCTGGCGGGCTGGGTGGCGTTGCTGACTGGGGCGTTTCTGCTGCTGGGGAGGCTGCTCCGGCTCGGGTTCATCGCGGACTTTCTGTCGCAGACCGTGTTGATCGGCTTCCTGACCGGAGTGGGATTCCAGGTCGGCATCGCCGTGCTCGGCGAGACCATCGGATTGCCGGTTCACGCGCGGACGACCATCGGTCAGGTGCGCGAGATTCTTCGCGGGCTGCCCGCGTCGCATCTTCCCACGCTGCTGGTCTCCGGAAGCGTGCTGGTCGCGGTTCTGGGGTTGAGGCGATTCGTCCCCAAAGTGCCCGGCGCTCTGGCTGCGGTGGTTGCGGTGACGGCGGCAAGCGCGATCTGGCACTTCTCCGCGCATGGGGTCGCGATCATCGGGCCCGTGCTCGGAGGCCTGCCGCGTCCGGGTCTGCACCTGCTGCCGTGGAAAGAGATTCCGCCCCTGATTCCGATTGCGGGCTCCTGCGCCATCATGATCGTGACGCAGAGCGCCGCTACGGCGCGAGCGTATGCGCTGCGCCACCACGAGCAACTGAGCGAGAACCAGGACCTGGTGGGGCTCTCCGCGGCGAATGCGGCCGCGGCGCTGACCGGCGCGTTTGTGGTGAACGGCAGTCCTACGCAGACAGCGATGGTGGAGGGCGCCGGCGGGCAAAGCCAGATGGCGCAAATCTCCACGGCGGTGGTGGTGGCCTGCGTGCTGCTGTTTCTGACTCGCCCGTTGCAGTACCTTCCTCAGTGCGTGCTGGGCGTGCTGGTGTTGCTGGTGGCGCTCCACCTGATCGACTGGCGCGGCATGATCGCGATGCGGCAGGAGAGCCCTGCTGAGTTCATCGTGGCGCTGGTGACCACGCTGGTGGTGGTGTTGTGGGGCGTAGAGCAGGGGATTCTGGCGGCCATGCTCCTGTCGCTGGTGCGGATTGTGCGCCACAGCTATCGTCCGCCAACCGGGGTCATCCAGCTGGACGCGAGCAGCGGCGCGTGGAGGTCCATTCCCGTGGCTCGGGGCGTCGTGACGGAGCCGGGGCTGGTTCTGTATCGATTTGGAGCAGCGCTGTTTTATGCGAACGCCAATCGTTTCGCCGAGGAGATTCTGACGCTCGCGGGTCCGGCGCGCTCGGGAGTAAGCTGGGTGATCGTGGACGCTGAGGCCATGACGAATATCGATTACTCGGCCGCGCGGGTGATCGCGGAACTGAACAGCCAACTGGCCATCGCGGACGTCGCGCTGGGTTTTGCGAGGATGCCGTGGGATGCAAGAGCCGACTTTGCACGGCATCATCTGTCGGAGGTCATTCCTCCGGACCGGATATTCGACCGGCTGCACGATTCCCTGGCTGCGTTTGAAAAGCAGCAAGCCTCGACCTGACCGAGCTTTCGGCACACCCCCTGCGAAACCTGCACAAACCGAGCGCGGCGGCGGGATTTGAGCCGGATTTGCGCCAATCGCATCTTCTTACCATGGGCAGAATTTTGGTCTCTACCCCTGAACCTGTCACGGCGGCGCCTGTTGAGCATTACTGGAACGGACGTTTCTTCAACCCGGGCGCACCGGATCACGGCTTTCGCGAAGCGCTGAAGTGGATGAGGACACGCCAGCCGGGTGCGTGGCCGCAGTGGATTCCCTCCAGACCGGGGCCGAAACCGCCTGAGCGCGTGGAAGGCACCGCGCTGCGCGTCACCTTCGTCAACCACGCCACAGTCCTGCTGCAAACGGGAGGGCTGAACCTGCTGACCGACCCGGTGTGGTCGGATCGCGTGAGCCCGGTGAGCTTCGCGGGGCCGCGGCGCCACCGCGCCCCGGGGATTCGGTTTGAGGATCTGCCGCCCATCGACGCGATTCTGCTCAGCCACAATCACTACGACCATCTGGACGCGCCGACGCTGCGGCGGCTCGCGGCCGAGCACAAGCCAGCCGTCTTCTGCCCGCTTGGCGTGGCGCCGCTGGTGCGCCGCTGCGGATTACCCGAGGTGCACGAACTGGACTGGTGGCAGGCGACAACGTGGCGCGGGCACGGCATCCATTGCGTCCCGGCGCAGCATTTCTCCGCGCGCACTCCTTTCGACCGGAATCGCACGCTGTGGTGCGGATGGGTGGTGGAAGCGGAGCGCGGCAACCTTTACTTTGCCGGCGACACCGGTTTTGGGAACTTCCTTCAGGAGATCGACCGCTGCTTCGCACCGATCCGGCTGGCGCTGCTGCCCATCGGCGCCTACGAGCCGGAGTGGTTCATGGGCCCGGTCCACATGACGCCGGAACAGGCCGTGGACGCGCGCACAATTATCGGGGCAAACGTCGCGATCGGCATTCATTTCGGAACGTTTTCGCTGGCCGATGACGGCGAAGCCGATCCGCCCGCGCGGCTGCGCCGAGCGCTGGAGGGACGCGAGGACGCGGATCGTTTTTGGACACTGGCCGAGGGCGAAGGGCGCGAGATTCCTTAGCGGACCAGCCGCGGGGCTTTGCAGGGCTACAGACAGCCGTTACTCTGTCTGTCATGGCTTTGGATCGCAGGACGTTTCTCGCTGTCAGCGGCCGGTTCGGCCTTGCCTCTACCTTGTTCCCCGGAGCGCTGTACACTCTGGCTGCCCAGGCGCAGGAACAACAGCCCGCGGGCGCGCAGGAGGCGAAGCTGCCGCCGATCACGCCGGAGATGGTAGAGCAGGCAGCGGCGCTGGCGGGCGTGACCCTTGCTCCGGAATACATTCAGGCCATGCTGGACGGGCTGAATGAGGATCGCGCAGGCTACGCGGCGATTCGCAAGCTGCAGCTGCCCAACAGCGTGGCGCCGGCGTTCGTATTCGATCCGCTCGCTCCCGGTGAGACGATCGACACGCGGCGAGAAAAGCCCGTCTACAGCGCGGCGCCGGCGATACGCACCGTGCCGTCGAATCTCGAAGAACTGGCTTTCGCCACGGTGATGGATCTGGGCGATCTGGTGCGGCGGCGCAAGGTTTCGTCGGTCGCGTTGACGGAAATGTACATGGAGCGGCTGAAAAAGCTACGATCCGCTTCTGCACTTTGGGATTACGCTGACGACGGACCGCGCGATGGCGCAGGCGCGCGAAGCCGATGCCGATATCGCGCGCGGGCACTATCGCGGGCCGCTGCACGGGCTGCCGTGGGGCGCGAAAGACCTGCTCGCGGTAAAGGGGTATCCCACCACGTGGGGCGCGGGCGGGTTCGAGCACCAAATGATCGACGAGGACGCGACGGTGGTGAAGCGGCTGGATGCTGCGGGCGCGGTGCTGATCGCCAAGCTGACATTGGGCGCGCTGGCGATGGGCGACTACTGGTATGGCGGGCGGACGCGGAATCCGTGGAATCCAAAGCAGGGCTCCAGCGGCTCCTCGGCGGGACCCGCGTCGGCGACGTCGGCGGGTTGCGTGGCATTCTCCATCGGGTCGGAGACGCTTGGCTCCATCTCGTCGCCTTCGACGCGCTGCGGCGTGACCGGTCTGCGCCCCACGTTTGGATTTGTGCCGCGCACCGGCGCGATGGCGCTGAGCTGGACGATGGATAAACTGGGGCCCATTTGCCGCGCGGTGGAAGACTGCGCCGCCGTTTTGGAGGCGATTTACGGCCCAGATGGAGAGGACCTGAGCGTGCGCGACGCGGCCTTCAACTGGAACGCCGACCTGGACTGGAAGAGTTTGCGCGTGGGTTATTTGAAGAAGGCCTTTGACGCGGAGGAGCAGCCGGAGGCGATGCCTCCGCTGCCGGCCGGAGCGACGGAAGCTGAAAAGAAGCGGCGCCAGCAACGCGAGCAGCGGATGGCGGCCTATCGAGCGCGGAACGAGTACGACCGCAAGTACGACTTAGCCGCGCTGGACAAGCTGCGGTCGATGGGCGTGAATCTCATTCCGCTGGATCTGCCGGAGTTACCGTGGGGAGCCATGACGCCGCTGCTGAATGCGGAAGCGGCCGCGGCCTTCGACGAACTGACGATGACGGGGCGCGACAAGCTGCTCACCCAGCAGGGCCCTCAGGACTGGCCGAATGATTTCCGCATTGCCCGGTTCTATCCCGCGGTCGAATACATCCAGGCGAACCGTGCGCGATCGCAGGGGATCGCGGCCATGGCAAAACTGTTCCAGCAGGCCGACGTCATTGTCGCGGCGACCGAAAGCGAGCAACTGGTGGTGACGAATCTCACCGGCCATCCGGCGATCATTGTGCCCAACGGCCTGCGCGGAAGCGATGCTCCGGCTCCGCCGACCGATATTCCGATCGACGACCAGACCGGCGGACCGGGCACTCCGGTGAGCATCACATTTCTTGCGGGACATTATCAGGATGCGAAGGCCTGCGCCCTGGCGCGCGCCTATCAGCAGGCCACGGGATTTGAGAAGCTTCATCCAAAACTGCCAGGCTAGGCACGCCGGACGTCCGAAGAGGAGTTTTTCTATGGGCATGCGGGCAAGGAAGATCACGACATTCGGTTTGGCGGTTGCGGTGCTGTGCGGGGCAGGAGGCTCTGCGCTGCGCGCGCAGGCGGCGCATCCCGTAACGAAGGGCGAAAGCGGCCCGCAGAGCGTCCGCGAGAAGGTCATCATCGATACCGACATTGGCGACGACATCGACGATGCGTTTGCTCTGGCGCTCGCCGTCGCCAGCCCGAAGCTGCAGGTTCTGGGCGTGACGACCGCGTGGGGCGACACCGAATTGCGCGCTCGCCTGGCTCGGCGCTTTCTCATCCAGATCGGCCACGGCGACATTCCCGTGGCTGTGGGCGTGAAGACTCACGCCACGACGACCTTCACGCAGGCGCGCTGGGCCGAGGCGTGGCCCGCGCCGGCCGGCGGATTCCCCAATGCAGTGGACTTCCTGCGCGATCAGATCCGGCGCAATCCGGGCGAAATCACGCTGATTGCGATTGCGCCGTACAGCAACGTGGCCGCGCTGTTGCAGCAGGATCCGACGGAGTTTCACGAATTGAAGCGGATTGTCCTGATGGGAGGATCGATCCATCGCGGCTACGGCGATCTGGGCTATCTGCCCAGCCACGGTCCCGACGCGGAGTACAACGTCGCGCAGGATATTCCCGCGTCGCAGGCAGTTTTCGATGCGGGCGTTCCCATGGCGATGATGCCGCTCGACTCCACGCAACTGAAGCTGAACGAGGTGCTTCGGGCGACGTTGTTCAGCCAGGACTCGCCGGTCACCGACGCGCTGAATTCTCTGTATGCGGAGTGGTCGTATTCGACCGACAACCCGACGCCGACGCTGTTCGATGCGATGGCGGTAGCGGCGACGATCGAACCCAGCCTCTGTCCAACCCGGCCGATGCGAATCGTGGTGGACAGCAAAGGCTATACGCGGGTGACTGCCGGGCCGCCCAATGCCGATGTTTGTCTTCGCTCCGATCCCGATCGATTCTTCCACTTCTATATCCCGGCCTTAGTGAACGAAGCGAGCCACTAGCAAGGCTTGTAATGAGCCAGAGGTTGCGCGACGGTGCGACCTTCGCAGAGGCAGCGCTCTGCGGTACAATTAGTTCGTGTACGCAACAAAATACGAAGAACGAGCGGCAACGGGGCGATTCGATCTAAGCGGGCGCGCGGCGCTCGTCGTGGGAGGAACCTCCGGCATCGGGCGCGCGATTGCGCTGGGCCTGGCGGAGGCCGGTGCGGATGTGGTGGCGAGCGCACGCAGACCGCAGGAAGTGGCGGACGTCGCGGCGGAACTTCGCGAGCGGGGGTGCCGCACGCTCGAGTTCCCTGCCGACGTGCTGGATCGCGCATCGCTCGACAGGCTCCACGCCGAGATGCTTGCGGCCTTCGGCAAGGTCGATATCCTGGTGAATGCGGCGGGGATGACGCGCCGTGTCCCGACACTCGAATGCCCCGAAGAGGAGTGGGCGGCAATATTGGAAACGAACCTGACGGGCACGTTTCGTGCCTGCCAGGTGTTTGCGCCGGGAATGGTGGAGCGCGGGTGGGGGCGGATCATCAACATCGCCTCGCTCGCCACGTTCGTCGCATTCTGCGAGGTCGCGGCGTACGGGGCCAGCAAGGCCGGGGTGGGCGCGCTCACCAGGTCCCTCGCCGTCGAGCTGGCGCAGCACGGCGTCTGCGTGAATGCCATCGCGCCAGGGTTCTTCCCGACGCCGCTGAATGAGGAGCTGCTGGACCAGACTCCGCGCGGACGCGAAGTGCTGATGCGGACGCCGATGCACCGCTACGGGAAACTGGACGAACTGGTGGGCGCGGCGGTCTTCCTGGCCTCGGAGAGCGCTTCGTTCGTGACCGGGCAAATCCTCGCGGTGGATGGCGGGTATTTAGCCAGCGGCGTGAATCAATAGCGGCTCGTTTCGCCGCGCGGGCAGTGTACAGTGGATTTGCTCCAAGCCCAGGGAACGGGATTGCCGACAGGAGGAAGCCTTGGCGGCGGCCAGCGCCAGTGCGGGTAACAGGAAAGCCGCGAAACATGCGGCCGGGATTCGCCACGTCGATCTGGCTAATCTGCAGGTCGCTTCCAGCGAGACCGCACGCCGCATCAATCGCGATATTGTGCTGGAACTGATCCGGACCAGCCAGCCCATATCGCGCGCGGATCTGGCGCGGCGCTCCGGCCTGCAGCGCAGCACGGTTTCGCAAATCGTGGAGCAGCTGATTCGGGAAAAGTGGATTCGCGAAGGTCCGGTGGCATCGGCGCCGCGCGGCCGGCGGCCGACGATGCTGGGGCTGAATGAGGACCTGGTGGCCGTCGCGGTGGATATTCACCCGCGGCAGGCGACGGTGGCGGTGGTGGACCTGAACGGACGTGTGCTGGCGCGGTCGCTCACGTCCCTCTCTTCGGATCCTGCGGCTTCCACCAGGCTGATCGTCGAGAGCATGCAGCGCATGCTGCGCGGTCTGCCTGGAAAGTCACCGGAGGGCATTGGGATCAGCGTGCCCGGGCGCGTCGATCCTGCGACACAAAGGCTGATCTTCGCTCCGAACCTGCGCTGGCCCGAATTCGATCTGAAGAAAGCAGTCGAGACGAAGATGCGACTGCCGGTGAAGCTGGAAAATGCCGCGACCGCTGCCCTGCTGGCCGAGCTGACCTTTGCGCGCATGGACGGAGTACGCGATGCGGTGCTGGTGACGGTGTCAGAGGGCGTGGGGAGCAGCATCTTCGCCAACGGGCAAATCGTTTCCGGCCATCATGGCGGAGCCGGCGAGTTCGGGCATGTTCCTCTGGATCCAGCGGGTCCACGCTGCGCCTGCGGGCAAAAAGGGTGCTGGGAAACCTTTGCTTCCTCGCGCGCCGCGCTGCGCTATTACCGCGAGCTGGCGCCGGATGCGCGAGCGATCGGCTTTCACGAGCTGCTGACCCTGGCGGATCAAGGCAATCAGGCAGCGGCGCGGGCGCTGGCGCAGCAGGCGACATGGATCGGCCGCGGCCTCCGCATCCTGATCGCAGGGCTCTCGCCCAGCACCATTCTGATCGCGGGAGAGATTACTCCGGCATGGCACCGCTATGCTCCCATCATTGAAAAAGAGGTGGCGGGCCTGACGCTGGCGGGTGCGCCCCCAGTGGTGCGGCCCGTGCGCGAGGGCGATATCGCGCGACTCCGCGGCGCGGCCGCCCTGGTGTTTCAGCGGCAGGTGTTTCGAGAAGCGGGTTCGGTAGAGAAACGGTGAACCGGCGAACACTGGGTCGCGGCCGAAAAGCTGCCGATAGTTCGAGGCGGCAACAAACGTCTCGCTGGAATTGGGAGGGCGCATGACGCGGGGGACAGGAGGACGCGCATGAAGCTGCGTCGAATTCGGGGTTGCGGTGCTCTGCTAATGGCCGTCTGCCTGTCCGCGGCTCTTCCCCTCCGTGCGCAGGACAAGCGGGATCAGGCCTGGCTGCGCTACGCACCGCCCCAGCATACGAACCTGCTCGCGGCGTATGGGCCAACGCCGGGCGCGATCGTGACCCTTGACTCCTCGCCGGTTGCGGGGAGCGCGCAACAGGAAATGCTGCGCGGGATCCGGTCGATGCTGCACCGCAGCCTGCGCATCCAGACGGCGATTCCGGATGCCGACGCGTGGGTTCTGGGAACCAGCGAGGAACTGCACCAGGCATTCCCCCAATACCAGCCGCCGGCGATCGGGCCGGAAGGTTTCGCCCTCGCGAAGTATTTCGACAAAGGTCATACGTATTGGCTGATCGACGGCTCCGACCCGCGCGGCATCCTGTACGGGACGTTTCATCTGCTGCTCGGGATGGCGCAGGGGAGCAGCTTTGCGTCGATGCAGGGCGTGAACTCACCGTCTATGGCGATTCGATGGACGAATGAGTGGGATAACCTGGACGGCACCATTGAGCGCGGCTACGGCGGCCAGTCGATCTTCTTCGACAATGGAGCGGTGCGCAGCGACCTGACGCGCGCGGGCGATTACGCGCGACTGCTGGCGTCGCTGGGCATCAATGGCTGCACCATCAATAACGTCAACGCGGATCCGCGCTTCCTGACGCCCGAGATGATCCGGCAGGTGGCGAGAATCGCCGATGTGTTTCGCCCGTGGGGCGTGCGGTTGTCGCTGGCGATCAACCTGAGCAGCCCGCAAACCATGGATGGACTGGACACATACAATCCGACAGATCCGAAAGTGGCCGCGTGGTGGCGCGCCAAAGTGGATGAAATCTATGCCGCGATTCCGGATTTCGGCGGATTTGAAGTGAAAGCGGATTCGGAAGGCGAGCCGGGGCCTTCGCAATTTGGCGTGACTCCGGCGGCCGCGGCCAACATGCTGGCCGACGCGCTGAAGCCGCACGGCGGCGTGCTGATGTATCGCGCCTTTGTCTACAACCATCACCTGGATTGGCACGACAGGAAGGCGGACCGCGCTCGAGCGGCCTACGATATCTTCCATCCGCTCGACGGCCAGTTTGCCTCGAATGTGGTGATCCAGATCAAGAATGGACCGATCGATTTTCAGGTACGGGAGCCGGTCTCGCCGCTATTCGCCGGTTTGCAAAAGACGAATACCGCGCTGGAACTGGAAGTGACGCAGGAATATCTGGGGCAGCAGCATCAGCTCGTCTATCTTCCCACCCAGTGGCAGACGTATCTGGACTTCGATTTTCGCGCAGACAATCGCCACACGCCGCTTCGGGCAATCATCACCGGCAAGCCTTTTTATCGGCTGCTGAGCGGAGTGGTGGGCGTGACTGGCGTAGGCATGGACGACAACTGGCTGGGCAGCGATCTGGCGCTCGCCAACCTGTACGGATTCGGGCGGCTGGCCTGGAATCCGAATACCGCAGCGGAGACGATTGCCAGGGACTGGATTCGGCTCTCGTTCAACGACAATCCGGTAGTCGTGAGCACGATGAGCCGGATGCTGATGTCGTCCTGGCCGATCTACGAGCACTACACCGGGCCGCTGGGGCTACAGTCGCTGACGAATATTACGGGTTTGCACTATGGGCCGGCGCCGCAGTCGCAGGAGAACAACGGCTGGGGACAGTGGATTCGCGCGACGCACACGGGCGTGGGCATGGACCGCACGAGTCCGAAGTATGGGGGCTCCGGAACGGGATTCATCGGGCAGTACCCGCCGGAAGTGGCGCAGAAGTACGAGTCGCTGAAGACGTGCCCGGAAAATCTGCTGCTCTTCCTGCATCACGTGCCGTACACCTATCGGTTGCGCGACGGTCACACGGTCATTCAGGAGATCTACAACCTGCATTACCAGGGAGCGCAGGAAGCAGCAGGCCTGGTGCAGCAGTGGAAGACGCTGCGAGGGCTGATCCCGGAGGAGCCGTACGACTCTATCCTGCACATGCTGCAATACCAGGCAGGCGAAGCGATCGAGTGGCGGGACGCGGTGACGCGCTGGTTCAACCAAACGTCGGGCATCCCGGACGACTTGGGCCGTGTGAATCACTATCCGGATCGCACGACCGCTGCGCAGATGCGGCTGGACGGCTACACGCCAGTCGACGTGCATCCGTGGGAATCGGCCTCTGGCGGCAAGGCGTACGTGTGCGAGAACCGCGCTGTCTGCACTGCTTCCACAACGTTCACGCGCCCGGCTGGCTGGTATACCGTGGCCGTGCAGTATTTCGACTACAACCAGGGCGTATCGACGTTCGATCTGCTGCTGAACCATCAGACGCTGGCGACCTGGAAGGCCGACATGGCATTACCCGGCAACGCTCCGAGCGGAGACACAACCGTCCGCTACACCTTGCATGGCGTCCCGCTGCGGCCCGGCGATGTCCTGACCATCGAGGGGCATCCGAACGGCGGCGAGCCAGCGCCGATTGATTATCTGACGATCCTTCCGGAACCGCAGGGGAAGCCATGAAGATTCGCAACGCGTCTGTCAACATCTGCTCGCCGGGGCGGAACTTCGTCACGCTGAAGATCGAAACGGACGAAGGCATGTACGGGCTGGGCGACGGGACGCTGAACGGGCGCGAGCTGGCCGTGGCCAGCTATCTCCGCGACCACGTGATTCCCTGTCTGATCGGGCGCGACCCTTTCCAGACGGAAGACATCTGGCAATACCTCTATCGCGGGGCCTACTGGCGCTGCGGCCCGGTGACGATGGCCGCGATCGGCGCGGTGGATATGGCGCTTTGGGACATCAAAGGCAAGGCGCTCGAACACGCCCGTCTACAACCTGCTGGGCGGGCGCAGCCGCGATGGCGTCCTGGTGTACTGCCACGCGCACGGCAGCGATATAGAAGCGGCTGTGGACGATGTGGCCCGGCACCAGAAGATGGGCTACCGGGCAATCCGCGTGCAGAGCGGCATCCCCGGGCTGGATGCCACCTACGGTGTGCCCCAGGGCAGCCGGCCCTATGAGCCGGCGGAACGCGGACTGCCGAGCGAGAGCAGGTGGTCGACGGAAAAATATCTCCTCCATGTGCCGAAACTGTTCGCGCGGGTGCGCGAACAGTTCGGCGATGATCTGCACCTGCTGCACGACTGCCATCACCGGCTGACGCCCATCGAAGCGGCGCGGCTTGGCAAGGAGCTGGAGCCGTTTCATCTGCTCTGGATGGAGGATCCCGTGCCCGCGGAATGGCAGGATGGGTTCCGGGTGATTCGCGAGCACACGACGACGCCGATTGCCACCGGCGAAGCGCTGAACTCCATCTGGGATGTGCACGAGCTGATCCGCAACCAGTGGATCGATTACGTGCGGCTGACGCTGACGCATGGGGGTGGTTTCACGGCGCTGAAGAAACTTGCGGACTTCGCCGCCCTGTATCACGTACGCACCGGCTGCCATGGCGCTACCGACCTGTCGCCGGTGTGCATGGCTGCGGCGCTGCATTTCGACACCGCCGTCCACAATTTCGGCATCCAGGAACACATGCCGCACAGCGCCGAGACGGACGCTGTTTTTCCGCACGCCTACCGCTTCGATAACGGATATATGCATCCCGGAGACAAGGCCGGCCTGGGCGTGGACCTGGACGAGACGCTCGCCGCCAAATACCCCTACCAGCGGGCGTATCTGCCGGTCCTGCGCAAGCTGGACGGGACGATCACCGACTGGTAATCGCGGGCGCCTGACCCGGGATTTGACTCCCGCCCTGGCCGCCTGCTTCCGTTCTGCGTCACGCCGGATGCTCATCCGCCCCAACAAACTGCCGATTCTCCAGGGGTAACCGCGCCCTCTGTAGCGGGTGACGGCCATCACTGCCATGGCTCGTGGCCGGGGCATACCTTAGACCGTTTTGGGAGAAAGGCGGATGCGTGTGCCCCTGAGCCGTTCCGCCGCGTCCGGAGGCAATTCCCGATGAGCTGGAAAGACGAATATCGAGCTCGTCTGACCACGGCCGAGCAGGCGCTGGAGGCTGTGCGCTCGGGTGCACGGGTCTGGATTCAGTCCGGCTGCGGCACGCCTTCGGCGCTGGTGCAGGCGCTGGTCGCGCGCGCACCCCAGGTCCGGGACGTGGAAATCGTCCACATGATGACGCTGGGCAGCGCGGATTACACCAAACCTGAGTACCAGGGACATTTTCGCCATCGTGGGCTCTTCCTCGGAGCCAACGTCCGCGAAGCCGTCGCCGCTGGCCGCGCGGACTATACCCCAATCTTTCTGAGCGAAATTGAGGGGCTGTTCACCAGCGGCGCGCTGCCGCTGGACGTTGTCCTGATGCAGGTGTCGCCGCCGGATGCGCACGGCTTTGTGAGCCTGGGCACGACGGTGGACTGCACCCTGACGGCAACGCGGTGCGCGCCGATCGTGATTGCCGAAGTCAACGAGCAGATGCCGAGGACGCACGGCGACACCTTCATCCATGTGAGCCGGATCTCCGCGCTGGTGGAAACCTCGCACCCGCTGCTCGAGCTGCCGACGGAATCCTTCACGCCGCTGCATCTGCGCGTGGCGGAGTACGTCGCCTCGCTGATTCCCGACGGCGCCACGCTGCAGACCGGCATCGGCGGCATACCGGAGGCCGTGCTGGCCTGCCTGGGAGACAAGCGCGATCTCGGCATTCACACGGAGATGTTTTCCGATGGCGTGATCGAGCTGATCGAGTCGGGCGTGATCAATGGAGAGCGCAAAAGCCTGCACCGGGGGAAGGCGGTCGCGGCGTTCGTTCTGGGCACGCGGCGGCTCTTCGATTTCATTCACGAGAACCCGATCTGCGAATTCCGGTCTATCAGCTACACCAACGATCCGTTCGTTGTGGCGCAGAACGACCGCATGGTGGCCATCAACTCCGCGCTGCAGGTGGATTTGACCGGGCAGGTCTGCGCGGATTCGATCGGTACCCGGCCGTACAGCGGCTTCGGCGGCCAGCTGGATTTCATTCGCGGAGCGTCGCGCTCGCGCGGCGGGGTTCCCATCATCGCGCTGCCCTCGACCGCGGTGCATGGGAGCATTTCGCGGATCGTGCCGGTGCTGGAGCCCGGCGCCGGCGTGGTGACGTCGCGTGCCGATGTGCATTACGTCGTGACCGAGCACGGGATTGCCTGGCTGCATGGGAAGTCGCTTCGCGAGCGGGCGGAAGCGCTGATCGCCATTGCCGATCCGCGCTTTCAGGCGGAGCTGGAGGAGTTTGCGGTGCGCTCGCATTATCTGGAGCGCCGCGCCGCGGAAGTTCGCGCGTAAGGAGGTTGTGATGACAAATGTTCCCCATCGAGACGCTGGCCTGCTGCGCGTGGACACGGACGAGTGCAAAGGTTGCGGCCTTTGCATCGAAGCGTGTCCGCCCAAAGTGATTCGCATGGACGAGGCGCTGAATCCGTATGGCTATCGCACCGCGCGCTATGCGGGCGCGGGCTGCACCGGCTGCGGCATCTGCTTCCTGGTTTGTCCGGAGCCGGGAGCGATCACCGTTTTGCGCGCCGCTAAGCCGCGGCAAGCCGCAGGCGCGCAACTCAGACCCTGAGAGGAGGTCCTGCGATGCACAGGCAGTTGATGAAGGGCAACGAAGCGATCGTGAAGAGCGCCATCCTCGCGGGATGCCGCGGCTTCTATGGATACCCGATCACGCCGGCCAGTGAGATCACGGAAGCAGCGGCGGCGTATATGCCGCAGGTGGGCGGCGTGTTTCTTCAGGCAGAGAGCGAAGTGGCGGCCATCAACATGCTGTACGGCGCGGCCTCAGCGGGCGTGCGCGTCATGACGGCCTCCAGCGGGCCGGGGATCAGCCTGATGCAGGAAGGGATCAGCTACATGGCCGGAGCGGAGCTGCCCTGCGTGATCGCGGACATCACGCGAGGCGGCCCGGGCCTCGGCAACATCGCGTCCGAGCAGAGCGACTACCACCAGGTGGTGAAGGGCGGCGGGCACGGCAACTACCGGACCCTGGTTCTCGCGCCGCATTCCGTCCAGGAGATGGCGGATCTAACGGCGCTGGCCTTCGATCTGGCCGATCGCTACCGGAACCCGGTGGTGCTGATGGCCGATGGATTCATCGGGCAGATGATGGAGCCGGTCGAGTTTCCGCAGACGGCCACCGAGCCGAGTCTGCCGCGCTGGGCGGTGGCGGGAACCGCCGAGAGCCGGGGCAATCTGATCAGCTCGATCTACCTTGAGCCGGACAAGCTCGAGGCGCACGTCAGGCAGCTGGAGGCCAAGTACTTCATCGCGGAGCAGCGCGAAGCGCGCGCTGAGGACTGGCGTACAGAAGATGCCGAAATTGTCCTGGTGGGTTACGGCATTGTGGCGCGCATCCTGAAAGCCGTGGCAGCCGAGGCTCGTGCCGCGGGGCTGCCGGTCGGCGTCCTGCGACCCATTACGCTGTATCCCTTTCCGAGTCTGCATTTCCAGCGCCTCACCGCTCGCGCTCGGGCCTTTCTGGTTGTGGAAATGAGCAATGGCCAGATGCTGGAAGACGTGCGCCTTGCACTGAACGGCGCGCGTCCTGTGGAGTTCCTGAGCCGCGTGGGCGGGAATGTGCCGACGCATCACGAGGTGCTGGCCGCCGTGCGCGATCTGGCGCGCCGTCATCTGCCGGGCGTTCCGGCGGAAGAGGAGTTGGTCGTCCATGTCTAACGAACCGGAAGTCACCTGGGAAATTGCGCGCTCGAAGCCAGCCTCGTTTTACTCCACCTACGAGCGCAAGGACGAACTGCAGCACGAGACGCATTACTGCCCCGGCTGCGGCCACGGCATCATCCACAAAATGGTGGCGCAGGCCATCGACGAACTCGGCGTCCAGGATCGCACCGTGCTGATCAGCCCTGTTGGCTGCTCCGTTTTCGCCTACTACTACTTCGATGTGGGCAACGTGCAGGCCGCGCACGGGCGCGCTCCGGCGGTCGCGACGGCCATCAAGCGCAGCCGCCCCGGCAGCATCGTCATTTCGTATCAGGGCGACGGCGATCTTTCCGCCATCGGCTCGGCGGAGATTCTGCACGCCGCGAACCGCGGCGAGCCGATCACCGTGATCTTCGTGAACAACGCCATCTACAGCATGACCGGCGGGCAAATGGCGCCGACGACGCTGATGGGACAGACGAGCACCACGAGCCCGCTGGGACGCAGCGCGCACGAAGGCTATCCGCTGCACGTGAGCGAGTTGCTGGCCACGCTGGAAGCGCCGGTATACATCGAGCGGGTGGCTCTGGGCGACAACAAGCAGGTGGCTCAGGCGGCGCGCGCCGTTCGGCGGGCGCTCGAGAACCAGGTGCGCGGGCTGGGATTTTCGCTGGTCGAAATTCTGTCGCCGTGCCCGACCATCTGGAAGATGTCCCCGGTGGAAGCGCAGCACTGGGTGCACGACGTGATGGAGAAGACCTTTCCTTTGGGCGTTCTGCGCGATCGGACGCAGACCGCGCAGCGTGAGGCTGTACCCGTTCCGCCGCCGCCGTTGAGCGCAGTCCCGCGCATTTTAGGCGTTGCGGACACGGCCTTGCCGGCGGGTCCATCGCGGATGGCCGATATGCCGGCGCTCGATCTCCAGGTGCGCGTGGCCGGATTCGGCGGGCAGGGGGTTCTGCTGCTCGGCGAAGTGCTGGCGGAAGCCGGTCTGGACGCGGGCCTGGAGGTTTCCTGGCTGCCGTCCTATGGGCCGGAGATGCGCTCGGGCACCTCCAATTGCCATGTGCGGCTGGCCCGCGAGCCGATCGACTCGCCGCTGGTCACGCATCCCGACGTGCTGGTTGTGATGAATGAGCCTTCGCTGCGGAAGTTCGGCTCGACCGTCCGGCCGGGTGGCTGGATCCTTTATAACGGCGAGACGTTGCCGGAAGACTGCGACTGGAAGGACCTGCACGCGCTGGCCCGGCCCTTTACGCAGATCGCGAACGATCTGGGCGACACGCGAGCCGCCAACATGGTGATGCTGGGTGCCTTGCTGGAGATCGCCAGCAGTCTGCCGCAGACCAGCATTGAAAGCGCGCTCGGTCGCCTGGTGCGGAATCCGAAATGGCTGGCTCTGGACGAAGCGGCGTTGGCCTGCGGACGCCGTCTGATGCGCGAGGCCCGCCAGGAGGTGAGCCATGCAAGCTGAATGCGATCCGAACCTGATTGTGTATTTCAACGGCGAGTATGTGCCGATGCGGGAGGCGCGGGTGGGCATCCTCACGCACGCGCTGCATTACGGGACGGGCGTCTTTGAAGGCATTCGCGCGTACTGGAACGCAACCGAGGAAGAGCTGTTCCTCTTCCGCCCCATAGAACACTACCGGCGCTGGAAACAAAACTGCGGGATCCTGCGCATCGACGTGCCCCTGAGCGCGGAAGAGCTCAGCGGGATCACGATGGAGCTGCTGCGCCGCAACGGATTCCGCACCAGCGTTTACATCCGCCCTCTGGCGTATAAATGCGCGGAGCGCGTCGGCGTGTGCCCCGACGATCAGGGTGCTTTTGCCATCGTGGCGCTGCCGTTTGGCGATTACCTGCCCAGCGACAAAGGGCTGCATGCGGGTGTAAGCTCATGGCGGCGGATTGAGGATAATGCGATTCCGGCGCGGGCCAAGATCTGCGGAGCGTATGTGAACAGCGCCCTGGCCAGCGACGATGCGCGGCGCAGCGGATTCGACGAGGCCATCCTGCTGAACGAGAGCGGCCACGTGGCCGAGGGCGCCACCTGCAACCTCTTCATGGTGCGCAAGGGGTGCTCATCACGCCGCCGGTCGACGGAGAACGTGCTCGAAGGCATTACCCGCGCTTCCATCCTGGAATTGGCGCAGCGCGAGCTGGGCGTGCCGGTGAGTGGAGCGGCCGATCGACCGCAGCGAACTCTACGTGTGCGACGAGCTTTTCCTGACCGGGACCGCGGTGGGCATGGCGCCGGTGGTGCGCGTCGATCATCGGCCCGTGAAGGACGGAGACCATCGGCGCCGTGACGCGCCAATTGCGGCAGCTGTATTCCGAGGCCGCGCAAGGACGTTTGCGGGCTTACCGGAAGTGGGTGGTTCCGGTGGACTCGGCGCAAAGCAGGAACGCCGCGCGCCGAGGCAAGCTTCGCTCGGCGGCGGCAAGTGCCGGCCTGATGAAGCGGCGCAACCCGGAACTCGTGGTCCGTTCAGGCAAGGAAGGAAACCAATGATAACCACAGCAGACTTACAGGAAACGCCTACGACGTTGCCTGGAGAATTTCGATACGCGCAGCGGACGCCATGGAGCTCAGCCCGGACATTCGGGAGATGATCAAGTATCCCGAACGCATCCTCACGGTGACCGTGCCGGTGCGCATGGACGACGGGCACATTCACCGCTTCGAGGCTATCGCGTGCAGCACAGCCCGGTGCGCGGCCCGGCCAAGGGCGGCATCCGCTACCATCCGCAGGTGACGCTCGACGAGGTGAAGGCGCTGGCCACCTGGATGACCTGGAAGTGCGCGGTGGTGAATATTCCCTTTGGCGGCGCCAAGGGCGGCGTCACCTGCGATCCCAAGCACATGTCGCAGGGCGAGCTGGAGCGCATGACGCGCCGCTACACCAGCGCGATTCTGCCGCTGATCGGGCCGGAGCAGGACATTCCCGCGCCCGACGTCTACACCAACTCGCAAACCATGGCCTGGATCATGGACACCTACAGCATGACCAAGGGATATCCGATTCCCGGCGTGGTGACCGGCAAGCCCATCAGCCTGGGCGGATCGCTGGGCCGCAATGAAGCCACCGGCCGCGGCGTCTTCTACACCATCGAGTGCGCCTGCGAGCATCTGGACATGCCGCTGAAGGGCGCGACCGTGGCCGTGCAGGGCTTTGGCAACGCCGGCTCCATTGCGGCGCAATTGCTCCATGAGGCTGGCGCAAAGATCATCGCGGTCAGCGATTCCACCGGCTGCGTCTACAACCGCAATGGGCTGAACATTCCCGAGCTCATCCACATGAAGGCGCTCTGCGGCCACGTGGAAGGATTCCCGGAAAGCGAGCCGATCCACCCGCAGCGAACTGCTGGCGCTTGACTGCGACATCCTGGTGCCGGCGGCGCTGGAGAACACGATCCACGCCGACAATGCCCGCGGAGTGCGCGCGCGCATCATTGCCGAAGCAGCCAACGGACCGCTCACTCCCGCGGCCGACCGAATTCTGGAGAGCAAGGGCGTCTTCGTCATTCCCGGATATTCTGTGCAACGCCGGCGGCGTCACGGTCTCCTACTTCGAGTGGGTGCAGGACGAGCAGCACCTCTTCTGGGAGGCGCAGGATGTCTACAACCGCCTGGAGCGCGTGATGAAGACGGCCTTCCGCGACGTGCTGAAGATCCACCTGGAGCGGAAGGTGCCGATGCGCATCGCGGCCAACATGCTGGGCATCGGCCGCGTGGCCGAGGCTGTGCAGATTCGCGGCATCTATCCGTAATTCGCATGGAGCGGACGCGGCGCAATCGGGCCGCGTCCGCATCCTAAAGAAACTCACGCCAACCTCAATGCCCCATGGGCGTCGCGGGGTCTTTTGCGCCTGTGTTCCGAAAGAAGAACAGGAACGGGATGCAGAAGAAGCTGAGATAGCCCAACAGCCGAAAATCGTCGATGTAGGAAAGCAGCATGGCCTGCTGCTTCAGCTGGCGGTAGATTTCGCCGAGCGCCTGTGCGCGGCCACCGGCAGTCCCGCCCTGCACCGCGAAATAGTGCGTGAGCCGCTGCACGGTATTCCAGTAGACGGGATTCGTCGCCGTGAGATGGGCTCCCTGGTTGGTCTGGTGCTTTTGCTCGCCGCGCACCAGCAGGGTCGTGACGAGCGAAATCCCGAAGCTGGCCCCCATGTTGCGCAGCAGGTTGTACAGTCCCGTGCCCGCGCCGATCAGTTCTTTGGGCAGCGTCTTCATGGTCAGCGTGGTCAGCGGCACAAACAGGAACCCATTGGCGAAGCCGTTGACGATGTTGGGCCAGACCACGCTGCTCATGCTCATCTGCAGATCCAGGTGACCGAGCATCAGCAGGGAGATGCCGCGGATGATGACGCCGATGGTGATGAGCAGGCGCTCGTCATAGCGGCCGATGAGGTGACCTGCCAGCATCATGGAAACGATGGCTCCGATGCCGCGCGGCGCGACCGCCAGCCCGCTGTTGTAGGCGCTGTAACCGATCAGGTCCTGGAGAAACAGAGGCAGCAGCGTGGTGGTGCCGTAGATGATGACGCCAAGGATGCCGATGAGGAAGGTTCCTGTGGCCAGGTTGCGGTTCACAAAGATTCTCAGGTTCACGATCGGCGCTCGCGTCCGCAGCTCGCGAACGATGAACGCAATCAGCGCCACGGCAGCGATGATCACGAACCAGCGCACCCACGCAGCCCCGAACCAGTCGGCTTCCTGCCCCTTGTCCAGCACCACCTGGAAGCAAGTGAGCATGATGGCGAGGAAACCGAGGCCCCAGTAGTCGAATCCGGCCTTCACGCGCCGCGCAATCCAGGGCGGATCCTCGACGAAGGTGGAGATCATGACGAGCGCGAGGATGCCGATGGGCACGTTCACATAGAAAATCCATCGCCAGGTGTAGTTGTCGGTGATCCAGCCACCCAGCAGCGGCCCGACGAGCGGCGAGACGATAATGCCCATGCCGTAGGCCGCCATCGCCTGGCCGCGCTTCTCCACCGGAAAGCTTTCCAGCAGCACGGCCTGCGAGACCGGTTGCAGCCCGCCGCCGGCGGCGCCCTGCACCACACGCGCGATGACGAGCATCGGGAGGCTGGTCGCCGCTCCACACCACATCGACGCCAGCGTAAACAGCGTGATCGAGGCCAACTGATACCGGCGGCGACCCAGCACGCTGCTCAGCCAGCCGGAGGTCGGGAGGACGATGGCATTCGAGATGAGATAGCTGGTGAGAACCCAGGTGGATTCATTGGTGGTTGCGGAAAGGCTTCCGGCGATATGCGGCAGCGACACGGTCGCCACGGACGTGTCCAGCACTTCCATGAACGTGGCCAGCATCACGGAAAACGCAATCAGCCAGACATTGTGGCTGGGCTTCCAGTCGCTGCTGCCGCGTTGTGTCGTATCAGCCGTGTCCAGATCTCGCAATCCACTGTTCGGGCGTTATTCCAGGCAGGCGCGGCTGGGGAGCCGCTGATGTTTCTCTCGCCAATCAGCCAGTTGGCCGGCGGGAACGAACCTGCGCAGGTCTCCTGCTCATTATCCGGGTTTCCGCCGAACGTGGAAAAGTTGGCCGATGCGAAAGGGGGAACGTCTCTTCGCACCGGCTCGAAGCTCTATTCTGGTACGGGCCGGTGCGGGAGCAGTGCTGGTGAATTGTAAGCGCCTGGCTTATAGAGATTCGAGGCAAGATCGCATGCGACTACAGAAGATCTGGATGATGTGGGGACTGGCGCTGTTGAGCGCCAGCATGGCGAGCGCGCAGCCGGTCGTGCTGGGCCGGGTCGATTCATTCCGAGCGCTGCCTTCAGGGATTGAGATTCAAAGCGGGCCCGGGCTGCTGTGCATTCGCGCGCTGCGCGATGACGTGCTGCGGATCACGGCTTCGCCGAACAGCACGCTGCCGAATGAGGGCTCCTGGGCGGTGCTGCCGGAGTCGCGAGATTCGCAGTTCGGCGTCACGCCCTTCAGCGACGCTGCGTTCGTCGGATTCGATACCCCGCTGCTGCACGTCCGCGTGCGCCGCGATTCCATGGAGATCCACATTGAGGATGCTCAGGGGCACACCCTGCTCGCCAGCTCGCAGCCGGTGCAATTCTTCCCGGATGATCGCAAGGGCGACGTTGGCTTCCGCGTCGGGATGCAGATGCCGATCGACGAGCATTATTTCGGGCTCGGCGAGCAGGCGGGTCCGCTGGACCGGCGCGACAACGCCTACACGCTGTGGAATACGGATGCCTATCGCTGGCAGGGCGGGACGAACCCGCTCTACAACAGCATTCCTTTCTTTCTTGCTGATCGCGCCGGCGTCAGCTATGGGCTGTATCTCGACAACACCTGGCGCTCGGAGTTCGATTTTGGCAGAGCGCTGCGCAATCAGTTCTCCTTCGGCGCGGAAGGCGGTCCACTCGACTACTACTTTCTCTATGGCCCTGCTCCGAAAAAAGTCGTAGAAGATTACGCCTGGCTGACCGGAACCGCGCCGCTCCCGCCGCTGTGGTCGCTCGGGTATCAGCAGTCGCGATACAGCTACGGGACCGAGAAGGAGCTGCGCGGCATTGCCGATCGCCTGCGCGCCGATCGCATTCCATCCGACGCTCTTTACATGGACATCGCGTATCAGGTGAAGAACCGCCCGTTCACGCTCGATGCAGCGAAGTTTCCAAACTTCCCTGCCTTTGTCGACGAGCTGAAGAACATGCACTTCCACCTGGTGCTCATCACAGATCTGCACATCGCCTATGTTCCGAATGGCGATTACGCGCCGTTCAATTCCGGCGCGGCCGGCAACCACTTCCTGCACAATCCAGACGGCTCGCTGTACGTGGGCACGGTTTGGCCGGGGCCTTCGGTGTTTCCCGATTTCACGCAGCAATCCACGCGCGTGTGGTGGGGTTTGCTCTACAAGAACTTTTACAACGAGGGCGTTGCCGGCTTCTGGAATGACATGAACGAGCCCTCCGTGTTCAACGTGCCCACCAAAACCGCTCCTCTCGACGTGGCCGGCCAAATCGAGGGTCCGGGCTTCGCAACGCGCACCATCACGCAGCGCGAGATGCACAACATCATGGGCCTGCTGAATTCAGAGGCAACCTATGAAGGCCTGCTGAAGCTCAAGCCCAATCAGCGGCCGTTCGTGCTGACGCGGGCGAGCTTTGCGGGCGGCCAGCGCTATGCGGCCACCTGGACGGGCGACAACTCCAGCTCCTGGTCGCATCTCCGCCTGAGCACCCCGATGCTCGAGAGCCTCGGCCTGTGCGGCTTCTACATGGCCGGCGACGACATTGGCGGGTACGCCGGCTCGCCCTCGATGGATCTGCTCACGAAATGGATCGAGGTCGGCGCGTTCAATCCGATCGAGCGGGACCACACCGAGATCGGCAGCAACCCGCAGGAGCCGTGGGCGGGAGGACCGGCCCAGGAGGCGATCCGCCGCAACTACATCGATGAGCGCTACCGTCTGCTGCCGTACATCTACACCGCGGCCGAGGAGGCCTCGCGCACGGGTGTTCCCATCCTGCGTCCGCTGTTCCTCGAATTTCCGGATGCCATGCCGGATCGCAGCCCGCTGGATCTGACCGCGGGCAATGAGTTCCTGTTCGGGCCGGACCTGCTCGTCGCGCCGCCGCCCTATCCCGATGAGGTGCAGAGCTATGCTGTGACGTTTCCGCCTGTGCCCTGGTACGACTTCTGGACCGGGAGCCTGATGACGAAGGCTGCGGCGGTGAAACCTGCGACGCTGCAAACCGCGACCGTCCAGCCTGCGCTCGCGATGCTGCCCGTTTACGTCCGCGGCGGATCGATTCTGCCGATGCAGCCGCTGGTGCAGAGCACGGGACAAACGCCGCAGGGGCCGCTGGAGCTGCGCGTTTATCCGGGGCCCGATTGCCATGGATCGCTGTACCAGGACGATGGAACGACGTTCGACTACCAGCACGGCGGCTACCTTCGCGTGGACTACACCTGCCAATCCGAAACGGGCCGGCTCACGCTGAATCTCGGCGCGCAGGAGGGTTCTTATCCCGCGTGGTGGAAGTCGGTTGACGTTGCGATCTACGACTGGCCATCGGCACAGACGCGCGCGACGCTCAACGGGCATGCTGTGCCGGGATCGACGTACGATGCCGCCCACCGCGTCCTGCATCTGCGGATTCCGCAGTCGACCGGAGCCCAGGATCTGGTCGTCACCACCCTTCCCTGAGAGGGGCTCCGGGCCAGCTTAAAAATGTCCAGTTCCGAACACTGACGTCTGACACCGGACACCATCTCGGATTCCTTCCGAACGCGGCCAGCTGTGTTTTCAACCAGATGGCGGCAGCTGCGGCTGGCAGTCCGGATGCAGCCGTAGAGCTGTACGGAGTGCTGCCCGCCCGAGGAATCCATCATGCTGACCGACATCAGAAATGCCCTGCGCCAATTGCGGAAGTCACCCGGGTTTTCGATAACCGCCATTCTGACGCTGGCGCTGGGGATCGGCGCGACGACCGCGATCTTCACGCTGGTGAATGCCGTGCTTCTGCGATCGCTGCCGGTGAAGAGTCCGGCGCAGCTGTGGCGGGTGGGCGACAACGAGCAGTGTTGCAACAATGGCGGCTTGCCGAGCGGAGGCGCCGGGGGCGGGATTCCCAACGACTGGTCGCTGTTCTCGTATGAGCAGTACCGCGGATTCCGGGACAATACGCCTGGGTTCGAGAGCCTGGCCGCATTCCAGTCGAACGACAACACCATGGCCGTACGACGCGCCGACAGCAACGATCCGGCGCAGCCGCTTTACGCGGAATTTGTCTCCGGCAATTCGTTCGACACGCTCGGACTGCGGCCGTATGCGGGGCGGCTTCTGCGCGCGTCGGACGATGTGCGTGGCGCAACGCCTGTTGCTGTGCTGAGCTATCGGACCTGGCAGGAGAAATTCGGACACAACCCTTCGATCATCGGGTCGAGCTTCGTTGTGAACGGGAATCCTGTGACCATCGTCGGCATCGCCCCGCCGGGCTTCTTCGGCGAGCGGCTGACGGACAGGCCGCCATCCCTGTGGCTGCCGCTGAATCTGAATGCTGTGCTGGCCCCGGAGGTGGATCAGATCGACCACCCTGAAATCCAGTGGCTGAACCTGATCGGGCGCGTGCCCGCGGAAACGGCGATTGCGCCGATCCAGGCTCGGCTGAATGTGGAGCTGATCCAGTTTCTTCGCAGTCCGCAGATGAGCAAGGGCATTGGGCCTGCCAGCCGCGAACTGATTCCTAAGCAGTATTTGCGTCTGGCTCCGGGCGGGGGCGGCGTCCAGCGCATGCAGGACTCGTACAAAAGCGACCTGGATCTGCTGCTGTGGGTATCGGGATTCGTGCTGCTGATCGCGTGCGCGAATCTGGCCAACCTGATGCTGGCCCGGGCGGCCACGCAGCGCCAGCAGACCTCGGTGCGGACCGCACTCGGCGCCTCGCGAGGGCGGCTGGTGAAGCGCGCGCTGGCAGAGTGCCTCGTGCTCGCGGGGATCGGAGGCTTTGCCGGAGTGCTGGTGGCCTGGGGCGGCGCGCGGCTCATCCTCCACCTGGCCTTCCAGAACAATCCGGTGCCCATCGATCCATCTCCGTCGCTGGTGGTGCTGGGATTTGCCTGTGGGGTTTCGCTGCTGACCGGCCTGCTGTTCGGCATCGCGCCCGCATGGCTGTCCGCGCACGCCGATCCCATCGAAGCGCTGCGCGGCGCCAACCGTTCCACCGGGAGGCATGCGACGCTGGCGCAGAAGGCGCTGGTGGTGGCGCAGGCCGCGGTGTCGATCGTGCTGCTGTGCGCGGCCGGATTCCTGATCCTCAGCGTGAATCGCGTGGAACATCAGAATTTCGGATTCGACACGGCGAACCGCACCATTGCCGAGATCGGGCCGCAGACCGCCGGGTACAAGCCCGATCAACTGGTGACCTTCTATCAGCAGCTCCACGACACGCTCGCGACGATTCCGGGAATAGATCGCGTGGCGTTCGCGCTCTACTCTCCGATGAGCGGAGACAACTGGGGCGAAGGGGTGTCGATCGAGGGACAGCCTGTCGCCGGTCCCGGCGATGACACCACCGCTTCCTGGGATCGCGTCACGCCCGATTATTTTGGCGCCGTGGGAACGAAACTGCTTCAGGGGCGCGACTTCACGCGCGCCGATGATGCCACCAGCCACAATGTGGCCGTCGTGAATCAGGCCTTCGTGAAAAAGTTCTTTCGCGGGAAGAATCCCATCGGGGCGCATTTCGGCGACTGGGAACCTTCCATCACCGGAACGTACGAAATTGTGGGCGTCGTGCAGGACACGCAGTACTGGGATCCGACGCAGCCGGTTCGTCCCATGTACTTCCTGCCCGCGGCGCAGAGCGCGCAGATCCCCGCGACCGACCCAAGCGCAGCGAATTATGCGCACTTCATCACGGAAAGCCACTATCTGGGGACCATCGTCCTCCAGACGCGCGGTCATGTTCCCGGATTAAAGCGCAGGTGCGCCGCGCGCTGGCGCAGGTGAACCCGAACCTGATGCTCATTGACTATGAGAGCTTCGGGCAGCAGGTGGCGCTCAACTTCAACCAGCAGACGATGATCGCGCAGCTCACTTCCCTGTTCGGTGCGCTCGCATTGATTCTGGCGGCGATCGGATTGTATGGCGTTACGGCCTATGCGGTGGCGCAGCGCACCGGCGAGATCGGCATCCGCATGGCGCTGGGCGCGAATCGCCTGCACGTGCAGCGGATGGTGCTGCGCGGAGCGTTCCTGCAGGTGGGCGTCGGTTTGCTGATCGGCATTCCCGCCGCCATGGCGTCCGGGCATCTGATGGCGGCCCAGCTCTTCGGAGTCAGTGGATATAACCCCGTCGTGCTGGGGCTCTCCATTCTCGTGCTGGGCACGGCGGCTCTGATCGCCGCGGTTGTGCCGGCGCGTCGCGCGGCCGGAGTGGATCCCATGGAGGCGCTGCGCATCGAGTAGCGCTGGGCCGAGCGATTCTCAGCCCAGCATGACCTTCAATGCGGCTGCGTAATCGGCCGCTGGACGATAGTTGCCCGGCAATTCGACGTGCAGCCCATCGGCGCGCTGCTTCCAGTTGACTGCGTCGCCGGTGCCGAGAAGCTGCACGTTCGCGATCTTGCCCGGGTGCGTGGGCGCCGATGTTCCCAGAGCCTGGATGACTGCGGGGCCTTTCGGCCAGCCCAGGAAGATCGCGTAGATCACCGTGTTGGCTTTGTTGCGGGTGAAGCGAATGTCCTGTGCGCCGAGTGTGCTGATGCTGTTCGCCCTGGAACGATCCGGTCTTCACCGGGTGCGGCCCTTCGCCATAGACCTTCCACGGGCGCGTCTCGTAGATGGCCTCGCCGTTCACCTGCATCCACGCAGTGATCCCATCCAGCACCGCGATTTCTTTGCTGTCGATGGTGCCGTCCGGCTTGCCCGGGATGTTCAGAATAAATGTGCCATTCTTGCTGACCGTGTCGACCATCCAGTGGATGACGTCGCGCGGCGGCAGATAGCCGCCATATTCGCCAGGTTTCTCGTAGAGCGCTGCGCTCGTAATGCCAGTCGCCGATGCAGGTCTCCGACTGCCAGGCGTAGTGGCATGATCGCGCTGGTGAGGCCGCGCTCGTAATCGGCGACAAGCGGCTTTGGCAACTGCGGTCGGGCACTTCCTTGACGTTGAGGACGGCTTCCATCTTGCCGCCGTGCGTCTTCAGATTGTGGTTGTAGAAGTAAGCGCCCAGGTTCATGCCGCCCCAGCCCAGCGGAAGCAGCGCGTTATCGAAATAAAGCAGATCGGGATCGTGCTGATCGATCAGGTCGCGCGTGCGGTCGTAGAAATTCTTCACATAGGAGGCATCGGGCAGCGCGTCGTACGGGATGCTTGACGCCATAAAGCCGCTGCGGATCGAGACCCTCCCACCACTGATCCTTGCCGTCTGCTGTGTGTCAAGTCGCCGTCGTAGGGGACTCCCGCGAGCGGACCGGTCTTGTCCGCGCCGTGCGAGGGCTGGAACCACCACCAGTTGCGCGCCTGGTGTACGGTGACGCCGAAGCGCAGTCCCTGCTTGCGGGCCGCGGCCGCCCAGATGCCCACCACATCGCGATGCGGGCCGATGGCTGCCGCGTTCCACGGCTGATGCTTTGAAGTCCCACGTGTCGAAGCCGTCATGATGGTTGGCCAGGGCGATGAAGAAACCGCGCGCCGGCCTTCTTGTAGCGCGCGATCAGATCATCGGGATCCCAGTTCAGAAGCGTCCACTGCGCGCAAAGGTCCTTGTATCCGAAGCTGCGAGGGAGGTCCGTAGTGCTCCAGATTGATATTCGTATTCTGCTGATTTCCCTCGACGTACATGTTGCGCGCGTACCAGTCGCCGTCTTCCGGAACGCACTGCGGGCTCCAGTGCGCCCAGATGCCGAACTTTGGCGTCGCGATACCATTCCGGCGCCTCGTACTGCAGCAGCGAATCCCAGGTGGGCTGATACGGCCCCTCGCCGGCAAGGCCGAAATCGGGCGCCATCATCGGCACGCCGTCCCAGGAGCCGCCGGGAATGGGCAGCGCTGGCGGCTCGCCCCAGTCGGTCGGCTTCCAGTCAGCCTCGTCGAGTTTCCTGCTCGACGATGCTTCCGTTCACCAGAGCGTAGAAGACGCGCTCGTTCGCCGGCGTCGCGCAGAATTCCGCGTAGTGCTGGGTGAGATGGTTGAATCCCGGGGCCTCGGCTGGGACAGCCGCGCCCTGCGCCTGCAGCGGTGTTGCCGCCTCCGCTGCCGCCCCGGATGGAACTGCCGTTGCAGCCGCTGCCGCGGCCACCAATTTGCAGAATTCGCGCCGTTGCATCTCCGCTCCTTGCCTGCAACCGCAGTATAAGCGGGGCGATGCGATGCGATCGTCAGCGAGGGATCAGAAGATGCGGTAGCGAAGGCCGGCGCTGGCGCTGATGTTGCTGACAGAGCCAAAGCTGAACTGGGGCCAGATCTGGTACTCGACATCGCAGAGGCGAAGGTCGAAGCGGGACTTCCAGTGGTAGTCGATGCCGCCGCCCGGGGCCATCACGAAATAGTTGCCGGTACCCGTGTTGTACGGAAAGTTGAAGGAGCCGTCGCCGATGAGGAACTTGGCGTAAGGAGAGAACCGGTAATTCCCAAGACCCTTGAAGCGATAGCGCGGCCCGACCAGGTACGTGGTGGCATAGGTCTGGGACTGCGCTTGCCAACGGGACCAGGTGGCTTCGCCCTCAATACCGTAGCGCCAGGTGAGATTGGCATCGACAAAAGCGCCGGCGCCCAGCACCCAGTGCTCGCCGTATTGCAGATGCGTGGCGTTGAAATAGCCGCCAGCGGCGAGAGTCTGGTCGCCGTATTGGCCGGCCTGGGGCGATTGCGCACGTGCGGGCGTCGCGGCCACCACCAGGAAGGCCGCGATCAGAATGCCGAACGAGGAACGGACGATCATGTTCCGGGCTGGACTCACTGGGTCACCTGTACCGTCAGATTAGCAACGTGCGTGACGTTGGTCTTGGTGCCGGTGGCCGTAACCTGGATGACGTACGTACCGGGCTTGGCGCTGGACAGCGACAGCCCGCCGCAGCCGTTCATGGCCATGGTGGCGCCGGCAATCACCGCAAAAATCGCGATGAGCTTCAGCAGGCCGGTACGACGGCGGAACCGCCACAAGCTCAGGAGGCCCGCGCCCGGCAAGAGGAAGGCAAGGAGCGCGCCTCCGCTGCTGCCGGGAGCGGCTGGCGTGTGGTTGCGGGCCTGAGATCCCCCGACCAGCGGCGAGTTCGTGTCGACCGTGAGGGTAACCGACGCGCTGCCGTTCGCGCTGAGAGGTGTGTTCGTCGACGAGAAATTGCAGGTGACCGAAGGCGGCAGCGAACTGCAGCCCAGGGCAACGCTGTCAGCGAAACCGTCGAGCGAGGTGAGCGAAATGTTCACATTCGCATGATCGCCGGTTGGGATCGTGAGCGACGTTGGATTGATCCCGATGCTGAAGTCGGTCGCCTGGCCGACGGTGATGGTGATCGCATCGGAAGTGGAGCCTGCATCATCCGTGTCGCCGCTGTATTGCGCGGTGACGGTGTCGCTGCCCGCCGTCAGCTCGATGGAAATCGAAGCCGAGCCGTTCGTGCCGATATTCCCCGTGCCGATATTGGTCGTGCCATTGAAAAACGTCACGGTCCCACCGGCAACGGGCTTGCCGCTTGAGGAGATGACGGTGGCCAGAAGGGCTACCGGCTGGTTGGAAGCGACCGTGGTGGCGGACGCGGCCAGAACAGTCTGCGTCGAGAAGGTGCCCACGGTAACCGTCACAGGGGCAGAGGTGCTGCCTGCGTTGTCCGCATCACCCTGGTAGACGGCGGTGATGCTGTGCTGCCCGAGCGACAATGCTGAGGTGGGGAAAGTGGCGACGCCGCTTCCGTTAAGAGTTGCTGTGCCCAGGCTTGTTGTCCCATCCATGAAGGTGACGGTGCCCGTCGGCGTGACGCCGTTGCCGGCGACGGTCGCGGTGAAGGTGACCGTCGTTGTGACCGGGATGGCGGTGGCGCTGGCCGTCAACGCGACGCTGGTCGTCGCCTGGATGACGCTGAATGGAACCGGCGGCGTGGAAGTGCTTGAGCCGTCGTTGGTGTCGCCCTGGTAGCTGGCGGTGAGAGAGTAGGCGCCCACCGGCAGGTTCGAGGTCTTGTAAGTCGCGACGCCCGAGCCATTGAGGGTGCCTGAGCCCAGCAGTGCGGCCCCGTTATAGAAGTTCACAGTTCCGGTGGGCACATTGCCGCCGGCGCTGGTCACATTCGCGGTGAAGGTGACGGACGTGCCGACGATGGCCGGGGTGGCGCTGGTCGTCATCGTGGTCGTGGTCGTGGTCGCGTTGACCGTGAGTGTGTAGACGGCGGATGTGCTGGAGAAGTCGTCGGTATCGCCGGCATAGACCGCGGTGATGCTGTGGGTGCCGACCGCCAGCGTGGAGGTGGTATAGGTTGCGGTCGCTGTGGTTCCGGAGCCGGCGGTGAGGGTTCCCGTCCCGATCTTGTTCGCGCCGTCATAGAAATCGACGGTGCCGCCAGGGACATCCGGTCCCGTGGCCGTGACCGTGGCCGTAAAGGTGACCGAGGCGCCGAAGGTGGACTGATTGCCCGCCTCGTTGGAGGTGACGACGGTCGCCGTGGTCTGCTTCACACCCTGAATGTAGTTGGCGGAAGTGCCCGAGACGCCATTTGCGTCGGTGTAGGTCGCGTTGATGCTGTGGTTGCCGGGGGTCAGCGCAGAGGTCGCGTAGGTTGCGTTGTTGCTGGAATCGACTGGCGAGCTGCCAAGGAACGCAGCACCGTCGTAGAAGGAGACGCTGGTCCCGCTGGTGGACACGCCGCCCGAGACAGTGACATTGGCCGTGAAGGTAACCGAGGTGCCGTAAGTGGACGGATTATTGCCGCTGGAGTTGGTCAACGTGACAGTCACCGCCTCGTTCACCTGCTGGACGTACGCTGTGGCCGTGTTCGCCGCAGCGTAGTACGTGTCGCCGCTGTAGGCAGCGTAAATATCGTGTGTTCCGGCGGCGAGCGTGCTGTTATTGATGGTCACGGTGCCGTTGGCATTCAGCGTCCCGGTGCCGATCGCCACGCCCGGAGGAGGCGATGGGGGATTAGGAACAGTAGGCGGCGTTGCGGGCGCCGGGAAGAGGTCGTAGAGCGTTACTGTGCCGCTGGGTGTTAGCGGAGCCGAAGGGCTCTTGGCCACGGCGACAGTGAAATTGACAGTCTGACCGTAGCTCGATGGGTTGGGCGTCGAAGTGACCGTCACCACCGGCGCATTCTGGGCCAGCGCCTGCCCAACAGCGGCGATCGTCAGAGAAGAATTGAGATCCGTGGTCAGGCTGATGTCGCCAGCCAGGGGATTGCCACTCACCGTGGGCGAGAACTCGGCATGGATTGTGCACTGATCGCCGACGGCGACGGTGCTCGTGGTGGAGCAAGTGCTCGCCGGATTAACCGTCGAATTTGTATCGCTGGAAATCGCGCTGAACGACAGCGTGCTGTTGCCATCGTTCTCGACGGTCTGGTTAAGCGGCCCGCTGACCTGGCCAATCCACTGCGCGGGACTGAAGAACAGAGTCGCCGCGCTGGCGGTGATCTTGCGGATCACATGGTCGTAATACTCGGCAACGTAGAGATTGCCGCTCGGGTCGACCGCGACGCCATAGGGCGCGTAAATGCCGGCTCCCACAAGGGTAGGCGACACACCGGCATTCGCGATGCCGTTGCCGGTGTACTGCTCGCCGCTCTGTTTGTTGCCGTAGGTGTAGCCGGATTTTCCGTCGTTATAGATGCTGCTGTTATTGTTGCCGGCAATCGTGAAGATTCTGTGGGACGTGGCGCTGACCTTGCGGATGACATAGTTGCGGGCATCGGCGATGTAGAGATCCCCGGCGGCGTCGCAGGCCACGCCGAGGGGCGAATAGAGTTGGGCGGACCTGGCCTGACCGCCGTCTCCTGAGAATCCGGCCGTGCCATTGCCGGCATAAATGTTGATCACGTTCGTCCCGTTCACCACGCGCACGAGGTTGTCGCCTGAGTCCGGGATGTACATATTGCCGGTCGGATCAAATGCCACGCCGTAAGGCGCAATCAGAGTGGCCGAAGTTGCGACGCAGCCATCGCCCATCGAGTCCTTCGACCCGGCGCAGGTGCTGGGTGTCGTACCGCCGCCGGCGATAGTGGTGATGATGCCGGTCGAAGCGGTGACTTTGCGGATGACATTGTTACCGGTGTCGGCGATGTAGAGATTGCCGGCAGCATCGACGGTAACGCCCTGAGGCGAATTGAGTTCCGCTGCGGATGCCGCAGCGCTATCGCCGGAATATCCGCTGGTTCCATTGCCGGCCACGGTCTGAATGGCGCCGGTCGTGAGGTTCACCTCGCGGATCACATTGTTGTCGGTGTCGGCGATGTAGAGATTGCCGGCGCCGTCGACGGCGACTCCTCCTGGGGCAGTAAGAGTGGTAGCCGTGGCTATCGTGGCCGCGGGATCATAGCCGGCGCTCCCGTTCCCGGCGACGGTGGTGATATTGCCCGTGGAGGCGATCACTTCGCGAACCCGGTTATGGCTGGAGTCGGCGATAAAAATGTCGCCCGCTCCATCCAGAGCCGTGGCAGAGGGGAGATCCAGGTCGGCCTGGGTGGCGGGCTGGCCATCGTCGATCTGGGTCCACTCGCCCACCTGGCCGGCGACGATGCTGATGGTTCCGGGAATCATCACGGCCAGCGAGCCCTGGCCGGTGCCGGTGAGGTACTCCAGACCGAGCGTCTTACCCGACGCGTCCTCGAGGACCACCGCGCCGGTGCGAGGTCCGGGGTAGAGAGGCGAGAAGGTGACGTTGACGGTGCACGAGGTCGGAGCCGTAAAAGAATTCCCGGCGCAGGTATCGCCGGCGGCCGCTTCCGTGAAGTCGAGATTGGGCGAGCCCGTGGTCAGCACAGCGACCGTAGCGACCGTGCCGGAGGCGCTGACGGGAACCGGGACGCTTTGCGTCGTCGGCGTCCCCACAGCTGCCGTGCCAAAGCTGGTGAGGTTCTGTGCCTGAGCAGAACTCGCGGCCATGGAAGCGAACACCAGGAGCCCGAGTGAAAGGGCAGTGAAGCGCGCACTACGAAACATGCGGAGGTGGCTGGTGGGGGCGGAAGCTGGCCAAAGAGTGGAAAAGAAAGGGGATTTCATGCACTGACCTCAAGAGAAATCCTGAACGCCGGGTCGGGCGGGGACCAGCTTCAGAGCGCCAGCAGACGGGGAGCCTGGCACGCCAAAACGCAGGGATAGGGCGCGCGGCAACTCAACGATCGAGCCCGGATGCTGGAAACTGCCGAAACGATAGCATGCCGAACCGACAAGAGCCATTACTTTTGTAAGGCGTGTGTTGGCACTTTTGGGGCATCCGCCAAATGGGAAGTCAGAGAGTCAACAGGATTGGATTCACGCGGACGCCGCAAGCAGGACTTGCCGCGTGCGCTGGACGGAAAGGCAGTTGGTGGAGGCGGCGGGAGTCGAACTGAAACGGGGCACTGATTCTAAACAAAATACTGATAAATAAAGGGCGCTAGAAACGCACCAAACGCTCGAAAAGCGGTTTCGGAATACGTATTGAGTACACGGTATTCAGCTACACCTTTGGTTCACGCGATTCCTGATCGTGCGCAGTTCGCTCTCCAAAGAATGCCGGACATTCCTCATTGCTCTGAATGGCCCTGATCGGTCGTCCGTTTCGTCGCGTCCGAACTCGTGGCCGCAGCGCCTTCATCGACGACATGGCCGAGGACCGGAACTCTCCATGATGGCGATTTCGCACTCATCAGGAAGTCGCGTCGCAAATCAATAACGAGAAGCTCGTTTGAACCAAGCCGCTGTGCGGCGAGCGTGTCCACGGTTCCAAGAATGAGCGGATTGGGCGTGCAGGAACCATCGGGTGACAACCAAAAGGCCCCAGCCTCCCCGCACGCCATCCTTGCCCCGTTGGCTTACACGCTTGTTACGACGCTGTCATGAAGGCAGTTGGGAACCCATTGTGATATTGGTCACATCCCGCCCTGCTTTGCGCCCGCGATAGTTATGCACGTTGGACAACCCGTTTGGGGATGGGGAATCGAGGCACGATGCAATCCGACACGGCCCCGGGGCGTCTGCGCAGGGAGGTTCCAACCTCGGAAGTCCGGCCGATCTCTCCCTGAAGTAAGAAAACGGGTCTCCACCAGCAACACCACCGGCAAGCGCCGCAGAAACGATGTTCTGTGGGGCGGCCGCGAATGAACAAAAACCTGGCCCTGCGCAAGCGTAGTGCCAAAAACGAGGAAGGAGCAGGCATGAAAGTTCGCGTGTACGCAGCAGCAATGGTGATGTTGGGAGCGGCGGTGGCCGCGCACGCGGGAGACCTTCACGGGAAAGTCTCCGGCGCCAAAGGCGAATCGGTGGTCTACGTCAACGCAATCGCGGGTAAGACATTTCCGGCGCCGAACGAGCATCAGGTGATGAATCAAAAGGGCTTGATGTTTCAGCCGCACATCATGGTGGTGCAACAGGGCACGACCGTGGACTTTTTGAACAGCGACAGCGTCGCGCACAACGTCTTCTGGCCGTCCGTCAATGGCAACAAGAAGCTGGGGCACAACCTGGGAACCTGGCCACAGGGTGATAAGCGGAGCTTCACCTTCTCCGAAGCCGGGGTCGTCCCGCTGTTCTGCAACGTGCACCCGGACATGTCGGGTTACATCATCGTGTCGCCGACACCGTATTACGCGACGACGAACGCGGCGGGCGAGTACGTGATCAGGAACGTTCCCAACGGCACCTATTCGGTAACCGCGTGGCACGAAGGCGACAAGCCGCACACCTCGCAGGTAACGGTTGCCGGCGACACAGCGCTGGACATAACCGTGAGCCGGTAGTCCGGCCAAAGCGGGCAGTAACGGGATAGCCATCATGCTGAAGCGGGACGAAAACAGAAGGGTCGACTCCGCCTGGTTGAACAGCAACTTCCCGTGCATGATGGCCTGTCCCGCACACACCAATGCCGGCAGGTACGTCGCGCTGATCGCCGAAGCTCGTTACGAGGAGGCGTACCGGCTGGCGAGGGAGCCGAATCCGCTGGCCAGCATCTGCGGACGCGTCTGTGCCCATCCCTGCGAGACGGCGTGCCGACGCGGCGCCATCGACAAACCCATCGCGATTCGCGCGCTGAAGCGGTTCCTGACCGAGCGACACGGACCGGAGTCCCGGCACCCCGTGGATGTGAGCGAGGGCCGGACGCAGGCGCCCCTGCCTTACAAGGCGGCGATCATAGGAGCAGGGCCGGTCGGGCTCTCCGCCGCGCACGATCTGGCGTTGATGGGCTACCAGGTGACGATCTTCGAGGCAGCGCCGGTGGCCGGTGGAATGCTGTACCTCGGCGTTCCGGAATATCGGCTGCCTCGGGATGTGGTGGAAGCCCAGGTGCGGGAGATCCTCGCGACCGGCGATATCACCCTGAAGCTGAATACAGCGGCCGGCAGGGATTTCACCATTGCCGAACTACGTCGGGATTTCGACGCCGTGCTGCTCGCCGTGGGAGCCCACAAAAGCCGCGATCTGACGATTCCCGGCGTGGACCTGGACGGGGTGCACAAGGGCATCGATTTTCTGCTGAATGTGAATCTCGGGTACCAGTTCCGAGTCGGCAAGAAGGTGATCGTGATCGGCGGCGGCAACGTGGCGATGGACGTGGCCCGTTCCGCGGCCCGCGAAGTACTGCGCCAGCACACGCCTGGCGTCGAGCACCAGGAGCCGTCCCAGGAAAACGTGGAAGCCATGGCCACCAAAGAGATGATGGACATATCTCTCTCGGCACTGCGCATGGGCGCGCGCGAGGTGCATCTGGTTTGCCTCGAGAAGCGCGAGGAGATGCCGGCGGCGCTCGAGGAGATCATGGACGCGGAAGAGGAGGGCATCCTTCTGCATCCGGGGCTGGGGCCCAAGCGGCTGCTTGGGGAAAACGGAAAGCTGACCGGGCTGGAAGTCGTCAGGACAAAGTGGGTCTTCGACGAGACCGGCCGCTTCAATCCGGCGTTTTACGAGAACAGCGAAACGGTACTGGACTGCGACACCGTGATTATGGCCATCGGCCAGGCGCCACGGCTGGATTTCCTGGGGCCGGATGATGGCGTGGAGATCTCGCGGCGAGGACTGATCGCGGTTAACACGGAGTCGCTGATGACCTCAGCCCCCGGCGTCTTCGCGGGCGGAGACTGCGTCTTCGGGCCGCGGCTGATTATCGACAGCGTGGCGGACGGGAAGCGCGCGGCAGTGGGCATCGACGAGTATCTGCGCGGGCGCAGCCATCCGGAGCCGACGGTCTCCGTGGAAGTCCTGCAGCGGCACAGCATGCCCTCCTACCTTCTGGAATTGATCCGGCAGCCGATTCCGACAGTGCCGCTGGAGCGGCGCACCGGGATGACCGAGGTGGAAATGGTGCTGGACGAGAAGACGGCGCAGATGGAGGCGCAGCGCTGCCTGCACTGTTGGGTGAACACCGTCTTTGAAGGGAATCTCGAGGACGGAAGCCTGTGCATTCTGTGCGGCGGGTGCGTGGATGTATGCCCGGAGAACTGCCTGGAGCTGGTGAGCCTCGATCGCATTCAGTTTCCTCCGGAGGTGGTCGCGCAGCTTGCGGAGAGCGAAGCTCTGCTGAATGTGGAACTGGACGAGATGAAGGCCGACGAGCTTGGCGTCGTTGCCGGCTCGGCCATGTTGAAGGACGAGACGCGGTGCATCCGGTGCGGATTGTGCGCGGCGCGGTGCCCGGTGGGGATGATCACGATGGAGTCATATTCGCTTACATCGGCGGAACCTACGGGACTGATCTCGATTGGCGCGCTCAACGCGCCCTTTCAGACAGCCGCCGAAAGCAGGAAGTGAGGAGAGCGATGGACGAGGGCAGGAAGCCAAAGCCGGATGAGCAGGAGATCAGCCGGCGGGATTTCTTCGCGAGGCTGGGGATCGGATCGCTGGGGCTGGCCGCGGTCGGAACTCTCAGCTTCGCGTACAAGTACATGTCGCCGAATGTGCTCTACGAACCTTCTCCGATTGTGAATGCGGGAAACGTGGAGGATTACTCCATGAATTCGGTGACGATGCATCCGGCGGAGGCGATTTACGTGGTGCGGCTGCCGGACGGGATCTTCTCGCTCACTATGATCTGTACGCACCTGGGCTGCATGACGGCATGGAGACCGGAGCTGGCCACTATCGCATGCCCATGCCACGGCAGCCGGTTCAGCGAAGAAGGGCAGAAGCTCGCGGGCCCTGCGCCGAAGCCCCTGCCCTGGCTGAAAACCTGGCTTTCCGACGATCGCGACGTCATGGTCGACCGCTCCACCCACATTCCCCCATTCCAGTTTGTGAGGATCTGAAGATGCCGTCACGAATAGAAGGCGCCCTGAAGAGATTGACGGCAAGCCGGCCGTGGAAGTCGATCTTCCGCGGCGGCACGGGCACCAGCACGCTGCATCGGTCCATGGCCATTCAGCAGAGTGTATTCCTGCACATCCTGCCCACGAAGGTACGGCGGCGGATGCTGACCTTCGATGCCACCTGGTACCTGGGAACGCTCACGCTGGGCACCTTTCTGGTGCTGGTGATCACGGGCATCCTGCTGATGTTCTATTACCACCCGTCGGTGCCGCAAGCGTACTCCGACATGAAGGACCTGCGGTTTGTGGTGTCATCGGGCTTGTTTCTGCGCAACCTGCATCGCTGGTCGGCCCACGCGATGGTGCTGCTCGCATTCGCGCACATGTTCCGCGTGTTCTATCGCGGGGCGTACCGGCCGCCGCGGGAATTCAACTGGGTCGTGGGCATATTTCTCCTCCTGGCCACGCTGTTGCTGAGCTACACGGGCTACCTGCTGCCGTGGGATCAGCTGGCCTTCTGGGCCATCACCGTGGGATCGAACATCTCGTCCGCCGTTCCCCTCGTCGGGCAGAAGATCCATTTGCTGCTGCTGGGCGGCAACCTGGTGAACGCGAATGCGCTGCTGCGGTTTTACGTGCTGCACTGCGTAATTCTGCCGCTGGCTGCCGTGATGCTGATCGCCGTGCACTTCTGGAGAATTCGCAAGGACGGCGGCCTGTACGTGCAGCAGAGCGAGCCGGCGAAGCAACCGGACGAAGCAGCGGCCCAGCAGCCAGCAACAGCAGAGGCTGGTCAGGAGGAGGTGGTCAAACCATGAGTGACTATCTCGCGGGAACCAGCTCGGACGCGAAGAAATCGCCGAAACGCGTCGTGTTTGTCACGCGCCGGACCTCGGCCCACGTGCGGAGCGAAGATGAGGAGCAGGTGCAGACCTACCCCGAGGCGCTGTTTCGCGCGGGGTTGGCCGTGCAGGTGCTGGTCATTGCGCTTGTGCTGATGTCGCTGTTCTTCAATGCGCCGCTGGAGGGGATCGCCAACCCAACCGTGACGCCCAATCCGGCCAAGGCGCCCTGGTACTTTCTGGGGCTGCAGGAGATGCTCCACTACTTTCCGCCTGTGGTGGCGGGAGTCCTGATTCCAGGGCTGCTGGTCGTGGCGCTGGTGGTCATTCCGTACTTCAACATCAACATCCGGCCAGAGGGCGTGTTCCTGAAAGATCGCCCGCGCAATCTGACGATCTTCTACATTGTCGCGGCCAGTCTGTCGCTGTTTCTTTGGTTCTTTCACGTGTACGTCGCGCTGGCGCCGACCCTGGCCGTGGCGGGTTTCCTGTTGATCGCGGCCTACAGCGCGCCGCAGTCGGCCAGCCGCTTCCGCAGATATCTGGTTTCGAGGCCCGTGTCGTGGTGGATCATGACGTGGTTTTTGCTGGAACTCACCGTGTTGACGGTGGTGGGCACGTTTTTCCGCGGCCCCGGATGGTCCTGGATCTTGCCATGGAGGAGCTAAGTGCGAACGCTTAAGAATTGCTGGAACTCCTGGCGCCGGCTGTTTCGGGATCCGATTCGGGCGTTTGGGATCACGAGTGTGCTGCTGCTGATCGCGCTGGCGATTGCGCCGGCCAAGGATCACTTCAGCGCATGGCGGCATTATCAGCACGGCTATCTGAAGCTGGTCCGGAGCCGCCGTGACGCGCCCGTGCTGGAGCGGCATTTCCAACCGGGGATTCACCAGATCTGGCTGCCGGATCTGGGCGTGGTGGACCGGTGCGAGACGTGCCACCTGGGCCTGACGGAGACCAGCCTCGGCGACGTTAGAATGGAGCCCTGGTCGCGGCATCCCGCGATTCCCCACTCGATGGAGCAGTTTGGCTGCGTGATCTGCCATCGCGGCCAGGGCTCGGCCACGACGGTTGCTGCGGCCCATGACAGCTCGCTCCCGCCAGACGAGCCGATTCTGCCCGCGCGCTACGATCAGGCCGCCTGCGGCCAGTGCCACCATGCGGACCTGGAAGGTACGCCAGCCTTGAATCAGGGCCGCCAGCTGCTGGCGCGCTACGGCTGTGTGCGCTGCCACACGATCAAACTGCCCGACGGCAGCTCCATGCAGCCGACGGATGACCCTCCCGCCCTTACGCACATTGCCGACAAGACTTCTCGGGAGTGGATTTACGCGTGGCTGAAGGATCCAAAGAGCTATGCTGCTTCGGCGACCATGCCGAACTTCCTGCTGAGCGACGAGGAAGCCCGGGATATCTCCGCGTTTCTAATCGCGAACAGCGTGCCGGAGCCCGGAGATACCGCCGCTCTAAAGTCGGCGTCGGTGGAGAATGCCGATCCCACAGCGGGCGCAAGCCTGTATGGCGAATCGTTCTGCGCATCGTGCCATGCCACTCAGAATGCGGCGGGCAATCTGGTGGGCGGGGATCTGGGACCGGAGCTTACCGCCGTGGGAACGAAGGTGAAGCCCGCATGGCTTACGGCGTGGCTCCGCGATCCGCGAAACTATGACGCCGGAACGGCCATGCCCCGCTACCGTTTCACGGAGCAGCAATTGGCGCTGTTGGCCGGATTCCTGGAAAGCAAGACCAACTCCGATCTGCTGGCCAACGTGCATCTGGACTCGGCGACGCCGGGCCAGATTGCGCACGGCAAGCAACTGGTGGAGGAGTACGGCTGCGCGGCATGCCACGCGATTGCCGGCGTGCGGACCCCGGACAACTATGGTCCTGACCTGAGCCGGGTCGGGAGCAAGCCGCTTGCGCAGCTTGTGTTCACGCCGGGAATGCCGCAGACCTTGCCGGCCTATTTGTCCAACAAGATCGAGCACCCGCGGATCTTTGGTCCCGGACTTCATATGCCGCAGTTCACGTTCACTCCCGCACAGGTGGATGCGCTGACCACAGCGCTGCTGTCGCTCACGGATCGCAGCTTCACTCTGCCGGCGAAGCTGCAGATTCCGGCCCCCCGGCAGACCGGCTATGAGCCCGCCGGCAAGGTCGGGAAGCTGATGGTCGATCTGAACTGCATGGCATGTCACCGCATCAACGGGCACGGCGGCGACATGGCCCCCAGCCTGACCTGGGAAGGCAGCGCGGTGCAGCCGCAGTGGCTGAAGGCGTTCCTGAAGAACCCGAATACGCTGCGGCCGGCGCTCATCCGGCGCATGCCGCGGTTCAACCTGACCGACCAGGAGTGCGCCGAGCTGACCGATTACATCATGACCGTCTATCAGAACCCGAACATCGATAGCGACGCAATGCCGGCCGGCGGGTACTCGCCGGCCCAGGTGGAGCGGGGACGCGAGCTCTTCTACGGCAAGTACGCCTGCCAGTCCTGTCACATGATCGATCCCGCCCAGGACAAAGGCTACATTGGTCCGCCGTTGACAGAGGTTGGCGCGCGGCTCAATGCGGAGTGGATCTATCAGTGGCTCAGGGACCCGCAAAAGCTGCGGCCCGGCACCATTGAGCCGAACCGCGACATGAGCGACGACGACGCCCGGGCGCTCACTGCCTTCCTGATGATGCAGAAAGGGGCGGCATCCAGGAAAACGGGCACCCATGTGGCGCGTTCGCGGACATCCGGCGCCAGGGGAGCGGGACAATGAGGCGGCGTGCGTGGGCCACGATTTCGTCGGCCGTTGGCACGCTGGCGGTGCTGGCAGCGTGCGGGTGTGCACGGACGCACCAGACCGCGACCGCGCTGCACGCCACGGCTACTGGCTCGGCGCTGGTGGTATCGAGCGGAGACAGACAACTGGGGCCATCCGGAACGGCGCTGCCGCAGCCCCTGGTGATGCAGGTGAACGACGACCAGGGTAACGGAGTCACAGGCGCTCTGGTGAAGTTCAGCGGCCCTGTGGGCGTGAAGGTCGACCCCTCCGAGGCGCTGTCAGACTCGAACGGCCAGGTAACGACCAATGTGACGCTCGGGGATTCCTCCGGCCGTTATGTAGTGATCGCCGAAACCTGGAATAAGTCGGGACACGCGGTGTCGGTGCAGGTGCCGGAACTGGCGGCCGGATACCAGGAGTTGCTTGGATACGAGGTGGAGCGGAAGTACTGTTCGCGCTGTCACGATCCCGAGTCAACGCCGGAGCAGGTTTCGAACCATGACAATCTGGCGGTCCCGCCGCACGCTTTCGATCAGGGAGCCACTTACAACAAGCTCACCGACGATGACCTGGCGGCCATCATCGGACACGGGGGACCGGCGCTGAATCTGTCGGCGCTGATGCCGCGGTACGGCTCCACTCTGACGAAGGCTGATATTCAGGCGGTAATCGCGTACATCCGGCTGGTTTCGGACCCGCCGTATCAGGCGCCGGGAGTGGTGTACGCGAAGCAATGAGATTGCCCTGCCTCGATGCAGCGCAGCGAAGCAGGAGGGCCCCCGCACCAGGTTGTTTTTTTAAAGGAGAACCATGAGACGCAACTATTTGTCTTTTCTCGCTCTTTGTTCGCTGGTCGCTGTTGGAAGCACGCCGAGCGCCATGGCTCTGCCAAGCTATGCGCGGCAGACCGGATTGCCGTGCAGCGGCTGCCACTACACTCCGCCGGAACTGAACGCGGCGGGCCGCCTCTTCAAACTGATGGGTTACATCGACAGGGTGAAGAATGATTCCATCACGACCGACGGAAACGCTCGCCGTGCTCCGCTCGACTTGCTGAAGGTGCTGCCTCTGAGCGCGTGGTTCGAAGCCTCGGTGACCAACCTCAATTCGGCGCAGCCCGGAACCCAGAACGGCACCGCCGAGTTCCCGCAGGATATCTCGCTGTTCCTTTCCGGCGCGTGGACCTCGCATGTGGGGAGCTTCTTTCAGGTTACCTACGACGCGCAGGACGATCACTTCTCGATGGACAACACCGATATCCGGTATGCCAACAGAAAGATGTTCGGACAGAAAGAACTCGACTGGGGTCTGACTCTGAACAACAATCCGACGGTCGAAGATCTCTGGAATACCACGCCGGGCTGGGGTTTTCCGTTCATCCTCAGCGATTCCGCGCCGACACCGGCGGCGAGCCCGTTCCTCAACGGTGGCCTGGCGCAGGACGTGGCGGGCATCGGAGTCTATGCCATGTACAACCAACACCTCTATGCGGCAGGCTCTCTTTATCGTTCGGATCACATCGGCAGCGCGCAGCCGAATGCGGGCACCGGCTCGGCAATAAATATCAGCGGCGTCGCTCCTTACTGGCGCGTGGCCTGGCAGGAAACGGGGCGCACCAATAATCTGGAAGTGGGCGCGTACGGCATGCACGTGTCGTCCATGCCGAATTCCGTGACCGGGCCCACGGACAGGTACACCGACTTCGGACCCGATGTGCAGTACGACCGCACCATCGGAAAAGATGTGCTCTCGATACGCGGAACCTATCTGCGGGAGAACTCCAATCTGGCGGCCAGCCTTGCTGACGGCGCAGCATTCCAGGCTGAACATCACCTGAACGCAGCAAACGCCAATGCCGAATATCACATCGGCAACCGCTACGCTGCCGCGATTGGGTGGCTCTCGACGACGGGCACGACCGATCCGGTACTCTACGCGCCTGTCGCGGTGACCGGCAGCGCGAACGGCAGTCCGAAGAGTCGGGGAATCATTGGGTATTTCGGGTATTGGCCCGCGCAGAACCTGGAACTGGCCGCCCAGTACACGGCGTACAGCAGCTTTAACGGAGCGTCGACGAACTATGACGGTTCTGGACGCAACGCAAGCGCGAACAACACCCTGTATCTGCTGGCCCGGTTCGTCTTCTGAGGGCCCGGTGAACCAGGTTGCGCCTCTCCCATAACTCTGACTGCGAATCCTTGCTCGACCATTCCTGATTCGCAGTCAGGTGTTCGAGGATACCCTGGGCGTGGCCCGCAGAGTCACAGGCACGTGCTTTGTCCTCTCGGTAAGCGAGCGCGGTGAGAGCCTGACCATCGTCCAATCGTGGTGAGGATCCCGTCTGAGGTCACTCGATTGACGCATTCAGGGCAATTTCTATCGTGTAAATATTTGAAAACATACGTGTTGGTGGAGGCGGCGGGAGTCGAACCCGCGTCCGAAATCGTTGTCAGCCAGGAGACTCCATGCTCAGTCCAGTTCGAAGGGTTCGCTCCCGGCGCTTAGAACGGACAAGAAACGCCGAAGGCTAGTCCGATGATCTCGCCGACGACCCACGGACCGAGGGCCGCCAGCCAGCCTGCTGTGCGACGTCCTTCCGCGGCCCACAGGCGAAGCCGCGGAGAACGGCAACCTAATTAATTAGGCTGCGTATGCCAGCTGATTGGTGTTGGCAATTATGGTTTTCCAGGCGATTACGGGTGCCCAGACCCCGGCATGCCTCCTTGCCGCAAGCAATCCCGTCGAAACCGTGACGCCCCCATTTGCAGGGTGAGGATCCCTGTGGCAACTACTGCCTCTATTATCTCACTGATGCGAAAACAGCGGCCGAGCCGGCGGCCGCTTTCATCGCCGCTTAGCTGTGGGCGCGGATGTATTCGCGCAGCTTCTTGTTGATTTCGGCAGCCTGCTGCACGCCATTGTCGAGCATGGTGTGCCATTTTTTGGCGTCTTCGTCGAGAGGCACGGTGCCCAGCAGAAAACTGGTCTGCAGAACGATTTCGAGCGCGTTGCTCAGATCGTGCGCCAGTCGGCGGATCTCTTTGGCCTGTTCTTCGGGAATGGGGCGCGGTGAGGATGCTTGAGTCATGAGTGGCGAGTCGTTCTGACACAGGATACCGCGCCGGCGCGTGGGACGCAGGCGTTTGACAGGGGTGGATGGCTTTGTCAGACTAAGAGTTGCTGCCCAAACCTGGTGCGCCCGCACCGGAGTCTCCCGTGCCGAAGTGGCGGAATTGGCAGACGCGCATGGTTCAGGTCCATGTACCCGCAAGGGTGTGGGGGTTCGAGTCCCTTCTTCGGCACCAATCTGTCCTTCTGAACCGTTCCTTTGAGGTCCTTCCCCGATCGACTCGTCGCCAGGGCGACTCGCTCAGGGTCAGGATTTCGGCTGCGGGCTCAGACGCCCGCAAAGCGCCTCAAGTTCGAGTCCCTTCTTCGGCACCAATCTCCTAAAAGCTACTCACGCGCCGCCTACCGCGGAGTTTCCAGCCAGGCTGCGATGTCCCGGGCCTGCCGCTCATCCAGCCCCAGGTCCGGCATGGCGTTGCCCGGCTTCATCGACTGCGGCAACATACGCCGGTCTGAAGATCGGGAACGAAGCCGTCGAAGAGCTCACGCAGTCGCGCCGATTCCTGGCCAAACCAGGCAGGCGTTCGGAGCCGGAGCGTCGGGCAGCGCGGGTCCCAGGCGTGCTATGATCCTTGGTTTCTCGGGTCAACGGTCATCCGCAGCACCACCGATCGTTGCCCGCAGATTCCCCGCACGGAGAAACCCATCATGCACTGGACTCGCCCCTCATCCATTTTCGCTGCCGCCCTGCTGGTCGCCGCGCCTGCGCTCCTGGCGCAGCAGCGGGTAACTACACCGAACCAGCCGGTTCAGCACGGCATTGCGGTGCGCAACATGGACCCCAGCGTGAAGCCAGGCGACAACTTCTTCCTGTATGCCAACGGAGGATGGATTGCGCGGACGCAGATTCCGGCGGACCGGGCCGGCATGGGCGTATTTACTGCGCTCCTGGACAAGAGCCGGAAAAACGTAGCGGCCATCGTGCAGGAAGCGGCCAGCGCCAACGCGCCGGCGGGCTCGAACCAGCGCAAGATTGCCGATCTGTACGCCTCGTACATGGACGCGAAGACGCTCGACGCATTGGGACTGAAGCCGCTCCAGCCGGAACTGGACAAGGTGAAGGCGATCCAGAGTAAGCAGGAGCTGGCGACCATGATGGGCAGCCTGCTGCGCGCGGATGTGGATCCGCTGAACGACACAAACTTCCAGACGCTCAACCTGTTCGGGATGTGGACCTCGCCGGGGTTCCGCGACTCATCGGTGTACGCGGTCTATCTGCTGCAGGGCGGCCTGACGCTGCCCAGCCGCGACTATTACCTGTCGGACGCCGCGCGGATGCAGGAGATCCGGACGAAGTACACGCAGCACATCGCGGCCATGCTGCAGTTGGCGGGCTACAGCCAGCCTGCTGAGCGAGCTCAGAAGATTCTGGCGCTGGAACAATCCATCGCGAAAGTGCAGGAGAGCCTCGCGGACAGCGAAATCGTCGAGCATGCGAACAATGTGTGGACGCCGGCCGATTTCCAGGCGAAGGCGCCGGGGCTGGACTGGAGCGCGTACTTCGCGGGGGCAGGGCTCGAGCATCAGCAGGAGTTCTATGTCTGGCAGCCCTCGGCGTTCACCGGGGAGTCGGCGCTGGTGGCCTCCACGCCGCTCGATACCTGGAAGGACTGGCTGACCTTCCATCTGCTGGAGCAATCCGGGCCCTATCTGTCGCAGCCGTTCGCGCAGGAGGACTTCAACTTCGAGGGCAAAGTGCTGGTGGGCGTGCAGCAGGAGCAGCCGCGCTGGCAGCGCGCGGTGGATCTGGTGAACGATGCCCTGGGCGATGCGGTGGGCCAGTTGTACGCGCAAAAATACTTCCCGCCGCAGGCCAAAGCGGAAGCGCAGGATATGGTGGCGCACCTGATCGCCGCCTACCACAAGCGGCTGGAAGCGCTGACCTGGCTGGCTCCGTCGACCAGAGCGGAAGCGCTGAAGAAGCTGGACTCGATCTACGTCGGCCTGGGCTATCCCGAGACGTGGCGAGATTATTCGGCGTATGACGTCAAGCCGGGCGACCTCTTTGGCAACGTTTGGCGCGCGCAGGTTTGGAAGTACCAGTACAATCTCGATCGCATCGGCAAGCCGGTGGACCGGCACGAGTGGTGGATGGAGCCGCAGACGGTGAACGCGGTGAATCTGCCGCTGCAGGATGCGCTGAACTTCCCGGCGGCGATTCTGCAGCCGCCCTTCTTCGATCCCAAGGCTCCGGCGGCCGACAACTACGGCGCGATCGGCACGATCATCGGGCACGAAATCAGCCATACGTTCGATGCGGAGGGCAGCGCCTTCGACGCCGAAGGACGCCTGCGCAACTGGTGGACTCCCGCGGATCACCAGCACTTTGAGCAGGAAGCGAAGGCGCTCGAAGATCAGTACTCGAGCTACGAGGCTTTGCCGGGAGTGCATGTGAACGGACCGCAGACGATCGACGAGAACATTGCCGATTTGGGCGGCGTTGCGGCGGCCTTCGAGGCGTATCACGACGCGCTGCATGGCAAGGCGGCGCCGAAAATCGGCGGCTTCACCGGCGATCAGCAGTTCTATATCGCATTCGGGCAGAACTGGGGCTCGAAGGCGCGCCCTGACGCTTTGCGGCGGCAGGTGCTCACCGATCCTCACGCGCCGGCGGAGTTCCGGGCCGACACGGTGCGCAATTCGGATGCCTGGTACAAAGCTTTCAACGTAACCCCTGGGCAGAAGCTGTACTTACCGCCCGACCAGCGGGTGCGGATCTGGTAGACGGGTTGAGCCGGCGTTGTGCTGCGCTGCGTCGCGGCCCGCGCCGGCTCAGGGCTGGCTCCTGAACCCGTACAGCCGCTCGGCATTCCCGCGCAGCACCAGCCGCGCGATTTCGATGGCGCGATCGCGGCTGATCTCCCCATCCCGCACCATTCCGGTGAGCGCGATTCCCAGCGCCTGCCGCGCATCGCGATTGGCCAGCCAGACCGACTCCGCCCACCCCAGCTCATCGGAGTAGGGATAGCCGTCCGTTCCGAAGAGCACCTTCTCCGGCTCGAACTCCAGCCACTCGCGCAACCACTGCGACTCGGTGTGGGGCGGCAACAGCAGATCCTGTCCGGAGATATCCAGATAGACGTTGGGCTTCTGCAGCAGCGCGCCAATCTCGCGCACATAGGGCCAGCCGCCGTGGAGCAGGACAAAATTCGTCCCCCGCAGCCGCGGATCGTTGAAGATCGGCTCCAGCAGCAGCGGGTTTACGCCAGCGATGCCGAAGTATCCGCCCGCTCCCGCCATGCCGTGCAGGTGCACCGCCATGCCTAGCCGTCCGCATTCCGCGGCGATGTAGCGGAAAAGAAAATCCTGCAGCAGCTGGTATTGCGCCGCATCGGGCGTGCCGCCTCGCACCCATTTCGCATAGATCGCCGCCGCCTGGGTTTGCGGAGGATCGCTGAAGTCGAAGCCGCGCAAATACGCGATCTCGAATTTCTCCGCGACCGCACCGCCCGCTTTTTGCCGCTCCAGCGTCGCCGTGACCACGCGCTGCAGATACGCATCGAGCGTCGCCGGCGGCGCGCTCAGGCCAGCGTCCTGCAAATAACGGGCGCGCAGTTGATCTTCGAGAGCGAAAAACTGCTGCCGGTCCGGATTGGCGGCAGCCAACCCGCGATTGTCCAGGGGAAACAGCAGCGCATCCACATACGGCACCCAGCGAAAGCGAGGCGGCTCGACGCCATGGCCCATGACCACGCGATTCCCCAGCTCCGTTCCGATGTGCGCCTGATCGAGCACCCACGCGGGATAGTTTTCGCCGTGGTCTTGCTTCGAGTGTTCCTGCGCGGCGTGCAGGCGAGCGAGACCGGCCGCATCCAGCGGAGGAGTCGCGTCCAATCCGTACAGAGCCTTCCAGGCCAGCGCCTGCAGCGGGTAATCCGGCCGCAACGCCACCGGATCGGATTCGGGCGCCATCGACGAGACCGGCAGCGCGTCATAGCCGCGATCCGTCGCATCGTCCGGCGGAGCCAGCACCGGATGCGCATGATTGTCCACCGCCCAGACGTCGGCAATCGCCCGCGCGATTGCGGGATCGATGCGCGGCCCGGATGTTTGTCGGTGATGCCGCGCGCAGCCGAGCGTCATCGCCAGCAAACTGCCGGCCGCGACTCCTGCGACAATTCGCATTTTGCTCATGTTGCGCTCTCTCCAAACTGTGTCTCTGCAGCGACGGAGCCATTATCCATGAAATCGAGAATGCCGCGAGTTCGGGTGGCTGCCTTTTGCCATTCCGCATCCCGCCGTTGCATTCTTGTCGAGTACTTCACTTCGGGGTGGACGCATGAAACGATGGTCATTCCTTTTGGGCGCTGTTGCTTTGGCCGCGTCCATGTCCTCCATCGGTCAGACCAATGGGAAAGGCCCGGCAGGCGCCGTCGCATTGACGGTACGATTGCCCAATCCTGCACAACAGGTTCTCTATGTCGATGAGGAGATGCCGGTCCGGCCCGGACCGCTGACCCTTTACTATCCGAAGTACATTCCTGGGGATCACGCGCCGGATGGGCCGGTCGGCGACATGATGGGCCTGGAAATCACGGCTGGCGGTCAACGGATCGCGTGGCGCCGCGACGCAGTGGACATGTTCACGTTCCATGTGACGGTGCCCGCGGGCGTCGACCGGATTGACATCCGCTTCCAGTTCCCGTCGCCTGATCGGATCACGCCCAATCTCATGAGTCTGGAGTGGAACGAAGTCGCCCTCTATCAGGCTGGGTCTCCCACAAAAGACCAGGTGTTTCACCCGACGCTGGTGATCCCCCCGAACTGGCGGTACGCGAGTGCGTTGAAAACAGAAGAACGCAGCGGGAGCCGCATCACGTTCCAGCCCGTGCCGTTCAATACGCTCGTCGATTCACCGGTGATTGCCGGCCAATACTTCCGCGAGCTGGACCTGACTCCGGCCGGCGCATCGGTGCATCGCTATCTCGATCTGGTGGGCGACAGTGCGTCAGCGATCGATATTTCCGACCCGCAGATTGCGGATTTCCGGCATCTGGTCGAACAGGCGCAGGCGCTGTTTCACTCCCATCACTACGGCGACTATCACTTCCTTCTGACGCTGAGCGATTACGTATCGAGGGGTGGCCTGGAGCACCATCAGTCGAGTGATGACCGCGCGCGCAGCGGCTCGAAGATGTTTGCCGACCCGGACCACTTCATGCTCGACGCCTCGTTGTTGCCGCATGAATACACGCACTCTTGGAACGGCAAATTCATGCGTCCGGCCGAACTTTGGCAGCCGGACTTCGAACGTCCCGAGCATGCGCAGATGATTTGGGTCTATGAGGGCCTCACCGTCTACCTGGGCGACATGCTGACGGCGCGCAGCGGGTTGTGGTCGCCGGAGACCTGGCGTCAGGTGGTCGCCTACCGGGCAGCGGATATGGTCTATAGACCCGGTCGCGAGTGGCGGCCGCTCATTGACACCACGATCGGCGCGCCGTTGGTTTACGGCTCGCCCAGCGAATGGGCGAACTGGCGCCGGCAAACCGATTTCTATCGTGAAGGCGAACTGCTGTGGCTCGCCGTCGACATGAAGATCCGCACGCTCAGCCACGATCGGCGCTCCATCGACGACTTTGCCCGCCGCTTCTTTGGCGTCGACAACGGCAGTTTCGTCACCCACACCTACACGTTCAGCGATGTCGCTGGCGCGCTCCATGCGGTCCAGCCGTACGACTGGGATGGCTTCCTGCACAACTGGCTGGATGGCGTCGGCGATCAGGTTCCGCTGCTCTCCGGCATTGAGGCCAGCGGTTGGCGCCTGGTCTACACCGATCAACCTTCGCGGTACCAGAACGCGCACGAGAACGTGGGAGAGGGCGAACTCAGCAGCCAGGGTGTCGACGAAATGTTTACGGTGGGCTTGTTCCTCAATAGCCAGGGCAAGGTCGAGGACGTGCTATGGAACGGGCCGTCTTTCCAGGCCGGACTGGCTCCGGGCATGCAGCTCGTCGCCGTAAATGGTCGCCCCTACAGCACCGAGGGCTGCGAGACGAAATGGTGCAAGCGCAAAAGACCGGAAAACCCTTGCAGATCACGGCGGCGGGCGATGGTGTCACCAAGGTCCACACCGTCCACTACGACGGTGGGCTGAAATTCCCGCATCTCGTCCGAGTGCCGGGCACGACCGATTATCTCGAGCAGATTCTAGCGCCCAAGCCATTGGACAATGGCTCGTGAGAGGGACCGGGCTGGGCCAATCCCGCGCCGTCATACCCAAGTTTTCAAGGGTTTGAATGGTCGGGACGGGCAGATTTGAACTGCCGACCCCTCGCACCCCAAGCGAGTGCTCTACCAGGCTGAGCCACGTCCCGACAACCGCAAGTTTATCACCTGGGGGCATGCCGGCGGCTGGGAACCGAAGCGCCCGCTCCGGCGTATCGTCTCTTGAGAGAGAGCGGCTTATGAACATGCGTGTGTTGTCAGGGTGCCTTGTGTTGGGAACGATGCTGGGGGTGACCGGATGCCATGTCCACGTCGACAAGGGACAGAATGGCGAGGATAAGAACGTCCGGATCGAGACGCCGCTGGGCGGGATGCAGGTGCGTTCCGGCCAAACGACGGCGGCGGACCTCGGGCTGCCTGCCTACCCGGGAGCGCAAGTGTCGCCGGACAGTGAAGGAGATAAATCGGCGGATGTGCGGATGGGCTTTGGGCAATGGCAAATGCACGTGGACGTGGTGACGTACACCACGCCGGATGCGCAGAACAAGGTGGTCGCGTTTTATAAAAACGCGCTGGGCCGGTTCGGCGACGTGCTCTCCTGCCAGGGAAACCACCCGGTTGGCACGCCCACCGTCACCAGTGCAGGGCTCACCTGCAGCGAAAGCAACTCCCACGTCCATGTAAACGGAGTGAACGTGGAGGATGAGAACGACTTCACGCTGCGGGCCGGGTCGAAGCATCACCAGCACATTTTTGCGCTGAAGAGCAGCGGTCAGGGAACGCGCTTCACGCTGATTGAAATGCAACTGCCCAGCGGCGGCTCGGGGGATTCCGGCAACAGCGACTGACCGGGAGGCTGCGGTTTGCGAGTCCGCGCCCGCCGCGTTGCGCCCGCCGTCTGCATACGATAGGGTCAATTCATGGAATCGGTGTGCCATCGCTGCGGCAACGCCCTGCAGCAAGGCGAGGTGTTTTGCCCGCATTGCGGCGCGCCGCAGTTCACGGTCGAAGCCGTTGACCCCGGCGCTCCGGCCCAGCCCGCGCTGCGACTCCAGACCGATGACCAGCGGGTGCAGTGGCGCGCGGCCATTGTTTCGGCGCTCATCGTCGCGGTTCCAGTCGGACTGCTTTCGGCGTTGACCGGCATGTACTCCCTGTTTGTGTTGGCGGGCGGCTTTGCCGCCATTACTTTGTACCGCCGGCGCAGCCCAGGGACGACCGATGGACGCGTCGGCTGGCGCGTGGGCTCGATTTTGGGTCTCGCCTCGGCGGTGATCGCCGCGGGAACCTACGCGGCCAGACTCGTGATCATGCGCTATCTGCTGCATGACGGTAAGGCCATCGATCAGCTTTTCCAGCAGGCGGCGCAGATGGATGTGGACCTTTGGACGAAAGCCAGCGCGCAGCAGGGGCCACAACCGGCAGAAGTGGTGCAGACGCTGAAAACGATGATCGCGTTTTTCTCGTCCGCCGACGGCCACGTGGCCATGCAACTGCTGACCACCGTGGTGATGTCGGTGGGGATGGTGCTGTTCGCGGCGGTCAGCGGCTCTTTCGCGGGCTGGCTGCTGTCCGCCCGGGCGCGCGCACAGCGCAGCCTGTGAAGCGGCCGCCTGCTCGCGGCCTCGCGCCTCTTGCAGTGCGACTCGCGCACTCGTATCATCGCCTTTAACCGTATGCCTGAGCTGCAAACTGCTGCCACGCCCAAGTTGCGCGAAAAAGGCCGGATCATGTCCGCCTCTGAGATCGAGCGGACGCTGGTCCGGCTCGCTCATCAGATCATTGAGAAGAACAACGGCGCCGCGACGATCGGTTTGGTCGGCATCAAGCGGCGCGGCGTTCCCCTGGCTGAGCGGCTGGGAACTCTCATCAGCGGCATCGAAAAGCATCCGGTCGACACCGGCGTGCTCGACATCAGCTTTTACCGCGACGACCTCTCCACGCGCGATGTGCGGCCGGTGGTTGTGCAGGGTTCGCTGGGGTTCGACGTCAACGGGCGCGACGTCATCCTGATCGATGACGTGCTGTACACGGGCCGCACCATCCGTGCGGCGCTGGATGCGCTCTTCGATCACGGCCGCCCGCGCCGCGTGCAGTTGCTGGTGCTCATCGACCGCGGACACCGCGAGCTGCCCATTGAAGCGACATTTGTCGGCCGCTCGGTGCCGACCTCGCAGCGGGAAATCATCGAAGTGAAGCTGCGCGAAGTGGATAACGACGAGCAGGTGCTGCTGGTGGAACGAGTTTAAGCAGGGAACGACTCGAAGGAGATGGCGGAGATCAGGGGACCATCCCGCAAGGCGCGCAAACTCTCTGCCCCTTCTTTTTTTCAGCAACCCATTCATCCGGGGTCGGCGATCTCAGCAGCGGAGTTTCCGGTGGCTGAGGTCCGGCAAATTCTGCTGGCTGCCGATGCGCTGGAACGCGAAGATCCGTTGCGCCGGGCGAAGCGCCTGGCCAAGCGGCGCGTGGCGCTGCTGTTCTATGAGGCGAGCACGCGCACCCGCACCTCCTTTGAACTGGCGGCGAAGGCCCTGGGCGCGGACACCACCCTGGTGAGCTCGCTTTCGTCCAGCATCGAAAAAGGCGAGTCGCTCAAGGACACCGGCATCACCCTCAAAGCCCTCGGCGCGGAGTGCATCATCCTGCGCAGCCCGCATTCGGGAGCGCCCTGGCTCCTGGCGCAGGCAACGGGTTTACCGGTGCTGAACGCCGGCGATGGCACGGCGGAGCATCCTTCCCAGGCGCTGCTGGATTTGCGAACGATACTGCAGGTGCTGGAGATTCGCGCATCGGCCATCAGCGAAAAATGCCTGCGCGGCATCACCCTGACCATTTGCGGCGACATCCTGCACAGCCGCGTGGCGCGTTCGAATGCGCTGCTGCTGCCGAGACTCGGCGCAAAGGTGATTTTCTGCGGGCCCGAGGAGCTGCTGCCGGAGGCAGCGACCGGAATGGGTCCGGGGCTCTCCACGGAGCGCGACTTCGAAACCGCGCTGCGGCAATCCCAGGTCGTGATGATGCTGCGCATTCAGGCGGAACGGCTGGCGGGGCTGGAGATCGATCTTGACGACTATCGCAGGCGCTACCAGGCCAACGCGGAGCGCATCGCGGCCTGCGCGCCCACAGCGCCCATCCTGCATCCCGGGCCGATCATTCGCGGCATGGAGATCACCAGCGAGGTCGCGGATGGGCCGCAGTCGGCCATCGCCGCGCAGGTGGCGAACGGCGTGCCGATCCGCATGGCGCTGGTGGCGCGCGCCCTGAAAGGCGGGCGGCGATGAAGCCGCTTCTGATTCGCGGCGGGCGAGTGGTGGATCCGGCCAGCGGCCTGGATGCGAAGCGCGACGTGCTGCTTCGCGACGGCAAAATCGCGGCGATCGAGAATCCGGGCCGGATTCGCGCCGCGGATGCCGACGTGTTCGACGCCAAAGGCCTGGTGGTGGCGCCCGGGCTCGTCGATATTCATGTGCATTTGCGCGAGCCTGGCCAGGGCTATAAGGAAACGATTGCCACGGGAACAGCGGCAGCGGCGGCGGGCGGCGTCACCAGCGTATGCGCCATGCCGAATACGGTTCCAGTGAATGACTCTCCGGAGGTCACGCGCTGGATGCAGGCGGCCGAGCGGTGCGCGTCAGCGCGCGTATTCCCCATTGGGGCGGCAACGCGCGGCTCCATGGGCGAGGCGCTGACGGATTATGCGGCCCTCAAAGATGCCGGCGCAGTCGCGGTGACGGATGATGGGAAGCCGATCCTCGACGACGGCATCATGCTGGAGGCGCTCCGGGCCGCGGCAGCGCTGGATCTGCCGGTGATCCAGCACGCGGAAGACACGCGGCTGACCGGTGGCTGCTCCATGAACGCCGGAGTCCTGGCGTTCCGGCTGGGCTTGCGGGGCATGAGCGTCGAGGCGGAATCGGACTTGGTGGAGCGCGATCTGAACCTGCTGAAACGGGTGAAGCGCGGGCATCTGCACGTCGCGCATCTCTCCACAAAAAAAGCCCTGGACGCGGTGCGCGCGGCGCGTCGAGCAGGCCTGCACGTGACCTGCGAAGTCACGCCGCACCATTTTGCGCTGACCGAAGACCGCGTGGGCCTGTATGACACGAACGCGAAGATGAATCCGCCGCTGCGCGCGGAGAGCGATCGCGCGGCGATGATCGAGGGCCTCCTCGACGGAACACTGGATGCCATCGCCACGGATCATGCGCCGCATGCCGCGCACGAAAAGGAGCAGGAATTCGATCGCGCGCCGAACGGCATCACCGGCCTCGAAACCGCGCTGGGGCTGGCGATTTCAATCCTGCACGTTCGCCACAAGATGCCGCTGCTGGATGTGTTGGCGCTGCTGAGCAGCCGTCCGGCGCAGGCGCTGGGGTTGCAACGCGGAACGCTCGCGGCCGGTGCGGCGGGCGATCTGGTCGTCTTCGATCCAGCGGAGCAATGGGTCTTTCAGGCCGCAGACTCGCGATCGAAATCGAAGAACACGCCGTTCGATGGGTGGGAATTGCAGGGCCGTGTGCGGCTGACCGTGAGCGAGGGACGCGTCGTCTTCCGCGTCTGAGGTTCAGCAGAGGGCCAGGCCAGAGCGCCGATCAGCGGCGCTTTTTCTTTTTGCGGAGCTGGCTGGCCCTGGGTGGGCGGGAGCCCGGGCGCTTGCTGCGTCCAGACGGATGCGGCGGGGTCGGCGCGCTGGTCGGAGTTTCCTCGCGGCGGGCCTTCTTCTTTTTCTGGCCGGATGGCCCCGGTCGGCGTTGGCCGAGCTGCTCCTCTTCATCGAGGATCGAAAACTGAAGCCGCTTCTCGACGGCGTCCACGCGATCGAGCACCACCTGAACGCGTTCGCCGACGGAGAACTTGCGGCCCCAGCGCTCGCCGACAATCTGGCGCGTGTTCTCGCGATAGGTGTAGCGGTCGTTGTCAAAGAGGCCGAGCGTGTGGACGGGCACCAGGCCTTCGACAAACAGGTCGTCGAGCTCAACAAAGAGGCCGTACTTTGTCGCGTTAAGGATCATGCCGCGGAAGGCCTCGCCAACGCGGTCGCGCATGAACTTGATCTTCTTCCACTCCACCAGCTCGCGTTCCGCATCGGCGGCACGGCGCTCGTTTTCGCTGGATTCCCGGGCAATCGCCGCCAAATCGGATTCAGCGATTGGTTCAAACTGCGCCGCCGCTGGGGCTTTTTGCGCGAAGCGCGCCCCGCTTGACGCGAAGTCACCGTGACCGTCGATGCCGGCGTGCAGCAATTCCTTCGCAATGCGGTGAACGATCAGGTCCGGATACCGGCGAATGGGCGAAGTGAAATGCGTGTAGCAGGGCGCGGCCAGCGCGAAGTGGCCTTCATTCTTCTCGCTGTAGCGAGCCTGACGCAGCGACCGCAGCATCAGGTACGAGAGGATTCTCTCCTCCGGCTTGCCGGCAATCTTCTCCGTCAGCTTCTGATACATGCGCGGCGTCACGGCGTATGTCCTGCGGCACCTCGTAGCTGCGCGGCGCGCGGTTGCCGCCATGCCGCTGTTCGCGGCGCTCGCTGCGCATGGTGAAGGTGCGCACGGGCAGGCTGCCGATGCCCAGCGAGTAGCCGAAGGCCGCAGCAATCTCCTCGAACTCAACCACGCGTCGAGGCTCCGGCTTCTCGTGGATGCGGTAGAGCGACGGCACGCCCAGGTTCTCCAGCCAGGACGCGACGCACTCATTGGCCGAGAGCATGAACTCTTCGATCAACCGGTGCGCCCAGTTGCGCTCCGAGCGAGTGACCGACTTCATCGCGCCGAATTCATCAAACTCGATCAGCGGCTCCGGCAAATCGAAGTCGATCGAGCCGCGCCGCTCGCGCTTGCGATTCAGAATGCGCGCCAGATCCAGCATGCGCTCGAATTCCGGCACGAGCGGGGCGAACTCGGCGCGCAGGGCCGCGTCGCCCTCCAGGATCGCGTGGACCTGCGTGTAGGTCATGCGCCGGGCCGATCGGATCACGCCTTCGCAAATCTCATAATCCAGGATCTCGCCCTGTGGATCCATGCGCATCAGGCAGGAGAGCACGAGCCGATCCTCATCCGGGCGCAGGCTGCACAGGTCCGTCGAGAGCTCCTGCGGCAGCATAGGAATCGCGCGGTCGGGGAAATAGACCGAGGTGCCGCGCAGGCGAGCTTCGAGATCGAGCGCCGAGTCAGGCCGGACATACTGCGCGACGTCCGCGATGTGCACCTGCAATTCCCAGGCGCCGTCTTCGCCGTGCCGCACCAGCACAGCGTCATCGAAGTCGCGAGCGGTTTCGCCATCGATAGTCACGATCGGAAGCTTGCGGAAATCGCGGCGTGCCGCCAGCAGCGCGGGATCGAGATGCGCCACTTTGCGAGCCTCGGCGAGAACAGCCTCAGGAAACACGCGCGGCAGATGGTGCTTGCGGATCACCATCTCGACATCAACGCCGAACTCGTCTTCCGCGCCGAGAACCTCCAAAACGCGGCCGCGCGCAGGGCGCGTGGGCGTGGGCCAGTCGGTGATCTCCACGTCGACCACCAGGCCTTCGAGATCGCGATGACGCGCGGCCGCCTGAGCTTCCGCGCCCAGAACGCGATGCGGATTCGCGCCGGCAGACGGCAATTCCTGGCCGAACGGGATCACAATGGGCTGGTTCATCCGCTCATCGAAAGGAACCACAAGATTGCCGCCGCGTTCAGCATCGCGGCGGGAGTAGTGGAAGATGCCGACGACCGTCGGATTCCGGCGGGTGAGGATGCGCAGAACGCGGCCGGAACGGCGAGCCTCGCCGCGGTCGAAGCGCGGCGGGGCCAGCTCGACCAGCACCTGATCGCCCTGCATTGCGCCGCCGATCTCGCGGGCGGGAATGAAGATGTCTTCGCCGACTGCGGTGCGTGCGCCGGCAGCCGGCGGATTGGGCCGGACGAACCCGTACCCATCGCGATGCAGATCGAGACGCCCGGCGATGAGGTTCTCGGCGCGGCGTGGCTCTGGTCGTTCCGATCGCTTCTCTGCGCGCTTCTCGCCGCTGCGCGGTCCGCTCGCAGAGTCCTTGGCTCGCGGCAGGGCCCAGTGTTCGCCGTCTACCTGCACCAGCTGCCGACGGCCGGTCATCCGGCCCAGCTGCTCGCGCAGCAGGCGCCGCTCCTGGCCGCCGCCGAGGCCCAGCTCCCGGACGAGCTGCTTGTATCCGGCGCGTCCGCCCGGCAGGCGTTCGATGTGGCGCAGAAGCTCGCGGTCGTCCATGCTGATTCGATGGTACTTGACCTCGCGCCGCTTTCCGGAAGCCGCCCAAACGTAACCGGAACCGAGCGCGGAAGGGGTGTCATTTTCAGCGAAGATGTTTAAGATGCAGGTAACGGCGGCATTTGCGCGGAAGGGAAAAGACTCCCGAGGGGAAGAGGGTCGACGTTGTACGATTGCGCCTGGAGTCCGGAGACGCAGGTCGGGCCAGGGCGGTCATTTCATCACAATTTTTGGAGAAGGAAGGTACTGCAATCATGTGGAAACCCAATCAGACCGGAAGCGGCACCGGGCCGCAAAATCCCGAGCCTCAGCGCCCCAGCGTGCCCGCACCCCCGAGCTTTGAAGCGAACCCGCGTCCAGCCGCAGCTCCCGCGGCGCCCGTCGCCAGCGGCGAACAGGCCACCATCGGCAAGAGCCTGGTAATCAAGGGCGAAGTCACTGGATCCGAGTCGCTGTACATCGACGGCAAAGTCGAAGGCTCCATCAGCCTGCCCGGCAACCGCGTGACGGTCGGCCGCAATGGCCAGGTGTCGGCGAACATCTCCGCGCGCGAGGTCGTGGTGCTGGGCAAAGTGCGCGGCAACGTGAATGCCAGCGACCGCGTGGATATCCGCAGCGAAGGCTCGCTGACCGGAGACGTGGCGGCGCAGCGCATCTCCATCGAGGACGGCGCGTTCTTCAAGGGCGGCATCGACATCCGCAAGCCCGGCTCAAACGAGAAGGCCGAGGGAAGCGAAGCCGGCAATGCGCAGTCGAGAAGCCGGTCCCGGCTCAGGTCTAAGTTTTCCGAGCAGAGCAGAAGCTCCCGGGAGGCGCTTTCCCGTTCCTGATGGGGACTGGGCGGCGCCTGCGGGAGCTTTCGCTTTTTGATGCGAACAGGGATCGCTGTGCTTCTCGCAGCGCGGAACCTCAGGCCTGCCCGCTCAGTCGTCCCATCAGTTGGTTCGGCAGCGCTGATCCGCTCAGCCGCAGCACCAGCATCGAAATCGCGAGCCAGACAACCGTCGTCACCGCAAGCCACGCCAGCTCATGCAGGCGGCTGGTCGTGTGCATCAGCGATCGAATGCCGTAGAGCGCTGCGAAGGAAACCACGGCTGCCAGCAGGGAGCGGCCCAACTCCGCGTACTCCAGACCCGCGAGCGAAACCATGCGGCGGCGATGCAGCAACACGGCCAGCACCGAAGTCTGGAGGAAGATGCCGATGTCCGACGCGATCGCCAGCCCGGCCGGTCCGATCGAACGGTAGAGAGACCAGTACACGGGAATCGAGGCAGCCGTGACCAGCGTGCCCGCGACCATCGGCGTCAGGGTGTTCCCTGCCGCGTAGAACGCGCGCGCGTACAGAGCCTGAGCCGACCACAGGCACAGCGAAATGGAAAAGATGCCGAAATACAGCGCCAACGTGCCGGAGTCCGCGCGGTGAAACGCTCCGCCGCGCACCAGCACATCCACCAGCGGCAGTGCCATCGCGATCATGAAGGCAGAGAGCAGCAGGGAGAAGGCGAGTATCCGCGACACCGCGGAGTTGACGGCCCGGGCGAAGGGCGCGCGGTCGGACTTGCCGAAGAGCGACGCCAGGAAGGGCAGCGAGGCCGCTCCAGCCGCCTGTCCCAGAGAAACCGGCGCGGTAAACACCGTCTTGGCATAGGTCAGAAGCGTGATCGCACCGCCCACGTGCGAGGCGAAGTAGTTGATGATCCAGTTGTCGGCCGTCACCAGCGAGACGCCGAGCATGAGCGGAATGGACATGCGCACCCATTCGCGCAGGCCGGGATTCGAAAGATCGAGGACAGGGCGAAAATGCATGCCCACGCGGCGCGCGGCGATCGCATTCAGCAGGAACGGCCCGCAGAAGGCGCCCACCAGCGCGCCCACGGCCAGGGAGGAAACACTCGCCTGACGCGCCAGGAAGAATCCCCCCAAAACGCCGCCGAGAATAATGCCCGCGTTGTAAATGAGCGGCGCCACCGCCTGCACGGAGAAGATGCGGCGGACCAGCAGCACCGCTCCGAAGACGCCTCCGGCAAAAAAGCAAAGCTGCGCGGGCAGCAGGATGCGCGTGAGGTGGGTGCATAGCGCAGCCTTTTCCGCGGGGAATCCGCTGAACCACCACCGGACGTAGAGTGGAGCGACGAACTCAGCGAGCAGGATCGCGCCGCCGAGGACCAGAGCCATCATGGTGAGGATGGCGGACATGGCGCGCTCGCCTTCGTGTTCCCGTCCTTCGTCGCGGTAGCGGCTGAGGATGGTGATGAAGGTGATCGAGGCTGCCCCGCCCACCAGGAAATACGAAACCATGTCCGGAAGCTGGAACGCGGCGTTGAAGGCGTCCGCCGCGGCGCTGCGCCCCAGCAGCCAGGCGATATATTTCACTCGTACCAGCCCGATCAGGCGCGAAGCCGTTACCGAGGCCATCAACAGCACGGTCGCCGAAAAAGGCGAATGCCGGTGCGAAGGCCGTAAAATCGCGAGTGCCCGCCGCCATCGCGCTGTCGTGGGAGATGCCATTGCGATGGCTCGATTCTATAGGGCGGTCCGGGAGAAGACGGAGTGGAGAATTTCAGGCTGAAGGTATTTCGGACGGTCGCCGACGAGTCCAGTTTTCGACGCGCGGCCGAACGACTGCACCTGAGTCAGCCCGCGGTCAGCCAGCAGATTCGGGCGCTCGAAGAGGAGCTGGGGACCGCGCTCTTCGACCGCGGCAGCGGCCGCGTGCGCCTGACCGATGCCGGCGCGGTGTTGCTGGGTTACGCGCGGAAAGGAGCGCGCCTTGCCGAGGATGCACTGGCCGCGCTGGAGAAGGCGCGCGGCGAGACCGTGGGAGAGCTGCGCATCGGGGCTTCGATGACCGTGACGCAATACCTCCTCCCGCACATGCTGAGCGCCTTTCTCCAGCAGCATCCGAAAGTGCGGGTCTCGGTAACCAGCGGCAACACGGAGCGCATTGTGGCCGCGCTGGGCGCGGGCGAAATTGCCCTGGCCATGATCGAGGGCCCGGTTTCCAGCCGCGAAGTATTCCGCCAGCGCATCCTGGAAGATCAGATGGTCCTGATCGTGGGCCGCCGCTATGCGTGGCCGGGAGCGCCTCGCGTCGCGCCGCAGGCGCTGACGGAGGTGCCGCTCCTGATGCGCGAGCGCGGCTCAGGGTCGCGTCGCGTTGTGGAAATGGCGCTGCGCAATGTGGGGCTTCGCCGGAAGGATTTGCACATTGCCATGGATCTGGATTCGATTGTCGCCATTGTGTCGGGTGTCGAGGCCGGCCTGGGCGCGGCTTTTGTTTCCGAGTGGGCCATCCGCAAGGAGGTGCGCCTGGGCACGGTGCGCGTCATCCCCGTCGAGGGCCTGGACATCCGCCGCGACTTCACGCTGATCCGCGCGTTCGGTCCAGTGCCGGAGGGACCGGCCGGTGCCTTCGAGCGTTTCGCCCTGGCGGAAGCACAGGCGGGGCGGTTCCGCCCAGACTTTGCCGGGGCCCGGCACCGATAAGCAAACCTTATCGGCCATCTGTAATTCCGTCTGGACCGTCACTCAGATTCCCGTCACCATGAGGCTATGGTGAAGAACCTCTTCTATCTGGGCATCATTCTGGCGGCCTGCGGATTGCTTTCGCCTCCAATCGCGCTGGCCTGCGGACTGGCCTACGGACTTTTCACGGCGCACGAATATCACATCGAGGCACGGCGGCTGTCGAAGTTCCTCCTGCAGGCCTCGGTGGTGTGCCTGGGATTCGGCATGAATCTGGGCGAAGTGGTGCGGGTGGGGCGTTCGGGGTTCGCGTACACGGCGATCGGGATCACCTTCGCGATGCTCATCGGCATGTCGCTGGCGCTGCTGCTGCGGGTGGGCCGGGTGCAGGGGTTTCTGATTGCGGCGGGAACGGCGATCTGCGGGGGCAGCGCTATTGCCGCGCTCGCTCCGGTGACCAATGCCGGCGAGGAGGCTCTGGCGGTCTCCATGGGAACCGTGTTCGTGCTGAATTCGATTGCGCTGTTCATTTTTCCCGCGATCGGTCATGCGCTGCACCTCACGCAGACGCAGTTTGGGCTGTGGGCGGCGTTGGCGATCCATGACACGAGCTCGGTCGTTGGCGCGGCAGCACGGTACGGGGCTGTTGCGCTGGCGATTGCGACCACCGTGAAGCTGGCCCGCGCGCTGTGGATTGTGCCCATGTCGGTGGGGACGGCGGTGGTGCGGCGCAGCCGAGCGAAGATTCACCTTCCCTGGTTCATCCTCTTCTTCTGCCTGGCCGCAGTTCTGAACAGCACGATCCAGTCGCTGCATCCGGAGTACAAACAGCTAGCGCGGCTCGGCGAGATGGGGCTGGGAGTTACCCTGTTTCTGATCGGCACCGGGATCACGCGCGATACGCTGAAGAAAGTGGGCGTGCGGCCGCTGATCCAGGGTGTGCTGCTGTGGATCGTGGTCGGAAGCACATCGCTGCTGCTGATCCTGAAGGGATGGATTCATCTTTGAGAGGAGCGGGAGACAACAGTCCGCTAACCGCCTTCTACCGCGATGGTGCCCGCGACGATCGCGGCCGCACGCTGGCCGAGATTCTGGCGTGGGACGACGAGCGGCTCGAGGCTATCCATGACTTCATCCAGTGGCTCTTCCCTCTGCCGGAGCGAAGCGGCGCGAATCCCTCCGCGCCTGTACTCGATCGCGAAACCACCGAGGCTTTCCAGACGACGCCCGCCATGCGGGAGCGACTGGAACAGGCCTTTCAGCGCATGCTCCGCTTCTATGGCCTGCGCTGGAACGGAACCGCGGTTGACCGAGGCGAGAACTTTCGCGAGCGCGCGCAGACCTGGCTCTGGCCGGGGAACCACAACCACCTGCGTCTGACGAGGATCCTGCGCTCCACCGTCCTGCTGGGCCTGGAAGCCGAATCGAAAGCCTTGTTTCACGCCCTGGATGCCATCTATCGCGAGTTCCCGGACCGCATCTCCTCGCGCACCCACGCTTTTTGGAGCGATGCCGCGCAAAACAGGTAAACTGGGCAACGCTCTGTAGTTCAGTTTTGCTGACGAGGAGATCCCGATGCAGATCCGGCGCGTGTCGATGAGCCTGGGCGCAGCTCTTGCCCTCATGGTGTGTTTCCCAATGATGCAGGCGCAGCAGGTCACAACCATCCACGGCGACAACGGCATCACGCTGCCGCCGCCGCCCGTCGCCGCCGTACACGTGGTCACGGACGACTACTTCGGCAGCAAGGTCGAGGATTCCTACCGCTGGCTGGAAGATGCGAAGAGCCCGCAGACCCGCGCGTGGATTGCCCAGGAGAACGCCTACACGCAGAAGTACCTGGACCAACTCAAAGATCTACCGCAGGTGGAGCACGGGCTGACGGCGCTCATGCGCGTGGAAACGTACTCGATGCCGTCGCTGCGCGGCGGAAAATATTTCTTCAAAAAGCAGCTGCCCGATGAGAACCAGGGATCGATCTACGTGCGCGACGGCTGGAACGGCACGGACAAGCGGCTGATTGACGCCACAAAGCTAAGCGCCGATCAGAACACCAACGTCGGCATCCGCGACATCTCTGACGACGGCAACCTGCTGGTCTACGAGGTGCGCTCGGGCGGAGCCGACGAGGGCTCCATCCATGTGCTGAACGTCCGCAGCGGCCAGGAGCTGCCGGATGTGCTGCCTCCCGCGCGGTACTTTGGGCTCGGGCTGAGCCTCGGCAACACCGGCCTCTACTACTCAAAGTTCACCCACCAGGGATCGGACGTGTGGTTCCACAAGTTCGGCACGCCGGTGAGCTCGGACCAGAAGATCTTCGGCGGCGAGTATCGCGGGCAGCGCCTGGGCGAGCTGGATCTGGTGAGCGTCGGCGTCAGCGACAACCACCACTGGCTGGTCATCAACATCGACCACGGCGTGCCCTCCACCAGCCAGGACATCCTGCTCATGGACCTGCGCAAGCCGGACAGCCCGCTCGTTCCGCTGGTCTACGGAGTCAAAGCGCATCTGCGCATGACGGATGACGGCGACCGGTTTTTCCTGCTGACGGATTACCAGGCGCCGAACAGCCAGATCGTGGAAGCATTCCCCGGCAAGGACACCTCAGCCTGGAAGACCATCATCCCGCAGGGCCAGGACGTCATCGACAACTTCAGCATTGTGGGCGGCAAGCTGTTCGTTTCGCGGCTTCACGATGTGAAGACGGCAACGACGATCTACTCGCTGGACGGCAAGCAGGTCGGCACGCTGGCCTATCCTGGCATCGGAACGGGAACCGTCGTCTATGGACGCCCGGGGCAGACCGAAGGCTTCTACTCCTTCCAGTCATTCATCATCCCTCCGACGATCTATCGCTACGACACGCGGACCGGCCAGACGACGGTTTTCGCCCGGCCGAAAGTGCCGTTTGATTCCTCGCAATACGAAATGAAGCAGGTCTTCTATACCTCGAAAGACGGTACCCGCGTGCCGATGTTCATTGCCGGGAAGAAGGGCCTGAAGCGGGATGGCCAGACGCGGCTGCTGATGACCGGCTACGGCGGCTTCGATCTGCCCATGCTGCCCGAGTGGAACCCGGAATACGCCTGGTGGATGCAGCAGGGCGGCTACTTCGCGCTGCCGAACCTGCGCGGCGGCGATGAGTATGGCGAAGCCTGGCACAAGGCGGCAATGTTCGCCAACAAGCAGAATGTCTTCGATGACCTGTACGGCGCGGCGGAATATCTGATCGCCCACCATTACACTTCGCCGGAGCACTTCGCCATCCGCGGGCGCTCCAATGGAGGATTGCTGATGGGCGCGGCCATGACGCAGCGCCCGGACCTCTTCGGCGCCATCTGGTGCGGGTACCCGCTGCTGGATATGCTCCGCTATCAGTACTTCGAGTTCGGGCGCCTGTGGACCACGGAGTATGGCAGCTCGCAAAACCAGAAGGATTTCGCGTACATCGTCAAGTACTCCCCCTACCAGAACGTGCACAAGGGCGAGCATTACCCGGCCATCATGTTCTTCACCGGCGACAACGACACGCGCGTGGACCCCATGAACGCGCGCAAGATGACCGCGCTCATGCAGGCCTCCAGCGGCAGCGACCGGCCCATCCTGCTGCACTACTCGGTGAAGGGCGGGCACAGCGCCGGCGTATCGATGACGCAGTTGGTCAGCGACTACGGCGACGAGATGGCATTCCTGTGGAATGAGACTGCCGGCCACTGAACTGAGCAGGAATCGCGCGGCGTCGCGCTTCACTCCAGCAGCGACGCCGTCACCGCCATCGCAGCGATCGCAGCGGTTTCCGCGCGCAGAATGCGCGGGCCCAGGCTCACCGCCTTCCAGTTCTCCGCGTCGAACATGGCCTCTTCCTCCGCTGTCCAGCCGCCTTCCGGACCTGCAGCAATGCGGATGGCGGGCATCTCGTCGCCCGCAGCAGCCAGAGCCTCGCTGAGCGCGTGGCGCAGCGTGGTCGAGCGCTCCTGCTCCGCCAGCACCAGCCGCAGCGCCTGCTCCTCCTGGGCGATCGCTGCCTTGAGCGGCAAGGGATCGGCGATGCGCAGCACATCGGAGCGGCGCGATTGCTGCGAGGCCTCCAGCGCGATCCGCCGCCATCGCTCCACGCGGCTGGCCGCGGCTTGCGCCAGATGCTTCTCGCTGCGCCGCGCGATCACAGGAACGATGCCCTCGGCTCCGAGCTCAGCGGCTTTCTCGATGGCCCACTCCATGCGATCGAACTTGAAGACCGAAATCAGCAGGGTCACCGCGAGCGCGGGATCAGCCTCCACTTCGGCGATCAGGTTGAACCGAACCTCGTCGCCCGTGATGCCGGCGATGACACTGTGAAAAACACGTCCCCCGGCGACCAGGTCGAACTCCATCCCCGGTTGGGCTCGCAGAACGCGGATGAGGTGCGTGGCCTGGCTACCCGTCAGCGAGGCTGTTGCTTCGTCCCAGGTGTCGGCAATCCAGCGGCGGCGCGTCATGAATACAGGGTACTGCGGCGCGAAAACAAATGGCGGGAACAGCAGCAGTGCGGAACAACGAGGCGTGGAAGGAGAATCGCGGGAACCCGCATGAATATTGGCTGCAAAAGCATCGGGGGGATGCTCATCGCATCCCCCCGAAGTTGTTGCCGTGGATGGCTTACTTTTTCTTCCCGGCCTTTTTCGCTGCCTTCTTCGCCGGTTTCTTAGCTGCCTTTTTCGTTGCCATAGTTTCTATTCTCCCTTTTCGATGCGAACATCGATGTCTGCAACATAAATGTTGCAGTTAACGAATGTATAGAGTTCCCCACCCGCAGTGTCAAGAGAAAAATTCAGTTTTTTGCTGGCCGAAGTTGATTCATGGCAACACGCTCGCGAGAATCCGATCACGGCATGTGGGCGTGACGCAGCAGCACGAGCGCAATCCCCGCGAAGATGTCGTGCCACGCGTGCGCGATCATGCCGGGACGAAGACTGTCGCGCAGAAGCGCGAGCCCGCAGAAGAGCGCGCCGTAAACGCCGATCACGATCATGGTCGCCGCGCCTTCGTACCCGTGGCTGAGGCCGAAGAGCAGCGACGAGAGAAGAACGCCGAGCCACACGCGATGGATCGGCGACGAGAACTGGCGCAGGAAATATCCGCGGAACACAAGCTCCTCGCAAAAGCCCGCGGTCAGGCAGAGCGCAATCCAGAGCAGCATTTCCGCGGCGCCTCGCGGCGCCAGTGCCTCGACAGCCTTCTCCGCCGTGGCGAGATGCCCAAGCCGCAGCGGAAGGCTGACGATGCCCAGGACGATCATTGCCGCGATCCAGAAGAGCAGCGCCGCGCCCAGGTCCTGCGCCCAGGCCCGCAGCCCGCGTCGAAAGCCCAGCACTTCAGCCAGCGGAACGCGCTTCATGCGCAGGCCCCACCACGTGAGCAGGAACAGCACCCACTCCGCGACGATCGTGGCTCCGTAAATGGCCGCGTGATGGCCCGCCGTGTTGCCGCGCCGCGACCCGCGCGCATTCAGGAACGAGACGCCGGTCAGCAGCAGCACCAGCAGGGCAGCGTGCCACCATGGAGCGGCCGCCGAGGTGAGCCGGGTGCGCCACCTGGCGGCGGTTTCGGATTGCGCAATGTGCATGTGGTCCTCGTGGTCTGATATCTTCCTTGGTTCCAAGGGGTCAGTTTCGCATCGAATCATGCAGCGAGAAAAGTCATGGAAGAAATCGTAATCGTCTCCGGCGTGCGCACGCCGGTCGGGAAGTTCCAGGGTTCGCTCTCCAGCGTCTCCGCCACAAAGCTGGGCGCGGTGGCAGTGCGCGAGGCCGTTAGACGCGCGCAGGTGCGACCGGAGCAGGTGGACGAATGCATCATGGGCAACGTGGTCTCGGCGGGGCTGGGGCAGAATCCCGCGCGCCAGGCGGCGCTCTACGGCGGGCTGCCGCCGGAAGTCAGCGCCGTCACCGTGAACATGGTTTGCGGCTCAGGGCTGCGAGCGGTCGCGCTCGCGGCGCAGTCCATCCAGACCGGCAACGCAGAGATCGTCGTGGCCGGAGGCATGGAGTCGATGACGAACGCTCCCTACCTGCTGCCCCAGGCCCGAGCCGGCTTCCGCATGGGCAATCAGGTGGCCGTGGATTCCATGGTGAACGACGGCCTGTGGGACGTGTACAACGACTTCCACATGGGGCAGACTGCGGAACTGGTCGCGGAAAAGTACGGCATCACCCGCGAGGAGCAGGACGCCTTTGCGCTGGAGTCGCACCGGCGCGCGGCCAAAGCATGGCGCGAGGGCTGGTTCGCGGCCGAGGTCGTTCCCGTGGAGATCCCTGCGAAAAAGAAGGGCGAGCCGCCGCAGCTCTTCGAGAAGGATGAGTCGATTCGCGAGGACGCGAGCCTGGAAGCGCTGCGCGCCCTGAAACCGGCGTTCAAAAAGGACGGGACGGTCACTGCCGGCAACGCTCCGGGCGTGAACGACGGCGCGGCTGCTGTGGTGGTGATGCGCGCGGCGAGAGCGAAGGAGCTCGGCCTGAAGCCGATGGCGCGCATCGTGGCGCACGCCACCAGCGGCATCGATCCGAAATGGGTGATGATGGCGCCCGTGACCGGCGCGCGCCGCGCGATGGAGAAGGCCGGATGGTCGGTCGGCGACATCGATCTCTTCGAGGTGAACGAGGCCTTCGCGGCGCAGGCGCTCGCGGTGCTGCGTGAACTGGGCATTCCCCTCGAGAAAGCCAACGTGAATGGCGGATCGGTGGCCATCGGTCATGCCATCGGCTGCAGCGGCACGCGCGTGCTGGTCACCCTGATGCACGAGTTGATCCGGCGCGGAGCCAAGCGCGGCCTCGCGGCACTATGTCTCGGCGGAGGCAACTCCGTGGCCATGGCGATCGAAAGGGTCTAGCCGTGATCCCGAACCCCACGGAGCGCTTTACCGGCCGCGTGGAGAGCTACCGACGCTATCGGCCCGGCTATCCGCCGGAGCTGGCGGACTGGCTGCGAACCGACTGCGGGCTGCGTCCCGATGCGGCGGTGGTGGATGTGGCCGCCGGAACCGGGCTGCTGACGGAGGTCCTGCTGGAAGCTGGATTCGCGGTCACCGCCCTCGAGCCCAACGACGAAATGCGCGCGGCCTGTGCGACCCTCGAAGCCAATTACCCAAAGCTGCGCTGCGTTGCCGGCACAGCGGAAGCGACCGGACTGCCGGATGCGTCGGCGGACCTGATCACCGTCGCCCAGGCGATGCACTGGTTCGATCTGGAGCGGACGCGTGCCGAGTTTGCGCGCATTCTGAACCACCCCGCCGAGCAAGCTCGTCGGGGGCCCCGGGTTGTGAAGCCGGGCGGCGGCGGCGCTGTGATCTACAACAATCGTCGGCTCGGCGGCGACGCCTTTCACGACGGCTACGAGCGCCTGCTGCGGGAGTTCGGCGTCGACTACATGAACGTGAAGGAGCAGCACATCGGCCGCAAACGGCTGGCCGAGTTCTTCGCGCCGGCGGAGATGCGCTGCCGGACATTCCCCAACGCCCAGTCGCTCACGCTGGAAGCGCTGGAGGGGCGGATTCTTTCTTCGTCGTACATTCCGCAGCCGGGACATCCGCGCTTTGCGGAGATGCAGGCAGCCATCCGGCAGCTCTTCGCGGAGACGGAGCAGAGCGGGACCGTCACCATCGCGTACGACTGCGTGGCGTGTTGGGGAAGAATCTCCTGAGATCGTTGGGCGCGCAGCGCCCTTCGCCTGGACGGCCAGTCCTCAGCACTCAATCACGTTCAGCGCCAGCCCCGCCAGCGAAGTTTCCTTGTAGCGAGACTGCATGTCGAGCCCGGTGAGATACATCGTCCGGATCACCTGATCGAGCGAGATCTTGTGGCCCTCGGTCTCACTCATGGCCATGCGGCAGGCCTGCACGGCCTTCACTGCGCCCATCGCGTTGCGCTCGATGCACGGGATCTGGACGAGTCCCCCGACGGGATCGCAGGTCATGCCCAGGTTGTGCTCCATGCCGATTTCGGCCGCGTGTTCTACATGGTCGTTGCTGCCTCCCAGCGCAGCGGCTAACCCTCCGGCCGCCATCGAGCAGGCGACGCCCACTTCGCCCTGGCAGCCGACCTCCGCGCCGCTGATCGAGGCATTCTCGCGGTACAGCGCGCCAACGGCCGCCGAGGTGAGAAAGAATCGCAGGATGCCATCCTCGTCCGCGCCCGGAATGAAATCGCGATAGTAGCGCGCGACGGCGGGAATCACGCCGGCAGCGCCGTTCGTCGGCGCGGTGACCACGCGCCCGCCCGCGGCGTTCTCCTCATTCACAGCCATGGCAAAGATCGTCACCCAGTCGAGCGGCGCAAGTGGATCCGAACTCGGAGCCGCGGCGCTGGATCCCTTCTGGCGCAGGCGCTGGGCCAGCCGCGGCGCGCGCCGGCGCACGGCCAGCCCGCCGGGCAGGATCCCTTCCGTCACCATGCCGCGCTCGATGCAGCCCTGCATCACGGACCAAATGTGCAGGATGCCCTCGCGTACCTCCGCCTCGGGGCGCAGCGCGGATTCGTTGGCCAGCATCAGCTCCCAGATGGCGAACCCGGCAGCCTGCGCTTTCTCCAGCAATTCTGCCGCGCTGGAGAACGGATGCGGCAGGGCAGCTCCCGCAGCGTTGCCGCCCGCGTGTGCCAATCCACCGGGCTCTTCTCCGTCGGCGACGATAAATCCTCCTCCAATGGAGAAGAATGTGCCGGTGCGCAGCATCTCGCCTGCCGCGTCGAGCGCGGTAAAGCGCACGCCGTTCGGATGGTGCGTGCGTGCGCCGGGCGGCAGCATCTGGTCGCGATGCAGCAGCAGGTCGTCCACTTCGCGAAACGAAATCGGATGCCGCCCGAGCAACGACAACGTGCCGGATGCGCGAATTTCCGCGAGCTTCGGCTCGATGGCGGCGGGATCGATGGTCGCCGCTTCCTCGCCGCTCAGGCCCAGCAGAATGGCGCGGTCGGTGCCGTGGCCCAGCCCGGTCAGCGCGAGCGATCCGTACAGGTCCACCCGCATCTTCGCGGTGCGCGCCAGGGCGCCGGAGTCCGCCAGCTCGAGCGCGAAGCGGCGAGCCGCGCGCATGGGACCCATCGTGTGGGAGCTCGAAGGCCCAATGCCGATTTTAAAAAGCTCAAATATGCTGCACGACATATAAATCGAACAGGCTCGTAGTCACGCGGACGATTCTAGCCCTCGGCACACTCGGCGGGAAACTTCATGCGATGCAGCGGCGACCCGCATCGCTTGGTATCCTGTAGCGGGAAATTCAGGCCTTGATGGGTGTTCGCCACAGAAACCTGGTCGGCACGGCAGCCGCGCTGCTGCTCGTCTCGCTGTTGTCCTGCTCCAAAGAGCCTCGGAATGCCGCGGCCCGCGTGGAAGCAGCCGCGCGGGCGCGCGAGCAGGCCATGCAGCAGGAGCGCGCGCAGGCATCGGCCTTGAATGCCGACCGGCAGGAACTCGAGTCGATACCGCTGCCCGCGAAGGGCGTCTACGAAGCGATCCACACGCGTGCGAGCTGGCAGAACCCGTTTCTGGTCGTGACCGCCTCCACCGTGAGCCTGACCATGCTCTATCCGGACATGGGGCCGGCACATGCGCCGGGCGATGCACTGCTGCGCCCGCAGGCAGCGCGTCGCGAGCGGCTGGAACTGCGGCTGAGCGAGCTGCCGCAGGCGCTCTCAGCCCTCCCGCAGAACGTATGGCCCTACGGCCGCGTCATCGCGGTCGAGGACGACCCCAGCGCGCCCAGGCAACAATGGCCGCAGGTCCGCCGGAACGAGGAAGCCACGCTGCAGACCCTCAGCAATCTGGGTGTCGTGGTTTACGAGTGGCCGGCGAACGGGCAATAGCGGCGCGCCGCCATCGCCGCGCTAACGCTCAGCGGCTAAGCTCCATTCAGCGGCAGCACGAGCTTGTCCCACAAGCCGCCAACGATGGCCCCCACCAGAATCGTAGCCAGAACGACGTACGCCGCTTCCATCACGAGCAGGTCATGGGGCAGCCTTGCGATGCCGTATCCATTCGCCGCGACAACGGCTCCGCCCAGCAACACTGCCATCAGGACTCCCGAAAGCACTCCTTTGCGGTGGAACGCGGCAAGGAGCCAGGCGACTCCGTAGCCAAAGAGGAGACACGCCGCGAGCGTCAGCAGGTGCGGCGAGTTCCACCACACCATCTGCTTCACTTGTCCGCCCGTCAGTCCCACCGCGTCTATCCATCGGGGACGGAACAGGTACTGCGCGTGCCAGATGGCTCCCAGGCACCAGGCGGCAAACGCTGCCAGAAAAATCGGCAGGTGGTAGATGCGCTTCGTTCTCACCCTGGCTCCGCCTGACGGTTCTGCCTGAACCGCCTGCGCCAGGCACGGCTGGCCGCAATTCGCCCGTTCCGGCCATCGCGTACAGTCGCACAACCGCAGATCGGGCCGTCCGTGCATTCCGCTTTCCGCAGCATGCCGGGCGTCGATGCCGACGACGGCTGATTCGTGGTTTTCGGGGCAGTCCACCAGGCGGCTGCCGGAGTAGCGCCGGTAAACCGCACGTACCCAGATCGCGGCGGGCAGCGCGATGACCGCAAGACCGACCAGGCAAAGCACGAGCCAGATGAGGAAAAGCATGGCTCACCTACTTTCTGGGCAGGTTCTACCCCTTCGCGGGAAGCTCCTTCAGTGATCCCTGTCACGATTCCAGGACGGCGTGGCAGTAGAGAAACTGCTGGACGGCGCCGGAGGGGGTCTGGTGCAGGTCTGTGAAGCTCGCAACCAGATGAAAACGCGGGCCCAGCTCGCGCAGCAGCCCCGGGGCGTCGTAGCGAACCACATCCAGCCCGCTGCAACGAGTGGGACCTTCCGGGCCGAAGGTGCTCAGGAGCGCGTGGCCGCCTGGGCGCAGAGAGTGGACGAGTTGGCGCACGTAAGCGGCGCGGTCCTCGGGCGCAGTGAGAAAGTGGAAGACGGCGCGGTCGTGCCACAGGTCGTAAGCAGCGGCAGGCAGATTGGCGGTGAGAATGTCGGCGGTAAGCCACTGGACCTGGCCGGCGGCAGAGCCTAATCGCTGCTGCGCGGATTGCAACGCCGCTGCGGCAACATCGAGCACGGTGAGATTCCGGTAACCGCGGGCGAGGAGATCGTCGGCCAGCGTCGAGGCTCCGCCGCCGATATCGATCATCGGCGTGGCAGGATCGGGAACGATGCGCTCGATGAGCCCCAGCGAGGCCTCAAGGTGAGGACGGTACCAACTCACCCGGTCCGGAGTTGTCCCGGCGTAAACGCGCTGCCAGTGCGCCTGACGATCCTCAGGGGATTTCGGCGCACTCGACGCGGTCGGAGAGGTCATCGCTAGTACTCGCCCGTCACAATGTTCTCGAGCGGCTCGCCGCGCAGATAGCGGCCCACCTGATCGGCAGCAAGCTGCATGGCGCGCACCATGAATTGTGGCGTGGACGCGGCCATGTGGGGCGTCAGCAGCAGATTGGGCGCGGCCCACAGCGGATGCTCTTCCGGGAGCGGCTCGGGATCCGTGACGTCCACGGCGGCGCGGATCCGTCCCGCGTTGAGCGCGCTGACCAGAGCAGGGGTGTCCACCACCAGACCGCGCGCGGCGTTCACCAGCAGCGCTCCCTGCTTCATCATCGCAATCTCGCGAGCGCCGATCATGCCCGTAGTCTCCTGCGTGGAAGGAACAATCAACACGACGACATCGGCGGTCGGCAGCAGCGCATGCAGTTCGGTAATGGCATGAACGGGCTGGGTGGCGTGCGTGCGGGCGCTGCGGGCGATCCGGACGATCTCCGCGCCGAAGGGTCGCAGGCGCTCCTCGATCGCCTGGCCGATGGCCCCGTAGCCAACGATGAGCACGCGCTGCCCGTGCAGCTCTTCGTTGAGGACGTTCGGATAGAAAGGCCGGTTGGTGGGGTGCAGGCTGCGGTAGTGGTCTTCCGCTTCGCGCCTGCGCGACCAGGAATGCACGCGGCGCAGCTCGTCGTAAAACGGCAGGTACTTGAGCGATGCCAGGATCACGGTGACGGTCCATTCGGCGGTGGAGATCGTGTGAACCCCGCGTCCATCGCAGAGGATGACGTCCGGCGGCAGCAGCTTGCGCAGGGCATCCACTCCGGCCAGCGTGGACTGGACGACGCGCACGCCGCGCAGAAACGGCCAGGCCCTTTGCGCCGGCGCGTTGAGCGGCGGAGCGATCCAGAATTCCACGTCGAGAGGATGCTGGGGATGCGAAGGGATCAGAACGAGCTCGATGCCGGAGGGCAGCAGGCTCCGAAGCTCAGGATCGACGGATTCGATGACGCCAACTTTCAGCATGCGGGCTGACTCACTCCGAGAATACTTCGATGCTAACTGCGGCCGTGGGCGCCCGGATTCGCGAGATTTCCGGCATCAACCCAGAAATTTGCGCAGTGCGTCCAGGCCCGCATCGATGGTCTCCGGCGACACGGAATAGCTGAAGCGGACGCAACCCTCGCCCTGCGCGCCGAAGACGACGCCAGGAATGGTCGCGACGTGGGCCTTGTCGAGGAGCAGAGCGGCGGCCCGGCGGCTGTCCTTGTGGATCTTCGCGACGCTGGGAAAGGCATAGAAGGCGCCCGCCGGCACGGGGCACTCGAGCCCCAGCTCATTCAAGCCGGCAACGAGCTTGTCGCGCCGCAGCCGAAATTCCTCACGCCGCGCCGCGATCGCCGATTCCGGTACAGCCAGCGCCTGCACGGCGGCCCATTGGATCGGCGTCGAAACTCCGTTCGTGGAGTAGAGCACGATCTTGCGCAGGGCGGTCATGAAGGGCTCGTGGGCGACGGCATAGCCGACGCGCCAGCCGGTCATTCCGTAGGTTTTTGAGAGCGTGTACGCGGTGATGGTGCGCTCCGCCATGCCCGGCAGCGCGGCGATAGAGACGTGCTCGCCGTCATACACCAGGTCCTCGTAGGCCTCGTCCGCGATGACGACCAGGTCTCGCTTTTTGGCGAAGGCGGCCACTTCTTCGGCTTCCGAGCGCGTGAACACGGCCCCCGAGGGGTTTTGCGGCGTGTTGTAGTAAATGGCGCGCGTTGCCGGCGTGGAGTAGTGCTCCAGCGAAGCAGTCAGTCCGTTGCGCCGCGCCGTCGTCGTGGGCACAATCACGGGCCGCGCCTGCGTCATCGTGACCATGTCGCGAATCGGCGTCCAGTAGGGCGAGAAGAGCAACATGTCATCGCCGGGGTTGAGCACGGCCTGGAACGCCGCGTAAAGCGCGTGCGCGCCGCCCACCGTCACGAGCACGTCCTCGACGGTGACATGCATGCGGTTTTTCGTCTGCAGCTTGTGCGCGATGGCTTCGCGCAGCGGCGGAATGCCCGACGAAGGCGCGTAGCGGGTCAAATTGTCGTTGAGCGCGCGCGTGGCGGCATCTTTGATCGCCTGCGGCGTATCGAAGAAGGGCTCACCGCCGTGGAAGGCGTGCACCGGCTGGCCGGCAGCGCGTAGTTCCAGAACTTTATTGCGAATCTGCACGATGTCGGAGAATCCGACCTCCTCCAGACGATTGGCAATGCGCATGCGACTCCGCGTTCCTGTCATGGGGTTCCGTCCGCTCTGCCGGACGTAACAGGTTAGAGCATTTTTGTGAGGAGGAGGATGGAAATGCAGGTCCTTCGACTGCGTTTGGCGCAGGAAGCGGGCCAAACCCCGCTCAGGATGACATCGCTTACGGCGCGAGGAGGCCGGAATAGACGGCCATTCCGGCGACGGCGTCGATGCCCAGCGCGTCCAGCGCGTCGATCTCGGACTGCTGACGGATGCCCCCGGCGACGATGAGCGTCCGCGACGTGAGCGGGCGCAGGGCGCGGGCAGCGTCGAGGGGAAACCCCTGCAGCGTGCCTTCGGTGTCGACGTGGGTGTAGAGGAACGCGCCGCACCAGGGCTCAAGAGCGGCGATCGCTTCAGCCGGAGTGACGCGGACCTGATCCCTCCACCCGCGAACCGCGATGCGCCCACCTTTGGTGTCGATGCCGCCGACGAAACGCTCCGGACTGATGGCCGCGGCGACAGTGGCGGCAAACTCGGTGTTCACGCCACTCTCGTGGAAGAGCGCCGACCCGAAGATCACCCGGCGCGCCCCGGCGTCGAAAAGGTCCTGGGCCTGCTCCGGTGTCCGGATGCCTCCGCCCACCTGAACCGGCAAACGTCGGGCGATTTGCCGGATGAGACGGCGGTTGTCGCCAGTGCGTTTTGCCGCGTCGAGATCGATGAGCTGGACGAGCGGGTATTTGGCGAAGCGCTCGATCCAGTAATCGAAGTCGTCGAAGGCGAGACGAAGGGTTTCGCCGCGCTCGAGCTGCACGATCCGCCCGCCCATCAGATCGATCGACGGGATCAGCATGGCAGCCTCACTGGAATACCGTCGCGCTCGAGCTCCTCTTTCAGCGAGCGGACGTCGGCGACGCCAAAATGAAAAATACCGGCCGCCAGCGCGGCATCGGCGCAGCCCTCGCGGAAGACCTGCGTGAAATGGTGCGCGTTGCCCGCGCCTCCTGAGGCGATGACGGGAATCTGCACGGCCTGGCTGACCGCGGCGGTCAACTCGCAGTCGAAGCCGGCGCGAGTCCCATCGGCATCCATCGACGTCAGCAGGATTTCGCCGGCGCCGCGGGACTCGGCCTCGCGCGCCCACTCGACGGCGCGGCGGCCCGTGGGTTTGCGGCCTCCCGCGACAAAAACTTCCGCCCGCTCGGCCGGCGCGCCAGGAACGCGGCGGGCGTCGATGGCGACAATCACGGCCTGCGCACCGAAGTTCGCGCCAATTTCCCCAATCAGCTCGGGGCGGGCAAGCGCGGCGGAGTTGATGCTGACTTTGTCCGCGCCCGCGTCGAACACGGCCGCTGCCTCGTCAGCCGTGCGGATGCCTCCGCCAACCGTGAACGGCACGAACAGGCGCTCCGCGGTGCGGCGAACGGTTTCGAGCAGCGTGCCGCGGCGTTCATGTGTCGCCGTGATATCGAGGAGCACGATCTCGTCGGCGCCGCCAGCGGCGTGGCGCGCGGCCAGCTGGGCGGGGTCGCCGGCATCGACCAGATCGACGAACTGGACGCCTTTCACCACGCGTCCATCGCGCACGTCGAGGCAGGCGATGATGCGGCGGGTCAGCATGGCTGCCACTCCAGAAAATTGCGCAGCACGCGCAGGCCCGTCTCGCCGGACTTCTCCGGATGAAACTGGACGCCCATCACATGCCCGTACTCGATGGCGGCGGAGAAGGATTCGCCATATTCCGTCACGGCGACCGTGTCGCGGACGACAGGCGCGCGGTAGGAATGGGTGAAGTAGGCAAACGCGCCGGGGGAAACGCCGGCGAATAGACGCGATGCAGGCCGGATCTCAAGCGAGTTCCAGCCAACGTGGGGAACCTTCCTGCCGGGTGCGAATCGGTCGCACGTTTCAGGAAAGGCGCCGAGTCCGGCGCAGCCCGGAGCCTCGGTGCTGCCCGCGAAGAGCCACTGCAGGCCGACGCAGATGCCCAGAAACGGAATCTCGCGTGCGATGGCGTCGCGCACCGCCGCGGTGATTCCCGTTTCCTCGAGGCGACGCGTCGATGAGAAATGCCCGACACCGGGCAGCACGATGCGCTCGGCCCCAGCCACCTCGTCAGGTCTCGCCGTCACCGTCACCTCGGTGCCCAGATGGCGCAGCGCCTTGACCACGGAGGTGAGATTGCCGGCCTGGTAGTCGATGACGGTGGCGCGCATCACAGCAGCCCTTTCGTGCTGGGCAGTTGCTCGCGAAGCTGCAAATCGCGCGAGCAGGCGAAGCGCAAAGCCCGGGCGAAGGCTTTGAAGAGCGCTTCGATTTTGTGGTGGTTCGAGCGGCCGTACATGGTTTTCACGTGAACGTTGGCGCGCGCGCCACGGGCGAAGCCCTCAAAGAAGTCCTCAACCAGTTCCGACTGCAGATCGCCGACCAACCGCGTCCGCACCCTGGTCTCAACGTGATGCGCGGCGCGCCCGCTCAGGTCGACTGCGGCAAGGCCCAGCGTCTCATCCATGGTCATCAGAAAATAGCCGGCCCGCAGGATGCCGCGCTTATCGCCAAGAGCGCGGTCGAACGCCTCGCCCAAAGCGATCCCGACGTCTTCGACGGTGTGGTGCTGGTCCACATCCAGGTCGCCCCGGCACTGGAGTTCGAGATCGAAGGCGCCGTGGCGCGCGAACAGCTCGAGCATGTGGTCGAAGAAGCGAATGCCGGTGGAGATCTGGTAGCGACCCTGGCCTTCAATGACGAGGCGCAGCCGGATGTCGGTTTCGGCGGTCTTGCGAGCAATGCTCGCGGTGCGAGCTTTCTTCTTCATGCGTTCACCTCCGATGGCGTCCAGGCTATCTCGCTCAGCGACGCTTCCAGCGCGGCGATGGCCCGCCGCGTGTGCTCCCGGGGGCCGAGCGTGATGCGCACGCATCCCTGGCAGCCCGGATCAGCCGAACGGTCGCGCACCAGCACGTCGCGCGTCCTCATCGCCTGCACAAAGGAAGCGTGGGGAAGGCCGATGTTGACGAGGACGAAGTTGGCCTCCGAAGCCCAATAGGGCACCCCAAGCCGCTTGAGCGCAGCCTGGAATTCCGCTCGCGAGGCGAGCACCTCCTCGACGTACCAGCGGAGATAGTCTTCATCGTCGAGCGCAGCGCCCAGGCAGGCGAGCGCAACGGAATTGACGCTGTAAGGCGAGATGGCGCGGCGCATCCACTGCATCGGCTCCTCAGCCGCGCACAGCGCCCCGAGGCGAAGACCGGCAAGGCCATACGCCTTCGAGAATGTGCGTGCCACGATGACATTCGGCATGCGGCCCACCAGATCCAGGACGGTTTCGCCGTGGAAGTGGAAGTAAGCCTCGTCGACAAGCACCGCGGCATGGGGCGCGGCCTCGACCGTCCGCAGCAAATCTTCGCGGCGCACAGCCTGCCCGGTGGGACTGTTGGGATTGGCGATGCAGATCAGCCGCGTCGCGGGCGTGACGGCGTTCAGGACTCCTGCCAGCGGGAACCGAAAACCATTTTCCGCGGGAACAGATATGACATGCGCCGCCGTGCCGGACGCATAGACCTCGTACATCGCATACGTCGGCACAGGCAGCAGCATCTCTGTACCGGCTTCGAGGTAGGTTTGGCACAGGACATGAATCGCCTCGTCTACGCCGTTGGTGAGCAAAACCTGCGCAGGAGCGAGGCCCAGCCGCTCGGCAACGCGGCGCTCCAGCGGCTCGCGCTCCGGATAGCGCGTGAGATCGGCGGCGCTGATGCCGCGCAGCGCTTCGATCACGCGCGGCGAGCACGCCAGCGTGTTCTCGTTGAAATCGAGGCGCAGTCCGCTGCGATCGCCGAGCGGCGGGTGATACTCCCTCATGCGGCGCACGGCGGTGCAGACGGGCGGGAACTGGCGCTTCACGCCGCTCATTGGTCACCTCTTTCTCGGATCGCCTCGGCGTGGCCGGTGAGCCCTTCGGCGTTGGCCAGGCGAATCGCGGCGGGGCCCAGCTGCCGCACGCCCGCTTGCGTGTATTCCTGCACCGTCATCAGCCGCACAAAATCCAGCACGCTCAGGCCGCCTCGGGCTCGCGCCAGGCCGCTGGTGGGCAGCGTATGGTTTGGGCCGGAGACATAATCCCCCAAAGGCTGCGCGGACCAGCGGCCGACAAACACAGAACCGGCATTGCGCACCCATGCGAGATCGGTAGCGGAGTCAACGGTCAGGTGCTCGGGAGCAATCCGGTTCACCAGCGCGTGGACCTCATCAGGCGACCCGGCAACGAGAGCCAGGCCGTTCTTCGCGAGCGCGGCGGCAGCAATCTTGTTGCCGGCAGCGCGGCGTCTCGTTTCCGTAATGACGGACCTCGCGAGCTCGGTGCGCGTGGTGATGAAGATGGCCACAGCATCGGGATCGTGCTCGGCTTGCGCCACCAGATCGGCGGCAATGCAGGCGGGATCGCCGCTCTCGCTGGCGACGAGGATTTCGGTCGGTCCGGCGAGCATGTCGATGGAGCAATCGAACGCGACGAGTTTTTTGGCGGCGGTGACCCACGCGTTGCCGGGGCCAACGATTTTGTCGACGCGAGGAATCGACGCGGTGCCGTATGCCAGCGCGGCGATGGCGTGCGCCCCGCCCACGCGGTAAAACTCCGTAACGCCCAGCATGGCAGCTGCGGCGAGCGTCTCCTTCGCCGGGTGCGGCGACACCGCGACGATGCGCTGGACGCCCGCGACTTGCGCCGGGATCACCGTCATCAGCAGCGTGGAAGGAAGCGGGTGGCGTCCGCTGGGAATGTAGCAGCCAGCGGAAGCGATCGGCACGACGCGCTGCCCGGTCGTCACGCCGGGTGCGGGTTTCCAATCGAAGTCGCGCGGCAATTGCCGCGCGGCAAAGGCGCGAATGTTGCGTGCCGCGGTCTTAAGAGCCTGCCGCGTCTCGGCCGGGGTGGATTCCCAGGCCACGCGCAGCTCGATCTCGGGAATCCGCAATGGCGCCTGGGACGGAATGCCGTCCAGCCGGGCCCGCAGCCGCAGGAGCGCCGGATCGCCGCCGCGGCGCACTGCCTCGACAATTCGCCGTGCGCCCGGCAGCACCCGCTCATAGGCGGCGTTGCGGCGATCGGTCAGCGCAGCCAGTGCCGCGCGCGCGGCCGGCGAGTTTGTGCGCAGCAGCTTCACAGGACAACCTTGTTGAGCGGGTATTCGACGATCCCCGTCGCCTTCGCCGCCTTCAGTTTAGGAATCACGTCCCGAACGGTACTCTCGTCGAGAATGGTGTTCACGGCCACCCAGCGTGAGTCGCTGAGCTCGGACACCGTCGGCGAATTCAGCGCGGGCAGCACGGCGAGAACCGTCGTCAGATTCGCCTTCTCCACGTTCAGCATCAATCCCACCTGGCCCTGGGCGTCAATCGCGCCGCGCAGCATCAGCGCGAGCGTCTCGATTTTCCCGCGCTTCCACGGATCGGCGGCCGCGGTTTTGTTGGCGATCAGATGCGTCTCGCTCTCCATCACCGTCTCAATAATGCGCAGGCGGTTGGCGCGCAGCGAGCTGCCCGTTTCGGTCACTTCCACGATCGCATCGGCCAGGGTGGGCGGCTTCACTTCCGTCGCGCCCCAGCTAAATTCGACTTTGACCGGGATGTTCTTCGCGGCGAAATAGCGCTTCGTCACTTCCACCAACTCGGTGGCAATGGTTTTGCCGGCGAGGTCTTCGGCTTTTTGCCAGGGCGAGCTTTCGGGCACAGCGAGCACCCAGCGCACGCGGCGCCGGCTCTGTTTCGCGTAGACCAGGCTGGTGATGCTCTCAACCTCGAGGCCGCTCTCCACCACCCAGTCGATGCCGGTCAGGCCGGCGTCGAGCACGCCGTGTTCCACGTAGCGCGCCATCTCCTGCGCGCGAATCAGCATGCACTCGATCTCGGGATCGTCGATGGAGGGGAAGTACGAGCGGCCGTCGGCGTAGATGTTCCAGCCGGCTCGGCGAAAGAGCGCGAGGGTGGAATCCTGCAGGCTGCCCTTCGGAATGCCGAGGCGAAGTTTGTTGGGCGAATTCGTCATGCGCGCACCCCGTTTGCGATTTCGGCGCCGGCGGTGAGCGAACGCGTAAAGCAGGAGACGGTCCCTTCGTGGCAAACCAGGCCATCGCCTTCCACCTCAACGCGGAACAGGATTGCGTCCTGGTCGCAATCGGTGGAGACGTCGAGGATGCGGAGCCGATTGCCGCTGGTTTCGCCCTTCATCCAGAGCTTCTGGCGGGTGCGGCTCCAAAATGTAACAAAGCCGGTTTCTTTTGTCTTCCGCCAGCTTTCCTCGTTCAGAAAGCCGAGCATCAGCACCTGGCCGGTGCGGGCATCCTGCACGATGCCCGGCACGAGGCCGTCCATTTTGGCGAAGTCGATTGTCGGTTCGGTCATGATCATCCTTGAATTTGGGCTGAAATGAAAAACCCGCCAGCGCTTGGCGCCGGCGGGCTCTCGAATCCTGAGGTCTGGCTCTTTTAGCCTGGGATGCGATAGTTCGCCGGCACGCTCGTCACGTGATGATGATGGTGATGACGATGATGGGTGCGAACCTGCATCTGGTTCTTACCTTAGGGGAGGAGTGGCGGGATGTCAACTGCGGGAGGAATGGCAGGCCAGGTTGCCGGTTGCCGGTGAAACTGCCGGAACGCGCCCGGCCGCGGCGGGTTAGTGACTTGGTAATTACGCGGGCCGAAAGGTTTCCCGGGGTTAGGATGGGGAGCATTCCTGTGGCGGATTCAGAGTTATGATCAGAGGAAGCTGCTGATGTCAGGATCACGAACGGAGTGATTTGAATGAAACGTGTGCTTGCTGCGCTTCTGCTGACCTCTACCATCGCCTTCGCTCAGGCTCCGCGAATTAAGGATGGATCCGCCGTTTACATCGAACCGATGAGTGGCTACGGAACTACTTTTGCCGCCGCTATGATGAAAAGGCATGTTCCCTTGGTCGTAGTCACGGACAAGAAAAGGGCCGATTACATCATTAGCTGCGCGGCTAGACATAAGGACCTGGTGCAGCCCGCCAAGGGTGCAGCCGTCAGCAATACCACTGTTGTGAACGTCAATACTTCACCGGAAACGTCGGGCGAGCTCTACCGGGAAAGGGCGGCGCAGTTACAAGACCAAGCTTGGGCGGAGAAGCGCGCTCTTGGCGAAACTGATGTGACTATAACGATGGTCGATCCACGGTCTTCTCGCGTCGTGTTCGCCTGCTCGTCGGCTGAGACCGGCAATAAGCAAATTCAGAAGACTGCCGACATCTGTGCGAAGCGCTTGAAGGATGTGATCGAAAAGCCGAAGAGATAGCTACAGTCGCGGGCTCACTCGAAAGACGGCTCTTTGTCTGCGATGACTTCCGCGAAGTGCACGGCCCGTCGCGGCGAGTTCTGAGCGATCTGCTCGCGGCAACTGAAGCCGTCGGCGACCAGAAGCGTCTCCGGTGCGGCGGCGCGGACGGCGGGCAGCAGCACGCGCTCGGCCAGAATCTGCGAGACCTCGAACTTGTCGCGCTCGAAGCCGAAGGGGCCGGCCATGCCGCAGCAGCCGGAGTCGAGCAGTTCGACCTCGGCGCCGGTGCGGCGCAGCAGCGCGACTTCCTCGGTCATCTTCATCAGCGACTTGTGGTGGCAGTGGCCGTGGAGGAGGATTTGCGGCGCCGGGATGCGGCGCGGGCTGAAACTCCGGCGCATGGCGGACGAGGAATTCGCTGAGCAGCAGGGTTTGCGCGCTGAGCCGCTGGGCGCGCGCGTCCGACGGGAAGAAGTTCACCAGCTCGTCGCGGAAGACGCTGGCGCACAGGGTTCGAGGAAGACGAAGGGCAGGCCCGCATCGATCTGCGGCGCGAACTCGTCGCAGGATCGTCTCGAGATACGCCGGGCGCCGACGAGAAAGCCGAAGTCGTAAAGCGGTCGGCCGCAGCAGACATGGCGCCGCGGGACTTCAGGGGTGAATCCCGTGCCGACCAGAACCTGCGCGGCGGCCTGAAGCGACTGCGGATGGAAGTAGTTGTTCCACGTATCGGGCCAAAGAAGGACGCGATTTGGATTCAATACAAATGCAGGTCCTTCGACTTCGCGTTCGCCGCGGCGAACGCTTCGCTCAGGATGACGGGCTATATGTTTGTTGGAGAACCATTCGCTTTGAAAGCTCCGCGCCGCGAACTGCGGCAATTGCCGCTGCTGCGCGACGCCCAGCGCGGCCTTCACCAGATGCGACAGCCCCGGCAGGCGCAGGGGCAGGTTGGCGAGCCGCGGCGTCACTCCCGGCACGAGCGAAGCCGCGTGGGCCAGGCGGTCCATGAAGCCGAAGGCGTAGTGCTGCAGTGGTCGCGAGGCGTCCCTGGTAGTAGTGCGCCAGAAACTCGGCTTTGTAGGTGGCCATGTCCACGTTCACCGGGCACTCGGTTTTGCAGGCTTTGCAGGAGAGGCAGAGGTCGAGCGCCTCCTGCACCGCGTCATTCTTCCAGGCGATCGCCCCGGCCTGCGAGCCTGCGGGCAGAATTTTGCCCTCCATCATCTCCCACAGCAGGTGCGCGCGGCCCCGCGTGGAGTGGCGCTCCTCGCGCGTGGCCATGTAGCTGGGGCACATCGTGCCGGTGGTTTCCTTGCGGCAGGCGCCCACGCCCACGCAGCGCAGCGTCGCCTCGCCAAACGAGCCGTGCTCGGCGGGAAACTGAAAGAAGGTCTCGGGCTTCGGCGATTGATACCCCGCGCCGAGGCGCAGGTTCTCGGTGGGATCGTAAACGGCGACCGGATCGATCACTTTGCCCGGGTTCATGCGGTTCGTCCGGATCCCACAGCGCCTTGAACTCGCGGAAGGCCTGCATCAGCTCAGCCCCGAACATCTTCGGCAGCAGCGCGGCGCGCGCCTGGCCGTCGCCATGCTCGCCGGAGAGCGAGCCGCCGTGGGCGAGGACCACGTCGGCGGCGCGGTCGATGAACTCGCGATACTTGCGCGATGCCCGGCTCGGATTCGAAATCGAAGTTGATGCGCGAGTGAACGCAGCCCTGGCCGAAATGGCCGTAGAGCGGGCTGCGGTAGCCGTACTCGCGCATGAGCGCGGTGAACGCGCGCAGATACGAGCCGAGCTTTGCGGGCGGAACAGCGGCGTCTTCCCAGCCCTCCCATCCGTGCGGCTCGCCAGGAACGAAGACCATCGCGCCCAGCGCCGATTCCCGAACATGCCAGATGCGCGCGGCGTCGGCCGGCTCGTAAACGCGGCCGCTGAGCGGCGGAGCGGCGAAGCGCGCGGATGCTGCGACGAAATCGCGGGCCCTGGCTTCGGCTTCTTCGTTCGACTCCGCGCCGAACTCGACGAGCAGAAATCCACCGCCCTCGGGAAGAAGCTGCACGTCGTCGACGGCGAGCTGCTTGCGGCGCATGAAATCGAGCAGCAGCGCATCGATGCCTTCCAGGCCGATCGGACCGTGTTCGATGACGTTCGGAACCGCATCGGCGGCGAAGAAAGGCATCTGCAAAGGCAAGAACCGCCAGTCGCCGGCAGGGCGGGCTGTGCATCAGCTCGCAGCTCCGCGCTCAGCACCGTCACGCAGGTGCCTTCGCTGCCCACCAGCGCGCGCGCCACTTGGAAGTGGTTCTCGGGCAGCAGCTCATCGAGGTTGTAGCCCGAGACACGGCGCGGAATGCGCGGGAAGCGGCGGCGGATCTCGCTCGCCGTAGCGGTCGCGCAGCCGCTTCATCCCTGCGTAGATCGCTGCCGCGGCGCCCGCCGCGCGCGACGATGGCCGCAAGCTCCTCGTCGCTCGTGGGGCCAACCGTCATGCGCGTGCCGTCGTCGAGCAGCACGTCGAGCGAGTCGAATGTTATCAACGGTGTTGCCGCCCATCACCGAGTGCGTGCCGCAGGAGTTGTTGCCGATCATGCCGCCGATCGTGCAGCGCGAGTGGGTCGCGGGATCGGGCGCGAAGGTGAGGTGGTGCCGCTCGGCAGCTTCGCGCACGCGGTCGAGCACGATGCCCGGTTCGACGACAGCCACCCGGCGTTCCGGGTCGAGCGAAACAAGCCTGCGCATGTATTTCGAGAAGTCGAGGACGACAGCGACATTGCAGCACTGCCCGGCGAGGCTGGTGCCCGCGCCGCGCGGCAGGATCGCTGCGCCCAAATCGCGGCACGCCGCGATGGTCGCCTCCACGTCGGCAGCATCGTACGGCAGTACCACGCCGATCGGCGCCTGGCGGTAGTTGGAAGCGTCGGTGGCGTACAGCGCACGATCGGCGGCGGAGAAGCGGACCTCGCCCTGGATCGCCGCGCGCAGCCGCGACTCCAGCTCGCGCGCGGCGGCGAACTTCTCGTGCGGGTGTTGCGTGGCATTCAGAATGGGCAAGGTCGCCGTCATGCCAGTTCCCGGCGCAGGTAGACCATTTCCGCCACATCCATCAGCCGATTCGCGGCGCTGTCATAGCTGCCGCGCAGCAGCTCGAACCCCATCGAACGATACAGTGCGCAGGCAGCCTGCATCGTGCGCGGCATGGTGTCCAGCACGATGGCGGAATATCCCAGCTCGCGCGCCAGGTCGAGAGCCGCCTGGGTGAGTGCGCGCCCCAGGCCGCGCGCCTGATATTCCGGCCGAACCCAAAGCCGCTTCATCTCGCACACTCGTTCTGCCCCCGCGCTTTTTATCTGTACGGGTTTCAGCGCCACGCAGCCGGCAGGCTTGTCCTCTACGAAAGCCAGCAACACCGCGCCCGCGGGCTCGGCATAGGGGCCCGGCAAACCGGCCAGCTCCTTTTCGAGCGTTGTAACGCAAATATGCTCGTCGCCAACGGAGGCATTCAGATGCGCGGCATACTCGCGCATCAGCGTACGGCACAGCTCCGCATCGTCGCCGCTCCCGCCAAATCGAGCCCGCCGCACCTGCGTCATACCGGACCATCATAGGGCACGGTGCGCAGCCCGGTTCGTTGCGCGGCCCCGTATCGACCTGATAGAACAGCCCGCATGACGATTTTCCGCTTTCGCATCAGCCGTTTCGCCATCGGTCTGCTGGGCTCCGCGCTCTGCGCCGCGGGTTGCGCGTTCGCGCAGGCGCCGGAGGTCAATCCGCCGCAGAATCCCCGCCTCAGCCAGTTCATCGACGCGGTGAGCCACGTGGAGCAATACCGCGACGTGAATCTCTCGCCCGACGGCAAGCTGATTGTGTGGACGGAGTTCGGGCACGACGGCTTTGGCATCCGGCTGGCGCCGCTCGCCGATCCATCGTCGCCGCGGACCATCACCGCCTGCGCGGAGGGCTCGCGCGGCATGGAAAGCGAGCCGGTCTTCTCGCCGGATGGCAGGCAAATCGCCTTTCTCTCCTCCTGCACGGCGGACAAGAAGCCGGCGATTTTTCTGGCCGACGCTGCCGGCGGCGCGCCGCATCAGCTGGCCGAGCTCAACGGGTACGCCCATGATCTGGCCTGGTCGCCGGATGGCAAGCAGCTCAGCTTTCTCTACGTCGAAGGATCGATGCGGCAGCCCAGCCCCGTCGCGCCGGAGCCGCTGCCGTCGGGCGTCATCGGCGTGGAAGGGGTGATGATCCAGCGCGTCGCCGCGGTGGATGCCTCCAGCGGTCAGCTCACGGAGTTCACGCCCGAGAATTTGTACGTGTACGAGTACGACTGGTCGCCGGATTCAACGAAGCTCGCGTACACCGCCGCACCGCCGCCGGGCGAAAACAACTGGTGGGTCGCCAGGCTGTACACCCAGACGCAGGCTGGGCCCGCGAAGGCAATCGTGGACCCGCGAACGGTCACTGGCTCCCTGCACGGTTTGCAAATGGCGGTGCCTCGCTGGTCGCCGGATGGCAAACGCATCGCCTTCATTGGCGGCCTGATGTCGGACCAGGGCGTGACCGGCGGCGACATCTATGTGGTTCCTGCCGATGGCGGGCAGCCGGAGGACGTGACCGCGGCACGGCACGCCACGCCGGTGTGGTTCGAGTGGCTGGACGATCAGTCGTTCGGAATTGCCGAAGTGCAGGGCGGATCCTCGCACCTCTTCGTCTACGACTTCAACAAGCGCCAGGAATCGACGGACTATAACCTGACGCTGCCCGACAGCGTCGGCGCGGGCGGTCTGGAGATGCGCGTCGCGGTCTCCAACTCCAGCAACATCGCGTTTGTCCGGTCTTCCTTCTCCGAACCGCCGGAAGTTTGGGGCGGCGATCTGATGAATCTCAAACAGATCACGCATGCGAACGACGATCTGAAACCTCTGTGGGGCGAGGCGAAATCGATCGACTGGACCAGCGAAAACTACCACGTGCAGGGCTGGCTGCTGCTGCCGGCGCACTACGACCCGGCGAAGAAGTATCCGCTCATCGTCTACGTTCACGGCGGGCCTTCCTCGGCGAACATGCCGCATTGGCCGTATCCCGGCTATGGCGCGGTGCCGTTTTCGGCGATGGATTACTTTGTGCTGATGCCCAATCCGCGCGGCAGCTACGGGCAGGGCGAGCGCTTCACGCAGGCCAACCGCAAGGACTTCGGCTACGGCGACCTGCGCGACATTCTGGCCGGCGTGGATGCCGTCGAAAAGCAATATCCCGTCGACGATCACCGCGTGGGCGTCACCGGCTGGAGCTACGGCGGCTTCATGACCATGTTCGCCGTCACGCAAACCCATCGCTTCCGGGCCGCGGTTTCGGGCGCCGGCCTGTCGGACTGGCTGAGCTACTACGGCGAGAATTCCATCGATCAGTGGATGATTCCCTTCTTCGGCGCCTCCGTCTACGACGATCCGGCGGTGTACGCGAAGAGCTCAGCCATCAATTATGTGAAGAATGTTCGGACGCCCACCCTGATGGTGGTCGGCGATCGCGACGGCGAGTGCCCCGCGCCCCAGTCGTTCGAGTTCTGGCACGCGCTGCATAACCTGAATGTTCCGACGGAATTGGTGGTGTATCCCGAGGAGGGGCATGGCTTCGTCAAGGCTTCAGATCGCCTGAACGTCCTCGAGCGGGCGGTGGGCTGGTTCCAGGAGTACATGCCGGACGGGTCGGGACCCGGGACCGGCGGCCGGACCCAGTCGGCCGGCAACCGGAGGTAGCCGGCCGGGTGCTGCTGACCGGGGAGCCTTCCGTTTGGTATCCTGAATAGCACCCGGACTTTCCTGGCGTTTCAACCGTCTGAGCGGCTCTGACTGCACAGACGGGGAGGTTTCATGCGGCGGTTTCTTGCTTTTGCAGTCCTTTTTGCATTCTCACTTCCAATTGGTCTTTCCATCACGGGCTGCGGCCACAATCCGGGGAATTACTGCATCAAGAATGGCCATGCGTACGGCATCACCACCAGCCAGGTGACCTCCGTCATCCTGCAGCCGGAAACCACGGGCGTTTCGCTCTCCTGGGGCCAGACCTACCAGGCCCAGGGCCCGGTGGCCTATAACTGCGAAGGCACCGTCGTCGCCGTAGGCAAATGGACCTACACCAGCAGCAATCTCCAGTTGGCGGATATTTCCCCGGCGGGCACGGTCTGCGCCGGCACATGGAATCGCAACAGCGAAGGCGGAGTGCCCAACTTCACCATCTGCACGCCTCCCTCCGGCGCCTCCCTCTCGGCGTTTAACGGGTGCACCGGCACCAGCTGCGGCATTGTCCAATTGACGGCCAGCGGCGGCGGGGCGACCAGCAATCCCGTCGACGTGTACATTCATCCGCCCGTCACCTCGGTGACCATACAATCTCCGACCGCCTGCGTTTCCCAGGGGCAGACGCTCAGCACTCCGCTGCTGGCGCAAACCACAGTCCTGGGACCCGGCGGAGCGACCCTGTGCAGCCCGTCGAGCGGCTTTTCCTGCGCCGATCCCCACGCCAACATTGGGACGATCATCTATTCCGCGCAGACTCCCAATATCGTCAACATCAACAACACGACGGATCCGACAACCGGGACTTCGCCGACGCCTGGCCCGAACCCTAACGGCGTCGCGACCGCCAATCTGCCCGGCTCGACCATCATCAATGCCAGCCTGTCCAATTCCGAAGTGACTTCGGCCGCGGGATATTTCTCCACCTGCCCGCCCGCGACCATCAAGCTCGCGGTGAACGGCACCAATACGGCTACCGTGACGACGAGCTCGCCGCAAACTGTGGTGGCCAGCGCCGTGGATACCAACGGGAACACGATCAACGGCATGGCGCTGAATTTCTCCTCCACGGAGCCACAGAACCTGAACGCCGCGAGCACGGGCCTGGTCAGCGCCGTGTTCCCCAGCCATGCCACCGTCACGGCCGTCTGCGACCCACCTGGTTGCAATCCAGCTCCTGTCAATCTCGTTGGACTTTTCGGCAATGGGATGCCCGTGGCTGCTAATCCCGTCACCATCAACTCGCCAGGCCGCGTCAGCAATCAAATTTGGATGGCGTCCTCGCAGTCGCCGTATTTCTCTGAGGTCGACCTCTCCACGGGCGGCAGCGCCGCGCCGGTGCGCCTGCCCTATACGCCCAATTCCATGGTGATGGATCAGGCCGGGACTACCCTCTATTTCGGCAGCTATCACGAGCTGATGATCTACACGGCTGGCAATAACTCGCTCTCCCGCGAGATCACCGCGGTTCCCGGCGTCGTGCTGGCGGTCTCTCCCCTGGACAACCTGCTGGTGATCAACGACCAGCTCCGCCAGGTAATCTACCTCTTCAATCCGCAGGGATCCCTCGCCAGCAGCATCGCGGGCATCGCCCAGCGCGCGCAGTTCTCTTCTGATGGAACCACGGCGTACATCACGGGCGTGGATCCAGCCAGCGGCCAGAACACGCTCTTCGTGTACAACGTCGCGACAGGCTGGTCCACCTATCCGCTCACCAACCAGCCCACCTACAACTGCCAACTGGAAGCTGCCGGTTCGGCTGCGGTCCCCGCGTATAACCCGGCCTACGACCCGTACTGCGGCGCTTCCCTCGCCGTCACCATACCGAACGTGGCGGCGTTCCTCAGCGGAACCTCGACCGCTGCCCACAGCTACTGTCCCAATGCCAGCGCCAACCCGCCCTACTATCCGCCCGCCGGAGACGTTCCGGCGCCGACCGATCAGCTCACGGCGACGGCGGACGGCGATCACATCCTGGGTGCGGATCCGGCCACCTTCACCGACATCTGGCTCTATCCGACGCCGACACCTTCCGGAAACGCCGGCGTTCCTGTGAATGCATGCCCCGCTTACAACGGGGCGCCGCTCACCATGAACACCGCCTTCAATCAGCAGGCGCTGCCGGTTTCGGCAACCGAGATCGATCAGGTCGTCTCCTCGCCGTATTCGAACCTTTCCTTTGTGACATACCAGGGAACCGGCGCCGCCGGCGTGCTGCCCTATTACGTCCCGGCAACAACAGCCACGTCTCCAACGTTTGGCACGCTCAGCACGCTCCAGTTGTCTTCCGGGGCGCAGTCACCTGTTGCGGGAATCTTCGCCCCCGACGGCTCGCTGTTCTTTGTGAGCACCAGCGGCGACAACCTCGTTCACGAGGTGAATACCACCAACCTGACCGATACCGGAACGATTGATCCCAAGCTGATCAACGCGAATGGGCAGCCGGTGCCGGCGCAGTTCCTGGCCGTGAAGAGCCGCTCCACCACATAACCGAACCTGCGGAACTGCAGCAACGGCCGGCGCCTGCCGGCCGTTTTTTGTCCGGGCGTTACACTGGTTTCCATGTCGCGCGTCGCCATCATCTCCAAACCGCAGAAGGACGAGCTGCGCCAGCTGCTGCCCGAGCTGGTGCTGTGGTTGAAGGCGCACGGCTACCATCCCCTCCTCGATCCGGTCAGCGCCAATTATGTAACCGATCAGGAGATTTGCCCTCGTCCCGAAATGGTCGCGCAGCAGCCGGAGCTGGTGATCGTGCTGGGCGGCGATGGGACTCTGCTGGCCGCGGCCCGGGTTTTCGCGCGCGCCGGCACGCCCATTCTCAGCGTCAATCTCGGCGCGCTCGGTTTTCTCACGGAGATTCCGCTCGCCGGCCTCTTTGAGCATCTGGAAGGTTGGCGCGCCGGCGCGTGTTGCCTGGAATCTCGTGCCATGTTGCGCAGTGAGCTCTGGCGCAACGGGGAGTTGCACCGCGAGCACGACGCCTTGAACGACGTGGTAGTAGCCAAAGGCGCCATCGCGCGCATGGGCCAGTTCAGCGTGGAAGTGAACGGACAACTGGCTGCCTCCTTTCGCGCCGACGGCCTGATTGTGGCCACTCCGACGGGCTCCACCGCCTACTCGCTCGCGGCCGGCGGACCGGTGCTGATTCCCGGAACCGACGCGCTGATCGTGACCCCGATTTCGCCGCACCAGCTCACCCTGCGACCCACCGTGGTTCCCGGCGACTCGCGTATTGTGGTGCGCGTCGAGGGGATTCCCGACCAGATTTTTCTCACGATCGACGGTCAGGAAGCCGTCGAGATGCGCGTCGGCGACGAGCTGCGCTGCCGGCGCTCGGAAGCGGCCGTGAAACTCGTCCGCCTCGGCGACCACAGCTTCTTTGACCTGCTGCGCTCCAAGCTCAAATGGGGCGAGCGCTGATACCTGGAGCAAAACCAGCGATGCGATAGCCCTTTAAGGCCGGCTGAGTGCGGCTTTCTTCATCGGAAAGCCGCGCCAGGGCCTGTGGCTTCGGGGTTCACTTTCGCTGGTTTCGCTCTACTGCGTCGTGAGCTCCTCCAGCAGCAGATGCGCCTTGACTGCGAGTGTCCGCGCTCCATCCAGATCGTTGGTCTTCATCGCGTCCCGCGCGTGCGCCAGGAACGTGCGAATCTGCGCCACGGTTTTCTGCTCCCGCGCGCTCAGCGGATGCTTGATCGCGTCCAGCCCCTTCTGCGTGGACTCGATCAGTCCGGCGATGGCTGCACGATCAGTGGGTTCTCCGTCGCCGCTCGCCGTCGAAAGCTGTCCGATGGGCGACACGTCGGAGGTCGCGCCGGTGGCAACCTGAGGATTCGGCGCCGGTTGTGGGGCAGGCTGGGCTGCCTCCGGCGCGTGATTGCCGGCGGTTTCGGGTTTCGCGTGATGGCGGAAGATGCGACGCCGGGAGCGCTCGGTTTCCGGAGGCACCGCGGTATTCAGGTTGACAGGCCGTGGAGAAACCGCGGGAAGAGGCGGCAAAGGCGGCATCAACGCCGCGGTCTGCTGGGGCGTGGGCAGGGAAGGAGCCTGCGCCTGCGGTGGCGGTGTGGCCGGCTGACGCTTCCGTGCGCAACCCGCGCAGAGCGCGAGCAGCAGGAATGCCAGAGCTGATAATCGCTTTCCGGATCTCATGGTCCGGACCTTTCCGGCTGGGCTTGGCCACCCTGGCGAGCGAACTCGCCCGGAAGCGCGGCTTCCTCAGCCTCTGTCCCACCGCGCTGTCCTGAACCGGCAGAAACCAACGGGAGCCGGAGAACAAAAGTCGTCCCGCTCCCAGGCTTCGATTCTACGTCAATCTGCCCATGGTGCATCTGCACGATGCGCCACGTCATCGCCAGCCCGATGCCGCTCCCTTCCTTCTTGGTCGTGAAGTACAGATCGAAAATGCGCGGCCGAATGTCGTCGGGAATCCCCTCGCCCTGATCGCGAACCAGGATGGAGGCCCAGCGCGTGTCTTCGCTCAGACGCACCTCGAGTAACCCGCCGGAAGCCATCGCCTGCGCGCCGTTGATGACGATATTCAGCAACGCCTGCTCTACCAGATCGGCATCCACGCGCGACAACACCGGCCATGCCGGAGCCTGGCTTTCCACCGCGATTCCGCGCGTCTGCATCTCCGCTGAGGCCAGCAGCAGAACCTTCGAGACCACGTCGCGCAGATCCTGATCGCGCAGCTGCAGCTCGACCGGCCGCGAAAAGTCGACCAGCGTCTGCACCACGCGGTCGAGGCGGCGGATTTCGCTCTGGATCACATCCAGATGCCGCATCGCATCGTCTCCGCCCTGCACCTTGTTCCGCAGCAGCTCCAGATGGACCACAATGGCGTTGATCGGGTTCTTGACTTCGTGACCCACCCCGGCGGTGAGCCGGCCGATCGAGGCCATGCGGCGCGAAACCTCCAGCTCCGTCTCGATCTCGCGCACCGACTCGAGATCGTGCAGGGTTAGCAAAGCGCCCAGCGAATGCCGGTCCGCCGAATGCGCGTCGTGAATGAAATCCAGCGAGACTTCCACGCGGCGCCCCGTTTCCGTCGTCACTTCCTCCTGAACGATCGACATTCCTCCATCGAAGGCGTCGCGCACGGTGCGGCCCAGGCGCGTCCCGCGATCGAAAATTTCGCGCACCTCCGCCCCGAAGATGCGGTCGCGGCCGATGTTCAGGAAACGCTCTACCGAGCTCGAGACGAGGACGGCCCGCGCATCGCGGGTAAAGAGCATCACGCCGTCCTGCAGGTTCGAGAGGATCTGGTCGAGGTTCTCGCGCAAAGCGGAGAACACTTCCTCGACGTTGCGAATGCGCTGGCCCAGGCGCTCGATCTTGCCGGAAACCTGAGCGACCTCGTCGCCTCCCATCCGCTCGGGGATGGGCTGAGCCAGCGGCGGAGTCTCCGCGGATCGCAGCATCTCGCGGCGCGCGGAATCCTCCGCCAGCGCTTCCTGCGCATCCAGAGCGTCGAGTCGCCGGCTGATCTGCTCGATGGGATGCAGCGCCAGATTCGCGACGAACGCCGCCACCACAATCGAGATAACCATTGCCAGGCCGATGAACCACACCGACTCGACCAGCCAGGGATGAAAAGCGTTGCGCAGAAACGTGATGTTGATGCCGATGCGCACCGACAGGAACGGCTTGTTGTCCAGATCGAGTCCCCGCGTGACGTCATACACCCGCGGCGGGCCGAAGACGATGCGCAGCGTTTTGATCAGCGACTGGTTCAGCAGCCCGCCGTAATCGGGCCGGTTGGGCAGGGTCTGGCCCTCCAGCGTGGCGTCCGGCGCGGTCACCAGCGCGCGGCCCTGGCTGTCCACCACCGCGACGTCCAGCACCGTGGGCGAATAGTTCTCAATGGCGGTGAGCTGGGAATTCAGTCCTGGATCCTGCCGCAGCGTCTCGGCGACCGCGGCTTCCACGGCGGCTGGATCGCGAGGATCGAAGTGCCGCTGGGGCAGGCCCGCATCCAGGGCCGTCTGCACCTCGAAAAGAACCTCATGTGCCTGGAAGTCCGCGAAAGACCACGACTCCTGGATGTGCTGCTGCAGCATCTGGCTCAGCCACATCCACGAGAAGAACACGACCACCGCGAAGACGAGTCCGGTGATGGCGAGGACGAGTTTGGTCTTCAGGCGCATGGGCTCAGATCAGACTCCGCGGAAGCCCGCCAGGCTGCCGCGAGCGTGCGGCCGTCGGATGCCCGGGCTGAGCACAGAATACCGGACTACTCTTCGGGTGAGCCCGCGGCGGCGGCGGTGCCGTACTCCCTGAGTTTGTTGTGTAAAGTCTTCAGGCTGATGCCCAGAATCTCGGCGGCGCGGGTCTTATTGTTGTGCGTGGACTCGAGCGTCTTGAAGATCAGCAGCCGCTCCGCATCGTCCACCGTCGCCCCCACCTCGAGCTGAATCGCGTTCGGGCGCAGTTCGCTCGCCGGACGCGGCGGCCGCGATCCGAAACCCTGAGGCAGGTGCCGGGGCTGGAGCTGCCCTTCGCCGCAGAGCACCACAGCGCGCTCGATCGTGTTGCGCAGTTCCCGCACGTTGCCGGGCCAGTCGTGCGCCATCAGCCGCGCCATCATCTCGTTGTCCAGCCCTGTCACTTTGCGCTGGTGCTTCTGGTTCATGTCCGCGATCATCGAATCGACAATCGCCGGAATGTCCTCGCCGTGCTCGCGCAGCGGCGGCATGTGGATGTTAAAAACGTTCAGCCGGTAGTACAGATCGCCGCGCAACTGGCCCTCGTCCACCGCATCCTCCGGATCTTTATTGGTGGCGGCCAGAACACGAACGTCCACCGGCGATTCGACCTTGCTGCCCAGCCGGCGCAGCTTGCGGTCTTCCAGCACTCGCAGCAGCTTGGCCTGCGTGCCCACCGGCATTTCGCCGATCTCATCGAGCAGCAGCGTGCCTTCCTCGGCCAGCTCGAAGCAGCCCGCCCGGCGCTCGATCGCTCCCGTGAACGAGCCCTTCTCGTGGCCGAAGATCTCGCTCTCGATCAATGTCTCCGGGATCGCCGCGCAGTTGACGGCGACGAAGGGCTTGGTGCGGCGCGGGCTCAGCTCGTGGAGCGTGCGGGCCACCAGTTCCTTGCCGGTGCCGCTTTCGCCGGTGATCAGCACGGAGACGTTGCTCGGGGCCACGCGCTCGATCAGGGCGAAAATCTCCTGCATCTTGCGTGAGGCCCCCACCAGCGATCCCAGGACTCCCGTCTCGCGCAGCTTGCGCCGCGTCACCTCCAGCTCGCGTTCGGTCTCGCGCTGCCGGCTGGCGTTGGTCAGGATGGCGCGCAGGCGAGGCGCGTCGACCGGCTTCTGGATGAAATCGTAGGCGCCCGTTCTTCATCGCCTCGACGGCGGCCTCAATCGAGCCTTGCGCCGTCAGCATGATCACGGCGATCTTGTCGCTCGCATTCGCCCACCCGCGCCAGCAGTTCCAGGCCGTCCATGCGCGGCATCTTCAGGTCGGAGACGATGATGCCCGGCTGCCAGGCCGTGACTTTCTCCAGCGCCTCGATGCCGTCCCGCGCGGTTTCCGTGCGATAGCCCCAGCCCGAAACCAGCTCGGCCAGGCCGGAGAGCGCGTGCGGTTCATCTTCGACGATCAGTACTTTTTCCTGGGTGGGCATACCTGCGGGCGCCAGTCTGGGGTTAGAACCGCGAGCGCCACGGTTTGTTGTATCACGCCGGAGGGAAGCGGCGCAGGAGCCCTCCCGTTGCTGCCGCTGCGGCGGATCGCCGCCATCTTCGAAGCCAGGGTGACGAGATACAGGAAGCGCAACGTCCGGCGGACGATACGATGGAACTATCCCGTGCCTTCCTCCTCGACATCCCAGGCCCAACCAGCACGGCTGGCGATCCTTGCCGCGTTCGGCAGCGTTTATCTCTGCTGGGGTGCCACCTACACCGCCATGAGCATCGGCGTGCGGCTGCTGCCCGCGCCCATCCTGGCCGGAACGCGCATGCTGACGGGTGCGGCCATCATGCTGAGCTTCTGCGGGCTCACCGGGAAGCGCCTGTGGCACAGCCCGCGCACCATGGCCTGGCTCGGTGTGCTCGGCGCCATGATGCTCTTTGCCGGCAATGTGGGGCTGGTCTGGAGCGAGCTTTATCTGCCCAGCGGCCTGGCCGCGCTGATTGTCGCGGTCATTCCCCTCTACGTGGCCACCATCGAAGGACTGCTGCCTGGTGGAGAACGGCTGCGCCTGCGTGGATTGATCGGCCTTGGATTGGGACTGGTCGCCCTGCTGGCGCTGCTCTGGCCCAGCTTCCACGCCGCCGTGGACGCCCACAGCCACCTCGGCGCCATGCAGTTGCTCGCTGCCGGCGTGGTGCTGCTGGGCGGCCTCAGCTGGGCATCCGGCTCAGTCATGTTTCGTCGTTTGCAGTTGCCCGTGCATCCTCTGGTGGCCGCCGGCTGGCAGATGCTGGCCGCGGCCATCTGCAATCTTTTGCTTGCGTCGGCTCTGGGGCAATGGCCGCAGTCGCAGTGGAATCTCCGCAGCGTTGGCGCGGTTGGCTACCTGGTTCTCTTCGGATCGCTGCTGGGCTTCTCCTGCTACATCTGGCTCATCCACCACGTCCCCGTCGCCAAGGTGGCGACGTACGCGTATGTGAATCCTGTCGTGGCCGTGATTCTGGGCGGCCTGGTGCTCAGTGAGCATTTGCGTCCCACGGAATACGCTGGCATGATCGCTGTGCTCTGCGCGGTGGCGCTGGTTACCTCGTCGCAGATGAAGAGCGGCCGCGCGGCGGCGGAGATCGGAGTGGGGCCCGTGGAGATCGAGGCGTAGCCGCTCGCCGTATACTTTTCTGTTTGCTGATTTGCTGGAGGAGAACGTATGGATGCGGCGGTTGCGTACGCGCGGGAACATGCCGCGCAGTTTCTGGAAGATCTCAAAAAGCTGTTGCGGATTCCCTCAGTCTCCACGCTGCCCGAGCACAAGGGCGACGTGCTGAAGGCCGCGGAATGGGTAGCTGCGGACCTGCTCCGGATGGGCATGGAGCATGTGGAAGTGATCCCGGCGACTGGCGAAGGTCATCCGCTGGTCTACGCTGACTGGCTGCACGCGCCGGGTAAGCCAACCGTCGTGTGCTACGCCCACTACGACGTGCAGCCGCCCGACCCCCTGGACGAATGGGTGACGCCGCCGTTCGAGCCGACTGAGCGCAACCAGAACCTCTACGCCCGCGGCGCCGTGGACGATAAAGGGCAGCTCGTCCTGCAACTCAAGGCTTTCGAAGCGATGTTCAAAACCAACGGCGGCAAGCTGCCGCTGAACGTGCGCGTGCTCTACGAAGGCGAAGAAGAAGTTGGTGGGGAACACATCGAGACGTTCGTGCGCGAGCATCCCGAGCGGCTCAAGTCAGACTTCGCGTTGATCTCCGACACCGAGATGTTTGCTCCGGATCTGCCAACGCTCTGCGTCGGCCTCCGCGGCATGATTTACACCGAGCTGGAGGTGCGCGGCGCGAAAGCTGATCTGCACTCCGGCATGTACGGCGGCGCGGCGCCGAATCCCTTCAACGCGCTGGCGCAGATCATCGCGGGGCTGAAAGACCGTGACGGCAAAATTCTCATTCCCGGCTTCTGCGACGATGTGCAGGCGCCCACCGCCGCTGAGCTGGAAACGTGGAAGAATCTTCCCTTCAACGAGGAAGAGTACCGCGAAAAGGAAATGGGCGCCTCAAAGCTGGTGGGCGAGAAAGGTTACTCCGCGCTCGAGCGCACCTGGGCGCGTCCCACGCTCGACGTCCACGGCATCATCGGCGGCTTCACCGGCGCCGGCGCCAAGACGGTGATCCCCGCAAAAGCCACGGCCAAGGTCTCCATGCGTCTGGTGCCGAACATGATGCCGGACAAATCGTTCCAGCAATACAAAGCGTATGTGGAGAAGATCAAGCCGGAAGGCGTCACCGTCGACGTGCGCCTCATCCACTCCGGCGAGCCGAGCATCATCGGGACGGACAACGACTATGTGCGCGCGGCCACGCGTGCGCTGAAAACCGTCTGGGGCAAGGAGACGGTTTTCATCCGCTCCGGCGGATCCATCCCGATCGTCGGCGATTTCGAGAAGTACCTCAACATTCCTTCCGTCATGATGGGCTTCGGGCTGCCGGACGACGGACTGCACGCGCCGAATGAGAAATTCCACATCCCCAACTTCCATCGTGGCATTGAGTCGGTGATCCGCTTCTTCGAGGAGGTGGGCGCTTAGGCCGTCGGCCCTCGATCGCCGAGCCTCCGCCCGCAACCATAACCCCCTGCACCGTTTGCATTGCAGCGGGCATCTGCTCTAATGTGTGAGTCAGCCGCAAAGGCGAAGGTAAGGCGGAACGATGGCGAAGGCAGTCTGGAACGGCAAAGTAATCGCTGAGAGCGAAGCGTTCGAAACCGTGGAGGGAAACATTTATTTTCCCGAGAAAGCGGTGAATCGAGAGTATTTGCGGCCCAGTTCCACCACCTCAACCTGTCCGTGGAAGGGGCAGGCCCGCTACTACACCCTCATGGTGGAGGGCCAGGAGAATCAGGACGCCGCCTGGTATTACCCCAATCCAAATCCCGCTGCGCGCAACATCAAGCATCACATCGCTTTCTGGCGCGGCGTCGAGGTCGAAAAATAGCGGCGATCCGGCGCGAAGCGGCAAAAGGGGCCTTGGCGCGGAACCCCCTTCGCTTTTTACGGATAGCGTTTCTGGTGCCACTCCCAGGCGCTCGCGATAATCGAGTCCAGCTGCGTGTGACGGGGCTTCCAGCCCAGTTCCCGGCCAATTCTCTCTGAGCTGGCGATCAGCACCGCCGGGTCGCCCGGGCGCCGGGGAACCACCTCCGCTGGGATGGGATGTCCCGTCACCCGCCGAGCCGATTCGATGACCTCCAGCACGGAAAAGCCGGCCCCGTTGCCGAGGTTGTAGATGTGCTGCCCCCCTTGCCCCAGCGCCTCCAGCGCCAGCAGATGCGCCTGCGCCAGATCCTCTACGTGGATATAGTCGCGAATGCAGGTGCCGTCCGGAGTGGGATAGTCGTTCCCGTAAATGCGGATATGGTTGCGGCGGCCCAGCGCCACGTCCAGAACTAACGGAATCAAATGTGTTTCCGGCTCGTGGGCTTCTCCCCGCCCCTCCACGGCTCCAGCCACGTTGAAGTAGCGCAGGCTGGCATACGGCAAACCGTGTACCCGATACATCCAGGCGAGCATTTTTTCCACCAGAAGCTTCGATTCCCCATACGGATTCGTTGGCCGAAGCGGTGCATCTTCAGGAATCGGCGTCGATTCCGGCTCCCCATAAACGGCCGCTGTGGAGGAGAAAACCAGCCGCCTTACCCCCGTCGCGAGCATCGCCTCCAGCAGGCTCAGGGTAGCCGCGCTGTTGTTACGGAAGTAAACCTCCGGCTTCTCCATGCTTTCCCCCGCTTCAATGAACGCGGCGAAATGCAGGACGCCATAGAACCCCGAGCTGAGGAGCTCTTGCAGCCGCTTCCGGTCGGCCACCTGCCCTTCCACAAATTCGGCGCCGGCCGGCACCATCGTTCGCCGGGCATGGGAAAGGTTGTCGTAAACGACGACCTCATGCCCCTGGGCCATCAAAAGGCCCGCCACCGTCCCGCCGATGTATCCAGCGCCCCCGGTAATCAGAATTTTCAATATTCGTTCCCCGTTCTCTTCTGTATGCTAGTGGGCAATCCCCGTCCGGTCTCCTCTTCTTATAGCGCATCCGGAAATGCTCGATGGACGCCCGTTGGCTGGAGGATGCGCTGCTGCATATTCGCTCCAGTTTTCGCGGCGAGGAGACGCGGTTCGCTCGGCGAAAGCCGCTCGAACAGACGGTCCGGGCCCTGCGTCATGTGTCCAAAAGAAAGTCTCGGATTCTGGCATAAGGGGCGGATGGGCATACAGATAACTCGTTTGTGGGATTCAGAGTTGGCTCTTTGAGGTATCCCATCGGTAACCTATTATGCAAAACTGGTAATCACACCGCGGCGATCGACAAACTGGGCTTCCTGTGGCGCTGAGTTCCCCTGGTCACCCGCGGCGTGCAATTGTGGTCCTTCATGTGCAGGGAAAGCTCCGGCGCCGGGTGTCCGGATGAGCGAAGCTTTTTCTCGCGGAACAGGTTGTAAGGAAACAGAACTATGGCGACCATCGATTCCCCCTTCGATCGTGGCACATTCGGGCTGCTGCCGGAGCCGAAAGGCCGAGGACGCTCGTTTGCCCTCAGCACCCTGCTGAACGCGTCTACCGCAGCCGTCGTGCTGCTGCTCAGCCTTGCGCAGGTGCATGAGGTCCGGCAGCATCAGACCGTCACGCAACTCGTTTTTCCCACGCCGGTGCCCAAGCCCGTGCCGCCTCCCGTGCCGCAGGTGAAATTGCTTCCGCCGCCGCCCGTGGTCCGGGATGCGATGCCGAAGATCGCCATGCCGAAGCCGCTGACTCCGCCCCCGCCCAAGCCGGTGGAGATCAAGATGCCCGACCCGGTGTTGCCGAAGGTGGAAGTCGCGCCGCCGCGTCGCGTCGCGCCGCCTCCTCAACCCAAGGTGGGATTGTTCAAGAGCGAGTCGCCCACGCTGGTGGCGAATAATATGTCGCGTCCCACTCCGAAGGCTGGAGGCTTTGGCGATCCGCAGGGCGTCAAGCCCGATCCGAATGCGAATCGGCCCGGCACCATCGCCGCCGTTGGTTCCTTCAGCGGAGCGCCGGGGATCGGCCCGGCTGGAGCAGGCCGCGCGCGCCCCGGATCGGTCCACGGAACTGAGTTCGGTTCGGGCGTGGAGCATGGAGTTCCTGGCGGACACGACAAAGGCACAATTGCCTCGTCAGGTTTCGGCAGCGGCGTACTGGGCGGCACAGGCCGGCCGGGCAGTCACGGTACGGTCGCCCGGGCCAGCTTCAACAACGATGAATTCGGCAGCGGTCCGGCGCGTCCGGCCCAGCCCGTCGAGCCTGTTGCAACCCCCATCGTCGTCATCAGCAAACCGTTGCCGGCGTATACTGCCGAGGCGCGCGAGCTCAAAATCCAGGGAGATGTGACCCTGCGCGTTCGGTTTACGGCCGCCGGCCAGATCGAAGTTCTCGGTGTAGTCAATGGCCTTGGCCACGGTCTGGATCAGGAGGCCGTGAAAGCAGCAGAGCAGATTCGGTTCAAGCCGGCTACTCGCGATGGGCATCCGGTGGACCAGGTCAGCCTGGTGCGCATCACGTTCCAAATGGCGTAGACGACAGGCGTATTGGGCGGGCCTGCCTCACGCCCGCGGAATCGGCACACTGCAACCTGGGTCTGGAAAGTCAGGAGTCAATGCATGGTTCGTAAGGTCATGATGCTGGCGATGGTGGCGCTGCTCGGCGCTCCCCTTCTCCACGCGATCCCCCTCTTCCACCATCACGAAAAGCACGACCGCCGGTTTTTCAAGCCGGTGCCGCTCACTCCCAGGCAGCAGGAGCTGGTGCAGGAAGCCATTGCGCGGGAGAAGGTCACGCTCACCCAGGTGGAGAAGAGTACGCCGCTGGTGCAGACCTACATCCAGGACATGCGGCCCGACGTGAAGCTCTACCAGGTCCCCGTCAGCGATCAGTACATGATCGGCAGAGTGGACTTCAGCAAGGCTTTCCGCGCCGACGAATACGCGGTGCGAAACTACAATGAGCCCGAGAAAAAAGGCCGTCTCCACTTCTTCTCCGGATCCTTCGCGTTCATGTCGAAGCTCACCCAGATGTTTCACCTGGAGTTCAACCCCACCGGGTTCATGTCGATGATGTTCGTCGACCCGACGGGCTTTGACCAGCAGCATTACACCTTCAGCTTTGTGCGCCGCGAGTTTCTCGGCAACGTGCGCACCTGGGTCTTCGATGTCGAGCCCACGGTCCCGAAGCCCGGACGCTTTCTCGGGCGCATCTGGATCGAAGATCAGAGCGGCAACATCGTGCGGTTCAACGGAACGTATCTGAACAACGGCAACGATCCCGTCCACCATTACTTCCACTTCGATAGCTGGCGCGTGAACATCCAGCCCGATTTGTGGGCGCCCATGGCGGTCTACGTGGAGGACACGCTGCGCAACGGGCCCAGCCATGCCGAGAGCTTCCGCGGCCAGACTACGTTTTGGGGCTACTCCCTCAAGCTGCCCACCAGCGAGTCCGACCAGGAATCGATGCAGATTGAGAACGCGGAGGACGAAAGCGCCAACAACGGCGACGTGAGTCCGCTGCAGGCCCAGCGTGAGTGGATTTCCCAGGCCGAGCAGAACGTGCTGGACCGTCTCACCCAGGCAGGACTGCTGGCGCCGCCCAGCGATTTCGACAAGGTTCTGGAGACCGTCACCAACAACCTCATCATCAGCAACAATATCCAGATGCCGAGCGACATCCACTGCCGCGTGCTCCTCACCGAGCCGCTGGAATCGCTCGCCGTGGGCAACACCATTCTCATCAGCAAAGGGCTGGTGGATGTGCTGCCGAACGAGCCTTCGCTGGCCGCCGTCATTGCCTTCCAGCTGGCGCACATCATTCAGGGGCACCACATCGACACCCGCTACGCCTTCAGCGATCGCCTGCTGTTCCCGGATTCCTCCACTTTCCAGCGCATCGAGATGAACCACTCCTCGATTGACGATCAGGAAGCCGCGAAGAAGGCGATCGAATTGTTCAACAATTCGAACTACAAGGGTCAGGACGCAGCAGCGGGAATATTCTTCGAGCAGGTCGAGGCGAGCGACAAAAAGCTGCCTGCGCTGTTCACGCCGCGGCTGGGAGACTCGCTGCTGGCCCCCAACGGTCAGCCGTGGCTGCTCGCTCTTACTCAGGGAGCGCCGCGCCTGAACATGGACGATCTGACCCAGCAGGCGGCGCTGCCCCTCAACAGCCGCCTCAAGATCGATCCCTGGGATGACAAGGTCTTCCTGCTGCACTTTACGCCGGCGCCCTTGCTGAATGCCCGCGACAAGATGCCGCTGGAGATTACCCCGCTGTACTTCAAGCTCCAGCGCTATCAGCAGCCGGCCGCCCCGGCAGCTCCGGCGCCGGCTACGCCTGCGCCGGGCACGAACCCGCCGCAGTAAACTCCTGCCTTGGAGTGAGGTGCCATCAATCCAACCGCTCGCCGCGTCGCGGACAAGAGCGCGCTGATCAACACGTGGGCCGACGAAACCCGCATCCTGAGCTGAACCCGGAGAACGGACAACGTGAAACGATTCGGAATTTTGGCGTTGCTTCTTTTGCCCCTCGCATTGTTCGCGCAGAGCCCCGCCGCCGCGACCGGCGGCACTTCCTCGCTTTGGGCAGGCGGGGAGGCGTCAAGCTTTAACCCCGACTGGGGCTGTAGTTCCGCTTCCCCCATCCAGTGCTGGAACAACCACGTGACCGGACCGACGGCCTTCTTCGACTTCAACGCCCGCCCCAAATGGGGAGCCGAAGGCGAAGCCCGGTGGCTGAACTGGAACGGACAGGGTGGGATGACCATCCAGAACTACTTGCTGGGAGGGCGCTATCGCGCGCTCCGCTTTCACCGGCTCTCCGTCTGGGCCAAGCTGCTGGTCGGCGGCGGCTGGATTCAAACCCCCAATTACCCGCAAGCCGGCACCCTCAAGGGCAGCTTCTTCGCTTACGCACCCGGCGCAACGCTGGAATACCCGCTGTGGCATCGCCTCGCGCTGCGCGGCGATTATGAATATCAGATCTGGCCCTCGTTCTACGGTTCACCAACCGTCAGCGGCGGATCCGTCGTCGAGCACAACCATGGCCTCACTCCCAACGGATTCAGCGTGGGCGTAACCTACCGGATCCTGGGCCAGTAAGCACACCCGCCACACCAAACAGGAAGGGGATGGGCTTCAGCCCATCCCCTTCCTGCTTTTCTGCAACCGTTTAGAAGTGGTACGCGATCCCGATGGTCGGATCGTAGATGTTGTAGTAGACTCCCGCCTTGGTATCGCCGCCAGGATAATTGAAAGAGGGCGGCTTGGTCACGATGTTGCGCAACTCGGCGCGGATGTCGAAGCTCGGGCTGATCTCATAGGCGAAGCCCACACCCCACAAGGCTCCGATATTGGTGTTGCGGCTGACGTCGAACGTGGTCGACTTGTGGTCGTCGATGGGAGAAAACAGAACCCCGGCCGCCCCAAGTTCCACAAACGGATTCCAGTTCCGGAAATTGAAGCTGTACACGTAAGCGCCGGAAATCTCTTCGATCCGGTCGTGAATGTTGTAGTTGCCGCTGGGAAACTTGAAGTGCTGAACGTTCTGATTGTATTGGTAGTTCAGCTCCAGCGCGCCGTGCGGAGTCAGGTCGTACCGGTAGCTGACCAGCCCCCCAGGACCGTATCCCACGGTGGAATGGATCGAAACGGCATTTCCTTCCGCAAAGGGAGCCATGATGGCTGAACCGCTCACGCTGATATCCTGCCGGCTCTCCTGGGCTATCGACGGTAGCGCCGCCACTGCCAGGAGTAACAAAACAAGGAACGACAATTTCTTCATGCGACGATCAACCTCTTGACCATGCCATCGGGAGTCGGCCGCCACGCGAGATGCGGGTACGGCCGGAGCCCCGAAGGCTCCGTGAAATATTGCAAACATCGAGGGGATGTCTACCTGGTCATTGTACCTGCCGCGGAGCATTTCCACAGCTTGCTGAGGAAGTTACTGCCGGCGGGAGCCCCGCCGCCGCGGCTTGCCTGCGGGCGCATCCGCTGGAATCTCCTGCGCCGCTGCCTCCTCCACGCGCCACGCAAACGGATGTCCGCGTTCCCCGGCCAGCGTCCGCACCACGTCCAGAAACGCCAGCCCCGCATGCGAGAGCGTCGCCTGCGCGCGATGCACCAGCCACAGGCTCCGCTCGATCTTCAGCTCCGGCACGGCCACCTGCACCAACTCGCCGCGCGCCACTTCCGGCTGCACCGTCAGTCCCGGAACCAGCGCGACCCCGTTGCCCAGCGCAACAAACCGCTTGATCGCTTCCAGGCTGGGCAGCTCCACGCCCATGTTCAGCGGCGTGTGATGCCGGGCGAATGTTTCAATCACGCGCTCGCGCAGCGGCGAATTCACAATGTGCGCTACGAAATTCTGCGCTCCGAGATCCCGGATGGAAACCTGGCGCTGCTTCGCCAAGGGATGCCCTGGCGCCACCACGAACGCCAGCGTGTCCGTATACACGGCGATCGACTGCAATCGCTCGTCGTCTGGACGGAAGGAAAGGATGCCGAACTCCACCGCCCGTTCCAGCAACTGGTCCGGAATGCGGCTGGCCAGCGACCGCTGGACCGTCACCCCGATATGCGGACACACCCGGCGAAATGCGTCCAGCACCGGCAGCAGCCACAGGCAGGTGTATTCGTTGGCCGTGATGGTCAGCCGCCCGCGCTCCAGCGACCGCAGCTCCTCAAGCGCCGTGGACGCTTCGCCGCGCAGGCGCAGCAACCGCTCGGCATAGGTCTTCAAAAGCTGCCCCGCTGCGGTCAGCGTCCCCTCCCGCGAAGCGCGCTCGAAAAGAGCCTCCCCGATCTCCTCTTCCAGCTTCCGGATAGTGTGGCTGATCGCCGGCTGGGTCCGGCGCAGCCGCTGCGCCGCCCGGGAAAACCCCTTTTCTTCGACAACCGCCAGAAACGTCTCTAGTTGCGCCAAGTCCATAAAAGCAGCACACGCCTTTTGCGATATTTAGATTACACATAAATAAAATTGATGTAAATACAAAGAATTACAAATTTGCTTTATGTAGCCTGCTTTGGGAAACTGGAGCTACGCCGCTACACCGGAGGCGCACTCCTTCATGAGCCACAACCGCATTCATTTCTTCGATACCACCCTGCGCGACGGCGAGCAGTCGCCGGGCTGCAGCATGACCCACCACGAAAAGCTGGCCCTGGCCCACTCCCTGGCCGACCTCGGCGTGGATATCCTGGAGGCCGGCTTTGCGATCGCCTCGGACGGGGATTTTGCGGCTATTTCCGCCATCGCGAAAGATGTGCGTGGCCCGAAGATCGCTTCGCTGGCGCGGGCCCGTCGCGAAGACATCGAGCGCGCCGCCGAAGCCGTCGAGAAGGCGAAGCGGCCGCGGATTCACGTCTTCCTGGCCAGCTCCGATATCCATCTCGAATACAAGCTGAAGATTGGCCGCGAGGAGGCCCTCGACCAGGCCGCCAACATGGTGGCCTTGGCACGTACCTACGTGGACGACGTGGAGTTCTCGCCCGAGGATGCCACCCGCACCGATCCCGAATTCCTCTGCCAGTTCGTCGGCGCCGCGATTGCCTCCGGCGCAACGACCATCAATCTGCCGGATACCGTCGGCTACGCGACGCCCGAGGATTATGCCGCGATGTTCCGCAACGTGCGCGAGCGAGTGCCCGGCGCGGATCGCGTGATCCTCTCCACGCACTGCCACAACGATCTCGGATTGGCGGTCGCCAACACGCTGGCCGCGGTGAAAGCCGGCGCGCGCCAGGTGGAGTGCACCATCAACGGCATCGGCGAGCGCGCGGGCAACGCAGCGCTGGAAGAAATCGCCGCCGCTCTCCGGGTGCGCCGCGATGCGTATCCGTTTGAGCACAACCTGAAGCTCGAGAAGCTTTACCCGGTGAGCCAGCAACTCGCGGGAACGATCAGTTTCGGCCCGGCGCCCAACAAAGCCATCGTCGGCACCAACGCGTTCGCGCACGAGGCCGGCATTCACCAGCACGGCGTGCTCTCCAATCCGCTGACCTACGAGATCATGACGCCGGCTTCTGTCGGAGTCCCCAACAACCGCATGGTGCTCGGCAAGCACTCCGGGCGGCACGCGCTGCGTTCGCGGCTGGAAGCGCTGGGATACCGGCTCTCGACCGCCGATCTCGACATCGCCTATCGTCGCCTTCACCGAGCTGGCCGACCGCAAGAAAGCCATCTACGACCAGGACCTGATCAATCTGGTGGCGCATCATCAGCGCCACGAGGATCTGATCTCCACCGAAAAAGCAGTCAGCTAGGGCCGGCTGGCGAACCGGCGGCTCGCAAGCGCCCGCCATCAGCAGAGCGGCCAGCGACTGGCCCACAAGCTGCGAATCGTGTGGCTCAACAGAAGAACCCGGAAAAGCTCATGACGAAAAAGCTGAAGATTCTGATTCTCGCCGGCGACGGCATCGGTCCCGAAGTCACCGCGGAAGCGGTCCGCACGCTGAAAACCGTGGCCGAGCTCGGCGGCCACGACTTCCAGTTCCAGCAGGCGCTCATCGGCGGAGCCGCTATCTTGGCCGAAGGCACGCCGCTGCCCCTGCCGACCCTGGAAGCGGCCCTCGACAGCGACGCCGTGCTGCTGGGAGCGGTGGGCGGCAATGAATTCAATTCGCTGCCTCCGGATCGCCGTCCGGAAGCCGGCCTGCTCGGCCTGCGCAACGCGCTGAAAGGCTACGCCAACCTGCGGCCATCCTTTGCCTGGCCTGGCTTGACAGGAAATTCGCCGCTGCGCCCGGAAGTCGTCGAAGGCGCGGACATTCTGTTTGTCCGCGAATTGCTCGGCGGCCTCTACTTCGGCCAGCCCCGCGAGTGGGACAAGCAGGCCAACGCCGCCTGGAACACCATGCGCTACACGCGCGACGAAGTGGTACGCGTGGCCAGGGTCGCTTTCGAGCTCGCGCGCAAGCGGCGCAACAAGGTGACCTCCGTCGACAAGGCCAACGTGCTGGAAGTCTCCCAACTGTGGCGCGCCACGGTCACTGAGCTGGCCCAGCAATATCCCGACGTCAAGCTGGAGCACCAGTACGTCGACGCCTGCGCTATGCACCTGATGAACTCGCCGCGGAATTTCGACGTCGTGCTGACCGAAAATCTCTTCGGCGACATTCTCTCCGACGAGGCCGCGGTGATCACCGGCTCGCTCGGCATGCTGCCCTCAGCGACCGTCGGCGGCAAGGTGAATCTCTACGAGCCGGTGCACGGCTCGGCCCCGGATATTGCCGGTCAGCGGCATTGCGAATCCGCTCGGCGCCATCCTCACCGTGGCCATGCTGCTGCGCTACTCGGCGGGGCTGGAGCAGGAAGCGCAGGCAATTGAAGCCGCTGTGCGCCAGGTGCTCGACCAGGGCTATCGCACCATGGATCTGGCGCGCGAAGCGACGTCGGCGAAGGTGCTCGCGACCCAGGAAATGGGCAAGCGCGTGCGCGAGGCCATGCTCGCCATGCGGGAAGCGCCTCGCGGCGCATGAGAATCCAGCCGCGCAGGCTGCAGAACATTCGAGAAGCGGAGTGATGATGGCGGGGAATCCAAAAACGTTATTCGAGAAAGTCTGGGAATCGCACGTAGTCGCGGAGCCGGCAAACGAGCCGGTGCTGCTTTACATCGATCTGCATTTGATCCACGAAGTGACTTCGCCGCAGGCGTTCGAAGGATTGCGGCTGGCTGGGCGGAAGGTGCGGCGGCCGGATCGCTCCATCGCGACCGTGGACCACAACGTGCCCACCACGGCCAATCGCCTCGTCATCGAGGATCCGATCGCGGCCAGGCAGATTGAGACGCTCCGCAAAAACTGCGCGGATTTCGGCGTCACGCTCTACGACGTCGAATCGCCGCGGCAGGGCATTGTGCACGTCATCGGCCCCGAGCTGGGACTCACCAAGCCCGGCATGACCATCGTCTGCGGCGACTCGCACACCTCCACGCACGGCGCGCTCGGCGCGCTGGCTTTCGGCATCGGCACCTCTGAGGTCGAGCACGTGCTGGCCACTCAGTCTTTGCCTCAGGACAAGCCGAAGACTTTCCGGATCAATGTTGAGGGCGAGCTGCCCGAAGGCGTCACCGCCAAGGACATCGTGCTCGGCATCATCGGCCGCATCGGCACCGACGGCGCCACCGGCCATGTAATCGAGTACGCTGGCTCGGCCATTCGCTCGCTCTCCATGGAAGGCCGCATGACGGTCTGCAACATGAGCATCGAGGCCGGCGCGCGCGCGGGCATGATCGCTCCCGACGACACGACCTTTGCCTGGCTGAAGGGCCGGCCGTTTGCTCCGCAGGGCGCGGACTGGGATCGCGCCGTCGCCGAGTGGCGCAACCTCGCCACCGATCCCGGCGCGAAGTTCGACCGCGAGCTCACCATTCCCGCCGTCGAGCTGGAGCCATCTGTCACGTGGGGCACCAATCCCGGCATGGTGGCATCGATCACCGGGCAGGTGCCCGACCCCGCCGGCGCAACCACCGAGGCCGACCGCCGCGCCATCGACGCGCGCGCTCGAGTACATGGACCTGAAGCCGGGAACGCCGATCGAAGAGATTGCCATCGATCGCGTCTTCATCGGCTCCTGCACCAACTCGCGCATTGAAGATCTGCGCGCCGCCGCGAAAGTTGTGGCCGGCCATCGCGTGCACAAGAACGTCCGCGCGATGGTGGTGCCCGGATCGCAGCTCGTCAAGGCGCAGGCCGAGCGCGAAGGCCTGGACCGCATCTTCCGCGAAGCCGGATTCGATTGGCGCGAGCCGGGATGCTCGATGTGCCTGGGCATGAATCCTGACATCCTCCAGCCGGGCGAGCGCTGCGCCTCCACCAGCAATCGCAATTTCGAAGGCCGCCAGGGTCGCGGAGGAAGAACGCATCTGGTGAGCCCCATGATGGCCGCAGCCGCGGCGATCATGGGCCGCTTCACCGATGTGCGCACGTGGGAATTCAAAAAAGAAGAGGTACCGGCCTGATGGAGAAGTTTCACACGCTGACGTCGAAGGTGATGCCGCTGGACCGCGTGAACGTGGACACGGACCAGATCATCCCCAAGCAGTTTCTGAAGCGCATCGAGCGCACCGGCTACGGCGAGTTCCTGTTCTACGACTGGCGCCAGGATCCGGCTTTCGAGTTGAACAATCCCCGCTACGCAGACGCGAAGATTCTGGTGGCGAGCGAGGAATTTCGGCTGCGGCTCGTCGCGCGAGCATGCCGCCTGGGCTCTCGAGAATTACGGATTCCGCTGCGTCATCGCGCCGAGCTTCGCCGACATCTTCCACTCGAACGCGGGCAAGAACGGGATTTTGCTGGTCACGCTGCCGGAAGAGCAGGTGCAGACGCTGCTCGATCGCGCAGCAAAAATCGACGGCTACCAACTGACGGTTTCTCTCGAAGAGAACACCATCCGCGACAACCAGGGATTTGCGACGAAGTTCTCCATAGACCCCTTCCGCCGAGATTGCCTGTTGGAGGGACTCGACGACATCGGCCTGACGCTGCGCCACGCTGCGGAGCTGGATCAGTTTGAGAAACAGCACGACTCGGCCTTTTGGGTTACGCCTGGCATCAGCGCCTAACCAACAACCAGGAACTAACAACTAGCAACTTCAGGCAAGGGATCAATGGCATCGAGCGGAAAAAGCGGCAAGCTCTACTCCATCGCGCTGACGGAAGGTCCCAACCGCGCGCCGGCGCGCGCCATGCTGCGCGCGGTGGGATTCACGCGCGAAGATCTCGCCAAGCCGATCATCGGCATCGCGAATACCTGGACGGAAATCGGCCCGTGCAACTTCCACCTGCGGCAATTGGCCGAAGCAGTCAAGCAGGGCATCCGCGAAGCCGGCGGCACGCCGATGGAGTTCAACACCATCACCATCTCCGACGGCATCACCATGGGCACTGAGGGCATGAAGGCCTCGCTCATCAGCCGCGAAGTGATCGCCGATTCGGTAGAACTGGTCGCGCGCGGCAATCAGTTCGACGGCCTGGTCTGCATCGCCGGTTGCGACAAGAACATGCCCGGCACCGTCATGGCGCTGGCGCGGCTCGACATCCCCGGACTCATGCTCTACGGCGGCTCCATCGCGCCCGGCCACCTGCAACGGTAAGGCGCTCACGGTGCAGGACGTCTTCGAAGCCGTCGGCGCGCACGCAGCCGGCAAGCTCGACGATGCCGGCCTCGAAGCCGTGGAAGCGAATGCATGCCCCGGAGCGGGCGCCTGCGGCGGTCAGTTCACCGCGAACACTATGGCCATGGCCTGCGAATTCCTCGGCATCTCGCCCATCGGCCTCTCCGGCGTCCCGGCATTTCTCGAAGAAAAGCTCGAGGCCTCGCGCGAAGCCGGCCGCATCGTCATGCAGCTCGCGCGCAGCGGCCTCAAGCCGAGCCAGCTCATCACGCCGAAGGCAATTGAAAACGCGATTGCCAGCGTCGCCGCATCCGGCGGATCGACGAACGCCGTCCTGCACTTCCTGGCGATCGCCAATGAAGTTGGCATTCCCCTCACCGTCGACGACTTCGACCGCATCAGCAACAAGACTCCGTTGCTCTGCGACCTCAAGCCCGGCGGCAAGTACGTCGCCGCGGATTACCAGGCCGCGGGCGGCAGCCGCCTCCTGGCGAAGCGCCTCATCGAGGGCGGCCTGATCGACGGCTCGTGCCTCAACGTATCCGGCAAGACGCTCGCCGAAGAAGCCGCCGCCGCAAAAGAAACGCCGGGCCAGGACGTGATCCGCCCGCTCGACAAGGCGCTGAAGTCAACCGGCGGCCTCGTCATCCTCAAAGGCAATCTCGCGCCCGATGGCTGCGTGATCAAGGTCGCCGGCCACAAGCGCCTCGAGCATCGCGGGCCCGCCCGCGTCTTCAACTGCGAAGACGACGCCTTCCGCGCGGTCGAGTCCGGACAGATCAAGCCCAACGACGTCATGGTGATTCGCTACGAAGGCCCCAAAGGGGGTCCAGGCATGCGCGAGATGCTCGCCGTCACCGCGGCCGTCGCGGGTATCTCCGAGCTCAGCGACACCGTCGCCCTGCTCACCGACGGACGCTTCTCCGGCGCGACGCGCGGCCTGATGGCTGGCCATGTGGCTCCGGAAGCCGCCGTGGGCGGCCCCATCGCCGCCGTGCGCGAAGGCGACACCATTCACTTCGACATCCCCAACCGTACGTTGAACGTCGAGATTTCGGACTCCGAGCTCTCGGCGCGCATGAAGGACTGGAAGAAGCCCGAGCCGAAATTCCGGCGCGGCGTCTTCCGCAAATACGCAGATTCGGTTTCGTCGGCGTCGCAGGGCGCGGTGACGAACTGACAAGCAAGGGCCAGGGGGAACCATGAGCACAGGGAAGCACACGAAGGCACAAAGCTCGACCAGCAGCGCCGGCACACGACTCACCGGCTCGGAAATTCTGTGGGCTACGCTGGAAGGCGAAGGCGTCAGCGTGGTCTTCGGCTATCCGGGCGGCGCGATCCTGCCGGCTTACGACGCGCTGCGGAAATTTCCCATCCGTCACGTGCTGGTGCGGCATGAGCAGGGCGCGGCGCACGCCGCCGACGGCTACGCGCGCGCCTCCGGCAAGGTCGGCGTTGCCGTCGCAACGTCCGGCCCTGGCGCGACGAACCTGGTCACCGGCATCGCCACGGCCATGCTCGATTCCGTGCCCATGGTCTGCATCACCGGCCAGGTTTCCAGCAAAGTGCTTGGCACCGACGCCTTCCAGGAAGTCGACATCACCGGCATCACGCTGCCGGTCACGAAGCACAACTACGTCGTCACGCGCGCGGAAGATGTGGCGCCGATGATCCGCGAGGCCTTCCTGGTCGCGCGCTCCGGCCGTCCCGGTCCCGTGCTCGTCGACATCACCAAGGACGCGCAGCAGGGTTCGGCGGAATTCGACTTTGCCGCGGCCGCGCCCAAACCGCATCGTCCGCATCCGATGCTCAAGACCGAATCCGCCGCCATCCTCCAGGCGGCGGAGTTGATCCGCAACGCGAAGAAGCCCGTCATCCTGGCCGGGCACGGCATCATCCAGTCGAACGCGTACGCGGAAGTGCTCACGCTGGCGGAGCGCATGCGGATTCCCGTGGCCTCCACGCTGCTCGGTCTCGGCGCGTTTCCCGCTTCGCACCCGCTCTCGCTCGGCATGATGGGCATGCACGGCGAAGCCTGGGTCAACCACGCCATCCAGCAATCTGACCTGCTGATTGCCTGCGGCATGCGCTTCGACGATCGCGTGACCGGCACGCTCGCCACCTATGCGCCCAACGCAAAGAAGATCCACATCGAAGTCGATCCAGCGGAGATCAACAAGAACGTCAAGGTCGACGTCGCCCTCATCGGCGATCTGAAAGAAGCGCTGGAGGCATTGCTGCCGCACCTGCCGCCCAGGCCCGGCAAGCACGAATCCGCCTGGCTGAAGGAAATCGACGCCAGCAAGGGCGAGGTCGCGGTCCGCGACATCAAGAACCTGCCCGACAGCGGCCATCTCTACGCCGCGCACGTCATCCACGACCTGTGGCGCGCCACCGAGGGCAAGGCCATCGTCGTCACGGACGTGGGCCAGCACCAGATGTGGGAGGCGCAGTACTACAAGCACGACACGCCCCGCACGCTCATCACCTCCGGCGGCCTCGGCACCATGGGCTTCGCGCTGCCTGCCGCCATCGGCGCGAAGATCGCCTGCCCCGACAAGGAAGTCTGGGTGGTCGCCGGCGACGGCGGCTTCCAGATGACCGCGGCGGAGCTTTCGACCGCCGCGCAGGAGGACCTGGATCTGAACATCGCCGTCGTCAACAATGGGTACCTGGGCATGGTTCGGCAGTGGCAGGAATTCTTCTACGAGAAGAACTACGAATCCTCGCCATTGCGCAGCCCCGATTTCGTCAAGCTCGCCGAAGCGCACGACATTCCCGGGACGGTCGTCGGCAAACGCCCCGAGGTTCTTCCCGCCATCGAAAAGGCCCGCCAGCACAAGGGGCCATTCGTCATCAACTTTCTGGTGGAGAAGGAAGATTCCGTCTACCCGATGATCCCGGCCGGATCCGCGCTGCATGAGATGATCCGCCGCCCGAATCAGAATCCGCTGGTGGAAACGGCGGAGGACAAATAGAGCGTGGGTGACGTATGGGTGGGCTTGACTGAGGTCTCGAAGGGCGAAGGTTGTGAATTGGAATTCAGTGGCGCTGCAGCTTTTGTTTGGTGGGCTACGCAGGCCAACTCGCAGGAGGAATTTCTCAGAAAGCTCACCGAAGCGCTGAAATACTACAAATTGGTACTGGTTGAGGTTTCGAAGATCAGAAGGTTCGATGAGACAGACGACGTGTCCGACGAGTTTTATGAAACGGTCGAGCGCGTCAGGCAGAACGAGAATTGGACTTGCTTCATGACCTTTTATTCTTACCCTCACCACACCGCCTGAGGGGGTGGCGGAAGGATGCTTCATACATTTGTCGCACTGGTCGAAGACAAGCCGGGCGTGCTCACGCGGGTCGCGTCGCTGTTCCGGCGGCTGAACATCAACATCGTGTCGCTCACAGTGGGACATTCCGAGCGCCCGGGCGTCTCGCGCATGACCATCGTCTGCGAGGCCTCGCCCACCGCCGGCCACCGCATCGCGGCCAGCCTCTATAAACTGGAGAATGTTCTCCAGGTCGACGACATCGGGCAGTTGTCGCACGTGGCGCGGGAGCTCGCGCTCATCAAAGTCGCCGCTACGCCGCAGACGCGCTCCCAGGTCTTCGAGCTGGCGGAAGTCTTCCGCGCCCGCATTGTGGACCTCGCGCCCGAGTCGCTGATGATCGAGATCACCGGCGTGGAGAGCAAGATCGAAGGGCTCATTCAGGTATTGAACGAAGCCGGCGACCGCATTCTGGAGATTTCGCGCACCGGGCGCATGGTGATGCGGCGCGGCCAGCACACCAGCAAGGTCCTGGACGCGATGCGCGTCCCGGGTGTCGAAACCGTCGCGGAATTCAAGGCGGAAGAAGAATCCTCCGCCCCCGGCGATTTGCTCATGGCGGAAGAGACAGGATTGTAATCAGTTCCTGGTTGTTAGTTCTTAGTTGCTGGTCGCGATCATGCGAGGATAAACCTCACGCGACCACGGCTGCACACTAGCAACTAACAACTAGCAACTTATAACTTGAAAAGGAAAAAAATGGCAAAGACCTATCACGATCAGGATGCCGATTTGTCGCTTATCCAGCAGAAGAAGGTAGCCATCATCGGCTACGGCTCGCAGGGGCATGCGCATGCGCTCAACCTGCGCGACAGCGGCGTGGAAGTGCGGGTGGGACTTCCCGCAGCCAGCAAGTCCGTCGACAAGGCGAAGAAGGCCGGCCTCGAGGTCACTTCCGTCAGCGACGCGGCCACGTGGGGCGACGTGGTCATGATCCTCACGCCCGACCACTCGCAGGGCGAGACCTACGCCAAAGAAATTGCCCCGCACATGAAGAAGGGCAAGACGCTGATGTTCGGCCACGGTTTCAACATCCGATTCGGCGCTATTGTGCCCCCTGCCGAGATCGACGTGTCCATGGTCGCGCCCAAAGGCCCCGGCCATCGCGTCCGCGAAGTCTTCACCGAAGGCGGCGGCGTACCCTGCCTGATTGCGGTCCACCAGAACGCCTCCGGCCACGCCAAAGAATTGGCGCTCTCCTACGCCAAGGGCATCGGTGGAACGCGCGGCGGCGTGCTGGAGACCACATTTGCCGAGGAAACCGAAACAGACCTGTTCGGCGAGCAGGCAGTGCTCTGCGGCGGCACCGCCGCGCTGGTCAAGGCCGGCTTCCAGACGCTCGTCGACGCCGGATATCAGCCGGAGATCGCCTACTTTGAGTGCCTGCACGAGCTCAAGCTCATCGTCGATCTCATGTATCGCGGCGGCCTCGCCTACATGCGCTACTCCATCTCCGACACCGCGGAATACGGCGACTACACCGCCGGCCCGCGCATCGTGACCGACGCGACCCGCGCCGAGATGAAGAAGCTCCTGACTGAAATCCAGAACGGTACGTTCGCGAAGAACTGGATCGACGAGAACAAAACGGGCCGGAAGAACTTTACCGAAATGCGGAAGCAGGAAGCCGGCCTGCAAGTCGAGGAAGTCGGCGCGCAATTGCGTGCGGCCATGCCCTTCCTCGATCCGGTCGTTGTGAAGGACGGCGTTCCGCAGCCCGCCGGCAAATCGGAAAAGTAAGTTTTCGGAGAACCATCCGCGGCGGAAGCGCCATTCAAAGGGCTTCCGCCGCATTTCATTGCGCAACATTGCCCATTGGATGTCGTCCACAGGATGCGTTCGGCAAGATCGGCTATTCTCCAGGCAAGGGGTTCCCCATGGACACCATCGTCTCTCCGGCCCCCACTGCACCAGCGAACACCCCGATCCCGCAGATCGTCGACGCCCTGCGGCAGGTCGCCGCGCTGCACGGCCTCGCCGACCGTGAATACGAATGGCTCGCGACCCGCTGCGAAGAAGTCTGCTACCCGGCGGGCGCCGCGCTGTTTCGCGAAGGCGATCCGGCGACGAAGATGTCGATCATTCTGCGCGGCGAAATCCATGTCCGCCGTCAGCAGAGCGGCGTTTCGCTGTTTCTCGGCCGTTCCGGGCAAATCACCGGGGTGCTGCCGTTCTCGCGCATGAAGACCCACGGCGGCGAGGGATTTGCCGCGACGGACGTCTGGGGCCTGCAGCTCGACCGCGAGCAGTTTCCCGAGATGCTCGCCGCCATTCCCTCCATGGGCCAGCGCTGCGTCTCCGTTCTGCTCGATCGCGTGCGCGAGATGACGCGCCTCGAGCAGCAAACAGAAAAGCTGAACGCGCTCGGCAAGCTTGCCGGCAATCTGGCGCACGAGCTCAACAATCCCGCATCGGCGGCGCAGCGCGCAGCCTCCGGCCTCATCGAGGAGCTGCGCATCTACGGTCAGCAGAAGTTTCTGCTCGGCAGCTTGTGCCTCGACGAGAAGCATCTTGAGAACGTCCGCGCCTGGAGCCGCCGCATCGCGGAGCAGGCCCGCACGCAGCCCGCAAACACCGTCACCCAGGTCGAGCGCGAAGATCGACCTGCAGCGCTGGCTGCGCGAGCACGGTGTCGCGCCGGCTCGGCCGATCGTGCCGGACCTGGCCGAGCTGGGCATGACGACCCAGCAGCTCGACGAGCTCGCGGAACTGCTCGACGGCCAGCACCTCGAAATCGTCCTCGCGCAGTTCGCCTCCTCCGCGCGCACCGAGCGCATGGCGCAGGCCATGGTCGATTCCACCGCGCGCATCTTCGAGCTCATCGCCGCCGTTAAGGATTATTCGTGGATGGATCAGGCGCCCATCCAGCAGGTCGACATCCCGCAGTCGCTGGAAACCACGCTCGCCATGCTCCAGTCGCGCCTCGACAAGGTCAACGTGGAGCGCCACTATGCTCCCGACCTGCCCCGCATCTCCGCCTATGCCAGCGAGCTGAACCAGGTGTGGATGGCGCTGCTGGAAAACGCGCTGGACGCGATGCACAACCGCGGCCGCCTCACGCTCGAACGCGCACTGCTCCGGCGATTCGGTCGTGGTCGAAATCTGGGACGACGGCCCCGGCATTCCGGCCGAGATTCAGGAACGCATCTTCGAGCCCTTCTTCACCACCAAGCCGCCGGGCGGCGGCCTCGGTCTCGGTCTCGACACCGCGCAGCGCATCGTGCGCCGGCATCGCGGCTTCCTTCACGTCACGTCGAAGCCGGATGCAACCTGCTTCCAGGTGCGCCTGCCCATTGAGCCGCTGCGCGCTTACTGAACGGGAGCGGAATCCGCGCGCACGCCCATGCGCAGGATCTCCTGCCGCGAGCCAGGAATGGCCAGCGCCTCGCCCCACCGAATGCCCCGCAGCCCATCCAGCGCGGATTCCGTCGCGCGCGTCGTGAAGACGCCAAGCCAGCCGCCGGCAGCCTCAGGCGCGGCACGGCCAGCTTGCAGGCCTGAGGCATTTTCTCCACGGCGCGCAGTGTCACCGCGTCGAAGATGCGCTCCGCCGGCATCTGCTCCACGCGCCGGTCCCACACTTCCGCGCGCAGCCCCAGCGTGCGAACGGCCTCGCGCAGAAACGCCGCCTTCTTTCCCTGCGATTCGGCGAGAGTCACAGTGATGTCCGGCCGCGCAATCGCAATGGGAATCCCAGGCAACCCCGCGCCCGATCCGAAATCCAGCAGCGTCACCGCGCCGGCGGGAACATGCTCGGCCGCAAACAAGCTCTCCGCAAAATGCCGATGCACAATCGTCTCCGCATCCCGCGCCGCGGTCAGGTTCATCCGCACATTCCAGCGCAGCAGCAGCGCCAGAAACGCCTCCAGCTGCGCCGCGGCTCCGGGCGGCAACTGTGGCTTCGCATCATGCGCCATATCGGGACCCAGTCCTACTGCCGGTCCAGCGTGACGCGCACAAACGCGCCCTCGGGCAATTCGCCTTCAATCAGATGAACGACGCCGTTCTTCACATAGCCCTTCGCTGCCAACCGCTCTGGTGCGGCGGCGCGACGCCGAGGATTGCGCCCGACGAGGAGGTCCGCCCGTACGCCCGGTACCCTTGTCCATCGCCAGATTCGCCAGCTTGTCAGCCTGCTTGTTTTTCCCGCGCAGCACGTGCTCAATCCGAAACGCATCCAGCCGCGCGATCCGTCGCTTCGCTTCCTCGTACAGCGGGCGCAGATCGGGGCTGTTCACCTTGTATCGCCCCTGGATTTGCTTCACCAGCAGCTCGGAGTCGGCAACCACCTTCAGCCGCGCGTGGCCGGACTTCAGCGCATAATCCAGCGCGGCCAGAAGCCCCTGGTATTCGGCCACGTTGTTCGTGGCCCGCCCCAGAAACTCGCTCAGTTCGGCGAGTGCTTCGCCGTCCGGTCCCTGAAGGAATACGCCGTATCCCGCCGGCCCCGGATTCCCGCGCGACCCGCCATCGCAATACGCCGTAATCCACGCCCCGCTCTGCGGTTCAGCAGGGAAAAGACTCTCATGGGCGGGGTGTGGCATAGGCAGAGTGTAAACGAGCAGGGCGAAGCTCATGCTCCGCTAAAATGGAAATGTATGGCCGTTGGCTCGCTCCCGGAGCTCGTTCAGATCGATCTCGCCCCCCGGCGTCCGCTCGCCAAGCCCGAGTGGCTGCGCGCCCGCGCGCCCGTGGGCGAAAATTACCACGACCTGAAGAAACTGGCGCGCAGCCTCAACCTGCATACGGTTTGCGAGTCGGCGCAGTGCCCCAACATCGGCGAGTGCTGGCACCACAAAACGGCGACCTTCATGATGCTGGGCAACACCTGCACGCGCCGCTGCGGCTTTTGCGCGGTGCCCAAGGGCCGGCCCGAGCCCATCGACTTCGACGAGCCGCGTCGCGTCGCCGAGGCCGTCGCCTCTCTCGGGCTCAAATTTGCCGTCATCACCAGCGTCAATCGCGACGACGATGTCCTCGGGGGCGCGCGAGCCTTCGTCATGGTCATCGAAGAAATTCGCCGCCAGGCGCCGGGCTGCCAGGTGGAAGTCCTCATCCCCGATTTCCAGGGCAGCGAGGACGCCATCCGCATGGTCGTCGAAGCGCGCCCGGAAATCCTGAATCACAACACCGAATCCGTCCCGCGCCTCTACCGCGTCGTCCGCTCCGGCGCGCGTTACCAGCGCACGCTGCGCCTGCTCGAGTTCGCCAAGCGGATCGAGCCGAAGACCGTCACCAAATCCGGCGTCATGGTCGGCCTCGGCGAGCAGATGGATGAGCTGCTCCAGGTCTATCGCGATCTCGCCGCCGTCGGCGTCGACGTGCTGACCATCGGCCAGTATCTGCGCCCCTCGAAAGATCATCTGCCCATCGCGCGTTACTACACGCCCGACGAGTTCGCCTTCATGAAGCAGGAAGCGCTCCGCATGGGCTTCCGCCACGTCGAGTCAGGCCCGTTGGTCCGCTCGTCGTATCACGCCCACGAGCAAGCCGACGCCGCCGAGACCAGCACGGTGCGGGTGGTGATGTAGCCCCGCCCCGGCGCGTACAATACCTGTTTTGAACCTCGTTCCAGAAGGACGGACTCTATGGCACCTTCGGTGATGGCGGGCATTCCCGCCCTGAAAGAAACACACGCGCAGCTCCGCACCCGCATGGACAAAGCAGTCGCCGATTTCCAGACCAACCTTGCCTCGGTGCGCACCGGCCGCGCCTCCCTCCACATGCTCGACCAGGTCAAAGTCGACTACTACGGCACGCCGACTCCGCTCAACCAGGTCGCGCAGCTCACCACGCCCGACGCGAATATGATCGTCATCCAGCCCTGGGACGCCAGCCTGATCCCCGAGATCGAGAAGGCGCTGCGAACCTCGGACCTCGGCTTCAATCCCAACAACGACGGCAAGCTGGTGCGCGTCCCCGTTCCGCCCATGACCGAGGAGCGCCGCCGCGACGTCGTCAAGCATCTCCATCGCGTGCTTGAGGATCATCGCACCGCGGTCCGCAACATCCGCCGCGACGGCAACGATCTCATCAAGAAGGCGGCGAAAGATAAAAAGATCTCCGAGGACGAGGAAAAGCGCTCCCTCGACGAGATTCAGAAGCTCACCGACGAAGAGATCAAGCGCATGGAAGAGATGGCGAAAAAGAAAGAAGCCGAAGTTATGCAGGTGTGACCCGACACCGTCCGCGCAAAAACAGGAAAGGCCCGCTCTCCGCGGGCCTTTTTTCTTGCCCGGCCTCTTCACTCCCCGTTGTTGGTCCCGCTCTCGGGCGCGATGCCGACCTGCAGAAACGTACCCGCGGCCAGCTTCAGGTTGCCATGCTCGTCGCGGAACGTCGCTGAGTCGTCATTCTCCACCGCGCTGTGCAGCGACACGTTCCGCAGCATGCCCGCTTGCTGGTCCACGCGTTCGCTGCTGCTCACGTGCCGCGGCGCCGGCGGCATGGTCTGTTCCCCGTTCACGGCCATCTGCGCTTCATCCGCGGGATACGCCCCGATCACCGTCACCTTCACCGCAACGCTCCGGCCATCTTTTGTGCGTGCCTGGTTGAAAACCATGCTCACCATCGAAGGGCCGCCGCTCGTCGAAGCCTGTACCTGATCGATTTTCCCCACCAACTCCGTGCCCTTGTCCAGGCGCACCCCGCCAGCCTTCACCGAACTATTGAGCCTGGCTCTCACTTCCTGCCCGGGATGCGCGTTCCTGGCATCCAGCTTCTGCTGCAGCCGCGCGGTGGCCCCCACCAGTGTCCAGGACTGCTGTTGCGTCGTGTCCTGCTGCTGCCTGTTCTGTTGCATCTGCCCATTCGTCTGGGCCCAGGCGGCTCCGGCACACAGGAACGATGCTGTCGCCATACCCAGGGACCAATTTCTCAAACAGACTGCCAATCGCATATCACCAACTCCTTTTCACATGGAAGTAATTGACCGTTTCCCTGCCGGCCGAGCGCCGGTGCAGAGGAAGAGCGCGTTCCTTGGCGGAATGCCTGGTCCCGCCATGGGAGGAGGCGCGCCTCGAGCTCGCGCCCGAGATTGTCGGATCCCGATGTGGCCTCTATTTCTTTCGACGCGGTCAGGACGCAGATGGATACGGCGAAAACGCGCTGATGCGCAGAATTCCCCGCAAGCGCCCGCTTTGGCGCCAGATACAACGGGAAAAACTACATCACGTAGGCGGCGCGCTCCAGCTCCTGCTGCATGCATTCGAGCGAGCACCCGCCTTCCAGGCGCTGCACCAGGTTGCGTACCCCCTCCGGATCGGCGCCGTAACCACGCCCTGAAAGGAACGTAGTCACCAGCTCGGCCGCCTGCCAGGAATCCATGCCGGACTGCAGCAGCTCCGTTCGGAGTCCCGCCAGTTCTGTCACCGGGAATTTCTCAATTCTCGTCTCGCCGGCCATGGTGCCCCCTGAGCGCCCTGAAATCCGCGCACGTTTCAACCTCTTGCTCTGGTTAGACACCCGTTTCACCAGGATATGTTGCTATGTCCGACGAAAAGAACAGCAATGCTCGGCGTAGACTGGCAAACATGGCACGCGAAGAGGAAGACAACCCCAGAGCCAGCGGCCCCTCGTGGATTCTCATGCTGCTGCTCATCGCACTAGGGATCGTGGTGGCGATCGTCATCGCGGAGGCCTTCATTCACCCCATGCTGCACCCGAAATAAGCCGCATCCGGCGCCGTTGCAACCGCCCAGCCTCACCGCGGATGGCAGCCTGCGAACGTTCGGTATCCGACATACAATCAAATGGGAATTTCCCCCAGCACCCGTTACGCGCGAGGGCGCCAGAAGCATGCTCCGAGTGGGACTCACCGGCGGATTAGGCAGCGGCAAGTCAACCGTCGCCGCGCTATTTCGCGAACACGGTGCTACCGTGCTGGAAGCCGATGCGATAGCGCGCGAGCTGATGCAGCCCGGACGCGCCGCCTACGACCCTGTCGTGGAGCGATTCGGCCCCGGCGTGGTGCAGCCCGATGGGTCGCTCAATCGCCCGCGTCTCGCCGAGCTCGCCTTCCGCGAAGGCCATCTGGCGGAGATGAACCGCATCATCCATCCGCCCACCATCGCCGAGCAGGAGCGCCGCATGCGCGAGATCTTCGCGCGTGATCCACGCGCCATCGTCGTGGTGGAGTCCGCGCTGATCTTCGAGGCCGAGGCCGGCGGCAGCGCGCCCGGCTGGCGCCAGCGCTTCGACCGCATCGTGCTCGTCACCGCTCCCGATGATCTGAAGATTCGGCGCTTCCTCGCTCGCGTCGTGCCGCCGCAGGCGAGCGCGGAACAGCGCGCGCAAGCGGAGCGCGATGCCCGCTCTCGTCTCGCCGCCCAGATCCCCGACCGCGAAAAGGCGCCTTTCTGTGACTACGTGATCGATAACTCCGGCACGCCCGAGGCGACCCGCGCTCAGGTGGAGCGCGTCTCCCGCGAGCTGCACGCCGCTACCGAAACTTGCCTCCCATCCTCGCTACAATAAGTCTTGCCGTCAGAGGCGCGCTCGTTATGACCCTTCGCAGAGTTATTTTGGTTCTCCTCTTCGTCGGAGCCTTCTGGTATCTCACGACCCATGCGCTCTTCCGCGGCCGCAACCATGCGGCCGGCGATGCACCGCTCGAGCTCCACTGAGGCCCAGGCCGCCCCGGCGTACACGCCCGCGGAGATCAACAACATCGACGTCTACAAGCGCGTTGTGCCGTCCGTCGTCAACATCACCGCCGGCACCGTCACGCTCGACTTCTTCTACGGTTTCGTCCCGCAGGAAGATCAGGGCTCCGGTTTCGTCCTCGACAAGCAGGGCCACATCCTCACCAATTACCACGTCATCGCCAACGCCCAGAAGATCGAGGTACAAACCTCCGACAAGCGCCGCTACCAGGCCCGCCTCATCGGCGGCGACCGCCTGCACGATCTCGCGCTGTTGCAGATCGACGCGCCCAACCTGCAGCCCGCCGTCCTCGCCACCTCGCGCGACCTCCAGGTCGGCCAGCAGGTCTACGCCATCGGCAATCCGTTCGGCCTCTCCGGCACCATGACCACCGGCATCATCAGCGCCATTCGCTCCGTGCGCGGGCCGGAGAGCGCGCCCATCGAGAACGCCATCCAGACCGACGCTGCCATCAATCCGGGCAACTCCGGCGGCCCGCTCCTCAACTCACACGGAGAAGTGATCGGCATCAACACCATGATTGCCCAGAACGGCGCCGAGCAGAACGCCGGCATCGGCTTTGCCATCCCCATCGATACCGCGAAGGCCGTTCTCCAGGATCTGCAGAAGTACGGCCACGCGCGCCGCCCCTCGCTGGGCGTTCGCACCCTCGCAATCGGCCCCGACCTCGCGCAGCAAATGGGCTTGCCCGCCAGCTATGGCCTCCTGATTGAGAGCACTGAGCCCGGCGGTGCGGCCGATCGTGCCGGCCTCCGCGGCGGCAATCAGATGGCCTACCTCGGCAACATGCAGATTTCCATCGGCGGCGATCTGATCGTGGCCGTCGAGGGCCAGCCCGTCACCGACTCTCAGGATGTCGCCGAAATCATGGATCGCCACCAGCCTGGCGACGCCGTCACCGTGACGTTCTACCGCGGCCAGCGCAAGATGACAGTGCGCGTGGTCCTCGGCGAAGCCGCCGAGCGGACGAGCGCATGACTCGCGCCGCGCACCGCTGGACCGCCGCGGAGATCCCTCCGCAGGCCGGCAAGCTGGCCCTCGTCACCGGCGCGAACAGCGGCATCGGTTTTCAAACCGCGCTGCAGCTGGCGCGTGCCCGCTGCGCCGTTATCCTGGGCTGCCGCGATCGCGTCAAGGCCGACGCCGCGCGCACCCGCATCCTCTCCCAGGTGCCCGCCGCGCATGTTGAAGTGCTCGCGCTCGATCTCGCCAGCCTCGACTCCGTGCGCGCCGCCGCCGGCCAGTTCCTCTCCACCGGCCAGTCCCTCGATCTGCTCATCAACAATGCCGGCGTGATGGCGCCCCCGCACCGCCAGCTCACTCGCGACGGATTCGAGCTGCAGTTCGGCACCAATCATCTCGGCCACTTCGCGCTCACCGGGCTTTTGTTGCCCGCTCTGCTCTCGCCGGGCGCTGCGTCCTCCCGCATCGTCACCGTCAGCTCCATTGCCCATCGCGGCGCCACCATGGACTTCGCCAACCTCCAGTGGGAGCGTGGCTATCGTCCCTGGCCCGCCTACCGGCGCTCCAAGCTTGCGAACCTCCTCTTCGGGTTCGAGCTGCAACGCCGCCTCGAGCGCGCCCAGGCCAGGACCTGCAGCGTCGTGGTTCACCCTGGCGTCTCCAACACCAACCTGTTTGCGGCCGGACCCGGCCAGGGCCGCGGCCTCATCGCCAGGCTCACGCCTTTCTTCATTGCCCTCTTCGCGCAATCCGACGCGCAGGGCGCATTGCCCTCGCTCTACGCGGCCACGGCGCCGGACATTCGCGGCGGCCGCTTCTACGGCTGCGATGGATTCCGCGAAATGCGCGGCTATCCTGTCGAAGTCCGCGCGGAAACCCAGGCCTACGATGAGGCGATGGCAGCGAGGCTGTGGGAGGTCTCTGAAAATCTGACGGGTGTGAGCTATCCCCTGCCAGAGAGTCAGTCGTGACGCGGAGCGCGCCGCTCCTCTTCGCTGCCACCACCAATCCGGGCAAGCTGCGCGACTTTGCCGTCGCCGCCGCGGAGAGCGGATTCGCCGTCGAGCCGCTGCCGCACCTGCATGACTTCCCGCCGCCTGAGGAGAACCAGCCGACGTTCGAGGGTAATGCCCGTCTGAAGGCCGAGTACTACAGCCGCCTGGCCCCGGAGGGATCCCTGGTGCTGGCCGATGATTCAGGCCTCGAAGTCAACGCGCTCTCGGGTGCTCCCGGCGTGCGCTCGGCCCGCTACGCGCAGGATGCCGGCTACGCTCCGGACATCGAGAGCCGTCCTGACCTCGGCTGGCTCGGCGCCGACGCCGCCGACATCCGCAACAATCTTTATCTCCTCGACCAAATGCGCGCAGTAGCGCAGCGCTCCGCCCGCTACCGCTGCGTGTTAGCGCTGGCCCGCGCCGGCGCCACGCTGGCCACCGCCGAGGGCAGCGTCGAAGGCGAGATCCTCACGGCTCCCCGCGGCACAGGCGGATTTGGCTACGACCCGCTCTTTTGGCTGCCCAACCTGAGCCGCACCATGGCCGAGATTTCGCTCGAGGAAAAGCACACCCTCAGCCACCGCGGACGCGCCTTTCGCGCTCTGCTCCCGAAGCTGCGGCAAATCACCGGTCCCGCTCAGCGCCCGCCTGTGAGCTCACAGCAGCAGCACTGACACCATTTCCCCCGCGCCAAGCCGGTCGGCCGTTTCCGGTACCACCAGAAACCCGTTCGCCTGCGCCGCCGCCGCTAAATCGCCGGAGCCATGCCACGGAATCGTCCGCACCCGCGCGCCGCTCGCGTCGCCCTCCATCCGCGCCGGCAGGAACCGTGTCAAGCCCGCCTTCACGCGCACCTCCTCCTCCAGCCGCGCAGCAACAAACCGCGGAGTTGCCTCCGTCTCCCCGCCCAGCGCGCGCAGCATCGGCGCGACAAACAGCGCGAACGTCACCATCGTCGAGATCGGATTCCCCGGCAGCCCGAAGAAGTACGCCTCCGGCAGCCGCCCGAACACCACCGGCTTCCCAGGCTGAATGCGCGCGCCCGTGAAGAAGAACTCTGCACCGCGGGCCCGCAAGGCTTCCTCCACAAAGTCGAATTTCCCCATCGAAACGCCGCCCGCCAGCAGGATCAGATCCATGCCCGCGGCCTGTGCCAGCGCCTCTTCCGTTGCCATTGGATCATCCGGCACGACGGGAAAGATCCTCGGCGCTCCGCCCGCGGCCAGCGTTTGTGCAGCCAATGAGTAGCTGTTCGAGTTGCGAATCTGATGCGGCAGCGGCGTTCGCGTCACCTCCACCAACTCATCGCCCGTCGCCAGAATCGCCACCCTCGGCCGCGCAAAGACCGCCAGCGTGGCATACCCGCATGCCGCCGCCGCGGCCACCATCGGCGTCGCCATCCGCCGCCCCGCCGGAGCTACCGCGTCTCCGGCGTGCGCCTCCGACCCAGCCGCCACGATGTTCTCTCCCGGCGCCACCTCGCGCGCCGCCGCCAGCCGCACCAGTCCGCCCGACACCTCGACGTGCTCGATCATCACCACGCAGTCTGCCCCGGCAGGAACCGCCGCGCCCGTCATGATCTCTACCGCCTCGCCTGCCGTCAGCGCTCCTCCCGCCCACGCTTCGCCGGCTCGCAGCAATCCCGCAATGCGCAGCGGCCCGGCGGCCACCTCGACGGCGCGGCACGCAAACCCATCGCGCGTCGAGCGGGGAAATGGCGGCTGATCGCGATCCGCCACAATCGCCTGCGCCAGCACGCGCCCCGCCGAAGCCAGCAGCGGCGCCTGCTCCACCGCCCCTGGTTCCTCCGAGCGGCGCGCTTCCGCCGCATGGTGGCCCAGGCACTCCGCAGCTTCTGCGTAGCTGAGCACAATCTCCCTGAACTCGGCCGTCATGCCAACGATTGTCGCAATGGTGCGCGCAAAAAGGAAAGGGCGCCGTCGCCGGCGCCCTTTCTCTCTCTGCCTTCCAGCCGCCTCAGTGCTTTTTCTTGGTGTTGTAGCTGGTGGATTGCGTTGCGCTCATCTCCTGAATCACCGCCTTGGCGTCGTTGGCAAACGGCCCGTTCGGCGCTAGTTGCAGGTACTTCTGGTAGGCCTCCAGGCAGCCCGGCGGCGCGATGATCTTCTGCGTCTTCGGGTCCAATGTGGCCTTGCTGACCAGCGCCTGGCCCTTCAGGTAATAGGGAATCGGTCCATCCGGCTTGGCCGCGATCGCTTTGTCCGCCGCCGTCACCACCGCGTCCGTCTGGTTGAACCGCGACATCATGATCGTCTCGTTCGTGTAGTACAGGCCTGCCCCGGCAGGATTATCTGTCGCCGCGGCATCATAGGCAGCCTGCGCTTCCGGATACTTGCCCGTTGCGGCGAGCGATTCTCCCAGGGCATCCTCCGCTGCCCCCAGCATTTCCGGGTGGGGCTTCTTCGAAGCCTTGTCGATCGCAATCCCCTTCTGCAGCGAGGTGATGGCGTTGGCATAGTCCTGCTCGCCTCTCTGGGCCAGGCCAAGCTCCGCCCACAGCACGGCGGCATCCGGCATGAGGTTGACATCCCTCTGCATCAGCGCCGCCGCCGCCGCATAGTTCTTCGCCGCGTCGTCGGTGCGCGCTGTCTGCAAATCGGCGTTTAGGTTCTTGATCTTCGCGTTTTCCTTCAGGATCGAAGCGTTCTTCGCCTTGACCTCCTCGATCTTCTTCCGCTCTTCCGGCGGCAGTTTCGCCAGGTACGCCTCGCGCGTCATGTCGAAGTCCTGCTGCGTGTCCTGGCCGGCTTTAATCAGGACGTTGTCGAACTGGTCGACCACTTTGCCCTTCTCCGTCGTGGGCTGCCGGAAGGTCAGCGTGTACGAGCCGGGCTCGATGTTATCGCCGTGATATTTCCCGCTCGCGTCCACTTCGAAGCTGTATTTCGGCGTCTCGTCCGGCGAGTTCAACCCGCCGGGGAACAGCGACACGGTGCCCGCGACCGGCGCGCCGCTTGGATCGGTAACCGTCCCGTGAACCGAGCCGGTTTTCGCTTGCGCGGCCGCATGCGACGCGGCCAGCGAGAAAGTAAGAGCAATAAGGATGGCGAGCGCTAGGCGCAGCCGGGAAAGCTTCTTCGACATTCTGGTCCTTCCTCTCTTCTAATAGGAGCCGCCTTCGGCCGAGCGGCCGCCGCGCGCTCGTCAACCTACACGTTCTGCTCGGCACGCGTCGCGTACCGAATGGGGTCCCTGACCCCGGCCTGCTCGAAAGCGCGAAGACGCAGCACGCAACTGTCGCAAACGCCGCAGGCCTCTTCCGAGCCCGAATAGCATGACCACGTTAAATCCAGCGGCGCGGCCAGTTCAAGGCCCAGCGCCACGATCTCCTTCTTGTGCATATGGATGAGGGGAGTCCGCACCGCGATGTCACCCTCTTTCGTTCCCATCCGGATCAGCTGCTGGAACGCCTCATAATATGCTGGCCGGCAGTCGGGATACCCGGAGCTGTCCTGCTCCACGGCCCCGATAAAGACTCTTTTCGCCCCCAGCACCTCCGCCCAGCTCACCGCCGCGGCAAGAAAATGCGCATTGCGGAAGGGCACATACGTGACCGGAATCTCCGCTCCGATGGCATTGCCTGCGGGCGCTTCCGGAATATCAATCGTGAGATCTGTCAGAGCCGATCCGCCGATCCGGCGGAACAACTCCAGCCGCAGATGGAGGAAGTCGCGAAATCCGAGAGCCTCCGCCACGCCGCGCGCGGCCCGCAGCTCCCGCTCCTCGGTCCGCTGACCGTAACTGCAGTGCAGCGCGTAGGCCTCGTAATCACGCGCCGCCAGCGCCGCGCACACGCAGGAATCCATGCCTCCTGAGAGGCATACCACGGCACGTTCCCGGCCCGCCCGAATCACTCTTTATCGTAACGCGAAGCCCCTACACCCTACACCCTGGCCCCCACCCTGCCGTTCAGCTCCTCCACCTGAGCGTCACCGGTCCCTCCATCGGGTGCCGCATCGGCTCGCCGGTCCGCGCCGCGTCCAGCCGCGCCTGCTTCAGCGCGAAGTACCATTTCGCCGGCTTGTCGGCATCGTCAATCAGCATCAGCGCCGGCTCGTACCTCAGCCCCTGCGCCTGCTGGATCATCGTCACCTGATCCTGCCGCACGAACATGTTTCCAAAGAACTTCAGCACCGAAGTCACGAACGGCACGCTGTACAGCACGTTCCATGCCCCCACCACGTCGATGCGGCACGCCGTCGTCGTCACCGGCGTCACCGTCGTCAGGCTCGAAAACCACTTCTTCCCGCACCGGATCGTCTCAATGCGCCGATTCGGCAGCACGAAGTCAATGGTGGTCGTGATCGGCTCGCCGTACACGCCCAGCAGCTTGTACGGCGCGCTGTTCGCTGACGGCGCATGGCTCGCCATCCGGAACCCCTGTGGAATCGGCTCGAAGCGCTTCTCCTTCTCGTGAATGCTGGCCTGCTTGCGCCACCACCACGACTGGTGCACAAACGGCCCGTGCGCCGGATCCATCAGCCCGATGATCCCGTGATCCACATTGCACGGCAGGTCCGCCGTCAGATGCGCGCCCCGAAATTTCTCGCTGAACTTCGGCAGCTCCGGCGCTGCCGGAAGCGCCGGATCGCCCGCTCGCGCACGCCCGCTGCCCGGCTCCGGCACGTACACCCACGCATACCCGTCGCGCTCTTCGCACGGAAACGCCCCAGCGTAAATCTTCGTCGGGTCCAGCGTGTCCTGGCTCGTCAACGACGGAATCTCCACGCACTGCCCGCTCACCGGCTCGAACCCCCAGCCGTGATACTTGCAGGTCAGCGTCTGCCCGTCGAACCACCCGCACGACAGCGGAATCCCGCGGTGCGGGCAATTGTCGCGCATGGCAAACAGCCGCCCGTCCGCCCGCCGCCCCAGCACCATCGGGATGCCCATCAGCAGCGCGGTCTTCAGCTGTTTCCCGCGCAGCCCTTCGCTGCGCATCGCCGGATACCAGTCGTTGTAAATCAGCGTCGCCGGCGGTCCGCCGCCGCTCGCGGGAGCACCATTCGTGGCCATAAAGAAGCGAAAAACCTGTCTCCCACTATAGCCCGGGCGCCTGGCTCGCCAAACTGCGCCACTCCAAAAACAAAAGCCCGCGGAATCCCTTCCGCGGGCCTATACCGTAAACCGTATCCCGTATCCCCTATTTTCCGCCCTTCAGCAGCGCCTTCGCCGCGTCCAGGTGCTTCTGCAGCACCGGCAGCGCGGTCTGCGCATACTGCTGGATTTGCGGGTTGGTCGCGGCGGTCGCTTCCTTGTTGTAGATCGCGATGGCTTTTGTGTGGCCGGCGATCATCTCCGCAATGTATTTGTGATCGAACGCCTTCCCCTTCAGCTTCTGGAACGGGCCGATCATCTCCTTGTTGTGCATTGTGTCGATCGCATTCGGCACCGTCAGGTTCGCCTGCTGCGCCGCCGTCGCCAGATTGCCCATGTCCTGCGTATGGTCCGTCGTCAGCGTCTGCGCGTAATCCTTCACGTCCTGTGAACTGGCATTCGTCTGGGCCAACTGCCCCAGATTCGCTTCCACCATGTCCGTTTGTGCCGCGAACGTCACGAACTGCTGATCGGTCATCCCCGCCCCGGCCGCCTTCGCCGCTTTCTTCTGAGCCATCATCGGCAGGCAGCACAGCGCCAGGCAACATACCCCGGCAAGCATACGTTTCATATCGTTTCCTCCAGTCGAGAACTCACAGTCTCGAAGTTGTCGATGCTGTTTCTGCGAGCCGGAGCACGAGCGCCCCGGCGGTTTCCACCAGGTTTCTGGCCCAACATTCCCCAACATTCATCGATGCGCCCAGACAGATTTCTGTCTCCTCAAAGCCGCGGAAAGAAAGCCGCAAGGAAAAAGGCCCGCGGAATCTTTCTGCGGGCCCTACACCCTACCCCCTATCCCCTACACCCTGCCTTTAAGCCTTCCCGATTGCCACCCCATGCTCCAGCGGAATTCCTGCCCGGCTGGTCACCTCGAACCGCAGCACGCCCGCTTTCCGGTCGCCCTCGATCCGCACGTGGTCGCCATGCAGCACCTCGCCGTCCAGGATCTTCATTGCCAGCGGATCCTGGATCAACCGCTGGATCGCCCGCTTCAGCGGACGCGCTCCGTACGCCTGATCGTAGCCCGCCGTCAGGAGCTGCTTGCGTGCCGCGTCCGACAGCTCGATCGTGATGTGCCGGTCGGCCAGCAGCTTCTCCAGATCCTTCAGCCGCAGTTCCACAATCCGCGCCAGTTGCTCCTCGCCCAGCGGACGGAAGATCACGATATCGTCCACGCGGTTCAGAAACTCCGGCCGGAAATGCTCGCGCAGCATCTTCATCACGCTCTCCTGCGCATGCCCGAACGCCGTCTCATCCTTCAGGGCATCGCCCTGCAGGAATCCAGCGCCCAGGTTAGAAGTCATGATCAGCACCGTGTTCTTGAAGTCCACCGTGCGTCCCTTGGCGTCCGTCAGCCGCCCGTCGTCCAGCACCTGCAGCAGCACGTTGAACACATCCGGATGCGCCTTCTCGATCTCGTCCAGCAGGATCACCGAGTACGGCCGTCGGCGCACCGCTTCCGTCAACTGTCCGCCCTCGTCGTAGCCCACGTATCCCGGAGGCGCCCCGATCATCCGCGCCACCGCGTGTTTCTCCATGTACTCGCTCATATCCAGCCGCACCATCGCCTGCTCGTCGTCGAACAGGAATTCCGCCAGCGCACGCGCCGTCTCCGTCTTGCCCACGCCCGTCGGCCCCAGGAAAATGAACGACCCAATCGGCTTCTTCGGATCGCTCAGTCCCGCGCGCGACCGCCGGATGGCATTCGCCACCACGCTCAGCGCCGCATCCTGCCCGATCACCCGCTCGCGCAGACGCTCTTCCATCTGCACCAGCTTCTTCACCTCGCCCTCCAGCATCCGCGACACCGGAATCCCGGTCCACTTGCTCACGATCCGCGCGATGTCCTCCTCATCCACCTCTTCCTTCAGCATCCGCGAGCTCCCCGCTGCACCGTCCTGCGCCGCGTTCAGCTGTTTCAGCTCCGCCTCCAGCTTCGGCAATTCGCCGTACTGGATCTGCGCCGCCCGCTCCAGGTTCCCGCGTCGCGTCTGCTCCTCGGCCTCGAAGCGCAGCGTCTCGACCTGCTGCTTCACGTCGCTCAGCCGCGTGATCGCTTCGCGCTCCTTCTGCCAGCGCGCCCGCAGCGCGGTGGACTTCTCCCGCAGTTGCCCCACTTCGCGCTCCACATGCTCCAGCCGTTCTTTGGAGTTCGGATCGCTCTCCCGCTTCAGCGCCGTCCGCTCAATCTCCAGCGACGTTGCCTCCCGCTCCAGCTCGTCGATCTCCGTCGGGACGCTCCCGATCTGGATCGCCAGCGAAGCTGCCGCCTCGTCCACCAGATCGATCGCCTTGTCCGGCAGGAACCGGTCCGAAATGTACCGGTGCGACAGCGTTGCCGCCGCTACAATCGCGGAGTCCCGGATGCGCACCTTGTGGTGCGACTCGTACCGCTCCTTCAGCCCGCGCAGAATCGCAATCGTGTCCTCGACATTCGGCTCGCCCACGTACACGATTTGGAAGCGCCGCTCCAGCGCCGCATCCTTCTCGATGTACTTTTTGTATTCGTTCAGCGTGGTTGCGCCGATCGCCCGCAGCTCGCCGCGCGCCAGCGCCGGCTTCAGCATGTTGCTGGCGTCAATCGCCCCTTCCGCCGCGCCCGCCCCAACGAGCGTGTGCAGCTCGTCGATGAACAGAATGATCTGCCCGTTCGACTCCTCAATTTCCTTCAGCATGGCCTTCAGCCGGTCCTCGAACTCGCCGCGATACTTCGCGCCCGCCAGCATCGATCCCAGGTCCAGCGAGATCACCCGCTTGTCGCGCAGCACGTCCGGCACGTCGCCGTGCACGATCCTCCGCGCCAGCCCCTCCACAATCGCCGTCTTGCCCACCCCCGGCTCGCCGATCAGCACGGGGTTGTTCTTCGTCCGCCGCGACAGCACCTGGATCACGCGCCGGATCTCCTCGTCGCGCCCGATCACCGGGTCCAGCTTGCCCCTGCGCGCCAACTCCGTCAGATCCTTCGCGTACTTCTCCAGCGACTGGTACTTCGCCTCGGGATTCTGATCCGTCACCCGCTGGCTGCCGCGCACGCTCGCCAGCGACTTCAGCACCGCGTCATGCGTCGCTCCCAGCGACGCCAGCAGCAACTGCGCGCCATCGTTCTTCAGCCGCGTCAGCGCCAGCAGCAGATGCTCCGTCGAGACGTACTCGTCCTTGAACTGCTCCGCCTCTTTGAACGCCTGGTCGAACACCTGGTTCAGCGCGTTCGACGCCCCCGGCTGCGCCGCGCTGCCGCTCACCTTCGGCAGCTGCGCCACCGCCTCCTGCGCCTTCGCCGCCAGTTGTTCCGTCGGCACGCCCACCTTGTCCAGCACCGCCGGAATCACGCCTTCCTTGTCCGCCAGCAGCACCGCCAGCAGGTGCAGTGGCAGAATCTCCGGATTGCCGTTCTCTGCCGCAAGCTGGCTCGCGCTCTGCACCGCCTCCTGCGACTTCACCGTAAATTTGTCCCAACGAATCGCCATATGTTTTTCTCGAGTTTCCTTGACGCTTCCCTGCGCGCGTAGTCCTGGCCCTGCACGCCGCCCCCTGCCCCCTACACGCTACCCCCTACACCCTGCCTCTCAGATGATTCTGCGCCTGAAAAACAGCGGGAGGGTATCCCCCTCCCGCCTCACCACAGGTGCTTCGCATTCGGCTCGTCAATCTGCGAGCGGAGATGCGTCTATACCCTATCCCCTACACGCTATACCCTGCCGTCAGGCTGCCTTGCCGCCCTCGACCTGGCCCTGACCTTTGCCGATCTGGACCTTGATCTGCTTCGGCTTCGCCTCCGGCCGCTTCTCCAGTTCCAGCTTCAGCACGCCGGCCTCATAGCCGGCCTTCACGCCCTCGGGATTCACCGTGTTCGGCACCGTGAACGACCGGTAGAAGCTGCCGTAGCGCCGCTCGATCCGATGGAAGTTCTCTTCCTTCTCTTCCTTCTCGAATTTGCGCTCGCCACGCACTGTCAGCACATTGTTCTCCAGCTGAATGTCCAGGTCGCTCTCGTTCATCCCCGGCACTTCCAGCTTCAGGACGATCTTGTGCTCGTCCTCGTAAATGTCCACCGGCGGCACAAACGCCGCCGTCGTCAGCGCATCGCCCTCGCCCTGCGCCCGGTTGTACTCCTGGAACAGCGAGTTCATCCGGTTCTGCAGCGCCAGCACGTCACGAAACGGATCCCAACGAGTAATGGCCATGGTTTTCATCCTCCATACCAGAGAAAAAGATTTTGACAAGGGGAGCCAGCCTCTGCGGCCAGCCCTCACACCCATCTGATGACACTATAGCATAAGTGATGCATAAAATATGAGCGAAGTAATAGCAGATACTCAGATCGCCTACTCAGATCATCGCTGTGCTGATGAAAATACATGGCTTAACGCCACTCACCCCGCGTAGAACCGCCTGAAATCCCGCCCCTCCCGCCTCCTGTGATGCCCAGCACATACAGGCCTTTTTCCCCCCATCCACAATGGCCTTTCCAGATTGTGGATGGCCGCTCACGCTCTGTTCGCCTCGTTCCGCGCCGGCCAGCACCGCAACGCCTGGGCAGTAGCCCGAAATACACGCCTTCGCTGGCGGCAGAACGGAGAACAACATGAACGCAGCCACAATCGACTATCCGGAGGTCGTCGCGTCCTCCAAAGTCGAAGCCCCCACCCAATACGTCTTCTTCTTTGGCGCAGGCGTGGCCGAAGGCAACGGCAAGATGCGGGATGTGCTGGGCGGCAAAGGCGCTGGCCTGGCCGAAATGACCAATGCCGGTCTGCCCGTCCCTCCCGGCTTCACCATCCAGACCGAAGCCTGCCGCGAGTACATGCGCGGCGCGCTCTCCGCCCAGGTCACCGAGCAGATGGATCTCGCCCTCGCCCGTCTTGAGAAGCTCCAGGGTCAGCGCCTCGGCGCCGGCGACCATCCTCTCCTCGTCAGTGTGCGCTCCGGCGCCAGGTTCTCCATGCCCGGCATGATGGACACCATTCTCAACCTTGGCCTCAATGACATCTCCGTCGAAGCCCTGGCGAAAAAATCCGGCAACCCGCGCTTCGCCTGCGATTCCTACCGCCGACTCATCCAGATGTTCGGCGACGTCGTCCTCGACATCCCGAAGAACGAGTTCGAGCACATCTTCGACGAGACCAAAAAGAAGCACGGCGCGAAGCTGGACACCGACCTCACGCCCGCCGCGCTCAAAGAAGTCATCGCCGGCTACAAGAAGCTCGTCCTCCGCCACACCGGCGCCGAGTTCCCGCAGGATCCCGACCGCCAGCTCGTCATGGCCCGCGACGCCGTTTTCCGCTCCTGGAACAATGAGCGCGCGAAAACCTACCGCCGCCTCAACCACATCGACGACTGGCTGGGCACCGCCGTCAACGTCCAGGCCATGGTCTTCGGCAATCTCAATGAGTCCAGCGGCACCGGCGTCGGCTTCACCCGCAATCCCGCCAACGGCGAAAAGGAGTTCTACGGCGAGTTCCTCATGAACGCGCAGGGCGAGGACGTCGTCGCCGGCATTCGCACCCCCGTCCACATCGGCGAGCTGCGCAAGCTCATGCCGCACGTCTACGACCAGCTCCGCGACCTGACCTCGCGCCTCGAAAAGCACTACCGCGACATGCAGGACTTCGAGTTCACCATCCAGGACGGTCGTCTCTACATGCTCCAGACGCGCAACGCCAAGCGGACCGGCCTGGCCGCGGTCCGCATCGCCATCGACATGGTCCGCGAGAGCCTCATCACCATCGACGAAGCCGTTCTCCGCGTCGAGCCCAACCAGCTCTTCGACTTCCTGGTGCCGCGCCTCGACGAGAAAGGCTCCATCGAAGTGCTGGCCACCGGCCTGCCTGCTTCGCCCGGCGCCGCCGTCGGCCAAATCGTTTTCACCGCCGCTGACGCCGTCAAGTATCAGGAAAAGGGCACCTGGAAATCCATCATCCTCGTCCGCAGCGAAACTTCGCCTGAGGACATTGCCGGAATGAACGCCGCCAGCGGCATCCTTACCTCGCGCGGCGGCATGACCTCGCACGCCGCTCTCGTCACCCGCGGCATGGGCAAATGCTGCGTGGCCGGAGCCGGCGACGTCTCCATCGACGAAAAGAAGAAGGAAATGAAGGTGAAAGGCAGGACCTTCCACGAGGGCGACTGGATTTCGCTCGACGGCTCAACCGGCCGCGTCATGGCCGGCAGGCTCGCCACCCTTGCCGTGAATCCCGACAACCCCGACCTCATCCAGTTCATGGCCTGGGCCGATCAGCGCCGCCGCCTGCGCGTGCTCGCCAACGCGGATATCCCGCGCGACGCGAAGCAGGCTCAGCTCTTCGGCGCGCAGGGCATCGGCCTCTGCCGCACCGAGCACATGTTCTTCGCGGAAGATCGCCTGCCTCTCATGCAGGCCATGATCCTCGCCAAGACCGAGGACGAGCGCCGCGCCGCTCTGCAGAAGCTCCTGCCGATGCAGCGCGCCGACTTCCAGGGCCTCTTCAAAGCGATGGGCTCGCTGCCGGTGGTCATTCGCCTGCTCGATCCGCCGCTCCACGAGTTCCTGCCCAAGCGTGAAGACCTGCTGGTGCAGATTGCGAAGCTGGAAGTGACCACGCCGAAGTCGCCGAAGCTCAAGCCGCTGCGCGCCATGCTCGAGCGCGTCGAGGAGTTGCATGAGCTGAATCCCATGCTCGCGCTCCGGGGCTGCCGCCTCGGCATCACCTATCCCGAGATCACCGAAATGCAGGCCCACGCCATCTTCGAAGCCGCCGCCACGGTGAAGAAGAACGGCACCGATCCGCACGTCGAGATCATGATCCCGCTCACCACGGGCCCCGAGGAGATGAAGAACCAGGCCGATATCGTCCGCAGCGTCGCCCACGACGTCTTCATCAAAAAGGGTGTGGTGGTCGACTACAAGGTCGGCACCATGATCGAGCTGCCGCGCGCCTGCCTCGTCGCCGACAAGATCGCCGCCGAAGCCGAGTTCTTCAGCTTCGGAACCAACGATCTCACCCAGACCACCTTCGGCATCTCCCGCGACGACGTCAACAAGTTCCTGCCGGCCTATCTCAAGCAGGGCATTTACAAGCAGGACCCCTTTGCCGTCCTCGACCAGGAAGGCGTGGGCGCGCTGGTCAAGATGGCCACCAACAAGGGCCGCGCTGCCCGCCACGATCTCGAGGTTGGCATCTGCGGCGAGCACGGCGGCGAGCCTGAGTCCGTCAAGTTCTGCCACCGCGCCGGGCTGGACTACGTTTCCTGCTCGCCCTTCCGGCTGCTCACCGCGCGCCTTGCGGCCGCCCAGGCAGCCATTGAGGAGCAAAAGATCTTCAATCCGGATCTTCGCTCCGGCAACTCGAAGTAGCTGCTCGTCCCCGGCGCGGACTCTTCCGAAAGTCCGCCGCCGGCCAGGCCTTCTGCCGCATTGCTGTACTGCTGTCATCCCCGCCGTGCTCTCCTGGCCGGAGCGCGGCGGGTTTTACCTTCCGGCCTGCTGAAGTCCTCTGCGGCTCAACTCCGAGCTCAACGCCAGGTTGGCATCCGCTGTTAATTGATCCCGCTCCAGTGCCAGACGCAGCAACTCCTCATCGGTCCGGGCTTCGTATCCTCTCAGAAAGTCCTGTACTTGCAGAGCCATCGAGTCACCACGCGGCGATTCGGCCCATTCTACTGCCGCCTCACTCTGCATCCGTACCGTAATCGGCGCCCGTCCCAACGCACCCCAAATTTCATCGCTGCCCCGCCGCTCCGGGCGTATAGTGTTGCCACTTAATCTCTTTCAATCGCAGGAAAGGCCACTCCTATGCAAGGCGCTTCTCTCGCTATTCTCATCGCCGGCGCGATCTTCGCGCTATTCGTTCTGGTCACCATTCTCAAGACCATGTACACCGTCCGCACCTACACCGCGGGCGTCGTCGAGCGCTTCGGCAAATTCAACCGCGTCGCGCAGCCCGGTCTGCATCTGCTGGCGCCGTACGCGGAAACCGTCCGCTTCGTCGATCTCCAGGTCCAGCAGGCCGATGTTAGCGTCGAAACCAAGACCAAAGACAATGTCTTCGTCACCATCCCGGTCTCCGTGCAGTATCAGGTGCTGTCCGAGAAAGTCTTCGAGGCGTATTACAAGCTCAGCTCCCCGCGTAAGCAGATCGAGAGCTACGTCTTCAACTCCATCCTCGGCCACGTGCCCACGCTCACGCTCGATGAAGCCTTCGAGCAGCAGGCAGCCATCTCCGCCGCCGTGAAAAAAGAGCTCGACGACGTCATGAGCGAGTTCGGCTACAACATCCTCAAGGCGCTGGTCACCGACATCGTTCCCGACGCCAAGGTCAAGTCCGCCATGAACGACATCAACGCCGCGCAGCGCGAGCAGACCGCCGCCCAGGCTCGCGGCGAGGCCGAAAAGATCCTCAAGGTCAAGCAGGCCGAAGCCGAGGCGCAGTCCAAAGCCCTCCAGGGCGAAGGCGTCGCCCGCCAGCGCCAGGCCATCATTCAGGGCCTCCAGGCTTCCGTGGAGCAGTTCAAGACCGCCGTCGAAGGCTCGACCGCCCGCGACGTCATGGCCATGGTCCTGCTTACGCAGTATTTCGACACGCTCCGCGACATCGGCACCCTCGGCAAGTCGAACACCATCCTGCTGCCCAACCAGCCCGGCACCGTCAATGACCTGCTCACGCAGATCATGGCCGGCTTCGAGGCCACCAAGCCCAGCTACGACGGCAACGGCCACGCCGTCCCCAGCCCGATGGCGTCGGCACGGTAGCGACCGGCCACCGGAATCTCGGGTGCCCCACATCTGCCTGAAGTTGGCAGATGTGGGAGGCCGAGACACCCCGGGTTTAAACTGATTCAATCTGCGGTCCCACCATGCCTCCGCAAACCATCTCGACCCACGCCGCACCCGCTCCCGTCACCCTCCACGGGCGTTCGCTGGAACCCAATCGCCGCGTTCCCCTCAATCTCGACTGGGTCGAGGAAGTCCGTGTCAACACCAGCGCGGTCGAGCGTCGCGCCCTCACCCACACCGCCCGTCGCACCGTCAAAAAAGAAAATCAGGCCGCGTGGCTGCTCCGCGCCATCGCCTGCATGGATCTGACCACCCTCAGCGGCGACGATTCCGCCGAGCGCGTCAAGCGTCTCTGCGCCAAGGCGCGCAATCCTCTTCAGCGCCAACTCGTCGAGGCCCTCGGCATTGAAGAGCTGCACCTCACCGTCGGCGCGGTCTGCGTCTATCACACCTTTGTCGAAACCGCCGTCAAAGCGCTCGAGGGCTCCGGCATTCCGGTCGCCGCCGTTTCCGCCGGATTCCCCGCCGGCCTCTCTCCGCTCGCCGAGCGCGTCGAGGAGATTCGCCGCTCCATCGAAGCTGGCGCCTCGGAGATCGACATCGTCATCACCCGCGCGCACGTCTTCAACGGCGACTGGCACGCTCTTTATGACGAAGTCGCTGCCTTCAAGGACACCTGCGGCCCCGTGCACATGAAAGCCATCCTCGGCACCGGCGACCTGATGACCCTGCGCAACGTCGCGCGCGCCAGTTGGGTGGCGATGATGGCCGGCGCCGACTTCATCAAGACCTCGACCGGCAAGGAATCCGTCAACGCCACTCTGCCCGTCTCGCTCACCATGGTGCGCGCCATCCGCGAGTACGCTGAGCGCACCGGCATGGCGGTGGGCTTCAAGCCCGCGGGCGGCATCCGCACCGCCAGGCAGTCGCTCGATTGGCTGGCCATGATGAAAGACGAGCTGGGCCGCTCGTGGCTGGAGCCGTCACTCTTTCGGTTCGGCGCCAGCGGAATGTTGGGCGATATCGAGCGCCAACTGGAGCATCATGTTACCGGGCGCTATTCGGCGACGTATCGTCACCCCATCGCGTAGATGGGCCGCAAGTCCGGAGGAGACGCGTTGAGCATAGCCGAGAAGTTCTACACCATGGAGTACGGCGCCGCGCCGGAGGATCCGAAGGAAGCGGTGCAGTGGCTCGAGCGCCATCACCGCCGCTTCGACGAATTCATCGGCGGCGCCTGGGTCAAGCCGGCCAGCGGTGAGTACGTGGAAACCTGCGACCCTTCCACCGGAGACCCCATCGCCGAAGTGGCCGTGGGCAACACCGCCGATGTGGATGCAGCCGTGGCCGCCGCCCGCCGCGCGTTTCCCGCCTGGCAGGCCCTCAGCGGGCACGAGCGCGCCCGTTATCTCTACGCCCTCGCCCGCCAGGTGCAGAAGCACTCGCGCCGCCTCGCCGTCCTCGAAACCATGGACAACGGCAAGCCCATCCGTGAGAGCCGCGACATCGACATTCCCCTCGTCGCGCGCCATTTCTACCATCACGCGGGATGGGCGCAGTTGCTCGAATCGGAGTTCCCCAACTACACCGCCTGCGGCGTCGTCGGCCAGATCATTCCCTGGAATTTCCCGCTGCTCATGTTTGCCTGGAAAGTCGCGCCCGCGCTGGCCGCCGGCAACACAGTTGTCATCAAGCCGGCCAAATACACGCCGTTGACCGCGCTGGCCTTCGCCGAACTGGCCATGGAGGTCGGCTTGCCGCCGGGCGTGCTCAACGTGCTCACCTGCAACGCGAAGACCGGCCAGGCGCTCATCGAGCATCCCGGCATCGACAAGATCGCCTTCACCGGCTCGACGGAAGTCGGCCGCATCATCCGCAAGGCCACTGCGCAGTCGCACAAAAAACTCTCGCTCGAGCTGGGCGGCAAATCGCCTTTTGTCGTCTTCGACGATGCCGATCTCGACTCTGCCGTGGAAGGCCTGGTCGACGCCATCTGGTTTAACCAGGGTCAGGTCTGCTGCGCCGGCTCGCGCCTGCTCGTGCAGGAGCGCGTCGCCGAGACGCTCTACGCCAAAGTCCGCGCCCGCATGGAAACCCTCCGCGTCGGCCCTCCGCTCGACAAGGCCATCGACATTGGAGCCATCGTTTCGCCGGTGCAGCTCGAGACCATTCGCAAAATGGTCGATGCCGGCCTCGCCGAAGGCGCGCGCTGCTGGCAGCCGAGCAATCCGCTGCCGGAAAAGGGCTGTTTCTACCCGCCCACGCTCCTCACCGACGTGCATCCCGCGGCAACCGTCGTCCAGGAAGAGATCTTCGGTCCAGTGCTGGTCGGCATGACTTTCCGCACCCCCGCCGAAGCCGTCGAGCTCGCCAACAACACCGTCTACGGCCTCGCCGCCAGCATCTGGAGCGAGAACATCAACGTCGCGCTCGATCTCGCGTCGCAGGTCAAAGCCGGCGTCGTCTGGGTGAACTCCACCAACCAGTTCGACGCGGCCTGTGGATTCGGCGGCTATCGCGAATCCGGCTATGGCCGCGAAGGTGGCCGCGAGGGCATGCTCGAGTACCTCACGCCGAAGTGGCTGCACACTCTGCCGCCCGCCCAGGCCGCCCCGCCCCGCGCCGCAACCGCCGCTGACGACGAGGAAGCTTTCTCTCCCGCCGGCGCTTCCATCGATCGCACCGTCAAGCAGTACATCGGCGGCAAGCAGGCGCGCCCCGACTCCGGCTACTCGTTCCCGGTCCACGGCAAAGACGGCCAGTTGCTCGGCGAAGCCCCGCTCGGCAATCGCAAAGATATTCGCAATGCGGTCGAAGCCGCCCGTGCCGCCTCAGGGTGGGCGCGCGCCACCGCGCACGCCCGCGCCCAGGTCCTCTACTATCTCGCCGAGAACATGATCCAGCGCCGCGACGAGATCGCGCACCGCCTCGCCGCCGCCGTTGGCGAAGAGTCCGCCGCCGCCGAAGCCGATCGTTCCATCGAGCGCATCTTCGCCTACGCCGCCTGGGCTGACAAATACGAAGGCGTCGTCCATCATCCGCCGGGCCGCAACATCACCATCGCCATGCCCGAGCCCATCGGCGCGGTCGGCATTCTCGCCCCGTCAGAAGCGCCGCTGCTCGGCCTGCTCTCGCTCGTGCTGCCCGCCATCGCCATGGGCAACACCGTCGTTGCGGTTCCGTCGGAACGCTACCCGCTCATCCAGGGCGACGTCTATCAGCTCCTCGACACCAGCGACGTCCCCGCCGGCGTGGTGAACCTCGTCGCCGGCCGTCCCGCCGAGCTCGCCAAAACCCTCGCCGACCACGACGGCATCGACGCCATCTGGTGCTTCCGCAGCGACGAAGAAGCCGCCGCGGTCCGGGCCGCCTCCATCGGCAACATGAAGCAGGTCTGGACGAACGACGGCCACAGTTACGACTGGTTCAATCGAGCCCAGGCCGAAGGCCGCTGGTTCCTCCAGCACGCCACCCAGGTCAAGAACATCTGGGTGCCCTACGGCGAATGACCCTGCGAAACGTAGTCATCCTGAGCGAGCCAGCCGAAATCGCTGCGCCAGAATTTGGCGCAGCAGGAATTCAGGCCGCGAGTCGAATGACCTGTATTTCCCGCCCCGTTACTTTGCGCCCGCGCCCACCGGAATCTCAAAGATGCTGATGCTGATCGGCGCCACGCTCAGGGTGTGACCATCGCCGCTCGCCGCGATCTTCTCGATCGTCACCTGCGGCGCCTGCCCCACGCGATCCGTCGCCTGCAAATCTTTCCCCGTAAGCTGCCACACTTCCGGCGTCCCTGCCGCCTTCACTCCTGCCAGGTTCAGCGCAAAGCTCTTCTCTGAATCCGTCGCATTCACCACCGCCAGCGTCAGATATTTGCGGTCCGGCGTCAGCGCGGCAAACATATCCAGCGGATACGTCGCGCTCCCCGAGTTCGTCTCCGGTTGATCGCCTCCAACCGGAGACTGCGGCGCCGGCTGCGGCGAATTGCCCGTCAGCCCGACCGGAATCGACCCTGGAACAAAATGATCGCCGTACAGTTTGAACATCAGGCCCGTCGTGTTGAATGCGGCCGCCGTCGGCGTATAGTCCATCGTCGAAACGCCCATCGTGTGCGCCGACATGCGCAGGAAATCCGTGTGCCGCAGCATCTCGTTGAAGATCATCCCGTAGGCCAGCGCCAGCTTCAGATCCGGCCCGCGCATGAAGTTCCCCCCAAAGTACGCGTACTCGTCGATCGAGAGGAAGATGTGCTTCTGCGCGAGTTGCGGGAACCGCTGCTCGTATCGGTCCCACGTCTGCGCATACAGGTGCACGATGTTGGCGGGATACCGCGCGTACTCCAGCGGCGTCTGCTCCACCTGGTCGTACCCATCGGCGGTCGGCGCGTCCAGCGGTAGGTGCTTCGCCTTCTCCACGTCGAACCGCTGCCCCGGCCGCGCGTACCAGTGCTGCGTGATGCCCGCGAAATTGCCCCACGAGTTCTCAATCTCGCCGCCCGTCCAGTCCACCGGCGTCCCTTCCACGGCGCGCATGTTGTCCACGTCCTGCGCGCGCATTTCTCCGGTCAGATCCATCGGTTCCGGCATGTTGCCGGAAGCCAGCAGCACGATCGAAGGATCGGCCTTGCGCATCGCCGCCGCGAACTCATTGTGCTTCAACACGTAATACTTCAGGTCCGTGCGCCCCAGTTGCCACACGCCGTACGGCTCGTTGCCGATGTCCCAGTACTTCACGTCATACGGCGCGGGATGCCCGTTCCGCGCACGCTCCGCTCCCAGCCGCGTCTTCGCGGAGCCATTCATGTACTCCACTTCCTCGCCCGCCGAGTGCGCGTCGCCGAATCCCGCATTCACGGTGATGTACGGCTCCACGCCGATCAGCTTGCACAGCGTCATGAATTCATCCAGCCCCACATCGTTCGGCTGCATCGCGTTCCACGCGTAATCGAACATCGGCGGACGCTTGTCGCGCTCGCCGATCGCCTCATACCAGTTCCAGTCGGAAACGAAATTGCCTCCCGGCAGCCGCCAGAACCCGGAGTGCAGTTGCCGCAGCAGCGCAATCGTGTCCGGCCGGAACCCGTCCACATTATCCGCAGGCATCAGCGTCACCGCGCCGACGTGAAAATCCCCCTTGCCCGTCCCGGCAATCTCGAACGTGGCGTCCTGGCTGTCCGCCTTCGCCGTAAAGCTGAAGGCGAATTTCCTGTACGCCGGGGTCAGCCCGGTCAACGCAATGCTCTGCCGGTCCGCCGCGCCATTACCCCAGATCAGCGCCACCGTCATGTGGCTCCCCGGCGTGCCCCTCAGCCAAATGTGGCCCACGTAGCGCTTGCCCTTCACCACCGCCAGCCCCGTCTGTTCAATCCCGTGCGGCGTCTGCCCATCCAGCGCGATCCGCGGGCTGTGCTCGCCCACAAAAGGCTCCTCCGCATCCATCGTCACCGCATCCCCAGCGCTCACCGGAACCCACTTGCGCGGTTGCATTCCCGGAAATCCGCCGCCCGGTCTCTGACTCGACGTCGCCGGCTCCGCGGCCGTAATCGGAAAGTAGAACTTGCGATCGTCCAGCATCTCCGACCACAGGCTCCGATACACCAGCGGCCCCAGGTTCTCGATGAACATGCCGAACTCGTACTTCGACGTCGGTGCGCCGGTCTGCCGCGCATCCACATTCACCACGATGGGCTGCGCTGCTGTCGTGTCGGTGTGCTGTGCCGCACCCGCGGCGCACAGCAGCCCAACACCTGCGCAGGCGAGCAAAATCTTTCGCGTCTTCATGGGAAACCTCTGCTGCTGGCGATCGGCGAACCTCCCGGAAGAGAACTCACGCTCTCCCGTGAAGACCTTTGCCAGCAGAGAAGCTTACGCCGCTCGGCGATTTCATGTAAAGCGGTTTACTAAAGAGGATTCCCGCAGCTCACCTGCGGATGAAGTACATCAGCCAGCTCGCCGCGACCACCGAAGCGATAAACAGCACCCAGCAGTACGCCCCGTAGCGAACCATGCCGCGCAGCGTCGACCGCTGCGTGATCGCGAACACCACCGACGCCAGCGTCGCAAACAGCAGCACCGTGGTGAAGTGCGAGAGGGTCAGCATCTACAGCTTTCTCCCGATGCGCAGATTGTGGGCGTCCACCGCCGAGATGTAGTTCAGCAGCCCCGCGATCACCACGAACATCGTGCCGTAATCGGCCGTCACCAGCTGCACCGTCGGCTGTCCCAGCGAAAAAATCCTGGCGATCAAATACAGTGCGCCGCTGCCCAGATCGCCGGCAAATCCCAGCATGTCCAGCGGAGCCGCCGTGTTCGCGGTGTACACCTTCGCCTGCATCGCCAGTCCCAGCGCGAACATGCCGGTAATCGCAAGGAAAAGAATCAGCGCGCGAATCCAGTGTTTGGTTACCAGGTGGCCCGCGCCGGGCACCAGCCACCCCAGCAGCAGCGCCGAATAGACGAAGCCCTGGGTCTCGGCCGGGGCGGGGGATTGCGTACGGGAAGCCATCTTCCTCGATGATAAGGCACGCGGCGCCTAAACCGTAACCCGCATCCCCTACCCCCTAGATCCTCAGCAACTCCTCCTGCACCCGCCCCGTCACCTTCGCCTCGTACTGGCTCGTCATCATGTTCACTTCGCTGCGCACGCCGAACTGCGGCAGATAAATCCCGGGCTCCACGGAAAAGCACGTAAACGGCAGCAGCCGCCGCTCGTCATGCGTTTCCAGATTGTCCAGGTGCGCGCCGCTGCCGTGCAGCTCTTCCCCGATGTTGTGCCCCGTCCGATGCGTGAAGTACCTGCCGTACCCTGCGCGCTCAATCACTCCCCGCGCTGCGTCATCCGCCTGAAATCCGGCGATGGGTTTGCCGTTGGCATAGGCCTCCGTCACGGCGTCAATCGCGGCATTGCGCGCGTCGCGCACAATCGCAAAAATCGTCCGCTCGTGATCGCTGGGCGCGCGCCCCACCACCCCCGTCCAGGTGATGTCGTACCAGCACGTTCCTGGCCGGTCCTTGCGCGCCCATATGTCCACCAGCACAAAATCCCCGCTCCGGATCGGCCGGCTGCCCTCCGCGCTCGGCTCATAGTGCGAGTCCGAGCTGTTCTCGTTCACTGACACGTTCGGCCCGTGATCCGTCGTCAGCCCGGCGCGCTGCATCGCCTCCTGGAACCACACCATCATCTCGTATTCCGTTGCCGGCGACGCGGACCGCGCCCGGTTGCCGATCGTCAGGAATCCCTCTTCCAGAATGTCGTCCAGCGCTCGCTGCGCCTCGTAATGGCTCTCGATCTGTTCCTTGGTCAGCACCGCCCGAAACCGGCTCACCAGATCCGCCGAGCTCACAATCTCCTTGCGCATCCCCCGCAGCATCTCCACCGTTCCCGCATCCACCATGGAGACATACATGATCGCGTTCTGCGGCGAGTACTGCATCGCGATCCGTTTCCACAGCCGCAGCATTGTGTCCAGCCCCTGCTCCAGCTCCTGCCACGACGAGTACATTCCCTTCGATCCCGGCAGCGTGTCCAGCTTGCCCGCTTCAATGCGGTGCACCAGCTTCCGTGGCTCGCCCTCCGCCGGAATCACGTAGTACCACCGCCGGCTCACCAGCCCCGTTTCCGGCAGCCCCAAAATCGCTGCCGCCAGCGGATCGCGATGGTGATGGTCGTAGAACAACCATGCATCCAGCTTCGCCTCGCGCAGCGCGCTCTGAATTGCTTCAAGATTCATGACTTATAGGGTATAAGCTTCCCGTGTACAACGCATCGGCCGGCGGCCGCCAATGGTAACCAAAGGGGGGCGCGATTCTTGATTACCGAAGGAAGTGGTCCAGGAGTTCTGTGAACCCGCTCATCCGCAAGTCGCTCGCGTGGCTCCAGCTCCTGGCGGAAGTCCTGGCCGTGGCCGTCCTGCTGCTCTGGCTCGGCGACTGGGTCGTCTTTCGCCTTCGTTCGGCCCACGGTAACGGCTTCCAGACCATCCAGGTCGAGGAGTATCTCACCACCCCGCTCAAGGGCAGCAAAGAAGAGTACGACTTCATGGGAACCGACATGGAAAGCTGCGCCCGCGCCATTTTTCCTCACGCCGGCGCCCCTCCCTGCTGGTGGCTCCGCCGCCACACTACCCAGTGGGAGTGAAAAAAGCGGGGGTTACGGTATACGGGTTACGGGATAGGACCATAACCGCCTCGCTGGTGGCCCGTCCTCGCCGCCCTCCTAAACCCTCCTAAACCGCAACCCGCATACCGTAGCCCCTGTCCTCTGTCACAGCTTCTTCAGCATGGACGTCAGCATCTTGCCAACTTCGCATGAGGTCGATTCCGCCGACGCGATCTGAGCCGATTGTCCGATCCGAAGCTCCTTCGCGATCAAAAGCTGCGTCTGGAGCTCGAAGTTCGAGGCCTGAGCGATCCCGAGGAAATGCTTATATTGATCCCTGGAGAGCCGGCCGTAGCCTTCGGCGATATTGCTGGGCACGGAAACGCCCGAGCGCCTCATCTGATTGCCGAGCCCGTAAAGTTCCTCACGAGGAAATGTCTGGGTGACCTTGTAAACGGTTAAGCAAGTCTCGATCGCCCGCTGCCATACGATCAGATCGCGGTAAGACTTCTTCGGAGCGCCGTCCATACATCCGTTCTACGCGCTCGACCCATGGCAGGCACGCTGACTTCTGCAACGAAATTGCCCGAAGCTAACGTCTGCCGCGGCTGTTCTAAACCGTAACCCGTAAACCGTATCCCCTGTCGCCTACTTCTTCTCGTGGTATTCCTGTTCCGTATTGATCTCCCACAGCGCCGCCTTGTTGATCCGCCCCGCCACAATCTGATCCACCGCCGTCATCGCCGTCAGCATCGAGTGGTCCTGGTTGTTGTACTTGTGCATCCCGTTCCGCCCCACCAGGAACAAATTCTCGAAGCGGTCCATATACCGCACGATCTCGTCGAACCGGTCATAGCTCCCGAAGTACGCCGGATACGTCTTCGGCACGTGCACCACCTTCGTATCCAGCACGTCCGCCGCGCGCAGAATCCCGATCTTTTCGATTTCCGCGATCGCGAATCGCGACATCTCCTCGTCGGACTTCTTCCACAGCTCGTCGGTGTCGTAGCAGAAATACTCCAGCCCAATCCACACCTTCGTCGGATCCGCCACCATGAACGGGCTCCAGTTGTTGAAGATCTGCAGTCGCCCCACCAGCACGTCCGGCTCCTGAATGTAAATCCACGTGTCCTTCAGCGTCGATCCGTCCGGCTCGGTCACCGTCAGTCGGTTCACCAGCAATCCCACCGTAATAAAGTCCCGATAGATCAGCCCATCCGCCACGGCGCGAATCTCTGCCGGAACCTCCACGTCCAGGCTGTGCACCAGCTCTCGCACCGGCATCGTCGAGAACACATAATCCGCCGCGATCCTGTGCGTCTGCCCCTGCGCGTCCGTCGCTTCCACCGCCGTCACGCGCTCGCCTTCCACGTGCAGCCGCTGTACGCGCCACTTCATGCGCACCTCGCCGCCCTTCTGCTGCACCAGTTCCGCCACGTGCTCCCACAATTGCCCCGGCCCGAACTTCGGATACAAAAACCGCTCGATCAGCGACGTCTCCGTGCCCTTCTGCGCAATCCCGTCCGCCTTCTTCCGCGAGAACGTCTTCTTCAGGAAGTGCGCGATGGCCGTTCGCAGCGACAGCCCCTTGATCCGCTGCGCGCCCCACTCCGCGCTGATCTGGTCGCACGGTACCCCCCACACTTTTTCCGTGTAGGACTTGAAGAACGTCAGGTACAGCTCCGTCCCGAACCGGTTGATCAGGAAATCCTCGAGCGTCTTCTCGTTCTTCCGTGGAAACAGCTTCGCCCGCAAATACCCGATCCCGATCTTCACCGTCCGCCACAGTCCCAGTTGCCGCAGAGTCTGCGCGTTCAGCGCCAATGGATAGTCGAAGAAGCTCCGCAGAAAATAAATCCGGCTCTTCCGCGGCCGCACCAGCATGGTCAGATCCGGATCGCCATGGAGTCCGCCGCCGTCATTCGCGCCCGCGCTGATCGTGCGCGTCTTGTTCTGGTAATGGATCGCATGCATCCCCGTGCCGTCTTCGCTCGCGGCAATCGGCATCAGCTCCGTCCACCAGTCCATCACCCGGTCCGATCTTCGAAAAGAACCGGTGCCCGCCGATATCCATGCGGTTGCCGTTATGCCGGATCGTGCACGAGATCCCGCCCACGCGGCTCGTCGCCTCCAGCACAATCGGCCGCACGTCCGAGCGCCGCAGCAACTCCAGCGCAGCCGTCAGGCCGGCCGGACCGGCGCCAATGATCACAGCAGTTTTCATGCGGCGCCATCACCGCCAGCAGCAGTCATCTGGGAATTCATCTGTCTCTATGTTCAGGCCTCGGTGGCCTCACCCGCAATGCCCGATTCGCGGCAGCCGCGCCCGGGTGCCCCGCATCCTGGCCTGAGCGCAGTCGCGAAGCGACGGAGTCGAACGGCTCTGCCCAGCTTTGGCGGAAGGGGGGGCCCAGGACCCGCGGTGTCGCGAGAGTCCACCACCGATAGATGTAGATGGAAATTGAAACCAGAAATTACTCTGTCATCCCGAGGCGGAGCGCGATGGGGTAAGCGGAGCCGAGGGACCTGCTTTTTCTTTTCGGTCCCCAACGCCTCTGCGTTCTCTGTGCTCTCTGTGGTGAAGCGCCTACACCGGAACCGCCCTCTGCTCGCCTTCGGCCTCGCCCACCGCGTGCATCAACCCTCCGCGGCTCAGCCGGTATCGCGTTCCTCGCCACAGAATGGTGCCGTCCGCATAACTCGCCGCCCAGCAACCAAAGCCCAGCAGGTCCCGCAGCGGATACAGCACGATCGCCCGCAGCGGATGGTGCTCCTCCACCCCAAAAATCCCCATCGCCGCCGCCAGAATCATCCGCTGCGCCACGCTGTACGCCAGCAGCAGCAGACCCAGCACAGGCCGGTGCAGCGCCATCCCCGTCACCCACGCCAGCAGTCCGAACGGCACGCTGAACGTCAGCGCCGTTCCCAGATGTCCCAGCGGCCGTGAGAATCGCGTCGACTTCATCCACCGCGCCTGGTGCTGCACCGATGCTGCAAAGCTCAGGTTCAAAATGATGTGATCGATCACGTGATGCGACAGCACCACCGTCTCGCCCTGTTCGGCCACCTTCGCGCCCAGCAAAAAATCGTCCGAGCAGTACGGCCCCAGCACGCCGAAGCCGCCCATCCGCTCCACGCATCGCCGCCGCACCGCCATCGTCGGCCCCAGCGCGAATTTCATCCCCTCCAGCAGGTTCGCGGTCAGCACGCCCGCGGTCATTTCCACGCTCATCCCCGCGGATTCCAGTTGCGACCACAGGCTCCCGTCGGCCACGCCGCGGTACAGGCACGTCACCGCGCCCACAGTGTCGCTCGCGAACGGCGCCGTCACCTCGCGCACATAATCCGGCGTCACCCGCACGTCGCTGTCGCTGATGATCCAGATATCGTGCCGCGCCGCCGCCGCCATCATTTCCATCGAGGAAACTTTGGCGTTGATGTACGTCGCCTCGCCGGTGAACAGGAAACGCGTCGGAATCTCCGGATGCCGCTGCGCCACCCGCCGCGCGATCTCCAGGCCCGCGTCCCCCGCCGTCCGCGCGCAGAACAGAATCTCGAACTCCGGGTAATCCTGCCGGAAAAATGACTCAAGATGCGCTTCCAGATTCGGCTCCGCCCCGTGCAGCGGCTTGAACAGGCTCACCGGCGGGCAAAATGCACCACTCCCGGAGCGCTCTCGCCGCCACCGGAAGCGCACCAGCCCGGCCAGCGCCAGCAGCGCAAAGATAGTGGAAGTGACGAGGCCAAACAGGCCGAAATCGAAGAGAATCCGCAACATAAATGGGCGCAATACCGTGGCTTGCGCTCGCTCCAGCCGCCACAGCAGCCGCTATGAGCAGAATATCGTATGGGGGTGGGAAGCCCGATGGATCGCAGGCAATTTGTCAGTCGGGGAACTCTGGCAGCCGCCTGGGCCCTCGCCGCCAACCACACCTTCAGCCCTGCCGCGAATCTCCGCGGAAACACCGTGGCTCGAGCCGCTGCGGAAGGGTCTCCTTCACGGGAGACACAATAAAGTTTTTCCGGAGACTGCTGACTCGCCCCTACGCCGCTTTCGCCTCGATGATCTCCTTCGCCGCTTTCGCCGTATGCAGCGCCTTCTTCATCGCCCCTCCGCCATGGAACCGCTGCCACGCCAGCCCTGCCAGCCCGATCGTCACGCCCACCCCTGCCGCCACCCACTGCCAGTGCGACTCCGCCCAGAACTCCCAGCTCTCGTCCTTCGCCCGGCTGTCGAACGCGCCGTGCGCGCCGTGATCGCCCGCCACCGGCTCGTACAAATTGTCCGGCCGATCCGGATCCCTGTGCCCGTCGTACTGCTGCGCCTCGTAGCCATTCCGCGCCAGGTACCAGTCCGCGAACCGCGGCGCAAGTTTGTTCCCAAAAATCGCCTTCACCGTCGATCCGCCCACAAAATATTCCCGCCGCCACGGATGGTGCGCCGCATAGTAGATCGCCCGCGCCGCCACCTCCGGCTGAAAAATGGGAGGCACCGGCTGCGCCTTGCGCGGCAGCTTGCTGCGGCACCACCCGAACTGCGGCGTATTCAGCGCCGGCATCTGCACCATCACCGTCTTCACCTTGCTCTTGTCGTGCAGCAGCTCCGTCCGCAGCGCCGCGAAAAATCCCAGCGCCGCATGTTTCGCCCCGCAATATGCGGCCTGCAGCGGAATGCTCCGGTACGCCAGCGCCGATCCCACATGCACGATCACCCCGCGATCCCGCGGCAGCATGTACTTCAGCGCGGCCAGGCTGCCGTTCACATAGCCCAGGTAGGTCACCTCCGTCACGCGCCGGAATTCCTCCGCCGTCGTCTCCTTGATCGGCGCAAACACCGACGTCATCGCATCGTTCACCCAGATGTCGATCGGCCCCAGCTCGCGTTCCACCCGCTCCGCCGCCGCATTCACCTGTTCCGGATCGGCCACGTCCGTCGGCAGCACGAGCGCCTGACCGCCCAATGCCTCTACTTCCCGCCGCGCGCCTTCCAGACCATCCACGCCCCGCGCGATCAGACCGATCTTCGCTCCATGCCGCGCAAACTCCCGCACCGTCGCACGCCCCACGCCCGCCGACGCGCCCGTAATCACTACCACTTCCGTCTGATTTCGATTCGCCACCATTCCCCCTTTGTCGTTCTAACGACATGCCAACATCCCGTTGGATGCCAGTTGCCACATCCGAGCGGCGTCACGCGGACCTCGCCACACCGCGACGCCACGGCGTCACCCCGACCGGAGCGCGCAGCGCGAAGGGGAGGGGCCTCCGAGCGTCAGCGAGGCGACCACCCTTCCCCGAAAAACAACCCTGTCATCCCGAGCGGAGCGCTTTGGGGCCCCGTTGCGAAGCGATGGGGCAAGCGAAGCGAGGGACCCGCTTTGGCTTTTCCCGCTCGTCCCTCCGTACCCTCCGTGCCCTCTGTGGTGAGAACTACCGCGCCAGCTCCTTCTTCCCCGTCACCATAAACCGCCCCGTCACCACATCTGGCCCCGTCTGTCCGCCGCCCAGGCTCACCGCATAGCTCCCTGGCACAATCCACCGGTTCCCCTGCGCATCCACCTGCCCCATCGATCGCGGCGTCACCGTGATCCCCACGTGCGCCATCTGTCCCGCCTCCAGATGCACGCGCGTGAATCCCGCCAGCTCCCGAATCGGCGTCTCATATCCGCGTGGCTGCGTCAGATACAGCTCCACCACCGCATCGCCCGCCACGCTCCCGGTATTCTTCACCTCGGCCTCCACGGTCACTGGCTCGCCCGCCTTCACCTCCGCCGGCATCTTCAACTCGCTATACGCGAACGTCGTGTAGCTCAGTCCGTACCCAAACGGGAACAGCGGCTTCCCCGTGAAGTACCGATACGTCCGCCCCTGCATCGAGTAATCCGTGAACGCCGGAATCTGACTCACTGATTGATAGAACGTAACCGGCAGCTTGCCCCCCGGATCGTTATCCCCCGCCAGCGTCTCCGCAATCGCGGTGCCGCCCTCCTCGCCCGGATACCACGCCTCCAGGATCGCCTGTGCGTGCTGCGCCGCCCAGTTCACCGCCACCGCGCTCCCATTCTGCAGCACCACAATCAGCGGCTTGCCCGTCGCCGCCAGCGCCTTCAGCAAATCCTCCTGCGCCGCCGGCAGACGGATCGCCGTCCGATCGCCCCGGTCGAACCCATCGAAGTGCACCGGCATCTCTTCGCCTTCCAGCATCGGCGAAAGCCCCACAAACGCCACCGTCACGTCGGATTCCTGCGCCGCCCGCACCGCCTCATCCCGCAACGCCGCCGCCGGAGCCTGCCACGTCAAATCGATCCCCGCCGTCCCCGTCCCATGCAAATACTCCAGCCGGATCGCATGCGGCTTCGTGTCCGCGAAGTGCACCGGTTTCCCGAATCCCCCGCCGCGCTCGCCCGTCGCCTGGTTCGCGCTCGCCACCAGCAGCTTGCCATCCAGATACAGCCGGAAACCCTCATTGTTCACGCACGAATAGCAGTAATTGATCCGCACCCCGAGCTGATAATCCCCAGGCGCAGGCGGCGTAAACGTCCCCGTCCAACGCACCGAGTAGTTGTCCCGCTGCAGGCGCGGCACCGGAACCACCTTGTCCCAGTTGAAATTGATGTTCCGGTCCACGCGCACCAGCACCGGCTTCCCGCTCAAATCCGGCGTCGCGAAATATTCGCCCCTCAGCCCGTACCCGCTGCCGCTCTCCGGGCGCAGCGCCGTGTGCTCAATCGGCAGCGGCAATCCCTCCACCAGCGTCGATCCCTGCGCGTAGTGGATCTTCGCCGCCCCAAACCGCTTCTCCATTCCGGCCACCGGATACACCGGGTTCGGCGGCGGACCGTTGTAATTCCCCTGCAAGCTCTGCACCAGCTCCGCTGTCGGCCCCACCACCGCGATGATGCCGGCCTTCAGCGGCAGCGTGTGATTCTCGTTCTTCAGCAGCACCATCGACTCGCGCGCCGCCTCCAGGCTCAGCGCCCGATGCTGCGGCGAGTTCACTTCGCTGAACGGAATCTTCCCGTACGGCCCCGTTCCCGGTGGGTCGAACATCCCCAGCGCAAATCGCGCCCGGAACAGCCGGCTCACCGCGCGGTCGATCTCCGCCGTCGAAATCAGCCCCTCCTTCACCGCTTCCACCAGCGATGGAAACGCCTGCCCCTGCATGTAGCCGCATTCCAGATCGTCGCCCGCCTTCACCGCATCGGCCGCCGCCGCCGCCATCGACGTCGTGTAGTGGTGGTTGTTGTAAATATCCGCGATCGCCGCGCAGTCGCTTACCACGTACCCGTCGAAATGCCAGTCCTCGCGCAGATGCTGCTCCAGCAGCATCTTGTTCGCGCAATCCGGCACGCCGTCCACCGCGTTGTACGCGCACATCACGCTCTGCGCGTGCCCCTCGGCCACCGCCGCCCGAAACCCCGGCAGATACGTGTCCTCCAGATCGTGCGGCGACACGTCCACGTTGAACCCGTGCCGCAGCGGCTCCGGCCCGCTGTGCACCGCGTAGTGCTTCGGCGTGGAGATCACCCGGAAATGCTGCGGATCGTCCCCCTGCATCCCCGTCACAAACGCCACCGCCATCCGCCCCGTCAGGTACGGATCCTCGCCGTACGTCTCCTGCCCGCGTCCCCATCGCGGATCGCGAAAGATGTTGATGTTCGGCGCCCAGAACGTCAGCCCGAAAAACTGCTCGTGCCTGCCTTCCGCAATCGCCTGGTTGTACTTCGCCCGCGCTTCCGTCGAGATCGTCACGCCCATCTGGTGCACCAGCGGCGCGTCGAATGTCGCCGCCATCCCGATCACCTGCGGAAAATTCGTCGCATACCCCGCGAACGCCACGCCATGCAGCCCCTCGTTCCACCAGAAGTACTGCGGCACGCCCAGCCGCGGAATCGCCGGCGCATGATCCCGCATCTGCTCCACCTTTTCCTCGAGCGTCATCTGCGACACCAGGTCGCTCACCCGCTCGTCGATCGGCAGCGCCGCATTCAGCCACGGCCGCGCCGTCGCTTGCGCCCCCGGCGCCGAAACCTCAGCGCTCGTCGGTTGCTGCGCCCCGGCGGATGCGCCCACAACAGCGCATAGGACAAGAAGTCCGGCCCACGCCGGCAAAAGGGAAGAACGGAATCGGAACATGACGGATCAGCTCCTGTAATTGCGGCGCTAAATGCATGTAGCACGTTGACGTACCAGAATAGCGGCCCGCAGGGAAAAATTCCTCCCTCGCATTCCGAAGCACTGCTCGGCGGTTGCTTTTCGCCCCCGTGTCTCTGTGCTCTCCGTGATCTCTGTGGTGGAACCCGTCAGCTGCGCGCCATTTTCCGCCACTGCAGGCCAACCCCGCGGTCCCCGCCACAAATCCAATATTTGTCGATACTTCGCGCCCGCAAAAACCGCCCGCGCGCTCCCAGCCATCCGTCTTCGTAAAGAACGCCTATTTCCGAGGAAAAAGGAGAAAGCTCATGAGAAAGACCATCGCTGCACTCTCCGTCGGTCTGCTCGCCGCCGCCACCTCCGTCGCCGCCGTCGCCCAAAGTAAGGTCGATAACGAACTCAGCGAAGCCACGCAAACCATCCAGAGCCTCACCGGCTCGCAATCCACCGCCGGCATTCCCGACGCCGTCCTCAAAAACGCGAAATGCATCGCCGTGATTCCCAAAATGATCAAGGCCGGCCTCATGGTCGGTGGCGAGCATGGCGACGGCTTCGCCAGTTGCCTCACAGCCGATGGCCGCTGGAGCCCGCCCGCTCCTTTCCAGATGTCTGGCGCCAGCTTTGGTCTCCAGGCCGGCGGCGAAGAGATGGGCTACGTCATGATGATCATGAATGATCAGGGCATGCAGACCCTCGACTCCGGCCACTTCAAGGTCGGCGCCGGCGTCAACGCCGCTGCCGGTCCCGTTGGCCGCGATGCGGATGCCTCGGGTGGCTGGAACGCCGCCATCCTCACCTACGCCCGTGCCAAAGGCGCCTATGCCGGCGCGACCCTCAACGGCGCGGAGCTGAACGAGAACCACGACGCGACCAAGGCCCTCTATGGGCACGAGGCCGACTTCACCCACATTCTCGACGGCAAGGTCGCCATGCCCAGCGATCCCGCCGCGCACGAGTTTGTCAGCACCATTCACCAGGTCGTTGCGAGCGCGGGCGCCAACCAGTAGCACGCTCCTTCAACAGAAAAGGACCAGGCCTCACGCCTCGTCCTCACCAACAGGAAGGCCGCACCAATCGGTGCGGCCTTTTTTTGTCCTCGATCTGCCCTCCGAGCCGCTTCCAGCCCCGCCGTTCCGCCGGCTGTCGATGGCCCGTAATGCTGTCTCCGCCTCGCCTCCGGAGGACTTAGGGCATAAACCCAACGCAATCAGCGCGCGCTTTTCCGGCTTTTCGGGATTGTCAGACTTGCGTATTCTGAAGAGGATGGGCGTACGCTGCCCCGAATTCCACTCAGGAGCAATGGATATGGCGGAGAAAGTGACGAAGGCGAAGGCCCCTGCGGCCCGCAAAACGGCGGCGAAGAAAACCAACGGGATGGCGGAGCTCCCTCAGTCTCGCAACGTCTCGCATGACGAAATCCGGCAGTTGGCCCACCGCTACTGGGCCGAGCGCGGTCAACCCGACGGCGATCCCGAAGCCGACTGGCTCCGCGCCGAACAGGAGCTCCGCGGCAAAGCCTCGTAACTTCCTGTCTCTCAATCCTTGCAGGAGCGGGCGCGTCACGCAGCGCGCTCGCCCTCAGCCGCTTGCGCCGAAATCCGCCCAGGAAATCCGCAAGGGTGTGCTCACCTCTGAGCCCGTCGTGCTGGAAATCCAGCTTTGTATCAGGGCATGACTTTAGAGCCTGCCCGGAGCGGAGTCGAAGGGTGCCGTACAGCGCTCCCACAAATTCCTGGCTTTAGCCCCTGTGCTTTGTATCAGGGCATGACTTTAGTCGTGCCGTAATCGCCGCAAAAGGAAGCCGGCTTTAGCCGCTGCGGAAAGTCTCTTCCCTGGCGACCTGTCATGGATGAACGCAATGTTTCACAGAGCGCATGCCGCGCGCGCCGGAGGCGCAACGCAGACTAGCCCAGCACTTCAGTGCTGGGAAAGGACCACAAAGCCGACCGAGTCCCGGAGGGACGGCGCAAAGCCCCAGCATGACGAACAGAATTTGAAATTAGAAATTAACCCTGTCATCCCGAGCGGAGCGCGTTGGGGCCCCGTCGCGAAGCGATGGGGCAAGCGAAGCGAGGGACCTGCTTTTGCGCTCGTCCCTCCTCACCCTCTGTGTCCTCTGTGGTGAGAATTCCCGCGCCGGAGGCGCAATGCAGATGAGCCCAGCACTTCAATGCTGGGAAAAGAGTGAGATGATTCCGAGTCCCGGAGGGACGGCGCAAAGCCCCAGCATGACGAACAGAATTTGAAATTAGAAATAGACCCTGTCATCCCGAGCGGAGCGCTTTGGGGTCCCGTCGCGAAGCGATGGGGCAAGCGAAGCGAGGGACCTGCTTTTGCGCTCGTCCCTCCTCACCCTCTGTGTCCTCTGTGGTGAGAATTACCGCGCCGTAGGCGCAACGCAGATTAGCCCAGCACTTTAGTGCTGGGAAGGCTCCACAAAGCCGACTGAGGGACGGCGCCGGAAAAGACGGGGTTTCAACCCCGGCCCTCGCCCGCCCTCTCAAAATGCATCTCGATCTCTTCCAGCGTCCGCCCCTTCGTCTCTGGCAGGAAGAACGTCGCTGTCACAAAATAGATAACCGTGCATCCCGCCCACGCGAAGAACATCGCGTAGTACCCTAGGAACCCGACCACCGGCAGAAACACCGCCGCGATCAGCGTCGACGCGCCCTGGTTCAGCACCATGGCGATGCCCATGCCCGATGATCGGATCCGCGTCGGCATCAGTTCCGACAGCATCAGCCACACCACCACGCCCGGCCCCACCGCGAAGAACAAAATAAACAGCCCCAGGCACCCCGCGACCATCCATCCCATCGCCGCGGTCGGCACCGGCCCGTACACCGCGCGCTGGATCGTCAGTCCCGCGTTCGTCTCATCCGCCGCCGGCGCCAGCGTCAGCACCGGCTTCGGATTGTCGCTCAGCGCTGTCTCCACCTGCGTTCTGTGTCCATACGAGTACGTCACGGTCAGCGCCATCACGCGTCCCGCCGGTCCCGCCGGCAGCGTATCGAGGGGCAGCGCCAATCGATTCCCGGTCCGCGCCGCCTCCACCTGGTGCTGCACGTTCTGCCGCCCCTGCTCGATCCGCAAAAAGAAAAATCCGCACGCCAGCAGCGCCACCACCACTCCGCCTGTCCCCACGCGCAGCAGATACCGCCGTCCCTTCCGGTCCACCAGCATCACCGCCGCCACGGTGGCCAGGCAGTTGATCAGCTTCACCGTCACGTCGCCCTGCGTCGCCAGCCGCGCGTTCATCCCCGCCTGCCGCAGGATCACCACGAGAAACTGCAAAACTGAGTTGATCCCCGTCGTCTGGTTGCACACCAGCACCACGCACGCCAGCACAAACGGCACAACATATTTCCGCTGCAGCAGGGAACCGCCGCCGCTCGCCTTCGCCTCGCCCTCCTGCTGGAGAGCCTGCATTTCCTCGAGCACCCGCTCCGCCTGCTCCGCGCTCACCGTCCGCCGCAGCGCGGCTCGTGCTGCCTCCAGCTTGCCCTTCCTCACCAGCCATCGCGGCGTCTCGCTCAGCGCGAACGTTCCCAGGAAAAACAAAATCCCCGGATAGATCACCACCAGGAACATGCTGCGCCACGCGTGGTTCTGCGCCGCCAGAATCAGCGCCGCGTTTCCTGCCGCCGCGGCAATCGCGGTCTCCGCCTGCCGCGTGTAGTGCCAGCCCACCAATGCGGCCGCCACAATCCCAAACGTCAGCATGAACTGGAAGATCGCCGTCCCGCGCCCGCGGTTTTCCGCGCCCAGCGATTCCGCCAGATACAGCGGCGCCACCACGCCAATCACGCCGCCGCTCATGCCCTGCAGCAGGCGTCCCGTGAACAGCGTCCCAAACCCGTGCGACAGCACGATCACCACGATGCTCACGATGAACAGCGCGCCGCTGGCCAGCATCATTCGCTTGCGGCCGATCCAGTCGGCCAGCAGCCCCGCCACCAGCGAACCGACCATGCCGCCGCCCAGCACCGCCGCTACCACCAGCGATTCCTGCGCCAGGCTCAGCTCGATCGTGTGATTCAGATACAGCAGCGCCGCCGCGATGATCCCCACGTCGACCCCGTACAGCAGGCCTCCGAGACCCGCAATGAACAACAGAAAGCGGCTGTACGCTGTCGTCTCAGTCTGCGTGCCCATGTGCCCCCTTCTCCGTCGCCGCCGTCTCTCTCTGGTTGCCGCGCGATGCTTGCACTCGGCGGCGACAACTCTGCATTCAGAGCGAACCACGAAACGCTGAGAATATCCCCGGCGGGAGGCTTTGTATCAGGGCACGACTTTAGTCGTGCCGGAAAGCGCCCAAAAGAAATGGGGCTTCAGCCCCTGAGGGAAGTCTTCCCAATCCGCAACGCCGCTCGTTTTACCGGAACCGCCGCACCCGCAGCGTGTGCCGCCCCGCCCGGTAGAATCCCACCGCGTACACCGTCGCCCGGCTCTTTGTGGAGAAGATCAGTTGCCGGATCCGCAGCAGCGAGCTCCCGCGCGGAATCTCCAGCAGATCCGCCAGCCGCTGGTCCGCGTCTGTCGCGTCGATTTCCTCGTCCGAGTACGCCAGCTCCACCCCGAACTCCCGTTCCAGCACGCCAAACAGCGAGACGTGATCCAGCGGCGCGTCCACCAGCTTCGGAAACTCATCGTCCGCCCAGTAGCAGGTCTCCAGCGCCACCGGCTCATCGCCCGCCAGCCGCACCCGCTCCAGTTTGCCCATCCGGCTCGTCGGCGCCAGTCCCAGCCGCGCTGCAATCTCATGTTCCCGGGTGATGATCCCGCACGTCACCACGCGCGAATTCGCCGTCAGCCCCAGGCTCGCCATCTGCTCCGTGTAGCCCAGCAGCTTGTTGAACTGCACCCGCGGCGGAGCCACAAAGGTTCCCGCTCCGTGCCGACGCTCCACGATCCCGTCCCGCGCCATCTCGCTCAGCGCGTGGCGCGCCGTCATCAGGCTCACCTTGTGCAGCCGCGCCAGTTCGCGTTCTGAGGGAACGGGATTCCCCGGCTTCAGTTGTCCGGAGTCGATCCGCCGCCGGATGGCGTTCTGGATCTGCTTGTACGCTGGTTCCTCGTTGCGGTTCCGCATCGTCCTCTTCACTGCCAATACTGGGAGCGGGCTCATCGGTCTTGACCTCGGGTCTTGCTCGGGTTCATCCCGCCGCCGAAACAGGTCTCTGGCCCTTCTCCTGAGCCAGGCGCCCGCGCGTCAAGCTGCTTCTGGCCGGCTGGGTCAACACCGCGCACCGCTTCCCAGTCTTCCCGAATACCATAGCAGAGCATCTGCTATAGGGCAGCTCTCCGGCAGAGAACCGATTGCTATATAGCGGACACCATAGCATCGATCCCGCCCGATGTAAACACCCGCAGCGGTCTTCACCCTGCGCGCCGGCGCGTGAAGCCCTGTCGGATCATTCGCCGAACCCGCTCGATTTGCCCATTTGATCAACATTTCCGGACCCGCGCAGCGGCTTGTGTCTTCCGCCGCCGCAAAAAATCCACAGCCCCTCTCAATTCGGAGCTTGACATCGTTTTGCCATTGCTATATAGCATTGAGAACGTGCTATATAGCTGAATGCAGGAAACGCACTATATAGCGCACTGCGCTGCACCATTTCGTGGATGAACTGAAGGAGGCCTCAGTGAATCGCATCAGCTGGAAATCAATCTTCGCTTCTGTGGGCGCGTGCCTGGTGGCCGCGCTCCTCCTCGCCCCGGCATCGCTCCGCGCCCAGCAGGCCGGCGCCGGCTCCGTCACCGGCACCGTCACGGATCCCAGCGGCGCCGTGTTGCCCGGTGCCTCCGTCACTGCCAAAGATGTCGATCAGGGCACCACCTGGACCACCAGAACCGACAACGCCGGCGTTTATGATTTCCCGCGCGTCACCATCGGCCAGATTTCCGTTACCGTCGCCATTTCCGGCTTCACCACCCAGACCCGCGCTGCCTTCTCGCTGACCGTTAACCAGGTCGCCACCGTCGATTTCCAGTTGCAGGTCGCCAAAGCCGCCACGCAGACCGTCACGGTCACCGGCGCTCCACCTCTGCTCCAGACCGGCAGCGATGAGGTCGGCACCCTGCTCACCTCCACGGCCGTCGACTCCCTGCCACTCGCCAGCCGCGACGTCAACCAGCTCACCCTCCTCGTGCCTGGCGTCGTCAGCCCCAACATCTTTGCTTTTGAATCCTCGCAGAACACCTTCGGCACCGGCCGTCCCTATGTCAATGGCGCTCGCGAGCAGGACAACAACTTCACCCTCGACGGCATGGACGTCAACCAGCCCGACAACAACGACGTCGCCTACGTCGCCAGCCCGGACGCCGTTCAGAACATGCAGGTCATCACCAGCAACGCCCCTGCCGATTACGGCAACTACATCGGCGGCGTCATCGTTGAGACGCTCAAGTCCGGAGCGAACGTGTTCCACGGCGACGTTTACGAGTACATCCGCAATACCGACCTCGACGCGAATACCTGGCAGGACAAGGCCAACGCTTTCCTGGTCATTCCCAGTGTCACGTCGACCACGCTGCCTCGGCCTGTTCTTCAGTGGAATAACTTTGGCGGCTCCATTGGTGGTCCCATCCTCCGCAATCGCCTCTTCTTCTTCGCCGATGAGTCCACCGAGCTGAACAACACCCCGCGCACCGCCCAGACCAACAGCGTCATCCCCCCGGCCTTCCTCAAGGGCGATTTCAGCGCGCTCTGCACCAGCCAGGGCGGCACGTTTGACAGCAGCGGCAACTGCTCCAACCCTGCCGATCAGCTCTACAGCCCCGTGTATCTCACCGGTCCCAACGCCGGCCAGCCGGCGCCCGTCAACAGCCGCCAGCCGTTCCCCAACAATCAGGTGCCCATCAACAGCAAGGTGGCTTCGGCCATCGTCGGATCGCCCTTGTTTGCGGCGCAGGAAGAACAGCCCACCTACGACACCAGCGGCTACGTGCATTCCTATCAGGGCGATCTCAAAATCGACTGGCAGGCCACCGGCAAAGACCATGTCATGGCCCGCTACTCGCAGATGTACACCCTCAACACCAGCAGCAACGGCACCGATGTCCTAACGCCGAACCTGACCCGCGAGTATCCGCTCAAGAACTTCGTCGTCGACTACGATCGCGCCTTCTCGCCCCAGTTCTCCAACGAGCTCCGCGTCGGCGCTCAGATCTTCCCGGCCAACGATCAGATCTATGCCAACGCCGCCGGCGGCAACCTGCCTCAGGAGTTCGGCCTCCCCGGCGTTCAGGAAGACATCCTGCCCTCCATGAGCTTCGGCTACCAGCCCATCGGCAGCGCCGACGGCGTCGAGATCTTCCACGACACCACCTATCAGATCGGCGACTCCCTCACCTGGACGCATGGCCGCAATACCATTCGCGGCGGCTTCCAGTGGTACCACTTCATCATGAACGACGTGTACGCCGGCAATCAGGGCGCCGCCGGCTCGTTCAACTTCAACGGCCAGTACACCGGCACAGGCGGAAATTTCGGGAGCCCCTTCGCTGACTTCCTCCTCGGCCTGCCTTCCGACGTCCAGCAGGGCGTTCCCTTCAACTTCCACCTGCGCAACAGCCTCGTCGCCGGATTCGCCCAGGACGATTGGCGCGCCACCCACAACCTCACCGCCAACATCGGGCTTCGCTACGAGCTGACCACTCCGCGCGGCGACAAGGACGCCTCCAACAACGTCAACTTCGATCTGCTCACCGGCACTCCCGAAATCGGCACCAACTACGACACCTACACCGGCATCGACAACTTCCAGCCCCGCATCGGCCTCTCCTGGCAGCCTGGCTGGGATAAGAACACCGTCGTTCGCCTCGGCTATGGCATTTCCACCTACATGGAAGGCAACGGCGTCAACAACATGGCCGTCATCAATCCTCCCAACGTGGAGCTGCACAACGAAACCAACAACTCCGGCGCTGCCCTCCAGTATCCCGTTACCACGCTCGATCAGGGCTACACGCCCTTCTCCGCGGCCTGCACACCTGCGCAGCTCATGGCTTTTGCTCCGCAGTGCTTCGCCAGCGGCCAGGCGCATGCTACCAATCCTCACCTCCAGCCCGCCGTCGATCAGCAGTGGAACTTGAGCGTCCAGCATCAGTTCACCGGCAACGCCACCTTGACCGTCGGCTATGTCGGCAACAAAGACGATCACATGTCCGACATCTATCTCTACAACCAGAAAGTCATTAACTCCGCCGGACAGGTCTCCCCCGGTCCGTTCATGCAGCCCATCGTTCAGGCCGGCGCTCAGGCGCGCTACAACGCCTCCGACGGCATCTCCCGCTATAACGCCCTCGAGGTCGCCTTCGCCCAGCGCGACTATCACGGCCTCACCATGCAGGCCAGCTACACCTGGTCCAAATGCATGGCCAACTCTCTCGGATACTTCGGTTCCTACGGTGATGAAGAAGGAGCCGGCGAGTCCCAGACCCAGGCCACGCAGAACTTCTTCCAGAACGAATACAATCCCCTCGCCGACTACGGCCGCTGCACCATCGACACTACCCAGGACCTCTCGGCCTACGGCGTCTACCACCTGCCCTTCGGCCGGGGTCAGCTCTTCGCCTCCGGCGTCAGTCGCGGCGTTAACGAAGTGGTTGGCGGCTGGCAAACCGCCCTCAATCTCACCCTCCGTTCCGGCTTCGGCATTACGCCCTTTGCCGGCGCGTACATGGGCGATGAAAACGCCAATTCCGCCGCTTCGCTCACCGGCTCCTATCAGCCGCGTCCCGATTGCGTCTCCAGCGTCACATCCTCTCAGTCGCTGCAGACGGTGCAGATCGGCGGCAGCATCGGCAAAACCAACCTCAACCCGGGTGCCGTCACGGAAGTGGCCAACGGTCAGTTTGGCAACTGCCAGAATGGCGCCCTCCGCGGCCCCAGCCTCAAAACGGCGGACCTCAATCTGGCCAAGGCGTTTCCCGTCACGGAGCGCGTCAACCTGATGTTCCAGGCTCAGTTCATCAATCTGACCAACTCGCCCATCTTCAGTGTGCCGGCCAGCTGGTGGGGCCAGTACAGCTCTTGCGGCGCCTGCAACGGCAACCGCACCACCGGCTACTACGGAGGTGGGGCTGGCACGGTCGGCATGTTCGGATTGTTGGATGGCTCCAACCCAGGCCGCCAGATCGAACTATCCCTCAAGCTCAACTACTAACCTTCAACTCTGTCTCCGGCGGCGCTGTCTCTCACACAGCGCCGCTTCTTTTTTGCATTCTGCGCGCGAGATCTCCTGCCGCGCAGAATTGGAATCCCCATCGGCGTTACAGTGGAGAAGCGGAAGCTGCCGGCCATCGGCCGCATCTTCACAAATTCAGAATCACCAGGGCACAATCGGCCAGATGGGCGACGCGAGCAAGGCGGGAAGCAGTCGATGATTTCTCGGCGGAAATTTCTGCTGCAGGCTCCTCTCGCGGGTTTCATGAGCACGCTGGACGCCCGAGCCCTGACGAAGCCGGTTCCCGGCACGTCTCCGGAAATCGTGCCTGGAAATTTTCTCGATGCCGCTCCCGGCAACGGCGTCACCTTCCTGCATCAGGCTCCGCACAGCCCGCGCAAATACCTGCTGGAGACGATGGGCTCCGGCGTCGCCCTCTTCGATTCCAACAACAACGGGCTCCTCGACATTTATCTGATCAACGGCGCGCCCTTCGGCGACTACGTGGCGCCGGGCACCACCCTCCAGAAAACCGGCCCGCAATATTGGAACCGCCTCTACCGGCAAAAGCCCGACGGCTCCTTTGAGGACGCGACCGAGAAAGCCGGGCTGCAGGGCGTTGGCTACGGAATGGGCGCCGCTGCGGCCGACTACGACAACGATGGTCACACCGACCTGTTTGTGACCGCGTGGGGCGGAAATCGTCTCTACCACAACAACGGCGATGGCACCTTCACCGACGTCACGGAGAAAGCCGGTGTCGGCGGCAGCGGATGGTCCACCTCCGCCGCCTGGGTCGACCTCAACAACAACGGATACCTCGATCTGGTAGTGCTGCGCTACATGGAATGGGACTGGAACGATGTGTGGTGCGGTTCGCCGACGGACCGCGGCTATTGCCACCCCAAATATTTCCAGCCGATCTCCATGTTCGTGTATCGCAACAACGGCGACGGCACGTTTACCGAAGAGGCCCACAAGCTGGGGCTGGCTAAGCCGGCGAAGGGGCTGGGGATCGCGATTGCCGACTACGACCGCGATGGACACCCGGATATCTTCATCGCCAACGATTCAATGGTTGAGTTCCTCTTTCACAATAAGGGCGACGGGACCTTCGAAGAAGTGGGGCTGCTGGCCGGCGTGGCCGCCGACGGCAACGGCCAAACCTTTGCGGGCATGGGCGTCGACTTCTCGGACTACGATAACGACGGATGGCCCGATCTGATCATTGGCGACCTGGCCGATCAGATGTATCAGCTCTACCGGAACAACGGCGACGGCACCTTTACCTATACCAGCTACGTTTCCGGTATTGCCGCCACCACGCTGCTGCACTCCGCCATGGGGCTGCGCTTCATGGATTACGACAACGACGGATGGAAGGATCTGCTGGTCGCCCAGGGCCACGATCTGGATACGATCCACAAGGACTTTCCGGATCTGCATTACCGCGAGGCCCCCCTGCTGCTGCGGAACATCAAGGGAAAAAAGTTCGTCGATGTTGGGCCGCTCTCAGGCGGGGTTTTTCACGCGCGCTGGGCCGGACGCGGTTTGGCGACGGGCGACATCGACAACGACGGCCGTCTGGACGCCGTCATCACCGAGAACGGCGGTCCCGCACACGTCCTCATGAACCGGACGGAGACCGCCAACCACTGGATTCGCTTTCGCCTGGTGGGACACAAGAGCAACCGCGACGGCATCGGAGCCGTCATTCGCGTGGACACCGCGCAGGGTTCGCAGTGGTACACGGTCACGACCGCGTCCAGTTATCTGTCCTCAAGCGATGTCCGCGCGCATTTCGGCCTGGGCGCCGAAACGATGGCTCGCACTGTCGAGATTCGCTGGCCCAGCGGCATCGTGCAGACGCTGAAGAATCTGCGAGCCGATCGGCAGATTCAGGTCGATGAGCCGGTCACCCCGGCTGAGAAGCGCTGGTAGCCACCGCCACGCAACGCCTGCGCCTCGAAATGGTCCGGCTGCTCCCGTCCCGCGGACACAAGCAGCCCATCCATCAAACCGTCAGATTCTTCAAATAAACCGAGTACCGCTCATCCATGATCTGGTTCAGCGGCACCAGCGTGTGATGCGGCCCGCGGCCTTTGGTCTGGAAGGTCAGCGGATACCGCCGCGAACCTTCCGCCTGCTCGAACCAAACGGCGTTCGGATCGGGTGCCGGCGTCTCGATGAGCTGGCCGTCCGGTCCCCGGCGCGGGTGAGGCCGCAGATCCACGGTCGGCATCGGATAGCCCTCGTCCCAGGGCCCTTCAGGGCCGTCAATCCTGTCGACGGTCAGGTCTTCTGTGCCCAGCCGCGCCGCCAGCACCAGCGGTCCGTACATCGCCGCCTGCACCGTCTTGTCGTCCGGCGTCGTGTTGATGTGCAGCGTCAGCGGCATTTCGATCGCGATCACGTCGCCCGCCTTCCACTCGCGGGTCAGCGTGACGTACGTCGACGGCGTCGCGCTCACGTTCTGTTGCTGGCCGTTGATGCTGTACAGCGCCCCGCTGGTCGCCCAGTACGGCACGCGGATCTTCAGCGCCGTCGTAGACGATGGCGCGCTCTCCACCGTCAGCGCGATGCGATCGTCCGCCGGGAACTTCGTCTCCTGCCGCAGCTTCAGCCCCCGCTCCTTCCAGTTCAGCGTGGAAGGAATGAACAGATTCACATACACCGCGTCGTCGTCATGGAAATAGATCGAGTTGTTCAGCTTCGAATACTCTTCCGATCCGGTCCCGGTGCAGCACCAGAACGCATCGAACTCTGTGCCGAACGTCTTGAATAAGCCTGGCTGCAGCGAAACGTAGTACATCAGCATTCCGTTCGGATTCTGCGTGCCGTAGCGCACGTTGTTCAGCGTCCGCTCGTAGTAGTCGAAAAACTTCGGGTCGGGATTCTGCCCGTACAGGTGCCGCGCCAGCTTCATCACGTTGTAGGAGCAGCAGCATTCTTCCGCCGCCGGTCCAAGCTGGCTGGCGATCGCATCCGGCGCGTGCCAGAACTCTCCGTTGCTGGTGCCGCCCGTGCAGTAGATGTGGTGCCCCGTCACCATCTCGTAGAAGTTCTCGCTGATGTGCCGGTACCGCTCGTCGCCCGTCAACTCGTAGCCGCGCGCCGCCCCGATCACCTTGGGAATATTCGTATTCGCATGGTTTCCGCCCAGGATGTCCTGGTTCGCCGCCAGCGGATCGAAGATCTTGTGGTGCTCGAACCGGTAGCCCAGATCCCGGTACTTGGTATTCCCCGTGATCCCATACAGGTTGAACGAGGCTTCGTTCATGCCGCCCTGTTCCACCAGCAGCACCCGCTGCCAGTCCTCGTCGCTAAAGCTCATCGCGTACGCATGCGCCCAGTCCGCCATGCGCGTCGCCATCTCCAGCGCCTGCTGATTCCCGGCGTGCTGATACATGTCGATCAGCCCCGCCATGATCTTGTGGTACGTGTAAAACGGCGCCCACACCCGCTGATGGTTCCGCAGCCGGTCGAAGAACGACGTGGGGAACGCGCTCAGGTAGCCGTCCTTCGCCTGGCACTGCCCCAGCATCCCCACCAGTTCGTTCGCCTTGGCCTTGATAAACTCGTCGCCCGTGCTGGCATGCAGCAGCGCGCACGCTGACAGGTAATGTCCCACGTAATGGCCGCGCAGTTCGACGTCCGGAGCTTCCCATCCCCCCAGCGGATCGGCATTCGTCGGCAGGCCCGCCGTTACGAAGAAGTTGTAGGCCAGCCGGTCGTTGGGCAGGGAATACAGCCAGCTCCGGTTCGTCTCCATCGTGTCGTTCCAGAAGCTCGGCAGCAGCCGCACATCCGGCATGGGGAACGGCTTCGCCTTCCACTTCACCTTCGCCACCGGCGAATCCGTCAGGAAGTGCGTCGCTTGGTCCTCGGTGCCGCCAGTCGTTGCGGCCTGAAACGCCTTCGCTCCCGCGGGCAGCAGAGCCGATGCTCCTGCCACTGCCGCTCCACCCAAAAACTTTCTGCGACTCACTCTCCGATTCATAGTGCCCCTTCTTTTGGACGCATTCGCTCACTCAGCCGTTTGCGGCGAAATCCTGCCGAGACCGGCTTTGCTAATGTATACAACGTGGTATGCGTATGTCGAGCGCGGGCCTCGGCGGCGGTCAACTAAAATGGCGCATGCTTCGCTGGATCATCGCCGCTGGATTGTGCGCGGCGGTCCCTGGATTTCCCGCTGCGCCGGCGGCGCTGGCCCAGGCGGCCACGCCTCTTCGATCCCCCGTTCCCGCCCCCAGCCAACAGCAGGCCGCTGCTCCAGCCGACGCGCGGGAGGAGCTGCAAACCGGCAGCGAGCTCACGCGTCAGGGACTCCTGCAGCAGGCCATTCCTCATCTCCTCGCCGCCCAGCGTGCCGGGCTCGATCCCTACGCCGTCGGCGTCAACCTCGGCATCTGCTATCTCGGAACGGATCAATACCAGGACGCCATCTCGGTTCTCCAATCCCTCGACGCCTCCGGCCTCGCCAACGCCACCGTGGAGAACCTCCTCAGCCAGGCCTATATCGGCGCCGGCCAGTCGCAGGCGGCTTTTCGCGCGTTCCTTCGCGCCGCTGCCTTCAACCCCACCGACGAAAAGACCTATGACTTCCTGGCCGACGCCTGTACGGATCACTTGAACTATGAACTGGGACTCCAGATCGTCAACCGCGGCCTCATGCAGTTGCCCAACTCGGCCCGTCTCCATTACGAAAAGGCCCTTTTCCTCTCGGAACTGGGCAGTTTTGAGGAGGCGAAGCCGGACTTCGATCGCGCTGCGCAACTCGCTCCGGGCAGCTACATCGGCTACCTTGCCCAGGTGCAGAAAGTCCTCTATGAAGGGGACTTGCCAGCCGCCGACAAAATTCTCCACCAGGCCGTCCAGTCCGGCCATCGCGACTACCAGACGCTCTCCCTCCTGGGAACCGTGCTGCTCCACGAGGGCGTCATCCCCGGCCAGCCGCAGTTCGCTGAAGCCCAGACCGTCCTCGAGGAATCGGCCCGTGAGCGGCCGGATTATCCCGCCACCCAGATCGCCCTCGGCAAGATTTTCCTCATGCAGGGCGATGCCCGGCAGGCCGTCGCCCACCTCGAGATCGGTCGCCGCCTCGAGCCGGAGAACCCCTCGGTCTATGCCAGCCTCGCCGATGCTTACGAAACCCTCGGCGACCGTGCCAAAGCCCGTTCCATGCGCCGGCAGATCGGCCGCCTCCTGGCGCAAAAGAAAACCTTAACCGGAACCCCGCCGCCGCGTCCCTGACCTCGGCCAAAGTTCGCCGCATCGACTGTGCAAAAAATCCGCGCTTGACAATGGATACAATCTTTAATACAACATGATGCTCAGACGCTGATGCAGGCCCCTCCCATTGTTCTTTTGGGCATTTGGGCTGCAAAAGTTGGACAAAAGCTGTACACCGAGGGAACCGGGCCCCGTAACGGATCGCTGAGAGATTCCCTGGTTGAGAAAACGTTTTACAGAATTCTTCAGGAGGACGGAAATGAAGACTCGTGGTTTGGACCGGATTTTCCTCGTTGCGATCGCGCTGCTGGCGGTGGCCCTGTTTTTCACCTCCCGCGCTGTCGCCCAGGAAGGCACTCAGGGAAAAGTCATCGTCACCGTCGTGGACCCCTCGGGCGCCGTGGTGCCTGCCGCCGACCTCAAGCTGGTGGAGCACGGAACCAACAACACCTACACCGCCGCCACCAATGGCACCGGCGAATACACCTTCGTGAATCTGCCCATCGGCGTCTATACGCTGACGGTCAGCCATTCCGGCTACAGCACCAAAGTCTTCTCCGCGGTGATTGTCCAGGCATCGCAGGTGACCAGCCTCAACGCGCCACTCGCCATCGGACAGACCACCCAGACCGTCACCGTCGCCGGCGAGGCCTCTCCCGTCCTCCAGACCACCTCCAATGAAATCGGCGACGTGATCGATGTCAAGCAGATCCAGGATCTGCCTCTCGATGGCCGCGACCTCACCGCCCTGTCGACGATCGTGCCTGGATACACCGGCCAGAACGGCCAGGGCACGTACAACGGCCTGCCCATCGTGGATGCGGGCCAAAACATGGACGGCATGGTCGGCAATACCAGCCGCATGAAATTCGACTCCGCCGCCCCGGCCGTCTCGCCCCGCCTCGAAGACATCGAGCAGATGAGCGTCCAGACTGACCAGCTGGGCCTGAACTCCGGCTTCGGCCAGGCCACCACCCAGGTCAACTTCGTCTCCAAGCGCGGCAACAACAGCTTCCACGGGCAGGCCTACGAGGATTACCGCAATGACGGTCTCGATGCCAACTGCTGGGTCTGCAACGCCTACGGCAACCGGAAGGGCAAGCTCATCGAGAATGACTTCGGTGTCAGCGTCGGCGGGCCGGTCCTCCACGACAAGCTCTTCTTCTTCGGAACCTATGCTCAGCGCAAGATCCCGGGCAGCTATCAGGTCAGCAACTCCGTCTTTACGGGTGCCGCTCAGGCCAGCAATTTTTCCTATGGTTCGAACCCCTCGGTAAACCTCTTCCAGATCGTCACAAACTACAACGCGGCGCACGGGACGAATTTTCCAACCACCGTGAATCCTTTGATTTTGAAGCAGTTCTCGGCCATCAACTCCGCGGAGAGCGCCGGTCACCTCGGTGGCACCTCCGATCCCAACCTCGAGTCGCTTGCCTGGAACAATTCTTCGCCCGAGATCGATTACTTCCCGGTCGCGCGCCTGGACTACAACCTCTCGCAAAAGGCCAGGCTGTATATCTCCTGGATGATGTCGCAGTACAGCACGCCCGGCACCACCGCGCCTACCTTCCCTGGCAGCAGCTTTGCCGATCAGCAGGCCGGCAACCAGACCAGGAACTTTACCGCCGGCTTCGGCTTCGATTACATCTTTTCGCCGCAGCTCATCAACCAGTTGAAGGTCGGGTTCCTCTACGACGTCACGAAGTACGCGTACAACGCGGCGCCGCTCTACGCAAGTCAACCTACTGTGTTTTGGAACTATCCTGGCGCCTCAGGCACCATGTCCGGCCAGGTCTATCAGGAACCGATCAACACCTATTACCCGATCTATGACTTCACCGATTCCATGACCCTCCAGCATGGAAAGCACACCTTCGGGTTCGGTCTCTCCTGGTACAAGGAGCAGGATCATTACTGGAACGCGCCGGGCGGCTTCTATAACTACAACCTCGGCCTGGCGACCGGCGATCCCGCAATCAATATCTTCACCAACGGGCCAGGCGGCACGGTGCCGAATGCTACCAATTCCCAGTTGGCGAGGGCCGATCAGCTCTACGCCATTCTCGTCGGCAGGCTCAGCGGCGTCAACGGCGAAAACTCCTACAACATCAAGACGAAGACCTATGGCCAAACCGGTACCATGAGCGAATATCCGCTCGACGAGGTCTCCTCGGCGTGGAGCTTCTTTGGGGAGGATTCGTGGCGGGTCACCCCAACGCTGACCCTGAATTATGGCCTGCGCTGGGATGTCTTTGGTCCTGAGAAAGACCTCACCGGCCAATACCATTCGGCGGATGAGGCTGCCATCTACGGCCCCACTCCTATTGGGCATCTCTTCCAGCCCGGCGACCTCGGCGGCGACACGAATCCCGTGATTGCCGTGCACGCCCAGCCGTATCAGCCGTGGAGGGTTACGCCCCAGCCGGCGTTTGGTTTCGCCTGGAATCCCAGAGTGAAGACCGGTGCCTTCGCGCAACTCCTTGGCGGCAACAGCACCGTCATCCGCGGCGGCTATGCGCTGCGCCGCTTCACTGAGCCCTACCAGTACTTCTGGGACTATGGCACCGACTACGGCCAGTTCTATTACCAGCAGTTCAACCTGCTCGCCAACAACACCGGCCAGCCTGGATCCTTCTCTCCTGGCAGCCTCGCGCTCGGCGACAACCTGCCTGCTCCCATTCTGTCGCCACAAACCTACCAGGCAACGGCGCCCGAATCCGAGTTCACGTACACGGGCGGACCAGGGGTCAACGGCATCCAGCCCAATCTCGCGGAGCCTGAATCTGAATCCTGGAACTTCGGCGTGCAGCGCGGACTCGGCCGCTCTCGTGCTCTCGAGGTTCGCTACAACGGCAACCACACGCTCCATCAGTGGATTGCGATCGATCCCGACGAAATCAATATCTTCGAAAACAAATTCCTGACCGACTTCAAGAACGCTCAGGCCAACCTGGCGGCTTCGGGAGGCACTTCCTTCTCTCCGAGCTACGGTAACCCGACGCCGATCATTGATGCGGCCTTTGGCCCGTCGGACACCGGCGACTACACGAATCAACAGTTCATCAACTATCTGAACACCGGCCAGGCCGGCTCGTTCGCCAGCACCCTCGCGGGCATCAACGGCACGGTCCCGTACTTCTGCAATCTGGTCGGCGCCGGCTTCACTCCCTGCGCCAACAACGCAGGCTATACCGGCTCGGGTGCGGGCTACCCCATCAACTTCTTCCAGTCCAATCCCTACACCGGTGGATATTCCTCCGGAGAAATGGTTTCCGAAGGCTACTCGAATTACAGCGGCCTGCAGGTCGATCTCCGCCAGCAATCGTGGCACGGCCTGGAGTACGACGCGAACTACACCTGGAGCCACACTCTCGCTGTTCAATCCCCCAATTCCTGGACCGGCTCCTTCGATGCCTTCACGCTCCGCGACATGAAGAAGAGCTACGGGCCCACGCTGTTTGACATCCGCAACGCCTTCCATGGCAGCGGCACCTACGATCTCCCGTTCGGCCGTGGGCGGACCTATCTCTCCCACAATCGAGCCGTCGATGCTGTTCTGGGCGGATACACCGTAGGCACCATCGTGACCTTCCAATCCGGCGCACCCTCGTACCTTGCCGGCCAATTCCTAACCTTCAATGATTACGGGGACGGCGGCGTTCAGCTGCACGGCGTCACTCCGGGCCAGCTGCAGAGTGCCATGGGCGTTCACGAGATTAAAGGACAGCCCTTCGCCGATCTCATCAACTCGAAGTACATGTCGAGTCCTACTGGCGGCGGCGCGAACAGCGCTTACGTTGCGCCCAACACCACGCCTGGAACCTTTGGTCAGACTCTTTATCTGCATGCACCACACCAATTCTTCCAGGATATGGAGTTGACCAAGCGATTCCCCATTCACGAGGCGATGAACTTTAACCTCCAGGCGTCCTTCATCAATGTCTGGAATCACCCGGTCTGGGGGAACTCGGACGGCTTCGGGCCGTATGTTCCCGGCGCAGCTTCAAGCTCCTTCGATTCCGGGGTCCAGGACTACAATTTCGGAATCGGCACTCCCACTAACGGTGCGCGAGTTATCGAACTTCGCGGAAACCTCCAGTTCTAGCCTCCCTCGCCGGATGGCTCTCCGCCATCCGGCCGGGTTTTCTCCGGCCGCTCCTCGTGGGCGGCCGCATTTTCGTTTACCGCGCCGTTTGCAATCCGCATTCCGGCGTTGTACACATGAGCCTGGACGGGTAAACCAATGATCGGCTCTCGGGTCGGCTCTCGCTCGGCAAGGCTTTTCCTGCTCCTCAGCTGCGTCGCTCTTCCTGGCGCGCTCGGCCTCCGCGCGCAAACCCATAGCGCCACCCCCTCCGCCGATGCCGGCATCCACCATGCCGTGCAGCTCGCCGAAACCGGCCGCTGCTCTCAGGCTCTCCCGCTCATTGAGCGCGCTCTGCCTCACGTCACCGACAAACCTCTTCGCTTGCAGGCCCAAATGGCCGCCATGCGCTGCGCCATGGCCGTCGGTGACGACCAGCTTGCCGCCGAGAACCTCTTCCTCATGCAGCGCGAAAACCCCGGCAACCCCCAAATCCTCTACTGGGAGACCCACACCTTCTCCGAACTGGCCATGCGGTCCGCCCAGGAATTAGCGGCCAAATTCCCTCATTCCTACCAGGCCCAGCAGCTCCAGGCGGAAAGCCTCGAATCCCAGGGCAAAGAAGACGAGGCCGCCGCGATCTATCGCTCCATTCTCGCCGCGCATCCTCAGCTGCCCGGCATTCACTACCGTCTTGGCCAGATCGCGCTCGACCAGGCTGGCGACTCGGGTCCCACCGACCAGGCCGAGAGGAATTCGAAAAAGAGCTGGCCATCGACCCCAGCAACGCCTCCGCCGAATTCATCCTCGGCGAGCTCGCCCGCCGCAAAGCTGACTGGGACACGGCCGTGCAGCACTTCACGCGTGCCTCCCAGCTCGACGTCGGCTTTTCTGAGGCTTATCTCGCCCTCGGCATGTCTCTGGCTGCCCAGGGCAAATTCGCTCAGGCCAAGCCGCCCCTCCAGCACTACGTCCAGCTGGAGCCGGACGATCCTGCCGGCCACTATCAGCTCGCCATCGCCGATGCCCGTACCGGCGACTCGGCGGGCGCGCAGCAGCAGATGACTCTCCAGGCCCAGGCCGCCGCTCGCAACCCCTCCACTGACACCACTGCGGGGCACCCTATCCATCCATGAGGTGCTTCCCGCAACGGCCATCATTCTCTGAAAGTGCTGGTCCCGCCTGATGTCCGCAGACCCGCGCCGGATTCCGCACCGTCTCTCCCGCAGGCAGTTTCTCGCCGCCGCCGGAGCCTCTGCCTGCAGCCTGGCCGCGCCCTCCCTCGCGCGCGCCCTCCAGGCATCCGCCGCCCCTTACTTCCAGACCATCCCCGCCACGCAGAGCGGAATCCTCTGGCGCCACACCGCGGGACTTTCCCCGAACCGGTATCTGCCTGAGACCGTCGGCGCGGGTTGTGCTTTCCTCGATTACGACAACGACGGCTGGATGGACATCTATCTGGTCAACAGCGGGCCCTGCGACTTCTACCAGCCGCCCCAGCCGCTCCGCAACGCGCTCTACAAAAACAATCGCGACGGCACTTTCACCGACGTCACGGAAAAAGCCGGCGTGCCGGGGAACGCCTACGGCATGGGCGTGGCCGTGGGCGACTACGACGGCGACGGTCTGCCGGACATGTACGTCACCCAGTATCCGCACAGCATCCTCTACCACAACAATGGCGACGGAAGCTTTACCGATGTCACCGCCAAAGCCGGCGTGGCCGCCGCCGGCTGGGGCACCAGCGCCGTATGGTTCGATTACGACAACGACGGCCGCCTCGATCTGTTCGTTTGCCGCATGGCGGACTTTGACAAGCAGAAGAACATTATGTGCGGCCCTCCCGAGGAGCGCTTTTATTGCAAGCCAACGCCGTACAAGGCGATGCCCAACTGGCTCTTCCACAACAATGGCGACGGCACCTTCACCGATGTCAGCCGCGAATCCGGCATTGCCGCTTCGCTCAGCAAGGCCTGGGGAGTGGTTGCCGCCGATCTGAACAACGACGGCCGCATGGATCTCTTCGTGAGCAGCGATACCGTCCCCAATGCGCTGTTCATCAATCAGGGCGGCGGAAAATTCATTGACACCGGCCTTCTTGCCGGCGTCGCCTACAACGCTTTCGGCGTGGCCCGGTCCGGCATGGGCGTCGATGCCGCGGACTACGACCAGGACGGCTGGACCGACCTATTCATCACCAACGTGGATCACGAGATCTACTCCCTCTACCACAACAACCATCACGGCGCCTTCGACGATGTCTCGCTGCAAACGCCGATCGGTCAGCGCACCCTGCTGATGAGCGGTTGGGGAACGAAGTTTTTCGATTTCAATAACGATGGGGACCTCGACCTGATCGTTACCGACGGCCATCCGGACCTGACGATCCATGACACTCATCCCGATCTCCACTACGACGAGCCGATGCTGCTCTTCCAGCAGACCGGCGGAGCATGGAGCAACGTCAGCCAGCAGGCGGGTCCTGGCTTTGCGCAGCGGATCGCCGGCCGCGGCCTCGCCCTCGGCGACTTCGACAACGATGGCGCCGTCGATGTCCTGGTCTCCACCAATAACGGAGCGCCGCAGTTGCTCCGTAACCTGGCCGGCCGCCAGAATCACTGGCTCGGCCTGCGCCTGATTGGCACGAAATCCAACATTGACGCCATCGGCGCCAAAGTCACCTGGCAAAGCGGAAGCCTCCAGCGCCACCGCAGCAAAGTCGGTGGCGGAAGCTATCTTTCCTCCCACGATCCGCGCATGGTCCTTGGCCTCGGCTCCAACCAGCACGTCGACTGGCTCGAAATCCAGTGGCCCGCTCCCGGCGGCGCCACCCAGCGCTTCACCAATCTCCCCATCGACCGCTACATCACCCTCGTCGAAGGCCACCCAGGCTGGAAGTAACTGGCCGGGCCTTCGCGATCCAGCTTCTGCCTCAGGCATAAAAACAAAAGGGGACTGCCTCGGCAGTCCCCTTCGCTCAGCACACATTCCCAGGTCTTAGTATCCCTGGCCGCCAACCAGCTAACTCGCTAACCTGCTAACTCGCTAACCTGCTGACTCGCTGACTTGCTCGCTCACCAGCCGCTTCACCCCTAACCGCCTTACCCCTAACCGCTTCATCCCTGCTAGATATCCAGGTTCTTCACATCCAGGGCATTGTCTTCGATAAACTTCCGCCGCGCGTCCACGTCCTCGCCCATCAGCGTCGTGAAGATCGTCTCCGTCTCCGCGATGTCTTCCAGCTTCACGCTCAGCAGCGTGCGCCGCTCCGGATCCATCGTCGTCTCCCACAGTTGCGTCGCGGTCATCTCGCCCAGGCCCTTATACCGCTGCACCTGGTAGTCGCGCCGCCCCTGCTCGATCACGTACTCGAACAGCTCCCGCGGCGTCTGCTTCTCCACCGGCTCCTGCGGAGCCTTTCCGCGCTTCCCGCCCGGCGGCACCGCCTTGCCCACCTGCGGATCGCCCGCCGGCGTTGCTGCTTCCGCCTCGGCTTCCTCGTCCGCCGCCGCGCTCTTGCTCGCCGACTCCACCACAAACGGCGGCTCCAGCATGTCCTTAATCTGCCCGTGCTTCGCCATCATCTGCCGGTACTCCGGCGTCGACGCCAGCGCCCAGTCGATCCGCCGCTCCGCTCCCTGCGCGTCCACAAATCGCAGCGACCACGTCTGGTGCTCCTCGTCGCAAGCCGGCTTCGTCAGACCCTTGAACTGATACTTCTTCTGGATCTTCTCCAGCTCTTGGTACAGCGCCTGCAGCTTGCTCTCGCTCTCGAAGTCCGCGCGCTTGGTCAGTTCCGCGTGTGCCAGCAGCGTCGTCACTTCCTCGTTGCGCAGCCGCTTGTTCACCTTGTCGAAGAAGCCCAGGTACTCATTCAGTTGCCCCATGAACTTCGTCAGCGCCGCGCCTTCCAGCTTGGCCGCGCCTTCTCCGTACCGGACGATGATCCCTTCCGCCGCGTGCTTCACCATCACCCGCACGAACTCGCGCTCGTCCTTGATGTACTCCTCGCGCTTCCCCTTCTTGATCTTGAACAGCGGCGGCTGCGCGATATACACATTGCTGCGCTTGATCAGCTCCTGCATGTGCCGGAAGAAAAACGTCAGCAGCAGCGTCCGGATATGCGATCCGTCCACGTCCGCGTCTGTCATCAGGATGATCTTGCTGTAGCGCAGCTTCGCCACATCGAAGTCCTCTTTGCCGATTCCCGTGCCCAGCGCGGTAATCATGGCGCGGATTTCCTCGTGCCCCAGCATCTTGTCGTACCGCGCCTTCTCCACGTTCAGGATCTTCCCCTTCAGCGGCAGAATCGCCTGGAACTTCCGGTCCCGCCCCTGCTTCGCTGTCCCGCCGGCGCTTTCGCCCTCCACCAGATACAGCTCGCAGTGCTCCGGATTCCGCTCCGAGCAGTCGGCCAGCTTGCCCGGCAGTCCGCCGCCGTCCAGCGCGCCCTTGCGCCGCGTCAGGTCCCGCGCTTTTCTGGCCGCCTCGCGCGCCCTCGCCGCTTCAATCGCCTTGTTGATGATCTTCTTCGCCACCGGCGGATTTTGCTCGAGGAACCCGCCCAGCCGCTCGTTCACCAGCGCCTGCACCGTCCCCGCAATGTCCGAGTTCAGCTTGCCCTTCGTCTGTCCCTCGAACTGCGGCTGCGGCAGCTTCACGCTGATCACCGCCACCAGACCTTCGCGCACATCGTCGCCGGTCAGGTTCTCCTTCACGTCCTTGAACAGCCCCATCTGCTGCCCGATGTAGTTGATCGTCCGCGTCAGCGCCGTCCGGAACCCCGACAGATGCGACCCGCCGTCTACCGTGTTGATGTTGTTCGCAAAGCAGAACACCGTCTCCGAGTAGCCGTCGTTGTACTGCAGCGCGATTTCCATGTCCACGCCGTCGCGCAGTCCTTCCATCACAATCGGCTTGTCGTGCAGCGTCTGCTTGCCGCGGTTCAGGTGCTTGATGAACTCCCCGATCCCGCCCGCGTATTTGAACTCCGCGCGCTTCGCTTCGCCCGTCTTCGCGTCCGTCGTCCGCTCGTCGGTCAGCGTGATGGTCAGCCCCTTGTTCAGGAACGCCAGTTCCCGCAGCCGCTGCGCCAGCGTGTCGTAGTTGTACTCGGTGACGGTAAAAATCGTCCGGTCCGGCAGAAAGTGGATCTTCGTCCCCCGCCGCTTGCTCGTCCCCGTCTTCTTCAGCTTCGTTACTGGAGTCCCGCGCTCGTAGCTCTGCTCGTAGGTGTGGCTCGCCTCGCCCGGCTTTTCCGGCCGCCAGATCTCCACCTCGAACGACTCCGCCAGCGCGTTCACGCAGCTCACGCCCACGCCGTGCAGCCCGCCGCTCACCTTATAGTTCGACGTGTCGAACTTGCCGCCCGCGTGCAGCTTCGTCAGCACCACCTGCACCGCCGGCATCTTCTCGCCGTTGTCCAGCGTCATGTCGTCCACGGGAATCCCGCGTCCGTCGTCCGTCACCGTGATCGAGTTATCGACGTGGATCGTCACCTCGACCTTCGTCGCATACCCTGCCAGCGCCTCGTCCACCGAGTTGTCCACCACCTCATACACCAGATGGTGCAGCCCCATCTCGCCCGTCGACCCGATATACATCGCCGGCCGCAGGCGCACCGCCTCCAGCCCTTCGAGAACCTTGATGTTCTCGCCGGTATACGAACCGTCATTCGACCCGTTGCCGTTGCCGCTCTGGGGAATCGCGCTTTCCGTCGGTGTCACTTCTTTGGTCGCCATGGAACTCCAGTGGAGGGGAAAAGCTTGCTCCGCGGCCCTCGATTTTCGCTCTTGGACAAACCCCTCCCAACCGCGAAAACCAGTTGAAAATCGAAGGATTTAGGAGCCGCCGCTACTCCTTCATTTTACCACGCAAAATCCCTTCCGCCGCCCCCCAAAAACCCGCGCCGAATCAGCACAATACTCACTTTCCCAGCCTGTTTTCCGTTCGCCCGCCGCGCTTCGTGGTCTATAGTTGGGGCGCACTCAATTCGTCCAAATCCTGTCGCCGTAAAAAGGCTCCTCCGGTGCGCTCCTCCCGCTCTTCACTGGTTGTCCTGCTCATCCTCCTCGGCCTCTGTTCCGCAATCGCAACCGCGCAGCCCCCAACCAACGCCGACCCCTTTTACCGGCAGCTCCGCACCCTCATTCCCATGGGTGACGCGATCTCCGTCAAAAACCTGGTGCTCCAGCGCGGCGGCGCCACCATCACCTTCCAGAGCGGCTCCATTCAGTTCTATCCAGCGGCCAATGGTAAAGTGACCGGCGCGGTTTTCCTCGGTCAGGGCCACTTCCATCTCTCCCCGCCCTCGCCCGAGGAGCAGCACAACCTCAAAATCCTCACCCACAGCGAAACCTTCGACGAGGATTTCGACCAGGCCGTCCTGCGCTTCACCGACGGCACCGCCGCGGAGCTGCGCAAAGCCTCGCTGGGCTCTGCCTCGGCCGATGCCGGCTACGCGCGCGCCGCCGCCGAGTTCAGCTCCTTCCAACACGACAAGCTCCAGGAAAACATCGATCTCCGTCTGCTCGAAGACGTTGCGAGCCCCGCGCCGGGTGGCTATTTTCTCGCCGCCATCCGCGGCGCCAAAGATCGCCACCTCGTCCTCACCGTCGATCCGCACGGCGCGCCCGAAGTCCAGCCGGAGCAGGTCTCGTTCGCCAACTGGACCGCCTGGGGCCAGATGATCCTCACCGCCTTCACCCCTCCCGACGCATCCGGAGCCGGCGCTCCCGGAACGCAAGCCTTCCTCGTCGACCACGAAGACCTCGACACCACCATCGAGAAAAACGGATTCCTCACCGGCGTCGCCACCGTCCACCTCATCGCCCAGCAGGACGGCGTTGCCGTCGCGCCCTTCGATCTTTATCCCACTCTCCGCGTCAGCCGCGTCCTCACGGACAGCGGTCAGCCTCTCGATTTCGTTCAGGAAAACAAGAACCAGGATTCCGATTTCGGCGTCGTGCTCGCCAAACCCCTCGCCAAAGGCCAGTCAGCCACCATTCGCATCGAGTACGCCGGTAAGGACGTCGTCCAAAACGAAGGCGGCCGGAACTACTATCCGATCGCGCGGCAAAGCTGGTACCCCAATGCCGGAACGGAACTCGGCGACTATTCCACTTATCAAATGACCTTCCACGTCCCCAAAGGCCTGGAACTCATCGCCACCGGAACAAAGACCAGCGACAAGACCGACGGCAAGGTCACCACCACAGAATGGAAGACCGACGTGCCTCTGCCCGTCGTCGGCTTCAATCTCGGCGAGTTCAAGGAGAAGGACGGCGGACTCAAGTGGAAGAGCGGCGAAACCCTCGTCATCAACGCCTACGCGAACCCGACCCCGCCCGACGAATTCAGCCACCTGAATTCGGGCCCCAGCGACCCCGATATTGGAGGGGCCGCCCCCCGCTCGGCGGTATCTACCCGCCCAAAATGTTGCCGCTCGAACTCAGCGAGGCCCAGACCGCCGCGCAGATTTACAGCCAATACTACGGCTCTATTCCGTTCAGCCGGATTGCGATCACTCAGCAGTTCGCCTGCAATTACGGCCAAAGCTGGCCCATGCTCGTCTACCTGCCCCTCTGTGGTTTCTTCGATGAGACCCAGCAGCACTTCCTGGGTCTCGATCCCGACAACATGTACTGGAAGACCGTCACTCCGCACGAAGTCGCCCACCAGTGGTGGGGCCAAACCGTCGGCTTCGGCAGCTACCGCGATCAGTGGATGAGCGAAGGCTTCGCCGACGCTTCCGCCGCGCTCTTCCTCGAAGCCACGCGTCCCAAACCCGACGACTATCTCAACTTCTGGAAGCAACAGCAACAACTGCTCACCCAGAAAAACGAAATGGGATTCCGCCCCATCGACGTCGGCCCCGTCACCATGGGCTTCCGCCTCAGCACCGAAAAAACCGGATGGAGCGTCTACCAGAACCTCGTCTATCCCAAGGGCGCCTTCATCCTGCACATGATCCGCATGATGATGTGGACGTCCAAACAGGGCGACCAGCCCTACATCGACATGATGCACGACTTCGTCAGCACCTATCGCCTCAAAGTCGCCACCACCGAAGACTTCAAGGCCATGGTCGAAAAGCACATGACCCCGCAAATGGATCTCGAGGGCAACCACCGCATGGATTGGTTTTTCCGCGAGTACGTCTATGGCACCGATCTCCCCGTCTACCACTTCCAGGGCGAGGCCACTCCGGACGAGAACGGCTGGAAACTCCACATCGTGCTCAGGCAGTCCGGCGTCGGTCCAGGCTTCGTCAACGCTGTCCCCATCTATCTCAAATTCGACAACGGCAAGTACTTCCGGCTCGGCTCCTTCCGCATCACCGGGTCCAGAACCGATGAGCAGACGCTCCAGTTGCCCAAAACGCCCTCGGACATCAAGCAGGTGCTCATCAACTACAACTACGACGTCCTCTGCGCCTACGACTGATCGCCGCCTGAGAAAGAACTCCGGGTGCCCCACTTCTGCCCGGTGTTGGCAGAAGTGGGAGAGCACGACCTCATCCCTGCCGAATCCCTTGTGCGGGACACCTGCATCTAACCGCTTTTTATGTCGAACTCCGCCATCACCTCGGTCTTGTTTGCCTTACTCCTCCTCGTCGGAGTCGCACAGCTGCTCGGATACCTCTTTGTCTGGCTTCGCCAGCCGAAGGTCGTCGGCGAAATTCTCGCCGGTGTCGTCCTTGGGCCTGCCCTGCTCGGCCGTGTGCCGGCCATCGGCCATCTGCTGTCCACCGCCCAGCACCAGGGCAACGTCCTCGATTTTGTCTACTGGCTCGGTCTCCTGCTGCTCATGTTCCTGGCCGGAGCCGAGACCCAGCAGTTGTTTTCCCGCGATGAGCGGCGCGAGGTGGGCTGGCTCACCATGGTCGGCACCGGCCTCCCGTTCCTCGTGGGCCTGCTGCTGGCGCCCTGGGTCATCCGCCCCTCCCTGGCCGGACCCAACGGCAACCGCATCGCGCTCACCATCATTCTGGCGGTCGGCGTCGCCGTCACCTCGGTCCCCGTCGTCTCCAAAATCTTCGCCGATCTGAAAATCCTGCACACCCGGTTCGCACGCCTCGTCCTCGGCGTCGCGGTCCTTGAGGACATCGTCTTATGGCTCGCCCTCGCCATTGCCACCGCGGTGGCAGGCAAGGCGGCGCTCCATCCGCGTGCCATGTCCGAGCACCTGCTGGCCACCGTCGCTTTTTTTGTCCTCGGCCTCACCCTGGTGCCGCGCCTCGTCAAGCGCATCAACAAGGCGCGCTTCAATGTCGTGGCCCGGCACTCCCCCGTCGCGTATTCCCTGGCCGTCCTGCTCGCGTATTGCGTCATCGCCGGCCTCATGGACGTCAGCATGGTCTTCGCCGCATTCCTCGCCGGATTCGCCGTCGTCCATAAAAAAAGGCGTCTCTTTGCCGACGCTCTGGACGCGATCGGCAAGGTCGCCTTCGCCTTGTTCATCCCCGCCTATTTCGCCATCGTCGGCCTCAAGCTGGACCTGATCCGCGGCGTCTCGCTCGGGATGATCGCCGCATTCATCGCGGGAACCTGCATCATCAAGGTTCTCTCCGTGTCGCTCGCAGGCCGCTGCGCGGGATTCCGCGGCCTCGACCTGCTGAACCTGGCGATCACCACCAATGCTCGTGGCGGACCCGGCATTGTGCTGGCCAGCGTGGCTTTCGATGCGGGCATCATCAGCCCAAAGTTCTACACCACGCTGGTGGTGGCTGCGGTGGTCACCTCCCAAGTCGCCGGAGCCTGGCTGGACTACGTCCTGCGTCGCGGCTGGCCGCTCCTCAAGCCGTCGACCACCGCCGAAAGCCAAACAAGCATCGCGCCCGACACGCCCGAGGCAGCATAACGAACCCCTTCCCCCTGCGAAGCCATCACCGTGATGGCTTCAGCCCCTGCGTTTTCTATCCCGTAACCCGTAAACCGTAACCCCTAAAAATTACCCGTAAACCGTACCCCCTAAAAAACTGTCAACCCCCGTACCTCTTCACCAAAGTAACCTCCGTTGATTCCACACACCTTCTCCGCCAAAAACACCAAAGATATTTGGCGGGCTAATTCTTCCAGCTTGGTATCCTGAACTTATAGAGTGAAAACAGAAAAAAGCCCGCCTGCGCGCGGGCTTTTCCCTTTTTGGGGAGGATTTCTGCAACAGCATCGCCATCTCGAGCGCCCGGTCCGAAGCCGGGGAATCTGCACCGTGCCCCCTGCGCCTATACCCTGTTTTTCCACACCATTGACCAACCTGTCACCTGTTGTCGAAGCTGTCACCATTGGCAAACGTAATGGAATCAATAGATGAAGTTGTCGAGCCGTCATGGGGGGCGCCCCTCTGCTGTCCAGGGACGTAACGTTACCGAAAGGAGATCATCGCCAGGCCGCATTCCAGGAACGCGCCCGCAATCGCCGATTTTCCATCTTTCTTTCCCGCGCGCTTCCTGCGATACTTGATCGTGCCCGCCTGGTTCGTCCAGCACACAAAATCCAAAAAGGTGACGCAGGAATGTCCGCAAAGTACATCTTTGTGACCGGCGGAGTTGTATCCAGCCTCGGTAAGGGTCTCGCCGCCGCCTCCATCGGATGTCTCCTCGAATGTCGCGGCCTCACCGTCAACCTCATGAAATTTGATCCGTACCTGAACGTCGACCCAGGCACCATGTCGCCGTTTCAGCACGGCGAAGTCTTCGTCACCGACGACGGCGCGGAAACCGACCTCGATCTCGGCCACTACGAGCGCTTCACCCACGCCAGGCTTTCGCGCGATAACAACTGGACCACCGGCCGCATTTACGAGCAGATCATCACCAAGGAGCGCCGCGGCGATTACCTCGGCAAAACCGTCCAGGTCATCCCCCACGTCACCAACGAAATCAAGAACGCCATGCGCAAGGTGGCCTCGGAGAACTCCATCACCATCGTCGAAATCGGGGGTACCGTCGGCGACATCGAATCCCTCCCCTTCCTCGAAGCCATTCGCCAGATGCGCCAGGAGCTCGGCCGCGAAAACACCGTCTTCGTCCACGTCACGCTCGTTCCCTGGATCAGCGCCGCCCAGGAGCTGAAAACCAAGCCGACCCAGCACTCCGTCAAGGAAATGCTCTCCATCGGCATCCAGCCCGACATCCTGCTCTGCCGCACCGATCGCCATCTCTCCCGCGAGGTCAAGAGCAAGATCGCGCTCTTCTGCAATCTCGAGGATCAGGCCGTCATCACCGCCCGCGACGTCGATTCCATTTACGAAGTTCCGCTCACCTTCGCGCGGGAAGGCGTCGACGGCCTCGCTCTCAAATACCTCCACGTCGACGCGCCCCAGCCCGACCTCAGCAAATGGTCCGATCTCATCCATCGCTGCTACAACCCGCGCGACGAGGTGTCGATCGCGATCTGTGGCAAGTACACCGAGTACGAGGACAGCTACAAATCCCTCAAGGAAGCCCTCGTCCACGGCGCGCTCGCCCTCAATCTCAAGCTCAGCGTCACCTGGATCGAAGCCGAGGGCCTCGAAGATCCCAGTTACGAAGAGCAGCTCCGCGGCTACGACGGCATTCTCGTCCCCGGCGGCTTCGGCAAGCGCGGCATCGAAGGCATGCTCAACGCCATTCGCTACGCCCGCGAGCGCCATGTCCCCTACTTCGGCATCTGCCTCGGCATGCAGACCGCCTGCATCGAGTACGCCCGCAACGTCTGCGCCCTCCAGGGCGCCAACTCCAGCGAATTCGATCCCGCCACGGCCCACCGCGTCATCTACAAGCTCCGCGAGCTCACCGGCGTCGAGGAGATGGGTGGCACCATGCGTCTCGGCGCCTGGCCCTGCCTGCTTCAGCCGGATTCCGTCGCCGCGAAGGCTTACGGCAAAACCGAAATCTCAGAACGTCACCGTCACCGTTACGAATTCAATCGCGAATACGAAGCGCTGCTCACCGGCGCCGGCCTCCAGATCACCGGAACCACGCCTGACGGCACGTACGTCGAAATCGTCGAGATTCCCGGCCATCCGTTCTTCCTCGGCTGCCAGTTCCATCCCGAGTTCAAATCGAAGCCGCTCGAGCCGCACCCGCTTTTTGCCGCCTTCGTCAAAGCCAGCTACGAGAACCGCCTAAGGTCGAAACGCGAAGAGCCCAGGAAGGCTGAAGCTCTCCAAAGCTGAAATCTGATCACCGGCTACCGGCTACCGGCTACTGGCTACCGGCTACCGGCTGCTGTTCCTGTGATCCCGCTCACTGACGGCTCTCGCCACGATGCGTTATCGCTGGCAGCATGGAATACCTCAACCGCGCCTGCCTCGACGCTGTCTCCGCTGACACTTTCCGCGCCCGCCAGCCGTATCCGTGGACGAACCTGGAGAACAGCCTCACGCCGGAAGGCTACGAAGCGCTCCGCCAGACGATGCCCGACACCTCGCAGGCCGACAGGCAGGTCGGCGTCAAGCGCGGCTACGGCCAGGCGCCCCACGACCGCTATCTGCTCCACTACCGCCCCGGCGTCAGCATTTCTCAGCCCTGGCAGGAATTCCTCGCTGAATTGAACGGGCCTGTCTATCAGGACTTCCTCCGTCGCGTCCTCGGCCCGCACAACTTCATCCCCACGTTCGAGTGGTATTACGCCTGGCACGGCTGCGCCGTCTCGCCGCACTGCGACGCCGCTCGCAAGCTCGCCACGCACATCTTCTACTTCAATACCGAGCAGGACTGGAAGGCGAGCTGGGGCGGCCAAATCCTCATCCTCGACAGCGAGCACCGCTTCGCCACACATTCCGCCCCGCAGTTCGACGACCTCAAAGTCGCCGCCGCCCTCGAGCCGCGCGGCAACGGCAGTCTGCTCTTCCAGCGCACGCCGCATTCCTGGCACGGCGTTCGCCCGCTCCAGTGCCCGGAAGGCAGCCTGCGCCGCCTCTTCATCATCACCGTCAACGTGCCCAGCTTCCAGGTCTGGTGGCGCCGCGTGCGCGGCAAGGATCCCGACGGCTTCCGCCTCGAAGCCGCGTGAGGTCTATACGCTATCCCCTATCCCCTATACCCTATTGTCGTGAGTTCCGAATTCGAGATCGGCCCGGTCCGCGTCGGCAACGAACGCCTCTTTCTCATCGCCGGCCCCTGCGTCATCGAGAGCGAGGCCCACGTCCGCAAAATGGCCGACGCGATCCAGCGCATCGCCGCCGACCTCAGCATGCCCTATATCTTCAAGGCTTCGTTCGATAAGGCGAACCGCACCTCCGTCTCCAGCTTCCGCGGTCCCGGCCTCAAAGAAGGTACCGCGATCCTGCGCCGCCTCGCCGAATCCACCGGCCTGCCCATTCTCACGGACGTTCACGAGCCGTCGCAGTGCGACGTCGCCGCCGAAGGCGCGGATGTCCTTCAGATCCCCGCCTTTCTCTGCCGCCAAACGGATCTCCTCGTCGCCGCCGCTCGCACCGGCCGCGCCATCAACGTCAAGAAGGGCCAGTTCGTCGCGCCCTGGGACATGCGCCACGCCGTCGAGAAGGTCGCCTCCACCGGCAACACGCGCGTCTTCCTCACCGAGCGCGGCGCCAGCTTCGGCTACAACAACCTCGTCGTCGACATGCGCTCCCTCGCCGTTATGCGCGCCTTCGCGCCCGTCGTCTTCGATGCCACGCACTCCGTCCAAATTCCCTCCGGCGCCAACGGCGTCTCCGGCGGCCAGCCGGAGTTCATCCCGCTGCTGGCCCGCGCTGCCGTCGCCGCCGGCATCGACGGCATCTTCCTCGAGGTCCACGACAATCCGGCCCAGGCCAAATCCGACGGCGCCAACGCCCTCGAATTGAAGAGTTTGAGGCCATTGCTCGAAATCCTCCTCGCCATCCAGCAGGCCGCCGCCGCTCCCGCTCCAGCTACGAAATAGTCTTCGCGCGACGCACGGTTCGCCTCGGCGGCCAGTCCCGGCAAGTACCGTGCGACAATGAGGGGGAAGAGGCCATGAAATCGTCCGCAGCCGTCGCGCCGTCGCCCGCCACCGTCACGCCGGAGTTGCTGGCCCAGCACGGCATCACTTCGGACGAATACCGTCGCATTCAGGACGCGCTCGGCCGCACGCCAAGCCTCACCGAACTCGGCATTTACAGCGTCATGTGGAGCGAGCACTGCTCCTACAAATCCTCCAAAGTGCACCTGAAGCGCCTGCCCACGCGCAGCAAGCTCGTGGTTCAGGGACCCGGGGAAAACGCCGGCATCATCGATGTCGGCGACGGCTGGGCCTGCGCCTTCAAGATCGAGTCGCACAATCACCCCAGCTACATTGAGCCTTATCAGGGTGCGGCCACGGGCGTCGGCGGCATTCTCCGCGACATCTTCACCATGGGCGCGCGCCCCCTGGCCGTCATGGACTCCCTCCGCTTCGGCCCCCTCACGCCCGGCAAAGACACTCCGGAAGAGCTGGTCCACAAGAACCACTCCGTCGTCGAAGGCGTCGTTCACGGCATTGCCGGCTACGGCAATTGCTTCGGCGTGCCCAACCTCGGCGGCGAGACGAAATTCGAGCCCTGTTACTCCGGCAATCCACTCGTCAACGCATTCGCCCTTGGCCTTGTACGCCGTGACGAGATCTTCTACGCGAAGGCCACGGGCATCGGCAATCCCGTCATTTACGTCGGCGCGCGCACCGGCCGCGACGGCATCCACGGCGCGACGATGGCCAGCGAAGAATTCAAAGAAGGCTCGGAACAGAAGCGCCCCAACGTCCAGGTTGGCGATCCCTTCATGGAGAAGCTGCTCCTCGAGGCCTGCCTCGAAGCCATGCAGACCGGCGCGGTCGTCGGCATTCAGGATATGGGCGCCGCCGGCCTCACCTGCTCCACCTGCGAAATGGGTGCGCGCGGCGGCGTCGGGCTCGAAGTCGAGCTGGACCACGTCCCGCAGCGCGAAACCGGCATGTCCGCCTACGAAATCATGCTCAGCGAATCGCAGGAGCGCATGCTCCTCGTTGCCGAGAAAGGCCGCGAGCACGAAGTCCTCCGCGTCTTCGACAAGTGGGGACTCGAGGGCGTCATCGTCGGCACGGTCATTCCCGAGCCGCGCCTGCGCATCTTCCAGCACGGCGAGCTGGTCGCCGATATTCCGAACCAGTCCCTCACCGACGATGCACCTCTTTACCATCGTCCCGTCGGCACGTGGTCCAGACCTGAGCAGATCAAAGTCCCGCTCGATCCGCCGCCGCAGATACTGGAAGAGCTGAAGAAGCCGCGCGACTACACGGCCGACCTCAAAAAGCTGCTTGCCTCGCCCAACATCTGCTCCAAGCGCTGGGTCTACGAGCAATACGACAGCATGGTGCAGACCAACACCGTCCAGGGACCCGGCGGCGAAGCCGGGGTGATGCGCATCAAGGGGACAAACCGCGGCCTGGCGATGGCACTCGCCGGCAACGGACGGTGGTGCTATCTCGACCCCAAACTCGGCGCCATGCACGCCGTCGCCGAAGCGGCCCGCAAAGTCGCCTGCACCGGAGCCACGCCCGTCGCCGCGACCAACTGCCTCAACTTCGGCAATCCCGAGAAGCCCGAGATCATGGCTCAGCTCTCCGCCGCCATCGACGGCATCGCCGAAGCCTGTACCGCTCTCGGCACGCCCATCACCGGCGGCAACGTCTCGCTCTACAACGAGACCAAGGGCGAAGGCATTTACCCCACCCCAGTCGTCGGCGTCGTGGGAATCATCGACGACGTGACGAAGGCCGTGCCGGCGAGCTTTCAAGACGAGAGAGAGATCATCGCGGTCCTGCAGCCTGTGGAACCATCGCCTTACGGCGATGAGGATGCAGCACAAAATTTCCATCGCTGGAGCGAAGATTCAGCGCGCCGGATCGGCTCATCCGAGTTTGTCCGCAGCAGCTTTGCCGTATTCTGGGGAACGCCGCCGCCTCTCTCGCTGGAAGGGGAAGCGCGGCTCCAGCAGGGTCTCGTCACGCTGGCCCGTGAGCGCGTCATCGCAGCCGCAAAAGACATCTGCGACGGCGGCATGGCTGTCGCGCTCGCGCAGATGTGCTTTCCCCGGGGAATCGGCGCCACAGTCGGCTACAACGGTGTGACGGCTGCTAACGCGCTCTTCGAAGAACACCCATCCGAGGTGATCATCACGTATCGCGAGGCCGATCAGGCGAAGGTCAAGTCGATCGCAGAATTCCTGAACCTGCGGGTGAACAAGATCGGGGAAACAGAAGGGAATCATCTGATCATCGCGAACAGCGACGGAGTTCTTATCGAATCCGCGATCGGGGATCTGCGCGCCGCATTCGAGGATTCCCTCGAATCCCAGCTCGCGGCCGAGGTGACCGCGTGAGCCGCCTCCTGCTCGAGGGCATTCCCGGCCAGGAAGCAGGCTTTGTATCAGGGCATGACTTTAGTCGTGCCGAAACGGGGCCAGAGAGAAATGGGGCTTTAGCCCCTGTGCTTCTCTCCGACTCCGAAAAAGATCCGAAATTAAGAGAGCACTGCGGCGTCGTCGCCATCCACGGCCATCCTGATGCCGCGCGGCAAGCCTACCTCGCCCTCTACGCCCTCCAGCATCGCGGACAGGAATCCGCCGGCATCGCCACCGCCGACGGCCTGCACCTCTCCAACATCAAGGGCATGGGCCTCGTCTCTGAAATCTTCACCGACGACGTGATCGCGCGCCTCAAAGGCGACATGGCCATCGGCCACACGCGCTACTCCACCACTGGCGACTCCGCGCTGCTGAATGCGCAGCCCATCCGCGTCGAATCCACCAAGGGCCTCATCGCCATCGCGCACAACGGCAATCTCGTCAACCTCGGCAATCTGCGTGTCCATCTCGAGCGCAAAGGCGCGTTTTTCCAGACCACCTCCGACTCCGAAATCATCATTCAGCTCATCGCGCACTCGCATGCCACCACGCTCGTCGACGCGATCGCCGACTCGCTTCGCCAGGTTGACGGTGCGTTCTCCATCGTGATGATGACGCGCGACCGCATCTTTGCGGCGCGCGATCCCCATGGCTTCCGCCCGCTCTCCATGGGCCGCATTTCCAACCCGGACGGGCCAGACACTGTCGTCTTCGCCTCTGAGACCTGCGCCTTCGACTTGCTCCGCGCCAAATTCGAGCGCGATGTGCTTCCCGGCGAGTTGGTCATGGTCAGCGCTGACGGCGTCACCTCCCGCCAGTACGCGCCGCCCAACCAGACCAGTTGCATCTTCGAACACGTCTACTTCGCCCGCCCCGACAGCATGATCTTCAATCGCTGGGTTCAGGAGAGCCGCGAGCAGATGGGCCGCCAGCTTGCCCGCGAATCACCCGTTCCCGCCGATCTCGTCGTCCCGGTTCCCGACTCCGGCGTCACCGCCGCGATCGGCTACGCCGCCGAGAGCGGCATCCCTTTCCGTTTCGGCCTCATCCGCAATCATTACGTCGGCCGCACCTTCATCGAGCCTGAGCAGCGCGTCCGCGATTTCGGCGTCAAGCTCAAGCTGAATCCCGTCCGCAATCTGCTGGAGGGCCGCCGCATCATCCTCATCGACGATTCCATCATCCGCGGCACCACCAGCCGCAAGATCGTCCGCATGGTGCGCCAGGCTGGTGCCCGCGAAGTGCATTTGCGCATTAGTTGTCCGCCGACCATCTCGCCATGCTTCTATGGCGTGGACACGCCCCGCAAATCCGAGCTGATCGCTGCGAACAATTCCATCGAAGAAATCCGCCAGTTTATTGAGGCCGACTCGCTCGCCTATTTGTCGCTCGATGGCTTACGAAACGCCTGCGACGGCGGCGAAGGGAATCACTACTGCGTCGCCTGTTACACCGGCGAATATCCGACGCAGTGGGTCGACGTCGAAGACATTCTCCCTGCCGGCGCACCCGCGGATTGAGCTCTCGCTCTCTTCGCCCCCCATGCTTCTCGCCTCACGAACGCTGTGTGTCGCGATCCTCCGCGCGCAACCTCCTCATCTGCATCCGCTTCCCAATCAGGTGAAGGGAGAATTTTCCATGGCTACCAAAAAGTCCTCGTCGCACAAATCTTCGGGAGGCAGAAAGTACGGCCCGAAAGCGAGCGAGAAGGTCGAGCGCGCGATGCACGAGAAGAAGCAGGGCACGCTGAAGAGCGGCCGCAGCGGGAAGAAGGTCACCAGCCGCAAGCAGGCGATCGCCATCGGCCTTTCTGAGGCCCGCGAGGCCGGCGCCAAAGTCCCGAAGAAGAAATCGGCCGCAAAGAAAAGCTCCGCTAAAAAATCCTCTGCAAAGAAGTCCAGCCGCAAATCCTGATCCGCCACCGCACATCGCTGCCCATTCACGCGTTCCCGGAACCTGTATCCGCAGGTTCCGGCCGCAGTCCGCGAAAAATCTGCGATTCCCGCGCTCTTCCTTTCCTGCTACCTTTCAGGTAGCTCATGTCGCTTTCCTCAACGGATCTTTCGCTGCACGCCTCCGGCTCTCGTTTCGTGCGCGCCTGTCTTCGCCAGCCTGTCGATCGCACGCCTGTCTGGTTTCTGCGCCAGGCCGGCCGCTATATGCGCGAGTACATGGAGGTGCGTCGTCACCACTCGCTGCTCGACATCTGCAAGCGCCCCGAACTCGCTGCGGAAGTCACGATCACTGCAGCAGAGAAGCTCGACGTCGACGCGGCCATCATTTTCGCCGACCTGCTCCTGCCCCTCGAGTGCATGGGTCTCGACTTTGAATTCCAGGCCGGCGAAGGCCCCGTCATTCACAAGCCGCTGCGCGATGCCGCTTCGATCGACGCACTCCAGACCACCCGCGCCTCCGAATTGGCCTACGTTGCCGAAGCCATTCAGCGCGTAGTCGCGCATTTCCATGGCCGCCTCGGCATCATCGGCTTCTGTGGCGCGCCCTTCACGCTGGCCAGCTACATGATCGAGGGCGGCGGCTCGCGCAACTACATCGAGACGAAGAAGCTGATGTACAACCAGCCCAGCGCCTGGCGCAAACTCCTTGACAAGCTCGTGACTGTGCTGCGCGAATTTGCCGCGCAGCAGGTCACCGCCGGCGCGGACGTGATTCAGATCTTCGATAGCTGGGCCGGCGCGCTCGCCATTCCCGACTACCGCGACTTCGTCCTTCCCGCCACGCGCACGCTGGTGCGCGAGGTCCAGAGCCTCGGAGTCCCCGTCATCTATTTCGGCGTGGATACCGCCAGCCTGCTGCCCGCCATGCGCGAAACCGGCGCCGATGTTCTCGGCCTCGACTGGCGCACTCCTCTCGATTCCGCCTGGCGCGGCCTCGACTACGCCTGCGCGGTGCAGGGCAATCTCGATCCCATCACCCTCTTCGCCGATCCCGATCTGCTCCGCGACCGTGTGCACCGCATCCTCGCCCAGGCTGCCGGCCGTCCTGGTCACATCTTCAATCTCGGTCACGGCATCGTTCCAGGTACGCCCGTCGAAAATGTGCAGGCCGTCGTGCGCTTCGTCCGCGAATACGTTCCCGCGGAGCCGCGCCATGCCTGACGCGGTCCTGCTTCTCGCGCACGGCACGCCCGATTCCGCCGACGACATTCCCGAGTATCTTTCACGCGTAACCGGCGGCCGCGAAGTGCCGGCGTCTGTCGTCGAAGAAGTTCGCCATCGCTTCACGCTGATCGGCGGCAGCCCCCTGACCCCGCTCACGCTGCAGCAAGGGTGGCTGCTCGAGCGCGAACTCGGCCTGCCTGTCTATGTGGGCATGCGCAACTGGAAGCCCTACATTGCCGACGTGGTGCGCCGGATGCGCAATGACGGCATCACGCGTGCCGTCGTCATCTGCCTTGCGCCGCAGAATTCCCGCACCAGCGTTGGCCTGTATCGCCGCGCCGCCTTCGCCGCCGCTGAAGGCCAGGTCGAGCTGCTCTTCCTCGCCGACTGGGCTGACCATCCGCTCCTCGCCGATGCGTTTGCCGAACGCCTCCGCGCCGTCCGAGATCCCTTTACCGAGGACGCGGGATCGCCGCCGCCCGTCCTCTTCACCGCGCACAGCGTTCCCTGCCGCACCGTGCTCACCGCGCCGCAGATCGACCACCACGCCGCGCCGGATCCGCCCGATCCGTATCCCGTCGAAGCCAGGCTCACCGCGCGCCTGGTCGCCGAGCGCGCCGGCCTCCTTCCCGAGGAGTGGTTCTTCGCCTTCCAGAGTCAGGGCATGTCTGGTGGTCCGTGGCTCGGCCCCACCGTCGAAGACACACTGACCGCATTGCATCGGCAGGGGGTGCAGCACCTGGTCATCCAGCCCATCGGCTTCCTCTGCGATCACGTCGAGATTCTCTACGACATCGACATCGGCTTTCGCGGATTCGCCGCAAAACTTGGCATGGAGATCCGCCGGCCCGCCTCGCTGAACGACTCGCGCCTGCTCACGCTGGCGCTGGCCGATCTCTCCCGCCGCGCGCTCCAGTAGCACGCCCCGCCGCGCCCCCGGCTATTCTTGAAAGCGATGAAGACCTGGCAGAAACTTGCGCTCCTGATCCTGATCCCCGCCGCCATGCTTGCCTTCGGCATCTGGCGCATCACCGTCGCGCGCAATCAGCCCGTCGCGGTTCCGCAGCGCAATCAGGGGCCCGCGTATCACGCAGGACGAAACGGTCATGCCGCGCAAGCTTTACATCGACAGCCTCCAGTCCGCCCGGGTTCTCGTCGGTAAGCCGGTCTGGATGAAGACCGGCTACGAATTCGACTACTTTCCCTATCGCGCGAATCGTGTCAATTTTGCCTACAGCTCCGGAGTTCTTGCCAGCGTGCAGCGCCTCGACATCCGGCAAGTCATCACGCAGAAGGTCCCGGACAGCCTCGCCAGCCGCATCCCGCACGGCAGCCGCCAAATTTTCGCAGTGTTCACGCTGCCGGGCGATCCCCAGGAGTACGCCACCGCCATCGGCTACCTGCAGGGCAGCGATGCCACCCTTTTCTGCGACCAGTTGTTTTACTACGACGATCCGCACCAGCTCTACAACTTCTGGTCTGCGAATGTCTGGAAGGCCATCGACCAGCATCGCCCGATCGTCGGGATGAATGAATTGCAGACCTCCATGGCCGTTGGCGTCATCCAGCAGTCGGAGTCATCCAACATCGGCAACCGCACGGTAGATTACGTCGCTGGCCCTTTGACCTGGCGGGTGACCTTCGAGGACGACAAGGCGACCGCAGTGCAACAACTGCCGCCCGCGAAGCCTTGAGTTCCTGCGCTAGGCGCGTTCCGCAAAGCGCGTAGGCGACGCCAGGAACCGGTTCCGCAATAGCGCGATCCACCCGCCCAGCATTGAGGCATTTTGGCCCGCGGACGACGCAGACAGCGGCGCTGCCATCGCTGGCCTGCCCTGACGCGTTCGCATTTCCTTCGAACTCCGGCCGCCCAGTCCTGGTGTTTCCGCTTCGAGCGCACTCCGCCGCAAATAATCTGAGATCGTTAGTCCTGCCAGAGTCGCCCGCTGTTGCAGCCGCCGCCCCTCCGCGCTGGACAGTCGCACCGACACTCTCTGCCTCCGACCCTGTCTCTTCTTCGGAGCTTCCGCCCTCACGCTGCACGCCAGCACTTCGCGAAACTCAGGCTTCTTCCCGGGCCGCCCCTTTCCGGGCTGGCAGTTCTTCGCAGCTGATTGTGCCCGCTTCGCTGGTTTCCTGGAAGCGCGGCGTTTTCGGCCCGCGGATTTCATCTCTCTCTTTCGCGCGGGCGCCGAACCCTCCGTTTTTTTGGGGATCACCTTCTGTATCGCCTCACATCTTGCTATTGGCGCTCGCTTCGGCGACGGCGTTGCGCGTGGCGCCTTCACTACAGGCCTTGCTTTTGGGACCGGCGTTGCCAGCGCCGTAGGTTCCAGCAGATCCGTCGCTATCGGTGCCGCAGCGACAGGCTGGCTCACCGCGGCAGGCCTGGGCGCGGTTTCTGTTTTCGCCTCACGCGCGGCGGGTGGCAGTGGCGGCTGTGCATTGCGCGGTTTCTCCGCTGCGGATGCTCGCGGACGGGTGCGGCGGCTCCGCAACAGGCGCATCGCCTCCTCCATCGGAATCTCGCGGACGTCCGCAGCGCGCTGCCTGTGGCCGTTGTGGTTTTCCGGGTGTTTTCCCGCCCAGGTTTGAAACCGGCTCAGGATGGCGTGAAGGTCTTCTGCCGAGCGCGCGGAGTTGATCGGTGACGGCATCGCAAGTTTCTCCATGCGTCGAGCCTAAGAGAAACCCCACCCTCTGCAGTCATCACGATAAGTAATCTCTCAGAGCCATTCCGTCTTTGGAACTGCGCGGCGGGACGATTCCATCTTGGAACCAGGCGATCCAGCGCCTCACTCATCCCGTGTTTCGCAGGCCTGCCGCGATCCCGCTGATGGTCCCCGAAATCGCCCGGTTCACCTCGTCGGTGTCCTCGCCCGCGCGCTTGCGCCGCAGCAGGTCGACCTGGATCAGGCTCATGGGGTCTACATAGGGGTTCCGCAGCAGAATGGACCGCGCCAGCACCGGGTTCGACTCCAGCAAATCCTTCTGCCCGGTCACTGCAAGCACCGCTTCGCGCGTGCGCTCGAACTCCGCTTTTACCATGCCAAACACCCGCTCGCGGAGCGCTTCGTCCGGCACCAGTGATGCATACAGCGAGGCAATCCCCAGGTCCGCCTTGGCCAGCGCCATCTCCACGTTCCGCACCAGGTCGGTGAACAATGGGAAATCCGCCATCATCCCCTGCAGCAGCTTCATGCCGCCGGGCTTCTTCGCGTAGTCGGAGAGCGCCGTGCCCACTCCGAACCACGCCGGAACCAGCAACCGGCTCTGCGTCCATCCGAATACCCACGGAATGGCGCGCAGGTTGGCGAAATCCATCTGCCCGCGCCGGCGCGCCGGCCGCGACCCAATCCGCGCATGTTCCAGCTCGCCCACCGGCGTCGCCGCCTCAAAATAGTGCAGCACCTCCGGATCGCCGAGAATTCGCTCTCGATAGGTTCGGAACGAAACCTCCGACATTTCCTCCATGGCCGCTTCCCACTCTGGCTGCATGACGCCGGAGAAATGCGCGCCGGGAATCAGCGCATTCGGTCGCGCCAGCGCGTCCAGAGATGCCGCAATCATCAGCTCCAGGTTGCGCTCCGCCAGTACCACGTCGGAGTACTTCCAGTTCAGCACCTCGCCTTGTTCCGTGATCCGGATCTGCCCTTCGAACGCGCCTACCGGCTGCGCGTAGATCGCGCGATGCGTCGGCCCTCCGCCACGGCCAACCGTGCCCCCCCGCCCGTGGAACAGCCGCAGGCGCACGCCGCACTCGCGCGCCACTTCGTGCAGTGCCCTGTGCGCGCGAAAAATCTCCCAGGTGCTGGTCAGCATCCCTCCGTCTTTATTCGAATCGGAGTAGCCCAGCATCACCTCCTGAGTGTTGTTCCAGGATTCCAGCAGCTTCCTGTAGCCAGGATTCGTCCACAGTTCGCGGCAAATCTCCGGCGCGCGCCGCAGATCTTCAATCGATTCGAAAAGCGGAACAGGCATGATCCCAGGGTCGCCTCCGCGCCCCGCGACTTCCACTCCGCCCAGCCGCGCGAGCCATACCACCGCCAGCACGTCCTCTGCGCAGGACGCGCCGCTGATGATGTATTGCCGGATCGCCTCCGGACTGCAGCCCGCCTTCGTCTCCGCAATCGCGCGAAACGTCTCCAGCACGTCTCGTGTCTCCGCACTCAGCGGCGCCGGCGCCGTGCCGCTCTCTTTGGCGCACCAGGCTGAAGCTTCCTCGAGCGCCTTGCGGTGTACACGCGCGTGCTGCCGGATGTCCAGCGTGTGCAGATGCAGCCCAAACGTCCGCACCATCAGCAGCAGCGGATCGACGAGCGTCTCGGCCAATCGCGCCCCGCGATTCTGCGCCAGGCTGCGCCGCACTACCCGCAGATCCTCAAGGAAATCCGCCGCTGAGCAGTAGGGCGCCAACCCCGCCCTCGCTGTCTCCAGCATCTCCGGATCGGAACTCACCTTCCCCGCCGTATTCAGCAGCCGCGCTCGCACGCACACCAGATACCGGCGGTACATTTCAAACTCAAAGGTCGCGCCAAACATCGCGTCCGGGCTCAGGTGCAGTTCTGCCTGGAAATCCTTCAGCCGCCCCAGCAATTCCTCACTCACGGGCAATTGCTGCGCGCTCGTTGTCAGCAGATCGATCATCTGCCGCAGCCGCTGGTCGTAGTGGTCGAGCAGCCGCGCCTTGGCCGCCGCGATCGCTTCCCGCGTTACTTCCGGCGTAACAAAGGGATTGCCGTCGCGATCTCCTCCGATCCAGGAGCCGAAGCGCAGCAGCAGCGGCAGTTCCGTCAGCTCCACCTCCAGCCCGTACTCGCTATGCAGTGCCGCGGCCACTTCCTCGTACAGTCCCGGCAGCGTGTCGAAGATCGACACGTCGTAATAATCGAGCCCCATGCGCACTTCGTCCGCAACGGCGGGCCGCTGGCTGCGTACCTCGTCGGTCTGCCACAGCGCCGTAATCTCCGCGGTCAGCGCCTCTTCCAGCACTGCCAGCTCTTCCTCGGGAACCGGAATGCGATCGAGCTGCTCCAGGTATTCGCCCATCCGCCGCCGCTTCATCAGCACCGTCCGCCGCGCAATTTCCGTCGGATGCGCCGTGAACACCGGAACGACGAGTATGAGCGACAGCCACTGCATCGCCTGCTCTGCGGAAATCCCTGCTTCGCGCATCGCACGCAGCGTGCCGCGCAATTCGCCGCGCTGGGCACCGCGTTTTGCCTCCTCCCCGCTGATCTGCAGCGAAAGCCGCCGCCGCTTGCGATGGTTCGTCTCCGCCAGATTGATCAGCTCGAAATAGAAGGCGAACGCCCGGCTCAACCGGTATGCCTGATCCACGGTCAGCCGGCTCACGGCCTTAACCGCGCTCTGCATCAGATCGTCGGTCTCGCGTCTGCGTCCCTGCGTCTGCGCCTCGCGCCGCCGGATCGCCGACTGCCGCAGCTGCTCCACGCTGCCGTAGAGCTCTTCGCCTGCCTGCTCGCGCAGAACCCTCCCCAGCAGCACGCCCAGCGAACGCACGTCGCGCCGCAGCGGCGCCTCCTTGAGCTCCCCGGTGCGCGCTTCCAGCTCGGCCAGGCGCTCAGCCCAGCTCTCCGGCTTCCATAGCGGTGGCATGTTTCGATTAGAGCATTTCTCCTGTCAAACTGCCGAGCTAGCCAGCCTGGCTCTGTGCCTTCAGGTGCCTCCGAAGCATTCCGCACTCTGCGGCATACAACCAGGCCCCGGCCGTTGCATAATGGCGTGGACTCGCCAACCAACTCAGGGGATCGAGGCGACCGCGAGGCGGAGCGAAAGGCATGTTCGCGCCCACCACGTTTCACGCTGCGCTGCTGATGACGATCACGAGCACCATCTGCTGGGGCTCGTTTGCCAATACCTTCAAGGGAACGAAGAACTACCGCTTCGAGCTCTACTACTGGGATTATGCCTTCGGGATTTTCCTGGCGGCGCTGCTGCTGGCGTTCACGCTCGGCAGTCACGGCGGAGGGCCGACCGCGTTCCTGGCCAATTTGCACGCAGCCGACGGCATCAACCTCTTCTACGCTGCGCTGGGCGGCTTCATCTTCAACATCGCCAATACGCTGCTGGTGGCCGGCATCGAGATCGTCGGCCTCGCCGTCGCCTTTCCGGTCTCGATCGGGATCGCCCTGGTGGAAGGCGTGGTGCTGAGCTACGCGCTCCAGCCACGCGGAAGCGCCGGCTGCTGGGAGCCGGAATCGCGATGGCCGTGGTGGCGCTTCTTTTAATCGGCAAGGCCTATGGCGCGCTGCGCGCGGGGTCCGCCGCCGTTTCGAGTCGTGGCGTAATCGTCTGCGTCATTTCCGGCCTGCTGATGGGTATCTTCGCGCCCTTTGTCACGCGCGCCATGACGCGCGGCGCGACGCTCACGCCCTACACCACGGCGGTGTTTCTCACGCTCGGCGCGCTCATTTGCTGTTTCGTCTTCAATCCCATCCTGATGCGAAGGCCCATTGTCGGCACGCCGGTGACAGGCGCCGAATATTTCCGCGCGCCGGCCTCTTATCATGCGCTGGGGCTCCTGGGCGGCGGCATCTGGGGTCTGGGAACAGTCTTCAATTTTGTCGCCGCCTCGCTCGTGGGCGTGGCCATCTCCTACGCCATCGGCCAGGCATCGCCCATGGTCGCATGCTTGTGGGGCGTCTTCGCCTGGAAGGAGTTTCGCGGCGCCAACGCGCGCGCGAAAGGCTATTTGGCGGCGATGTTCGCGGCCTACCTGCTGGCGCTGGTCTTGATTGCGCGGGCGTATGTCGCATAAGAAATTGCGTTGAATACAAATCCAAAGAACCGAGGACCGATGAGCAAGCCGTTAGTCACTGTGATGGGAAGTTATGTGACGGATCTCGCCTTCCGCACCGACAAGCTGCCGGCGTGGGGTGAAACCTACATGGGCAGCAGTTTCCGCATGGGGCCCGGGGGCAAAGGATCGAACCAGGCTGTGGCTGCGGCGCGCGCCGGTGCACAGGTGAGCTTCATCAGCAAGCTCGGGCGCGATCTCTTCGGCGATCTCGCCCGGAAAACCTATCGCGACGAGGGAATCGACACCACGCACCTGCTGGAAACGAACTCGCCCACGGGCGCAGCGTCGATCGTCATCCATGCGAGCACCGGCGAAAACTCCATCGTCGTCGTTCCAGGAGCGTGCTTTGAGCTGGCTCCAGACGAAGTCGCGCAGGCGCGGGAGCTCATCGCGCGGTCAGCCGTGTTTATGACGCAACTCGAGCTTTCCGTTCCCGCCGTGGCGTTCGGCCTCGAGCTGGCGCACTCGCTGGGCATCCCAACCATTCTGAATCCCGCGCCAGGGTGCGCGCTTCCGGCCAAGATTTTTTCTCACTGCGATTACCTCACGCCGAATGAATCCGAGGCGGAGATCCTCACCGGCGTGCGCGTGGCGTCGCTGGCTGACGCGGAGAGCGCGGCCGATGCGCTGCTGGAGCGGGGCACGCGCAACGCGGTGATCACGCTGGGCGCGCAGGGTGCTCTGGTGAAGAACGCTGCCCTCCGCGAGCACGTGCCTGCTTTCCGCGCAGGCGATGTCGTGGATACGACCGGCGCGGGCGACGCCTTCAACGGAGGATTTGCCGTGGCGCTCGCGGAAGGCCGCGGCATTGTAGAAGCCGCGCGTTTCGGCTGCGCGGTGGCTGCGATTTCGGTCACGCGCCCGGGAACCGCGCCGTCCATGCCCCACCGCTCGGAGGTCGATGCGCTGCTGCAAAAGGGCTGGTGATCGTCTACGGCTCGATCGGTTCCACGTAGAACATTTCGTTCGTGCTGCGGAAGCCGTTGGCCTCGTAGAGGCGTCGTCCCTCCTCGGTCGAGTGAAGGGCCACCACGCGGATGTATCGCCGGCGTGCTTCCGCCAGGGCCATCTCGATCAGATGACTGGCTAAATGGCGGCGACGGTATTCGGGCTCGACATACACATTGAGCAGATAACCGCGCTGCGTCGACCGCGGATCCAGCGGATGTGGCGGCCAGTCCAGCAACAGCAGCCCCGCCCCAGCCACCGGCTTGCCATCGTCTTCGGTGATCCAGCCCAGGTACCGCTCCGCGGCAATCTCCTTCACGACCCACGGTTCGTGGGCATCGGCCATCACACTCAGAACCGGAGTGTCGGCGCGTCCGGCATCCACGAACATGCGGCGGCGGTGGCGCGTAATCAGCGCCGCATCGGAAACAGTAGCCATTCGGGTCTTCAGCATGATGAGCAGTATAGAGCGAAACCAGTAATGCTATCCCCCGGAGCCGACGCCCCGGAGCGCGGTCGTCCGATGGAGAAAGCCGCGCTCAGTGGGCCCCCACAGGGCACCGTATCCCCGGTTTCGCGCTAAGACGTAGCATGAAGGCGTGACATCGGCGCCCCATCTCGACCGAGCCCTGCTCCGCCCAGGCATGCGCGTCGCTGTTGGGGTGTCGGGCGGTGCGGATTCCGTGGCGCTGCTGCGCGCGCTGGCTCAGGCCGCGGCGGAAATCGGCCTCGTCCTCTCCGTCGCGCACCTGCACCACGGCATTCGCGGCGCCGAGGCCGACGAGGACGAGCGCTTTGTCGCCGAACTGGCCGCGCGGCTCGACTTTCCATTCCATCGGCGCCGCGTCGATGCCCCGGCTGCCGCAAAGACGGAGCGGAAGACGCTCGAAGAAGCGGCGCGGCATCTGCGTTATGACTGGTTTCGCGATCTGCTGGCGCAGGGTCAGGCCGATGCGGTGGCCACCGCGCATACTCTGGACGACCAGGCGGAGACCGTCCTGCATCGGCTGCTGCGCGGCGCCTGGACCGAGGGCCTCGGTGGGATTCATCCAGTCGTCAGGTGCCCGGGCGGCACGATTCTTCGCCCCTTTCTGCACACGCGCCGGACAGACATCGTCGCGTGGCTGCAGGAGATTGGCCAGCCATGGCGCGAAGACGCCTCGAACCAGGATCCGGCACACACCCGGAGCCGGATCCGGCATGAGCTGCTGCCGCAACTCGCGGCGTTCAATCCGCGCATCGCGGAGCAGCTCGCCCGCCTGGCGGCCATTGCTCGCGATGAGGAAAGCTGGTGGGACGGGGAGCTGACGCGATTGTTGCCGTCGCTCATCCTGCCCGGCCGGCCCGTCCGCGGCGGAGGACGCGCGGTGTCGACGCATCCTGACGAGGGCAGCGTGGGTCTCGAACTCTTGCGGCTGCGGGCATTCCCGCCGGCTTTGCGGCGGCGCGTGCTGCGCGCGGCGGCGCGCCAGCTCGCATGTGCTCTGAACTTCGAGCAGACGGAGCGCCTGATGGCGATGTGCGAACCCGATGGCCCTCGCCGTCAGCAGCTCACGGCCGAAGTTCGAGCCGAGCGCAGCGCGCGCGAGCTCCGGCTGCTGCGGGAAATGCCCGCCACGGCTGAGGCCCGTGGAAAGCGTGCCACAACCGGAGCTCGGTAACACTGATGCTCAGTTCATCAGCTGGCAGACCTGCACCACGCTGTTGCGCCAGGGACAGGGCAATTGTGTAATTGCGGACCTGCTGAGCAGAATCCAGCTCGCACCCAAAGGACGGAGGGTCGCCAGCCGCTGTGCGTCGGTCATCGTATCGAGGTGCAGATCGGCCTCGGAATCGCGCAAGGCCCGGCTGGCGAGCCGCGGAACCAGCACCGCAATCCCGGCATCCTTGTTGTCGGCCAGCTGATCGCGCTCGCTGATCGCGCGGAAGCCCTGCTCGTCTTCGCCCGGCAACAACGTCAGATTCGAATTGAGAGCGAACACGGCATTGCGGGGCGTATTCGCGCGAATCCATAAAAATGCCTGTTCCCAGGCGTTCACTGGCCGGGCGCCGGGAAGTTCCAGCAGGCCGGAAGCGCCCCAGGTCGCGCGCTGCACGCCGAACATTAGCGGAAAAACGAGAGCGAGTACGGCAGCGGCAACGAAACGAAAACGCAGGCTGCCGAGCCACCCCCCAAGCAGAAGCATCCCGAGCAGATAGATGAGGTGAAAACTCCGCAGCACCTGAAGCGGGACCAGCAGGTACGGCCCGGAAACGGGTACGAACAGCGCGGAAACCAGAACGCTGCTCACCCCAAGCAGAACGCAGGTCAGGCACACCGAACCCTTCCGCGTGGACGACCCCAGACGCCAGACGGCGATCGCCAAAAGCATCAGCGGCAACACCAGGCCGAGCTGCTCATACCAGTGCCAGCGCGCCAGAAAAAGAAAGTCCCGCAGGTTCACAATCTGCCGATAGTCGGCAGCCACCGGCAGGAAATGCCCGGCGGCAAAGGCCACTCCGAAGACGGCGCATCCTGCTGCGCACAGAAAGAGCGCGGAACGCACGCGGCCCATCGCGATCAGCGCCTGAAGCAGGACAAAACCTACAACCAGGGATCCCATCAGCGGGTGCATCACAACGGCCAGCATCAGCAGAACGACGGTGCGCGCCCACGCTCGATCCAGACAGGCGGCAACCGCGAAGAGCGCGATCGGTGTGGAGAAGGAACGCGCGGTCACGTAGGGATCCATCAGGAAGAGAGCCGTTCCAGCCGCAGGCATCGTGAAGCACGCGGCGGCCAGAACGATGGCGCACGTCCTGGCGGCGTCCGAAACAAACAACCGCGATGTTACCGCCTGGCATCCCGCCAGAAAGGCCACGACCGACAGCACGTAAGCCGAGAACAGAACCCACGAGAGCGGCAGATGCGTGACGCGAACCGTGCACGCCATCAGCCACGCAAAGGCGGACCAATGGGCCTGCGCGTCGACAAACGCGCCGTTCACTGGATAGAGAGAGGGATCGAGAAGCCTGCGCAGGCCGGCGACGTAAAGACCGGCATCATCAGCAAAAGGATGGTAGCCGTGAACCAGGAGAACGACGGGTACCAGCAGTCCCACCTGCCACCTGGGCGACAGAAAAAATGGCCGGCGAGCCGGCTGCGGCGACTGGACGGTGAGGACACTGGCTTGACTGGTTAACTGCGACAAAAACACCTCATTTCGGCCAAGGCTACACGAATACAGGCCGCCGAAGCCATCATATTCATTCGTTCTGGACGAACTTTGACCCGCACATGACGAGCCTTCAAAGCCGGCAAACCGCGACTTTCTCATTCCGGTAGGGACATGCCAGCCCCGCCACGCCCGCGCCGCGAACCACGATCCAGTTCACGCCGGTTTCGTGCTCCAGGCGCAGGAAGTCCGATTTGCGGAAATCGCTGCCATCCCGCTGCTGCTTCTGTCGCCTGTCTCCACTGGGGCGCCAATTCGGGAACCTGCGTGGCAACCGCCGCGTCTTTCACCGCGTCGGGAAGTTCGCTGCGTTCGGCGAGCGCTCTGAAGCTGTGATAATCCTCGTCCGGCAGTTGCATGTAATGCGGATCGAGAGCGAAGTAAGCGTCGGTCGGAGTGTTGTCGCGCACCCAGGCAAAGGCCTCAAGCCATGGGTTGTGCGATTCCACCCACGGCAGCTCGAGGTGCGCGGTTCCGGGAAACAGGGCTCGCTGTGCGGCAAACATCCCCAGACATAGCGGAACAAACAGGGCGCACCATCGCCACGCGCGGTTCCGCAGTACATGCTCGCCGAGCAGGCCGCCGCCGAGAATCGCCATCAGGATGTACACCAGGTGCAGGTAGCGCATGGGCTGCATGGGGGCCAGGCGAATCAGTCCCGGGATGACGAGCACGATGCACCCCACGACCATCTGAAAAATCGCGAACGCTGCTCCACAGCCGGCCAGCCGCGCCATCACGGGCCGATCGGTGCGCCGTGCGTAGCGCGCCATGGCCCACAGGATGACGATGGGTCCGACGGCGCCCAGCCACTCATACCAGGTCCAGCGGCCCAGGAAGTAATAATTCCGGGTATCCAGCGCCTGCCGCCACGCAGAAGACCTTCCCTCGAAGATCCACATGGGCACCAGGCTCATCGCCACGGCTACCTCCTCCTGCACCGGGCGCGCCGCGCGGCGCTTCTCCAGCCAGGCGGCTATCCACAAGATCGCGCAGTAAGAGACGCCGAAGATGCCCATGATGGGGTGAACCAGCACCGCAGCCATCAGCAGAAGCAGGACTCGCACCAGGCGGCCGTCGAGGACGGCCAGGATCGCGCCCAGGATCAGCGCAGCAGCAATCGCGCGCGGATGCAGATGCTGATCGAAAATGTAAAGCGCCGTTCCCGCCACAGGAAGAGTGAACAGCGCTCCCACCAGTGCTGTAGCCGCCCAAACGCCCGCCTCGCTCGGGAAGCATCGCCGTGCCAGTGCCCAGCAGCCCCACAGAAAGAAGAACGCGGCCAGGCACTGGCCGAGCAGCTCCGAATACGCAATCGGAATGTGCGTGACACGCACCCATGCCGCCATCACCCGGTCGAAGACGCTGGCCTGCATCTGCAGCGTGAACCACTTGAAATCATGGGGATAGAGGCGCGGATTCAGGCGGTAGCGGATCGCGGAAAGATAAACCGTGTCGTCCTCTACGCCCGGGTGGTATCCTTCGACCAACATCGACCCCAACGAGATGATCGCCAGCAGGAAGAAGTTCTTGTTTGGCCGGGGAATTCGCAAGGTTTTGGGCTCTGATCCAGGACATCCGTGCATGGACTCACGCACAACCAGCCTACCCGCCTGGAGGACTCAACGGGAGCGCTCTGGTTCCCGCCGCCCTGCCAGGCTCGCACTCGTAATTCCAACGCTCCGCGAAGCCGAAAACATCGAGCCGCTCCTCCGCCGAGTGCGAATTGCCCTGGATAGCTGCGCCGTTGCCTACGAGGTCATTGTAGTTGATGATGACAGCCGCGATGGCACCGCAGAACTCATGGCCGGCATCTCCGCGAACGACCCTCGGATGCGCATAATCGTGCGCCACGGCGAGCGGGGACTGGCGGGAGCGGTTCTGCGCGGCTGGGCCGAAACCCAGGCAAAGTACCTGGCGGTCATGGACGCCGATCTGCAACATCCGCCGGAACTGTTGGCGGACCTGTGGGCGGAAATGGAAGCCGGCGCCGACCTGGCCATTGGCAGCCGTTATGCCAGCGGAGGCAGCCTGGGTGGATGGAAGACCTCGCGCCATCTCATCTCCCGCATGGCGATCTGGATGACGTTGCCGGTGCAGCGTTCCGGTCTGCGCGCTCGTGATCCGATGTCGGGATTCTTTATGGTGCGCCGCGAGTGCCTCAATGGCATCGCACTGCAGACCTCCGGCTTCAAAATTCTCCTCGAAATTCTGGCCCGCGCCCACCTGCGCAGCGTCGCCGAGGTTCCCTTCACCTTTGGGCGCCGCGGTGCCGGAGCCAGCAAGGCCAGCCCACGCGTGGCCTTCGATTACCTGCGGCTATTGCAGCGCCTCTATCGGCAAAAGGGCCGCACTCCGTCGCACGCCGAACGCGAGCAGGCGCGCCTGGCGCTCGAAGAACAACGCGAAGTCGTCCGCAACTGATTCTGCGTAACCGCTTTCCTCCTCCAGCCTCTCGCCCTCCTCTCATCTGAGATACCCTGCGGAAAGAGGCGTTTTGATGAGTTCTTCCGTTTCCGATCGCATCGCGGGTCAGCCTGCCGGACGCGCTTCCGCTCGGCTAACCCCCTCCTGGAATCCTGCTGGAACCGGTTCGGTCAACCCGCAGAGCCTCGAAGCCTGGGTCGAAGATCGCCTGGCGAGCCATCGGAAGGAGCTGGACCGGTTGCTGGCGGCGACGGCTCCGCGCACGCTCGACAACACGCTCCGCGCCTACGACAATTCCGTCGCGGAACTCGTCCTGGCTGGCGCGGAAACCGGCCTGCTGCACAGCGTGTGCGAGGAGAAATCCGTCCGCGATGCCGCGCAGGGTCTGCTGCAGAGAATCTCGCAGGCAGGCGTCGAGCTCTCGCTGAACCGCGATGTCTATCAGGCGCTCGCGCAGGTCGAGGCGAGCGACGCCGATCCCGCGGCGCGGCATTATTTGGACCGCACGCTGCTGCAATACCGATTGGCGGGTGTCGATAAAGACGACGCGACACGCGCGCGCATCAAGGAGCTGCAGGATCAGGCCACGCTGCTCGCCCTCACCTTCGCACGCAACGTGCAGGAAGGCGGCAACCGCGTGGAAGTGCACGACGCCGCGGAGTTGGACGGCCTCCCACCGGATTTCCTCGCGGCGCACCCCCCGGGCGAGGACGGCAAGATCGTACTGACGACCGATTTTCCCGATTATCTGCCGGTGATGACCTTCGCGCGCTCCGGCGATTTGCGGCGGCGCATGTTTCTCGCGTATCAGACGCGGGCGTATCCCGCGAATCGCCAGGTGCTGATCGACCTGCTGAAGGTGCGGCAGCAGATGGCCTCCATCCTCGGCTTCCCACACTGGGCTGACCTCGCCACCGCGGACCAGATGATGGAATCCGCTGCCAACATGCAGGCATTCCTCGACGATTTGGATCAGGCGACCCGCGCCGGCGCGGAGAAGGAGTACGCGATGCTCCTTGCCTTCGCGCAGTCGATTGACCCGCGGCTGAAGCAGATCGACGCCGCCAGCCGCGGCTACTGGCTGGAGCAGTATCGCCGGTCGGCCTTCGACTTCGATTCGCAGTCGGTGCGACCCTATTTCCCTTACGCCCGCGTCGAAGCCGGCGTGATCGAAACTGCAGAGAAGCTCTTTCAGGTGAAATTTTGCCGCATTGAGAAGCCGGACGTGTGGCACACCTCGGTGAGCGCATGGGAAGTGTGGGACGGCACAGAGCTCGCTGGCCGCTTTTACCTTGACATGCATCCTCGCGAGGGGAAAGACAAGTGGTTCTCCGCGCATCCGCTGGTGCCGGGCATTCGCGGCCGTCAGTTGCCGGAAGCCGCGTTGATCTGCAACTTCCCGGAGCCCCGCGAAGGCAATCCCGGCCTGATGCAGTACTCCGACGTGGTGACGTTCTTCCATGAATTCGGTCACCTGATGCATGCTCTGCTGGGCGGCCGCCAGGAGTGGGCGGGCGTCAGCGGCATCTCGACCGAGGGTGATTTTGTCGAGGTCCCCTCACAGATGCTCGAGGAGTTCTTCCGCGATCCGCGGCTGCTGGCTGGCTTTGCGCATCATTACGAGACGAACGAGGCCATCCCCGCCGAGCTGGTGCTGCGCATGAATCGCGCCGGTGCCTTCGGCCGCGCGGATTGGGTCCGCACCCAGCTCTTTTACACTACGTACTCGCTGAAGACGCATGCGCTCGATCCCGCGTCTCTCGATCCGGACGACCTGCTGCGCAGTCTCTACGCGCGCTTTCTGCCGTATGCCTGGATCGACGGTAACCGCATGTACGCGAGCTTTACGCACCTCATCGGCTACTCGTCGAACTACTACACCTATCTCTACGACAAGGTGATCGCACTCGATTTCTTCAACCAGTTCCCGCGCGAGGCGCTGCTCGAATCCCCGGTAGCCATGCGCTACCGGCGCGCCGTGCTGGAGCCGGGCGGCTCCATGCCGGGCCGCGAGATCGTCCGCGCCTTCCTCGGCCGCAGCCAGTCGAGCGAGGCGTTCACGGAGTGGGTCGGCGAGGAGTTTCAGCCGATGACCGCGGCCGGCGAGCAGAGAGACAGCGTGTAGGGTATAGGGTTTAGCGTGCAGGTGCAGAAACATGGTGCGAGCCGTGCGATGGTTGGCTCTGTGGTTGGCGGTGCTGGGCAGCGCGGCGCAGGCGCAGCGAACTGGTGGGACGACAGCGCGCGCGCATGAACCGAATGCGGCGGAGCAGCTTGGCAAGCCGTACGTTGTTCTGGTCGCCCTGAATGGCTTTCGGCCCGAGTACGCGAAGAAGTACGGCGCCACGCATCTGCTGACGATTGCCGCGCGCGGGGCCAGCGCGCCGGAGGGGATGATTCCGGCGTATCCGTCGCAGACTTTTCCCAATCTCTACACCATCGTGACTGGTCTTTATCCAGAACATCACGGCATCGTCGCCGATGCCTTCTACGATCCGGCGCGGAAAGAAACCTGGCGCGGCAACGATCCAAAAATCGCGGGAGACGGCTCCTGGTACAGCGGGGTGCCGCTGTGGTCGCTGGCTGAACAACACGGAATGCGCAGCGCCTGCCTGTTGTGGCCGGGTTGCGAGGCGACGATTGCCGGTGAGCGTCCGGCGTACTCCGCGCATGACGACACAACCTCAGACGCGCGCCGCGTCGAGCAGGTCATCGCATGGCTGCGTCTGCCGGGGGCCGAACGCCCGCACTTGATCGCGTTGTTTTTCGATAACGTGGAGCACGCGGCGAGTACCTACGGTCCCGAGAGCCCACAAGCCGCCGCAGCCGTGCGACACGCAGATGAGCTGATTGGCATTCTGGAGCGCGACCTCAATGCGCTGCATCTGCCCATCGACCTGATCGTCGTCTCCGATCACGGATTGGCGCGCGTCGAAGGCGAATGGATCGACGTCGACTCCTATGCGCCGCTCACCGGATTCACCACAGCAGGTCCGCTGCTCTACGCGCCGTCGGAAGCGGCCGCCAACGCGGCATACCAGAAGCTGAAAGCCGCGGATGCGCGCTTCATGGTCTATCGCCGGGGGAACCTTCCGGCGCATCTGCACTTCAGCGCCAATCCGCGCGCGGGCGATCCGGTGATTGTGGCACGCGGTCCGTACGCGCTGGCCGCGACCGGAATGGCCACGCAGCCTGCGAAGGGGGAGGCCGGATTCGATCCATTCCTGATGCCGGAGATGCGAGGAATCTTTTACGCCGAGGGGCCAGACATTCGCCGCGGCGTGACGCTGCGGCCCTTCGAGAACGTCAACGTCTATCCTCTGATCGCGAAGATTCTCGGCTTGAAAGCCCCGCCGGACGACGGCAATGTGAATGTTCTCAGCGGCATCTTGATGCCGACTGCCGCGCAGTAGCGTTCAGCCGTTGAAGCTTACAGCATCGCTGACGCACGGACGCCCGCGCAGAAAAGTCTCCAGCACCTCGTGCTTCGGCGAAAGCACCGCAATATCCGCAGAACGGCCCGGCGCCAGCGTGCCGATCTCCGCGTCCAGGCCGGTCATGCGCGCAGGGTTCCGCGTGGCGAGCCCGACCGCTTCGGTCAGAGGCGCGCCGGTGTATTCCGCATAATTCCGCACCGCGCGGTCGAGGGTGAGCGTGCTGCCGGCCAGCGTATTCTCGCCGATCACGCAGCGGCCGTTCTTCACGCGGACTTCCAGTTCGCCCAGCCGGTAATTGCCGTCGGGCATGCCGGTTCCAGCCATCGCGTCGGTCACCAACATCGCGCGGTCCGGCCCTTTAGCACGACGAAACAGCCGCACCGCGGCGGGATCGACATGCAGCCCGTCGCAGATGATCTCGGCAAAGAGCCGGTCGTTGGTGAGCACTTCGGTCAGCAGGCCCGGATCGCGATGGTCAAAGGCGCGCATCGCGTTAAACGTGTGCGTCGCGCTCGCCGCTCCGGCGGCGACGCCGCGGCGAGCCGCATCGCCCTGCGCATTGCTGTGCCCCAGGCTGATGCGGACGCCGAGCTGCGTCGCGTGCGCGATGGTTTCTTCCGCGCCCGGCAGCTCCGGGGCGATGGTCATCAGGCGAATCTTGCCTTCGGCCGCCTGCCACAGACGATCGAACAGCGCCGGAGACGGCGTGAGCAACTGGCTTTCCGCGTGCGCGCCGCGCTTGTGCGGCGACAGGAACGGTCCTTCCAGATGAATCCCCATCGGCCGCGCGCCTTCGAGCGGCACAAGCAGCAGCCTGGCCAGCCCGGCGAGCGAGCGCAGCAGCGTATCCAGCGGCGCGGTGACCGTGGTGGCGAAATACGCGCCCACGCCACGCCGCGCGAGGAACTTGCCGATGTGGTTCAGCGCGGAGTCCGTCGCTTCCATCGCGTCGTGCCCGCCGCTGCCATGAATGTGCACGTCAAAAAGCGCCGGAATCAGCGTGCAGTCGGGAAACTCGACGTGGCGGCCGGCGGGCAGCTCCGAGCCATTCCGGCCGGCAATCGAAACAATCGCTCCGTCGTCGAGAACGACAACGGGATGCTCGACGACTTCAACGGGAGAGAGCAGGCGGGCCGCGGTCAGGATCGTTCGCACGAAAACAGACTACTCCCTTGCGCGAGAGCTTCTCGTGTTCGGGCGCAGTCGAAGCGCGTCAGGGCTGCGGGTTGGCCGGCGCGGGAACCGCGACGCCGTGCGCCTTGCGCGCGTTGGGAGCGATGCGGGCGCGGGCGTGGCTGAGCTTGCGCGTGGAGCGGCCGTGATCCTTCGGTCCCGCAGCCAGCGGAGCCGAAGCCGGAGCGGCCGGATGGACCGCGGATGCGGCGCCCATTCCCTGGCCAGGCATCACGAGCACGGGCGGCGCGGGCGCGCGACCAAAACGGCGCGCGTGATCGACAGAGCCGACAACAACCACAGCCCCAAGCAGGCCGGCGGCGGCGAAGGCGAGCGCGGGCCGAGAGTATCGCGGCCAGCGGCCGAACCAGGAGACGCGCGGTTCAGCGATACGAGCCGCCGCGAGGCGCGTGAGAATGCGGCCTTCGAGGCCTTCAGGCGGCGTGGCCGAACCAGCGCTGCGCAACGCCGCATCGATGCGCTGCTGCCACTTGTCGGATTGGGGTTCGTACTTCATCGGGCAATGCCTTCCTGTTCCAACAGGACCGAGAGCTCGCGCCGCGCGCGGAAGATCCGCGAGCGGATCGAAGATTCGGTTGTTCCCAGCACCGACGCGATCTCCGCGGTGGTGAGCTCTTCCACGGCGGAGAGCAGCAGAGCTTCGCGCTCGCGGTGAGGCAGACGGTCAATCAGCGCCATAATCCGCCCGCGCTCCTCATTGGAAATTGCCGACTGGTCGGCGCCGGGCCCGCCGGAGGGGAGCACGCGCGCGTGGTCGGAAAGGTCCTCGTTTTCCGGGCGCGTTTTGGCTCGGCGTTTGCGATCCAGAACGATGTTCCACACGATCCGCACCAGCCAGACGCGGTAATCGCGAATCTCTTCAAGCCGATCCTGATGCCGGAGCACACGGAGAAACGTCTCCTGCACGGCGTCCTCGGCCTCGGCGGCGTTGCGCGTGACCGAGAAGGCCACGCGATAGAGCGCCGGGGAGTACTCGGCGACCAGCGCGGTGATGATCTGAGCGGCGTCCGTCTGGTTCTTGTCCAAAGCTCTGGCAATCGGAGCAGGCGCTGACCAGCCGGCGAGCTGACAGCAACTCATCCTGGCAAACCTCCAGCCGGGCAGCAAAGTCCGGCGCGGGGAATCTCGCACGTCTGCTCTAAAGACGGAGGATATCGCGTTTTCGCTCGCCACGCGGCGTGCCGCGGCGAGGGTAAGATTCGAGGGTGCGGCGGCAGCGGTGGTTCGAGATTCACGATCAGCCCTGGTTCCCGGGATTCCTGCGCGACCTGACGACGGAAGCGCTGGAGGCGGTGTGGAACGAAAGCCACACTTACCGCCCGATTGCGGCCAAATTGCGCGAGGCGGTTGCGCAGTCCGGCGCGGAGCAGGTGGTCGATCTGTGCTCGGGCGGCGGCGGCCCGTGGCTGGGACTGTACGACGAGGTGGCCGATGGGCGTCCGCTGCGGGTTTGGCTCACGGATCTCTATCCGAATGCGCAGCTGTCAGGCAAGCGCCTGCCGGATGGCCTTTCGGTGGTGGCCGAGCCGGTGGATGCGCGCTCGGTTCCCCTGCACGGCTTCCGGACGATCTTTTCCTCCTTTCATCATTTCGACCCAGCGTCGGCGCGGGCGATGCTCGGCGACGCATTCCGCCGCCACGAGGGCATCGCGGTCTTTGAGGGCGCGCGGCGTAGCTGGCACACGCTGGCGCTGGTTGCCGGAGTTCCGCTGGTCGCGCTGCAGTGCGCGGCGCGGGCGCGGCCGGTGCGCCGGCGGCGCATCCTGTGGACCTGGCTCATTCCGGTGGTTCCGGCGGTGCTTTGGTTCGACGGCGTGCTGTCGTGCCTGCGGAGCTACTCGATGGACGACCTGCGCGAGCTGACCCGCGACCTGACCTCGCCGGACTACCGCTGGGAAGTCGGCGAAGCCCGCGACGGCCGAGTCCCGATCCGTTACCTGATCGGCGTGCCGGCGCGGTGAGGGGGTACCCCCCTATGACGGCGGGGTCAAAATTGCCGCTGTTGCCAAGACAGGAGTTAGCCGAGTGGGCGGCTCGGGAGCGGGCGTAAGCTGTGCTGCCTGTATCAAGAGCGTCGCGGCCGCGACGTTGTTCAACTGAGGGACGCCAAGTGATCTATTGAGGCCGCGAGGGCTCGATGTGATGGAAGCGCGGGCAGAAGCGAGACGGCTGTGTATGGTCATCCGACGACCTCGAGTGCGAGGTTGAGGGCCGCGATTGATCAGCTGGCGGCTGTGAGCGGGGCACCTGTGCCCGGTTGCTAGTTGCTGGTTGTGAGTAGCCGACCCGGCAAAAGGAAAAGCCCGCGCGATGGCGGGCTTTTTTCTTTTTTCACTCTAAGTTCAGGATAACAAATTGGAAGAATTAGCCCGCCAAATTTCTTTGGGTGATTTGGCGTGGAAGGGCTTTGAAATCATCGCGGATTACCTTGGTGCGGAGGCGCGCCTCTTGACAAGTTTTTTCGGGAGCGCAGAGGCTCAGCCTGAGGTCCTCACCGCGCAGCCAGGGGCTCAGGAATCGGCGTCGGCAGGCGGAGCGCGAGGAGAACAATTCCAATAGCGCAGGAGAAGCGCGCCTGCGGAAGTCCCGCTGAGACAGAGACTTCGAATTGTGATTTCGGTCACAGGGCGAAGACGTGCGTCTGCCCTTAAATAGGACTAATGAGGTCGTATATGGGAAGCAGCAACATCGGGCCCGCCACGAGAGAGAAGCAGCTGGCCGGTGTGGGCACTGGCGGCAGCGCTGGCGGTGGGGGTCTGCACGGGACGGTGCGCGGCGCAGCCGACGCAAACGGTCACGGGGACGGTGACGGATATTTCCGGTGCGGTGATTCCCGGGGCCAAGGTGACGGCGCAACCGGCAACGGAACGTGCGGCCGCGGAGGTCGCGACGACGACAGATGGCGCCGGAGAGTTCCGATTGGCTGGGTTGAAGCCGGGGCTGTATGCGGTGACGGCAAGAGCGGAGGGGTTCGCTTCCGCGGGCGAGACGGTGAGGGTGGGGAGCGGGCCGGTGACGGTGGACCTGGCGCTCAACGTGGCGGCGACCACGCAGACCGTGCAGGTGAGCGCGGGGAACGCGACGATCCAGACCAGCTCAACGTCGGCGGGTGGGACGCTGGAAGCACAACAACTGCAGACCATCCCGCTGAACGGGCGGAGCTTTACGGATGTGCTGACGGTGCAGCCGGGAGTAACTCCGGCGAGCTCGCAGCCGGCGAACGCGATTGTGATGAGCGGGGTGGCGAGCACGCCACCGTCGGGAGAGCTGGATGCGGGGACGCTTTCGGTGAGCGGGCAGCGTGAAACGGCGAACAGCTTTCGGGTGAACGGGGCGGACGCGCAGGAAGACGTGAACATGGGCGTCGCGATTGTGCCGGTGCTGGATTCGATTGCCGATCTGGATGTGCGAACGGGGAATTACGAGCCGGAATACGGGAGCGCGAGCGGCGGCCAAGTCGCGCTGACGACGAAGACCGGGACGAACCAGTGGCGGGGATCGGTGTTCGAGTATCTGCGGAATACGAATCTGGACGCGCGGAACTATTTCTCGCAGGAGCGAGCGCCGTTTCACCAGAATCAGTTTGGTGCGACGGTAGGCGGGCCGTTGCGGCGGGACAAGCTGTTCCTGTTCGGGGATTACCAGGGAACGCGGATGGCGCAGGGCGTGGATACGGGGCTGATCTCAGTGCCGACGATGGCGGAGCGGAGCGGAGATTTTGCGGGCATGGCGAGCGCGCTGACGGGAACGGTGAGCGGGCCGTATCTGGCGCAACGGCTGACGCAGAAGCTGGGCTATACGGTGACGCAGGGCGAGCCGTATTACACGCCGGGATGCACGACTGACACCCAATGCGTGCTGCCGAATGCGCGGCTTCCGCAGGCGGCGTGGTCGACGGCGGCGCAGCATTTGCTCGCCTTTATTCCGCAGGCCAATGACGGAACAGGAGGATTTGAGACGTCGGCGGCGGAGGAGCAGATCCGGGACGACAAGGGTTCGGCTCGGCTGGACTGGGAGACAAAGCTGGGGACGGTGACGGGCTATTCCTTCGTGGACGATTACCGGGTAGACAATCCGTATCCGACGGGCGAGGGCGGGGCGAGCGTGCCGGGGTTCGATGCGCTGAACTTTGGGCGTGCGCAACTGTTGACGGTGAGCGATACGAAGACCTTCGGGGCGAACTCAGTGAATCAGGCGCGGGTGAGTTACATGCGGAACGCGGCCAACGCAGGCGTGCCGCGGGGCGGCGTGGGGCCGTCGCTGACGTCGCAGGGGTTGACGGGGATTGCGGTGCTGGATCCGAAGATCGAGGGCGTGGAGAACACGATCTTCAACGACTTCACGATGGGCGTGGACACGACAGCGCTGTTCCAGGCGGAGAACATCGCGGAAGGAAGCGATGATTTTTCGCGCGTGGCGGGGACGCACAACCTGACGTTCGGGGTAGATGTGCATGGCGACCGGATCAATAACCATCCCGATGTGTATTTCAACGGAAGCTACGATTTCACGGGATCGGAAACGGGGCTGGATTTCGCGGACTTCCTGCTGGGCGTGGATTCGAGCTATACGCAGGGAGACGCGCAGCACTTCTACAACCAGAATTTGCTGGCGGGAGCGTACGCGCAGGATTCGTGGCGGGCGCGGCCGACTCTGACGGTGAATTACGGGGTGCGGTGGGATCGGCTGCCCTTCTGGCATGAGAAGTACAACCAACTGCAGACGCTGGTTCCGGGCGAGCAGAGCGTGGTGTTTCCGAATGCGCCGGAGGGGATTGTGTTTCCGGGCGATCCGGGCGTGCCGCGCAGTCTGGCGCCGACGCGGGATATGAATTTTGGGCCGCGCGTGGGCATGGCGTGGACGCCGGCATTTCTGGGACAGGGCAAGACGAGCGTACGAGCGAGCTGGGGGCAGTTCTACACGCCGATCGAGGGGTTGTCGGCGGCGATTATGAGCGCGAATCCGCCGTATGGGTACACGTACACGAGCGCGGTGCCGACGCTGTTTGACGATCCGTGGACGGCGGCGGCGGATGGGTCGAGCTTGCAGGGGAGCAACGGCGCGCGCTTTCCGCTGCAGGCAGTGCCGTACGGGGCGTCGAAGGCGCATCCGGTGACGAGCGTGGACTGGACGCAGTTCGAGCCGTTCACGGGGATTCCGGCGGTGGCGCCCGGCGACGTGACGCCGTATGCGGAGGATTATTTGCTGAGCGTGGAGCGGCAACTGGGCCGGAACACGGTCCTGGACGTGAGCTACGAGGGGACGCAGGCGCATCATCTGCTGACATTGATGGAGGCGAATCCGGGCGATCCGGCGCTGTGCCTGAGGCTGAGCCAGGTGAGCGAGGTGGCGGCGGGGTCGGCGACGTGCGGGCCCTTCGGCGAAAGCGGTGTGTATACGCGCGCGAATGGGCAAGTGGTGGATGGGACACGGACGCGGTTTTCGCCGGCGTTCGGCAGCGTGACGTGGCAGAAGACGATTGGGAACTCGCACGACAACGCGCTGGAGGTGAGCCTGCGTCACGAGGGCAGCGCGCTGGGATATGACCTGGCGTACACATGGAGCCAGTCGATCGACGAGGGTTCGAGCTTGTCAGACCCGGTCGATCCGGTGAATCCGGGGGCGAGCCGCGGGCTGTCAGCGTTCGATCTGACGCAGAATTTCGTGGCGAATTATCACGCTGTGTTGCCGGTGGAGCGGATGCTGCGCGGCGCGGAACTGGGCTCGGGACGGCCGCCGCAGTGGCTGGCGCGCGGGTGGGAGATTTCCGGAGTGACGCGCGTGACGACGGGGTTCCCGGTGACGCTGATCAACAACAACGATACGTCGCTCCAGGGGACGCAGCCGAATGGCGTCAACAACAATGGCGTGGATCAGCTGAACGTTACGCCGGGACCGCTGGAGCTCCACGGGATCCCGCAGCGGGGACCGGCGTTCAACACGGGGCTATTCAGCCTGCCCGTGCTCGGCGAGTTCGGGGATGCGCGGCGGCGGTTCTTCCATGGGCCGGGATCGGACAATACGGACCTGGCGCTGGAAAAGGATACGTCGTTGCCGGAGGGCCGGGAGCTGGAGCTGCGGGCTGAGGCATTCAACGTGTTCAATCACGCGCAGTTTTTCGGGGCGGGGTCGGTGGAGGGGAACATTGGAAGCGCGAACTTTGGGCAGATTGTCAGCGCGGCGCCTCCGCGGCTGATGCAGATGAGCGCGCGGTTCCGTTGGTAGGAGTTCAGCCGTCTCGTTGTCGCGGGCAGATAGTAACCAGTTGTGTACGGTATCGCTTTGGCTTCTAAGCCTAGTAGAGTCAGTGAAGTATACTACTTAGTTACGGTATCGGTCGCCGCTTCCGGGAGAACCTCTATACCCGTAACGGAAGCGTAACCCTTGATGGGGACGAAGCTGAGCAGGAGCTTGCCCTGGGCGTTGGGCTCGAGGCCGGTGATGCGGCGCAGGACCACGTCGGTCTGCCGCCCCTCCTGGCCGAGGTCGAAGTTCTCAACGATCGCCCGCCCGTTCGAGAAAACGTTGAAGACTCGGGCGAATGCCAGCGCCGGAGCGGCATGAGGACGGGCGGCGAAGTGCAGCACCGCGGTGTATCGCCCGGGCGGCACCGCGATGGCATAAGAGAAGTTGCCCCAGCGCTCGGTCGCGTAGAGCTCGGGATCGTCAGTCCCGGTGACAGGTTCGGCGTAGGAGGCGAGCTGGCCTCCGTCGTAATCGTCGTCGGGACTCCACAGCTCGCTGTCGTTGGAGTAGTAGGGTGTTTGGCGGGCGAGGATGCGGACGGGCCGCATGCGGCCACGGAGGCCGGGCAGGATCTCGAGAGCCGAGAGCATGGCGGCCGCGCCGTTCTCGCCGGCGAAGTCGAGATGAAGGAAGCCGTCGCGTGCCGGCGCGAGATCGATGAAGACGCGGTCGTCGGCGATGGCGTCGCCGCCGGTGTCGGCGAGGACGTCGAAGTGTTCGAGGAGCGGGCGGCCATTGGCGCGGACGGTGAAGAGACGGCTGCCCTCGCCGCCGCCAGCGGTGGTCGCCGGCCCGTAGACCGTTTCGGCGAAGTAGAGGTGGAGCTCGTAGATGCCGGGACGGAGAGGGATGTCGTAGCGGAACTGGCCCTGGCGACTCGAGCGGAAAAAGCCGGGGTTGGCGGTGCGGGCGAAGTGGCGGATCGCGTTCGCGTTGATGGCGCCGTCGGCGAAGAAGCGGTCAGCGGACCAGAGGCGGCCGGCATGATCGACCTGCGCGTGGCTGGCGCCGGCGAGGATGCGGACTTCATCGCCGGCGGGCGGGCCGAAGGTCGGAGCCGGGCTAAGAGGCTGCGGCGCGGAAGCGGTCTCCGGCGCGGGCTGCGGATGCGAGCGCGGCCAGCGCAGGAAGAGCGCAACGGCAAGGACAACGACCACAGCGGCGAGGGCGAGGAACGCAGCGCGGCGGGAGAGCCATGAAGCGCGGGATGCATCGCTCACCGGAGCGTGATCCGGAGGGCGGACAAAAGCCGAACCCCCAGAGCGCTCGGGAGCTGGTTGAAACTCGGGAACGTACTGGCCGACGGGGATGACAATGCGCAGCGGGCGGGCGGCGCCGTCAGCGGCGTAGTACGCGGCGAGACGCTTGCGGAGGCGATTGACCTCGACGCGGACGATGGAGTCAGTGTCGGGATCGAAGCCGGGGCCGCGGCGCAGGACGTCGGCGCCGATGGAGTACTCCTTGATCTGGCTGGACTCGCCAGCAAAACGCTTGTGGCAGAGCCAGGACAGAAGCGCGGCGAGGGTAGGCGCGCGCTGGAACGATTGGGAGCGAAGGACCGCGTCCAGCTCGTCGCGCCAGGCCTGGATCGCCTCCGATGCCGGGGTTTTGGTAACCATGCCGGCGGCCCTCGCAACTGCCGATACCCTCCTTATACGCCCGGCGGGAGACGGGGCAAGGGCTTCACGGTGAAGCAGATTTGGGAATGCGGGAAGTAACGGCAGGTAACGGGGCAAGCGTAGCCCCCGGGTAGCGGGATGCAGCGTTGCGCGGTGGGGAAGGAGGGTCTGAAGTGGAGGCATGCGAGACGAGGCTCGGCACGAACGATGCCGAGCGGCGGATCGCGGAGGTGGTTTATGCGACGGACAAAAGTGACGATGGCGGCGGCCGCGCTGGTGAGCCTGGGGTTGTGGAGCGCGGCGGCGCGGGCAGAGAAGCCGCCAAAAATGGAGATCCAGCGGACGACCGCGCAAATCTATGAGACGAAGGCGGAGATTGCGCGGGCACGCGGCGACTACGGCGCGGCGCTGGACTGGTATCGAGCGGCGCTCACCGGGGACCGAAACAATCCGGCGCTGTACAACGGGCTGGGGATTGTGGAGTTGAAGCTGGGCGATACGGAGTCGGCGCGCTGGGCCTTCGAGCGGGCGCTGAAGATCGATGGGAAGGATGCGAACACGCTGAACAATCTGGGCGCGGTGTACTGCCTGGAGCAGCGGTACAAGCCGGCAGTGAAGTATCTGAAGAAGGCGCTGGCGCTGAATGAGCCGGTGGCCGCGACGCACGTGAATCTGGCGGAAGCGTGGATGGGCCAGCGCAAGCTGGACCGGGCGATGACGGAATACGCGCGGGCGCTGGAGCTGGATCCGGACATTCTGGACAGCGCGACGAATGAAGGGATGGTGGCGCAGATTTCGACGCCGGAGCAGCGGGCGCTGATCTCGTTTTTGATTGCGCGGGCCTACGCGCGGCGCGGCAACGTGGACCAGGCGCTCGAGTATCTGCAGCGGGCGAAGGAACTGCACTACGCGGAGCTGGCGAACGTGTACGCGGAGCCGGAGTTCGCCGGATTGTGGAAGGATCCAAGGCTGACGGCGATCGTGAAGCCTCGGGTGGACTGAGCGCCGGATGCAGGGGACGAGGTGGTGCGGCGCGGGATGACGAGTCCCGCGCCGCTTTTTTGTGTACCCACCCTGTCGCGCAGAAACCGCGCGACAAGGGTGGGGCACCCAAGGGCGTAGCAAGGGTGGGGCACCCGGCACCGGGCGGGCGGTGCATAATGGCTGTAGGCGCGATTCGCCCGGCGAGGAAAGCTCGCCGGGACCGCTGGCCGCCGGGCCGCCTCCGTGAACCTGCCGAACTCCATCACGCTTAGCCGGATATTCTGCATACCCATCCTCATCTGGATGTTGTCGCCGCATTTTCCGCATGGCGGCTTCCATGGCGAGCAGGAAATTGTGGCGGCGCTGTTCTTCGTGGTGGTGTCGATTTCGGACGGGATCGATGGCTACCTGGCGCGGCACCGCGGGCAGATCACGACCATGGGGATGCTGCTGGATCCGCTGGCGGATAAATTGCTGATCACGTCGGCGCTGGTGGCGCTGGTGGAATTCAACCCGCACATCGTGAAGCCGTGGATCGTGGTGGTGGTGGTGGGGCGCGAGTTTCTGGTGAGCGGGCTGCGGTCGATTGCGTCGACCGAGGGGTTCACGATCGAAGCCAGCGACGTGGGCAAGCTGAAGACGGTGATTCAGATTGTTTCGGTGGTGGCGGCGACGCTGGATCGCGGCTGGGCAGTGTGGCACTTTGGGTGGTTCATCGTGCCGGTCCACCTGATCGCGGCGGTGGGCATCTACTACATGGCTGGGATTTCGATCCTGTCGGCGGTGGATTATTTTGTGGCGTTCTGGCGGAAGATTGAGCGGGCGACGGCGACGCGGCGGCGGACGGATAACGAATTGGTGCTGAGCCGGCGGAAGAAAGCGGCGGCGGCGGCCCACAACGCGACACAACTGTAAGAGCTAAAGTCTAAGAAGAGCAGGCGCGGGACGGAATTCGGATTTTCGTTCCCGCAAATTCCCCAACCCCAGGAATTTCGAAGCCGGTGGAGAACCGGCGACATCCAACGCGCAAGGAGCGTGCATGGACCAGGCTGAGCGGCCCCCTCTCCCTGAAGCCGTAGAACCGGAAACAGCTTCGAACAATCCACAGGAAACAGAACGGGAGCCGGCGCTGGGCCGGTTCTCGCGGCGCGCGTTTTTGGCGCAGCTGGGCGCAACCGGCGTGGTGGCGACGGCCGGAACGCTGCAGGCGGCGGCGCAATCCCCCGAAAAAGCAGAAGAGGCGAGCGACGAGCCGGGAGCGATTCCGGTGACGCTGCTGGTGAATGGCAGGGAGTATCCGCTGAAGCTGGAGCCGCGGGTGACGCTGCTGGATGCGCTGCGGGAACGGCTGCATCTGTTCGGGACGAAGAAAGGCTGCGACCACGGGCAATGCGGCGCGTGCACGGTGCACGTGAACGGGCGGCGGGTGAACAGCTGCCTGAGCTTCGCGGTGATGCACCAGGGCGACAAGATCACGACGATCGAAGGGCTGGCGCAGCACGGCGAACTGAGCGTGATGCAGCAGGCGTTTCTGGTGAACGACGGGTTCCAGTGCGGGTATTGCACGCCGGGACAGATTATGTCGGCGACGGCGCTGGTGACCGAGCCGGTGGGACCGGAGGATGATGACGTGCGCGCGGCGATGAGCGGAAACATTTGCCGGTGCGGGGCCTACGACAACATTGTGACGGCGGTGCAGGAAGCGAGGAAGGGGAGCAGGTCGGCAGGTTAGCGAGTCAGCGAGTCAGCGGCCCACCCTATCGCGCCAAGGACGCGCGATAAGGGTGGGGCACCCAGGCAAGTTAGCGAGTCAGCGGGTTAGCGAACCCACCCTATCGCGCCAATGGACGCGCGATAAGGGTGGGGCACCCAGGCGAGTTAGCGAGTCAGCGGGTTAGCGAACCCACCCTATCGCGCAATGGACGCGCGATAAGGATGGGGCACCCAGGCAAGTTGGCGAGTCAGCGAGTTGGCGAACCCACCCTATCGCGCAAAGGACGCGCGATCAGGGTGGGGCACCCAGGCGATTCAGCAGGAGACGAGATGCAGGAATTTCGCTACAGGCAGGCAAAGACGGTAGAAGGCGCGGTACGCGCGAGCGGGACGTATCTGGCGGGCGGCACGACGCTGGTGGACCTGATGAAGCTGAACGTGCTGCAACCGGCGACGGTGGTGGATGTGAATCTACTGCCGCTGGCGCAGGTGGAAGCGGCGGCGGGCGGCGGGTTGCGTGTGGGCGCGATGGTGCGGAACAGCGATCTGGCGAACCATCCGGCGGTGCAGCAGCAATACGCGGTGCTGTCGGAGGCGCTGCTGTCGGGCGCGTCGCCGCAGTTGCGGAATATGGCGACGACGGGCGGGAACCTGCTGCAGAAGACGCGCTGTTACTACTATCGCGACACGAATTACGCGTGCAACAAGCGGCAGCCGGGATCAGGCTGCTCGGCCATCGATGGGTACAACAGGATTCATGCGGTGCTGGGCGGGGGCGCGGACTGCGTAGCGACGCATCCCTCGGACATGGCCGTGGCGATGATGGCGCTGGAGGCGACGGTCCACACCGAGGGGCCGGGCGGCGTGCGGGCGATTGCGCTGAAGGATTTTTATCTGCTGCCGGGAACGACTCCGGAGAAGGAAACGGTGCTGGAGCCGGGCGAGCTGATCACCCACGTGACGCTGCCGGCGCTGGCGAGCGGGACGCGATCGCACTATCTGAAGCTGCGGGATCGCGCGCAGTACGAATTTGCGCTGGCTTCGGCGGCGGTGGTGGTGCAGCTGCGCGGGCGGCACGTGGAGCGGGTGAGGATCGCTCTCGGCGGCGTGGGCACGCGGCCGTGGCGTTCGCCGGAGGCCGAGCGGGCGCTGGGAGGACATGAGGCGACGACGGAAAACTTTCGCAAAGCGGCGGAGGCGGCGATGGCGAGCGCGAAGCCTCTGAAGTACAACGCGTTCAAGGTGGAACTGGCGAAGAAGGCGCTGGTGCGGGCGCTGGAGACGGTGACGGGGTAGGACCCGTTGTTAGTTGTCAGTGATCAGAACCCACCCTGTCCGCGATGAAGCTGCGGACAAGGGTGGGGCACCCGATTTTCCCAGGCACCCAGAAGAGGGCGTTGCAGAGATGAAGGAGCGAGCTGAATGAGCACATCGATTATTGGCGCGGCGGTGACGCGGGTGGATGGACCGCTGAAGGTGGGCGGAACGGCGCAGTATGCGGTGGATTACACGCTGGAGAATCTGGCGTACGGCGTAGGCGTGGGCAGCACGGTGGGCAACGCGCGCGTGGTGCGCGTGGATGCCAGCGAAGCGGAGCGCATGCCGGGCGTGCTGGCGGTGCTGTACCACGGGAACACGCCGCCGCTGTATCGTCCGGCGGAACGGCTGGAGCACAGCCGCGCGGGAGAGATTCGGCCGCCGTTCGAAGACGATCAGGTGTATTACTACGGGCAATTTGTCGCACTGGCGGTTGCCAACACGCTGGAGCAGGCAACGGCGGCAGCGGAGAAGGTGAAGATTCAGTACGAGGTGCGCAAGCCGGCGGTGCTGCTGTCGGAGGCGCCGGCGCCCACGGGCCCGCCGCGGGTGCACTCCAGCCGCGGCGATGCGGCGGGGGCGTTCGCGAGCGCGGCGGTGAAGATCGACGAGACGTACACGATCCCGGTGGAAGTGCACAACCCGATGGAGATGCACGCGACGATCGCGCAATGGGAAGGCGAGAAGCTGACCCTCTACGTGACGACCCAGGGAGTGATGAATTACCAGAAGGTGCTGGCGGAGGTGATGGGGGTTCCGCTGGAGAACGTGCGGATCATTTCGCCGTTTTGCGGATCGGGATTCGGGGGAAAGCTGTTTCCGTGGCCGCAGTCGATGCTGGCGGCGCTGGGGGCGCAGCACGTGAAGCGGCCGGTGCGGGTGCAGGTGCCGCGGAGCATGATGTTCACGACCGTCGGCAATCGTCCGCTGACGCAGCAGCGGATGCGGCTGGGCGCGACGGCGGATGGGAAGCTGGTGTCGATCCAGCATGACGTGGTGCAGCCGACCTCGATGGTGGATGAGTATGTGGAGTACTGCACGGGCGTGACGGGGATGCTGTACGACTGCGCGAATGTGGAGACGAATCAGCAACTGGTGCGGCTGAATGTGGGCACGCCGACGCCGATGCGCGGGCCGGGGATTGTGCCGGGGCTGTTTCCGCTGGAGTCGGCGATGGACGAGCTGGCAGTGAAGTTGAATATGGATCCGATGGAGCTGCGGCTGAAGAATTATGCCGAGACGGATCCCAGCTCGAACCTGCCGTGGTCGAGCAAGCAGTTGCGGGAGTGCTACCAGACGGGCGCGGAGCGGTTTGGATGGGCGAAGCGGAATCCGAAGGTGGGCTCGATGCGGCAGGGCGACGAGATTCTGGGCTGGGGGATGGCGACGGCGACGTGGCACGCGGGACGCGGCGGAGCGACGGTGCGGGTGCGTCTGAATGCGGACGGGACGGCGCGGGCGAGCTGCGCGACGCAGGATATCGGGACGGGGACGTACACGATTTTCGCGCAGGTGGTGTCAGACAAGACGGGGATTGTGCTGGACAAGATTCAGGTGGTGCTGGGAGACAGCACGCTGCCGCCAGGGCCGACGTCGGGCGGATCGACAGTGACGGCGACGGTGCTGCCGGCGATTGCGAAGGCGACGGATCAGGCGGTGCAGCGGCTGCTGGAAGCGGCGGTGATCACGCCGGGATCGCCGTATTTCACGCAGGACCGCGCGAATGCGCCGAAGCTGGCGATGACCAACGGGTGGGTGCATGACGCGGACAAGCCTTACAACAGCGGCGTGCCGTTTGACGAGATCCTGATTGCGCGGCGGCTGGCGGCTCTGGACGGAGAGGCGACGACAGGGCCAGACATGGCAGCGCAGGAGCATTACTCGTTCCACTCCTTCGGGGCGCAGTTCATGGAAGTGGCGTGGGATCCGGGGATCGCGAGACTGCGGGTGACGCGGGCGCTGACGGTGATCGATGCGGGGAAGATCATCAACAAGAAGGCGGGGACGAACCAGATTCTGGGCGCGGTGGTGATGGGGATCGGGATGGCGATGTTCGAGGAGGCGATCTACGATCCGCGCACCGGGAAGCCGATCAACAACAACTTTGCGGATTACCTGGTGGCGACGAACGCGGACGTTCCTAAACTGGAATGCGTCTTCGTCGAGCATCCGGACTATCATTTGAACGAATACGGGGCGCGCGGGATCGGCGAGATCGGGCTGGCCGGCGTGGCTCCGGCGCTGACGATGGCGATCCATCACGCGACGGGGGTGCGGGTGCGCACGCTGCCGTTCCGGGTGGAGGATGTACTCGGGGGCGAGAGGGCGACGATCGTTTAGTTGTTCGGGAGCTGCTTATTTAGTTGTTCTGGATCTGCTGTAAGTCTCGTATGGCGGAACTGCGAAAGATCCTCGAGCTGTGGAAGCGCGCGAGCGCAGCGGGCGAGGACGTGTGCGTGGCGACGGTGGTGGCCGTGGAGGGATCGTCGTACCGGAGGCCGGGCGCGCGGATGGTGCTGACGGCGAGCGGACAGCGCGCCGGGAACGATCAGCGGTGGATGCCTGGAAGCGGAAGTGGCGAAGAAGGCGTGGTGGCTGACGGAGCGTGGCGCGGCGGTGCAGCGATACAGCAGCTTTTTCGACGATGAAGGCGACATGCCTTACGGGCTGGGTTGCGGGGGCGCGATCCAGGTGCTGCTGGAACGCGGTGACGCAGCGAGGCAAGCGATGGAAGCGCTGCGGCGGAGCGTGGAAGAACGCAGGGCGCAGGTGGTGGTCGCGAATCTTGGGACGAACGCGGGGACGGAGCTGATCGTGGACGAGACCGAGCGAGACGTGTGGTCGCGCGAAACGAGCGAGGCGGCGTGGGCGCTGGCGCGCAAGGCGCTGAGCGCGCGTGCTTCGCAATGGGAGGGAGATCGGTTCGCGGAGTACATCGCTCCGCCGCCGGCGCTGTTTGTTTTTGGAGCGGGCGATGACGCGCAGCCCCTGGTGCAACTGGCGTGGGAGCTGGATTGGCACGTGACGGTGGCGGACGGGCGGTCGCATCTGGCGCGGGCGGAGCGGTTTCCGCAGGCTGCGGCGGTGAAGCCGCTGGCGGAAGCGCTGAAGGAACCCGGAGCGCGGGATGCGGCGGTGATCATGACGCACAGCTACGAGCAGGACAGCGAGATTCTGCGGGCGCTGCTGGGGCGTGAGCTGGGGTATCTGGGAATTCTGGGGCCGCGGCGGCGGACGGAGCATCTGGTGCGTGCGATTGCGCCGCGGCTGGAACTGAGCGCGGAAGAATGCCTGGCGCGGCTGCACAGTCCGGTGGGGCTGGACCTGGGAGGACATGCGCCGGGAGTGATTGCGCTGTCGATTGCGGCCGAGGTGCAGGCGGTGTTCGCGGGAGTCGCGCCGCGGAAGACCGCGGTGCCCGCGTGAGGCGATGAACGAACGAGAGGCCAGCATCGCGGCGGTGGTGTTGGCGGCGGGCGCATCGACACGGCTGGGAAAACCAAAACAACTGATCGAGATGGAGGGCGAGTCGCTGCTGCGCCGAACGGCGCGGCTGGCGCTGGAGGCAGGCTGCGCGCCGGTGTTCGTGGTGCTGGGCTTTGAGGCTGAGCGGATGCGCGCGGAACTGCAGGGTGTGGACGCGACGGCGCTGATGAACGAGCAGTGGTCGGAGGGCATGGGCTCGTCACTGCGGCGCGGCATGGAGGCGGTGTGCGCGATGGAGACGCATCCCGCCGGCGTGCTGCTGCTGGTGTGCGATCAGCCGCAACTGACAGCGGATCACCTGCGGAAGCTGCTGGCAGAGCAGGGCGCGGACGAAGAGGCGATCACGGCATCGGAATACGCGGGGCGAGCGGGCGTTCCGGCGGTGTTCGGGAGGCTCTATTTCGCGGAACTGCTTGCAGTGGAAGGAGATCGGGGCGCCAGAGAGGTGGTCCAGCGGCATACTGATCGGATCCGGACGGTTTTATGGCCGGAGGGGGAGAGGGATCTGGATCGGCCGGAGGATTTGGAGGCATTGGAGCGGGCTTAGCGGCCTCCTTTCAGATGTTTTTCATGTAACGAACAATATTTCCATATTACGAACTCTAAATTCTTTTCCACGGATAACCTTCCGCCGGCAGACGGGTTGCGCTGTTGCCAGGTCTTGCGAGGGAAGACTAGGATACGGGGCAGTTCAGTGAGGCTCCTCCGCAGTTCGGCGCCTATCCGAGCCAAAAGCCATGTGTACCCCCGAAAAGCTGCTGTTCCAACCCACTCACAAACCAGCATGCGGAGCGACATTTTATGGCGTGGTATGCCTACTGCATCACAGAAAGACAGGCCTTTCCGGAACTGCTTCGGCACCGGAAACCAATTCCAATGGAAGCCGTGACCGGCGTACAGGGAAATCAGGTTTTCCTCTACCCAGCCAGTGATTTAGCCGTTATTGTCAGCGAATGTTCCAAAGGGGAAACGCTGACGCAGCAAGCCGGCGTAGAGCATGCGCGGGTGATTGCAGACTGTTTCAAAACGTCCACGGTGCTGCCCTTCCGGTTTGGGACGGTGTTCGCGGACGACGAGGCGCTGCGCCGGTCGATCCGGTCGAACCAGCGTCAGTTTGTGACCAATATCGAACGGGTGCGGGGCAAGGCGGAAATGCACCTGAAGGTGGTGCTGGACGACTGCTGCCGGGAGCAGGTGAAGCGGTACTCCGCGACGCCATCGCCGACGACGGGGCGCGCGTACCTCACGAATCTGCGAGAGAACGCGACGCTGCAGCGGGAGCGGCAAACGAAAGCGCGGGCGGTGAGCGTGCAGATGCATCGGATGTTCGTGCCGCTGGCGGAGGAAGTGACCTGCCGGAGGCTGGATACCGGGAAGATGCTGCTGGACATCGCGCACCTGATCGATTCGGGCGGGGTGGAGCGGTACCAGAACAAGTACGCGAGCGCGACGCTGCTGATGAAAGATTGCCAGATGCAGCTGTCGGGACCGTGGCCTCCGTATCACTTCGTGCACCGGCTGACGCATCACAGCGCGACACCGGTTGCGGCGACGGTGGCAGGGCGGCCAGCGACCGGACTGGTGGCTTCCGCGTAGCACCTTCTGATTTTTCACAAAGAGAAGCCCCGGCGGACCCACGAACCGCCGGGGCTTTCATCGAGGGCGGCAAGGGGCGGCACAGGTTGAGCGCACGCCCCGCGCGCCTCTGCCCTATAGACGCGGAGTTTTGCGGAACGTTATTCCCGGGCGGTGAGCGGGATGTGGATTCCGCCGGGCACCGCGCGGGCCTGCGCGCCGGACTGTGCAGAGAGCGCAGTTATGATGGCAGGGAGATGAAAAAGCCTGCCTTTCTTTTTCCTGGACAGAACTCACAATATGCCGGCATGGGGCGCGATCTCGCGGAGAAATTCGCGGTGGCGCGGCAAACGTTTGAAGAAGCCGACGACGCACTGGGATTCCCAATCTCGAAGCTGTGCTTTGAGGGTCCGGACGAACAACTGAAGCTGACGGAGTATCAGCAGCCGGCGATCTGCACGGTGAGCGTGGCGGCCCTGCGCGTGCTGGCGGAGAAAGGCGTGACGCCGGCGGTGGTGGCGGGACACTCGCTGGGCGAGTATGCGGCGAATGTGGCGGCGGGGTCGCTGGCGTTTGCGGATGCGGTGCGGACGGTGCGCCAGCGCGGGAAGTTCATGCAGGAAGCGGTACCGGCAGGACGCGGCGCGATGGCGGCGGTGCTGGGGCTGAGCTCGGAGGAGACGGCACGGGCGTGCAGCGATGCCGCGGCGGAGACCCAGGGAGTGGTGTCGGCGGCGAACTTCAATTCTCCGGAGCAGACCGTGATCTCAGGAGAGACTGCGGCGGTAGAGCGGGCGGCGCAGGTGTGCAAGGAGCGGGGAGCGAAGCGCGTGGTGATGCTGCAGGTGAGCGCGCCGTTCCACTGCGCGCTGATGCAGCCGGCGCAGGACCGGCTGGCGGAACTGCTGCGGGCGACGGAATTCGCGGCACCGCGCGTGCCGGTGGCGGTGAACGTGGATGCGGCGCTGGTAACGGACGGGAATGCTCTGCGAGAGGCGCTGATTCGGCAGGTGACCGGCACGGTGCGGTGGGTGGAGTCGGTGCGGCTGCTGATCGCGCAGGGTCCGGGGGCGTTCGTGGAGGTGGGACCGGGGAAAGTGCTGAGCGGGCTGATGCGGCAGATCGATCGCGGGCAGACGTGCGTGAATGTGGAGGATGAGGCGTCGTTACAGAGCGCAGTGCTCAGAGCTCAGAGCTCAGAGAGCAGCAGCTAGCTGCCAGCGGCCAGCGGAGTTTGCGTCGGAGCTCAAGTGATGCCGATTTTGCGGGTGTGCGTCAGGGGCCGCTGTAGAGCTCGACGGGCGAGAAGCCGATGGTGCCGTTGTGGTCGTCGACGAAGAGGAAGATGGGCGTTTTGCCGCCGTTGATGTCGACGCCGATGATGACGCCGTTGCCGGAGTGATGGGCGACGATGATTTTGTGGCTGTGGATGACGCCGTAGTCGCTGGAAGAGCCCCAGTCTTTGGAAAACGCCTCGAAGGTGTAGGGCGCGTACTTCTGCGGATGCTGCTGCCAGTTGGGGTCGTTGTTCCAGGTCCCATAGGCCTTCTGGAGATCGCCTTTCTCGATAGTGCTGAGGAAGACGTTGACTTTGTGGTCAGAGGGCCAGTGCCAGAGCTGCCAGGGAATCTGGAGGAACCAGAGCCAGGCGCCGATGGCGGCGACGACCACGACCACCGCCGCGGTGACGGAAATCCGATGAATCAGGCGCGCGCGGCGCGCGTCGTATGTAGGAGCATCCAGCAGGGTCATTCCGCGCGACTCCTTTGTGTCGGGTAGGATGCGAGAAACCGAAGGCCTTTGCCTTCTATTCTGACACCGCAGAGGCCCCGGAGGTTTCTGAACCGCTGGGGAGCGGTCTGAATTCAGAGCGAATAGCGGTTACGGTCCTGATCGGCGCGGCGCTCCATGGCCAGGCGGATGAGGCGGTCGATGAGCTTTGGATAGGGGACGCCGGAAGCGGCCCAGAGGCGCGGATACATGCTGATGGAGGTGAATCCGGGGAGGGTGTTGATCTCGTTGACGTAGATGCGGCCGCGGGGACCCGGCTCCATGAGGAAGTCGACGCGGGCGAGGCCGGCGCAGTCGCAGGCGCGGAAGGCGGCGATGGCCAGGTCGCGGACCTGCCTGGTCTGCGCGCGAGTGAGGCGCGCGGGCACGATGAGATCGGAGCCTTCGCTGAGGTATTTCGCCTCGTAATCGTAGAACTCTTTGACGGGCACGACTTCGCCGACGACGGAGGCTTCGGGCGCATCGTTGCCGAGGACGGCAACTTCGAGCTCGCGGGCTTTGGCGCGCTTGCCGCCGACGCCCTGCTCGACGACGATTTTGCGATCGAACTGCGCGGCGGTTTCGATGGCGGGGCCGAGCTCCTTGCTGTTGTGCGCTTTGCTGATGCCGACGGAGGAGCCGAGGTTCGCGGGTTTGACGAAGACGGGGTAGCGCAGCGCGGATTCGATGCGAGCGCGGATTTTCTTCGGCGCCTGCTCCCACTCGGCGCGGAGGAACGCGACGTGGCGAACGATGGGCAGCTTCGCGGAAGCGAAGAGGCGCTTCATGACGTCCTTGTCCATGCCGGTGGCGGAGCCGAGGACGCCGGAGCCGACGTAGGCGATGCCGGCGAGCTCGAAGAGGCCCTGAATGGTGCCGTCTTCGCCGAAGGTGCCGTGGAGGACGGGGAAGATGACATCGACGCTGAGGACGTGGTCGGAGTTGGCGGGCGCGATAGCAGAGGCGTCGCGCTCGAAGGGGACGAGCGCCTGCGAGGGGACGGGTGGGACGAGGACGGATTCGCCGCGGCGCAGGACGGCGGCGGCGGGCGTGGCGGCAGGATCGCCGGCGCGGAGGTGCTTTGCGGAGTCGGCTTTGCCGACGAGGAGGCGCTCGGCATGGGCGGCGGTGACCCAGCGGCCTTCCTTCGTGATGCCGATGGGAACGACGTCGTATTTTTTGCGGTCGATGGCCTGAAGCACGGAGGCGGCCGAGAGGAGCGAGACTTCATGCTCGCCGCTGCGCCCGCCGAAGAGGATGCCGACGCGAAGCTTTTTCATGGGCAGAGACATTCTAACGGCTCGGTGAGCGGAAGTTGTGAGCCTGGCGGGCGACGCATAAGATCAATTTTTGGTTATGGACCGTACACCTCGCGTTCGTTTTGCGCCGTCGCCCACTGGATACCTGCACGTGGGCGGGGCGCGCACCGCCCTGTACAACTGGCTGTTTGCGCGGCATTTGGGGGGCGCGTTTGTGCTGCGGATCGAGGACACCGATCTGGACCGCAGCGAGGCGCGGCACGAGGCGGCGCTGATCGAGGACCTGCAGTGGCTGGGGCTGGAGTGGGATGAGGGGCCGGGCGTGGAGGGTCCGCACGCGCCGTACCGGCAGTCGGAGCGGCTGGGGATCTATCGCGAGCACACGGAGCGACTGCTGCGGGAGGGCCAGGCGTACCGGTGCTTCTGCACGGCAGAGCAACTGGAGGCGGAGCGGACGGCGGCGGTGGCGGAGCATCGGCCGCAGGTGTATTCGGGGCGGTGCCGGGGGATTGCGGAAGCCGAGTCAGGGCGTCGGGCGGCGTCTGGCGAGGCGTTCGCGGTGCGGCTGCGGATTCCGGACCATCCGCTGCGGTTTCACGACCTGGTGCGCGGCGACGTGGAATTTCCGCAGGAGACGGTGAGCGATCCGATCCTGGTGCGGTCGTCGGGGATGCCGGTCTACAACTACGTGGTGACGGTGGATGACGCGCTGATGGAGATTACGCACGTGATCCGCGGCGATGACCACATTTCGAACACGCCGAAGCAGGTGGCAATCTACGAGGCGTTTGGGTGGAAGCTGCCGGAGTTCGCACATTTGTCGACCATCCTGGGGAGCGACCGCGAGAAGCTGTCGAAGCGGCATGGAGCGACGGCGGTGGGGAGCTTCCGAGAGATGGGAATTCTGCCGGAGGCGCTGGTGAATTATCTGGCGCTGCTGGGATGGGGCGCGGAGGGCGGAACGCGGGAGATCTTCTCGCTGGAGGAACTGACGCGGGAGTTCCGGCTGGAGCGAGTGACGGCGTCGCCGGCGGTGTTCGATTGGGAGAAGCTGCACTGGCTGAACCGGCATTATCTGAAGCAGGCGGAGCCGGCGCGCGTGGAGGAGCTGGCGTGGCCGCATTTTGCGGGCGCGGGGCTGCTGCCGGGATTTGAAGCCGCGGGGCCGGACGTGAAGGCGTGGTTTGCGAAGCTGCTGGCGCTGTTTCTGCCGGCGGTGAGCCAACTGGATGAGCTGCCGGGGAAGGCGGGGTTTGTGTTTGGGTTTGATCTCGATGCGGCGCGTGCGAACGAGGAAAATGCGGCGGTACTGGCGAGCGAGAGCGCGCAGAAGGTAGTGGCGGCGTTTGCGGCGAAGGTGCGAGCGGTGGAAGGATCGGTGACTCCGGAGCAGTTTAAGGCGTGGATGAGCGACGTGAAGGCGGAGACGGGCGCGAAGGGGAAGGATTTGTTTCATCCGGTGCGGATTGCGCTGACGGGGTCGCACTCGGGGCCGGAGTTCGACAAGCTGATCCCGATCTTTGAGGAGGGTAGCCGGCTGGCGCTGCCGGCGCATGTGCCGAGCGTGCGAGAGCGGGTGGAGCGGTTCCTGGCGGGATGAAACCCGATTTCACCTTTGAACGTTCGTGGGATGCGGAGATTCTGGCGGAGCGGCCGCTGATTCTGCCGCCGCGGCGGTTCGTGTATCCGCGCGAGGCGGAAGAGGTGGAGCGCGGAGCGCTGGAAGTGATGGTGCGGCCAGCGGAGGGAGCGCCGTTTCTGGCGACGTTTGCGCTGGGATTCGCCGATCCGGGGGCGCCGACGGGGCTGTGGAGTTGCCCGGACCGGGATGAGCTGTGCGCGGTGTCTGGCGGCTATGCGTATGTGGTGAATACGCGGGAGCCGGAGCGGTTCACGCATTTGCCGTTCAGGCCGGTGCTGGAGGTGCGGGCGCTCGCGGAGCAGCGGCTGCTGCTGTTTGCGGGGCATTACGCGCTGATGGCGTGGGGCGCGCAGGGACAGGCGTGGCAGACGATGAGGCTTTCCGCGGAGGGCGTGCGGATCGAGGAGATTCGCGGGGAGGAACTGCGCGGGTTCGGGTGGGATTTGCTGACGGACCAGGAAGTGCCGTTCGCGGTGGATTTGCGGACGGGGGAGCGGACGTGAAGACCTCACCACAGAGGACGCAGAGAACACAGAGTTAATTGGGGTCGATGCGGTAGAAGCTCAACGCGGCATCGCCCTGCTGAAGGAGGCGGGTGCGGAGGAGCGCGCCGTAACGGTCGTCGAGGGTGCGGCGCTTTGCGTGCTCGGCGATGACGAGGGCGCCGGGCGCGAGCAGAGAGCGACCGTCGCCGCCGAGCAGATTGAGCGCGAGCGCGTACTGGTCGTGAGCGGCGTAGGGAGGGTCGAGGAAGAGGAGGTCGGCGGTGCGGCCGGCTTCAGCGAGGCGCGACAGGGCGGAGGCGACGCTGCGGGGCTCGAGGGCATAGCCGCCGCGGAGGCCGAGCGAGGCGAGATTGGCGCGGATGGCGCGCAGCGAGGGCTCGGCCTGTTCCACGAAGATGGCTTCGCGCGCGCCGCGGCTGAGGGCCTCGATGCCGACGGCGCCGGAGCCGGCGTAGAGATCGAGGAAGACGGAGCCAGCGATGCGAGGCGCGAGGACATTGAAGAGCGTCTCGCGGAGGCGGTCGCTGGTGGGGCGCACGTCGAGGCCGCGGGGCGCGTGGAGCACGCGGGAGCGGAATTGTCCGGCGATGATGCGCATGATGGGTAGCCAAATGCGGCTGAACCTCTACAATAGCGGGAAGGCAGAAGGGAATCGAGATGCGCGCGTGGTCATTGCCGCTGGGACGCTGGTTTGGAGTGCATCTGCGCATCCACTATTTCTTCGTGCTGCTGCTGTTTTTCTGCGCGGTTTCGACGAACCTGGCAGGGGTATCCGCATGGCGCGGCGTGATGCTGTGGATCCTGCTGCTGGGAGCGGTGCTGGGGCGGGAAGTGGCGCGCGCGATGACGGCAGCGTATCAGGGCCTGGCGGTCAGGAGCATTCTGCTGTTGCCGATCGGGGGGCTGTTCTCGTATGCCAGCCCGGAGATGGCGGAGCAGGCGAACAGCGGCCCGACGCTGGTGGCGATGATGGTGGCCGGCCCGCTGTCGAATCTGGTGTTCGCGGCGCTGGTGGCAGCGCTGATCGCGGGCGCTTCGGCCCAGGTCCCGATTGCGGTCATGCCGCTGATCACGCCCTCGCACCTGATGCGCTCGGCGGTGTGGCTGAATGTGGTGCTGGCGGTGCTGCACGTGATCCCGGCGTATCCGCTGGATGCGGGGCGGCTGATGCGCAGCGCGTTCGCGAAGACGAAAGGGATTGCGCAGGCGACGCGGTCGGCGTCCGGTATCGGGCAAATGGCGGGGATCGCGGCGGTGGTGGCGGGGCTGGCGCTGCTGGCGTTGCCGAACACGCATGTGGCGGCGAGCCTGAGCCCGTGGCTGATCATGGGCGGATTTTTCATCTTTATCGGCGCGCAACTGGAGGACCAGGGCGTACTGTTCCAGAGCGTGGTGGAGACGGTGCGGATGAAGGACGTGATGCTGACGGACTTCGATACGCTGTCGCCGTCGGACACGCTGTCGGATGCGCTGTATAAGGCGATCCACAGCCTGCAGGACGATTTTCCGGTGGTGCGCGGGCCGAATCTGGTGGGCGTGGTGTCGCGGCAGGGGATTGTGCAGGCGCTGCGGCATGAAGGCAACGGCTACATCCAGTCCATTATGTCGAGAGCGTTCCAGGTGGCGCAGCCGGACGATTCTCTGGGCGTGCTGATCCGGCGGATCGGCAGCGGGCGCCTTTCGCTGATCCCGGTGGCGGAAAGCGGGCGCGTGGTGGGGATTGTGACGTGGCAGAACCTGAGCAGCAGCATGGGACTGCTGGCGGAATACCGACGGCTGGAGCGCGGCGGCAATGAATGAAATCGCCTCGATCGCAAACCGTCCAGGAGGCATCTGAGAGACAGATCATGCCTGAGACCGGTTCTAGTCCCCCGCTAGCCCCTGGGCTCTATATCGTCGCCACACCGATCGGGAACCTCGAAGACATCACGCTGCGCGGGCTGCGTGTGTTGCGAGGGGCGGATCGCATTGCCTGCGAGGACACGCGGCAGACACGCAAGCTGCTGGACCGGTACGGCATCTTCACGCCGGTGATCAGCAGCCATGAGCACAACGAGACGGACCGCAGCCGCGAGCTGCTGGACCAGTTGCGCCAGGGCGCGCGCATCGCGGTGGTGACGGATGCGGGCACGCCGGGGATTTCCGATCCGGGGATGATTCTGGCGGCGGCGGCGATCGAAGCCGGCGTGGCGGTGTACGCGATTCCGGGACCGAGCGCGCTGCTCGCGGCGCTGGTGGCGTCGGGGCTGGATACGGAACGGTTTTTCTTCGCGGGATTCCTGCCGCCGCGAAAGGGCGCGCGGAAGACGGCGCTGGAGGAGCTGGCGGGATCGCTGACGCGGCCGACAACGCTGGTGCTGTACGAAGCGCCGCACCGGATTCTGGACACGCTCGAGGATGTGCAGGCGGTGTGGGGCGCCGATTGCCAGGTGGCACTGGCGCGCGAGCTGACCAAGCTGCATGAGGAGTACATTCGCGGCAAAGTGCGGGAAGTGCGCGAGGAGATGCAGGTGCGCGGAAACCTGCGCGGCGAGATGGTGCTGATGATTGCGGCGCGTCCGCCGGCGGACGATGCGGAGCGCGGTCAGGCAAGCGTGCGGGAGCGGCTGGCGGAGCTGGAGAAACAAGAAGGGCTGAGCGAGAAGGATGCGCTGAAGCGGCTGGCGCGCGAACGGGGCGTGGCCAAGAGCGAAGTGTGGCGCGAGCTGCAGCGGGAGAAGGCGCGGGGGCGCTGAGGCGACGGGCTGAAACCATTTGGGGAGTTGGTTCGTCGTTACTCTTCGGACGAAGTATCCGCGGAGGGCCCGATGAACAAGTTTCGTTTCGCATCCATGGCTGTCGCGATGCTGGTACTGGGGGCGGCCGCTTTTTGCCAGCAAGCCGCGCCAGGCGCAGCCGGCCCCGTGCCGGGAGCAATCGTTTCCGCGCGAACCATCTTCATTTCCAACGGAGGCTCGGACGCGGGGCTTTTCCCGAGCCCCTTCAGCGGCGATGCGAACCGGCCGTACAGCGAGTTTTACAAAGCACTGCAGGCGGATTCGCATTACCAGATCGTTTCCGATCCGGCGCAGGCGGATTTGGTTCTGGAGCTGCGGCTGGTAGCGCCTCTCGGGCCGAGCAATCCCAACAAGGCACAGGGAGCGCCCGATCCCGAACCGCAGTTTCGGCTGGAAATCTACGACCGCAAGACGCATTACGTGCTGTGGACGCTGACGCGGTCGATCCGGTGGGCTGTCCTGCAGAAGACGCACGACCGGAACTTTGAGGACGCGCTCACGCAACTGGTGAAGGATTTCGAGGCGCTGGGTAACGGGCAGAGTATTACGGCGGGGACTTCATCCGGGTCGTAGAGCCCAGCGCGCTGTCAGCAGCGGTGGTCGATGAGAGCGGCGACGCCGGCGCCGATGGCGGCGAGGGCGGGGTCTTCCGGGAGGACCTCGACGGTGTAGCTCTGGAGCGGGGACATCTTGATCATCTCGTAGAGGTGGTGCTTGAGGCGGGGGAGCTCGAGGCGCTGGATGTCGCGGCCGGTGTAGTAGAAGCGGCCGACGCCTTCGAGGTGGATCTGCGAAGCGGTAGCGGCGGCGAGCGCGCGGTGCCAGAGGTCGACGAACTCGGCGCAGCGGCGGTCGCCTTTGCGCGCGGCCGCGAACACTTCGTCAGGCTCCATGTCGAGGAAGCGAAGACGCATGGCGCGGTGGCCCATGATGCCTTCGAGATGGCCGAGGCCGCCGCAGCCACAGTATTTCTCGCGCGGGTCGAGGCTGACGACCATGTGGCCGCCTTCCCAGGGGCCTTCGGTCCACGGATAGCGGCCGTAGCCAATGCCGTTGCCGATGGTCCAGACGCGAATCTGGCGATCGAGCTGGCCGCGCGTGGCAGCGATGCCGGCGGCGACCGCGTCGGCGTCGTTGAAGACGCTGACGTTGAGCTTGAGGCCGCGCTTTTCGAGAACGGCGCGGATGCTGTCGCAGACGCGTGCGCCCTTGAGCTGGGGAAGATTGGGCGAGTCGAGCATGACGCCCTGGTGCAGATAGCCGGGCATGGCGACGCCGGCGGCAGCAGCGGACGAACCGGCGGCCGAGGCCTGGATGGCGTCGCAGATGAGCTCGCAGAGGTTGTCGGCGGGAATTTCGATGAGGCCGTTGGTGGGGTCGGGATGCTCGGGGAATTCGCGCAGCTCGCCGTGGAGGTGGTGATCCTGGATGAAACCGGCGACGACGCGGGTTGTGACGACAACGCCAACGGAATTCGACATCGGGAACCTGCCTCAGGGGCTAAAGCCCCTTTTTCCAAGAGCACCTTTCGGCACGACTAAAGTCGTGCCCTGATACAAAGCCCCACCCTCCGAGGCATCGCTCCCGCGAGTGCGATGCCTCGGCCTGATGCAAAACAAAATCGCCGGATGAGAGGTTTGTGCTTTCCCACTTCTGCCAAAACCGGGCAGAAGTGGGGCACCCGAGTTTTGGGAACGGAAAACCCACCCTGTCCGCGATGAAGCTGCGGACAAGGGTGCGGCACCCGGATATCGTTCGTTTTCGTAGCGTCTCTACCCATCCGCGTTCATCCTTCGAAACGCGCGAGCCGATTGATGCCGTTGAAGGCGGCGGCCTTGTAGCACTCGGCCAGCGTGGGATAATTGAAAACCGTATCGACGAAGTAGTCGAGGTTACCGTTGAGGGCCATGACGGCCTGGCCGATATGGACAAGCTCGGCCGCGCCCTCGCCGATGATGTGGACGCCCAGGATCTGGCGGGTTTCGCGATGGAAGATGATCTTGAGGCGGCCGGTGGTGTCGCCGCGAATCTGGCCGCGCGCGATCTCGCGATAGTAGGCGACGCCGACCTCGTAGGGCACGTCTTCCTCGGTGAGCTGCTCCTCGGTTTTGCCGATGAAGGAAATCTCGGGAATGGTGTAGATGCCGTAGGGATAAAAGCTGGGGTTGGACTGGATGTGCGTGTTGCCGAAGGCGCGCTCGGCGGCAATGCGGCCCTGCTCCATGGAGACGGAAGCAAGGCTGGGAAAGCCGATGACGTCGCCGACGGCGTAAATGTGCGGGACTTTGGTGCGGAAGTCCTGATCGACCGGGATGCGGCCGCGCTTGTCGGCCTCGATGCCGGCGGCGGGAAGATTGAGCTCGTCGACATTGCCCTGGCGGCCAACGGCGTAGAGCAGCGCGTCGCCGGAAATGCGCTTTTTGCTTTCAAGATTGGCGACCACGGCGCCGTCGGGGAGCTCTTCGACGCTTTCCACTTCTTCGTTGAGCCGCATGGTGACGCGGGCGTCGCGCAGGTGATAGCAGAGCGCCTCGACGATCTCCTGGTCGGCAAATTCGAGCAGGCGCGGGCGTTTTTCGATCAGGGTGACGCGCGACGCCGAGGGTCGCGAACATGCAGGTGTACTCGACGCCGATGACGCCGCCGCCGACCACGATCAGGCTCTTGGGCAGATCGACGAGATCGAGGATCTGATCGCTGTTGATGATGGTTCGGCCGTTGATGGGGACTTTGGGGGAAGAGGCGGGCTTGGTGCCGGTGGCGATGATGATGGTGTCGGCCTCATAGGTGCTGCTAACGCGTGGGCCTCGATGCGGATGTGGTGATCGTCCTCGAAACTGGCGACGCCGTGAACGACTTCGACGCCGTTGCGCGAGAGCTGCGCTTCGGTGACATCGATTTCGGTTTTGATGACGTGCTGGACGCGGAAGGCGAGGTCGGCCATGGTGATCTTTTCCTTCACGCGGTAATTCATGCCGTAGATGGAGCTGGTAGTTGTAGCCGGAGAGATGCAGGACGGCCTCGCGCATGGTCTTGCTGGGGATGGTGCCGGTGTTGATGCAGACGCCGCCGACGACGCCGCGCATCTCGACCAGCGCGACGCGCTTGCCTTTTTTGACAGCGGAAACTGCGGCACGCTGCCCGGAGGGTCCGGAACCGATAACCAGGAGATCGTAGGTCGCCATGCGAGAAGAAGGAGGACCGGAAAAGGGGCCGGAGGGGAAGGGGTCCGTGCTCATCTTAAATGTTGGATGGTAATGTTTGAGCGAAGCGGGCCATTACACTCAATTTCAGATGCTGCTGTATGCCATCACGAACCGGGCATTACTGCCGGGCGACGAGGATGCCAGGCGCAAGCGGCTGGCTGAACTGGCCGCGGAGTGGGCGCAGGGCGGCGTCGCGTACATCCAGGTGCGCGAGAAAGACATGCCGCTGACAGAGCTGCAGGCGCTGGCGGCAAAAGTGGTCGAGGCGGTGCGGGGGACGGGCGCGGAGACCAAGGTGCTGGTGAATGGGCCGGCGCAGGTGGCGCTGGATGCCGGCGCGGACGGCGTGCATCTGCCTTCGACGCAGGCAGCGAGGACGGCTGGAGATCCGGGAACAGCCGTGGCGCAGAATGCCGCGCAGGCGGCGGAGCAGGTGTACGCGCGGGCCGGGCGCGAGGTGGTGATGAGCGCCGCGTGCCACTCGGCGGACGAGATCAAACAGGCGGCGGGAGCGGATCTGCTGCTGTTTTCGCCGGTATTTGAGAAGGTGACAGCCGAGCAGATTACGCGGGGGGAAGGATTGACTGCGCTGCGCGAGGCGGTGGAGCTGGCGAAGCCGGTTCCGGTGCTGGCGCTGGGCGGCGTGACGGAGAAGAACGCGGCGGCGTGCGTGCAGGCGGGGGCTGCGGGGGTTGCGGCGATCCGGATGTTTTTGGGGGAAGGGTGGAAGGGGCTGAGATGAAACGGCACCTCCTCCCTGAGCAGGCGCAGCGCATCGATTGTGCGCGGAGTTGACCGTTCGCCGGGGTGAAAGGCCTTATACTGTTGCCGCTGATGGAACCGTTATTCCCCGATCTGTCCCGTCATCAATGTCTGGTCTATGAAGGCGCTCCTTCGCGGCAGCTTTCGGCCCTGGCCGCCGCCGTCCACAACAAGCTGAGTCAGGGTTATCGGTGCCTGTGCCTGAACAGCGCTCCGATGATCGCGGGCATGGGCTCGTATCTTGCGGCGGCGAACGTCGATGTGGAAGGGGCGCTGACTTCCGGCAGCCTTGTGCTTTCCTCGGAGCAGCAGCACCTGGTGGACGGGCACTTCGATCCGGATCGGCTGATGGGCACGCTGGAGAAAACCCTGCAGCGGGCGCTTCAGGACGGCTATGCGGGCCTTTGGGCGACCGGCGACATGACCTGGGAAATGGGGCCGGACCGGGATTTTTCGAAGCTGCTGGAATACGAATGGCGGCTGGAGGGATTTTTCCGCGAGCATCCGGAGCTGGGCGGGATCTGTCAGTATCATGCCGACACTCTGCCATGGGAGGCGGTGCGGCAGGGGCTTCTGGCGCATCGAGGCGTCTTCGTGAATGAGACGTTGTCACTGCTCAATCCCCACGGCCTCGGGCCCGGGTCGTCAACGCGCGGGATGGCGGATGATTCCGAGATGGACTCGTTCCTTGCGCGGGTACTCAGGGCGGCCGGACTCGGCGACCCCAGCGAATCGTAAGGCGCCGACCCTTCTCTCGAGCCGTCATCGGACTATGCGACCATCAAGCTGATCAAAGGAGGGGATCATGCCGGTAATTTCGTGTATTCCGGTCATTCCGAGCGCGGACCTGGAGAAGAGCCTGCGCTTTTGGCGGGATGGTCTCGGCTTCGCGACTAGCCGAGAGATGCACAGGGACGGGAAGCTGATTGGCTGCATGCTGCAGAACGGCAACCTGTGGTTCTGGCTGAATCAGCGGGCGGGCACGCCGGAGAGGCCGGAGGACTACCACGGGATCAGTCTGTACTGGGCGCCGACGGATATCCACGAGACGCGCGAGCGGCTGAAGAGCCTGGGATTTGGGGTATCGGAAGTCGTGGATCGGGATTACGGGCAGACGGAGTTCTTCCTGACCGACGACGATGGGTTTGATCATTGCTTTGGCGTGGCGACGCAAGGCGGCGTCAAAGTCTGAAGCAGATACGAGGCAGCCCGGCGGCACATGAGGGCGCGACGGCGCGTGCGGGACTCCGCGCTGGACGCGGGTGGGGTTATGCCGCGTGTGCGCTGGCGGGCATCTTCTGGAGCCTGGGATTCTTCCTGGGAAAGATCTGCTTTACGCGGCTGAGCGTGGGGCATTTTGTGCTGTACCGGTTCCTGTTTGGGTGCGCGGGACTGTTGCCGCTGGTGGAGCGGCCACGATTCTCGGGGCGGGAGTGGCGACTGCTGGGGATCGGGTCGTTTCTGGGAATTCCGGTGCAGTTTCTGGTGCAGTTCTACGGGCTGAAGCTGACGACGGTGAGCCATGCGGCGCTGATGGTGGGGACGATGCCGGTGATCCTGGCGGTGGGCGCGACGATGTTCAGCCAGGAGCACCTGGACGGGAAGGGCTGGCTGGCGGTGATGGGCTCGACGGCGGGCATCGTGCTGATCGTGAGCAGCAGCGAGCGCGGGTCGCTGCGCGGCGGGAGCCTGGAGGGCGATCTGCTGGTGATTGCGGCGATGTTTTTGGCGCTGGGGTGGATCCTGATCAACCAGCGGCTGATGAAGAGCGGCCACTCCCCGATGACGGTGACCATCTGGGGGCTGCTGGTGGGGACGGCGATGCTGGCGGTGTGGGTTCTGGCACAGGACGGGCTGCCGCCCGTGCGGGGCGTGGGGCTGACGATCTGGGGCGCCGTGCTGGCCAGCGGTTTGCTGTGCACGGCGGCCAGCACAGCGCTGTGGAACTGGGGGATTCATCATGCGCCGGCGTCGCGGGCGGGGGTATTTCTGAACATCGAGCCGGCAGTGGGAGCGGTTCTGGGGGTAGAGTTGCTGGGCGACAAACTGGGCGCCGGGGCGTGGATCGGCGGGCGCGCTGATCATTGTGGCGGCGGTGGTGCTGACGACGACCGGACACGGCGAACAGGAAGCGCCGGTGGGGTGAGGGTCGTCGAATCAGGAATTACGGACCGAGCCGATCGAGGCAAAAGACTTTCAGAGACGGGAGCGAGGCGATTCCTGCGTCATTTGTCAGGGAGGATGCCGCTCCAGCGGAGAGAGCGGTAGCAAGCTGAATCGCGTCCGGAACCTTCACGTTGAGGGTGGCCCGGATTCGCGCTGCTTCAGCGGCAATCTCAGGCGAAACGGGAATGGTTTGCAGGTTCCGGGCATGCAGGAGAATGCGCGAATACTGCCGTACCAGTTCCTGATTCCCACGCCGCCAGGGATGGACCAGCACTTCTGTAAGGGTAAGCGTAGAAGTGACTGCCGTGACGTCTCCATCTTCGACAGCCGCAAAGAACGGCTGAACCAGCGGCAGGTAACGCGGGTGCTTTTCGATGAAGTAGATCAGAGGAGCGGTGTCGAGCCCGACAGCCGTTCCGCGCAGCGAACTCAGCCATTCCACGAGGAGCGCTCACGCGAGACATACTGCTGGGCATCGATCCCATCCCAGATCTCCTGACCCAGCCCGCACAATTCCATGATGCTGGCCGGGCCCTCAGAATGCCGCTCGACGGCAGGGTCATGACCGGCGACCTCCCGGACCAGCCGGAGCTGCTCCTCGCGCGTCAGCGATTCAATCATGCGCCTGACGGCTTTGTAGGACGGCGTCGCCATTTCGATTCTCCTGGGCTTATGATACGACGGACGCTGGCCGGACCCTCGCGTGGCGTTCGCCGGGACAACCGCATTCAGGTGCCGGCTCGCTGGCCTCCATCCTCCCGCTGGTACACTTGAAGTATCTTGGTCGAGCTAGTCCCATCGATACTTTCGGCCGATTTTGCGCGGCTGGCCGAGGAAGTTGCGGCAGCGGAGCGCGGCGGCGGAAGCGTGATCCATGTGGACGTGATGGACGGGCATTTTGTGCCCAACATCACGGTGGGGCCTCCGATTGTGCAGTCGCTGCGGAAGCATACGAAGCTGCCGCTGGACTGCCACCTGATGATCGAAAATCCGGACGAGTTCATCCCGGCGTTTGCGGAAGCGGGCGCGAACTGGGTGAGCGTGCACTACGAGGCTTGCCGGCACCTGCACCGGTCGCTGCAATTGATCGCGCAGTATGGGATGAAGGCGGGGGTGGTGATCAATCCGGCGACGAAAACCGAACTGCTGATCCCGGTGCTGGGGATGGTGCACCACGTGCTGGTGATGAGCGTGAATCCGGGGTTCGGAGGGCAGCGGTTTATCCCCTACTCACTGAACAAGATCCGGCGGCTGAAAGAACTTCGGCAGGAAATGGGGCTGGAGTTTAGGATTGAGGTGGACGGCGGAGTGGCTCACGACACGGTAAAAAGCGTGGTCGAAGCAGGAGCGGAGCTGCTGGTGGCCGGGAACGCGGTTTTTGGAGAAGGACACGCGGAACGGGACGCGCGGTCGCTGCTGGAAGCGGCGCAGCAGGCGGCGCTCCAGGCCGCATAAGCAGAGCAGTACCCCCCGGGGCGCCGGCAGGAACGGTAAGCGCCCGCGGCATGTTGAGGTGTTATGAATCGGCTGGCAATTCGGATTTCGGCAGTGAGTCTGGGCGTGGCGATGGCGTTGACGCCGTGCGCATTCGCGAAAAAGCACAAGAAGCACCAGAAGGCCTACGACATCAGCCAGAATGCGCTGACGAACGTGAAGTCCGAACAGCCGGACAAGATTCTGTACGACAAGGCGATGGTGGCGATGAAGAAGGGCCACTACGACGTGGCCCGGCTGCAGCTGCAGGCGCTGCTGAACACCTATTCGGACTCAGAGTACGCGATGCGCGCGAAGATGGCGGTGGGCGACAGCTGGTTCAAGGAAGGCGGATCGGCGGCGCTGGCGCAGGCGGAGCTGGAATACAAGGACTTCATCACCTTCTTCCCCAACAGCCCGGAAGCGGCCGAAGCGCAGATGAAGATCGGCGACATCTACTTTATGCAGATGGAAAAGCCTGACCGCGATCCGCAGAACACCATCAACGCGGAGCGGGAATACCGGACGATGCTGGAGCAGTTCCCGGATTCGCCGCTGGCGCCGCAGGCGAAGCAGAAGCTGCGCGACGTGCAGGAAGTGCTGGCGCAGCGGCAGTTCGAGATCGGAGAATATTACTCCTCGCAGGAGAACTGGGCAGCGTCGATTGCGCGGCTGCAGACGGTGGCGGACGCGTATCCGCTGTTCAGCAAGAGCGACCAGACGCTGATCTCGATCGGGGATGCGTATGCGAACTGGGCGTCGTACGTGGCGCGTTACAAGATTCCGGAGCGAGCCAAAGAGGAGCTGGAGGCGTACTACGACGAGCGGGCCGCAGCAGCATGGGACCGGGTCTGCACGCAATATCCCCTGTCGCCGCACGTGGAAGACGCGAAGGATCGGCTGATCGCGATGGGACAGCCGGTTCCGGAGCCGACAGCGGCGGCGCTGGCGGAGAACCAGGCGGAAGAAGACAGCCGGGTGAACGTGAAGCTGGGCACGAAAACCCTGGCGCTGCTGGGCCACGGCCCGAGCACGATTCACGCGGCGCGCGTGGGAGAGCCGTCGCTGAGCACGCCGACGCCGGTGATCCCGAAGGATTTGAACGAGCAGGCGAAGGTGGCGTTTGTCGACGCGATGAATGGGAAGCCGATCCCGCGCCTGACCCTGCCAGGACAGACCGCGCCGGCGCAGAACGCCGCGACTCCAGCGCCAGCGCCGGGGAGCGAAGGCGGCGCGGTGCAGACGCTGCAATTCGGCGAGGTGCCGACGACCAACAGCGCGCCGGGGAATTCGGTGAGCGTGCAGGTGACCGGGGAAGGCGAGTCGGGTGGCAGCGGGACCGGGGCGCCGAGCGGGTCGACCACACCGCCGACGAGCGCGCCGGCCAGCACGCCGCTGGTGGCGCCGGTGGGACCAGCGAACAACAACCAGGCGCTGCCTCCGGTCGACCAACCGACGCAGGCTCCGACGCAGATCAACGAAATTCCACCGGGAACTGCGCAGCAGACGCCGGCCACTCCGCCGGCGCAGGCCAACGGCAAGAAGAATCCGAAGCCGAAGTACTACAAGAAGCAGGAATCCTCGAGCAAGCACAAGAAGAAGAAGGGGCTGGAGAAGGTCAATCCGTTCTAGGCAGCTAAGAAACGGGTAGCGAAGAAACCGATAGCTGAGACGCGGGTAGCTAAAGAGCCGTTAGCGATACTGCTGTCAGCGAAAAGCCACCATTCAGAACAACACGCAGGCGGGATCGAGATCCCCTGCGAGAAACGAAAGGCCGCCCGAGGGCGGCCTTTCTGCTGGCCGGACGAAACGTTATATCGTGGAAGGAACCATGCCCGAGGGAAGCCACGAACCAATCGAAAGAGAGCACAGGATGAAAGACGCAGGCGGCCCAGGCCGCGAGCTGCCGAAAGCCTACGATCCGGCGGCGATTGAAGATCGCTGGGCGGAGTACTGGGTGCGGGAGCGGCTGTTCGAGGTGAAGACGCCGGATGAGGAAGCGCTGAGCCAGCTGCGCGCCGAGGGGCACGACGTGTTCACGATCCTGCTGCCGCCGCCCAATGTGACGGGGCGGCTGCACATGGGCCACATGCTCAACCAGACGGAGATGGACATCCTGAACCGCTGGCGGCGGATGCAGGGGGATCTGACGCTGTGGCTGCCGGGCACGGATCACGCGAGCATTGCCACGCAGATGATGGTGGAGCGGCAACTGGCGGAGGAGGGGCAAAAGCGCCAGGACCTGGGGCGCGCAGCGTTCGTGGAGCGGGTGTGGGAGTGGAAGCGGCACTACGGCGGGGCCATCCTGGAGCAGATGAAGCGGCTGGGCGCGAGCGTGGACTGGTCGCGCGAGTACTTCACAATGGACGAGCACCTGTCCGTCGCGGTGCGCGAGGCGTTCGTGCGGCTGTACGAGCAGGGGCTGATCTATCGCGGGGCGTACATCGTGAACTGGTGCCCGCGGTGCCAGACGGCGATCAGCGATCTGGAAGTGGCGCATGAGGAGCAGCAGGGAAAGCTGTGGGAGATCCGGTATCCGGTCGTCGACCACCCCGTCGCGCCGGGCGCGCCGGGGGCCCCGGTTGTTGGCACACCGGACGAGTTTGTGACGGTGGCGACGACGCGGCCCGAGACGATGCTGGGCGACGTGGCCGTCGCGGTGCATCCGCTGGACGAGCGGTACCAGAAGTATCTGGGCAAAAAGCTGAGGCTGCCGCTGACGCAGCGCGAGATTCCGGTGATCGCCGATGAGTGGGTGAAGTCGGACTTCGGAACGGGCGCGGTGAAGGTGACGCCGGCGCACGATCCAAACGATTTTGAGATCGGGAAGCGTCACGGGCTGCCGGCCATCAACGTGATGGACGAGACGGCGCACATGAATGCCGAAGCGGGCGCGTATGCGGGGCTGGATCGGTATGCCGCGCGGAAAAAGGTGCTGGAGGATCTGGAGGCGCAGGGGCTGCTGGGCGCGGTGCGCGATCACGTGAACTCGATTGGGAGATGCGATCGCTGCAAGACGGTGGTGGAACCGCGTCTCTCGACGCAGTGGTTTGTGGCGGTGAACCAGGCTCCCAAAGATGGCGGGGATTCCATGGCGGAGCTGGCGCGCAGGGCCGTGCGGCCGGACTCGAAGGGCGGGGGACATATCCGGATCACGCCGGAGCAGTATTCGAAGGTCTACCTGAACTGGATGGATAACATCTACGACTGGTGCATTTCGCGGCAATTGTGGTGGGGACATCGGATTCCGGCTTGGCACTGCGCGACGTGCCAGGAGACTACGGTAGCGCGGGAAGACCCGACGGCGTGCGCGCGCTGCGGGAGCGTGGAGATTGTGCAGGACACCGACGTGCTGGACACGTGGTTCTCGTCGGGGTTGTTGCCGGTGACGGTGTTTGGATGGCCACGGCACGAGCGGGACTTCGACGTGTTCTATCCGACGCAACTGCTGGTGACGGGCTTCGACATCCTCTTCCTCTGGGTTTCTCGGATGATCATGCTGGGATGCTGGTTCAGTCGGGATATCCCGATGGCGGATGGAGCGGAGCGCGAGGCGAAGGATACGGTGCCGTTCCGCGAGGTGTACATCCATGCGCTGGTGCGGGATGCCGAGCGGCAGAAGATGTCGAAGACGAAGGGCAACGTGATCGACCCGATCGAGATTGTGGAGCGGTACGGGACGGATGCGGTGCGGTTCACGCTGGCCTCGATGGCATCGCCGGGCACGGATATTGCGTTCAGCGAGGCGCGGACGGAGGGGTATCGGGCGTTTGCGAACAAGATCTGGAACGCGGCGCGATTCATCTTTATGAATGTGGAGAAGGCGCGCGAGGCGGGCATTGAGGTGGATCGGGCGGCGCTGGGCGGCATGCCGGCGGTCGCCGACGATGCTCCGATCGAAGCACGGTGGATCGTGGCGAGGCTGAATGCCGAGGCCGCGGAGGTGAATGCGGCGCTGGGCGAGTATCGGTTCCACGAAGCGGCGAGCACGGTCTACCAGTTCTTCTGGGGCGATTTCTGCGACTGGTATCTGGAGATTGTGAAGCTGCGGCTGGACTTCAGCGAGGGAGCGGATCGCGCGGCGGCCAAGGCGGCGCTGACGACGCTGCTGCAGACGTTCGAGGCGGCGCTGCGGCTGCTGTCGCCGTTTATGCCGTTCCTGACAGAGGAATTGTGGCATGCAGTGTACGAGGGCGAGCCGCCGGCGAAGTCGGTGGCGCTGACGCGGTATCCGCTGGGAAAAGCCCACACGGATGACCGGGCAGAGAGCGAGTTTGCGCTGCTGCAGGAGTTGATTGTCGCGGTGCGCGCGCTGCGCAAGGACGTTGGCGTCGAGGAGAAGCTGGCGGTGCCGATCCGGGTTCGAGCGAACCAGAATGGACTGGCGTTCCGCGCCCATGCGGAGATTATCCAGAGGCTGGCGCGCGTGACGGAAATTGAGAGGGCGGACACGCTGGCGGAAGGCACGGGCGTGCGTTCGACGCCGACCTTCGACGTGCAGGTGATTTACGAAAAGAAAATCGATACGTTGGCCGAGCGCGAGCGTCTGACAAAAGAGCTGGCCAGGCAGGAGAAGGCGCTGGCGTCTGCGGAAAAGCAACTTGGGAATCAGGCTTTTCTTGCGAAGGCTCCGGCGCATATTGTTGAGGGATTGAAGAAGCAGGAGGCCGAGACGCGGCTGCTGATGGAGAAGACGCGGAAGGCGCTGGAGGAACTGGGTTAGCGATGGAATGGAAAAGCCGGCGAATTGAGGCGATTCTGGAACAGGCGCTGGTGGAGGATCGAGCGACCAGCGACGTGACGACGGCCGTGAGCATCGACCAGGGGCTGCGGGCCTCGGCGACGATCCTGGCGCGGGAAGACTGCGTGCTGTCGGGGGTGGGCTCGATTCCGCGGTTCCTTGCGATTTTCGAGCGTCTGGACGGGCGCAGCAGCGGGCGCTACGAGGTCATCAGCCATCCGGAGATTTTCGATGGCGTGCGGCTGCACAAAGGGCAGGCGATTGCGGTGATCCGGCACAACGCGCGGGTGCTGCTGGGATGCGAGCGCGTGATGCTGAATTTGATGCAGCGCATGTGCGGAATTGCTACGCTGACGCGGCGCTATGTGGAGGCCGTGGAAGAGACGGGCGCGAAGATTCTGGACACGAGGAAGACGATGCCGGGGCTGCGGGTTCTGGATAAATACGCGGTGCGGTGCGGCGGCGGGGAGAACCACCGGGCGGACTTGTCCGACGGGATTCTGATTAAGAACAACCACATTTCCCTGGGCGGGGGCATCGAGAAGGTGCTGGAGCGCGCGCGCGAGCGGCGCAAGCCTGGACAGACGCTCGACATTGAGGTGCGCAGCCTGGAGGAACTAACGGTGGCGCTGGACAACGGCGCGGAGTCGCTGCTGCTGGACAACATGACGCCAGCCGAGGTGAAGAAGGCGGTGGGGATGGTGCACGAGCGCGGGATCGATATTCCCACCGAGGCGTCGGGCGGAATCAATCTGGAGAACGTGAGGAAGTACGCGCTGGCTGGGCCGGATTACATTTCTGTGGGCGCGCTGACGCATTCGGCCGTCGCAGTGGATTTGTCGATGCGGATCACGGCGGAGCTGTATTGAGAAACAGGGGATAGGGATTAGGGGTTAAGAAACCCTGGTCCGGAGCAGGCGCGCGGGAGCGGCAGCGGGCGGCATGGCGCACGACTTCTTCGATCTACAGGCAATGGATGCGGCGCTCGAGGGATCGCGATTCGCGGGGAAGCTGCATTTTTTCCCGGCGATTGGGTCGACGAATACCCATGCAATGAAAGAAGCAGAGGCGGGCGCGCCGGACGGCAGCGTGTATTTTGCCGATGAGCAGACCGACGGCCGGGGACGCGGCGCGCACACGTGGGAGTCGGCGGTGGGCGCGGGGCTGTACGCGAGCGTGCTGCTGCGGCCACGTCTTGCGCCGGCGAATGCGCTGTGGCTCTCGCTGGCGGCAGGGCTGGCGGTGCAAAGCGCGGTGCGGCGGGTGACGTCGCTGGAGGCGGACTTGCGCTGGCCCAACGATCTCCTGCTGGGAAGGAAGAAGTTCTGCGGAATTCTCACGGAGCTGAGCACGGATAATCCATCCCAGCGCGCGGGCGTGCCTCCAACTCCCGTGCGGCAGGCCGTAGTAGGCATCGGGATCAACGTGCATCAGGCGCAGTTTCCGGCGGAGCTGCGGGAGATCGCGACGTCCCTGGGCATTGAGACGGGGCGGGAGTGGCCCCGGCAGGAGCTGCTGCTGGCGTTGCTACAATCGCTGGAGAATGAGGTGACGGCGCTGACGGATGCGCCGGAGCTCGCGGCGCAGTCGATTTGCCGGCGGCTGGAAGCGGGCTCGACATGGATTCGCGGCAAGCGCGTGCGCGTGGAAGAGCGCGGCGACGGCGAGGGCGGATTCGCCGGCGTAACGGATGGGCTGGATGCGCGCGGGTTTCTGCGGGTGCGTACGGCGGATGGAATGCGGACGGTGCTTTCCGGTGGAGTGCGGGAAAGCTGAAGGACGGGAGTGGCCATGCTGCTGGTGCTGAACGTGAACAACACCAACACGGTAATTGCGCTGTACGTGCTGGGCGCGAACGGGCTGACGGACGGCCTGCGCGCGACATGGCGCATCAGCACGCGGCAGGGGCAGACGGCGGACGAGTACGGCATCCTGGTGCGCAGCCTGCTGGACAGCGAAGGCGTGGAGAGCACTGCGATCCGCGGGATCGCGATTGCGTCGGTGGTGCCTCCGATGGACTGGATTCTGCGCGAGTTCTGCGAGCGATACTTCCACCAGAAACCGCTGTTTATCGAGCCGGGCGTGAAGACGGGGCTGCCGATCCTGACCGACAATCCGGGCGAAGTGGGCGCGGATCGCGTGGCGAACTGCGTGGGCGCGTTTCATTTGTACGGCGGGCCGACGATTGTGGTGGATTTGGGGACGGCGACGAATTTCGACGTGGTGTCGAAGAAGGGCGAGTTCCTGGGCGGCGCGATCGCGCCGGGGCTGACGATTTCCGCGGAAGCGCTGTTTGCGCGGGCGGCGCGGCTGCCGCGGGTGGAGATCCGCCGGCCGGCAAAGATCATCGGGACCAATACGGTGGACAACCTGCAGATCGGATTGTTCTGGGGGCACGTGGGGCTGGTGGACTCGATTCTGGAACGGATGATCGCGGAGCTGGGCGCGGAGACAAAGTGCGTGGCCACGGGCGGGGTGGCGCCGCTGATCGCGCGCGAATCGAAATACATCACCGAAGTGAACGATGGGCTGACGCTGGAAGGACTGCGGCTGATCTACGACCGGAACCACGCGGTGGAGCGCGCTCGCAGCGGGCGCAGCGCGGCGGCGAGCGAGGCGACGCGCACGGCGGCCAAATAAGCTTTTGGAAAATTATTTCAACTACTTCACGGAAATCGAGGAGCGGTTCCAGCAGCGGCGAGGGACGCTTTTGCTGCTTTCGACGCTGGACTGGGCGCTGATCGAGACGTGGCGGGAGGCGGGGATTCCGCTGGAGGCAGTGCTGCGCGGGATCGACGCGGCGTTCGACCGCTATGACGCGCGGAAGGCGCGCGCGAACGTGCGGCGGGTGAACGGGCTGGCGTGGTGCGCGCAGGAAGTGATGACCGCAGCGGAAGAGATGCGCGAGGCCAGCGTGGGCGTGGCGAAGCCGCCGGCCGATGCGGCGCGCGCGGGGCTGGAGCAGGAGCGCGTGGCCGCGCATCTGAAGGACACCGCGGACAAACTGAAAAGCGCGAAGGTGAGCGGGCTGGCCGCAGAGACGGCGGCGGAAACCGCGGAGCGGCTGACGACGCTGGCGGATGCGGTCCGCGGACAAATGCCGAATCTGGAAGATCTGGAGCGGACGCTGACGGCACTCGAAGACAAGCTGCTGAACGCGTTGCTGGCAACGGCGACGGAAGAAGAATTGACCGCGCTTCGCGAACAGAGCGCGCGGGAGATTGCGCCGTACCGGCGGCGGATGCAGGCGCTGCAGATCCGGCAGATCGAGCAGCAGTTCCTGCAGAAACGGCTGCTGGAACAGCACGATGTGCCTCGACTGAGCCTCTTCTACATGAGGCAGGATTGAAACTCCGCATTGAGAAAGCGATCTATGGCGGCGCGGGGCTGGCGCGCGCCGAAGGCAAGGCCGTGTTCCTGCCGTTCACGCTTCCTGGCGAGCTGGTCGAGGCGCGCGTGACGGAGGACAAGCGCAGCTACTCGACGGCGGAACTGGAGGCGGTGACGGAGGCGAGCGCGGCGCGGGTGGTTGCGCCGTGCAAGTACTTCGGCGCCTGCGGCGGATGCCACTATCAACACGCGAACTATGCGGCGCAGGTGGAGATGAAGACGGCGATCCTGCGGGAGACGCTGGAGCGCGCGCGCGTGAAGGAGATTCCGGAAATTGCGGCAGTGACGGCGGAGCCGTTCGGATACCGGAACCGCGTGCGGCTGCATGTGGAGGGGAATCCGTTCAGGCTCTGTTACAAGAGGCGGAACTCGCACGCGAACTTGCCGGTGGAGACGTGTCCGATTGCGGCTCCGGCGCTGCAGCGCGCGATGGAAGCGCTGAATCGCGAGGGCGACGAACTGGGATTGGGCGATTGGGCCCGGGAGATTGAGCTGTTCGTGAATGCGGATGAGTCGAGCATGCTGATGGCTGCCTGGACGGAGGGGAGCGCGGTGGAGGGGGAGCAGGGGCTGGCGCGCTTGTGGGCGGGGTCGCGAGAGGTTGTGCCGGAGATCGCCGGGGCTGGAGTGTTTGCTCTGGAAAGGGAACGGCGAGCGGCGCGGATGTTGGCGCAGGCTGGCGAGGAGTCGCTGCGGTACCGCGTGAGCGGGCGCGACTATCAAGTGAGCATGGGGGCGTTTTTCCAGGCGAACCGGTTCCTGATTGGGCCGCTGGTGGAGCTGGTGACTGCGGGCGAGAGCGGCGGCGCGGCGTGGGATTTGTACGCCGGCGCGGGCCTGTTTTCGCTGCCGCTGACGGAGACCTTCGCGGAAGTGACGGCGGTGGAGACGGGCGCGAGCGCGGTTCGGGGTCTCAAAGAGAACCTTCGCGGGGCTGGAAGCGCGAAGCATCGCGTAGTGGCTGCGGAGACGGTGGCGTTTCTGCGCCAGGCGGCGGAGAGGCGGGCCGATGCGCCGGATTTGGTGGTGGTGGATCCGCCGCGCGATGGGCTGGGCGGAGCGGTGACGACGCTTTTGGGAAAGATTCGCCCGCGGCGCATTACTTACGTTTCCTGCGATCCGGCGACGATGAGCCGCGACGTGGCGGCGTTGCTAGAATCCGGCTATCGCCTCGCCCAAGTGCAGCTGGTGGACCTGTTTCCGCAGACATTTCATCTGGAAAGCGTCACGCACCTGACATTGGGCTGACCGGCCGCTCCGGCGACGGAGGCGAGCGAGAGCCATGGCCGCCGCCGCTATTCCGCAAACGAGAATTGAGCCAGCGCAGGCGGAGGTGCGGGTTGCGCCGGTGGTGCGACGCGGCTTGCCGGCTCCGGCGCTGTTGGCCGCGCTCTGTTTCGCGGGCGGCGATTTCGCAGCGAAATTCCTGTGGGTGCAGCCGGGCCGATTGCTGGTGGGGCTGGCGCTGGTGTTCGCGCTCGCGATGCTGGCGGCGCTGCGAGCGGAACGAGTTGCGCTGGGCGCGGCGGGAATCGTCTGCGTGTTGCTGGGAGGACTGTGCGCGGAACTGCAGCCGCGCGCGCCGAGTCACACGCCCCTGGAGCGGATCGCCTGGGCGACACCTGCGCCGACCCCGACCACGCGGCGGGAAGGGATTGCGACCCAGCACCTGGTGGAGGGGACGATTGAGCGTACCAGCGCGCTGCGACTGAGCGCGTCTTCGGCGCCGTATTCGGACGTGATGCGGCAGGAGCAAAGCCAGCAGGTTGACCTGCGCGTGACCATCGTGGACGGACAGCGGCTGCCGGTGCCGGAGAGTTTGCGGCTGACGCTCTATGCTCCGGCGGATGCAGCGCTTCCTGCTTTGCGGTGCGGAGATGCGCTGCGCGGCGAGGCCGAGATGCACGCGGCGGAAAAGTTCCTCGATCCTGACGTGTGGGATGAAGGCGCATGGCTCCGGCGGCAGGGAATCAGCGCGCTGGGGAGCGCGCGCGTGGGAAATGTCACTGCGACTGTGACAAAAGCAAGACCGGGGTTCACCTGTCAATTTCATGCGGCGCAACAGGCGGCCAGCGGGCGCCTGGTGAGCCTCGCCGATCAACCCGCGCCGGTGTGGATGCCTGCATCGCTGCGGCTGACGCACGATGATGCCGTGATGCTGACAGCGATGCTGACCGGCGATCGGACGCTGCTGGGGCACAGGCTGAGAGTGGGATTCGAGCGCACCGGGTCGTTTCACCTGCTGGTGGTCTCCGGAATGCATCTGGCGATTTTTGCGGGAGTGGTGTTCTGGATCGCGCGGAGGTTGCGGCTGCCAAGGACCTGGGCGATGCTGGCGACCGTCGGGCTGTCGCTGGCTTACGCGCTGTTTACGGGCTTCGGGCAGCCGGTGCAGCGGGCGTTCTGGATGGTGACACTGTATCTGGCGGGGCGGATGCTGTGGCGAGAGCGGCGTCCGCTGAACGCGATCGGATTTGCGGCGCTGGTGCTGCTGGCAGCGGATCCGGCGGCGCTGTTCGACGCGGGATTGCAGATGACGCTGCTTTCCGTGCTGGCGGTGGCGGGGATTGCGGTTCCGGTGGCGGCGCGCAGCTTCGGGCCGTATTTGCGGGCGACCCGCGATTTGTGGCTGCTGCCCGTGGATCCCGCGCTGCCGCCCAAGGCGGCGCAGTTCCGCGTGATGCTGCGAACGGTGGCGGCGCATCTGCGTCCGTTCACCGGCAGCCGGATCGCCAACCAGGCGTTTCCGCGCGGCGTGCGGCTAACGCTGCTGATTGCGGAACTGGTGACCACGTCGCTGGCGATTGAATTGATGATGGCGCTGCCGATGGCCGTGTACTTCCATCGCGTGACAGCGGTGGCGCTGCCGGTGAACATCCTGATTGTGCCGCTGCTGGGCGTGCTGTTGCCGCTGGCGATCGTGACGATGGTGCTGGTGCTGACGCTGCCAAAGCTGGCGGCGATTCCGGTAATGGCCGTGGCGCTGCTGCTGCACGGAGTGAGCGCGCTGGTGCGCCTGTTCGGCGGGATGCGGCTGGGCGACTGGCGGATTCCCGCGCCGACCGCGCTGGAAATTACGGCCATTCTGCTGCTGACTGCGGCGAGTCTGGCGCTGATTCGCATGAGGCGATACGCGATTCCATCGGCCGTGGCGGCGCTGGCGTTGGCGGCGGGGATGGTTCTGCTGCCGCGACCGGTTGAGCATCGCGCCGGCGCGCTGGAGGTTTCGACCATCGACGTGGGCCAGGGCGATTCGCTGCTGGTGATCACGCCGCATGGGCAGACGCTGCTGATCGATGCGGGCGGGATTGTGGGAGCAGGCGGGCTGACCGGCGTCGCGCCGGGTGCGAGGGAGGAGCGCGAGTCAAATTTCGACGTGGGCGAGGAGGTGGTGTCGCCGGTACTGTGGTCGCGCGGCATTCGGCGGCTGGACGCGGTGGCGATTACGCACGCGCACGCGGATCACATTGGCGGAATGATTGCCGTGCTCAGGAATTTTCGGCCGCGCGTGTTGTGGATCGGGATCAATCCGCATTCGGCGTTGTACGACGCGGTGCTGGCGGAGGCCGCGGCAGTCCACACCCGAGTGTTGCGACATACAGCAGGCGACGTTTTCACGTTCGACGACGTGCGCGTGCGCGTGCTGGCGCCCGAGCCGAATTACGAACCGGCGGCGATTCCAGGGAATAACGACTCGCTGGTCCTGCAAATGCGCTATGGCGGCACGACGGCACTGCTGGAGGGCGATGCGGAAGCGCCGAGCGAAGAGCGCATGCTCAGGCGCGGCGGATTGCACGCGGATTTTCTGAAGGTAGGGCACCACGGCAGCCGCACTTCGACCACTCCGGATTTTCTGGCGGCGGTTTCGCCCGAGTGGGCAGGGATTTCGGTGGGCCACCGGAATTTCTATGGGCATCCGCGGCATGAGGTACTGGAAGAGTTGCAGGCTGCGCACGTGCGCACGTATCGCACGGACATGGAAGGGCTGTCGACGTTTTATCTGGACGGGAACCACGTGACGGCGGCGGTGTGGGCGGCACAGCCCGCGCAGTAGAGCGCGGTCAGCGGGCGCGCGCGGCGGATTCCAGGGCGTCGCAGGCGGCGACGGCGCCGTTCTCTTCAGCGATTGTCGCGGCGGCGGCGGCAGCGCTCATCTCGTAGGCATTATCGGAGAGCAGTTGCCAGATGAGGCGGGCAGCGGGCTTCGCGCGGTAATCCTTTCTGCCCAGGACTTCCGCGACACCGAGACGCCGCACGCGGCGCGCATTATCGGGCTGATCGTGGCTATAGGGCATCACCAGCATGGGCCGGCCGGCGCGGAGAGCCTGCGCCGTGGTGCCGATGCCGCCCTGATGGATGAGGACCGAGGCGCGAGGAAAGATCTTCGAGTAGGGCGCGTAGCGAGCGACGCAGATGGTGTCCGGCAGAGCGCGCCTGGGGAGATTACGGTCGTCGGCGCCGACCAAAAGAACGGCGCGCTGGCCGAGGATTGCGGCTGCCTCGGCGCTCTGCTCGTAGAAGTCGCCGGCGTTCATCACCGCGGCTGAGCCGAGAGTGAACACCAGCGGCGGCGGGCCGTCCTGGAGAAATGCGGCGAGATGCGGAGGGAGTTCGCCCTCGTCACCGGAGCCGTCGTAAAAGGCGAAGCCACTGGTTTTCGCGGCGGAGGGCCAGTCAGGCTGCGGCGCGCCCATGACCGAAGAGAAGAGCGCGAGGGCGAGACGATCGGAGTGCTTGGCGTCAAAGATGGGATCCTTGCCGCGAGGCAGGCCGAGTTCGCGGCGCAAGGCGTACACGGGGTCAGGCCATTTGCGGGTGACAAAGCGAGCGAAGCGCGCGACGACGTGGCCAAGCGGCGGAAAGACTTCCTGCACGCGAGCGAGCGTGGGATAGGGCGGGAGCACGGGCGGATCGTATGCGGAAAAATACGAGAATGGCGCCAGGACGTACGATGCCCAGGGAACGCCGGTTTTCTCCGCGACGAGGGGTCCGGCGTAGGCGAGCTCGCCGGTAACGAGGAGATCGGCGCCGCCCTCAGCCTGCACGGCGGCGAGGAGATCGTCGTAGCTCTGGCGCAGCGAGGGGAAGAGAAACTCGCGCAGGCCGGTCTCCGTGCCGTGCTTGATGTCGTAGATCATCGCGATGAGGCGCGTGTCGGTGGGGTCCTGCTCGGGGCGGACGGGCGCGAAGCCGATGCCGAGGGGCTCAACCTTGGGGCGGAACATCTCCGGGATGGCGAGCACGGGCTGGTGACCGCGGCGCTTGAGCTCGAGGCACAGGGCGACGAGCGGATTGACGTCACCGAAGGTGCCGTAAGTGGAAAAGACGATTCTCAGAAAGAGGCCTCGAAGAGATGGAAGCGGCGTTCCAGGTCCCACTCCTGCTGCGCTTTCTGGCTGGAGTGGATCAGAGTGGCGCAGACGCCGGTGGGCTCGGCTTGGCCAAGCTGGCCGCGGCAGGCAGCTACCGGCGTGTCGAGATGCTCGGGTGTGAAGCGCTGCCAGAGGCTGGCGCCGGGCAGGAAGGCGTGCTCGATGGAAGTGCGCGCGAGGAGCTTGAAATCCTGGTACGTGAGCGGATATGTATCCGCCGCGCGCACATATTCATGCGTGAGATCGATGCGGGAGACGCCTTCGTCGTCGGTGGAGAGCGCGACCGGGACGCCCATTTTCCGGTACAGCATGAATGGGATGCTCGTCGCCGGTAATGCCAAGGATGACGGCGTTGCTGGTGAGGTTGATCTCGACCATCGTGTGGCGATCGGCCATTTCCTTCATCAACTGCCAGGGATGGTGCTCGTACAGGACGTCGACGCCGTGGCCGATGCGCTCGGCGTGGCCCTGCTCCACGGCCTCGCGAATGTGGAACGTGAGGTCCTTCGGCGCGACCATGCCGGGCGCGAGCTCGCCAGCGTGCAGCGAGATGTGCACCTGCGGGTAGAGGCTGTGCAGATAATCGAGCATGTGCATCTGCAGGCTGTAATCGCGCAGGGCGATATAGCCGTCTTCCGGCTGAACGTAGTTCAGGCCGACGACGTTGGGGTCCTGCGACGCAATTTCGAAGGCGAGGAGGGTTTGCGCAAAGACCTCCTGGGGCGGGTGACCGCGCAGCACCTGATAGAGAAAGCAGACCGTGACCTGGCAGGCCGGTGCGGCATCCGGCTGGCCGCAGTGCTCCATGCGCTCGCGACCGGCGAGCGCGGCGTCGAACGCCTGGCGGCTGCCGGCGACGCCGGCGCGAAAGACCGGATCGGCGAGGAGCTTCTGGCGGAACTGCGCGAGATCGGCATCCCAGCCCAATTTGTCCGCTTCGGCTTTGACGCCGGAATAATCCCCCGTCTGCATCAGCTCCAAATACTGTTCATTTTGCGCGGCGGCATGCGCGGCGACCTCATCGATCCACGCGGCTTCGAAACGATCGTCGTCGCCGAAGCGGCCGAACGTGTCGAAGAAGTGGTCGTGGCCGGAGTCGCCAGTGGTGGGGATGAAGGTGCGCATGGAGAAGGCGTCGATCAGCTCGTCGTAGAGGTGCTGATCGGAGAGGACGCCGGCGGCGGAAGTTTCGCCGGCGGGGCAGTCGGGCGCGTGGTGATCGGCGTCGAAGCGGAGACGCGCGGCGCTCACGCACTCATTGTCCTCGGCCGCTTCGTGAATCCAGGTTTCCGCGTAAACGGCGCCGGTGAGGTGCATGTGCAGATCGGCCCCTTTGGGCATCCGGTAGAAGAACGCGTAGAGCGCGGGCGGGCCTTGCCGGCGCGCCTCAAGGAACGCACGAGCGGTCCGCGCTTCCGGCGAGGAGGATTGCGCGAAGAGCGCGGATGCGCCAAAGCCGAGAGTGAAAATCAGCAGGAGGAGCGCGAGGCGGGCGCGGCGCGGGCGAGCTGGAAACCCCGATTCCCTGGGCATAGAGAAAACCGTTGGACAAGTGTAACGCGGGCGGTTGCCAGGGATGATGAAGAGAGCGGCCGGCGGAATCTGCTTTGCTATACTGGCTGAGGTTGCTGACGCCTTCCGCGGGTCTCAGACATCCCCGACAGCGCTGGAAATCCACCCGGCGGCCAGGTAGCTCAGTGGTAGAGCGCGGCCCTGAAAAGGCCGGCGTCGGCGGTTCGATCCCGTCCCTGGCCACCATTCCCACGTGAAGAATGGAGTTGGCGAGGTCCTTCGCTGCGCTCAGGATTTCGCCTGCGGGCTCAGACGCCCGCAAAACGGCTCAAGTTCGATCCCGTCCCTGGCCACCATTCCCACGTGAAGAATGGAGTTGGCGAGGTCCTTCGCTGCGCTCAGGATTTCGCCTGCGGGCTCAGACGCCCGCAAAACGGCTCAAGTTCGATCCCGTCCCTGGCCACCATTGCTCTGTTTGGTTTTGCAGGCGTGCGGGGTTCTTCCCTTCGCTTGCGCTTCGGTCAGGATTTCGCCTGCGGGCTCAGACGCCCGCAAACCGGCTCAAGTTCGATCCCGTCCCTGGCCACCATCCCCTTTGTGCAGAAATTCCCTCGTATAGCCTCACGCGCCGGATCGCGGAGTTGGTGCTTTCACCTCACCCTCTTCCTCACGGATGAACCGGATCACGTCAACATCCGAGATGGCGATGAGGCCCTCGTCCACCATCCCCTCCAGGTGAGGAAGCAACCTGGCAATCTGCTCGTCTTTATCGACAATGCTGAGCATGATGGGCGCGTCCTGAGAAAACTTCCAGTGGCTCGCGTAGCGAATGCGCGTGCTCGCGCCGTATCCCTCAATACCGCGGTAGACGGTAGCGCCCGCTATTCGAAGTTCCTGACATTTGGCGACGATGGCTTCGTGCAGCGGCTTTCCCTGCCATTTGTCTCGCTCGCCAAAGAGGATGCGCAGCATGCGACCTCGATATTCCTCTTTCATGGTCGGCTCCCTTGCTTTCTCACTTCTCCGGCTTGGCCAGGTCCGTCGCGATCGGCCGATGCGAGTACTTGATGATCTCCACATCGGACAGGGCCACCAGCCCCTCCTGCACCATCTGCTCCACGATCGGCAGGAATTGCCGCAGTTTCTCTTCGGAGTCGACGGCGGAGAGCATGATCGAGGCGTCGTGGCTCAGCCGTTTGTCCCGGTGCACGCGGCGATGCGCTCCATAGCCGAGGATCCCGCGATAGACGGTGACTCCGGCAATGTCGTTGGCACGCATCGCTTCCACCAGCGCCTGATAGAGCGGCTTGTCGCGCCAGCGATCCGACTCGCCGATAAAGATGCGCATCATGCGCGCTTTGCCCTCGAGTTTCTGGTGAGCGGGGAGAGGCTGATTCTTCGCTTTCGACTGCTGCGCCGGCTTGGCGACCGTCGTCTCCTGAACTTCAATCATTCCGGAGCCGGCCAGCTCTTCCAGCTTCCCCAGCAATTCGTCGACGCGCTCGCGGGTCTCGACAAATTCGATTTTGATGGGGAGATGATCGGAAATATCGACCGTGGAGGAAGTGTGCATGTGGTGATCGGCGCCGAAGCCTGCGACTCCTTTCAGCACCGTTGCGCCGGAGACGCCGCGGTAGAACAGGAAATCCAGAATGGTGGAATAGGCCGGGGCGCCGCGATGCGTCGATCCCTCGCTGAGATAGATGGAAACCTTGACTGCCTTGCCGGCATTCAGCATGGTTCTTGTCTCCTTACGGGAGCAGGCCCCGATTTTCTCACCCAACCGCCTCGCCGAGCAGGATTCCACACCACACCGCGGCCAGCCCAAGGATCAGGCTGCTGAAGGCGTAGAGCGCAGCGAGCGAGAAGGCGCCGGATCGCAGCTCGGCGAGGGTTTCCCATTCATACGTGGAAAAGGTGCTGTAGGCGCCCACAAAGCCCACCGGAATGAGGTAGCGCCAGGCCGGATTCAGTCCCGCTCGCCGGCTGAGAAATGTCAGGGAGAAGCCGAGGATGACGCAGGCCGACATGTTGATGACGAATGTGCCGTAGGGAAACCTGGTTCCCATGCGGCCGGCGACGGCCAGGCCCACCCAGTATCGCGCCAGCGCGCCCAGTGCTCCGCCGGCGGCAATGTAGAGATATTTCTGCAAGGCTTCCAGTCTCCTCCAGCAAAATCAGGCGTACCTTCTCATCTGAACTTCATGGTCCTGAGGCGACGGTCTCTCCCCGTCACAGGCACGTCTGACGGAGATACCGTTCCAACGCTTCCACCAGCGAACGTAGTTCGCGCACCATACCGTTCAGTTCCTCGACAGCGTCGTCCGGAACCGCACCCGAACTGCGCATGTACCTCGGTCTCAGCTCTTCGACAGCAATATCGATGAAGGCAAGGTCGACGAGAACCGCGCGGGTCGCCGGGATGTCCGGCGGATTCGGCTTCATGCGCTGCCATGCCAGAGTACGCAAAAGTTGGGCTCGGAGCTGCCGAATGTGATCTTCGATGACGCGAACGTTCGCCGGCGCGACGTCAGTGATGTACCGAGGGAACGGCGACTGCGACGTGGCCTGGTGCAGGACGTGCTCGATATCGCTCAGAAGCTTGTCGATGTAATGGCAGGTCCCGCGCAGGCGGTTCTGCTGGTAGCCGTTCAGCTCCCCTGCAAATCGCCCGTTCACGAGATCGTTCGGTTCTGCCACTACGCCTCCTATGCTGAACAGAGACAGGCAATGCCGCCAGCGGCGAGCTTCCAGGCTGTATTTGGGGGTCCCGGGTACAGATACAACTCCCTAACAGGGCACCCCTGCCAGGAGTCATCATCTGTCCGCTCGGAAAGGAGGAGGACAGCGGTTAAGGTGAACTCCTTCACCTGCCAGTCTTCCATTTCTTTCTATCCAGGGACCGGCTTGCTGTCAATGCTCCGGGCCTGGCAGGGCTGGGCCGGCCCCATGGGGAATGCTGCCCGCCCCCGGCTTTTCCCCGCTGAACCGGCCTTCCGGGCCGTCCGCTGGAAGTTTTTGCCCCTTCGGGCGCCCGCCTGGTACCATAGGACTACACCCCGGCTATCTTGAGAGCCGTCTGCCACCCGGCAATACCTCTGGAGGAAACCCCTTTGCCAGCCAACGAAAAATTTCTTTTCACCTCGGAGTCCGTCACCGAGGGTCACCCGGACAAGATCGCCGACCAGGTTTCCGATGCCATCCTGGACGCCTGCCTGGAGCAGGATCCCTACAGCCGCGTCGCCTGCGAGACTCTGACCGCGACCGGCCTGGTCGTGATCGCCGGCGAAATCACCACGCGCGCGTATGTCGATTTCCAGGCGCTCGTTCGCGGCGTGGTTACGTCCATCGGCTACGACAACGCCGTCTATGGCTTCGACTCGAACACCTGCGCGGTGATCTCCACGATCAACAAGCAGTCCAGCGACATCGCGATGGGCGTGGACACCGGCGGCGCCGGCGACCAGGGCATGATGTTCGGCTACGCGACGAACGAGACGCCTGAGCTGATGCCGACGGCCATCTCGCTCGCGCACAAGCTTACCCGCAAGTTGTCGGAAGTCCGCAAGAACGGCAAGCTGCCGTGGCTGCGGCCGGACGGCAAGAGCCAGGTGACCGTCGAGTACGACGCGAACCACAAGCCGGTTCGCATCGACGCGGTCGTCATCTCCACGCAGCATGCCGAGACCATCTCCACCGAGGAGCTGCGCTCGGAAATCCTGAAGCACGTGATTCAGGCGACGCTGCCGCCGGAACTGCTCGACGAGAACACCAAGTACCACATCAATCCCACCGGCCGCTTTGTCATCGGCGGTCCCATGGGCGACACCGGCCTGACCGGCCGCAAGATCATCGTCGACACCTACGGCGGCATGGGCCGTCACGGCGGCGGCGCCTTCAGCGGCAAGGATCCGACGAAGGTCGACCGCTCCGCCGCCTACCTGGCCCGCTACATCGCCAAGAACATTGTCGCTGCCGGTCTGGCGGAACGCTGCGAAGTGCAGCTGGCTTATGCCATCGGCGTTGCCGAGCCGGTGAGCGTGCTGGTGGACACTTTCGGCACCAGCAAGCTGGATGAGGGTCAGCTGGTCGCGCTGGTCCGCAAGAACTTCGCGCTCACGCCGAAGGAGATCATCGAGCAGCTGAAGCTGCGCCGCCCGATCTATCGGAAGACGGCCGCCTACGGACACTTCGGGCGGATCAACGAGCCGGACTTTACGTGGGAAGCGACCGACAAGGCCGACGCGCTGCGCGAGCAGGCTGGTCTGAAGAAGGAAGCTCTCGCCGCGAAGTAAAGGGCGAGGGAAAGCTAACAAGGGCAGGTCCCAGGACCTGCCCTTTTTCTTTGATCCCCGTGGTCACGCGGCCATCGGACCGGGCGTTTCCTCGGGGACAACTTCCTGTTGGGCGGGAACGTGCAGATAGAGTTCCTTGACGAGGACGATGCCGGCTCCGGCGAGGGGCGCGGCCATGGCCAGCCCCAAAATTCCGCCCACGGACCACAGGAAATACTGCGCCAGGATCGTGAGGACCGGCGGCAGGCGCACCGCCCTTCGCTGCACCCAGGGCGTCAGCAGATAGCCTTCCGCAATGTGCAGGAGCGTAAACAGGATGAGAACGTAAACCGCCGTTTGCGGGCCGCGCTGCAGGGCCATCAGCACGCAGGGGATACCGGCCAGAACGGTTCCGGCATAGGGCAGGAAGACGGCCAGGCCGGTAATCAGGCCCAGGGTCCATGGCAATGGCACGCCCAGCAGCCACATGCCGGTACCGCTGACGACGCCGAGCGCCACCATGGGCACGATCTGGCCCAGCAGCCACCAGGTGAGCTGATGCCTGAGCTCACCGGCGATTTTTCGCGCACGGGGCCGCCACGCTTCCGGAAACAGCACCAGCACGCCTTCGCGATAGCCGCGCGGCGAGAGCGCTGCGAAAAATCCGATCACCACAATGACAATGATGTCCGTGATGGCCTTCGTGACCAAACCGGCAATCTGCGGAAGGCGCTGGCTGATCCTGGTGCCCTGCACGAGCTGGTGAATTTCCGCCAGGACCTTCTGGCCCGCCGCGGTGCGCTGCAACGGCGCTTCCAACCGCGCAAAGGACTGCGGCATGGTGCGGACGACCTGCGAGAACTGGGTGACGGTTCCAGGGAGCAGGAGGACGCAGATTACTGTGGCGATGGCGCCGATGAGGAAAAGCGTCGCGGCGTAGGCCACGGCGCCGCTGAGTTGGCTGTGTTGGTCTACCCATCTCGTCATGGCGCGCAGGATAACGGCGACGAGAATCCCGGCAAAGGCCAGCAGCAGCAGGTGCAGCTGGAACCAGAGAATGAGAAAAGCAAGAATTGCGAGGCCGGACCACACCAACAGCCGCGCGGGGCTGGACTCTTCACGGCGGAACAGCAGAGGCCACCCCCTGGGTCGCAAAGTGCGCGTTGGGGCGCTAAGCCTGGCAGCCAGCCTGGGCCCGGGACCCCACCCAAGGATGGATGCAGAATCGCCGCCGTCCGCTTGTTTTCTCCGGAATTGTGTCAACTACGGCGCCGGCAGACTGCCAGTCTATTGCGGCTTATAGCTGCTGGCGCCCCACGGAAAGCTCACCGCCGGAGCGCAGGCGCCCTCGGAGGGGGAGGCCGGTGGTGTTGCCGGCGCCGTCACGGTAGGGGCTGCGCTGGTGGCGGGGGCTGCCGGCGGAGCCACCAGGCCTGCGTAGCGCACGGTCGTGGTACCGGCCGTCTGACCCGTGACGGCGGGCAGGACCGCCAGCGCCATCTTGCCGGTTCCGTCGGTCTTTGCGTTGAGAATGCGCGTCTGCGTGCCGGTGGTGGTCTCGAGCTTAATCGCGCTATTTGGGGGAAGACCAGCACCCTCCACCACGACCATGTCGGCGTCTTTCATGCCCAGCAAAACCTGCAGGCTGCAGCTCTTGTCAGTGTTCACGATGGGGAACGGCACAGCCTGGGCCGCCGCGCCATTGCTGTGGTCTTCCCCGATCAGGGCTACGCGGATGGCCTCGCCAGGAGCGGCGGTGGCCTGGATCTCGACGGGCTGGTTGGCCTGCATGGTATCGGCGCAGCCAGGCGGAAGCGGTCCTGAATCGGCCTGCGAAGAGGGCGCGGGGTGGAGGCCGGCGCCCGGGGTATCCGGCTGAGCCGTCGACGTGGGCGGGGCCTGGGGCGACGCTGGGCCACCGCAGACAGCAATGCCCTGCGCGTTCAGGATCAGGCCGCTCATGACCGGCTTGACGGATTCGCCGAGCGGCCAGCGCACCAGGTTCAGCCTTTCTCCGGCACGGAAGCCGGAGCCGGAAATCCGATACGTCACCTGGGTGGCCCCCGCGGGGGTCTTCGTGCGGCCGGCTTCCACGAGCGAGAGCGCAACGCCGGGCGTGGACATCGCGGGACCCCAGCGCGCCGTCAGATTGGCGATCCGGAGGGCCGCCTGGTAGGCCTGCCGTTGCTGCATCTGAGCCTGCTCGGCCGGAGTGAGCGTGTGCTCCTCGGCGGGCAGATTCTGCAGTTGCAACGGCGGCGCGCCGGGCGCCAACCCTCCCTGGGGGTTCTGTTGTGGATTCTGCTGGGTGGTGGACGGGGCAGGCGTCGTGGTTTGCGCGATGGCGCCGAGGCACAACCAAGCCGCCAGTCCGCAGGCGGCTAGCACGGATCGGGAACGCATAGGTCTGAGGATATCGGAAAACAGAGGCTCTCGGAGCGGAGTTGCGCGGGGGCGGGTGACGGATTGAGAGCAGGACGTATCTAATGGATGCGATGCGGAGGGTACGGTTGACTGCGGCGGCGATGGTGGCGCTGGCGATGTTGCCAGGCTCGCCGTTCTGTGCCGTGTTCGGCGGCGCGCCGGCGGCGTGGGCCCAGGTCGTGACGGGCAAGCGCCTCATCCTGAAGGACGGCAGTTATCAGCTCGTGAAAAAGTATCAGGTTGTAGGCGACCGCGTGCGCTACCTGAGCGAGGAGCGCGACGACTGGGAAGAGGTGCCGAATTCGCTGATCGATTGGCCGGCCACGAACAAGTGGAACCAGGAGCACGCGCTCGATGCGCAGGGCCAGCCCATCGCGCCTCCCCCCGAGACAGCGCCCGTCGAACCGAATCCCGGCGAAACCGAAGCGGCGAAGATCGACCGGGAAGCTGCCGCCGAGCGCACCGAGCTGAGGGAGCAAACGCCCACCGTCGCAACCGGTCTCCAACTGCCCAACCTGGATGGGATCTTCGCGCTGGACAATTTTCAGAACATCCCCGAATTGATCCAGCTCAGCCAGAGCGCCGGCGACGTGAACCGCGGCGGCACGCACAATGTGTTGCGCGCGGCGATCGCGTCCTTCCGTGGCGCGCAGGAGCCGGTGCGCATCAACGGCCAGGCCGCGAAGATTCGGCTGCACGTCGACGATCCCGTTCTGTACGTCAGCCTGAGCAAATTGCAGAACGAGCAGGTCGATTCCGAGTCGGCGTTGGTGGTGAACACGCAGGACAATCAGAATCCTGTGCCCGACAAGAATGCCGAGAGTTCGCCCACCAGCCGCTACGCCATTGTGCGGGTGGAGGTGGTTCCGGGCCAGCGCGTGATCGGCGCGGTGCGCCTGCGGCGGCTCAATGGACAGATCGTGCAGTCGGAGGACATTGTGCCGACGACGGCGCAGGTTCTGCCGGGCGGCTACTGGATGAAACTCACGCCGAAGGAGCCGCTGACGATCGGCGAGTACGCGCTGATGGAGATCCTCGGGCCGGGCGAGATCAACCTCGATGTGTGGGATTTCGGCGTGGATCCCGACGCGCCGGAGAATCCGCATCCGCTGACGCCGATCAAGCCCTGAGGGGATCAGAAGTCAGGGATCAGGGATCAGGTTACTACCGGCACAGTTGCATGTCCGATGGCAGGATGCTTTCCCCTGTAAGGCGCGTATAACGACCAAATGGGGAATGCTGAAGGCGATTTCCACTGTGAGCTGATCGTCTGGCACCGCGCCGTCGATCTTTGCGTGGAAGTTTACCAGCTTACAAAAACATTTCCTCGCGAAGAGCTTTATGCACTGACGAGTCAGATGAGGAGAGCCAGCGTTTCGATCGCGAGCAATATTGCCGAGGGCTACGGGCGATCATCCCGTGATCAGTACAGGCATTTCCTCTCAATCGCGCAGGGTTCCTATTTGGAACTGCAAACCCAGCTCGTTATTGCGCGGAAGATTGGCTTCGCTGACTCAGATGCCGTCAGGAAGGTTTCGGGCGTCGCTTCCGAAGTTGGCAAGATGCTTGCAGCAATTCTGCGCAAGCTGCGTGTCCCGCTGGCTGCTGATCCGCGATCCCTGACCCCTAATCCCTGATCCCTGATCCCTTACTTACGTCTTGCCCTGAATCTCCGCCAGCACCTCATCGCTGTGTCCGCTCGGATTCACTTTCGTCCATACCTTCGCGATCTTTCCTTCGGGATCGATCAGGAAGGTGTTGCGGTCGGCAATCGTCAACGGCCCGAAGTGGCCCAGCGATCCGTACCGGCGCACGACTTCCATGGCCGGATCGGCCAGCAGAGTGAAGGTCAGCGAATCTTTCGTGCAGAATTTTCTGTGGCTGGCGACCGTGTCCAGGCTCACGCCGAGAACTGCGGCGTGCAACGCGTCGTACTTTGGCAAATCACGCTCGAAGTTGTGCGCCTCGATCGTGCAGCCGCTGGTCATGTCCTTCGGATAGAAGTAGAGCACCACCCACTTGCCGCGATACTGGTCCAGGCTGACGGGCTGGTTTTCCTGGTTGGGCAGCGTGAAGGTCGGCGCCATCTGGCCCACCTGCGGCATAGGCGAATTCGATCTGTCCGTGCCAACCATGCGGACGGCAATGTAGCCGGCCACGGCCAGCACAACGGCCACGACAACGGCAATCATGGCGGCTTTCGTCATGACGTTCCTCCGTTCAGAGCCACAATCGCAATTCCAGCGGCGTCGGCCTCGGCGCGCACCGCGTCACGGTCGAAGATGAGGGTGCGATGCGCTTCGAGCGCCAGGCAGGTGGCGCCCGCCGCGCGCATCGCCTCAATCGTCCGGACTCCGATCACCGGCACATCGAAGCGCATGTCCTGTTTCGGCTTGGCCACCTTCACGACGGTCAGGTTGCGCTCCAGCGTCGGCGCTGTCGGATCGTCCGTCAGCGACCGCATGATTTGTCCTGCCCGCTCGATCGTCGCGTCGGTTCCCTCCATCGCCTCGACGGCCACGCACGCCTGCGCCGCGATGACCACCGTCTGGCCCAAATCAAAGCCAGCCAGCGCTCGCGCGACGTGCTGCCCATAGTCGATATCGCGCCGCTCGGCCTCGCTCGGCGCGCGCGCCGACAGCACCCCCGGCGCGGCGAGAAGAGGCTCCAGGTACGCGGTGGAAGGAATGAGCTCGATGCCTTCGTCGGCGAGCACCTTCGCCACTGCGCCCAGCAGCATATCGGTGTTGCGCGTGCGCAGATTCAGCAGCAGCTTCGCCAGGCGCCAGTCCGGCCGGATGCTCGAGAAGATCTGCTTGTGCTTCACCTGCCCGGCCATCACGGCCTGCGTCACGCCTTCGCGGTGAAACATTTCAATGAGCCGCGACAACTCGCCCAGCGACAGCCAGTGGACGCGCACACCCGCGTCAGTCTTTGCGCGCGCATCCATCTCCGGGTCGGTTTCTTCCTTGATTGCCGCAACCACCACTTCGCGCCCATGCGCGCGCGCGGCTTCCAGCAGCAAAAAGGGGAAGCGGCCGTTGCCGGCAATCAGGCCCAGCTTGTCCATACTTAATTGTACCGCGCCTGGACCTACTCCGTCGCTGCTTCGTGCCCCAGCTGGTCGTATCCCAGAATCGCGTTGAACACCAGTGAGTAGCTGCCGATCGTTTCCGCGCGATAGACCGGGTTGTTGGCGAACAGCAGCACATTGCCCTTGCCGTAGTGGGCGTCCACCACAATCGCCTTTTCCGCAATCGACCCGCCATTCTCCAGCAAACCGGACAACAGCAGCCCCTTTGCGTCCGTAAAGCGCAGAATCACGTCCGGGCGGTCCTGCTCTGGAATCAGAGACGGATTGTTCCGAGCCTCATCGCTGTTCAGGGGCGTCGCCTGCCACGGATCCGGCGTGGGCAGCGGCTCCGGCTGCACAAACGGCCGTCCTTCGGGAATGTCCTCAGCATGCGGGCCGCCGCGTCCCGTGGGCCGCTGGTATTCCTCCGCGGTCATGGGCTGCCGCGGCGAGGTGGTATCCGACACCGTGAAGGCCATGCCGCTCTCGCTGTATACCGCGAGGGACGGCCCGTAGCCCCATGCCACCGGGCTCGAGCGATCCACAAAGTCAGCGCCCAGGACGCTGCCTACCACGCGCGCATTGCCGCGGCTCACGAAGACGCCCGGCGCAAAGCCCTCGTCGATCGCAAACCGCGCCGTATCCTCCGACGTGATCAGGAGCCCACCCTGCGCGATGAAATCCTGAAGGTGCTGGAGCCCCGCGAATCCCAGCCCCGGGCGCACATCCGGAGTGGAATCGTTGCGACCCATGTTCGGCGTGAGCGCCGTCTTCTCCCAGGGCATCGGATTGCCGTACATCGGGATGCCGTTCACGATGGATTGCGTGGTCGAGTAGCCTACCGGCGCAAAGACGATCACGTCGTACTTCGCGCGAAGGTCCGTATCCTGGGCCGCGGTCTGCGTGCTGATGTAGGCGTAGGGCACCTGCAGCTTGTCGAACGCCATGCGCCACCAGCCCTCGGTTTGGGTGGAGAGCCACGTGTGCATGATGGCCACGCGCGGCAGCGGCGCGGGCCGTGTGGCCACGGAAGGCGCGGCGGCCAGGCTGACGGCTTCGAGATTCGCGTCTTTGATCGCCGATCGCATGGCATCCGCGCTGATGCCTTCGACAATCAGCGAGCCCGCGCTGAAATGGTTGCCGCCCGAATCAAATGGCTGTTCCGCCAGCGAGACCTTCGCATCCTTCAGAGCGTAGCGGAGTCCCAGCAGCGTAATGTCGCCGTCGTTATTGATGGCGTAGACCGTTCCGCCGCCGTTCACCGTTCCATCGGGCGCGCCGGGATTCTCTACGCGGTCCATGCTCGCCTTCAGGATGGAAACATCGGTCACGCGCATCGTGGGCACGTCGAACAGATAAGGGAACGACCAGCCGGTGTCGTCGTAGGGATGCTTCTGCGGATCGTCGGGCGCCCAGTATTGCTGGTCCAGCAGCGCGTCGGCGATGCGCGAGTAGGGCTGATCCATGCGGATGACGTAGCTGCCGGCGGGGAACGTCAGCTTCTTCGCCGCATCCTTCGGATTTCCGGGAATCGTCACCGTCGCGGCAGCGGTCAGCCGGTTGACTTCCACGTGCTGCAACGCCATCACGCGCAGCAACTCAGCCACGCGGCTGGGCGACTGGCCGACCGCCGGGATCACATAGGCCGCGGGTCCCGCGGTGTCTGGCTTCTCAATCGAGCGCTTCGCCTTCAGGTAATAATCCTGCAGCCAGTGCTGGCTGTGCTGGGCGAAGTACGAAATCGTGGTCAGGAGCGCCGTCTCTTCGTAGTTGTTGTTGTCGCGCTGCGACCAGGTGACCACGGGCAGCGGGGGATTCGGCTTGTACCAGGTGCGCGCGTACTCGTCGGGATCGAGAATCCGCTTCTCGGTGTCCGCGCCGTCATTCCCGAAGGTCTCATACAGCCGGCTGATGCCGTTGTGCATGGCGGCCAGGAACATCAGATAGCCCGGGCTCCACGTGTCAAAATCGCCATGGGTGAAAACGCCCGGCATGCCCATCGCCCCCATCTGCGAGACATTGTTCCAGCCCAGCGCGGCCCATTCGCCGTCCAGCATCGGATCGATCCACGCGTTGTACGGCCCGTCGCCGACCGTGTTGTCGTAAAGGAACGGCACCGACTCATGCAGATCGTGCAGCACCTGCGCGTGCCAGGCCAGGTACGTATTCAGCACGTTCTTCGTCAGGTCCAGGCTCATGCCCATGGCGTCGCGGTTGTTGTCGTGCGCCACGTAGTGGCCCCAGTACATGAGCCGCGGATAGTTCTCACCCGGATGCGCGCGATGCCAGTTGTACAGGTCCACCATGCGGTCGCGGCCGTCCACTTCCACCACCGGCGTGATGAGCACGATCATGTGCGTCCGGATGTACTGGATGTACGGCGAATTGTCGACGGCCAGGCGGTAGGCCATCTCCATCAGCGCCGTCGGCGCGCCGGTTTCCGTGGAGTGAATGGTGCCGGTGATGTAGTAGACCGGGAACGACTGCTTCACCAGCGCGGCGGCCTCGGTATCGTTCATGCCGATCGTCCGCGGATCGGCCAGCTTCGCCAGGCGGGCATCGTTCGCCTGTTGCTGATCCAGCAGCGACTCATCCGCAATGGCCACTGCGATCATCTCGCGGCCTTCTTCGGTGTGCCCGATGGTGTATACGCGGACGCGCGGCGTGGCCGCAGCGAGCATGCGGAAGTACTTGTAGACCGTCTCCGCGTACGGCAGCATGTTCGGCGCGCCGGAGACGTCGCCCAGCACCGCTTCGGGCGTGGGTACCGTCTTCGAAGCGGGGAGATAATCCGTCAGCGGGGAGTTGAAGTACGGCTCCGTCGTGTACTGGAGAATGTGCGCGGTGTACTGCTCATCGATGGGCTGCGCGGGATCGCGCGCGTACATCGCTGCCGTGCCGATCGCCGGCGCCGAGGGCGGCGCGGCCGTCTGGCTTTGAGCGAGAACCGGCGCGGCCGGCAGGAGCAGAGAAGCCGATAAAGCGGCGAGCAGGGCGCAACGAGAGGTCATGGAAGGCACTCCGAAATGCTGGACTTGCAGCAAGGAGGCAGCATACCAAAGGCAGCGCGCCTTTGCGCCGAAGGCGCGGCTGCCCGTAGCGGCCAGCTACTCCCACTCGATCGTGCCGGGCGGCTTCGAGGTAATGTCGTAGACCACGCGATTGATGCCGCGCACCTCGTTCACGATGCGGCTGGAGATGGTCTTCAGGACCTCATACGGCAGCGGCACCCAGTCGGCCGTCATGCCGTCTTCCGAATGCACGGCGCGGATCGCGCAGGTGTAGGCATAGGTCCGCTGGTCGCCCATCACGCCGACGCTCTTCACCGGCAGCAGCACCGCGAACGACTGCCAGATTTGCTGATAGAGGCCGGCGCGCCGGATCTCCGTCACGACGATGTCGTCTGCCTCCTGGAGGAGCGCGACGCGCTCGGCGGTTACCTCGCCCAGAATCCGCACCGCCAGTCCTGGCCCGGGGAACGGCTGCCGCTGCAGAATGTCGTCGGGCATGTGCAGGTCGCGGCCGATCCGCCGCACTTCGTCTTTGAACAAGTCGCGCAGGGGCTCGATCAGCTTCAGCTTCATCGTCTCCGGCAGGCCGCCGACGTTGTGGTGGCTCTTGATGGTCTGCGACGGCCCCTTCACCGACGACGACTCGATCACGTCGGGATACAGCGTGCCCTGCACGAGGAAATCCACGCCCCCGGTTTCCTTGGCGATGCGATGCGCCTCGTCGTCAAAAACCGCGATGAACTCGTTCCCGATAATCTTCCGCTTTGTCTCGGGATCGGTGACGCCGGCGAGCTTGTCGAGGAAGCGGCGGCTCGCGTCGGCGGCGACCAGCTTCAGCCCGAGCTTGTCGCGCATATTCTGCTGCACCTTCTCGAACTCGTTCTTGCGCAGCACGCCGTTGTTCACGAAGACGCAGGTCAGCCGGTCGCCGATGGCGCGATGCACCAGCACGGCCGCCACCGACGAATCGACGCCTCCGCTCAGTGCGCAGATCGCGTGCCCGTCGCCGACCTTGGCGCGAATGGCCGCGACGGTCGACTGGATGAAGTGCTCCGGCGTCCAGTCCGGCTTCGCCTTGCAGATGCCGAAGAGGAAATTCCGCAGCAGCGCCGTGCCCTGCTTCGTGTGGTGAACCTCGGGATGGAACTGCACCGCCCAGATGCGCCGCTCGGGATTCGCAATCCCCGCAACCGCGCTCGCCGTCTTCGCCGTCAGGTGGAATCCCGCCGGCAGATCCAGCGCCTCGTCCCCATGCGACATCCACACGTGCAGCGACGCGGGCAGCTCGGCAAACAGCGGATTGTTCGCGTCGACGATCTCGACTTCGGCGTGGCCGTACTCGCGCTTCTCCGCCGAGCGCACGCGGCCGCCCAGATGGTGCGTGATGAACTGCAGGCCGTAGCAGATGCCCAGCACCGGCAGGCCGATTTGCAGCACGGCCGGATCGGCTGGTGGCGCATCTGCGTCGTACACCGAGCAGGGTCCGCCCGAGAGCACGATGCCGATGGGATGCTGCGCCTGGATTTCGTCGAGCTTTGCCGTGCAGGGCAGCACGACCGAGAAGACGTTCTGCTCGCGGATGCGCCGCGCGATGAGCTGCGTGTACTGCGATCCGAAGTCGAGGATGACGATGGAGGGGGTGATCACAGGCTAGTTTGGCAGGGAACAGCGGAGGTGTAAAGAAGTGCTACACTGCAAGGCCAATGCGACGACCTTGGCCGAAATGGATGCGCTGGGCGTGGATGCTGCCGCTCGCTGAGCTGCTGGTGGCCGCGGTGGTGGCGGGTCCGCCGGCGGTGCAGATGCTGCACAGTCCTCCGTACCTGCATCGCGCCACGACTGGCAAGATCATCATCGATATGGCGGATCCAGCGGTGCAACGCTGGCTGGCTGAGCGTCGCCCGCGCTTTCCCTCCCGCTTTGAGGACGTTTGGTACCTCAACGTTCCGGCGCTTCTCGTGGAGATTGCAATCGACCTCCCAACCGCATGGCCAGACTACTACCGGCCGGCCTGGTCGTGGCCTTTGGGCCTGGACGGCTACCGTGCGCTTACTTGGCCAATCTGGGCTCTGCCGCTCTGGTTTTTCGCCGGGAGGGGTCTCGATAGCCTTTTCCGACGCTACAAAATTACGGGGGCAGAAGCCTTTTTTATTGGCTCATTCAGCTTCCTGATCGCACTCTTCACCATTTTGGCGGTGATTTGCGGCGGACTGCAATCGGTTGACGAGCGATACCAGATATGGGAACTTCTTCCTCTTGCGATGTGGTTTGGCTTCGGAGTCATCTGCCAGATCGCGTGGTGGCGTCAGCGCAAGGAACACAAGGCTGCGAGAGCAATTACGACTCAGAGGTAGGCAGCGAATCTGCCGGAACGGAGCTGCGCCACAATTCCACAAACCCCACCACGCGCGCGACCTGGAAGAAATCCGACAGCACCATGTACAGCCCGCTCACCACGCCCCACCACAGGTAGAGCCACATTCCCTGGAACGCCACGACGAAGGCCGCGGGCGTGGCCGTCAGGATCAGTACCAGCACCGTCGCGGCCAGCTTCCAATAGCCGACCGCCAGGTTGATTTCCACCAGCCTGCGCTTCAGGTGGCCGAGACGCAGGCTGCGCCGCAGGCTCGCGCCGACGCCGCACTGTTCCACTACGGCAATGAGCGGCGCGATGGAGAACACCCAGCTCAGCAGCAGCCAAATTGTGATGGCGGCCAGCGAAATCGCGATCACTAATGCGAGATAGAGGACGAGGTTCGGCTCGGCTGCCGTCTCCGATTGGGGCGTCACGCCCGCCAGGCTGAAACTGGCCGCCCAGCGGATCGCCGCGAACCACGCGACCACCATGGCGAACAGCGCCGCGGCGCGCAGCAGCTGCAGAACCACCAGAGGTCCTGGACGCCACGGCAGCGTGCGATCGTAGCGGCGCAGGACCAGATTGCGTCCCACGCCTGCGGCCAGCGCCCAACCCACGATGGCGCATGGCACCAGCCAGGCGAGCACGTGCAGTATCGGCGGCCACACGATCATGTAGGTCTCGGCAATCGCCAGGGCGCCGGCCATCGGCATCTGCAATGAGAATTGCGCAATGCCGGTGGCCTGCACGCGCGCCGCCGTCTCGGCTCCGATGAGCTGCGCCTGCCAGGCGATGATCGCCAGCAGGGGAATGCCGTAGCCCCATCGCCACAGCAGCTCCAGCGCCAGCCAGGACGGATGCCTGCGGCACTGCTGGATCACGGCGATAAAGGAGACGCTGCGCAAAACGGCGGGCCGGGAAACGCGCGGCCGAGGTGGAGTACGCCAGCATGACTCCTTCTACTTCACCACAAGGTTGACGAGCTTGCGGGGCACCATGATGATGCGCACGATTTCCCTGCCCTGCAACAGGGCAGCGATCTTCTCGTCGGCCAGCGCCGCATCGCGGACGGCTTCCTCGCTTGCGTCGGCGTCTACGCGCACGACGGCGCGGAGCTTGCCATTGATCTGCACGGGAATTTCGATCTGCTCTTCCTTCGCCAGGGCCTCGTCGAACTTCGGCCAGGGCGCGCGCAACAGATTGCCTGTCTCGCCGATCTGCTCCCACAACTCACAAGCGAGATACGGGGCGAAGGGCGCGAGCAGCAGCGTCAGCGTGCGCAGAATCTCAGACAGCACCGCATCGGGAACCTCGCCTGCCGCGATTTGCGGCTCCGCGGCCATCAGCGTGTTCACCAGCTCCATGACGGCCGCGATGCAGGTGTTGAAATGCCAGCGCCCGGCAAAGTCCTGAGAGATTTTGCGGATGGTCTGGTGCAGCTTGCGGAGCAGAGCCTGCGCCGCCGGCGAATACTCCGCACCCGCCGAGCCTCGTCTGCGTGCCCGCCCTGCGTGCTTCATGGCGAAGCGATACACCTTGCCCAGGAACCGGCTCACGCCGGCGACGCCGTCTTCCTGCCAGTCCAGGTCGCGGTCCGGCGGCGCGGCGAAGAGCGCGTACATGCGCGTGGCGTCGGCGCCGTAGCGCGCAATCATGTCGTCGGGCGAAACCACGTTGCCCTTGTTCTTCGACATCTTCGCGCCGTCTTTGATCACCATGCCCTGGGTGAACAGCCGCTCCACCGGCTCATCGTTCTTCACGAGGCCGAGGTCGCGCATCACCTTCGTCCAGAAGCGCGAGTAGATCAGGTGCAGGATGGCGTGCTCCACGCCACCGATGTACTGATCGATGGGGAACCAATACGCAACCGTAGCGGTTGCAAATGGAGCCTTATCGTTCTTCGCGTCGGTGTACCGGTAGAAATACCAGGAGGAATCGACGAAGGTGTCCATGGTGTCCGTCTCGCGGCGCGCCTTGCCGCCGCATTTCGGACATGTCGCATTCACAAACTCCGGCAGCTTGCCGAGGGGGGACCCGCCCTGCTGGGTGATCCCCACATTCTCCGGCAGGAGCACCGGCAGCTCGCTCTCGGGTACAGGAACGATCCCGCACGACTCGCAGTAGAGCATCGGGATGGGGGTGCCCCAGTAGCGCTGGCGGCTGATGCCCCAGTCCTTCAGGCGATACGTCACCGTCGCCTTGCCGAATCCGTGCTCCTCGGCCAAGGCCGCCATCTTGTGCTGCGCTTCCTCGCAGCCCAGGCTGCTGAACTCCCCGGAGTTGATCAGCAGCGAGTCTTCCTGGGTATACGGCAACAGCGATTCGCTCTCGCCGTTCTGCGCGGCCTCGCCGCCAGACTTGCGCGGGAGCACCACGATGCGGATGTCGAGCCCATACTTCGTCGCGAACTCGTAATCGCGCTCGTCGTGCGCGGGCACCGACATGATGGCGCCCGTTCCGTAGTCGAGCAGGATGTAATTGCCGATCCAAACGGGCAGCCGCTCGCCATTGAACGGGTTGATGGCGTAGTGGCCGGTGAAGACGCCGTGCTTCTCGATGGCGCCGATGTCGCCGGCTTCGCGCGCCTGTTTCTGCTGCTGCAGCAGCGCCGCGACGGACTGATCCAGTTCGGGATTGCCGGCGGTCATCTGCCGCACCAGCGGATGCTCGGGCGCCAGTTGAATGCTGGTCGCGCCGTAAATCGTATCCACGCGCGTGGTGAAGACACTGACCTTGCCCCAGGTCTTCGCGCCGTCGCGCGCCGGCAGAATGGCTGTTCCGCCGCGCCGCGTTTTCGCCTCGTCGGCCGGCGCATCCTCCGGATTTTCGATGGCGAACGCGATCTCCGCGCCCTCGCTGCGGCCGATCCAGTTCCGCTGCATGGTGCGGACTTTCTCCGGCCAGCCTTCCAGCTTGCTGAGATCGTCCAGCAGCTCCTGCGCGTAGTTGGTGATGCGCAGGAACCACTGCTCGAGGTCGCGCTGCTCCACGATCTGCTCTTCGTGGCGCCAGCAGCAGCCGTTCACCACCTGCTCATTGGCCAGCACGGTGGCGCACTGCGGGCACCAGTTCACCTTGCTCTTCTTGCGGTAGGCCAGCCCGCGCTCATACATCCGCAGAAAGAACCACTGGTTCCAGCGGTAGTAGTCGGGCAGGCAGGTGGTGACCTCGTTGCGCCAGTCGTAGCTCAGCCCAATGCGATTCATCTGCCGCTTCATGGCGGCGATGTTAGTGAGCGTCCACTCGCGCGGCGGCGTGTTGTTCTTGAGCGCGGCATTCTCCGCGGGCAGGCCGAAGGCATCCCACCCCATGGGGTGCAGCACGTTGTAGCCCTGCATCCACATGTAGCGAGCCAGCGCGTCGCCAATGGCGTAGTTGCGCACGTGGCCCATGTGCAGCTGGCCGGAGGGATACGGCAGCATCTCCAGCACGTAATATTTGGGCTTGCCGCAGTCGGCGGGCTCGGCGGCGTAGAGATCGGTCTGCGCGGCCCAGCGCTCCTGCCAGCGCGCCTCAATCTCAGCGGGGTTGTAGCGAACCTCGGACTCCGGGCCGGAACCCGGCGAGCCATCCACCGCAGTCTGAACGCTCGATACAGTTCCAGCTGCTGCCGCTCCGGAGGCGGCTTCCTGATTGTTGCGCCTGCCTGTCATGGTCATCTTCAATTCTACTTGTGGGGCGCCCCGATGTTCGAGGAGGACTCCCTGAGCGCCGCTCGGCCGCCCGCCCTCCATCCGGCGGCCAAAATGGCTTGCAAAGTGAGTCCATTTCTTAGCCTGGTACGTCTTCCATCTCCAGAGGGCATTCCCAATGAACCCTGCTCGTCTGTTCTGTGTGGTTCTTGTGTTTGCGGCAACCAGTCTCTGGGCGCAGCAGCCCGCAGCCGCGCCTGCGACGAACCCCAATGGCGAGGTCACGCGGCCCTCCGCGATTACCTTCACCGTCGAGGTCACTGACAAGTCCGGGCACCCGGTTTCGGGGCTCCAGCAAAGCGATTTCACGCTGCTCGACAACCAATCGCCTGTCTCGATTGAGTCCTTTGCCGCCCATGTGCCCGGGCCGGCGAGCCCGGAGACGCTGGTCGTCGCCATCGACACGGTGAATATGGGATTCGACGGCGGCAGCATCGCTCGCGGGCAACTTATGGACTTCCTGCGCAAACTTCCCGGGCATCTGCCGTATCCCATGTCGCTGCTCCTGATCACGGACAACGGCATCCAGGGCGTGGGGAAGACCTCGGACGATCCGAAAGTCCTGCTGGCCGACGTGAATGAATTAAGCGGCAATTTGCGCGAGTTGCCGCGCTCGGCGGGCTTCTGGGGCGCGACGGAACGGCAGGGCATGTCGGTGAACGAGCTGAGTCTGCTGGCACGGGCGGCGGAGAGGATGCCGGGCAGGAAGCTGGTGCTCTGGGTCGGTCCCGGCTGGCCGATGTTTGATAATCCGGGCGTCATTTATACCGACCCCCAGCTGCGCAAGATTTTCGCCGAGGTGGTGAGCTTGTCGAATGAGCTGACCCAGGCTCAGATGACTCTCTACGACGTGGATCCACTGGGAGGCTCGGATGCCGGCAGCTTTCGCACGTTTGCGTGGGAGGGCTACACAGCCCCCGTGCGCCGCTGGGATAAGTCGGTGGCCGGCAACCTGGCGCTGCAGGTGCTTGCCGTCCAGAGCGGCGGCCTGGTGCTGAACAGCAGCAATGACGTTGCGGGGGAAGTGAACACCTGCGCGCAGGACGGCGCTGCGTGGTACACGGTCACGTTCGTTCCGCAAGCCGATGAAAAGCCGGACACCTGGCACTCTGTGAAGGTGAAGCTCGACAAGCCGGGACTAATTGTGCGCACCAGGCCCGGCTATTATGCTCAGCCAGCGATTATTGGGCACCCATAAGATCCTGCGGCGTCGTACTTAATCTCTGTCATAATGGTTCGCATTCAATCATCAGGGAGGCGTCTATGCGGTTACGTTTCGGGCTGTTGGTCGCGGCTTTGGGCAGTTGGGGGTGCGTCTTTGCAGGGGCGCAAACCGCAATGCCGCCGGCGAGCCATGCATCGCTGCCGGCCCCTGTGACCATTCACGTCACGGTGACGGACAAGGCGGGCAATGCCGTCACGGGCCTGCAAAAGTCGGACTTCACGCTGTTCGACGATGATCATGCTTCGCCCATCCAGGGGTTTTCCGCCTCGCCAGGCGCGCCGCCATTGGTCGTCCTGGTGGTGGACCAGGTGAACGAGCCGTTTCGGGCTCTCAGTATTGAGCAGCAACAACTCGAAACCTTCGTCAGCCAGAACCAGGGACACCTGCCCTATCCGGTTTCGCTGATTTTCCTCACCGATTCGGGACTGCAGCAGATTAAGCCCACGACGGACGGGAATGCGCTCAATGCGGTAATTGCCAAACATCACGCGGATCTGCGCGCGATCAACGCCACCAACGACCTTTACAACGGCGAGGCACGATTCCAGATATCGCTCCGCGCGCTGGAAACCGTTCTCGATTATGAAGCGGGCTATCCGGGACGCAAGCTGCTGATCTGGATCAGCCAGGGCTGGCCGACGCTCGATATGGCCGATGAAATGCTCTCGGTGAAGGAGCAGAAGGATATCTTCGGCATGGTCGTTACCACGTGGAATCTGCTCCGGTTCACGAATACCACGGTCTATTCCGTGGATCCGGAAGGGAATTACGATGTCGGCAGCATGCACACCGTGGACTGGCAGCAGTTCCAGAAGCCGGTGACCCGCTTTGATCGAGCGCAGTATGGCGATTTGGCCACGCAGGTTCTGGCCCAGCGGAGCGGGGGCCTGGTGCGCGTGGGAAGCAACAACACCGCCGCGGAGATTGCCCACTGCACCCAGGACGCCGCGGGCGGCTACGATCTGACCTTCCAGCCGCAGACCTCCGACAAACCGAACACGTGGCATTCGCTGCAAGTGAAGGTCGATCAGCGCGGGACGACGGCGCGGGCGCTCGACGGCTACTATGCGCAGCCGTAATGGGCGGCGCGCCGCCCATTACGGCATGACTGAAGGGCGCCGCAGTGGCCAGGCGGGCTGCTCGCTACCGGCCACAGGCCACCGCGTCACATATTGGTGTGCCCGGCCCGCATCTCCTCGTTGAAGCTGGGCCGCGTGACCGCCAGCGCGGCATCCCGCCTGGCGTGGTACTCGTCGGTGCGCGCCATCAACGTGGGCGTGGCTGCGGCAAATTGGCCGTCGATGGCCAGCAGTCCCTGCCGCGCCAGATCCGCTGCCATGCGCCCCAGCTCCTCGGGAGTGGTGTTCAGGTACTGCGCATCGCGGGGATCGGCGATCCACACCGGCCGTCCCGCGCCGAGTACGCCCGACAGCCAGAACGCCTTCAGAGCCAGGAATTCCATGCGGCTCTTGTCGTCAGTATCGGTGAAGAAAAACTTCTTCTGCCAGCGGCTGTAGTAGCGCGTGGTCACCGGAACCGGCTGCCGGTTGCCGCTCTTCAGCATCTCCAGCTGGCCGCGATCCAGCGTCTTCCGCACCGCGTTGTAGATGAAGGTCTCGGCGTAGGGCTGCTCCGGCGCCGGCACAATCTCAGCGAACGTCACCGTCATGCTGGCCGAGACCAGCGCATGCAGGGGTGAGTCCGTGCCGTCGTCCACGTGCACCGTGCCATGCACGATGTAACTGTCGGCTCCGGAGGTCGAGCGGTGGAAGGGCCAACCGAAGCGGCTAAAGCGGACGGGCAGGCCGGCGAGCGTCACGGAGGCGTCGGGCCGCGGATTCCTGAGCCGCTGCGCCGCCTCACGCAGGTGGGTGGCCATCTCCGGCAGCAGCTCCGGCTTGTGGAAGTCGAAGGCCTCGCTCAGCTCCAGCAGCAACGTCCGTTCCGGAGGAGCTTCCGGGGAGGCGGCCAGTTGAAAACGGGTCGTGGGGTGGCCGTTGAAGTCGGTTCCCGCGTCGATGGAGAGCACAGACAGACCGGCCTCGCGGGCAGCCGTCTGCAGATTCGTGATCAGCGTGGATTCGGGTTGATTCGTAGCCATGGGGTCAGCCTGATTGTAGCGGCTGCGTTCCCGAGGACGAAAGTCGCGGGAAAAGGGGGCCTTGCGGAGATCGCCGGAGCGGCCGCGAAGCTCCGGTTTTGGGCACAATCCAGCGGTCGCCTCGGGTATTCTGGATGAGGCGTGCCCGCAACTTTTTGGGGTCGCCGGCCGTCTGACCAGCTAACCTTCCCCACAGGCCTGTCGACGGGGCTTTTGTCACCAACAACTCTCGAAAAGGGGATTTTCCAGAACACGATGTTGCTTGCCGCGTCTGTCTATACCACCCAGAATGAGCGCCTTCGTGCGCGCTGGAAACTGGAGGGAGGACTCCCGCCGGTTCCCGGCCAAAAAGTCTCCACCGGTCTCACCACCGGCAATGGACACACCCAGGTGCCCCTGACGTGGATGAAGGAGGAGTACAGTTTCCATCCTCCCGAGCACCTGGGACCCACGTTCAACGGCCGGGAGGAGTACGCCGGCACGTTTGTGGTCTACGACTGGGAGCGGCGCGAACGCATCTGGCAATCGGACTGGGGCATGATCCTTGGCAACCCCGCCGGCTATTGCTTTGCCGACGGCGTTATTTATATGAACGACTTCGAAGCCGGCAACATTTTCAGGATCGGCATTGAGCCGGAGCCGGGCAAACTGCTACAGCGCATCTCGCACCCCTACTTCAACGATCTCCACAGTCTCGAGCGCACGAAGCGCGGCCTGATGGCGGCCTGCTCCGGCACCGATCTGATTGTCGAGGTCGATTTACGCGGCAACATCCTGTGGGAATGGTGGGCCGCGGAGTACGGTTACACCGAAACGCCTTCGGGCGAATCCCGCTCCAGCGGGCGCGGCGGCGAGCATCGCAATCGCTACTACCATACCCGCTATCAGGCCACGCACCTGAATTGCGCTACCATGCGCGATCCCGAAGAGCGCTTCGTGCTCTGCTTGCTGTTCCATCAGGGCGAGCTTATTCAGATCGATCGCAGCTATCCCCTGCACCAGCAGAAGGGAGAGGTCATCCTCGATGGTCTGGCGCGTCCGCACAGCCTCGAAAGGATCCCCGGCGGGTGGGTTTTCTGTAACAGCCTCGCCAAGGAACTGGTGCTGCTCGACGATGACCTGAGGGTCAGCGGCAAGATCCCCTACGACGGCGGGTGGATCCAGGACTGCACGCGCCTTCCCAACGGCAACATCGTTCTGAATGACGTGGACAACACGGTCCTTGTCGAGTTCGCGGGGCCGAACTGGGAAATCGCTCACACCACGCCGTATCCGAACACGTGGCGAATGGGCGAACTGGCCGTGGTCCCGGCCAAGTACGAGCAGGCATTCCTCAACGCGCAGACGGTGATGGCCTAGAGTCCATCACCATTCCACCGCGGGATACAGGCTGCCCAGCCGCTCCGACCGGTACACGTTGGTCTTATCCACCTGCATATGCCACAGGGGCGCGGCATCGTCCCCCTGGCTCAGCTGGTAATCGTAGATGTCGGAATGTGGGCCGACAGCACACAGGTCCACTTCCATCTGGTCATTGCCCAGGCTCTGCACGTCTCCGCCGAAGAAGGAGTACTGGCTCTCGGGGTAAACCTTGCGGAACACGATCGTCGCGGTCTTCGCAGTCTCGTCCAACGCGGTAGATCACGGCGTCGGTGGTGCATCCGGGGAGATCTTTGAGTCCGCACATCTTTCCATCTTTCGTGGTGCTGCCGTAGCCGTTATCCATCACCGCGAGATCAAAAATGCCGGCATCCCGGTCCCCGACAATGGCTGGCCCGTGCTGGCCGTAGGGCCAGCCCGCTGGGCTCTGTCCGCCGATGAGCCGAAGATCCCCGTCGACGCCAAGCCTCCACAGAATCTTCCCCGTGCCCTTGCCGTTCGCGAAGTCAACTTTGATGATCCAGTTTTGGGTGCGCATCGAGACGATCAGGTTTCCGTCGTCCCTGGTGTAGAGCACCGCATTGCTATGGGTCCAGTCAGGAAAGTCGGTCGGGTGACGCGTGACGTCGAGGTGGTCGAATTCATTCCAGGTCCAGACGGGATTGAAGCTCTGGTCCAGCTCAATCAGGATGTCACCGGCTACCCACGGAGAGCCTTCGTACCCCGGCATGTGGTACTCCCGCGTCCCATCGCCGAGCACGATCAGGTGTCCATCAGGCAGGATGGTCACGTCGTGGGTGAGCATTTCGATTCTGGGCCCCTTGTACCCGATCGCCTTCAGCCTGCGGTTCAGCGCCGGCATGGTGAGGTTGCGGACCGTTTGACCCGCCAGGTTGAACTCGCGCAGCGCCAGCGTGGTGTGCGGCGGCGGCGCGCCGTCGGGGCTATCGGTCAGAGCCTCCGGGATCAGCCCGATCACCGCGATGAAATTCCCGTTCGGCAGCAACTTGATCGGATTGATGATCGTGGTAAAGCGCTGATCCGGTGGCGCCGGCTTCCACATCGACTTGTCCCACAGCGCTGGATTCCCGGATCCTTTCGCCCCGAACTGATGCTTCACCCATTCCCACCAATTCACCAGCGTAAGGTGCGCGGCGTGGATGTAGCGGTGAACCTGGATGTCGAAAGCGGACTGCCGGTCCGGGTAGTTGTAGGCCCACAGCACATGCCCCTGCAAATCCGTGACGATGGCCTGATAGCTGGAACGCATCACCGGATTCAGCAACTCCACGCCCGGCTGCGGTTTGCCGGTGGTCTGCACGGTGATCGGCGGGAGCATGGACAGCTTATAGTGGCCGGTGCGGAACGTGTGGTCCACATCGTCCACTTCCGTCCCATCGGCAAACCGAACCAGAGCCCGCATGTGGTAGCGCGTCTTCGCTTGCATGCCCGCCACAAGAACCGTCGCCGGATGCCGGGGCGAGGCCGAAATCGTCCAGGTCTTCAGCCCATACGCTGTCGTCGGGCCAAATTCGATCGTCACCTGAGCCGCCGAGTGCACGCGCACGGTATAGCGCGCCACCTGCGGATTCCGACTCCCGCGCACGACACCGGTGAAGGAGTCCGCGCCCTGCCCGACCGTAACAGGCGCATGCCGGCATCCCGACACCACGGCGCCGCACAACAGGAGAAGCACGAGCCATGCGAATCGGCGCGAGGCTCGCAAACGAATCGGTCGGTGATGCATCAATGCTTTCCCAATCGCACACTCGCCGGAGAGCGCTGCGGATCGCGCATGGCAGCCAGTCGCGGATCTGACGGAATTTGCTCCGCCGATTATAACTTTGCGTCTTCTACGGCTGCGCCAGCACGTTTTCGTCCGCCGGAGCTTTCCAGTGCGCCTTCGGCCGCGCTACCGCGTACATCTGCGCCGCGATCTCGTCCATCAGCGCCATCCGGTCGCCGTGCTCCTCATAGAGATCGAAGTGCGTCCGATCGGGGCGGAAGGTGAAGTGCGCATCCGCGCCCACCCCTTGCAGCACCTGCTGGAAGAACTGCGCCGACTCATTCAGATAGAACGTGTCGGCGGTGCCGACGATCAGATGGATTTTCCCTTTCAGATATCGCCCGCGCTCCGGCCACGTCGTCTTCACAATGTTGGCCAGGTCCCAGTGGTCGTGCCAGTACGCGACAACTTCCGGATTCACGTCGCCCGTCTTGCGGTCGAACAATTCTTCCGGACGCCCATCCGGCTCCGCGCGGCGAAAAGACCCACTCGAACGACGCCATCTGACCACCGTAACTGCCCAGCACCGCTTCCTGCTGCGCGAACTCCTTGTACGTCGCGACCACCTGGCCGTGGTCGCGCACCACCGGATTCAGCGTTCCATCCGGCTTCGTATAGACATTCGCATGGGGCGCATACAGGTTCGCTCCCGTGAAGTTATGAAAGTCGCTGGGATCGGGCGACGTCGACCACGTTCCGCCGAAAACCTGGGGGTAATTGATCTGCAGTTGCAGCGTGGCCCATCCCCCCGAGGAATGTCCCTGGAGGAACCGGCCCGAAGGCCGCGCATCCATCCGGTACTGCGTTTCGAGCCACGGAATGAATTCCGTCGTCAGCGCTGTGCCCCACGGTCCGTTGTTCACGGAGTCAGCGAATTCATGCGTGCCCGTCGGGAACGACTCATCCAGCATTACCCAGATCATGGGCGGCATCTTCTTCTCCGCCATGCGCTGGTACATCATCAGGCCGAAAAAGCGGTCGTAGGGCAGGATTCCGCCGAAGCCGTGCGTCCAGTACACCGTGGGATACCGCTGGTGCGCGTGATCCGCATAGCCCGGCGGCAGCACCACCCAGGCGCGCACGTGCATCGGCCGTCCCCAGAAGGCCGTCAGCGCGGGACTGGCGAAGTCGGCCAGATGCGTCGAGGCTTCCGCCGCCGAGAGCACGTCGGGGCTCATCTTGAGCGGCGGCAGCTTGCGTTCGGGGACGACCTGGTCCAGGACAAACGCCGGCTCGCCGCCGCTGCCCGGCGTCCAGTTGGGCAGAGCCACCACGCTGCTTTCCAGATCGCCCGGATTCAGCCCGTCGTAGGCGTAAGTGTGGTCCACATCCAGCACTGCCTGGGCTTCGTAAGTTCCCGCTTTCAGCGACGAGAACGGAGCAGGGAACGCGAGCTGGTCCACATCGATGTCGATCGATTCGCCCGGATGCAGATCCGTGACCTCTTCCGCGGCAATGGACGTCGCCGACGGGTGCATTTCATTGGCCTGAACCTGTTTCGCGCCGCTGCCAGGCTCAAGGAAGATGAGCACGCGTCCCGACTCGGCGTGCCCGATTCCGGAGCCGAGCGTGATGCGGAAGAAGAGGTGCGGCGTTGCGGTGGTTTGCGCGGCGGCCAGTGAAGCCGCCAGCAGCAGACAAGGCAGAGGGAACGAACGGGCCAATCTTCTGGAAATCATCCCCGCGAGTCTACCAGCGATACACCCTACACGCTATACGCTTCACCCTGTATTCAGGGGTGCAGGACCCGCGCCGGCCCGCCGCTCGCGTTCTGTACCTTGATCCGCTTCGCCAGGCCCATCCAGCCCAGCAGCCGGATGCCCCAGTAGTTGAAGTCCAGCTCGTACCAGGCCATTCCATGGCTCGCGGACACCGGATGCGCATGGTGGTTGTTGTGCCAGCCTTCGCCGCCGGTCAGCAGCGCCACCCACCAGTTGTTGGTGGAGTCATCCCGGGTCTCGAATCGACGCCGGCCCCACAGGTGCGTCGCGGAGTTCACCAGCCAGGTCGAGTGCAGCCCCAGCGTGATGCGCAGGAAAATGCCCCACAGCAGCCAGGACCATCCGCCGATCAGGAACAGCCCGATCCCCACCACCGTCACCGGAACCCAGTGCCAGCGGCTCAGCCAGACATAGAACGGATCGCACGTCAGGTCCGGCACATACCGGGCGAGCAGCGGATTCCGGTTCCGCAGCGAGCCATGCAGGATCCATCCCATGTGCGACCACCATTTGCCGTCGCGCGGGGAGTGCGGATCGCCTGGGCGGTCCGTGAGCTGGTGGTGCATGCGGTGCACCGCGACCCAATAGATCGGGCCTCCCTGCAGCGCCAGCGTGGCGCACAGCGCCAGAGCGTATTCCACCCATTTGGGCGTGACGAAGCCGCGATGCGTCAGCAGCCGGTGGTAGCACATCGCGATGCCCACGTTCTGCCCCAGCACCCACAGCACGGCGAACACCGCCAGCGCGCTCCAGCTAAAGAAAAACAGCGCCGCCAGCGCGCCCAGGTGGAACACAGTCAGCGTGATCGCGAAGATCAGGTTGAGTTTGGGAGAGCGCGTCTGCTCGAGCGCCTCGGAATCGGCGCGAACGACGTCGTTCGTGGGAGCAGTGGGAACTTCAGCAGCAGAGGCCATACAAAAATAATCCCAACTTCGACCTTATCGCCACCCGCCCCTCGCCGAATGTAAGAGTTGCGTAATCGCGGCTCTACGACACTTCCACCGGCCCCCGCACGGGTTCCGGCTTAGGCTCGTCCAGCTTGCCGAAGATCATCTTCCCGGACGCGGTCTGGAGCACCGAGGTGACCGCGATCTCCACCTGGCGGCCGATCTGCCGCCGTGCGTGGTCCACCACCACCATGGTTCCGTCGTCGAGATAGCCAACGCCCTGGTCGTATTCCTTGCCTTCCTTCATCACCAGGACGCGCATCTTCTCGCCCGGCAGCACCACTGGCCGCAGCGAGTTCGCCAGGTCGTTGATGTTCAGCACCGGCACGCCGCGCACCTGCGCGACTTTGTTCAGATTGAAATCGTTGGTGACAATCTTGGCATCATGCTGCCGCGCCAGCTCGATCAGCTTCAGATCTACCTCACGCAGATGCGGATAGTCCTCCTCCACAATCTGCACGCTGAGGTTCGCATTGCCGCGCATGGCCTGCAGCACGTCCAGCCCGCGCCGGCCGCGCTGCCGCTTCGACGAGTCGGACGAGTCCGCCACCATCTGCAGCTCGCGCAGCACGAACTCCGGCACGATCAGCGTGCCTTCCAGAAATCCTGTATCGGCGATATCCGCGATTCGGCCATCGATGATGGCGCTGGTGTCCAGCACTTTCGTGTTGCGCCGGCCGGCGCGCTCGGTCGCGAACAGGCCGCCCAGCGCCGCCAGGTTCAGCAGGTCGCCCTTGCTCGCCCCCACCACCAGCCCGATGTAGGTCATCAGGAGGAGCACACCGATCTGCAGCAGGCTCCGTGCGTGACCCGCCGGCAGGCTGTTGCCCAGCACCAGCGAGAACAGAAACGCGCCGGCAATGCCGAGCAGGCTGCCGATAACCGCGCCGAACAAACGGCGCAATGTGAGCGCCCGCACGCGCAGCTCAAAAAAGATGATGACCGCCGCCGCGGCAGCCCCGGTGATGGCCGCAATCCACGATGGGGCCCCGAACGGACGGAAAAACCAGCAGGCAGCAGCAAGAACCAGAATAAAGAGAAGACGTAAACCCAATAAGTCCATACAGGCCCCCAAAACTTCGCCCGGCCTGAAAACGGCGACGGAGCGGGAATGCCGGGCACACGGAGTATACCCCTGTCCTGTGACAGAGGGCGTCTTGTTGGGTGAAAGGAGGGCCGGCGGCTGGGAGGCCGCCCAAAACGCCGAGTCCGGGCGCTTGGCTTAGTATTTGCGAACGCTGGGATCGATCTCGTTCGACCAGGCCATGATGCCGCCGGCCAGGTTATGGACCTTCTCAAAGCCGTTCCTTTTCAGGAACTCGGCCGCGCGCTGGCTGCGCCCGCCGCTCTTGCACTGCACCACGATCTCCCGCTGCGGATCGAGCTCGCCCACCCGCTGCGGCAGATCGCCCAGCGGGATCAGGTGCCCGCCAATCTGCGCAATCTGATACTCGAAGGGCTCGCGCACGTCCAGCAGGAACAGGTCCTCGCCGGAATCGCGCCGCTGTTTGTACTCCTTCACGGTCATCTGGGGAATGCCATTCTGCACAGGCGCCGCCTTCTGTTCCGGGACAATGCCGCAGAACTGATCGTAGTCGATCAATTTTGTCACGGACGGGTTCGTCCCGCACACCGGGCACTCGGGATTCTTTCGCAGCTTCAGCTCGCGGAACTTCATGTCCAACGCGTTCACCAGCAACAGGCGGCCGATCAGCGGCTGCCCTTTGCCCAGGATCAGCTTAATGACTTCCGTCGCCTGAATCACGCCCACCAAGCCGGGCAGAATGCCGAGCACGCCGCCCTCCGCGCACGAGGGTACCAGCCCCGGCGGCGGCGGCTCCGGATAGAGGCACCGGTAGCACGGACCCTCCTTCGTGGCGAAGACGCTCGCCTGTCCCTCGAAGCGGAAGATTGACCCGTAGGCGTTTGGCTTACCGGTCAGCACACAGGCGTCGTTGACGAGGTACCGCGTCGGGAAATTGTCGGTTCCGTCCGCAACCACGTCGTACTGACTGATGATCTCCAGCGCGTTTTTGCTGGTCAGCATCGTCTCGTGCGGCACGATCTTCAGGAATGGGTTCAGCGCCTCCAGCTTCTCCGTCGCGGACTGAATCTTCGAGCGGCCCACATCCTTCGTGCTGTGGATGATCTGCCGCTGCAGATTGCTCGAGTCCACCACGTCGAAGTCCACCAGCCCGAGCGTGCCGATGCCCGCCGCCGCCAGGTAAAACGCCAGCGGCGATCCCAGCCCACCCGTGCCCACGCACAGCACTTTGGCGGCCTTCAGCTTCTGCTGGCCCTCCATGCCCACCTCGGGCAGCAGCAGGTGCCGCGAGTAGCGGGCGACTTCGTCGTTGGAAAGCTCAGGAAGGGTCACGGGTTCGGTCATCGTTGGCATAAGGGGTTCTTCTAAGGATGCGATGGGAGGGCGATCAGGTGCAAGTGAGTCCTGCCCACGGCACAGCGCTCGCCGGTCAGGCGACCATCATACGCAGCTCTGTGTCCTCTGTGCTCTCTGTGGTGAATGCTGGTCAGCACCCGCCCGCGATCGACGGGATGATGGACAGCGTATCCTGCTCGTTGACCGCCGTGCCCTCGCGCTCCGGGAGATAGCGCACGTCCTCGTCGTTCAGGTAGAGATTCACGAACGACCGCAGCTTACCGTCCGTCGTGTACAGATGCTTCTGGAAGTCCGGATAGCGCGAGGTGAGGCCGCTGACGGCTTCGGCCACGGTACCGGCTTCTACGTTCACGGCCGACTGATTGCCCGTGTACGGGCGAAGGGGATAGGGAATTTCGATCTTCATGGAAGAGTTCTCCTGGGAGCAGGCTGAAAAGGTGGGAAAAGGGAAACCGCAAGGGATTTCCGCTGCCGTCGTCAGAGACAACAACAGCAACATCGCGCGCCAGTGGGTTGCGCGCTCGGCCGCTCGGATGGAGAGATCCGGATCATCGCTTCCTCTATTCTGCCCCAAACCCTCATGCTTCCGCTACCTCCGCGCCGGGCGGCCAGCCGCATCTCCACCAGGCTCTGGCTCATAGCCGGGGTCGAGCTGTCCCGTCACCTCAATCGTCTCGTCCTCAAAGGCCTTGTCTTCCTCGCGCGTGCCCGCCAGGCGAAAGGAGTTCGTCTGCCGCGCCGCGCCCTGCTCCACAGCGGTGATCACGTAGCTGCAGCCGATCCAGTGCGCCTCGGCAAAATCCGTCGGCGACCACTGGGCCGGGTGATCCGGGTGCGAGTGGTAGAACCCCACAATCTCCAGCCCGCACTCGCGTCCGATCCGCTGAATCTTTATCAGCTCCTGGGGCGCAATCTGGTAGCGGTTGTGCGCGGAATCCGTCCGCGTGTTGCCCGCGCGAACGGCGTCTTCGACGGCGTTGACCGGCTGGCCGTCTTCCTCCAGGAAGCGACCCAGCAGCACGCCGCAGCACTCGTGCGGATACGTCTCCTCGCCGTGCTGGCGCAGGGTATCGTAGACCTGCACGCTTAGGCGCAGCATTTACTCTTCCTCCCAGAAGCGCTCGCTCAGATATTTATCCGCCGCATCTGGCAACACCGTCACGATGGTCGCCTCGCGTCCCGCTGCTGCCTCTTCCTCGCCAATCTTCAGTGCTGCTGCTACGGCCGCCGCCGCCGAAATGCCCACCAGCAAACCCTCGGTCCGCGCCAGCCGCCGTGCCATGGCGTAGGCCTCTTCGGTCGCCACGTCTACATTGCGATCGGCCATCTGCGGGTCGTAAATCGGGGGCACTATTGCCGTGGCCATGTGCTTCAGGCCCTTCCAGGCCATGAAATGGCGAGTCCGGCTGCATCGACACGCACTGAATTGGCCGCATTCGTTTCCTTCAGCCGCCGCGACACGCCCATGAAGGTGCCGCTGGTGCCCAGTCCGGCGACAAAATGGGTCAGCCGCTCGCCGGTCTGCTCCAGAATCTCCACGCCCGTTGTGTTGTAGTGCGCGCGCCAGTTCGCGTCGTTGCCGTATTGATCCGCGTAGTAGTACTGGGGATCCTTTGCCAGCTCCCGCGCCTTGCGGATTGCGCCGTCGGAGCTCTCCGCGGGATCGGTCCAGACGACATCCGCGCCGTACGCACGCAGAATCCGCTTCCGCTCCGGAGACACATTCGACGGCATGCACAGCGTGACGGGGAAGCCCAGCCCCGCGCCCAGCATGGCGTAGGCGATGCCGGTATTCCCGCTGGTCGCGTCCAGAAGCCGCTGACCCGGGCACAACTTCTCGCGCTTGAGCGCGTCCAGCACGATCGCTGCCGCGGCGCGGTCCTTCACTGAGCCGCCAGGATTCGTCCACTCCGCCTTGCCAAGAATCTGGATGCCGGGCAGCTCCGCCGTCAGCCGTTCCAGACGCACCAGGGGCGTGTTGCCAATGCGCTCCAGCAGCGTCTTCCCGGGCAAGCCGGCTTTTTCCGGAACCATGGTCGCCATCTTCAATTCGTTTCCGTTACTTTGGGGAAATTCTCAGCGCCGCCTCGCGCCCCGCTGAAATTGCAGCCCGCCGTCGCATGTGCGACCCTTGCATCAGGGCTTTCCATCAGTGTAGCGTCAGCCCAAAATCCGAGGAAACCATGCTGAAAAAGCCGCGCCGGCGCACTTTCGACAATGTTCTCAGCGAACTCCGCCGTCTCCAGTTCGATGTCCAGAACGTTGCCGGGGACTCAAATCGCGTCAGCATCTCGAGATACGGCTGCTCGATCGTCCTTGAGCGCGCGCAGAACGAAGCGGGCCTGCGCATGGCCGTCCGCCCAGGGCCGGTCATTGGCGGCGAAATCGCGTACCTCGTGGATCGCGGCTTCCAGAAGTTCTTTCACACCAGCAAGGCCGAGTTTCCCGCGACGGCTGAAAAGCTCAGGGCCCTCCACGAGTTCGTCGAAGAAGTAAAGGAAGTCACTGGCTCCGTGACCCTGTACAACGAAGCGCTTGGCACGGTCAGCGATGCGTATCTGTACGATCGGGTGCGTGGCCGCGATCTCCCCGTGAACGAGCGGCCTGTCCCCGCCTGGGAAGAACCCACCCGGTAAGCCGGAACGCCGCGCCGTCCCGCGCCCAATGCGGGCCTGCAGCCGAGTCAAACGGCTCCGCCCGGTGTTTGCAGTTGTGAGGGACCGTATTGCGAACCGGACGCGAGCGGGGCATAATTGGCCAACTCTCCTGAAAGGCGGACGAGGGATGCGCGGTGCGCGGTGGCTGGCAGGTGTTCTGGCGCTTGCGATGTGCTGGCAGGTGCATGGGTGGGCTCAGGGTTCTCGCGGGGTCGGTAGTCAACAGGGAACAGCGACGACCAATGACGCGTGGCTGACGCATGTGCGCAGCCTGTACAGCTCCACGGAGCGTGAGGGGCTGACAGGTTTTGATTGCACGGTACAGCCCGACTGGCGGACCGTGATCGCCAGCGCCAACGCGGGCAAAGTGGACGCCCTGGGGGAGCGGAAAATCGCGGCCCTGGGCGGAGCGCAGGTGACCCTGCATGCAAAAACGGACGGGACCGCGACCATCGACTTTAACGTGCCGAATCCTCCGCCGGACCTTGCCGACGTGATGACGACCTTTTCCGACGCGACGAAACAATCGCTCGGCGGATTCGTGCAGTTCTGGTCTCCCTTTGCGAATGAAACGGTGATTCCCGACAATTCCCAGGGTGTCGATTTCACCGACAGTCCGGGCGGAGGCCGTATCCTGCACGTTGCGAGCGGCGGGACCACGGTGACAGAGACCTTTGACGCGAGCAATGTGCTCCGCGAATACGATGTGCAAATGACGGGAGTGACGGCGCTGTTCACGCCGACGTTCTCGCCGTCCCCCGGTGGCCTGCGGGTCACCAGATTCCTGGCCCACTATCAGGTACAGGGTCAGCCGGACCAGGAAATGCAGGTGGGGATCACCTACGGCCAGGTAGGTGCCTACACGATCCCGTCCGAAGTCGACATGACGCTGGTGGGATCGGCGACATTCAACGTCGCTCTGAGCGGATGCAAGCCGAATCCGTGAGGTCGCCGACCAGGAGCCGCAAAGCACCATCGCCCCTGGTGGCGGCGCTACGTCCTGGCCAGATGCACGTTGCTCCGGCAATTCGGCAACCACGCTGCACGAGCGGGTGCGCGAGCTAGTCTGAGTCGGTCTCCGTCGAGATGGCGTCGCCTTCCTCTTCTTCCGCGGAGTCGGCGAATTCCTCGCTGCCGCTCGCGGCCGGCTCGTCGGCGGGAACCATGTCGTCCTCGTTGTGGCTCACCGCGGTTCCCTGGTGATAGAGGACCCGCCAGCCGTCGGCGGCGCGCTGCCAGACGGTCGCACGGCGGGTCAGGCGATCCCACTGATTCAGCGTGTAGGTGAGCAGGTAGGTGTCGGGCCCCAGCTGAAGGAGGCCGAAATCGCGGCAGTCCCACTCCTCTGCAGCCGCGATCGGCGGGATGGCCTGGAACGTCTGCAGGATAAATTCCCGGCTGTAACGGCGGCCGGTCGCGCCCACCTCCCAGTATGCCGGGGCGACGGTGCGCTCGAACTCCTCGATGGTGGTGCCGAATTCCTTGGTATGGAAGATGGGCTCGCGCCGCTGCAACTCCTCCAATATCGGGAGCAGCTCCGGGTCAACGCGCGAGAAGGTGCCCACTTTGGCCATGCCGATCATTGTAGGGCCAGATGACCCCATTTTGCTTATTGAGTAAAAAGACTTTTGTGCGCGGCCAGGCCACCGGTTCAGCGAAACCAGGGTAGCTGGAACCCGAAGCCGGAGGTCTGGATTTTCCGCGACCAAACGGGGAGCGGCGAGGTTGAACCAAGTTGAACAGGGCACAGTTCCCCTGGTTTTGCTCTAGACTGGACCGAATGGGCGCCGGCTTCGCATCCACCGATCGCTTTCTGGCGGAAATCAGGGAAAACCGGCTGCGGCCAGGGTACGTGCTGGCCGGCGACGATGTTTTCCTCTACGAGCGATGCCGCCGCGGGGTGCTGGCGGCCCTGGTTCCTCAGGACCTGCGCGACTTTTGCCTCTCCGATCTCGATCTGGCCGAGATCAGCATCTTCGAGGCGCTGGACCGCGCCCAGACGCCCTCGCTCATGGCGCCATTCCAGGTCCTCTTCATCCGGAACCTGAAGACGCTGTACACGCGCGGCGCGAAGAAAGACGAGTTCGCTGCGATTGAGGCGTATTTCCGCTCGCCCAACCCGCAGGCGCTGGTCATTTTTGTCGCCGATCACCTTCGGATTCCCTCCGACCCGCGGCGCATGGATCTGGATGACCGCAACCGGTTCGAGCGAATCACAGAAACGCTGGGCGAGTGGTGCGGGGTGGTGGAGCTGGCACGCGTGGACGAAGCCGATGCGCTGAAGTGGATCGCCGCGGAGGCGAAGCGGCGCGATATCCAGTTCGATCAGGATGCCGCCCGCGAGCTGGCTGACGCGCTCGGCGCGGACATGATGCTGATCGCCGGCGAGGTGGAGAAGCTGGCGCTCTTTGCCGGAGCCAGAAAGCGGGTGACCCTGGGCGATGTGGAGACGATGGTGCTCGCGGCGAAGCAACGCTCGCTGTACGAGCTGACCGACGCCATCTCCTCGAAAGACCGCGCGCGCGCGCTGAGCCTGCTGCACGGTCTGCTGAACGCCAGCGACGGCGGCGAGGACGCGGCCATCGGGCATCTCTATATGCTGGCGCGCACCTTCCGGCAGATGCTCGTGATTCTGGAAAAGAACGTGCGCGACTCGCGAGCCATCTGGCAGGCGCTGTGGCAGGGGTTCCGCATGCCGCCTTTCGCCGCCGAAGATGTCATCCGGCAGGCGCGCCGCTACAAATCGCGCCGCGAGCTCACGCGCGCGCTGCGGCTGATCGCCCGGGCCGATCTGGAATTGCGCTCGCAGCCGCCGGACAAGCGGCTGGTGCTGGAACGCCTGGTGCTGGAGCTGGCCAGCGAGCCGAAACCCGGCGCGGCCGCTGGATTTTCCGCTCAATACGCGATGGAGTGGAACTAGCCCCGCGACTCAGTGCGAGTCGGTCTTTTGCGGCGGCGGCTGGTGCGTAAACGGCTTGTAGTCCGCGGGAATCGCAAAGAGCGACGGATCGGGATCGGTCCGGTTGATCTGCGTGACCGTCGTCGTCATGCTGCCGGTGCGCGGATCGGAATGCGTCACGGAGAGGTTCATCTTCAGGTCGTACGAGTACCAATACTCGTCGGTGACCACGATGTCCTTGCCGGTTCCGCTGGCCGCCGCGGGGATGTTCTGCGTCACGCGCACGCCGTGCACCTCCAGTCCCGCGATCGTGCGTGTTCCCAGGTCCTGACCATCCGCGTATTGGCTGGGTGGCCGCGCGCTGCCGGCGGGAGAAGCATAGTCGGCCGGCGCATCGGTGGCCGCTGGGTGATTCACGGGAGCGACGCGAAACGTGTGTGCGGGCGGGAACAGCATCGTGCTGAGACGATTCTGCGGATCGTAGATCAGCACGCGAATGATTGCGGGCGCAACCGGGGAATTGGGCAGCACGAATGTGGTCACTTCGTTGCGAATCCGTCCCTGCACGTCGCGGGCGATCCTGTGCGTAGTGTGAATGGTCAGCGTGTGCCCGCTCGGCTGAATGATGGTGCGCTCGATCGTGACCTGGCCCACAAACGGCGCGCCGGGAACAGGAGTGACGAACATCCCCTGGCCGGCCTGCGCCCGGAGCGGCGCGGCCGCGATCAGCATAGCGAGGCTGAAAAGAACAAGACGGGAAGCCGTGGACGGGGCGAAGCGCATACGGTCCTCCAGCGAGATCCTGCAAAATCAGCATAGCCCGAACACGGGGCGGCAACTACTGCTGACCGGTAAAATTGAAGCTGATCCCATGAAGCTCACGCTCCCCGCCGGGGACTTCCAGGCCTATCTCTTCGACTGCGACGGCACCATTGCCGATTCCATGCCCCTCCACTACCTCGCCTGGAAGCAGGCGCTGGGCGAGTGGGGCTGCCATTATCCCGAAGACCTCTTCTATCAGTGGGGCGGCAAGCCCATTCGCGAGATCATCGCGGACCTGAACAGGATGCAGGGCCTTTCCATGCCAGTTGAAGAGGTCGCCCACCGGAAGGAGAGCCTCTACTACGAGCTGCTGCCGAAGCTAACGGCCGTGCCTGAGGTGCTGCACGAGATCGAGAGCGCGCATGGGCGCATTCCGTTCGCCGTCGTCTCTGGCAGCACACGAGAGTCGGTGGTGAAATCCCTGGAAGTCCTTCATTTACTCGACAAATTCGACCTGCTGGTTTGCGCAGGCGAGTACATTCGCGCCAAGCCGGCGCCCGATCCCTTTCTGATGGCCGCTCAGAAGCTGGGCGTCGCGCCGGAGAAATGCCTTGTGTTCGAAGATACGGACCTCGGCATCGAGGCGGCGAAGGCGGCAGGGATGGCGTGGGTACGGATCCTGCAGCCGTGGGAACGCGTCCTAACCCCTAAACCGTAAACCGTATCCCCTAGTAGTACAGATACTTCCGCCACTTCAGGTCGGAGTGGCCGATCATGCGCATGATGTGGCGGCTGGTGTGCAGCGTAAAGGGCCGCGGCTCGCGCAGCAGCTTCATGTTTTCGAGCTCGTGCAGCAGGTGATTGCCCTTGCGCCGATTGCAGGCATGGCAGGCCGCTACCAGGTTTTCCCAGGTCGAAAGGCCGCCGCGCGAGCGAGGCACCACGTGATCGAGCGTGAGCTCGGCTGAGGGCAGGAGCACCCCGCAGTACTGGCAACTGTTGCGGTCGCGCAGCAGAATGTTTTTCCGCGAGAGGGCGCGCGTCTGGTGAGGAATGCGGCGGTACTCGAGCAGGCGGATCACCGATGGCATCGCCATGCGCACGCGCGCCGAGTGCAGCTCCGTGCCCTGCTCCTCTTCGGTGCGCGCTACGCCCTTCAGCACCAGCACCAGCGCCCGCCGCGCGCCGCAAATGTTGATCGGCTCATACGAGGCGTTCAGCACCAGCACCGGCGTTTGCATGGCCTGCACCGTGGTGACCACGCGCAGGCCTTCCTCGGCATGGCTCTCCTGAGGTTTCACCGGCGCCATCCTGCGCGCGTGCACTCCAGCTTTCCCGATCGACATACTCCCTCCGCCTGCTGCTGTCCGGATTGCCGGTCCGGACGATTAGCTCCTCGTGCCTCCCTGATCCCAAAACGCCACGTCCTCGTGCATGGGAATCTCCACCCGATCTGCCGATGCCGTCGGGCGTGGCCATGCTTCCTTCTGCGCCCGCGCCACGGTAGCCACCCAAACCGAAGCCGCTCCCGCCTTGCGGAGAGCCTGCGCACAGGCTCGCGCGGTGGCGCCTGTTGTATAGATGTCGTCGATGAGCAGCACGGGTCGATCCCGAATCGCTTCCGGCCGGGGCACGGAAAAGGCCCCGCGCACGTTCTCGCGGCGCTGATGAGGCGTCAGGTTCGCCTGGCTCTCTGTGGCGCGCTGCCGAACCAGAATCCCCGGCGCGAGCGAAATCCGCAACTCCGGCCGGCGATGGCGGAGAACGGTCATCGCGCCGCGCGCCAGCACCTCGGCCTGGTTAAAGCCCCGCTGCCGCCGCTTCGTGCCAAATAGCGGAACCGGAATGGCGATCAGTTCGCCCGGCAAATCCGGAATTGCCAGAATCGGCTCTGCCAGCAGCATGCTCAGCCGCTTCGAGAGCGGATGCATGCCGTCATATTTCAGCAGGTGCAGCAGCGCGCGCAGCTCATCGCGATAAACGCCCCAGGCGACCGCCTTTTCAAACGGCGGCGCCGAGCTGCGGCAGGGACGGCACAGCGTCTCGTTGGCGAGCAGGGGATCAAACGCCAGGGACTCGCCGCAGCACGCGCAGAGCGGACCGGACTGAACGGGCAAATGATCCCAGCAGGCAGAGCAGACAGGAAGGAGGGTAAAACTGGCGAGGGGCAGGCCGCAGACGCGGCAATCGGCGGGAAAGAGTGTGGCGGAAAGGCTGTCCAGGGGGCGTTGCGCCGTACTTCGCAGCACGCGAGCCACCGCGCGCCAGGCGGAATCGCCGGATGGCGGGACTTCACTCGTCAGCGGAACGCTCTGACTGAAGACACACCTCGCTCGGGAGGGCCGGAAGACCACGCTCCCGATGGCGTAAGTATACGAGCAGCTTTCCGCCGGAGCAACCATGAATCGCGCCGTGCGATGCCCTACGCTAGAGAAAGCGCGGATTCTTCATGATCCTTTCGTCTTCACAAATCGACGATCTCGCCCGGCAGTCCGGCTTCTCCACCACTGGCATCGCCGCCGTGCCTGCGCCCGCCTCGCCCGAGGACCACGCCGAGCGCAGCCGATTCGCGGATTGGGTCGACGCCGGGCGCGCCGGCGAAATGGATTATCTGAAGCGCCGGGATGAAGCGGGCAAACTGCTGCGCTCGTCGGTGCGCGTTGTGTTTCCGTGGGCGAGGTCGGTCATCGTCTGCGCGGCGAACTATAACTCGGATGAACCGCGCTCCACCGATCCGGCTCCGCCGGGCGCCGGCTGGATCGCCCGCTACGCCTGGAGTTCGAAAGGCGACCGGCCATCGGATTACCACAAGGTGCTGCTGCGCCGGCTGGAGCGGCTGCGCGACCGGCTCGCCGAGGAGCTGGGGCCCTTCGAATCCCGCTGCTTTGTGGATACCGGCCCGGTCGTGGAGCGCGTCTATGCCCGCTATGCCGGGGTGGGCTGGGTGGGCAAGAACGCCTGCATCCTGAACCAGCGCCTGGGGTCGTGGCTCCTTCTCGGCGTGATCGTCACCTCGCTCGAATTGCCTCGAGAGGCCACGCTGACTGTTGCAGCGGATCGCTGCGGATCCTGTACGCGCTGTCTCGACGCCTGCCCGACGGGTGCGCTCACCGGACCGCGGCAAATGGACGCCGCTCGCTGCATCGCGTATCTGACCATCGAAAAGCGCGGCGCGATTCCGGAAGACCTGCGCGCGGGAATCGGCCGCCAGATCTTCGGCTGCGATATCTGCCAGGATGTTTGCCCGTGGAATCGCCGCGCGCCCATCGCCGCCGATCCGGAGATGGCCGCCCGTCCCGAGCTGGTCAATCCCGCGCTCGATTGGCTCGCCGGGATGGATGAGCCCGAGTTTGAGCGCCGCTTCAACGGCTCGCCGGTGCGGCGAGCGAAGTTCGGGGGATTCCGCCGCAACCTGGCCATCGCGATGGGCAACAGCGGGCAGGCGCGATTCCTGCCGATCCTGCAGCAGTGGGACGGCGATGCCGATCCCGCGCTGGCGGAGGCTGCGCGTTGGGCGCTGGAGCGGCTCGAATCCGGCCCGGACTGAGATCGCGGACTGGCGCGTCCACGCCGCTCGCTGCACTTGCTGGCAAAAGGCCGCAGCCGAACCCGCCCTCGCCGGGAGAGCGCATGCTTGCCGCAATCTTCTGCTGTTCCGGGGTGGCTGGTTCCGCTTAGGCGCCGTTCCGCACGACGTTCGCTGCGCTCAGGCCCTTGGGGCCCTGCTGGCATTCGAACTCGACGGCCTCGCCTTCATTCAGAGTCCGGTAGCCCGAATCCTGAATCGCGGAAAAGTGGACGAAGACGTCTTCGCCGCTTGCCCGCTGGATAAAACCATAGCCTTTTGCGCCATTGAACCACTTCACAACACCATTCTCTTTCACCTGAAACTCCTTCTTGTTCTTTGTTCCCTGGGCTCTTGCGATCGGCGGGGATATCCCGTCTCCTCAGCGCCGAAACGCGACAGGAGCAGAGACACCAAAAGCTGCCATTGCCCGCCCAGCATCGGCGGTCACGGGCAGCTCAGTGGGTTACCGCAGGTCACAAAAACGATGAAGCAGGTACATCAGAACAACTGGCCTTCCTAACTCGATTCGCCCCCGGGGAGGAGAATCGTGCTTATTTTTATGGCAGGAAACCGGCATTAGATCAAGTGAAAAGTGGGCCGTATACTGCGGATTCTGCATGGAGTTACGAAAGTAGGTACTACTTTAGGCACCACAATCCCCGCCGGTATCACCCCAAAGTGTCAGGTCCTGGCACTTTCGGAGCCTCCGCAGCGCCTCTGCTACGATTTTTTCAGAGGATCCCTCCCTGGTTGCCACCAATGCACCTGCCGAGCCAGGCGTCCAGCCTGCGCTGCCGGCAACGCCCAAACCTCCCCAGCGGCCCCGTGGCCGGGGTTGGTGGCTGGATTTGGTTGCGTTGGCCCGGTACCTGGGGCAGACCGAGGTTCACACCTACGCCTTCAGCGTCGCGGCCAACGCGATCCTGTCGATCTTCCCGTTCATCGTGATGATGTTCACGATCGCGCGCCAGGTCTTTCACTCGCCCATGATGGTGCAGGTCATCATCGATATGCTGCACGACGTGCTGCCGTCGAACCAGGCCTTCGTGGTGCGCAACATGACGCTGCTGGTGCGGCCCAGCGGCGGCGTCCAGTTGGCTTCCGTCATCACGCTCCTGATTTCGTCGTCCGGCGTTTTCCTGCCCCTGGAAGTGGCGCTGAACCGGGTGTGGGGCGTGGCAAAGAATCGCTCGTATCTGCACAACCAGGTGATTTCGCTGGGTGTGGCGTTTGCGGTGGCGCTGCTGGCGATGCTCTGCGTCTTTGTGGCCACGGCGCAAACCGGCCTGCTGACGGTGATCTTCTTCTGGCACACGCAGAATGTGGTCTTCGCGTTCATCCACCGCGTGTTTCTCCAGATTGCGATTGGCGTCCTCAGCGTGGGAATGTTTCTCCTCATCTACTGGGTGCTGCCGAATCGCCGCCTGCCGCTGCGTGCGGTGCTGCCCACGGCGATCGTCACCGGCCTGACCTGGGATGTCGGCCGCCTGGTCTATATGTGGGTTCTGCCGCACCTCGATCTGCATTCGGTCTACGGCGCGTTCGACGTCTCGGTGAGCCTGATGATCTGGGCGTTCCTGACGGGACTGCTGCTGTTGGCCGGTGGGCAATACTCCGCGACACGGCACGCCTTGCGGTTGGCCCGCGAAGCGGATCGGGCGGCGGCCCGCGAAGCCGAGGAAGCCGCTCGCTAAAAGCGGATCAACGCGAGGCCGGACTTCTCTGTGCTCTCCATGTTCTCTGCGGTGAACCTAGAACGGCGGCCACTCCAGCGAGCCGCCCTCCAGCAGGTAAACGCAGTTCTCCCTGCGATAGCCATTGCCGTCGTTGACCGCAAAGACCCGCGGCCGGCCCGTGGGGCTGGTGCTCCACAGCGACACGCCCGCGTACGCTCCATCCTTGCGGACGATGTAGTACTCCATGTCCAGCAGACGGATCTTCGTCATGTCGCCGTTGTAGTTGCGGACAATGCGGCGCATGACTTCGAGGCCGGCTTCGCGCGGATGCATGCCCTGGCGCATCAGCTCGACGATGGTGTGGCCCCCGGCCACCTTGATGTTCTCCTCGCCGGAGCCGGTCGCGCCCGCCGAGCCCACGTCCTGATCGGTGTAGGAGCCCGCGCCGATGATGGGCGAGTCGCCGAGACGGCCCGGCAGCTTCCAGGCCAGGCCCGACGTGGTGGTCGCGCCCGACATTTCGCCTTTGGTGTTCACGCAGGAGACGTGAATGGTGCCCGTCGTGGGCCACAGGATCTGCTCCGCGGCGTACAGCCGCTTCTCCGGCGCGATGCCCAGGTCGGCCGCCATCTCCACCAGTTTTTTCGTGCGCACCCGAATGGTCTCCGCCCATTCCGGTGTGGGATGGCGCGGCACAGCACCGGGACGGATTGGCTCCTCCGCCGTCTGCACGGGTGAGTCCTGGCGCAGCGATGACGACGGCATGCCATGCAGATCGATGGTCGGCTTGGGCGCGGGGCGTCCGGCGTAGGGATCCTTCCAGCCGGGCTGGCTCATGCTCGGGCCCCACCAGTCCATCTGCGAATTGTTTTCCTTCCACAGCATCCAGATTTTGCGCGCATCGTCGGTCAGCAGGTTCTCGCGCGGGAAGCCCATGTCCACAGCGAAATCTTCGGCGCCTTCCGCGCAGAGCATCACGTGACCGGTATGCTCGTACACCTTGCGCGCGACCAGGCAGACATTTTTGATATTCCGCACGCCGCCGACGGAACCCGCCGAGCGCGTCGGCCCGTGCATGCAGCAGGAGTCCAGTTCGACGTGGCCGTCCTCGGTGGGCAGACCGCCGAGGCCCACGGAGTGATCCTTCGCATCGTTCTCCCGCCCGAGGCAGATGTGGTGCGCCGAGGTCAGCGTGTCTTCGCCATCGAGGAGCATCTGGTACGCCTCCTGGATGGTCTGGTCGCCGGTGAGCCGCGTGACAATGACAGGCTTCGCCGGCGGCTGGAGCCGCTTGACGGAGTCAGCGGTATCCGCAAACGCGTCGGGAATGGTGGCGGACGAGAGGCCGGCGGCGGTGAGCGCGCCGAGCGAGAGAAAATCGCGCCGTGAAGTCATGGCGGGAATGGTACCAAAATCGGCCGTTTGCGGAGCGTAACCGGGCCGTCAGCTCTCAAAAATCCACCCGGGCCGGCGCCGAACTTAGTCCGGCAGCACCATCGTCTTGCCGGCCAAATCGCAGGCGCGCCACAAATACCAGCTGGCCACGCTGCGCCAGGGCCGCCAGCGCTCGCCGCGGCGCAGAAGCTGATCGGCCTTCGCCAGCATGGACGCGTCGAACGGCTTGCTCTTGGGCAGACGGTGAAACGTCAATGCGAATCCCTTGCGCACGCCATAATCCGTGACCGGGAAGACGTCGGGCCGGCCGAGGCGGAAGATCAGCAGCATCTCGACGGTCCAGACGCCGATGCCGCGCACCTGCGTGAGCCGCTCGACAATTTCCTCGTCGGACATGCGGCGAATCTGCGCCAGCGTGGGCACGGTGCCGTCCAGCGTCTTCGCCGCGAGATCGCGCAGAGCTTTTGCCTTTGAGGCGGAGAGGCCCACGCTGCGCAGCAGATCGTCCGGCGCCTGCAGCAAATGCTCCGGCGCGGGATGCAGCTCGCCGAAGGCGGTCAGCAGGCGCTTGAGGATTGCCGCCGCGGCTTTACCGTGAAGCTGCTGGTAGATGATCGATTCCAGCAGCGCTTCAAAGGGCGAGTGCTGGCTCTTGAGGCGCAGGCGATACGGGCCTGCGCGCGCGATCAGCTCGCCGAGCTTTGGATCGGCAGCGGCCAGCTCGCGGCAGGCGCGCTCCGCGTCGTAACGAACTGGGCGTCGTCCATCGACCATGAGAGGCAGTGTAAAGCAGCGAGCCCGATAGGACCGGCTAGTGCCGATCCCATCCGGCGCAGCTACTCCTGGTCGCCGCCGTCCGGCATGTTCGACGGCTGCTGCGCCGGATCGATGGCCGGCTTTCCCGCATTCTGCAGCAGTTGATTGATCGCGGGAAGTTGATTCTTCCGGAAAGCTTCCCACGCCGGCACCACAGCTTGCGCATCATGCTCCACGCGCGTTACGGCAGCCAGTTGTACAGCAGTCGCCGGTTGGTCTGCCTGAGTCAGCTCAGCGTACAGTCCCATCGCCTCGCCATTCACCTCATCGATGCCCGGCCCCTGGTTCCCAGCCGTTGCCGCGGCTGCCTGTCCGCGGCGCCCGCGGCCCCCCAGCAGCGCCTTGAGCTGCGCAACGTAGGGAGCTAGCTGCGTCGACAGGTCGGCATTCGCAGGCGCGCTCAGTTGCTCCTCGACGGAATGCGCCTCGAGATCGGCTTTCGCTGCGGAATCCAGCGCCGCCGCCACGCCGGTCTGCGCGTTGTGCAGCGTCGTCAGGTCGGCGAGCGAAGTGTGGATGCGCGGATCCATCTTCACCGTCACCGGCTCGGAGGCGCTGTGTCCATCGACCGTCAGGCGCACGGTGTACGTGCCGGGCAGCACCACCGGCCCCTGCGGCTCCAGCGGCGTGCGGTGCGGCACCGCGGAGATCGGATAGTCGTAATGGGTCGCCGTCGGCGTGGTGGCGTGCAGGTTCCACACCCAGCGGTGCATGCCGGCGCTGGTGGGCAGCGGGCCGTTCCTCTTCGGCCAGTACGGCGGGATGAGGTTCGTGCGCAACTCCTCCCGCGTCGGCGTCACCGGATCGGTGCTCGCATAGCGGCGGATCACGTGCCCGGCAGAATCGAGGATCTCCAGCGTCACAACGCCGCTGGCCGCCTGCGGCAAGTCGTAGTCGATGATCGCGCCATCGGGCGGATTCGCGGCCATCGGCTCATCCGGCGGCAGCGGCGTGTCCGTATAGTTGTCCCGCCGAACGCGCCACGCCGCAGCAGGCTTGAAGAGCGTGGGCAGCTTGCTCGCATCGGCAGCGATTTCGCGAAGCGGCTCGATGTCGTCCAGAACCCAGAACGACCGCCCGTGCGTGGCCACTACCAGATCGTCGCCATGCACCAGCAGATCGCGCGCGGAGGTATGCGGCAGGTTGTACTGGAGCGGCTGCCAGTGGTCGCCGTCGTCGAAGGAGACATAGACGCCGAGCTCCGTGGCCGCGTAGAGCAAGCCGGGCCGAACGGAATCGGCGCGGATGGCGTTCACCGGGCCGTTGTTCGGCAGACCGTTGACGATCGCGGTCCAGGTTTTGCCGCCATCGTGCGTGCGATAGGCGTACGGCTGCAGATCGTCGATCCTCTCCCGGTTCACCGCGACGTACGCTGTGTTGTCATTGAAGCGAGAGGCGTCGATCTGCGCGATCTTGCTCCACGGCGTCACGCCGGGCGGCGTAATGTTCGACCAGTGCGCGCCGCCGTCGCGCGTAACCCACACCAGACCATCATCCGTGCCGGCCCAGATCGTCTGGGTGTTCTTGTATGACGCGGCGACCGCGTAGATGACGCCGCGCCGCTGTGCCTGCTGCTGCGCTGAGAGCGGCGGCAACGACGCAAGCTCGCCCGTTTTGGGCTGGCTCAGATCGGGGCTGATCATTTGCCAGGTGTGGCCGTAGTCGATGGTTCTGAACAGACGGTTCGCCGCGTAGTAGAGGATGTGCGGGTCGACCGGCGAGAACAGGATGGGCTCCGTGCGATCCGCGCGGAAACCCTCCTGATTGCCGGCCAGCGGCGTAACGTTTTGCACTTCGCCGGTCACGCTGTCGTAGCGCGAGACCTCCGTGCGGCCCGCGCCGTAAACGATGTTCGGATGCAGCGGATCGGGTGCGGCATAGCCGTACTCGATGATGCCCACCGGGTGCCATTCGCGATACGTGATCGCGCCGTCGTTGCCGCGCGTGGAAGTGCAGACCGAGCCGCTCTCCTGCTGCCCGCCGCAGACCTGATACGGGAAGGTGTTGGTGGCCGCGACATGATAGATCTGCGCCGTCGGCTGGTTATACCAGGAACTCCAGGTATGGCCGCCGTTCACCGATACGATCGCGCCCTGATCGCTGACCACAAGAAGGATTTGCGGATTGAGCGGGTTCACCCACATGTTCTGGTAGTCATCGCCGCCAGGCGCGCCGCGCAGGCTGATCCAGGTCTTGCCCCCGTCCGTCGAACGAACGGTAACAATGCTGGTGACATAAACGGTGTCGGGATTCTGCGGATCGACCACCGGCACGGAAAGATCGCCGCCGCCGATCTTCATCGCCGGCCGCGGGTCGTCGGTGATCTTCTGCCAGGTCGCGCCCGCATCATCGGACCGGTAAAAACCTTTCCCCGTTCCGCTCGTGTAGCCGCTCTGGGCCGTGGTGGCAAGCGTGGCATACAGGCGGTTGGGATTGCTGGGAGCCACAGCCACGTTGATCTGCACCAGATTGTCGGGCAGCCCATTCGTCAGCTTCTGCCAGGTGTTTCCGCCGTCAGTGGACTTGAACAATCCGCCGCCCGTTCCGAAGTACGTATTGCCGTCTTCCCAGGGGCCGAGCGTTTCTTCCCACAGCGAGGCGTAAACGACCTGGGGGTTCTTCGGATCGATCACGACGTCGGAGCCGCCGATGCGATCGCCCTTGTAGAGCACTTTCTCCCAGGTTTTGCCGCCATCGGTCGAGCGAAAGATGCCGCGCTCCTCGTTCGGTCCGTACGGATGCCCGAGCACCGCGGCAAAAAGCCGATCGGGATTGGTTGGATCGACGGCGATGGCGGGAATCTGCTGGCCGTCGCGCAGCCCCAGGTGCGTCCAGGTTCTTCCCGCATCCTCGGAGCGGTAAATGCCGTCCCCTACGGAGAGATCGGGGCGGTGCAGGCCTTCACCGCTGGCCACATAGACGATCTTGTCATTCGACGGGGCGACGGCAATCGCGCCAATCGACTGCGTGTCCTCATGATCGAAGATGGGATGCCACGTGCGGCCGTAGTCGTTCGACTTCCACACTCCCCCGTCCACCTGCCCGATGTAAAAAACGTTGGGCTGGTCCGGCACGCCGGCCGCCGCGCGGGTACGCCCGCCGCGGAAGGGTCCAATCATGCGCCAGTGCAGATCGGGCATGGTGCTGGTGCTCTGCGCGACCAGAATTGGGGCAGCCAGCAGCGATGCGGCTGCGAAAAACAGAAGGGAGCGGCTCTTCATGGCAGGTCCTTTCACGCCGATCGGAGGTCGGCGTTTTGTCCAGCCGACATTGTACTGGCGCAGTGGGGCAACGCGCCGACAGGGCCGCCAAACCGGAGGAGCCGAGGCCTGAATGCGGCGGCGATCCCGCTAGAACGTCGCCCGAACGCCCACCTGAGCAGCGAACGGAATGCCCACCGTCGTCCCCGGGCCGAAGAAATCGCCCAGCGCGCCCTCGGGAATCTCCAGCTGCTTCAGGCTCGTAATCGGCGCTGTTTGGGAACAGTCGCTATTTGTGCAGACGTCGGTGACATTTGTGATGCCGTTGGCATCGGGCTGCATCTCGGACGCGGGCACGGGAAGCTGCGCCACGTTGACTGCGTAGTTTGCGCCCGGATTGTCGCGGTTGAAGAGATTGAAAAACTCAACGAACGGGTTCACCTGCACACGCTCATGGACCGTGAACGGCCGCTCTACGCGCAAATCGGTCTGCATGTACGGGCTTCCGCGAAACTCATCGAGACTCGTGTAGGCCCCGTTGACATAAATGCGGCCAGAATTGTCAGCAGTCGTAATGGTGACGGGACGCGCGCTCTCCAGCTGCGACAGCCCGCTGAGCTCGAAGCCGCCCGGAACGTGCAGCGTTCCGGCGAGGACAAAGCGATGGCGAACGTCTTCGCCGGACGGACCGTAATCGCCCGGTCCGAAGGCGTCCAGCTGCCCGGCATTCGGCCCGCTTTGCAGCGAGCACACGCCGTCCACGTAATCGAACAATTCGCCCAGCACGCATCCCCAGGTCTGCGCTTTCGACAAATCGTAGTTGGCGACCAGGCTGAACCGCTTCATGTCGCCCTGCACGTGCACCATCAGCGCGTTGTAGCTGGAGCGATTGTCCGCGCGGAACACATTCACGTTCGGCACAACCGACGCCTGGTCGGCCGCGTAATTGGGATCGCTCGCGGGGATGGCAGGCGTGAACACGTTCGTCCCGCTCGTGTAGGAAAAGCCGCGGTAGCCGTGATTCCCCTGTTCGTGAACATACGCCGCGCCGGCCAGCCACCTGTCGTTGAACTGGTGCTGTGCCCCGGCGGTGATGTGAATCGCGTAGGGAGTCTTGTAATCGGAGCCGATCAGGTTGCCGGTCGCGGTTGCGCCGCCCTGCAGGCAGCCTGAACCGGTCAGGGTGTATGCGCCGGATCCGCCAGTCAGTGCGCAGGAGCCGGTGGTGGCATTGCCGTCATTCACGCCCTGGAATGCGGTGGCCCATCCGTTCTGCGCCAGGTCGTCGAAGTACAGGCCGAATCCCGCATGAAACACCGTCCTCTCGTTGGCCCATGGAGACCACGCCAATCCCAGCCGCGGCGCAAATTGCCCCCGGTCGTCGTGAGGGACGCTGGTCGCGAGCGGAATGTTCAGCGCCCGGAGCGTCACAAAGGCTGGATTCTCTGTCTGGCTTCGTCCCGAGGCCTCAAACAGCCCAAACGTGGTCTGGTAACGCAGGCCGTAATTGAAGATCAGGTGACGCGACACGCGCCAGGAATCCTGCGCGTACAGCGCGAGCCGCTGCAAACTCTGCGAAAAGCTGCCGTCGCCCGCCGGAGTGTAAGTGCACGTGATGCCCGAAGCGGGGTCGGGCGCCGGATTGCATTGCGACGACGGCGGTTCGTAATAGAACGGCAACGGGCTGGTGATGCCGCCGCAGTCGCCCTGGGTTGGGTTGACGTAGCAATCCGGATTGAACGGGTACTGGATAATCTGCTCGGCGGTCCCGGGAAAAGCCCCGCTGAGCACCGGCTCGTGAATGAAGTCGATGCCGAACTGCGGCGCATGAACGCCGGCCACATGGCTCACGTCGTAGCGCACCTGGTATTTTTCCTGGTTGCGAAGGTCAGGAAAGAACGTGATCGGCGTCGCAAACTGGTTGTCCCCGAAAGTTTCGAAGCCGGAGACGGTGAGCGCGGTGGAGCTGAAGGGAAAGGCCATCGCAAAACCAAGGTTCGAGTTGCGCGTCTGCGTCAGATGCAGAAGGCTCGATGCCAATACCAGGTTTCCCAGCCAGGAGGAGCCAAACGTGTACGTATTGCCGATGACCGCGTTCCAATAGTTGTTATGCGTCAGCAATCCGGTGGAGGGCAGCGTCCCCTGTTCCACCAGCGCGTTGTGCGTGGTGTACGAATCCTGGGACGCGCGCAGGAACCAGCGCGATTGGGCGGACTGCGCCCAATCGAAACGCAGCGAGCTGAGAGAATCGCGAAACGGAACCGGAACCGTGGCAGGAACGGGAATGGACGATACGCCCGGAATCATTCCCTGCGAAGCGAGCGTGCTCAGCGCGTCGAACTGCTCGATACTGGTCGGGCTATACGCGATGCTGGCGTTCTCGTGCACGTTCTCAAACGAGGTGAAGAGCCACAGCTTGTTGCGATCGATCGGGCCGCCCAGCGTGGCCACATAGTTCTGCCGCGAGAAGGGCTGTTTGGGATTGTGAACGCACGTTCCGTTCGTGCAGCTCTCCGCCGGATTCTCGATGGGAAAGCGAGCGTTCAGCGCGGCCGCGCGCTCGTAGAAAGCGCCATCGCCGTGCCAGTCATTGGTGCCATGCTTCGTCGTGATCACCACGGATCCGGCGGTGGTCCATCCGGTGTCGGCCTCCTCGTTGGAGGTGCGCACCGCGAATTCCTGCACGTCGTCGGGAGAAAAATTCTGCAGGAAGCCGCCAATCCAGTCATCGGAGTTGTCCGCGCCGTCGACCGAGAGCTCGTTGTTCAGCCCGGAGCTTCCGCCGGTGGAAACGGCGGTGATGCGTGCTTTGGTGGGGTCGGACGGCTCAACCGGCTCCGTGCCGGGCACAAGATAGGCAATGTTGGCGAAGCTGCGGGCGGGCAGAGGAAAGGTTGCCAGATCCTGCGTGCTGACCACCCCCCCGCGCACCGCGCTCAAGGTATCGATCGATTGCGCCGTGATGGAGGACGGATTCCCTTCAACCTTGATGGTTTCCTGTCCACCTCCCGGCTTCAGGGTGACGAGCAGATCGCGGACTCCGCTGACCGTCACATCGACCTGAGCCGTGGCCTGGACGAAACCGTTGGCCGTCACGATCACGCGATACGAGCCGGGGAGCAGCCCCTGAATGAGGAATTCGCCCTGCCGATTCGTATTTCCGGAGCGGCTGACCGAAGACCCCGCCGCCTGCACGAGAACGGCAGCTCCCGGCACCCGCGCGCCGGTGGAATCCTGCACCTCGCCGCCGAGCGCGCCATAGGAATTCTGCGCACACAGCGGCTGGCCCAGGATGAGAAGGAGGAACAGCAAGGCGGACAGGACAACAACGCTGCGCAGCAACTTCGGCTTGCCTACACCGAAGCGCAACCAGAGAACGAGCATGAGCAACCCTCATCGGAGAGATCGGAAATCGCGACTCAGCATTGGCAACGAGCCGCTGCGCAAAGCGCCCGCGTCACGCAGGCGATTCGACCGTTCAGAGTATCGGTCCGCATCAACTACTACCAGCCGTAGTAGCACGCCCGGCTCGCCGGATGCGCGATGCCACGGGCCGCAGTGCTGCCCTCGGACGCCGCTTGTCCTGTCCCTTGCGAAATTCGCCCCTCCGCCCTCACAATCGATGCACCGATGAAAACAGCCCGAATTCCCATCCTGCGCCGTCCCAGTTGGTTGCTGTTCTCTCTCCTGCTTGCGGTATGCATGCCGGCATGCGCGGGCGCGCAAAACGTGCCGCCGCAGCTCTTCAATGGGCTCCGTTGGCGCCTCGTCGGGCCCTTCCGCGCGGGCCGCGTGGTCGCGGTCAGCGGCGTGCCTGGCGGCGGCGCGACCTTCTACTTTGGCGGCGTCGATGGCGGCGTGTGGGAGACCACCGATGCGGGCACGGTGTGGAAGCCGATCTTCGATCATGAGCCGGTCGCCTCCATCGGAGCCATCGCCGTCGCGCCCTCCGACCCGAACGTCATCTACGTCGGCACGGGCGAGTCGGACATCCGCTCCGATCTGGCGTCGGGCGACGGCATGTACCGCAGCGATGACGGCGGCAGCACCTGGCAGCACATCGGACTGGAGGACTCGCTGCAGATCAGCCGGATCCTGGTGGATCCCAACAACGCGCAGACCGTCTACGTCGGCGTCCTCGGCCACCCGTATGGCCCCAGCGCGGAGCGCGGCGTGTACAAATCCACCGATGGCGGCGCGCACTGGACGCACGTGCTCGACAAGGGTCCCGACGTGGGCGTCGCGGACATCGCCATGGCTGCGGGGAAGCCGCAGATTCTCTTCGCCGCCACCTGGAACGCGCATCGTCCGCCGTGGAGCACGTATCCGCCGCTGGAAGGCCCGGGCAACGGACTCTATCGCTCGACCGACGGCGGCGATCACTGGGCGCAGATTTCCGGACATGGATTGCCGGCCGCAGGCTGGACGCGCACCGGCGTCGCTGTCGGCGCGGATGGTCAGCGCGTCTACGTCACCATCAACTGCGGCACCGATGAAGAATCCGGTGGAGGCCCCGCCGTCGCCGGCTGCCAATCCGGCCTCTACCGCTCGGACGATGGCGGCGATAACTGGCAGATGGTGAACGGCGATTCTCGCCTGACGAGCCGCGCGTGGTATTTTATGCAGCTGGCCATCGATCCCACGAATCCCGACATCCTCTACATCCCCAATGTCGCGCTGTATCGCACGGAAGACGGCGGCAAGACGATCCAGATTGTTCGCGGCGCGCCCGGAGGCGACGACTACCACCAGATCTGGGTCGATCCCAAGGATCCCAGCCATCTGGTGCTCGGCGTGGATCAGGGCACCAGCGTCAGCCTGGACGACGGCAAGACCTGGACCACGTGGTACAACCAACCCACCGCGCAGCTTTACCACGTCATCACCGACCACAAATTTCCGTATGACATCTTCGGCGCGCAGCAGGACTCGGGCGCCATCGCTCTGCACAGCCGCTCGGATCATGGCCACCTGGACGCGCGCGACTGGTTCCTGCCCGGCGGCAGCGAGAGCGGCTACATCGCCATCGATCCCAAGGACGAGAACATCGTCTACTACACCGGCACCTACGGCGGCGTCGATCGCCACGATCTGCGCACCTCCTTCAGCCAGGACATCGCGCCCTGGCCGCTGGGCGGCTTCGGCACACCCGCCAATCAACGCAAATACCGCGATCCGTGGACACCCGTGCTCGTCTTCTCCGCCGCGGACAAGACCTCGCTCTACCTGGGCACGCAATGCGTCATGAAGACCACCGATGGCGGCTTGCACTGGCAGCAGATCAGCCCCGATCTGACCGGCGCAGTGCCAGGCACGAGCGATGCGGGGGAAGCGACTCCGGACAATTCGGTGCAGCGCGGCTACGGCGTCGTCTACACGATCGCCCCATCTCCGCTGCGCGCGGACGAGATCTGGGCGGGCAGCGACACCGGCCTGATTCACCTGACGCTCGACGGCGGGAAGACCTGGCGCAACGTCACGCCTCCCGCAGTTACCGGGATGGGTCCGTGGAGCAAGATTTCACTCATCGAAGCTTCGTACTTCGATCCCGCAACGGCCTACGCCGCGGTCGATCGTCACCGCATGGGCGACCGCAAGCCCTACATCTTCATCACGCACGATTACGGCAAGACGTGGACGCTTTCTGTCCAGGGCATCGCGGAGCCGGATTTCCTGCGCGCCGTGCGCCAGGATCCCGAACAGAAGAACCTGCTTTTCGCGGGAACGGAATTCGGCATTTACGTTTCGTTCGATGAGGGCAGTCACTGGCAGCCGCTGCAGATGAATCTCCCCGTCACGTCCGTCCGCGACATGAACATCAACGGCAGCGATCTGATCGTCGCCACGCACGGGCGTTCATTCTGGGCGCTCGACGATATCGCGCCGCTGCGCCAGGCTGCGGCCGCGCCCCGCTCAGCCCCATTCCTCTACGCGCCGCCCACCGCGGTCCGCGTGGACAACGACGGCTTCCTGGGCACACCGCTGCCGCCGGAGGAGCCGCAGGCAGAGAACCCGCCGAACGGCGCGATCCTTGATTACTACCTGGGCCAGAACGCATCCCAGGTCACTCTGCAGGTGCTCGATGCGGAGGGGCACGTGATCCGCCACTACTCGAGTGAGCAGAAACCGCCAGTGCGGCGCGCATTGATGCCCATTGCCGAGCGGTGGTTCCCCAGGCCGCAAGTGCTGGAGACGGCTCCCGGCGAGCATCGCTTCGTCTGGGATCTGTACAGCGGCAGCTCCGGCGGCATGGGCGGCGGAGGATTTGGTGCACCCTCCGGTCCGCGTGTTCCTCCGGGAACCTACACCGTTCGCCTGACCGTGGACGGTACGAGCCTGGAGCGCCCCCTGCGCGTCATGATGGATCCGCGCTGCTCCGCGACGACGGCTGAGCTGGCTCAGCAGTACACGCTGGAGAATTCCATATACGCGCAGGCGCTGGCCAGCCGCAAAGCCATGGCGGAACTGCAAAGCGTCGAGAGCCAGTTAACGAAGCTGGACGCCGACGCGCCCGGCACCCCGGCTGATCTGGCGGCAGCCGTGCGCAAGGCGGAAGCTCAAATCGCCGCGATCCGCAATGGCAACGGCGAGGCCGATCCCGGGCTCGCCGCAGCCAGCTCCGGCCTCGGCGCGGCCCTCCGCGTGGTGGAGAGCGGCGACCGCACGGCTCCAGCGGTCGCGGTGACGATCTACCATCAGATGAGCCAGGCCGTGCAGGCGAAGACCGCTGCCTGGGAGCAGTTCAAGCGTACCGAGATGCCGGCCCTGAACGCGGCGCTGAAGCGCGCCAACAAGCCGCCGGTGCAAATCGCTGCGATTGAGGCGGCCGTGCACTACGCGATGACGAGATAACCGCAACAACCCGCGCCGGGCCCCACACGCCGATGCGGCGGAACGCGCAATCAAATAAGGGCCCTGAAATTTGAAATCTGCCCCGGAGGCAGACAACGCAATCCGCGGGTTGACTCTTCTTTTTCAACAGAAGGAGAAATCATGATAGGGACACCGAACACCTGGGGAGTGGTGCTGCTGTTGGTCGTGGTCTTCGTTGGCTGCATCCTGTGGGCGACGAGGGGAAGCGCGAGGACGCACCATTCAGAAGAAGAAGAGGTACAGCAGGCCGGAAAGTCTTCGTAGCGGATCAGTGGCCGGCAAGCTGTGGCCTGGGCAGTGCCGCTCGGGCGATCAGCGACAGCCCGAAGCAGACCAGCAGGCAGCGGATCAGCACGTCCGCGTTGTATTGCCAGGCCAGCGCCGCCAGGCAGCAGGCGAACGCGAACATAAAGATTTCGCCGACGAACCCCTGCATCCATTGCGCGCGCAATCCTGAGGCTGCCAGCCGCGGCCGCAGGCTCGGCACAATGCGCGGCACGCGCCGCCGGTACTCCAGATACGGCTCGCCCAGATGCGCAGCCAGATAGTGCTCCTCTCCGAGGATCAGCCGGAAATAGAAGACCAACGTCGCCGCCAGAAAGAAGATGGCTCCGCTGGGTGGCATCAGGATGGAAATGCCCGCGGCGAACAGCCAGGTCCCCAGATAGAGCGGGTTGCGCACGAATCGATACGGCCCGGACGCCACGGTCTCGCCGGCGTGCATTTGCATGGAGTGAACCACGGAAGACCCCAGGTACGCCGTACCCCAGATGCGCAGGGCCGCTCCTGCAAACACACAGAGAATTGCGAGCCACGTTACCAGCAGGGTGGCCTGATTCACGGTGAGCCAGTGCAGGCCGGCGAGCGTGGTGGAAAGCGCCAGCCAGGCCGTGGTCTGCGGAGCAACGGCGTGGTAATGCTCCCAGGGAGCCCAGAAACCGAGGACATACAGCAGGATCGCGATCAGGACGCGGAAGCGGAATTCAAAGGACGTGGCTTTCATGGGAGGAAGAAGGGTGTAGGGGATAGGGTATAGGGCTTGGGAGACAGCGGGCCAGCGGAAATTCTACTTCAGCGCGTCGCGCAGTCGGCCGCGCACGGCGGATAGCCGCAGATCGGCCTCCGGCCGGCTGAGCCCCAGCCGATGCATCACCACCGCGGTTTTCACGGAGCCGGCCTGCGTCAGAAGCTCCTGGGCCTGCGCCGCCGGGAGTCCCGTGATCGCCGAGATGATGCGGGTGGCGCGATCGGCCAGCTTTGAGTTGGTGGGCTGCACGTTCACCATCAGGTTGCCATAGACGTAACCCAGACGAACGAGCACCGCGGTCGAGATCATGTTCAGAACCAGCTTGGTCGCGGTGCCCGCCTTCATCCGCGTCGAGCCGGTCACAATCTCCGCGCCGGTGTCGGGAGTAATCTCCATCTCCGCGGCCTCGGCAATGGGCGAGCCGGGCACGCAGGTGAGGCCGATGGTCAGCGCTCCCAGGCGCCGAGCCAGTTGCAGCCCGCCCAGCACATAGGGAGTGCGTCCGCTGGCGGCAATGCCCACCAGCACGTCGCGCGCGGAAAAGCCGCGCTGGGCCAGGTCGCTGGCTCCCTGTGCCGGATCGTCCTCGGCGCGTTCAATCGATCGCCGCAGCGCCGGGTCGCCGCCGGCAATCACGCCCTGCACCAGGTCGGGCGGCGTGTTGTAGGTCGGCGGGCACTCCGAAGCGTCCAGCACGCCGAGCCGCCCGGACGTTCCGGCGCCGAGATAAAAGAGCTTGCCGCCACGGTCCAGCCGGACGACGATCGCGTCCACGGCCGTGGCGATGCGCGGCATCTCTCGTTCCACCGCCGCCACGGCTTCGCCATCGCTGGCATGCATGAGCTGGAGCACGTCCACCGTGGAAAGCTCGTCGAGACGCTCCGACGCGGGATTCCGCGCCTCCGTGGAGAGATCGGCCAGCGAGGAGGATTGGGAGAGATCGGCCATCTGGATTGATGGTAAACCGTACTTCGCGACGATTGTCTCAGCGCCGTGGATCTTTGCGTCGTGAGCCGGCCCTTCCAATCTGAAACTTCTTCAGCCTGGCGAAAGTGGCCTCTTCCGTCCGCACCTCGCACTCCCACAGCACCAGCACGCGCCAGCCGAGTTTGCGGAGAGCTGCGGCGTTTCTGCGGTCGCGGTCGACATTGCCGCCGCGCTTGGCGGCCCAGAAGACGGCGCGCGTGGCAGGAATCACCGATCCGTATTTGCAGCGATGGCAGTGCCAGAAGCAGCCGTGGACGAAGACGACCGTCCGGTGCTTCGGCAGCACGATATCCGGCCGTCCGGGCAGATCTTTGCGATGAAGCCGGAAGCGGAATCCCAGCCGGTGCAGCGCCGAACGGACGCGCATCTCCGGCCTGGTATTCGCCGAGCGGATCGCCGCCATGTTGCGGGAACGCTGTTCGCGGGTATGAACGTCTACCATTCAGCGATCAGAGTACAGCGTTCAGCGATCAGGGAACGCCGCAACCGATAACTGGGCGGCGGCCAACGGAAGCATGGGACGCCGCGTGCTCCGCCGTGTGAGGTGCGGTCGCATCGCGCGCGCGACCGCGGCAATCACCGGCACAGCCACGCTGTTGCCGAACTGTTTGTACGCCTGCGTATCGGAGACGGGAATCCGGAAGCTGTCTGGAAATCCCATCAGCCGCGCGCACTCGCGCGGCGTCAGACGCCGCGGGATCTCGCCACGTCCGCGGCTGATCAGAATCTCCGATCCGTCCTTGTAATAACGCGCTGACAGCGTTCGCGCGATGCCCTCGCCATCGACGAGCCCGAAGCCGAAGCCATTCCCCGCGGCCCGATGCTTCGCCGCGTAGGCCTGCAGATAATTCCAGAGATGCTGCGTGAGCGTGTACTTAGGATTGACCGCGCCGAGCGGTGGCAGCGTGTACGGCTCTTCGGGCGCTTCGCTGCCGTTTTCCGGATGCAGAATCGTGCTCAGCTTCGGAGCCGCGAGCGTGAAGCCGCAGATCGTCCAGAGAAAATCCAGCCGGCTCGCGGAACCCGGCAATCAGGATGCGCTCCCGATGCTGCGGCACGAAATGCGCGGCATCGATCACGCGCCACGAGATGGCGTAGCCGAGTTCCTCTTCGAGCGTCTGCCGGATCACGCGAAACGTCCGCCCGCGATCGTGGCTAACGAGATTCTTGACGTTCTCCAGCAGAAAAGCGCGAGGCCGCTTCGCCGCGAGAATGCGGGCAACGTCGAAGAACAGCGTACCCTGCGTGGCGCAGGCAAAGCCGTGCGGGCGGCCCAGCGCGTTCTTCTTGCTCACTCCGGCAATGGAAAACGGCTGGCAGGGAAAGCCGGCGAGCAACAGATCGTGATCGGGGACGGCTTCTTCCGCCTGCTCGCGGATGTCGCCGGCGATCGGGTGTCCTTCGCCGAAATTCGCGGCGTAGGTCTTCCGGGCAAACGGATTCCACTCAGAGGTGAAGACGCAGCGTCCGCCGGTCGACTCGAAGGCCAGTCGCATGCCGCCGATTCCGGCGAACAGATCGACAAACGTGAAAGCGGCCGCGGGCACGGAGCTATTGTGCGCTCTTCCGATGCGAGCGCGCCGACTTTTTCGCGGGCTTCCCGGCCGGCTTCCGGGCCTCGGCCTTTTTTGCTGCGGACTTTTTCGCCGGCGCTTTCGCCGCCTTCTTCGCCGGAACCTTCTTTCGCGCGGCAAGGGTTTTCCGCGTCAGCGCGGCCGTCAGCTCCGTCAGCGCCACGGGCTTCGCGGACTTGCGCAGCCGCTCGATGTCGTAGAAGGCGCGGCGGGCATGCAGGAAGACGTGGACGACGAAATCCACATAGTCCAGCAGGATCCACTCGCCCTGGCGGCGGCCTTCGACGGAGTTTGGATACACGCCAAAGTCGCGTTTCAGCCGCAGTTCCACTTCGTCGGCGATCGCCTGCGACTGGCGCTCATTCGTGGAGCTGGTGATGAGGAAGAAATCGGTGAAGGCGGAGTCGGCGGGGTCCAGCTCCAGTACCCGGGTGTCCTCGCCTTTTTTGTCGTCGCAGGCCGCGGCGGCGGCCAGCACCATCCTGCGGGTTTCAGTGGATGCCATGCGTGAGTGAGCGCTCCAGTTCGAGCATACGAGAATTAGCGGCGGATTGGGGAGCGGAAAATCGCGCCGTGTTCAGCTACTCCCATCTTCCCGATAAAGTTCGTGCTCGCGAATCCATTCGGCGACGGCAGGATCCAGCGCGGCAGCCGCATCCCCGCCGTGATGCAGGCTGGCGCGCACGTAGCTGGCGGAGGCGTCGACGTCCAGATCGGGCAGCAGGTACAGCCGCGACTCGCCGCCCGCGCTGCGCAGGCAAAGAACCAGCGCGCCGGCCTCGGCGGCATCGCAGGATGCGACCGAGACAGCCTCAGGCAACGCGGCGGTGAGCCGCCCCAAATCGAATCCCGGCCGCGCCGCCACCACAAAATCGCAGGTCACCAGAAGATCGGCGGCTCGATACCACTTGCCGATGCTCAGGAAGGAGTCGGCGCCCATCAGGAAAAAGATCTCGTCGTCGTGCCTGAGCGTGGCTCGCAGCGAGCGGAGCGTGTCGAGGGTGTAGTTGGGCTGGCCGTCGGCGCGGGGAGCGTCGATCAGGGAAACTTCAAAGCCCGGCTCGTGCTCAATCGCCAGGCGCGTCATCGCAACCCGATCGGAATAGCCGGCCTGGGCGCGGTCGCGCTTCAGCGGCTGCACCCCGACGGGCACAAAGAGCACGCGGTCCAGCCCCAGGCGCTCCATGGCGAGGCGCGCCAGCGCAGTGTGGCCACGATGCGGCGGATCGAAGCTACCGCCAAAGAAGCCAATCTTCATGGTTTTGAGGATAACTGGCCGCCGCAAATCCGATAGCCTCACAGGGTGAGGCATCGGGCGTACATCGGTCTGGGAGCGAATCTGCCGTCGCTGGCGGGTCCGCCGGAACAAACCCTCCGGCGGGCCATGGAGGAACTCGCCGAAGCAGGGCTGGTGACGGCGCAGTCGCACCTTTACCGCACCGAGCCCGTCGGACTGGAATCGCAGCCGGCCTTTGTGAATGCCGTCGCGCAGTTGGAAACAGACCTCGAACCTGAGCCACTGCTCGCATTCCTGCTCGCCCTGGAGCGCCGGCTACGGGCGCGACCGGAGTCCTCGACCCGCCCAAAGGGTCCGCGGACCCTCGATCTGGACCTGCTGCTGGTGGACGAGCTGATCCTGCGGACCGAGGAGCTCACGTTGCCGCATCCTGGCCTGGCCGAGCGCCGGTTCGTCCTGGCGCCGCTGGCTGAGATTGCGCCGCAGTTGCGGATCCCCGGGCTGGGAACGACGGTTCGCGAAATCCTGGCTGCCCTTCCCGACGAAGGCCCCAACCGGCGCGACGCCGTCCAGCGCATTGTCTAATGGCAACTTGGCAGAAACACGCACCATCCAAGCGCACCTGAACTTGAAAGCCCTCCTGTTCGTCCTGCTTGCCGTCACTGCGGCCTCCGCGCAAACGCGGGGCGTGGTGCGGAACGCGCGCGGCGAACCCATCGCCAACGCTTCGGTGAGCGACATGGCGGGGCACACGCTGGCGTCCACCGGCCCGGATGGCCAATTCACGCTCGGTGTCTCGGTACGGCAGATCGAAATCGTCGCTCCGCACTATCTCGCCACCGTCGTCCCTGTGATCCGCGGGCAAGTGCTTAGCGTCGTGCTGCGTCAGCCCATGGAGACGGTCGTCGTCACGGCGTACCAGTCGCCGCTGGCATCGCTCGAAAGCCCCGCCAGCACCCGCGTGCTCAACCGGCAGCAATTGGAGCAGGCCGCGCCGGTCGCGCTGGACCGCAAGCTGACCGAAATTCCAGGATTCGGTCTCTACCGGCGTTCGAGTTCGCTCGTGGCCAATCCGACTACCGAAGGTGTCTCGCTGCGCGGCCTGGGATCGACCGCGGCCAGCCGCTCTCTGGTGCTCTTCGGCACCGTTCCGCTCAACGATCCTTACGGCGGATGGATCCACTGGGAAGAGCTGCCGGAGCTGGCGATCCACTCGGTGGAACTGGTGCGCGGCGGAGCCTCGGATCTGTACGGCTCCAGCGCCATCGGCGGCGTGATCAGCGTGATCCCCGTGCGGCCGGAGACGACCGGGCTGCAACTGACGTTGAGCGGCGGCGAGGAACAGACGCTGGACAACGGCGTGCTCGCGACGCTGAGGCACGGTCCGTGGGCTGGGCTGCTGAGCGGCAGCGTGCTCGGCACCGATGGCTACACGATGGTCGCTCCAGCCGAGCGTGGACCCATCGATCAACCCTCGAACGTCCACGCGCAAAACGCGCTCGCGTTGGCGCAGCACACGCTCGCTGACGGCGGCCGCCTGTTTCTGCGTGGCAACGCTCTCAACGAGAGCCGGCACAACGGCACGCCCGGCCAGTGGAACGCGACCCGGCTTGCGCGCGTGGCGGCGGGCGCGGACTGGCGCAGCTGGACCCTGCGCCTGTACGGAACCGGCGAGCATTACCGGCAGACCTTTTCCAGCGTCAACACAGGCCGCACCGCGGAGAAGCCGACAAAGTTTCAGTTTGATCCCGCTACCGAGACCGGCGCAGCGCTGCGCTGGCGCCATGAGCTCGGCAGCCATGCGATGCTCCTGGCCGGCGCAGACACCCACGACGTTCGCGCCAGCGACGACGAAACCCTGCTGGTGGGCGCGGGTGGAACCACGACGACCTCGGCGCAGCAGCGGCAGACGGGGCTGTGGGGTGAGGCGCTGTTCACGCCGGCGAACTGGACGCTCAGCGCCGGCGGCCGCGTGGACCACTTCTCCAATTTCGATGCGCGGCAGTTCAGCCCCGCAGGTGCGGAGACGAATCTGCCCACGACCAGCGAAACCGTTTTCGATCCGCGCGTCGGAGTGGTCCGGCGGATCGCTCCCGCGCTCGCGCTCAGCGCTTCGGCCTTTCGCGCCTTTCGCGCGCCGACCGAGAACGAGCTGTACCGATCCTTCCAGGTGGGCGACGAGATCACCGAAGCGAATCCCAATCTGCAATCGGAGCGCGCGACGGGCTGGGAAACCGGCGTGCAGACCGATCTGCGCCGCTGGGGATCCAGCGTGCGCGCCAGCTACTTCTGGACGCAGGTGAACCGGCCGATCAGCTCGCTCACGCTCAGCCTGACGCCGACTAAAGAGCTGCTGCAGCGCGCCAACCTCGGGCAAATTGAAAGCCGCGGTGTCTCGCTGGATTTTGCTCTGCAGCCGGCCGGGTGGATCGGCTTCGACGGCGGCTACCAATATGCCGATGCGACGGTGACCAGGGCCGCGCCGGAACCGCAGCTGGTCGGCAAGTGGATTCCCGAAGTACCGCGCAACTCGGCGACCGCGCAACTGCGGCTCTCGCGCCCCAGCCTGGGGCTGGTGAGCGTGCAGGGTCTCATCAATGGCCGCACCTGGGACGACGACCAGAACACGCTGCTGCTGCACGGCTATTTTGAGCTGGACGCGTACGCGCAGCGACCCATCGGCCGGCATCTGGTCGCCTTCGTCTCCGGGGAAAACCTCGCGGGTCGGCAAATCGAGGCCGGCAGAACGCCCATCCTCACGCTCGGCACGCCCCGGCTTGTGCGAGGCGGCATCCGCCTGAATTTCGGCGATTGATCCCTATCGTCGCTGAAATCCCTGAGCAGCCTGCGTTTAGCGAAACTACCGTGCCGGAAGCGCCCGGGCGGCGCCGCGTCTCCGGCCACCCCATTCCTCAGCCCGCCATCCAACGAGAGCTTATGGAAGATCCTGAGATCCGGTTCCACTCCGGAATCCCCGTGGGCCACAAATTCCTCGCCTTCCTCCTCGCCGCAGCTGTGGCCGGCGCAGGATGCGCATGGCTGATCTGGAAGTCGACCCGATCAGCATCCGCCGCCGTGCTCGCCTTCAATCTCACGCTCGCTCAGCAACTGGATTCCGGAATCGCATCGGCGCCCCATCCGGCGATCGCGCTGGCGAACCTGATGCTGAATGACCAGACCGTTGCCAGGCTCGCAAAGCAGGCGCGCGTCGCGTCGTCTACGCCTGCCGGCCAAATCGGCGAGTTCCGTTCCAGTCTCCAGTTCGCCGAGACGCCTGCTCAACAACTGGAGGTTCGCTTCCAGTCCGGGGATGGCTCGCAATCCATCGCGGTCGCCAATGAAGTCGCGCATGTCCTCGCCGCATGGACCCCCGCTGCAGCCGCCGCAACCACGCCGCCGCCTCCCGCGCAGGCCGCAACTCCTCCCGCTCCGCAACCAGCGCCCGTCGCGCAGGGCCAGTCGCATCCAGCCGCCGCGGGGTCCCCTGCATCCCAAGCCGCTCCGCCCGCGCCTCCCTTGTCTGCGGCGCTTAGAAAGCTGGGCGCACATCTCACCGCAATGGGTCAGCAAGTCGACCGGCTCTCCGCGGGGGAGCTGCGCTTTACGGCGGTGAACAGGCCGCCTATACCGAATCGAGACAGCAATCGCTCCTCAAAAGCGGCGTTCGCGAGGCGCAGAGAACGCTCGCGGGCTTCCATCATCCCTATGCCAAAGAGCTGGCCGATCCGGTGGTCCGCGGACGGATGGATGAAATCCATCAGGCCCTCGACTCGATCCTCCCCGGCGGTGTTGCCGCAGTTGGCGTCAGCCGCTCGGAGCTCAGGAGCGAACGCTCGGAGTTGAGCCAGGCCGTCTGGATTCTGAACCGGGAGACGGATGGCATTCAGCTCGAAGAAGCCGCGCACCCTGCTCTCAGCGCGCAACCCGCGGCTCCTCCCGCTGAAGCAGCGGCGGCTCAGCCTGCAGAGGCCCCAGCGCAACCAGCGCCGGCAGCGGCGCAACCGGCCTCCACTTCCTCGCCGGCGGCCGCGGCCTCATCTCAATCGCCTGTTCAGGAGCAGAACATTCCGCCTGCGACGCAGGCCGCGCAGGCGCCGCAACCGGCTGTGGAGAGCCCCTGGAGCATTGTTCATCTCGCGGTTCCTGCGTCGCGTCCGCGGCTCTGGCCGGCGATCACCGCAGGAATTCTCTGCGGCCTTTTGTATCTCGGGATCGCCGCCTTCGCGTACCGACGCGGCGCAAACGATGACATCTATCCGGAACTGAGGTCGGCTGCTCCGCAGCGCATGATCACGCCCGATGATCCTGTCAGCCTCGACGAGGCGAGCGCTGCCGAGCCCGAGTCTCCGCGTGTTGAACCAGCGTCGCGACACCGTGCCGCCTTTGTTTTCCAGCAGGCTCCGCCTGAGGATGCGACCGCACGCGTGGAAGGCACCGCAACTCCGGCAGAGGAGCGCTTGCCGTTGCGGTAAAGCCGCCGCACCCAGCGTTGCGGGCGCGCCGAGTCTCGACATCCAGCGCGTCGCCGTGCCATGCTGGAACTGGCCTCATGTTCGCGTTCTCAGAAAGGGCAGCGCAGATTTGAGCAGATTTGCCTCAGGCCGAATGGTACTTGCGTTCGCCTGTCTCACCTCGATTCCCCTCCTTACATTCGCGCAACAATCCAGTCATCCTTCGGTCATCGCCGCTCCGCCCGCCGCGGCACCTTCCAGTTCGTCGTCGGTCGATGAGGCCTGGCTGAACCTGCCCAATGCGCCGCTGCCTCAGGCACAGCAGCAGACCAACGCCGCACAGACGCAGAATCCCAGGAACAATCAGCAAACCACCCCTCCCAGCCAAAACAATGGGCTCACGCTGCAGGATCTCGGCTTCAAGCCGTCACAGACCCAGGCAAACGCGAAGCTGCAGGCAAAGCTGAATAAGCGCACGCATATGCTCAAAGTTCATCAGACGCTGGGCCTGATCACCACCATTCCCATGGCGGCAACGCTGATTACGGGACCGCAGGCAAAAGCAAAGGGGAAGAATGGGCAGACGATCACGGAACCGACCGCAGCGAACCTCGATTTCCATATCGCTCTGGGCGGCCTGACAACGGGGATGTACTGGACGACGGCCTATTACGCAATCTTTGCGCCGAAGATTCCGGACGTGAAACCCAGGGGGGCCATTCGCCTGCATCGGGATCTGGAGTGGGTCCATGGCCCCGGAATGATCATCACCCCGCTGCTGGGGATCGCGGCTTACAAGCAGGAGAACGCCGGAGAAAAGGTTCACGGCATCGCGTCCTGGCATGGCACGGCTGCCTACGTCACCACAATTGCGTACGGAGCTTCGATCGTCGCTGTCTCGTGGCCCATTCACTTGAAATTCTGGGAGCACAGCCAATGAAACTCGCTGTCACGCTGCTGCTGGCCGCGGCCTGGTTGCCGGTTCAGGCGCAGAGCCAATGGGCCCTCGCGAAGTCGAGCCTCACGTGGCACATCACGCATCCCGTCCACGAAGTGCAGGGCACCAGCACCGAAGCGCGCGGCAAGGGCGTGTGCAGCAACGGCACCTGCGACTTCCTCATCGGCGTGCCGCTCAACACCTTCCACTCCGGCGACACCAATCGCGACCTGCACATGCTCGAAATCGTCCGCGGCGCTGAGAATCCAATGGTGGTCGTGCGCACCGAGATGCCGCAGGCGGAGATGAGTCAGGCCACCATCCACGCGAATCTCACCATTCAGTTCGCCGGACAGACGGTGCAGTACAAGGACGTGCCGTTCCAGCGAATCCAGCAGGGCAACGATGTGGAGATCAAAGGGTCGATTCCCGCCACGTGCACGGATTTCAAAATCACGCCGCCGTCCTTCCTGATGATGCCCATCCAGAACGCGATTCCTGTGACCGTGGATTTGACCTGGCAACCGGCGAGCTAGCACGGATCACCCCGTATCCGTCCGTTCCGAATCGATCCCCATTCGGTTACGAACGAGCGCCATGTTCAGCGATGCGGCGCGCAAGGCGCTGGCCGTCGACCCGATGATCCTGCTCCGCGAAGAGTGACGGCGGGCTGCTTCCGTTGCCGGACGTCGCCGCGATTAGAATGCTTGGGATGACGCCTCGTCTGCTGCAACGACTCTGTTCCGCCATGGCCTGCGCCGCACTCCTGGGCAACGCGGCCTTGGCCGCCGTCACCGTGCACAAGGTCGCGACCCCTCCCGCGCTGCGTCCTCTGCAGATGTCCATTGGCGGGAGAATGTTGATCACATCCTCGGCTAATACCGCTTTTGGGGCCCGCGACTACACGTACCAGTGGCCGGGCAGCTATTTTCGCGCGGAATTCGCAGGCACCAGCGTCTTCTTTCGGATCGTCGCTGGCGACGAGATCCTGCACGTGCAAGCCGATGGACGACGGGTCGCCACGCTCACGAAACCGGAACCGGGCGTCTACGAGATCGACGGGCTCAGCCAGGGGAACCATCGCATCGGTGTTTACGTTGCGACCGAGAGCCAGGCGGGACCGGATGCGTTTGGCGGCTTTGCCATTCCGCAGGACGAACGCGCCCTGACCCCTCCGCAACGCCATCGGGAGATCGAGTTCATCGGCGATTCGATGACGGTGGGGTACGGAGATTTATCCGCGACCCGCACCTGCACCCGCGATAAAGTGTGGAGCGACACAGACGACACGAGCGCGTTCGGGCCCATGATCGCAAGGCATTACGCCGCCGACTATCAGGTGAATGCGATCTCCGGGCGCGGCATCGTGCGCAACTACGACGGCTACCCGGCCGACACTCTGCCCGAAGCCTATCCCTGGATCCTCTTTGACAGGAAGCAGCAATACCGCGACCCCGCGTGGAAGCCGCAGGTTCTCGTCATTGCGTTAGGGACGAATGATTTCTCCACGCCTCTGCATGCCGGAGAACGCTGGAAGACTCGCGACGATCTGCATGCGGACTTTGAAGCAACTTACCTGCGGTTTCTGGAAGAGTTGCGGGCCGGGAATCCCCACGCCGGCATCGTTGTTTGGGCGACGGAGATGGCCAACGGAGAGATTGAAGCCGAGGCGCAAAAGGTCGTCGATCAAATGAGGAAGAATGGCGATCCGCACATCGTGTTCGTGCCCATCAACGGGCTCAGCTTTACCGCGTGCGACTCGCATCCATCGCTTGCCGATGAGAAGACCATTGCCGAAAAACTGGAACACGCGATCGACGCGGATGCGCAGGTATGGAAGTAAGAAAAGGCGAGGATCCGGTCGATCCTCGCCCTTCGGTCCTGCGGATCAACTACGGCTTCAGTGGTTCTCCCGCCAGCACCCCGGTTAGCTTCTCCTCCGACATCTTGCGGTTGAAAGCAGCCACGTCCGTCGACAGGAAGTCGTTGAAGGCCCGAATCGCCGTCTCGTAATCCGGCTGCAGCCGCTGCTGCTGCGCCAGGATGGCCTCGCTCGGAGCGTCGTCCTCACCCTGGAATTCGAACATCATCATCAGCATCTTCTCGTGGATCTGCGCCGGCACGCTCAGGCTGGCTTCCGCCGCCTTCGGGTTGCTGGTGATCTTCGCCTCGAGCGCTTTACTCTGCTTCTCCAGCGCGTCGATGGCCTCTCCGGCGGCTTTCTCGCTCGGGGTATCTTTTACCGCGGCGCGCAGCGCTTCCAGCTGTCCGTGAATTGTGTCCAGCCGGTTCAGCGCGACATCGAGCTGCGACAGCTCGTGCATCGCCGATTCGGCTGCATCGTAGCGCTGCTGCATCTCCGCCACCGTGCCCGTGGACGCGGGATCGTTCACTACTTCGAACGTCTGCTTCGTGGTCTGGCCGCCGATGGTGAGCGCAGCCGTATACGTGCCCGGAGGCACCTGCGGCCCGAACATCGGCCCCTTCAGGAACGCGATGCCCCCATTCCACCGCACCGGTCCATCCGCGTGCAGATCCCACACGATCCGCTGCAAGCCAGGCTCCGTGGAAACCCAGGGTACAGTCTTCGGCGCGCCTTCCGCCTTGGCCTTCTCCGTGGGAGGCTGCTGTTGCGCCTGCGTGGGCGTGGCCGGCTGCGCAGGCTTGGCTTCGCGCTGCTCCGGCTGCTGTGCCTGCGCCTGGGCAGCAGGAGATGTCGCAGCGGGAGGCAGATCGGATTCTCCCGGCATCTCCTGGCCCGGCATCAGCGGGTGCATGCCCTTCAGCGTGCGCACCACTTTTCCTTTTTGGTCGGTGATGACCAGCTCGCCCGGACCCTTCGCGTCGGGCTTGACGAAATAGCTGAGCACCGCGCCGTTCGGCGGATTCTTCCCGTAGAACTCGCTGTCGCCCAGAAATTCGATCGGCGTGTAGCGCTGGAAACGCAGCGCCGGCTCCGGCGGAAACAGATGCGCCGTCTCCTGTCCGATCTGCGGCGTGAACTGCTCAAAGGGCGTCAAATCGTCGAGGATCCAGATGGAGCGGCCATGCGTGCCGACAATCAGATCGTTGTCCTTCGCGCTCATCTGAAGGTCGTACACCGACGTATTCGGCAGACCCAGACCGAACAGATACCAGTGCTGCCCCGCGTCCCAGGAAACGTACAGGCCATTTTCGAGGCCAGCGAAGAGCAGGTCGGGATTGTGAATGTCCTGCCGGACGACGTGCGCGTACACATCCGTCGGCAGGTCGCCGCTGATGGAGTGCCACGAAGCTCCGTAATCGGTCGTCCGGAAAAGATACGGCTGGAAGTCTCCGCTGAAATGGCGATCCACGGCGATGAAGGCCTCGCCGGGATGTTTTGCTGAGAGATCAATCGCCTCCACGCGTCCCCACTCCGGCAAGTTGGGAAGGTTACCGGTGACGTTGTTCCAGCGAGTGCCGCCGTCGCGCGTGACCTGCACCTGACCATCGTCGGTGCCCACCCAGATAGTCTTTGCGTCCGTCGGCGAGGGAGCCACCACGAGGATCGTGTCGTACACTTCGGCGCCGGAGTTGTCCTTGACTACCGGTCCGCCGGAAGACTGCTGCTTCGACTTGTCGTCTCGGGTCAGGTCGGGACTGATCGGCTTCCAGGTGTGCCCGTGATCGTCGCTGGCAAACACGACATTGCCGCCGATGTAGAGGACCGCGGGATTCTCCGGGCTCACAGCAAACGCCGCATCCCAGTTGAACCGGTATTTCAAATTGGCTACGCCCTGGCCCTCATAGTCCTCCGGGTACGGCTCCATGTCGCGCGACTGCTCGGAGGCGCGATTGAACTCGGCCATCGAGCTGTTCTGCGTGCTGTTGTAGATGATGTTCGGATTGTCCGGAGCGGGAACGGAGAAAATGCCATCGCCGCCATTCAGCGCGAACCACGACCGGCTGAGAATGCCGGAAGGATTCTTGCTGCGGCTGGGCCCGCACCACCCGCTGTTGTCCTGCAGGCCGCCGCAGACCATGTAGAACGGAGAGTCAGTCGCCGCGACATGGTAGAACTGCCCGATCGCGATGTTGTCGACGAAGCGCCAGTGGCCGCCGTCGTCGCTGGACATCGCTACACCGCCGTCGTTGCCCTCGATGATGCGGCCGCTGCCGGCGGGATCGATCCAGATGGCGTGATGATCGACGTGGATCTGGTGCGCGATGGGGTGGAAGGTGTGGCCGCCGTCCGTGGACAACTCGAAATCGTTCGAGAGCGCGAAAACCTTGTCCGGGTTTTCCGGATCGACCCGCAGGTGCGAGAAGTAGAACGGCCGCGCGTCCACTTCCTGATCTTTGCTCACCAGCGTCCAGTGATCGCCGCTGTCGTCGGAGCGCCACAGCACGCCCGCGGTCGATCCGATGACCGCGTACACGCGGCTCGGCTCGCTCGGCGCGATGGCGAGCCCGATGCGAGTCACAGGCGCCGTCGGCAGCCCGTGACCGCTCAGGCGCTGCCACGTGTTGCCGCCATCCACGGAACGATAGATCGCGTCTTCGGGCCCGCCCTCGGAGTAGCTCCACGGCGTCCGGCGGAATTTATACGCAGCCGCAAAGAGAATCTGCGGGTCCTTCGGATTCATCGCCATATCGGCAATGCCGACGCCTGGCCCGAGATACAGAACCTTCTGCCACGTCTTGCCGCCGTCGGTCGTGCGGAAAACCCCGCGGTCGGTGTTGTCCTGCCACGGGCTGCCCATGGCTGCGACGAAAACTGTGTTCGAATCGAGCGGATCGACAGCGATCGCCGCAATCTGAAATGTCTGGTCCAGTCCCAGGTGCTGCCAGGTCCTGCCGCCATCGGTGGATTTGTAGACGCCATTGCCGAACGAGACGTCGTTGCGGACATTCGCCTCGCCGGTGCCCACCCACACCACGTCCGGATTCCGCGGATCGACCGCCATTGCCCCGATCGACGCGATATGCTGGTGCTGGAAGTACGCCTTCCAGGTCATGCCGCCGTCATCCGTGCGGAACACGCCGCCATCGGCCGCGCCCACGTAATACACATTGGGATCGCCGGCGACCCCGGCCACCGCGGTTACGCGCCCACCGGAGATGGCGGGCCCGATTTCCCGGAACGCGACGCTCGTGCGGACGACCATCGGCAGCTCCGTCCGCCCTTCGCGGTTCGCCTGCTGCGGACCGGCGGGTCCGGCGAATGGCTCAGTGGACGGAGCGCCCTGCTGGGCGAAGGCAACAAGCGTGGCGGCACAGGCGAACACACAGACGAACGCCCCGGTACGGAAGCGGCGGCAGAAGTTCATAGGTTTTTCCTGGAGGAGCCCGAACGAAACCGCTAGTGTAGCACCGCGCGGAAGCGCCTGGAGGGACAGGGAGGAGATTCAGAGAATACGGGGTGCCCCACATCTGCCCGGCGTTGGCAGATGTGGGAAGCTGATCGCTGAGTACTGATCACTGATCGCTGAATTTGTTCAGATTTCCAAAATCACCGGCATGATCAGCGGCCGCCGGCTGGTGTTCTTCTGGATGTACCGCTTCAGGTCGATCCGGATCTTCTCCTTGATGACTCCGTAGTCGGCCTTCTCCTCGGCGCTGGAGTTGTCCAGCGTCTGCGTGACCACTTGCCGCGCGCCCTCCATCAGATCCGGCTCGCCGCCCACAAACCCGCGGCTCACCAGTTCCGGCTGGCGCTCCACCTTGCCGCTCAGCTTGTTGATCGTCAGGATCGGCAGCACAATCCCGTCCTCCGACAAATGCCGCCGGTCGCGAATGACGAGATCCTCGACCACGTCCGCCGTCGATCCCGAATCGATGCACACCCGTCCCGCGGTCACCTTGCCGGTCTTCCGCGCGTCGTTGCGATCCAGTTCCAGCACGTCGCCGTTCTCGATGGTCAGCGCCAGATCCACCACGCCCAGCCGCTGCGCGAGTTCCGCGTGCTTCTTCAGGTGACGGTAATCGCCGTGAATCGGAATGAAGAACTTCGGCCGCAGCAGATTGATCATCAGCCGCTGCTCTTCCTGGCTGGCATGGCCGCTCACGTGGATCAGTCCCGACGCCCCGTCATCGAAAATCACATCCGCATCGCGCCGGCAGAGGTGATCGATGACCCGGAAGATGGACTTCTCATTCCCAGGAATCACGCGCGAGCTCAGAATCACCGTGTCGCCCGGCACGATCCGCGCATGCTTGTGGTTGTCCACCGCGGCGCGGCTCAGCGCGGACATCGGCTCGCCCTGCGTGCCGCTGATGAGGATCATCACTTCTTCCGGCGCGTGGTCGGCGATCTGCCCGGGATGGATCAGCAGCCCCGGCGGGATATCGATGTACCCCAGGTCCTGCGCGATCTCCGAAGATTCCAGCATCGAGCGCCCAACCACGGCGACCTTGCGCCCGTGCGTCCGCGCCAGCTCCATCGCGATCCGAATGCGGTAAATCGACGACGAGAAGCAGCTGAAGAAGAGCTTCTTCTTCGTGCGCGAGAAAATCTCGTCCAGCCGCGGCTTCACCGCCCATTCGCTGGGCGTGTAGCCGGGCCGATCCACGTTGGTCGAATCCTGCAACAGCGCAAGAACCCCGCGCTGCCCGTATTCCGCGAACCGGTGCAGGTCAAACGCCTTGCCGTCCGGCGGAGACAGGTCGATCTTGAAGTCGCCCGTGTGCACGACGACCCCGATCGGCGTCTCGATGGCCAGCGCCACGCAATCCACCAGCGAGTGCGTCACGCGGATCGGCTCGATGGTAAAGGCGCCCAGCGTGAAGCGCGTCCCGGGAGCCATCTCGATCAGCTCGGAATCGTCGAGGAGCGCATGCTCTTCCAGCTTGCCCTCAACGTAGGCCAGCGTGAACTCCGTCCCATAGACGGGAACGTTCAGCTCCGAGAGGATCCACGGCAGGCCGCCGATGTGGTCCTCGTGGCCGTGCGTCAGGATGATCGCGCGAACCTTTTCTCGGTTCTCGACGAGATAGGAAATGTCAGGAACGACGATATCGACGCCGAGGAGCTCCGACTCCGGGAACATGAGTCCGGCATCGATCACGATGATGTCGTCTTTGTAGCGGAGGGCCAGGCAGTTCATCCCGAACTCGCCGAGACCCCCCAATGGAATGATTTGCAGTTTTGCGTCGGCCATGAAACCCCGCGACTAGCCCGCTCCGGCAGCCTGTCAGGAAAGCAGGTGGAACGGTGCGGCTGGAAATTCGTTCTGATGTGGAAAGCGGATGCTGAAAAACGTTAGCGCAAAGGACAGGATATCAGCGGAAGCAGTGCGCCGCGCACCGGCTTCCGCCCGGAGAGGCACAGTCCTCGTTATTCGTTCGGCGCCGCGGTCGGCCAGTATCCCTGCTTCGCGTCCACAATCAGGTCGGGAACGCCTTCCACGCGCACCTCGATGGTGTGGTATTTGCCGCTGATGCTCGGCTGATGGCTGATGTAGTCGATCGTGTACGCGGTTCGCACCGACGCCGCAATCTGCGTGAAGGCACTCTGCACGCCTTCCTCGCTGAACTCGTTCAGCACCTCGCCGCCCGTGGCCAGCGCGTAGCGGGGCAGCAGGTCGTCCGGCTGCATGAAGGGAATCTTGGTCCGGTCCAGATAGCCAATGCCCCACAGGGATGCGTCGCCGACCCCGGACCCATACACAGAAATATTATTCGTCAGCAGGTACTGGACCACTTCCTTATACGTGGCCTTGCTGCGGACGTTGCGCCCGTCGCTGATCACGTAAATGATGCGCCGGCGGCCGCGTGGCTGGCTGGCCAGCTGCTCAGCGGCGTACAGAATGGCATCGTTCAGCGGGTGCGACTCGCGAGGCAGAGTCAGGGAGCCCGTATCGTTGCCGTATTGCGGCGCCAGTGTGGGGTCTGCCTGCTGCCCGTTGACCATCGGGCCTTCGGCGAACGGGCCGCTCAGGACCGGAACGCCCATCTGCTGCCCGGGCCTCTTCGCCATGCTCAGCGCGGCGGGCAGACGGGATCCCTCGGCCCCGGTGAATCCTGTCACCAGCTCCGGAGACGTCCCGGCATAGGTAATCACCGCCATGCTGTCGGCGGGCGTCAGCGAGCCGGCAACGGCGGAAAGGCTCTGGTTCACCTTCCGCATCACATCGGCCGGCAGGGTGTCGTCGATCACCAGCGCGATCGAGAGCGGATAAGCGTCCGTGCTGAAGAAGGCGATCCGCTGCCGGACGCCGTCCTCGTACACTCTGAATCTCCACCACGGCAACCCGCCGATCAGCTGGTGGTGTTTATTCATCACCGTTACCGGCACATCCACGATGGTGGTGCTCACGTGGAAGGTGGTGATGTGCTGGTTTTCCTGCGCGGGAGGCTCTGTTGGCACCTGGCCCGGCTTCAGCATCTCTGGCGGCGTCTTCTGGAACTGGTCGGGCGGCGGCGTTCCCGCGGGAGCCGGCACCGTCTGCACCGTGCCGTTCTCTACCTGCGGTGCCGTCTGGCCCGCAGCGGCCGCCCCAGTGGTCTGATCGTCCGGTATCCCCGCGCCCTTGCCCGGAATCACGGCATTTTTCAGCTGCGATAGCGGCGGAGTCCTCGGCGTGGGCGCGTTAGGCACCGGCGCGTTCGGCGTTGCAGCCTGGGAGTTCGTTTGGGACTGCGGCGTGGGGGCATTGGGAGGGGTCTGTTGCCCCAAAGCCATTCCAACAAGAAGCAGCGAAAGCGCGCTGAGCCCCGCCCCCCGCATACAAACCCCAATCCTTCCTGAAACCCGCAAGTTACGCCTTTCGCCAGCCCGGCATCCACCATGAACGACGCCGAAAGCATCCATGCTGTTGAGATGCGCCGCACCCCCTGGGCCGCAGCGTATCCTCAAGATTATCAGAGCTGCGGATTGGCCGTTCCCTGTAGCCCATTCTCCGGCCGATCCGTCTAAGAGGGCATGGTTGTGCGCTGTTTGCGTTTGTTTCTCATCCCGGCGCTTCTCGCCGCCGTCTCTGTCCCTCTGACGTGGGCACAGGACGTTCCGTCACCCGATGCTCCCCCGGTGAGCACGGTGCCGCCGGCCGACGACACCACACCCGCGACGCCGCCTAAAGAGACCCTGCACGTCACCTCCAACCTGGTGACCGAGTACTTCACGGTTCGCGACAAGCACAACGCGCTCATCCCAAACCTGTCGAAAGACGATTGCTCGGTCCTCGATGACAAGCAGCCGCAAAAGCTGGTGAGCTTTCAGGCCCAGGCCACGCAGCCGCTGACACTCGGCCTCCTGATCGACACCAGCGGCAGCCAGCAGTACCTGCTGCCAATGGAGCAACAGGCGGCCAACGAGTTTCTCACCCGGGTCATGCGGCCGAAGGACGAGGCCTTCGTGGTCAGCTTCGACATCGGCGTCAACCTCGAGCAGGACTTCACCGGCAATGTGGCCGAGCTGAAACGGGCCATCAACCACGTCAGGATCAACACCGGCGGAGGCAACGGCCAGGTGGGCATACCGGGGGCCGGCCAGGGACCGTTCCCCACCCAGGGCGATCCCAAAGGAACGGTGCTGTACGACGCGGTCTTCGAAACGTCCACCCAGAAGATGAGCGGCCAGATTGGGCGTAAGGCGCTCATTCTGCTCACAGACGGCGAGGACGAGGGCAGCGACATGAAAATCGGCCAGGCCATTGCTGCCGCGCAGAACGCTGACGCCATTGTCTACGTCATCCTGATCGCCGATCCGTCGCAATATATGGGCTATGGCTACGGCGGGATGCCGGTGGGCATGTACACCGGCGGAGCCGCCATGCACGACCTCACCGTGCCTACCGGCGGTCACGTCATCAATGCTGGCCGCAACGGCAAGAAGCTCCAGGACGCCTTCGACGAGATCGAAGAAGAGCTGCGGACGCAATACGAGGCGCAATACATTCCCAGTACCCCGCTGAACGGTAGCTTCCACCCCGTGGATGTCGCCTGCCACGATTCGCAGGAACCGAAGCTGAAGGTGCAGGCCCGCAAGGGCTACTTCTCCATTCCCAACAGCGACAACGACCAGTAGTCGCGCGACCGCTGCTTGCTGTCAGGGCACGACTTCGCAGCGTGTTGAAAAGCTCGATTCCTTGAAGGGGCACGGCTCTTACAGTTTTCGGGAAAACACCTCGGAATGGGTGCTTTGTATCAGGGCACGAGTTTACTCGTGCCGTAAACGCCGCAAAATGAGTTCGGCTTTAGCCGCTGCCGAAGTCTTTTCTCCCGCGCGGCACACCAATCGGGATTTTTCCGCAAGCTGTTTTAGACGTGCCGTAAGCGCCTGGCGAACTTGCTCGACGGGGCGAGATAGGCTCAACGCGTGCCCCACCTCGAGCGGTTTCACTCATCCGGCGCAACACCCTGCGCGCCGAAGGCGCAACGGAGATTAGCCCAGCACCTTAGTGCTGGGAAAGCGACAAACAGAAACCAGAGTCCCGGAGGGACGACGCTGGCCATCCACGAGCGCGCTTCCTGCCTCGGCCCAACTTCTCGGCATCAATCGGCGACGCGCTATCCCCGCAGCCTCTCCCGCACCCGGCGCCACTCCTCCGCCGTGATTTCCCACGTCTCCGAAGGCAGCCGCCCGGAAACATAATCTTTCTCGTTGGTGCCCACCAGCCTCATCCCCGTCTTCTCTGAAATTCGTCGCGAGGCAACGTTCGCCACAGCCTTCGGCGCGCGCAACACCGGGAACCCCAGCACATCGAACCAATAATCATTCGCTGCGATGACCGCCTCCGTCATCAATCCCTGGCCGTGCAGCTCCGGCACCAGCCAAAAGCCGCGATTGTTTTCCTCGCTGCGCATCAGTCCAATCGCGCCAACAATCTTCTCGGGTGCGGTTTTCAGGCGAAGCGTCCAGTGCCACTGCTCACCGCGTGCGATCGCCGGCAGCGCGACTTCACGGAAATAGGTCAGCGCCGCATCCGGCGGATACGGCCAGGGAACAATCGTTGCGAGGTACTGGACGATCTCCCAGCGCGGAAACAGCTCCTGTATCTGGGCGGCGTCTTCGAGCGCCAGCGGGCGCAGCAGCAGCCGCGGCGTTTCCAGCGCGGGCGTCATGGCCCAACGATAGCAGCCGGCCTACTGCATCGAGACCAGGTGGCTCTGCCCGGGCTTGATGTCGCCGCAGGCCGTGTTCAGGAACTTCGAATGAACCGTGCTGGTGATGGTCATTCCCGGAAACCTCGGCCCGGACATCTTCGTGACGGTTGAGCCGTGCATCTCGCTGTCGCTGTCCAGCGACATCTGCACGTGCGTCAGGAACGTGAAGGTCTGCTGGGAACACGACACATCGAACGAGACGTCGTGCTGCGTCTGATGCATGTTCGTGGTGATGCACTGCTGAGTCTGCTGCCGCGAGCTCCGGAAACTCTGCGTCCAGGTTTCGGGCGTCACGCACGATTGGGTCACGGTCGTGTGCGTGCCTGCGCCCTGGCCCTGCATGCCGGAGGTGGTGACCTCGTATTGCCAAAGACCCATGCGAATGGGCGGCTGGGAGGATGGGGATTGGGCCAGGGCGGCGGCGCAGAGAAGCAGCGGGAAAGCTGCGAAAGCGGCCAGGTGGATTTTCATGGTGGCTCCTGCCGAAGCGGCTTGCCACGAACCGGCGAGCGGAATGGCGAGGACTATAGCACGGCGAGCGAACGAGGCGAAATCCTGAATGTGTGGGCGGGGAAACCCGGCCGCCTCGCCATCAGGCTGCGTGAACCGCCAGCAGCGCCGCGCCCAGCAATCCCGCGTCGCTCAGCTGTGCGGGAGTAATGTGCGTCCGGCCCGGCTGGAAGACGGCTGGATCGTCGGGCATCGACAGCCGGTACACATAGCTCATCTCGCGCACGGTGGCAAACATTCTTGGCGCGAACAGCGGCCACGCCGCGGCCGCGCCGCCACCCAGGACGTAGAGCGGCAGGTCGAGTGCGTTGACCAGGTTCGCCAGCGAGAGTCCCAGCGCGTGGCCCATCTCATCGAAGACCTGGAGCGCACGCGCATCGCCGGAAGAGGCGAGCTGCGCGACGCACGACGCCGTAAGCGGGGCTGCCGAGACGTTACCTTCGGTTGATTCCGGGCCGAGACCGAGCTGCCCAGCCCGCCGAACAATCGCCGTAGCCGAGGCATACATTTCGAGGCACCCGCGGGCTCCGCAGGGGCACGCCGGGCCATTGGGATCGAGCGGGCCATGTCCGCATTCGCCGGCCGCGCCCTGCATCCCGTGCCAGATGTGCCCTTCGAGAACGATCCCGCAGCCGACGCCGGTGCCCAGCGTCAGCATGCACAGGGAATCGGTGCCAAAAGCGCGTCCTCCGCCCAGATGATGTTCGCCATAAGCGGCCATTTTGGCGTCACAGTCGACCACGACGCGCCGGCCGAGGCGGCGTTCCAGCTCCTCGCGCAGGTGCAGTCCGTCAAAGCCCGGCAAATTCGGCGGATGGTGCAGGATGCCGGCGGGCAACTCCAGCGGGCCAGGGCTGCCCACGCCGATCCCCAGCGGCTCCGCGCCGCCCCGGCGCTCGAGGATCGCGCGGATCGCCACGGCCATGTCATCCAGCACCGACTGTGGTCCGGCATGCAGGCGCGTGGGCTGGCTGATGTGGTCCAGACGCAGGCCTTCCGGCGTGACGGCAGCGACGCGCAGATTGGTGCCGCCTAAATCGACGCCGATGGAAAAGGCTGTCATGGCTGAAAGGAATCTTCATCATACGCCGCGCGGTCTGGCCTTCCAGGAAAATCTGGTATCGATACCGTGCCCATCGTGACGTGCGCCCTGGCCGCTCCCGATTCACTCCTGTCGATTCGCGTATCATGAGGCTGCATCGTACGGATATCAGTCCGGCCAAATTCTTCCAACTCAACCACAACAAGGAGCGAGCTATGCAACGCACGGCGAGCGCCGTTTGGCGCGGTGGCCTGAAAGACGGCAAAGGAACCATCTCCAGCCAGAGCGGAGTGCTGAAGGAGACGCAGTATTCGTTTGGAACCCGGTTCGAGAACGGAATCGGCACCAATCCAGAGGAACTGATCGCGGCGGCCCACGCCGGCTGCTTCACCATGGCCCTGAGCGCCCAGCTTGGGAACGCCAGCCTGACCCCGGAGTCGCTGGAGACCACGGCGGAGGTGAAGTTCGAAAAGACCGACGACGGCTTTGCGATCACGGCGATCCACCTGACCACCCGGGCGAAGGTGCCGGGCGCGACGCCGGACCAGTTCGAGACCGCTGCCCAAAACGCGAAGAACGGCTGCCCGATCTCGAAGCTCTTCAAGGGCAATACCCAGATCACCCTGGACGCGAAGCTGGTCTGATTCCGGCGGTGGACTGGAACGAAGTATGGGGTGCCTGAAAAGGCACCCCAGTTTACTGATCGAATACGATATCACTCTCGCGCTAACCTATTTGCTTTCAGTCGAGTTAACGAAGTGGTCACCCTATGAAGATCGACCCTGAATGGAACCCGTCACCCACTTTCTGACCGGCGCCTGCCTGGGCCGCTCGGGCTTCAACCGCAAGACGGCCTACGCCACCCTGGCCATGGTGCTGGCCGCCGAGGCCCCGGACGTCGACATCCTCTGGGGCTTCCGCGGCCCAGTCGCCGAGCTCCAGCACCACCGCGGCATCACGCACACCCTCATCTTCGCGCCGGCCCTGGCCCTGGCGGTTACCGCCTTCCTCTGGCTGCTGGACCGCCTGCGCAGGACCCCCCCGCCGATCCCGGTCCGCTGGCTCTGGGTCTGGCTCTGTGCCCTCATCGCCGATCTCAGCCATCTGCCCCTGGACTTCTCCAACAACTACGGGCTGAGGCCCTTTCTGCCCTTCAGCTACCAGTGGCATGCCTGGAGCATCGTCTACATCTTCGATCCGTGGATCTTCTCGGCGCTGCTGCTGGCGCTGGTCATCCCCGCTCTGCTGGGTCTGGTGGACCGCGAGATCGGCATCCGTAAGCAGACGTTCCGCGGGCGAGGTTGGGCAATCGCCGCGCTGGTCTTCGTGCTCGCCTGGTGGGGCCTCCGCAGCTACGAGCACAACCGGGCGATCGATCTGGTCGAGAACGGCGAATATACGCGGGAGCCTCTGTTGCGGGTGGCCGCCGAGCCGCGGATGATGAACCCCTTTAACTGGCGGGTGCTGATGGAGACCCCCGGCACGTTTCAAACCGCCGAGGTGGACACGCTGACCGGACAGGTGACGACCAACGACTACTCCGACGTGATCTACAAGCCGAAGGCCACGCCCGCTCTGGCTGCCGCAGAGCGGAGCTATCTGGGGCAGGTTTATATGGATTGGGCAAAATGGCCGCTGGTAGAGGATCGCGGCCCGCTCGAAGCTCCCGGAGGCTTCGTGCCCGACGCGAACTGGCACACGGTGGAGTTCCAGGATCTGCGCTTCGGCTACACGCCCGACGCAGGCGACCGCACGGACGCGCCGTCGAACCCGCCGCTGAGCGGATGGGTGTACGTCGGTCCCGGCGGCGAGATTGAAGGCATGTTCATGGCCAGCCACGAGCAGGCGCAGCGGTAGCAGTCGCGGCCAACTTGACCGCAGCCACCGGCGTCCGCAGAATGGAAGAAGCCAGAGTTCGCTGGGCGGGGGAAGAATGGGCGCATATCTGCTGATTGTCGTTGCGGTGCTGAGCCGCGTTGTTGTGAGTTCGCACCTGCAATGGCTGAACTTCACCGCTGTGGGCGCCAGCCTGCTCTACTTTGGCGCGCGGCGCCCCATGCGCGAAGCCGTCTGGGCGGTGCTGGCCATGATGGGTTCCGATTTCCTGCTGACCACGTACGGCTACGGCTATCCCTGGCATACCAGCCACTACCTGGTCACCTGGGCGTGGTACGCGGCGGCTATCGTTTTGGGGCGGGTCCTGCTGAGCCGGAGGGTGAATGTCAGCCGGCTGGCAGCCGCGCCAGTGCTGGCGTCGACCTCCTTCTTCGCCGTCAGCAACTTCGCGGTGTGGGCTGGGGGCGTGCTGTATCCCCATACGCTGGCCGGACTGGGCACGTGCTACATAGCCGGTCTGCCGTTCTACCGCAACGATCTGCTTTCAACCATCGCCGTAACAGCCGTCGTCTTTGGCATCGAGGCGATGGCCCGCCGCATGGCCGAGCAGCGCCAGCACAGGCTGGCCGCCTGAGGCGATGGCGCTGCGCGCCAATCAGGTTCAATAGAAATGGCCACCCGATCGGGTGGCCATTGTCGTTGGTGTGGTTTCCTACTTCGCCGCGAGCTGGCGCAGGACGTACTGCAGGATGCCGCCGTGCTCGAAGTAGAAGATCTCCTGCGGCGTGTCGATGCGGATCTTCGCCTCGAACGATTTGGTTTTGCCGCTCGTATCGGTGGCGCGGACCTTCAGGGTGCGGCCATTGGCGAACTTCGCATCGAGCAGCGCTTTGAGGCCGGGGAAATCGTACATCTCTTCGCCGGTCAGACCCAGCGATTCGACGTTCTCCCCCGCCGCGAACTGCAGGGGCAGAATTCCCATCCCAACCAGATTCGACCTGTGGATGCGCTCGAAGCTCTCGGCAATTACGGCGCGGACGCCGAGCAACCGCGGCCCTTTCGCCGCCCAATCGCGCGACGAGCCTGATCCGTATTCTTTGCCCGCCAGAATGATGAGCGGCGTGCCGCGCTCGGCGTACTTCACCGAGGCGTCGAAGATGGACATTTGCTCGCCTTCGGGCAGCAGCCGCGTGACGCCGCCTTCTGTGCCCGGCGCCAGCTTGTTGCGCAGGCGCACGTTCGCAAACGTTCCGCGGACCATGACTTCGTGATTGCCGCGCCGCGAGCCGTAAGAGTTGAAGTCTGCGGGCTTCACGCCGTGTTCGGTGAGGTATTTCCCGGCTGGTCCGTTCGCCTGGATCGATCCCGCCGGAGAAATGTGGTCGGTCGTCACCGAATCTCCGAGGACCGCCAGCACCCGCGCACCGGCGATGTCCTGAACCGGAGCCGGTTGCGCCGGCATTCCATCGAAGTACGGCGCCTTGCGGATGTACGTCGAGTCCGGCTCCCACTGGTAGACGTCGCCGGTCGGGAAGCTGAGCTTCTGCCAGTTGGCGTCGCCGTGGCTGACGGTGGCGTACTCCTTCGTGAAACTATCCGACGTGAGGGACGAGGCGATCACCTGCGAGACTTCCTGCTGCGAGGGCCAGATGTCGCGCAGGAACACAGGCTTTCCCGTCTTGTCCTTGCCGAGCGGGTCCTTGTCAAAGTCATGGTCGATCCGCCCAGCGAGCGCATAGGCGACCACGAGTGGCGGCGACATCAGGTAGTTGGCGCGGACGTCGGAATTGATGCGGCCCTCGAAATTGCGATTACCGCTCAGCACGCTCACTGCGACCAGCCCGTGCTGCTCGATCGCCTTTGCAACGTCTTCCGGCAGTGGGCCGGAGTTGCCGATGCAGGTGGTGCAGCCATAGCCGACGGTGTTGAAGCGCAGCTTATCGAGCCAGGGTGTCAGGCCGGATTTGTCGTAATAGTCGGTGACGACGCGCGATCCGGGTGCGAGCGAGGTTTTCACCCACGGCGGAACGCTCAGGCCCTTTTCGACCGCCTTCTTCGCCAGCAGGCCGGCCGCGACCATCACGGATGGATTCGAGGTGTTGGTGCAGCTGGTGATCGCGGCGATGACCACGGAGCCGTGGTCGAGATAGGGCTCAACGTCCACGCCGAACCGTTCCCTGACGGTGTGCGCGATGTGTCCGTTGCCGCTGGGCTCAGCGGCGGCATGCGTGGATTGCGGGTTGCCGTCCGCGGACATATGCCCGCCTTCGCCTTCCCAGCGGAGCGCCTGGCGCTCGCCGAGCTTGTCGGCGTTGGGTCCGAGCAGCGACGGGAGTTGTTTTTTGAAGCTGGCGCCGGCTTCGCGCAGCAGCACGCGATCCTGCGGGCGCCTGGGGCCGGCCACGCTGGGCTCAACCTGGGCGAGATCGAGCGAGAGCGTCTGCGAGTACTCCGCTTCGGGCGACTCGGGCGTGTGGAAGAGGCCCTGCTCCCTGAAGTACGCCTCGACCAGAGCGATCTGTTCGGCGCTGCGGCCGGTGAGCCGCAGGTAACGCAGCGTTTCGGCATCCACCGGGAACAATCCGCACGTGGCGCCATACTCCGGCGCCATGTTGCCAATGGTCGCGCGGTCCGCGAGCGGCAGCTCGGCGATGCCGGGGCCGTAGAACTCCACGAACTTGCCGACCACACCCAGCTTGCGCAGCATTTCCGTCACGGTCAGGACCAGGTCCGTCGCGGTTGCGCCTTCGCGCAGCTTGCCGGTGAGCTTGAATCCGACGACCTGCGGGACCAGCATCGAAATCGGCTGGCCGAGCATAGCTGCCTCGGCTTCAATCCCGCCCACGCCCCAGCCCAGCACGCCGAGGCCATTGATCATCGTTGTGTGCGAGTCGGTGCCGACCAGCGTATCGGGGTACGCCTGCGGCCGGGACCCGCCGGAGGTGAAGACGACACGCGCCAGGTGCTCGAGATTGACCTGGTGGCAGATGCCCATTCCCGGCGGCACGGCGGAGAAATTGCGGAATGCCGACTGTCCCCACTTCAGGAAGGCATAGCGCTCACGATTGCGCTGGAATTCAAGCGCGGTGTTCACGTAGTACGCATTGCTGGTGCCGTATTCGTCCACCTGGACGGAGTGGTCGATGACCAGCTCGGCCGGCTGGAGCGGGTCGATCTTCTTCGGATCGCCGCCCAGGAGCTTCATCGCGTCGCGCATCGCGGCCAGGTCGACGATGGCCGGCACGCCGGTGAAGTCCTGCATCAGGACGCGGGCCGGCATCCACGAAATCTCGCGCGACGGCTCGGCTTTGGGGTCCCATTGGGCGAGGAATTCGATGTCCTCGGCGGTGGCGGACTTGCCGTCCTCGTGACGCAGCAGGTTTTCGAGCAGAATGCGAAGGCTGAAGGGCAGGCGCGCGAGCCGGATGCCGCGCTGTTCGAGGGAACTGAGGCGGAAGATGGTGTAGCTCTTGCCGCCGGCCTGGAGTTCGGACTGGCTGCCGAAGGTGTTCATAAGCAAGATTCCTTTCGATGGTGAGAGGCGCACGGGCTTATGCTCCACGCCGCGCGAGTTTCGCGAACGGCGGAGCATCAGACAAGCGTCGGTCAGGCCGAAGTGCGTCGTCCGCGATCCGGGCGACCGCGCCGGAAGCGCCGCAGCAGTGGGGGCAGCGAAGATGCCGAATCCACAGTCACCGCCGTTATTGTAGAACGATTCTTCTGCCCCGATCCATGCGACGAGCGGCGTGGGATCAGAGGCCGACTGTGAGCCGCGTGCGCGGATCGAGGTAGTCGCGCAGAGCATCGCCAAGGAAATTGAACGAGAGCACGCAGAGGGCAATGGCCATCCCGGGAAAGACAACGAGATGCGGGGCGTCGAACAGGTGGGGCCGTGCGTCGTTGAGCATCTGGCCCCAGCTGGAGGTCGGCGGCGGAACGCCGAGGCCGAGAAAGCTGAGGGTTGCTGCTGCCAGCACCGTCCCCGCCATCCCAATCGCCCCCTGCACGATGAGCGGCTGCAGGATGTTCGGGAAAATGTGCCGGATGAAGATGCGCAGGTCCCCGGCGCCGAGCGCGCGGGCGGCTTCGACGAATTCGCGCTCGCGAACGGCCAGCACCTGGGCGCGGACCAGGCGCGCGTAGCCCACCCATCCGCCGATGGACAGGGCGAGGATCAGATTGAGCAGCCCGGGGCCCAGGAAAGCCACGAATGCGATGGCGAGAAGAATCCCGGGCAGCGCCAGGAACGCATTCATCAGGAAGGTGTTGATCACAACATCAATCCAGCGGCCGTAGTAGCCGGCCAGTCCGCCGAGGATGAGACCCAGAACGAACGACAGCGTAACAACCGAGAGGGCGACGATCAGCGAGAGGCGCGCCCCGTAGATCAGGCGGGAGAGGATGTCGCGCCCGAGCTCATCGGTGCCGAGCCAGTGGGCGTGGCTGGGCGGGGCAAGCCGGTGCAGCAGGTCAAGAGCGGCAGGATTGTACGGCGCCAGCCAGGGGGCAAAGCCAGCCATCACAATGAAAACAAAGAGAAAAACCACTCCCACGGCGGCGAGCGGATTGGACCGCAACAGCGGCGCGATCCGAGAGATGCGCGAGGCCTGGTAAGGCGCGGAGGCGGTCAGCGCGGACACCGTGCGAGGAGTGTACCAAAGGGGAACAGCCAGGACTGCAACGATGTGAAATCTTGCCGCGCGACCGCCTGAAAGTCCTTGACAGCCGGAATACTGGTCGTGAGAATGAGTACACGTTCATCATTAGTTAGTCCTCTCCGACTCCTCCTCGCGTACATTGAGTTCCTGACGAAGCCCTGGGTGGTCGCAGAGCCACACTTGCCCGTGAAGAACGTGGACCGGACAGAATGATGATTGGGGAGCATGGAGGCTCAAGGTCAATGAAGCTGAAGGGCGAGAAAGTCGCGGTTTGCGGTGCAGGCGGGTTTATCGGTGGGCACCTGGTGAAGTACCTGCAGGCGAACGGCGTGGACGTGGTGCGCGCTATCGATATCAAGCCCCTGGAGGAGTGGTATCAGGTCTCTGACGACGTGGAGAACCTGATCGCGGACCTGAAGGACAAGGACAACTGCTACAAGGCCGCAAGAGGCGCTACCGCCATCTTCCAGTTGGCCGCCGACATGGGCGGGATGGGCTTCATCGAGAACAACAAAGCCCTCTGCATGCTGAGCGTGCTCACGACCACCCACATGCTGATGGCTGCCAAAGACTCGGGCGTGAAGCGCTTCTTTTATTCTTCGTCCGCCTGCGTCTACAACGGCGACAAGCAGAAAGACGAAAACGTGGTGCCGTTGAAGGAAGAGGATGCCTATCCAGCTCTGGCGGAAGACGGCTACGGTTGGGAAAAGCTCTTCAGCGAGCGCATGTGCCGTCACTTCGAGGAAGATTTCGGCCTGGAGTGCCGGGTCGCGCGCTACCACAATGTCTACGGGCCTCACGGAACCTGGGACGGCGGGCGCGAGAAGGCGCCGGCCGCGATCTGCCGCAAGGTGCTCGAAGCGAAAGCTTCGGGCAAGCACGAGATCGAGATTTGGGGCGACGGGAATCAGACCCGCAGCTTCATGTACATTGACGACTGCCTGAAGGGCACTGTGGCCATTACCGAAAGCGACATCCACTATCCGATCAATCTGGGATCGAGCGAGCTGGTGACGATCAACCAGCTCGTGGACATCGTGGAGGAGATCGCGGGAGTGAAGCTGCACCGGAAGTACAAGCTGGACGCGCCGAAGGGCGTCAACGGCCGCAACAGCGACAATACAAAAATCCTGAAAGAGCTCGGGTGGGAACCCTCGATCCGCCTGAAGGACGGCATGGCGAAGACGTACCAGTGGATCGAGGAGCAGATGCTGGTCGGCGCTCGCAAGTAAGGCAACACCGGAGAAGCGGATCGATCCCCAGGACCGCGCGATGGACGGACGAAAAAAATATCGGAAGATACTCGGCGTGCAGTTCTACGCCGGCGACGTGCATGGAGCCGTCGAGCAGGTGTGCCAGGGCGGCCTGCTGGTGGTTCCCGCGGCGCCTGCGCTGAAGGATCTCGTCGCCAACGCGCCCTATCGCGAGGCCCTGCTGAACGCCGACGTCGCCATCGCCGATTCGGCCTTCATGGTGATGATCTGGAATGTGATGGAAGGGGATTCTCTGCCGCGTGTTTCCGGGCTCGAGTACCTGCGGACGCTGCTGCATCTGGACGAAGTACGAGCGCCGGGCAACACTTTCTGGGTCATGGCCGGCGAGACGAGCGCGAAGCGGAACCTGCAGTGGCTGCACGGCCACGGCATCACGGTTCCGGAGAGCTGCGTCTGGCTCGCTCCGCTGTATGGTCCGGAAATCGATGATCCGGCACTTCTGGACGCACTCCGCAGGCAGCGGCCAAAACATATCGTGATCACGCTGGGGGGTGGCACGCAGGAGCGCCTTGGGCTCTATCTGAAGCGCAATCTCGATTACTTACCGGCGATTCACTGCATCGGCGCGGCTATCGCTTTTCTGAGTGGCGATCAGGTCCGCATTCCCATGTGGGCGGACCGCTTTTATCTCGGATGGCTCTTCCGCTGTCTCTCCGCGCCCTCGCGCTACATTCCGCGCTACTGGGCGGCTCGCAAGCTGCTGCCCCTCATGGTGCGCTATCGCAGCGAGCTGCCGCGCATGACAGGCGAGGAAGCTGCCTGAGCTTTCCTGCGGCCTTTCCTTTTCTGGCGCAGACGTACCGACGCGCATCTCACCGGCTGACATGAAGAGTCAAAACTCCTGCATCGTGCGCGTACTATTGATCGCCGCCATGGCGGCAGGCGTTGCGTCGATCGCACAGGCGCAGACGTCGCCGGCGGACGCGGCCCAGCAGATTTTCGCGCTGACCAATCAGGACCGGGCCGCGCAGGGGCTGCCTGCTCTGCAATGGAGCGCTGCCCTCGCGCGCTCGGCACAGGCCCACGCCCAGATCGTGGCGCAGGAGCCGACGCTCTCTCACCAATATCCTGGTGAGCCAGGACTGATGGATCGCGCAAAGCTGGCCGGGGTGCATTTTCAGACCATTGCCGAAAACATTGCCGCCGGATGGAACGCGTCGCAGATCGAGGACGGCTGGATGCACTCGCCGTCCCACCGGAAGAACATTCTGGATCCGACGCTGGATGCGCTGGGTGTCGCCGTGGTGCGCCGCGGTGGGCAGCTCTACGCTGTCGAAGATTTTGCCGAAACCGCGCAGGCTCTGGGCGTTCCGCAGGTGGAAGAGCGCGTGCGCGCCCTGCTGCGGGGCTACCACGTGGATGCGTCCGCTCCAGCCAGTCCGGCGGAACAGGCCTGCCGGATGTGGAGGGGATTGCCCCCGGGAACCACCTCCCGGGCGGTGGTGCGGTTCGAGACTTCGGATCTGAGCCAGCTGCCGAGCGCCGTCACCCAGGAAATCCGCGGCAAGGACTTTACGCGCGCCGCGGTCGGCGCGTGCCTGCCGCCGGCGGGGAACGCCTTCACGACGTACCGCATCGCCATCCTGTTTTACTGAGACTTTCAACTGCAAGGGGGCTGGTGGAAGGGGCGCTGAGGAGCACAATTTGCAGCGCAAGCGACCGAGGAGCCTTGATATAATTCCGGCAGGCAAGAGCACTGGCTGACACACTCCTCAGTAGCTCAATGGCAGAGCATTCGGCTGTTAACCGAAGGGTTGTAGGTTCGAGTCCTACCTGAGGAGCCAAAAACCTTCCGTCAGCATTTCCTCTACAATTCCTGCTCTCAGACCCTCCCAGGGCGCGGACTTCCTGCGAGGCGAGCGCAGCGGGCGCGGTGCTATCCCTGCCTTCACGCTGCGTCGCAGCCTGCCTATCCGCAGCTGAATCAGGTGAATACGAAGAGACGTTACCGCCGGTCGACCGTGTCTCCGGCGTGTGACCGCAATCACCGCATGTCCCCCCCAGCCCTCGTACCATCCTCGACGGTCTCTGGGAATTTCCTGAGCCGGGGCCGGGACGGCCGGACCACTGGACCGAATTGTCCTGGTTCCAGGAAAGTGCCAGGCGAGCAGCCGCATCCAAGCGCAGGATGGCCGGCGGCTTGTTCCGCCAGGAACTGACCAGAGGAGGCACGAACTATGTCCACCACCGGGCTGCAGCACGAACTCTTGCTGGCTCACCGCATGAGCCGCCTTGGCACCGAGACCGCGTTTGAAGTCCTGAGCCGCGCGAAGGCCCTGGAGCGCCAGGGTAAGAACATCGTTCACCTGGAGATCGGCGAGCCCGACTTCGCGACGCCCTCCAACATTGTTGACGCGGCGGTGAACGCGCTCCGCGGCGGCTGGACGCACTATGGTCCGTCTGCCGGCCAGCCCGAGCTGCGCCAGGAGATTGCCCGGTACGTGAGCCGCACTCGCGGCGTCGAGGTCACCCCGGACGAAGTTGTCGTTGTGCCCGGCGGCAAGCCCATCATTTTCTTCTCCATGCTCGCGCTCATCGATGAAGGCGATGAGGTGATCTATCCCAATCCCGGCTTCCCCATTTACGAATCGATGATCGAGTACGTCGGCGGTAAGGCCGTGCCGGTGCGGATGCGCGAAGAGCGCAGCTTCGCCATGGATGTGGACGATCTGGCCACGCTGATCACCGATCGCACCAAACTCATCATCCTGAACTCGCCCCAGAATCCCACCGGCAGCGTGCTGTCGCGCGGCGACATCGAGCGCACTGCCGCGCTGATCGGCGACCGCAACATCATGGTGCTGTCGGACGAGATATACAGCCGCCTGCAGTTCGAAGGCGAGCCTTTCTCGATCCTGTCCATCCCCGGCATGCGCGAGCGCACCATCCTGCTGGATGGCTTCTCGAAGACCTATGCGATGACCGGATGGCGCATCGGCTACGGCGTTATGCGCAGCGATCTTGCATCGCATATCACGCGCCTGATGACAAACTCCAACTCCTGCACGGCCAGCTTTACGCAGATGGCCGCGCTCGAGGCACTGCGCGGAGACCAAAGCCCTGTCGATGCCATGCGCTCGGAATTCGAAAAGCGCAGCCGGATGTTCGTCGATGGGCTGAATCGCATTCCAGGATTCTCCTGCCGGATGCCGCGCGGCGCTTTCTATGTTTTCGCCAACATCACCGGCACGGGCTGGCAATCCAAACCACTGGCCGACGCGCTGCTCGATCAGGCGGGAGTCGCGGCTCTGGCCGGCACGTCGTTCGGCCAGTACGGCGAAGGCTATTTGCGGTTCAGCGTGGCCAATTCGATGGAGATGCTTCGCGAGGCACTCGATCGGATGGAGCGCTGGGCCAGACAAAACCTGTAAGCACGAAAGAGGACGGCCATGGCTCTCAGAGACTCCGGTACGGGCAGGATCATCCGCAAGTATTCCATTCCGGAGCTGGAAGCCATGGCCACCCTCATGCGCGGCTATAACCTCGTGGCACTGTGCGCCGCGGGTTCCGGACACGCGGGCGGCACGCTCTCCATCATGGACATCGCGGCGGCGCTGTATCTCCATGCCGCCGAACACGATCCGGCGACTCCCGCGTGGCGGGATCGCGATCGCATCATCTGGTCCGCCGGGCACAAGGCGCCCGCGCTCTACGTCGCGCTGGGCGCATCCGGCTATTTCCCACTCGAAGAGACTGTGACGCTGCGCAAGCTCGGCTCGCCCTTCCAGGGTCATCCGCATTGGCTCAAGCTGCCGGGCGTCGAAGTTTCGACTGGGTCGCTTGGACAGGGGCTGAGCATCGCCATCGGCATGGCGCTCGCCGCAAAGATCGATGGCCGGCCGCACAAAGTCTTTTGCCTGATGGGGGACGGCGAGCAGCAGGAGGGCCAGGTGTGGGAGGCAGCGATGGAGGCCGGCCATTTCCATCTGGACAACCTGATCGCCATCGTCGACTGCAACCGTCTGCAGATCGACGGTTGGGTGAAGGATGTGATGAGCGTCGAGCCGCTGGAAGCGAAATATGCGAGCTTCGGCTGGCGGACGATGCGCATCGACGGCCACGACATGCAGCAAATCGTCGGCGCTTTGGACCAGGCGAAGAGCATCACCGGCGCGCCCGTCGTTATCCTGGCGGACACGATCAAAGGCAAGGGCGTCAGCTTCATGGAGAACCAGGCAGGCTGGCATGGCAAGTCGCCCAACCGTAACGAGTTGGACGCAGCTCTCGGCGAACTCGGTCTGACCGCGAAGATCCCAGTAGACCAGTTGCTGGAGAATGCCGCGCATTTCCAGCGCGAGATCGACCGCAAACTCAGCGACCAAATGCCTCTCTTCTCCCGCGACTACTGGTGGAATGCGGGCGAGACGATGAAGGCGACGATGGAGCCGACCCGCAAAGGTTTTGGACAGTCGCTGGCAAAGAATGGCGACGACGAGCGCATCGTCTGTCTGGGGCTCGACATCTCCGCCTCGGTCACCATCAGCGAGTTCTATGCCGGCAAGCCGGAGCGCGCGAAGCGCTGGATCAGCATGGGCATCGCCGAACAGTCGGCCACCTCGGCGGCTGCGGGTCTCGCCCGAGAAGGCAAGCTGCCGGTGCTCGGTTCCTACGCCACGTTCTCCGCGGCTCGCAATCTCGACCAGATTCGCGTTTCGGTCTGCTACGCCAATCTGAACGTCCTGATCGCCGGCGCGCACGGCGGCGTTTCTGTTGGCCCTGATGGCGCCACCCATCAGGCGCTCGAGGACCTGTCGACCATGCAAGCCCTGCCGAACATGGCCGTCGTCGTTCCCTGCGATTCCATCGAAGCGCGCAAGGCGACCGATTATCTCCTGCTGCAATACCAGGGACCCAAGTACATCCGCTTTGCTCGCGAAGCCACGCCGGTGGTAACCAGCGAGTCGACGCCGTTTGTCTTTGGCCGTGCCAACGCGATCCGGATGCGCCGTCAGGCGCCATGCTTTGCCGACGCCTTCGAAATCCAGCTGGCGGAGACGTATCGGGATGAGGGCGAGGACCTGACCATCATCGCGCTGGGACCCATGGTGGCCGAGGCGATGCGCGCCGCCTACATCCTCAAGCTGGAGTATGGCTACGAAACGCGCGTCCTGAACCTGCACACGCTCAAGCCGATGGATTCGGAAGCTGTGGTCCAGGCCGCGCTGGAGACCGGCGCCGTCGTCACCGCTGAGGAGCACCAGATCGGCGCTCTGGCCTGGAGGGTCAGCGCCGCCCTCACCGAGAGCCAGCGGCTGTATGGCGTTCCGGTCATCACCGGCGCCGTCGGCATCAACGACCGCTTCGGAGAGTCGGGCGCTCCCTGGGAACTGGTGAAGGAACTCGGGGTCAGCGCCGAGCACATCGCCCTGAAAGCTCTGGAGCTGATGGCGGTGAAGAAGGGCCAGGTCGCTTTGCCCGTCGGCGCATTCGAATAGGCCGCACGCTGTACGATCACACCGAGCCTGCGATCCCACAGGAGGGCCAGTGTGAAAGTTGCAGTCATCGGCGGCGGCATCGTCGGACTGGCTACCGCGCATCAGCTTCTGCAACGGTATCCCGCAGTCGAGCTTCTGCTCCTCGAAAAAGAAGCCGGCCCCGGCCGCCACCAGAGCGGCCATAACAGCGGCGTGCTCCACGCCGGCCTCTCCTACAAGCCAGGGTCGGTCAAGGCGCGGTTAGCCGTTGAGGGCCTGCGCCGGATGGTGGAGTTCTGCAGCGAGCATCAGATCCCCCACGACCAGTGCGGCAAGATTGTCGTCGCACAAGCGAAGAGGAAGAGTCCCCGGCTGCACGCGCTGCTGGAGCGCGGCAAGGCGAATGGCCTGGAGGGACTGGAACTGCTCCGCGGCGAACAGATCCGCGACATTGAGCCGCACGCCGCGGGGATCGAAGCGGTCCGCGTGCCGCAGGAAGGGATCGTCGATTATCCGGCCGTGTGCGAAGCGATGGCGAAGGACATCGGCGCGCGCGGCGGTGAAGTGCGATTCTCGTTGAAAGTGACCGGGCTGCGGAAGGGGCCGCGCTGGACGATCCTGACCCGCGCCGGCGATTACGAGGCCGATTTTCTGATCAACTGCGCCGGGCTGCAGTGTGACCGCGTCAGCCGCATGGCCGGCAATCGCGATACGACGAGAATTGTTCCCTTCCGCGGCGAGTACTGCCAGCTCCGGCCTGAGCGCCAGTTTCTGGTGCGGAACCTGATCTATCCGGTGCCCGATCCCGGCCTGCCCTTTCTCGGCGTGCATTGCACGCGCATGATCCACGGCGGCATCGAGGTCGGTCCGAATGCGGTGCTCGCACTCGCCAGGGAAGGCTATCGCCGAACGGATTTCTCGCTGCGCGACACCGTCGAGACGCTCACCTATCGCGGCTTCTGGCGATTCTTTCTGCGCCATCCGCGCCTGTGCTGGGACGAACTGAAACCATCGCTGAGCCGCGAACTGTTTGTCCGCTCACTACAGCGACTGGTTCCCGAACTCCGGAGCGATGACCTGACTCCCGGCGGCTCCGGCGTTCGCGCGCAGGCCTTGTCACCCCAGGGAGATTTGGTTCAGGACTTCTGCTTCGTCCGCCAGCCCGCCGCGCTGCAGGTGCTGAATGCGCCCAGCCCCGCAGCCACGGCCAGCCTGGCGATTGCGGATCACATTGTCGACCAGTTGCAGGAAGTTCTCGTGCGCTGAGAACCAGCCCACTCAAAACAAATGCGGCGGATTCCGAAGAACCCGCCGCAAGGCCACGAGTTGGAGGATTAGTCCCCTGCTACCAGCACGCGCTCCCGTTCCTCGACCGCGCGTAACCCGCCCTCCCCGGACTTCCGATACGAGTGTCCGGTGAGCAGGCCGATGACGAACCAGCCCAGGGTGACGCAGCCCGCGGCAAACAGCACGTCGCCGGGCACGCGCATCCAGCGCAGCATCTGCATGGTCGGCGTCTGCAGGAATTCCGCCGAGCGCGCGTACCAGGTGCCCTGCTCGATCGACGCGATCGTCTGCATGATCCCGATGGGGAACATGCTCAGCAGCGCCATCATGCCCAATCCGATGTTCAGCAGCCAGAAGGACCACTTCAGCGGGCCTTCCTTCCACTGCAGGCCGGGACGGATGGCGCGGAGGCAGAAGAGCGTGAGTCCCAGGCCCAGCATGCCGTAGACGCCGAACAGCGCCGTATGCCCGTGCAGAGGGGTCAGGTTCAGCCCCTGCATGTAGTAGAGCGCCACCGGCGGATTGATGAGGAAGCCGAAGATCCCCGCGCCCACCAGATTCCAGAAGGCGACGGCGACGAAGAAATAGATCGGCCACTTGTAGTTCGCCACCCAGGGAGCCTGCGGCTGGCCGCGAGTTAGCCGGAGATTCTCCCAGGCCTCATAACCGATCAGCGTCAGCGGCACTACTTCCAGCGCGCTGAAGACGGCGCCCAGCGCGATGACGATCGGCGTGGAACCCGCGAAGTAGAGGTGGTGGAACGTCCCGATGATGCCTCCGGAGAGGAAGATCGTCGTCGAGAAGAGCACGGTGCGCGTGGCGGAGCGAATCTCCAGCAGGTTGAGCCGCGTGAAGAGGAACGCAATCACCACGGTGGCAAACACCTCGAAGAAGCCCTCGACCCAGAGGTGAACGACCCACCAGCGCCAATATTCGGCGGTCACCAGTTCGCTGCGCTGCCCGTACATCAGGCCCGCGGCATAAAAGAGCGGGATGGCAATCGAGGAGATGAGGAAGAGGATCATCAGCGAGCGGCTCTCGCTTTTCTGCACAAGAGCAGGCTTCAACGCGCGCGCCATCAGGTACAGCCAGAACACGAGTCCGACAAAGAGCAGAATCTGCCAGAAGCGGCCCAGGTCCACATACGTGTAACCCTGGTCGCCAAACCAAAACCACAGGTTGCCGAGCTTCTGCTCGATGCCGAACCATTCGCCCGCCAGCGATCCGGCGGTGACCAGCACCAGCGCGCCAAACAGCGCATTCACCCCGAGCCGCTGGCCTTTGGGCTCGTGACCGCTGACGGCTGGCCCGACATAGAGGCCGGTCGCGAGCCACGACGTCGCGATCCAGAGGATGGCAAGCTGCACGTGCCAGGTGCGGGTAATCGCGTAAGGCAGGATCTTGTCCAGCGGGATGCCGTAGAAGCCGCCGCCCTCGACGCCATAGTGCGCGGTCAGAACGCCCATCAGGATCTGCACGCCCCACAGCAGCACCACCACCAGGAAATACTTCATCGTCGCCCGCTGACTCGGTGTCGGCGCGACGGTCAGGAAGGGATCCTGCTTCGGAAATGCCGGATGGAACTCGAACCTCTCCTGCGAGGCATACCACCACACGAGCCCGCCGATTCCGGCGAGAAGCAGCACGAAGCTGAGCACGCTCCACAGCACCGCGGACGCGGGCGGCTGATTCGCGACCAGCGGCTCATGCGGCCAGTTGTTCGTGTAGCTGACGGCGGAGCCGGGGCGATCTGTGTGCGCGGCCCAGGCCGTCCACCAGAAAAAGGCGGCCATTTGCTGCTGCTTCGCGGGATTGGTCAATGCACCAGCTGGAATGGCATACGCTTTCCGCCCGGCCCCGAACACATCGGCGTAATGCGCTTCGAGCTGATGAAATGCCGTGGCGACATCGTCGCTGACCACGACGCGATTGGTCGCTGGATCGTAGGTGTTGCGGCGCATTTCGCGAATCAGGCGAGCCTTCAGGGCGGCCTGCCGGTCGAGGTCGAGAGCGGCGAAGTTGGCCGCGCCTTCACGCTGCGCCCACAGGTCCAGCAGGATCAGGCTTTCGCGATGCAGCCAGTCGGCGGTCCAGTCGGGCGCGACATACGCGCCATGTCCCCAGACCGTTCCGATCTCCTGGCCGCCGATGGACTGCCAGACGTTCTGGCCGTCGGTGATGGAAGAGCCCGTAAACAGCAGTTGCCCATCCGTCGTGTGAGACGTCGGGCAGCGGAGGAGCCTGGCTGATCATCTTCCGCCCCACTCCGCCCAGAACGGCGAAGGATGCGACAAGAACAATGGCGAGTGCCACCCAATAGCGCTTATAAGACATAGGATTCCTCGTGAATTATGAGTAGTCAGCGAACAGGAGTCAGCAACGTTCCAGGCTCACAGTAGAAGTTGAGTTGTGGAATTACACGGACTTAAGTCACAGGCTGGAGAGCCCAATGACTTTTTCATGCTGACGGAAAGGTAGGAAATCGGCTTGTGATGGGCATCACACGGGAAAGCGAACGGTTCGCAGCCGATCCATTGCCGAAGGCGGCTACGGATTGCTATCGAGTATTGCCGCCAGCCCGGGCAGATCGAGGACCGTGACGCGGTGCGCGTCCACCTGGATCAGCCCTTCCGCCTGCAGGCGCATCAGGTTGCGGGAAACCAGCTCGCGCACGGTGCCGAGCTGGTGCGCGAGGTCCTGATGCGTGCCGGGAAGCTGGAAAGCAATGGGTTCGCCGGACAGCTTGCTTTCCGTCTGCGCCAGGCGAACCAGCGCCGCCACCAGGCGCTGGCGCACCGTCGCAAACGAGAGCTCCTCGATGATGCCGACCAGCCGGCGCAGGCGCGCGCCGACCACGCCGAGCAGCTTCAGCGCAACTTCCGGGTGCTCCAGGCAAAAGCGGCGGAAATCGTCGCGCGAAATAAAGAGAATCTGCGAGTCCTCGACCGCGGTGACGGACGCGGGATACGGGCCGCCATCGAAGACGGGGAGCTCCGCCACCGAGCCGCCGGGCCCCTCCACCGCCAGCACCTGCTCGCGGCCGCTCGGTGAGCTCTTGAAGATGCGCAGCTTGCCGCTGGCAATGATATGCAGGCCTTTGCAGGTGTCGCCTTCGGAGAACAAAAGCTCGCCCTCGGCCACGCGCCGGCGCACGGCGTGAGCGCCGAGCAGGCGAAGCTCATCCGGCGAAAGATTCGAAAAGAGCGACGCGGCGCCGAGGGCCGAGGCGACGTTTCCTGGTTCGGGCATTCAGAAAAATTGTAGCCCGTAGCGGGCGACGTGTGACTTATGTCGCAGATTTCCGCCAAAGCGATGCATAGATTTGCGGTAAAGGAGATCCCCGATGAGCACCCCAGAAACCATGGTTCGCGACATCGCCCTCGAGCAACCGGCGGCGATTCGCGTCTTCGAGAAGCTTGGCATCGATTATTGTTGCGGCGGGCGCAAGCCGCTGGCTGAGGTATGCGAGGAGCGCTCGCTCAACGTGGGCGCGGTGTTGGCGGCGATCGCCGACGCGGAGGAAATCCACGAGCCCGCTGCGCGCGACTGGACGGCCGCCCCGCTGGAAGTCCTGTGCCGGCACATTGTCGAGACGCATCACGCGTACATTCGCGAGGAGCTGCCGCGGCTGGAGCAACTGGCCCAGAAGGTGGTTTCGCGGCACGGCGAAAGCCATGCTGAGCTCGGACTGATCCAGCAACGGGTCGAGGCGGTAGCCGAGGATCTGCTGCAGCACCTGAACAAGGAGGAGATGATTCTGTTCCCGTACGTCACCAATCTGGAGCGGAACCTGGCCAGCTGCGGTCCGCGGTCGCTGGGCTGCTTCGGATCGGTGCGGAATCCGATCCAGGTGATGATGGCCGAGCACGATGCTGCCGGCGAGGCGCTGGCCGAAATTCGCGAGCTGAGCCAGAACTTCACACCACCGGAGGGAGCGTGCCCGACGTATCGCGGCTTCTATGCGGCGCTCGCCGAGTTCGAGCGCGACCTGCACCATCACGTGCATCTGGAAAACAACATCCTGTTTCCGCGCGCGATCGAACTGGAGGAGAGCTGCGGCTGAGTTGAACGCGGAGGCAGCTTTTCCAGGACAATGGAGCTGGAGGTTCCCCCATGGCCGTTCAGATTGGCGCGAAGCTCGATGCCGGATTCGACGATCCGCTGGGGATGCTGAAGGATTGCCATCGGCGGATCGAGAATTTTCTCCGCGTGCTGTGCCAGGTGGCGGAGCGCGCGCCGGCGGGCGCGCTGAGCCCCGAACACCGGAACGCCGTGGAGACGGCGCTGCTTTACTTCCGCACCGGCGGGCAGCGGCACACGCGGGATGAGGAGGACTCGTTGTTTCCGCGGCTGGAGAAAGCGGTCACCGCGGCGGATCTCGAGGCGATTGGGGCGCTTGAGAAAGAGCACGGCGAAGCCGATGAGTTGCACGCCGCGGTGGATCGGCTGTTTGCCGCATGGATCGCGTCCGGCTCGCTCGGCCAGGAGGATCGGGTGAAGCTGCGCGCGGCGACGGATCGCCTGAAGGACCTCTACGCCGGACACATTCAGGTGGAGGAGAGCATCGTGTTTCCGCGAGCGGCAGCGGTACTGGACGCCGAGGCGATTGCCGCGATGGGCTCGGAATTCCGGGCTCGGCGCAGCCGGTAGGGCCGTTAGCTTCCAGCCTCCAGCTCCCAGCACCGGGAACGGTGCATTTCCTGAAGTAGGGTGCCCCCCATGACGGCGCGACAACTTTTGGCGTTGATTGCATTGAGTTTAACGATGATGACAACTTCGACAACCGGTTGACAGACTGGTCAATAGCTGCCAGCCGCCAGTAGCTGAAGGTTGTCCTGAGCTCTGTGCTCTGAGCCGCGGCCGAATTCTCAAAGAGCGGACAGGCCTCTGCCTGGGCGGAGGCCAAAAGCAAAAGCCCCGTTCCGGAGAACAGGGCTTTCCCAAGTTTCAGGGTAGGCGGATGGAAGAATCAGGGCAAGAAGAATCGGAGGCGGGCGCGGTACGGAGGTAATGGCTTCAGGCCAGCTTGCGGACCGGTTGCTCTGCCGTGCGGTCGTCGCCCAGATGCCGGGAGTGGTGCGTGCAAATCTCGGCGATCGATTGACGGCGATCTTTGGTGAAGCCGGCCTTTGGATAGGAGCAGAGCAGGGAAAAGCCGTAGTTGCGGCAGAAGGTATTCCAGAGGTGCTCGAGGCGGACCGTCGAGCCGTTGAGGCCCCTGGCCCACAGGAGGGCGACCATTTCGCCGAAAGCGCGGACGGAGCGGCCGTTTTTGGAAGCTCGCGCGATCAATTCACCGACCAAATTCGCGAAGAGATGGTCATCGGGCCACTTGTTGCGCATGAAGCGGGCAATGGTCGTTTCGGCATCCATCGGGATGTAACGATCCTCCGCAATGGCGGTCGCCAGATCGATGCCGCTCTCCAGCAGGCTCTTTTCCAGCGCACTTAAATGATCGGGCGTGGCGATGACAATCGTGCCTTCGCCTTTTGCCAGCCCTTCGGCAATGAATCCGGACAGCGTCACCAGGAAGGACTGCTCGTCGTCGTAGAAGTGAGCGATGTGATCGCTGGGCGCAATCTCGCCCCAGAAGACCGGCGCTGGGGGGCGATTTGGCTCGATGCTGCTCATGGATACTCCCTGACGATCAAGCACTACGATGAGTCAGGCCTGAGACCGGTTACCCGAAAAGGTTACCAGAAGAGCAATTGGGCCGCCCAAATCGTCCCCCTAGCCAGCAAACGGCCGCGTCACACGGCAGGTTCGAGCGGCGTGGCGGGAGCATCGCTGAGGAGCAGGGCGCGCAGTGCCTCCAGCAGGGCGTCCGGATGGAGGGGCTTCTGGAGGAAGCGGAAATTGCGTTCTCCCAACGACTGGCAGGCCGACAGATTCTCGTCGGAGAGGCTATGGCCGGAGAACATCAGGATTTTGCATTTTGGATTGGTGGCGCGAATGCACAGCGCGGCTTCGATGCCGTTCATGCCGGGCATGACGACATCGGTGAGAAGAAGATCCGGATTCCAGAGGAGCGCGGCTCGCACGGCGGTGGCGCCGCAATACGCGGTCGCGGTGTCGAAGCCGTGCTGTTTGAGGATGAGGGACAAGGTGTCGGCGATGGAATGCTCATCGTCAACCACCAGCACCCTGATCCGATTCGGCGCGAACGAGCCGTCGTTCATCGTGTGACCTCAATTCACACAGCTCAGACCGGGTGCGAAAGCGTAGCCGACATTGTCGCGGAAAGTCGGCGTTCGGACAAGCGCGTTTCCAAGCCAGCGTCGTCCCTACGGGACTTGGATCATTTGGGATGCGCCTACGGCGCGGGTGGTTTCGTGGCTTCCCACTTCTGCCAAAACCGGGCAGAGCCATTCGGCTCGGCTGCGCCTCGCTCAGGCCAGGATGTGGGGCACCCGGGCGTCGTGCCCGGATATAAAGCACAGGGGCTAAAGCCCGGAAATTTTGGGGAAGCCGTACGGCACCCGTTCGACTCCGCGCCTGCGGCGCTTCGCTCAGGGCAGGCTCGAAGTCGTGCCCTGATACAAAGCCTTCGTTCGGAACATGTCCTCAGGGGCTAAAGCCCGTGATTTTCTTGCCTGTTCTTCACCGGGCTGAAGCCCGGTGCTTCTACCGTAGCCCTGCTGCGCAGGGCTGGATGTTGAGACCTGTACTCGGATCGAATCGTCCCGCAAGCAGTAGGGTCGTGCTCTGATACAAAGCCTTCGTTTGGAACATGTCCTCAGGGGCTAAAGCCCGTGATTTTCCTGCTTGTTCTTCACCGGGCTGAAGCCCGGTGCTTCTACCGTAGCCCTGCTGCGCAGGGCTGGATGTTGAGGCCTGAACTCGGATCGAATCTTCGCGCAAGCTGTAGGGTCGTGCCTTTTCAAGCCAGCGTCGTCCCTACGGGACTCGGATCATGCTTGAGCGCTTCCCAGCGCTAACCACCGCGGCGGGCGCGGCGGGCCGGCTGAAGCGCTGGGCTAACTTGCGTTGCGCCTACGGCGCGGGGTGGTGCCGGAATCCCTTGGCTTGTTGCCCACCCTGTCGCGAAAAGCGGCGACAAGGGTGGGGCACCCGATGATCGCACCCTGATACAGAGCCTTCGTTCTCAACAGGCCCTCAGGGCCTGAAGGCCCCGTTGTTTTGTGCGATTGAATGCCGGGGTTAAAACCCCGGCCTACCGAGGTGCGGGGGAGGAGGGGGGGGCTGGGGTGGCGGAGTGGATCCGGCGGGGGGCTGCGGGGGCGGAGTGGATCCGGCGGGGGGCTGCTGCGTGTTGTTCGGGATCTCCTTGCCGTTGTAGAGGACGCGAATGCTGGTGCGGAAGCGGTGGTAGTTGGTGTACTGGACCATCTCGTCCATGTTGACGTTCTGGCTGAGGCCGCCTTTGCTGTCGACAAAGTGCAGGTTGGCGCCGCCGTGGGTGTAGACCGGGAACCAGTATTTGCCGTCGACGAGCTGGCGCCAGGTGATGAACGGAAGCGTGAGATCCTGGTGGCCGGGGCGCTCGTCGTCGGGGACATTTTTGCCGTCGGTGACGACAATCTGGTGCTCCTGCTGATCGACCCAGATCCTGCCCTGAAAATACCGGTGGCCCTTGACGATGGTTTTCGGTTTCACGTCGAAGACCCACGTATGGATCTGATCAATATTCTGTTTACCGAGATAGTTGATCTGGTACTCGTCGGCGGCATCCGAAGTGAGCACGAAGAAGAGGCGCTCCTCGATGTCGGAGAAGTCGCTCTCGGTCATGATGACGTCCTGGATGGTGCTGGCCGGGGCTTCCACGACGCGCTCTTTGCGCAGGCCCTGGGGATTGTAGTAGATGTCGACGACCTGGTAATACTGCTGGCCAGTGGGCTTGTTGTCGTCGTCGAGGATGCGGACGCGAACGCTGCGCGTCCAGGTGTAGTCGTTGAGAGCCTGGCTGAAGAGGGTTTCTTTGGCGGTGAATTCTTTGACGATTTGGGCGACGGGCACCGCGGGGAGCGTGGGATCGAGCGGGCCGAAGCCGGAGTCGAGCGGCATGGAATCGCGCGAAACCTGAGCGCGGAGCGCAGGAGCGGCGACCAGCAGAAAGGCCGCGGCAAGAGCGAGGGCGAGGGACAGAACGCGGAAGCTGAGGCGGCGCGGCGAGGCAGAGGACACGAAGCGAACTCCTGTGCTGTAAGCATAGACGCAGCGGGAGGCGGGTTGGATCACTGAGGAGAGCGGGGCGGAGCGACAAAAGGCGCAGGGAGCGCGCATGGGCAGGAACGAAGGTGGCACCTGCTGCGGGGCGGCGTCGGCTGTATCGACATACAGGCACTCGATTTCGCAACGATTCTGGGAAAGGAACAGGCAACCGCAGATTCTTCACTCACCACCCCCGAACTGAAAAACGTTCGGGGCCCCGTTCGTTCAGAATGACAACTTTCTCTGTTCAAGAGACTCTTTTGGAAATCCCAGATGTCGATACGGCCTGGCGGGACGGCGTACCGGGGCGGGTACCGGAGGCGTAAATTTATAGGCTGGAAGTGCGCGGTACGATTACACTTTGCGCAGAAAACCGGACCCCGGAAAAACGGGGCGGTAGAACCCGGATGGTAGAAGCCGGGCTGCAGGAACAAGGCCCTCTCCCGCGATGAGCGCTGAACTGTATAAGGTTCCGACCCTCGCTCTGTTGGCTGCCCTGGTGGCGGTGTTCGGGTGGCTATGGCTGCAGGGGCGGTCGCGGCCGGGAGGGCGGTTGCCGATCGGGCAGGCTCCGTCGGCGCGGCAGCGGCACCTGCTGTGGCTGATCGGCTGGTGGCTGGCGGCGCTGCATTTGTGGATGGTCCTCGCCGGATCGGGTTCGGCGGGCGCGGGGCGGGCCATTGCGCTGGTTTGCATGGAGCTGGCGCCGCTGATGTTCCTGGCGTCGATGGCACCGCAGTACCTGAGCAAGCGGGCGCGCATTCCCTGCGTGGTGGCGTTTGGGATTCCGCTGGTCATCGTTGCGGCCATGGTGGGGGTGGATCCTCAGCCGGGAGTGGCGGGGCAGGCGGCGCTGGTGGCCTTTGCGGTCGCGATGATTGCGGTGGGCACGGTATGGAGCCTGCGCAAGGATCTGCTGCCGGTTTGGGTTGGGATGTCGATGGTCGCGGGGTTCGGGAGCGTCTGCCTGTGGCTGATCGCGCGCGGCGAATCGACGGCCATGCTGTTTCTGGTGCGGAGCGGGATGCTGCTGATGGCGGCGATGCTGTTCGCCGCGGCGTTCCGCCGGGTGACTGTGGGAGTGTTCTTTACGGTGGGCGGGCTGGCGGTGTGGGCGCTGCCGGGAATCCTGCAGTTGGTTCCTGGCGCCGATCCGTTGCTCCTGGACGTGACGCGGCTGACCAACCTGCTGCGGTTGCTGACGGCGATGGGAATGATCGTGCTGGTGATGGAGGACGAGATCGCCACGAACCACGCCACCCACGCGCGCGACCTGCAGGCGCAGCAGGAGATGCAGCGGTACGCAGCGCTGAACATGGAAGCGATGCCGTATGAGTCCAGCCAGGACGAGTACGACGAAGCGTGCCGGGCGATCACGGAAGTGAGCCGGTTCGGACAGGCGGCGGTGTTTCTGCGTAATGCGGGAGGGACGTTCCGGCTGGCAGGGCAGGCAGGGCTCACCGCAGAACAGGCGGCGGCGCTGGATGGCGTGGCGCGGCAGATCACGGATGAAAAGACGCAGGAAATCAGCCGTCCGGAGAAGGCGGGGCGGGAGATTGGGCACCTGATCACGCTGGACCTGAGGGGGCTGATGCGGCCGGAAGATGAGCCGGTGCTGGATGCGTTCCAGAAAGTGCGGGTGCTGGGTATTCGGGTACGGGAGGGCGGCTGGCAGGGCGCGCTGCTGCTGGGGCCACCACGCCACGAAGAGGAACCGCTGCAAGCTCAGGATCTGATGCCGCTGGAACTGCTGGTGGCGCGGATCGGCGCGGCGCGGGAACACGCGCTGCTGCTGCGGCGGCTGATGCAGTCAGAACGGCTGGCGGGACTGGGGCAACTGGCTTCCAGCGTGGCGCACGAACTGAATAATCCGCTGACGGCGGTGACCGGGTTTGCGGAGCTGCTGGCGGAGAATCCGCAGGCGGAAGTGCAGGAACGCGGGGGCATCATCCTGAACGAGGCGCGGCGGATGAAGAAGATTGTGGAGAGCCTGGTGCGATTCAGGAAGCTGACGCCGGCGGGGCGGTCGCCGGTTTCGGTGGAGCTGCTGCTGCGGGATATCGAGAAGCTGGCGCGGCACGATCTGGAGAGCATGCGGGTGGAACTGGAGCTGCGGATCGCGAACGATCTGCCGCGCGCGATGGGAGACGGCGAGCAGATCCGCCAGGTATTTTTGCAGCTGGTGCGGAATGCGAGCATCGCGCTGGAAGAGCTGCCGGAGGGCGAGCCGCGGCGGTTGACGGTGGAAGTGAGGCGGCAAGCGAACTGCGTGCAGACGGCATTTACCGACAATGGGCCAGGATTCCCGGATCCGAGCCGGGCCTTCGATCCGTTCCTGACCACGCGGCATACGGGCGAGGGCGTGGGGCTGGGACTGAGCCTGTGCTACTCGATCGTGCACGAGCAGGGCGGAGAGATTTCCGCCGAGAACGTGCAGCCGCGGGGGGCGAGAGTGACGGTGGAGCTGCCGATGGAAGAATCGGCGCAGGCCGCGCAACCCCGAGGCGACCGCGACGACGATACGCTGGCGCCGGCGATGTAGGATGGTCCGTGCTGTTGGAAAGAAGGACCACCAATGAAGCAGGGACAGGTGTGGGCGGCGGCAGGGCTGCTGGCCGCGATGCTGGCGGGCGCGCCGACGAGCGGATGGGCGCAGGCGGAAAGCGGGACGGCGGCCCCAACGGCGCGGCGGCCGATGACTTTCACGGACATGATGAAAATGCGGCGGCTGGGGGACATCGACGTGTCGCCGGACGGGAAGTGGGTATTGTTCTCGGCGAGCGATGTGAGCCTGGAGAAGAACACGTCGACCTCGCATTTGTGGATTGTGCCGGTGAGCGGAGGCGAGGAGAAGCCGCTGCTGGATGGGGCGGCGAGCCGGGGACGGTTTTCGCCGGATGGGAAGCAGATCCTGTTCGAGAGCGCGCGAGATGGGGGCGAGCAGATCTGGCTGGCGGATTTCGACGGGACGGCGGGAACGCTGGGCCCGCCGCATGAGCTGACGCACCTGAGCACCGAGACGGATAACGCGACGTGGTCGCCGGATGGGAAGCACATTTTGTTTACGTCGGAGGTGTATCCGGAGTGCAGTGATCACCCCAGCAGCCCAGAGGCAGGGCTGCCGGGGGCCCCGAGCGCGGGGTCCGGGTCAGGCGCAGACGAGGATGCGTGCGACCAGCAGAAGGATGAAGCGCTGGCGCAGTCGAAAGTGAAGGCGAAGATCTTCACGCATCTGCTGTACCGGCACTGGAACGCGTTCACGGATGACAAGCGCAGCCATCTGTTTTTGGTTTCGGCCGCGGACGGGAGCTTTCGCGATCTGAATCCCGGGGACACGCACGACATTCCGCCGTTTTCGCTGGGCGAGCCGGACGGGTGGGCGTTTTCTCCGGATGGGCGGGAGGTTGCGTACGAGGAGAAGAAGGTCGACGAGCCGGCGCTGAGCACGAGCGTGGCGATCTATACGCTGGAGCTGTTCGACGCGGCGGGGAATCCGGTGGAGGGCGCGGAGCCCAGGAAGGTTTCCACGAGCGCGGGCGGAAATTTCACGCCGCGGTATTCGCCGGATGGGAAGTGGATGGCGTGGCGGATGCAGGAGCGGGCGGGGTACGAGAGCGACCGGTTCCGGCTGGTGGTGTACGCGAGAGGCAGCGAGTCAGCGGGTCGGCGAGTTAGCAAGTTAGCGGGGTCAGGCGCGATCAAGGAAGTGTTGCCGAATTTCGACCGGTGGGTGGATGAGGAGGCGTGGGGGGCGGATTCGAAGGAGATTTATTTTGCTGCGGGGGATAAGGGTGAGGAGCCGGTTTATCGAGCTGTGCCAGACAACGCCCAGATCACCACTCTGGAGTGGAATGGCGCCTTCGGCGATCTTCATCTGACGCCCGATGGAAAGCTCCTCGTGGCAAACCGCATGACCGTTGCCCAGCCAGGCGAGGTGGCCGTGCTTCATCTCGATAAGCAACAGCCGGGAGAGATTCTGGGAACAAAGGTCGTGAATGGACGAAAGGAAGTCTGGCCGGGTGATATGCCCGTAGTCGAAACGCAGGCCACGCATTTGAACGATGCCCTTCTCTCCCACCTCGATATGCCGAAGATGGAGTCGTTCTGGTTTCCGTCGGTTGGCGGGGTGCAGGTGCAGGGGTTTCTAATCAAGCCGCCGGGGTTCGTTGCGGGCAAGAAGTATCCGGTGAAGTTTCTGATTCACGGCGGGCCGCAGGGAGCGTGGGGCGACGACTGGAGCTACCGCTGGAATGCGGAGCTGTTTGCGGCGAACGGATATGTCGTCGTAATGATCAATCCCGGCGGATCGACGGGGTACGGGCAGGCGTTCATCGATCGCGTGAACGGGGACTGGGGCGGCAAGCCGTATATCGACCTGATGAAGGGCCTCGATTACGCCGAGCAGCACTATCCGTTCATCGACAAAGGGCGGGAATGCGCGCTGGGCGCGAGCTACGGCGGCTACATGGCGGACTGGATCCTGGGGCACACGGACCGCTTCCGCTGCATCGTGAGCCACGACGGGATGTTCAACACGGAGTCGACGTACGGGACGACGGACGAGCTGTGGTTCAACGAGTGGGAGTTTAAGGGGACGCCGTGGACGAATCGGGCGCTGTACCGGGAGTGGTCGCCGATGCTGTCGGAGACCAACTTCAAAACGCCGACGCTGGTGGTGCATAGCCAGCTCGATTACCGGCTGGACGTTTCCGAGGGATTTCAATTGTTCGACACGCTGCAGCGGATGAAGGTGCCGTCGAAGATGCTGTATTTTCCGGATGAGGGGCACTTTGTGCTGAAGCCGCAGAACGCGCAGCTCTGGTACAGGACGGTGAATGAGTGGGTGGATGAGTGGACGAAGTAGCGTGGCTGCGAAATGCAGGTCCCCATTCGACTCGGATGCTGCGCACCCTCGCTCAGGGCAAGCTTTCGACTTCGTTTGGCACGCACAGCGCGCCAAACTTCGCTCAGGATGACAGATTGAACTTATGATTGCGCATTTGCGGGGACGGCTGTTCGCGAAGAGTCCGGGGCAGGCGATTGTTGAAGCCGGCGGGGTGGGGTACGACGTGACCATCAGCGTGCCGACGTTTACGGCGCTGCCGCGCGAAGGCGGCGAGGTGGCGCTGTACATCCACACGCATGTGCGCGAGGACTCGCTGGCGCTGTTCGGGTTTCTGGAGCGGGACGAGAAGCGGCTGTTCGAGCGGCTGATCACCGTGTCGGGCGTGGGGCCGAAGCTGGCCATTACGATTCTGAGCGGGCTGAATCCGGAGCGGACCGTGGCGGCGATTCGGGCGCAGGACCATGCGACGCTGACACGGATTCCGGGCGTGGGGAAAAAGCTTGCCGAGCGGCTGGTGGTCGAGCTCAAGGAGAAGTTGGACGACTTTGCCGTGGCGCCCGCGTCCGCGGCGCAGGCTCTGGGTCCCGCGGCGGACGATGTGTTGTCGGCGCTGGTGAACCTGGGGTACGCGCGTCCGGCGGCGCAGAAGGCGATTGAGACAGCGGTGGAGAAGGACAAGGCCGCGGGCGAGAATTTCGATGAATTGTTCCGCGGGGCGCTGAAGGTGATTCGGTGAGTCAGCCGACGCGCTTGAGACCCTCGCGAATCGCCTCTTTTACGACGGACTGGTAGCCAATTCCCTTTTTCGCGGCGATCTCTCTCGCGCGTTCGAGATCAACCACAGGAATGCGAATGGAAACAGGGCGAGTAGCGCGTGCTTTTGCCTGCTCTATAAGATCCGCGAGAATATTGGGGTCGGTTTTGCGTGTCCGGATACCGGAAGACCGGCCGAGAGAGCCGTTGCGGAGCGCCCGCTCGAATGCGCGTTGTGTCTGGCGGCGTCCTTCGGGAGTAGCGTACCAGGCGGCCTCGTCCGATTCCGAGCGAAAGGTTGGGGTCTTAGCGGATTTGCGGGCCATATTTTTTCCTTTCTGCCGCGTTCATGGGGTACGCGGTAACGGTGCGGAACAGTTTCCGCCGGATAGTGAAAATCACGACCAGATATCGGTCTGCCGCAGTCTTTCCGAATAGCTGCCAGCGATTCTCTTCACCGACTGCTTTCCCTGCAATCGTGAGATGCGGAAGGCCCGCGACTTCTTCTACTTCAGAAGGAGCGACCTGGTGGCGCATGATATGCCCCACGTTGGCGGCGTCCCAGTCGAAGCCATCAAATTCTTCGGGCACCAATCAGTATACACGGAATGTGTATATACGGACAGGCGATTTATTGTATGACAGCGACCTTCGCGCGTTTGCCGACGCGGACGGTGAGACGCAGGGGATTGGATGCGGTAGGACCGGCAAGCCCCGTCCGGGTGTAGTAGGGGGTGGTTTGCTTCACATCGTCAATGGACACAGCGCCAGCCTTTATGAGCTTCGCCGCCTCCGTCGCGGAGGCCAATCCTAATTCTCGGATAAGCTTCACAATTGAGTAGATGCCAACCGCGCCGGAAAACCGGGACTCACCTTGCTCATGGCGACGATTTACCTCGTCGGTTTGCGCTTGCAAGAGCTCTTCTTTGCTCTGCTTTTGCTCCACGGCCTCAGAAAATGCTGTGCGAATCTTCGCAGCTTCAACGAAGACCAATTCGATCTCGCCGACGACGGTCTTTTCCTGGAACATCTTTGACCAGTTTTCATCCGCCTGTTGGGCGGCGTCTTGGCCGTAGAAACCGGCGACGATGGTGCGGGCGAGGTTCTTCTTGGCCTGCATGGGGTGGAGAGCCCCGGAGGCGATGTCGGCGTTCATCTTGTCGATCTCGCTCTGGCGGAGATCGGTGAGGAGCGTCCAGTAGCGGCCCATCATCTCGTCGGAGATCGACATGAGCTTGCCATACATTTCCTGCGGCGGCTCGTGGATGCCGATGGCGTTGTTGAGCGACTTCGACATTTTCTGTACGCCGTCGAGGCCCTCGATGATGGGCGTCATGAGGACGATCTGCGCGGGCTGGCCGTAGTCGCGCTGGAGCTCGCGACCGGCGATGAGATTGAATTTCTGATCGGTGCCGCCCAGCTCGACGTCGGCTTTGAGGGCGACGGAGTCGTAGCCCTGGGCGAGCGGGTAAAGCAGCTCGTGCAGGGAGATGGGCTGCTCGTTCTGGAAGCGGGCGTGGAATTCGGCGCGCTCGAGCATCTGCGAGACGGTGAATTTGGAGGCGAGGCGGATGATGTCCGCGAAGGTGAGCTTGCCCAGCCACTCGGAGTTGAAGCGGACCTCGGTCTTGTCGCGGTCGAGGATCTGGAAGACCTGGTCGGTGTAGGTTTTTGCGTTGGCGTCGATTTGCTCGCGGGTGAGCGGCTTGCGCGTGACGTTGCGGCCGGTGGGGTCGCCGATGAGCGAGGTGTAGTCGCCGACGAGGAAGATGACCTGGTGGCCGAGGTCCTGGAAGTGCTTGAGCTTGCGCATGAGGACGGTGTGGCCGAGGTGCAGGTCGGGGGCGGTGGGATCGAATCCAGCCTTGACGCGGAGCGGGACGCCGGTTTGGCGGGATTTTTCGAGGCGCGCGCGCAGCTCATCGACGCGGATGATTTCCGCCGCGCCTTTCTCGAGCAGATCCATCTGCTCATCGACGGGAAGGAAGGTGGACATGGGCAAAGGACAGTATATAAAGCCGGTAGCCGGTAGCTGCCAGCTGCCAGGTTTCAGCTTCCGGCGGCCAGCTGCCAGCAGCCAGCGGAAATGCAGGTCCTTCGACTGCGTTGGCGCGAATGACGCGCCAACTCCGCTCAGGATGACAGATTTTGCTTTTTGAGCGAATGGTGGGAGAGGGCACTAGAATGGCGGCCATGGACGGGAAACGAGAATTGTTGCGCCATGCCGTGGCGACGGTGGCGTATCGCGCGGCGCGGGCCCTGGAGGATGCGCCGGAGGAATTTGGAAGCTTTGCGGGATGCGGCCGAACGCCGGCGCAGGTTCTGGCGCATATGGGCGATCTGTTTGACTGGGCGCTGAGCATGGCGAAAGGCGAGCAGCGATGGCGGAATTCCACGCCTTTGCCGTGGAAGGAAGAGAAGGCGCGATTCTTCGCGGCCCTCGAGGCGTTCGATCAGGCGCTCGCTTCGGCGGAGGCGATTCCCGCGAAAGAGGAAACATTGTTGCAGGGGCCGCTGGCCGATGCGTTGACGCATGTGGGACAACTGGCGATGATGCGGCGGCTGGCGGGCAGCCCGGCGTGGAGCGAGAACTTTGCTATGGCGACGATTACAGCAGGGCGCGTGGGCGCGGATCAGGCGGCGGCGGTGAAGCGATTCCGCTAGCCGGGTCCGGCGGGATCGGCGTCAACCTTTTTATTCTTGCCAGCCGAAGGCGCCGGGGAAGTGCTCGAAGGCGGCTGGCTTGTCCTTCTCAAAATAGATGGACAGGATGTCGAAGCGGGTGGGGAGGTCGCGGCTGGGAAGCTGGCGCAGGTAATGGCGGGCGAGGCGACGCAGGGTGCGGCGCTTATCCTCATCGACGGCCAGGTGGGCGGGAGCGACGGCGCGGGTGGTGCGGGTCTTGACTTCGACGAAGCAGAGGGTGGGCTGAGGCGGATTGCCGGAAGATTGCGCGGACGGATTTGCGGAGCGGTTTGCGGGCGGGGTGGCAGTCCAGGCAATCAGGTCGAGATCGCCGGGAGCGCGGGCAGAGCGCCAGGCGTGGGCGACGACGGTGTATCCGCGACGGCGTAGCCAGAAGATTGCGGCGCGCTCGCCGCGGCTGCCGGTGATGAAGTGCGCGGCGCGGTGCGGGCGGCAGCGGACGGCGGCGCGGTCGAGCGCGTCGAGGGTGGATTCCAGGAGGCGCAGATGGAGAGAGCGGAACACGGGGCCATTGTCCGGCGGGAGAGAGGCGCGGGCAAGGCACGAAGGTCACAAGGCAGGGTGTAGGGGGTAAGGGATAGGGTGTAGCGACAGCGCCGATCGGGTTAGTGAAGGAAGAGCAGGTAGATGCCGGAGGCGATGCCGATCACGGCGAGGACCGCTGCCAGGATGACGGCGCCCGTGGCGACCTGGCCGGGAATCCATGTGCCGGTGCGGAGCTTGCGCACGGTGCGGACGTGGTGGGCGATGGCGGCGACGTTCACGGCGACTCCGAGGGCGACCAGGGCGACGCCGGCGTCGACGGTGATGCCGGTGTGCTGCGAAGCCGCGCCGGTATTGCCGTGAAATTCGCGGAGGAACAGGCCAAAGCGGGCGAGGGCGAAGCCGACGCCCATGAGGCCGAGGCCGGTGCGAATCCAGGCGAGGAAGGTGCGTTCGGCGGCGAAGGAGGTGCGGGGATCGTCGTGGTCGTTCGGCATTGGCGGGTTGGATGCGTTCCGGAATGACAAAAGGCGAGCCGAAGCCCGCCTTCTGCGTTGATTGAACTGATGTTGCTGCGTCTTACAGAGGCTGAACGTCAGCTGCCTGCCAGCCCTTTGGCCCCTTGACGACGTTGAATTGCACGGCCTGACCTTCCTGCAGACTCTTAAAGCCATTTGCGGAAATGGCAGAGTAGTGCACGAAGACATCCTCGCCGTTCTGGCGCGAGATAAAGCCGTAGCCCTTCGCGTCGTTAAACCACTTCACTGTTCCTTGTTCCATTGTGTTGCTTTTTCCTGCTTCTTTTGAAATTGCGCTGGAGTGAATCGGAGCGAAACTGGCAGGCCTTGCTGCTTGGGCGAGGCGAATGACCGCGCTTGCCCGGTTCGGTTCTAACGCACGGCCAGTATACCAGAGCCTGCAAATCGGGACGGATTCCGGTGGGCGGGAACTGCCTCGTGGGACGGGGTTTGCGGGGCTTCGCCGGGATTTCAGCCGATGGTGAAGACCTGGGCGCCATAGGCCCGGCCTTTGGGGTCGGGGCCGTATTCATTGGGGCCGGGGGTGCCGTCCAGGCAGTAAAAGACGAGCAGAACGATGCCGCCGAAGGGGACCAGAGCGATCAGGAGCCACCAGCCGGAGCGGCCGATGTCGTGGAGGCGACGCACGGTGACGGCTATGCCGGGGATGATGGCGGCGAGACCGTACAGGCCGGCGAGAATCGCGAAGGCGATGCCGAGAGCGGCGCTTCGGCCGGCGAAGGAGACGAGGATGCAGGCGCAAAGCGCAATGGAGAGCAGGAGATTAACCAGCGCGAACATCCAGTACTCTTTGCGGCGGGAGCGGCCGTCGAACTGCGCATACTTCTGCCAGACCATCCGGTACCATTCCATGGGTTTTCTCTCCTGAACGCCTGGGGGAATTTCCGAGAGCATACATGGCGGCGCTGGGGATTGAGAAGAGAAAATTCAGCCTCAGCGGCTGAAGCCGCTTGTTGGAGCGATACAGCGCGGCATGAATGCCGTGCCTGCCGGGTGCGAGCTCCGGTCCACCACAGAGGACACAGAGAGCACAGAGAAACGGATTGTGGAAAAGGAAAAGGCCGCGCGGCGGGTCGGCTGCTGTGCTATCGCACCTGCGCCGGCGGCCAGCCCGGTCCACCACAGAGGACACAGAGAGCACGGAGAAACATGGGGCACCCGCCTCAGCGGCTGAAGCCGGGTGTGGGGAAGAGCGCACAGAGAGCGCGGCATGAATGCCGGGCCTACCGGGTGGCGAGGGCGCTACAGCGTATTCTGGAACGTATCTCTCTATGAACGATCCCACGCTGAAAATGCTGGCGCAGGCTCTGGAGCGGCTGGAGGGCGAGTTCGCCGGGCTTCCGGATGCACGGCTGACGCCGCCTGCGATGGATCGGGCCGCGAGCGTACTGGATGAGGCAGCGCGGCGGCTGGGCGACAACTTTCCTTATTTCCATCCGCTGTACGCCGGGCAGATGCTGAAGCCGCCGCATCCGGCGGCGCGGGCGGCGTATGCGCTGGCGATGGGGCTGAATCCGAACAATCACGCACTGGATGGCGGGCGGGCGAGCTCGCGCATGGAAGTGGAAGCGGTGCGGGAGATCGCGCAGATGTTCGGGTGGACAGAGTTTTTGGGGCACCTGACCAGCGGGGGGACTTTCGCCAATTTGGAGGCGCTGTGGGTGGCGGGGCTGATGGCGCCGGGAAAGAAAGTGATTGCGTCGGAGCAGGCGCACTACACGCACAGCCGGATCAGCGGAGTGCTGAAGCTGGAGTTCGCGAGCGTGGCAACGGATGCGCGCGGCCGGATGGACGTGGGGGCGCTGGAGGCAGCACTGGGAGCCGGCGACGTGGGAACCGTGGTGGCCACGCTGGGGACGACGGCGGTGGGCGCGGTGGATCCGCTGGACGAGATTTTGGAGCTGCGGGCGCGGTATGGATTTCGCCTGCATGTGGATGCGGCGTACGGAGGGTATTTCCGGCTGGTTGCGACGCTGGGCGACGAGGCGCGGCGGGCCTTTGTGCGGGTCAGCGAGGCGGATTCGATCGTGGTGGATCCGCACAAGCACGGGCTGCAGCCGTATGGGTGTGGGTGCGTGCTGTTTCGCGATCCGGCGATGGGGCGGTGGTACCAGCACGAATCGCCGTATACCTATTTCACGTCGAAGGAATTGCACCTGGGAGAGATCAGCCTGGAGTGCTCGCGGGCGGGAGCCTCGGCGGTGGCGTTGTGGACGACGCAGCGGCTGCTGCCGCTCGAGCCCGGCGGCGAGTTTGCGCGCGGGCTGGAGCAGGGACGGGCGGCGGCGCTGCATCTGTACGAGAAGATCGCAGGGGATCCGCGGTTTGTGGCCGGCCCGAAGCCGGAGATGGACATTGTGGTTTGGGGGCTCGCCGCCGGCAACGTCACGGAGGCGTCGCGCAGAGCCCAACAGGTTTTTGATCGCGCGGCCAAGAGCGGGTTGCACCTGGCGCTGGCGCATTTGCCGGCGCGGTTCTTTGCGGGGGCAGATTGGGCGGATGGCGGCGGAACGGTGACCTGCCTGCGATCGGTGCTGATGAAGCCGGAGCACCTGGCGTGGGTGGAGGAGATTTGGGAGAGGCTGGAAAAAGCAGGGGGTAGGGGGTAGGGAGTAGGGGGTAGGGGATAGGGACCGCCAGGCGAAGGCGACAACGGTGGTTGGGGAGAAAACGTGGGAGAGAGCGACGAGAAGGTGCTGGCGGCGAGCCTCGTGGGCGAGATTCACCGCAAGCATTTCGGGGGCGAACCGCGGGTGTTTCAGGCGCCGGGGCGCGTGAACCTGATCGGGGAGCATACGGATTACGCCGGGGGATTTGTGATGCCGGCGGCGATCGACTTCGGCACATTCGCGGCCATCTCGGCACGGAACGATGGGCAGGTGGAGATCTGGTCGGAGAATTTCGGCGAAGGCGTGAGGTACGCCGCGGACGAGCTGCCACAGGCGCGGAAACAGCACTGGCCGGATTATCCGCTGGGCGTGCTGTGGGCGCTGCGGCAGGCGGGTATCGAGGCGCCTCCGTTCAGCATGACACTGCACGGCAATGTGCCGGTGGGCGCGGGGCTGAGCTCGTCAGCCTCAGTGGAAGTGGCCACGGCGTTGGCGCTGCTGAGCCTGGCGGGCGCGACGATGGAACCGAGCGCGATCGCAAAGCTGTGCCAGAAGGCGGAGAACGAGTACGTGGGCGCGTCGTGCGGGATCATGGATCAGTTCATTGCGTGCCACGGGGCGGAAGATCACGCGCTGCTGCTGGATTGCCGGTCGCTGGAGTTCCGGCTGGCGCCGATTCCGCGTTACGTGAGCCTGGTGATCGCGAACACGATGGTGAAGCACTCGATCGCCGGCGGCGAATATGGAATTCGGCGCAGGGAGGTGGAGGAGGGGACGGCGATCCTGCGGCAACACCGGCCGGAGATCGCGCTGCTGCGCGATGCGACGCCGGAAGACCTGGAGCGATGGGGCGGAGAGATGCCGGACAACGTGATGCGGCGCTGCCGGCACATCATCACGGAGAACCTGCGCACCGCGGCGGCGGCGGATGCGCTGGCGGCCGGGAACCTGAAGAAGCTGGGCGATCTGATGGCGGCGGCGCACGTGAGCTATCGCGACGATTTTGAGGCAAGCTGCGACGAGGCGGACCTGATGGTGGAGGCGGCGCAGGAACTTCCGGGACTGATCGGGGCGCGGCTGACGGGCGGGGGATTCGGGGGCTGCACGGTGAATCTGGTTCAGGAAGAGCTGGCCGAGCTGTTCGCGAAGGCGCTGCGGGGGAAATATCGAGCAGCGACGGGAATCGAGCCGGAGATTTATCGCTGCCGTGCTTCGGCAGGTGCGCATGAAGTGGCAAGGGGAACATGAAATGGGGCATCCGAAGTTGCGGCGGCGGGCTTTTGACCTTTTGGGAAAAGGGCGAATTATCCCCCGGGCAGCTATGCGCCGGTTACGGCACGATTGAACAGCTTCGGGAAAAATGCGCGAGAGGGAGAAAGATCATCCCTCAGCGGCTAAAGCCGGGTTGATTTTGCGGCTTTTGCGGCACGGCTGAAGCCGTGCCCCTTCAAAGAACCGAGTTTTTCCGCAAGCTGTGGGGCCGTGCCTTTTCAAGGCGCAGGGGCTAAAGCCCGGAATTTTTTGGGAACGCTGTGCGGCACGACTAAAGTCATGCCCTGATACAAAGCCTCCCTCTCAGAGAATCGCTCGCAAGGGGTGAAGTCGTGCCCTGATACAAAGCCCGGTTCAGGCGTCTCTTCCGCAAGCTATATTGCAGGAGAAGCATCTGATTATGGGCCGCGAATCGGGTGTGTCCGGGTTTCCACAGGAGGGTGATTCCCCGGATGGGGGTCGCCGATGTAAGAATCACAAGGGGCATCCGGCCAACGTCCGCAGGGGAAAAGTTGTCTTATCCTGGGAGACGGGCGCTCGGACAGGCCGGAAACGACACTTTTAAAGATGCGCTTTATCAATCGCACGCAGTACTTTTCCCCGGGTGGGCCGAGCGAGGACGGGATCGTCGCTTACTTTTCCATGGAGATCGCCGCGTCGCCGGATATGCCGACGTACAGCGGAGGGCTGGGGGTGCTGGCTGGGGATACGCTGCGCGCGGCCGCGGACATGGGCCTGCCGCTGGCGGCGGTGACGCTGGCCGATCGCAAAGGATATTTCCAGCAGCATCTGGATGCGAGCGGGACGCAGACGGAAGAGCCGCAGCCGTGGTCGCCGGAGCAAACGCTGGTGGGCGAGGACCCGGTGGTGACGGTGACCATCGAGGGGCGGCCGGTGGCGATCCGCGCATGGCGATACGAGATGGAGGGCGTGGCCGGGCATCGAATTCCCATCTATCTGCTGGACACGGATCTGGAACAGAACGATCCGCGCGACCGGGCGCTGACCGATCACCTGTATGGCGGCGACGCGGATTATCGTCTGCGCCAGGAAGCGGTGCTGGGCATTGGCGGGGCGAGGATGCTGCGGGCGCTCGAGTACGAGCCGACGGTGTACCACATGAACGAGGGGCACGCGGCGCTGCTGACCGTTCCCGTGCTGGAGCAGGAACTGCGGGGCGCGGGGCTGCAGACGGCGACCGAGAAAAATGTGGAAGCGGTGCGGCGCAAGTGCGTGTTCACGACGCACACGCCGGTACCGGCAGGGCACGACCGCTTTTCGAGCGAGCAGGCGTATCGCATCCTGGGAGCGGAACGCGCCGGGATGCTGGAGCGCTTTGGGTGCTTCCACGACGGGCTGCTGAACATGACGTATGTGGCGCTGCGCTTCTCGCGATATGTGAACGGCGTGGCGATGCAGCACGGCAAGGTGTCGCGGCAAATGTTTCCGGAGTACCGGATTGACGCGATCACGAACGGGGTTCATGCGGGGACGTGGACGGCGCCGCCGGTGCAGGCAGTGTTCGACCGGCATTTGCCGCGCTGGCGGCAGGACAACGTGACGCTGCGGTACGCGATCGACATCCCGGAGAATGAGATCGTGGAGGCGCACGCGACCGCGAAGCGCGAGCTGCTGAAGGTGGTGAAGGAGCGCTCGGGCGTGGAGATGCGCGAGGAGGTCTTCACGCTGGGTTTTGCGCGGCGGGCGGCGACGTACAAGCGAGCCGACCTGCTGTTCACGGATCCGGAGCGGCTGGTGCGCCTGGCGCAGGCGATGGGCGGGATGCAGGTGCTGTACGCGGGCAAGGCGCATCCGGCGGATGAGCCGGGGAAAGCGAAGATCCGCAGAGTGATCGAACTTTCGAATCAACTGCGGGAGAGCGCGCTGAAGATTGTGTATCTGGAGAATTATGAGTGGAGGCTGGGCGCGCTGCTGACCGGCGGCGTCGATGTGTGGCTGAATACGCCGCGGCGTCCGTACGAGGCATCAGGCACCAGCGGGATGAAGGCGGCGCTGAATGGGGTGCCCAGCCTGAGCATTCTGGACGGCTGGTGGATCGAGGGCTGGATCGAGGGCGTGACGGGCTGGGCGATCGACGATCACGATGACGAGGTGGGCGAGGCCAACTCGCTGTACGAGCATCTGGAGCAGACGATTCTGCCGCTGTACTACCGGGATCAGGGGCAGTGGCGGCGGATCATGCGGTCGACCATTGCGCTGAACGGATCGTTCTTCAACACGCAGCGCATGCTGGAGCAGTACGTGATCAACGCGTACTTCCCGGAGCGGCGGGTGGAGAAGGCGGCGGAGCCGGCAGAAGCCGACCTGGAGAACACGCTGGCGCGGTGACGGGCGAGGTTCCGGAGGGCCGCAGTCAGGCGCGGAATCCGGGGGCTGGAGCAGTTCCGGCCGATGCTATACTCGGGGTGAATTTTCACGTTTCTTCGCGTTCGGAGGCGCGCCGCGTCTCCGGCGCCGTCTGTCCGGGTGCGATCAGCGGCAGCCGCAGGAGAGAACCCTTGAGCCAGGCGACCGTACAGGAATTGGCCGCGGAGAACAGCCGCAGGCCGCTGTGCGTCGATCTGGACGGCACGCTGGTCAAGAGCGACACCCTCGTCGATTCGTTGCTGCTGCTGCTGCGGAGCCAGCCGCTGGCCGCGCTGCAGGTTCCGCTGTGGCTGCTGCGAGGCAAAGCGGCTTTGAAAGCCGAAGTGAGCGCGCGGGTGGCGCTGGACGCGCAGCATTTGCCTTACAACCGTGCTCTGCTGGAATACCTGACCGCGCAGCGCGCGGAAGGCCGCCAGCTCTATCTGGCGACGGGAGCGGATGAGCGGTTGGCCCAGAGGATTGCCGATCACGTGGGGTTGTTCGAAGGCGTGCTGGCCAGCGATGGCAGCGTAAACCGGACGGGCGGCAGGAAGCTGGATGGGCTGCGGCAGGCTTTCGGCGAGCAGGGCTACGACTATGTGGGCAACGCGGGCCAGGATATGCCGCTGCTGCAACACGCGCAGGCGGCGATGATCGCGAATCCGGCGCCGGCGCTGCGGGCTCGCCTGCGTTCGCGAGGGATCGGGGTGCGGCAGGTCTTTCGGGATCGCGCGCGGCCGGGCAAGAGCTTTCTGAAGGCGATCCGGGTGCATCAGTGGGCCAAGAATGTGCTGGTTTTTGTGCCGGTGCTGCTGGCGCATCATTTCGGCGCGCACGATCTGCTGGAGGCCGCCATCGCGTTCGCGAGTTTCAGCCTGTGCGCGTCGGCGACGTACATCTTCAATGACCTGCTGGACATGGAGGCGGATCGCCAGCATCCTCGCAAGCGGCTGCGGCCGTTTGCAGCCGGGGATCTTTCCGCGGCCGCGGGCGCGGCGATCGGCGCGGTCTTTCTGGCCGGGGCGCTGGCGATGGCGGCGGCGTGGCTGCCACGGGAATTCCTGACCTGGCTGCTGCTGTATCTGGCGGGGACGGTGACGTACTCGCTGTACCTGAAGCGCGTGGTGCTGGTGGATGTGCTACTGCTGGCGGGGCTCTACACGGTTCGACTGCTGGCCGGCGGAGCGGCGACGAGGGTGGCGATTACGCCGTGGCTGGCAGCGTTTTCGCTGTTTCTGTTTCTGAGCCTGGCGATTGTGAAGCGCTTCAGCGAGTTGCAGAATACGCGCGAGCGCGGAGAAGTGCCCGCGAACGGACGAGGCTATCTGCTGGGGGACATCGAGCAGTTGCGGAGCTTCGGCACAGCGTGCGCGTATGCGGCGGTGGTGGTGTTCTCGTTCTATATCGGCAACCAGGGCGCGAACCACCTGTACCGGCATCCGGCGCGGCTGTGGATGATTACTCCGCTGATGATTTACTGGCTGAGCCGCGTGTGGCTGCTGGCCTCGCGCGGGGAACTCAACGAGGATCCGGTGATTTTTGCGGTGACCGACCGGATGAGCCTGCTGATTGGATTGCTGGTCGCGATGGTTGCGGCGTCGGCGACCCTGTAGAGTGCGGGACATGAGCAAAGCAAAACCGCGGCCGAGATTCGAATCGTGGGGGCGGTATCCGAAGCTGCCGGCGGAGGTAACGCCGCTGCACTGGACCTCGGATTTTCCGTTGGCCCCGGCGCCGGCGACGCCGCAATTGCCGGTGGGGCTGGGCCGCAGCTATGGCGACGTTTGCCTGCTGGAGAACGGAACCCTGCTGGCCACGCCGGGGATGGACCGGCTGCTGCATTTTGACGAAGCGACGGGCGTGTTGCGCTGCGAAGCGGGCGCGTCGCTGAAGGCGATTCTGGACTTCGCTGTGCCGCGAGGTTTTTTTCTGCCAGTGGCGCCGGGAACGAAATACGTGACGGTAGGCGGCGCGATCGCCAATGACATCCACGGCAAAAACCACCACGTTGCGGGGACGTTCGGGCGGCACGTGCTGCGCTTTGAGCTGGTGCGCTCCGACGGCAGCCGGATTGCGTGCAGCCCGGTGGAGAATCGGGACTGGTTTGCGGCGACGATTGGAGGCATGGGGCTCACGGGCCTGATCGCGTGGGCGGAGATCCGGCTGCGACCGATCGTTTCGCGGATGATCGACTATCGCGGCGTCAAGTTTCACGGGCTGGCGGAATTTCTGGAACTCTCGAGGACCTCAGGGAGCGAATACACCGTCGCCTGGATTGACTGCGTGTCGACGGGGAAGAACTTTGCGCGCGGGATCTTCATGCAGGGCGACCACACGGGGATTCCGGGAGTGCTGCGGCGCAGCCGCGAGCCGAAGCTGGCGTTTCCTTTCGATCTGCCTCAGTTCGCGCTGAATCGCTATTCAGTGCGCGCTTTCAATGCGCTGTACTACCACAAGCAGTGGGGGAATGAGAAAGCCGGGCCGATGGACTATGAGCCGTTCTTCTACCCGCTGGATGCCGTGTTGCGGTGGAACCGCATGTATGGAAAGGCAGGGCTGCTGCAGTTCCAGTGCGTGCTGCCGCGGGAGCAGGACGAGCGCGGCATTGTGGAGGTGCTGAAGACCATCACCGCGTCGGGGCTGGCTTCGTTTCTGGCGGTGATCAAGGTGTTCGGCGAAGTGCCATCGCCGGGGATGATGTCGTTTCCGGCGCCGGGCATTACGCTGGCGCTGGATTTTCCGATTCGGCGCGAGACGAGTTTCGACCTGCTGGATCGGCTGGCGCGGATCACGCTGGAGCACGGCGGACGGATGTATCCGGCCAAGGACGCGCGGATGACGGCGGAGCAGTTTCAGGCGTTTTATCCGCAATGGCAGGAGTTCGCGCGCTACGTGGATCCGGGGTTCGATTCGGCCTTCTGGCAGCGGGTGACGGGACGGAGGCGGCTCGATGGCTGAAGCCAGGAGGGCGTCAGGGCTGCGCGTGCTCGCGCTGGGCGCGACCTCCGCGATTGCGGAAGCAACGCTGCGGCTGCTGGCGGAACAGGGGGCGAGCTTTGTGCTGGTGGCACGCAGCGAGCTTAACCTGGCGGCGGTTCGCGACGATTTGCTGACGCGCGGCGCGACTGCGGCGATCGGCTATGTCTCCGACCTGAACGAGACGGAAAGCCATGCGGTCATGCTGGCGGAAGCGGCGAGGGCGCTGGGCGGGCTGGATCTGGCGCTGATCGCTCACGGCGTTCTGGGAGACCAGGCCGAGGCGGAGCGGGATTTTGCCGCGGCTGAGGCGATTCTGCGCACGAATCTGCTTTCGACGATCTCGCTGGTGGGCTGGCTGGCGAATTACTTTGAGGCGGAACATCGCGGGACGATTGCGGTGATCTCGTCGGTGGCGGGGGATCGCGGGCGCAAGAGCAACTATGTCTATGGAGCCTCCAAAGGCGGGCTCAACGTTTTTCTGGATGGCGTGCGCAACCGCGTGGACCGCGCCGGCGTGAACGTGCTGACGATCAAGCCGGGGTTTGTGGCCACGCCCATGACCGCGCACCTTGCGCCGAATGCGCTGTTCGCGGAGCCTGCGGAGGTGGCGCGGCTGATCCTGCGGGCCATCGAGCGGCGGAAGGACGTGGTTTACGTACCGGGATTCTGGAGATGGATCATGCTGGCGGTGCGGCTGATCCCAGGGCAGGTGTTCAAGCGGATGAATCTGTAGCGGTTCTGCATCGGCGAGCCGGGGCGGATCATCAGATGATTACCGACGGGGACGGGTTCCAGCGGCGTCTTTTTGACGCGTCCGAACGTCTTCCATCAACATAAAGCTGCAGACAGGCTCGTCTTGCGGCTTGCCGGGCCGAGGGCTCGATACCGGCGCGGCAGAAATCGTTTTCAGGGCTCGACAGAAGAACCTCCGGAGCGGAATCTCCCGGCTGCCGGACGACTGCGCACCACGGGAGAAGCTGAACCGATATGTGGATTGTTCGACTGGCGCTGCGACGCCCCTACACTTTCGCGGTCGTTGCGCTGCTGCTGATGATTCTGGGTCCGCTGGCGATTGTGAGCATGCCGGTGGACATTTTTCCGAACATCGACATACCCGTGGTGTCGATGATTTGGGAATACAGCGGCTTCTCGCCGGAACAGATGGCGGACCGGATTGTGACGCTCAGCGAGCGCTCGCTGACGACGACGGTGAACGACATCCAGCATGTCGAATCGACGTCGGTGAACGGGCGAGCGGTCATCAAGATTTATTTCCAGCCGGGCGTGAACATCGGGAACGCGGTGGCGCAGGTGACGGCGATCGCGAACACGCTGATCAAGCACATGCCGAACGGCACGACGCCGCCGCTGATCATCCAGTACAACGCTTCGAGCGTGCCGATTCTGCAACTGGCGCTGTCCGGGCACGGCCTGACCGAGGAGCAACTGAACGATTACGGGCTGCAGTTCATCCGGACCCAACTGGTGACGGTGCCCGGGGTGGGCATCCCGTATCCGTATGGCGGCAAGGAGCGGCAGGTGCAGGTGGATCTGAACCTGCCGGCGCTGCAGGCGAAGGGGCTGTCCCCGGCGGACGTGGTGAATACGATCGCGGCGCAGAATCTGATTCTGCCCTCGGGAACGATCAAGATCGGGCAATTCGAGTATCAGCTGGAGAGCAACAGCGCGCCAGAGGCCGTCGACACGCTGAACAACCTTCCGATTCGGGAAGTCAACGGGGCGATGGTGTATATCCGCGATGTGGCGCACGTGCACATCGGGTCGCCGCCGCAGACCAACATCGTGCGCGTGGATGGGCAGCGGGCGGCGCTGCTCTCCATCATGAAGACGGGGAACGCCTCGACGCTGGACATTGTGAAGGGCGTGCTGGCGATGCTGCCGCGGATCCAACGGACGCTGCCGCGGCAATTCAGGATCACGCCGCTGGCCGACCAGTCCATTTTTGTGAAGGCCTCGATCGACGGCGTGGTGCACGAGGCCGTGATCGCAGCGGTTTTGACGGCGCTGATGATCCTGATGTTTCTGGGGAACTGGCGGAGCACGCTGATCGTCGCGGTGTCGATTCCGCTGTCGATCCTGACCTCGCTGATCGTGCTGCGGTTACTGGGCGAGACGATCAACATCATGACGCTGGGCGGACTGGCGCTGGCGGTGGGCATCCTGGTGGACGACGCCACGGTGGAGATCGAGAACATCAATCGAAACCTGGAGCAGGGGAAAGCGATTGAGCAGGCGATTCTGGACGGGGCGGCGCAGATCGCAGTTCCGGCTCTGGTGGCCACGCTCTCCATCTGCATTGTGTTCGTGCCGATGTTTTTCCTGACCGGCGTGCCGAAGTATCTGTTTGAGCCGCTGGCCGAGGCGGTGGTATTTGCCATGCTGGCGTCGTATCTGCTGTCGCGCACCGTCGTGCCGACGATGAGCAAGTATCTGCTGCACGAGCATGACGAGGAGGAAACCGAGCAAAAGCACAGGAGCCGGAATCCGTGGACGAGGTTCCAGCTCGGATTCGAGCGGCAGTTCGAGCGGGTGAGGACGAGCTATCGCAGGATGCTGGACCTGTGCGTGCGGCACGCGGGCGTGTTCCTGACCATCTTTTTGGTGTTCACGGTGGGATCGGCGGCGGCGCTGTATCCGTGGCTGGGCGAGAATTTCTTTCCGACCGTGGACGCGGGGCAGTTCAAGCTGCACGTTCGGGCGCGGACGGGCACGCGCATCGAGGACATGGCGGCGCTGTGCGACCGCATCGACAACACGATTCGCCAGACGATTCCGAAAGACCAGCTTGGGTCGGTGATCGACAACATCGGGCTGCCTTACTCCGGCATCAACTACTCCTACTCGAACTCGGCGCCCATCGGTTCGGCGGACGCCGATATTCAGGTGTCGCTGGCGACGCATCACCGGCCCACGGCGGAGTATGTGGCGAAGCTGCGCAAGTTGCTGCCGGAAGAGTTTCCGGGGACGGAGTTCTACACGCTGCCGGTGGACATGGTGACGCAGATCCTGAACTTCGGGCTGCCGGCGCCGATTGATGTGCAGGTGGCGGGACCGAACCTCGAGGGCAATCGCATGGTCGCCTACCAGCTGCTGAATCGGATCAAATACGTGCCCGGAATTTCGGGGGCGCGCATCCAGCAGCCTTTCGATAATCCGAATCTGACCGTGAACATCCACCGGTCGATGGCGGAAACGGCGGGGATTGCGGAAAGAGACGTGATGCAGAGCCTGCTGGTGGCCACCAGCGGCAGCTTCCAGACAGCGCCGGCTTATTGGCTGGACCCACGGAACGGCGTGGAATACGAGGTGGCCACGCAGTCGCCACAGTATTGGCTGGATTCGATTCAGGATCTGAACAACATTCCGGTGGTGGCGGGCAGCGGAGGCGGCGGACTGCTGCCGAACAGCGGGTCGATGGGAGCGGGCGCGCCGCCTTCGAGCGGGATCATGGGTGGGCCACCCACGCAGATTCTGGGCAACGTCGCCACGCTGGTTCCCGGCGACGAGATGGCTTCCGTGACTCACTACAACATCACGCCGGTGCTGGACATTTACGGAAATGTCACGGGGACGGACCTCGCCAGCGTAGACAAGCAGATCGAGAGAATTGTGGCGCGGGAGCGGCAACAGCTGCCCCGCGGATCGAGGATCGTGGTGCGGGGGCAGGTGGTGACGATGCGCTCGGCGTATGGCGATTTGCTGGCCGGGCTGGTCTTCTCCATTCTGCTGGTCTACCTGCTGATTGTGGTGAATTTCCAGTCGTGGCTCGATCCGTTCATCATCATTACCGCGCTGCCGGCGGCGCTCTCGGGGATCGTGTGGATTCTGTTCCTGACGCATACCACGCTGAGCGTGCCGGCGCTGACGGGCGCGATCATGTGCATGGGCGTGGCCACGTCGAACTCGATCCTGGTGATCAGCTTCGCGCGCGAGCAACTGGAGGAGACGGTGGGCGACGCGGCACTGTCGGCGCTGAATGCGGGTTACGTGCGCTTCCGGCCGGTACTGATGACCGCGCTGGCGATGATCATCGGAATGGTGCCCATGGCGCTGGGGCTGGGCTCGGGCGGCGAGCAGAACGCGCCGCTGGGACGCGCGGTGATCGGCGGATTGCTGTTTGCCACGGTGTCGACGCTGTTTTTCGTTCCAACGGTTTTCAGCGTGCTCCACGGCCGGCGGGAACGCCGGCGCAGCGAGCGCGAGAAACAGCGGCAGGAAATTGCCGCGGGGAGTGAAGCATGAACGAGCCGGTTCGGGAACAGGAGAACGAACCGATGTCCGGGCGCAAAGCGCTGGTGTTTGCGGTGTTGATCGTCTTGATCGCCGCGGTGCTGGCGGTGGCGGTCATTTTGCCGCGCGTGCACGCGCAGAAAGGCCTGCGTCAGCAAACCGATGAGCTGGCGCTGGCAAACGTCGTGGTGCAGAAGCCGCAAATGGGCGAGCCGAGCGAGGAGCTGGTTTTGCCCGGCAATATGTTTGCGTACGTCGATTCGCCGATCTACGCGCGAACCGATGGATATCTGGAGAAGTGGTACTTCGATATCGGAGCGCATGTGCACAAGGGGCAGTTGCTGGCGGTGATCGCCAGCCCGGAAGTGGATCAGCAACTGGCGCAGGCGAAGGCCGATCTGGCGACGGCACAGGCCAATGCCTCGTACGCCGGCATTCAGGAAAAGCGCTACCAGGACTTGTTGCGGGGCAACGCGGTGACCGCGGAAGAGACGCAAAACTACGTGACCCAGGCGGCTTCGACGAGCATGCAGGTGAAGTCGGCGGAAGCGAACGTGCAGCGCCTGGAGGAGCTGGTGGGTTTTGAGAAGGTGTATGCGCCGTTCAGCGGGACGATCACGGCGCGCGACGTGGATACGGGAACGCTGATCAACGCGGGATCCGGGTCAGCGGGCGGGCATGAGATGTTCCACATCGATGACGAGCACGTGATGCGCGTGTATGTGAACGTGCCGCAGGTGGATTCGCCGATGTGCGGCCCGGGCACGGCGGCGGACCTGACGCTGGAGCAGTATCCGAATCGGCGGTTCCACGGAAAGGTGGTGCGGACGGCGGAGGCCATCGATCCGGCCTCGCGCACGCTGCTGGTGGAAGTGGACGTGCCTAATCCCGATGGGCTGCTGGTACCCGGAGACTACACGCAGGTGCATTTCCAGCTGAAGGTGACGCATCCCACCCTGATCATCCCGGCCGCGACGCTGCTCTTCCGGCAGGCGGGGCTGCAGGTGGCGACGGTGGTGAACGGCGACACCGCGAAGCTGGTGCCGATCGTCATTGGGCAGGACGACGGGCGAGTGGTGCAGGTGACGCAGGGGCTCACCGCGGACGATGAGGTGATCCAGAACCCACCGGATTCCATCATCACAGGCGAGAAAGTGCGGGTGGTGTCGCCCAATCCGGACGGCGGGATTCCTGGAACGGCAGTGGAGCCAAGCCGTGGCCAGGCGGGGCCGGAGGGCGGGCAGTGAGAGGTCGTGGCGCAGGGATCAGCGCGTGCGTGCTGCTCGTGTGCGTGGCCGGCTGCACCGTGGGGCCAACGTATCGCACGCCGCCGGCGGCGACCGCGCCGGCATGGCAGGAGACGCCTCCACCGAATCCGCCGAACGGAAGCTGGACGCAGGCGAAGCCGGGCGACGATGCGCTGCGCGGCGCGTGGTGGGAGATGTACGGCGATCCGCAACTGAACGATCTGGAAAAGAGAGTGGCGGTTTCGAACCAGACGTTGCGCGCGGCGATGGAGCAGTACTTCCAGGCGCGGGAGCAGGTGCGCGTGGCGCGCTCGCAGTATTACCCAACGTTGAGCGCGGGGCTCTCTGCGGGCCGCAGCGACGAATCGGCGAACGCGGGCAACGTGAACAGCAGCGTGACGAAGCTGCAGTACAACACCTACAGTGTGGGTGGGCAGGCGCAGTGGGAGCCGGACCTGTGGGGGCAGGTGCGGCGGACGGTGGAGGCGAGCCGGGCGAACGCGCAGGCTTCCGCAGCCGAACTGGCGAATGTGGAGCTGACGCTGCGCGCGGAACTGGCCTCGGATTATTTCGAGCTGCGAGGCCTGGACGCGCAGAAGGAATTGCTGGACAACACGGTGACGTCGTTCGCCGATTATCTGAAGCTGACGAAGGTTCGCTTCCAGGGCGGCGTGGCCACTGAGTCAGATGTGGACCTGGCGCAGACGCAGCTGGATGCCACACGCGCGCAGGAGATCGATGTGGGCGTGGCGCGAGCCCAGTACGAGCACGCGATTGCCACGCTGATCGGCGTGCCGGCGCCCGAATTCAGTTTGCCGCCGATGCCGCTGAGCGGGAACCCTCCGCCGATTCCGGCGGGGGTGCCGTCGCAACTGCTGGAGCGGCGGCCGGACATTGCCGCGGCCGAGCGGCAGGTGGACGCGGCCAACGCGCAGATCGGGATTGCGATGACGGCGTATTACCCAAGCCTTTCGCTGAACGGCACAGGAGGCTTCCTGAGCGGGTCGGCGGGGACGTGGATTCAGGGCCCCAGCGCGATGTGGTCGCTGGGCGCGTCGGCGGCGGAAATGCTGTTCGATGCGGGACGGCGGCATGCGCTCACGCAGCAGGCGCGCGACGCGTACCTGCAGCAGGTGGCGAACTACCGGCAGACGGTGCTGAGCGCATTCCAGGACGTGGAAGACAATCTGGCGGCGCTGCAGATTCTGGAGCAGGAGTCGGCGGCGCAGGCTGAGGCGGTTGCGTCGGCACAGCGGTCGCTGGCCATCAGCACGCGACAGTACAAGGGCGGCGTGGCGACGTATCTGCAGGTGCTGACGGCGCAGACAGCGCAACTGACGAGCGCGCGGGCGCAGGCCGATATTACGGCGCGGCAGTATGTGGCCAGCGTGCAGCTGATCCGCGCGCTGGGCGGCGGGTGGAGCACGAGCCAACTGCCGAAGCTATGAGGTGGAACCTGGATTGACGATGGCCTGAGGCGTCGCAATCGGCTGCGTGACGAAGACGCGGGTCGCCGTTCCGCCGTAGATGCTGTAGATGGCGAACTGCCGGTAAGTGTAGCCGCGCAGCTCGAAAACCAGATCGCCGCGGCCGTTGCCGGTGGTGTCGACCGCATCGACGAGGCGCATGCGTGGAACCGCATCGAGACTGTTGCCGCTGGTGACCTGCTTGAGGAGCACCTGCGGGTTTCCGTAGAAATCCGGTTGCGCAATGATGGTGACGTACTGCACCGGATCGGTTTGCGTGCGGGCGGAGAGCACCATGGTGGCTCCGCCACCGAAGGTCAGGCTGAAGACGCGGAACTGGACGTTTTCCAGGGCTGGCGGCGCGGGCGCGGGCGCAGGTTTGCGGCGGCGCACCGTGCGGGAGGTCTTAGGCGCGGGGGCGGGAGCGGGAGCCGGCGGGGTGAGCGCCTGCTGCGCGATCTTCTCCAGATCCGACTGCATTTTGGAGGCGTCGGCCGGGTTCGACCACAGGAACGCGTAGGACTCCATGTCGAGCTTGCGGCTGTCGGAGACGCCGGCGATCTGCTTCATATCGGCCGGCATGCCGAGCAGCGCTGCCGGTCCCTTCTCTTTCGCATCGGGATTGGCGTAGGAGAGGTGCGGGCGATCGGGATCGACGGGCGCTAAGTTTGCGGTGGTTTGGTCCGTCGCGGAGGCGCGATGGTGCAGCGTAGGCCGCTCTGTGTCAGGCTGCGCCTGGGGCGCGACCTGTACGCCATTGCCGGAGATCGTGTCGTCCGTGCCACCGGAGTTGTTCTCCGAGGTGCGGGTCTGCAGGGTGGGAGTGCCAGAGCCTGAGGATCCGCTGGCGGTCTGCTGATCATTCTGCGGCACGTGGGCAAAGTGGGGTTCGCCAGGATTGGCGCCGTTGGCGCCGCCGATGATGCGCGGGAGGTGCTTCATCGGCTTCAGCTTCGCCTCAGTGGGCGGCGCCTGGAAGCGGCCCACACCGACCCAGAGGCCGGCGATCTGCTCCGAGTCGCTGACGTTGAAGAAGCCCCGCGATTTGCCGTCGGACTCAAGCTCGTATTGCGTGCCGGTGAGGACGGCGAGCGGCGCAGGCGAGGCCAGATACAGCGCGCCCGGCTCATACTCCAGCCCATCCCAGATGGCGAGAGGAACCAGGCGGCCGGCGGTGATGTGATCCAGCGTGCCGGTGTATTCCAGGACCGCGGTGGCGCGCAGGTGCTGGCCGGCGGAAGGCTGGGTGCTGGACGTGACGCGACCGGGATACTGGGCCCAGGCAGGGAGGGCGCAGGCCAGAAGGGCAGCGCCAAGGCCTTTGAAGATGCGGGATCGTGCCATATTCCTCACTGCTGTGCGAGCCCAGCGTAGGCGGGTTCCGGAGCCGCTACACTGATGTGGATGCCGGCGACGCCAAAGACTCTAACAGGGATGCGGTTTCGCCGGGGATCGCTGTAAAAGACCATCATACTGGCGGGCGGTTTGCGCCAGGGCCGTGCTGTTGCTGAAGGAAAACCCATGAACCTCCACGACAAAGTAACCGATTTTGCGCTTCTGGACGACCAGGAGCAGACCGTGCACCTCTCCGATTTCGCCGGCAAGCCGGTGGTTCTGTTCTTCTTCCCGCGCGCCGACACGCCGGGCTGCACCATTGAAGCCTGCGGTTTCCGCGACCAGTTCCAGAAGATCAGGAAGACCGGCGCGGTGGTGCTGGGGATCTCCCGGGACACGCCCACGGCGCAGCGGAAATTCCGGGAAAAATACGACCTGCCGTATCCCCTCCTTGCTGATGTAGACGAAGCCGTGTGCAAACAGTTTGGCGTGCTGAAGGAAAAGAACATGTACGGGAAGATGGTGATGGGCATCGAGCGGACGACGTTCGTGATCGGCCCGGACCAGCGCCTGCTGAAGGTCTTCCCGAAAGTGAAGCCGGAGGGCCACGCCGAAGAAGTGCTGGAGGCGCTGAAGGGGCTGAAGTAGATGCCGCTGCCGGTGCTGCCGCGCGCGTTCTACCTGCGTCCGCCAGACCAGGTGGCGCGGGAACTGCTGGGCAAGGTGGTGGTGAGGCGCTACGAAGGGCGGCGGCTGGCCGGGCGGATCGTCGAAGTCGAGGCGTACTGCGGGATGGACGATCCGGCGGCGCATGCCTTTGCCGGAAAGACTGCGCGCAACGCGGTGTTGTTTGGGCCGCCGGGATTCGCCTACGTCTACTTCATTTACGGCATGTACTACTGTCTGAACATCAATTGCGAGCCGGAGGGACAGGCGGGGTGCGTGCTGCTGCGCGCGCTGGAGCCGCTGGAAGGGCTGAAGACGATGGCGCAGCTGCGCGGGCTGGACCGGGGAGCTGATCCGCGGCTGCTTACGTCGGGGCCGGGACGGCTGTGCCAGGCGCTGGACATCGCACGCGAGACGCACAACGGCCTGGACGCGACGAGCCGGCGCAGCGGCCTGCACGTGGAAGACGACGGATTTGTTCCTGAGGAAATTGCGGTCTCGACCCGGGTGGGAATTCGGCGCGCGGCGGAGCGGCCGCTGCGGTTTGCGATTGCGAATAACCGATTCGTCAGCAGATGAAGGCGCTGTCATTTTGACTGGTCGCGCGGGGTTCCAGGGCTTGTGTAAGATGGCCGACAGGCCTCGCAGTAGACCCCAGCGTCCCAGGAAAACCGATGATGCAGAGCAGGAAGTTCTTTGCCGCCGTTCTTGGCGCGGCCGTTGCCGCTGCCACGCCGTCGATGTTCAGCCAGCAGACGCCGGCGCCGTCCACGCCGGGCGCGACGAGCCAGCCGGGCGCAACGCGCGAGCATCACTGGCCGAAGCCGACGAATTTGAAAGTGCTGCCGAAGGACACCTCGCCGGAGCACCTCCACGAAATCATGGAGGGCATTGCCGGGTCGCTGGGCGTGCACTGCAGCTTCTGCCATGTGCAGAACCAGCAGACGCATCACATGGATTTCGCGTCGGACGCAAAGCCGGACAAGGGCATCGCGCGCATCATGATGCAGATGACGGGGACGATCAATGAGCAGTACATGACGCAGGTGAAGGATCCGGACGCGATGCCGGAGGATAAGCACGTGACCTGCGGGACCTGCCATCGCGGCCAGAAGATGCCGGCGCACTTTGTGCCGCCACCGGAGCATCACGGTCCGCCGCCGGCAGGGAACCTGCCAAAGGCTCCAGCGAGCCAGCAGCGCTAGCTGCGTCGGCAAATGGGGTGCGATTTCGCGCGAAGGGGCTCCGCAACAGGGTCACAAATGCAGGTCCTTCGACTCGCCGCCTGAATTCCTGCTGCGCCTCAATGCGGGCGCAGCGAATTCGGCTGGCTCGCTCAGGATGACAAGTCGTTGCTGGCAGGAAGCTCGGGTGCCAATCCCATATGTCGAGGCAGCGCTAATCGCGCGGCGGAATCAGCACATTGTCGATGAGGCGCGCGGGGCCAACCCACGCGGCGACGGCGACCAGCGCGCCGTGGCGCACGTCGGCGCGATCCTCCAGCGTATCGGGATCGACGATGCGCAAGTAGTCGAGGCGAACCGCGGGTTCTTCGGCCAGAACGGCGCGACCGATGTCGAGCAGCGCGGCCGCATCCGAGACGCCGCCAGCTACGCGTTCCTCGATCCGGCGCAGCGCGCGGGAGAGCGCGAGCGCGTGGCGCCGATCTTCCGGCGAGAGATAGCGATTGCGCGAGCTGAGCGCCAGGCCGTCGCCGTCGCGGACGATGGGGCAGACGACCATCTCGAGCGGGAAAATTCAGGTCGCGGACCATGCGGCGCAGGATCGCGACCTGAGCCGCATCTTTCTGGCCGAAGAAGGCCTTGTCCGGCGCGACGATGTTGAAGAGCTTGGCGACGACGGTGGACACGCCGCGGAAATGGCCAGGGCGGGACTGGCCGTCGAGACGATCGCTGATGCCCTGGGCCTCGACGACCGTGCAGGAGCCTTCGGGATACATTTCCGCGGCTTCCGGAGCGAAGAGGAGATCGACGTCTTCGGCTTCGAGCAGAGCGCAGTCGGCGTCGAAGGTGCGCGGATATTTCGCGAAATCCTCGTTGAGGCGCGAACTGCGCGGGATTGACGAAGATGGTCGCGACGACGGCGTTGCAGGCAGCCCGGGCGGCGCGGACCAGGGAAAGATGGCCGGCGTGCAGCGCGCCCATGGTGGGAACCAATCCCACGCAGCGTGCCTGGGCGCGGAGTTCAGCGACGGCGGCGCGCGCCTCCGGAATGGTGCGGGCGATACGCATCAGCTGGTGCGGTCTTCGAGCGCGGCGGCGACTTCAGGGGACAGGTGATAGCTCTCCGCGTCGGCGGGATAGGCGCGGGCTTCCACGTCGCGGCGATAGTTGTCGACGGCGGAGCGGAAAAGCTGAGCGGCATCGCCGTAGCGGCGAACGAATTTGGCCGGCGGCGAGAAGGTGAGATTGACGAGATCGTGGAAGACGAGAATCTGGCCGTCGCAGTCGGGACCGGCGCCGATGCCAATGGTGGGGATGCCGACCTCCGCGGTGATGCGGGCGGCGGTTTCGCGCGGCATGCCTTCCAGGACGAGCGCGACGGCGCCGGCGGCTTCCAGCGTGTGGGCGTCGTGAAGCAACGTGCCGATGGCGGCCGGCGTTTTGCCCTGAACCTTGTAGCCGCCCATCCTGTGGACGGACTGCGGCGTGAGGCCGAGGTGGCCGATGACCGGAATCTCCGCGGAGGTGAGGCGCTCCACCAACTCGGCGCGCGCGGCGCCGCCCTCGATCTTGACCGCCTGCGCACCGGCTTCCTTGACGAAGCGGATAGCGTTGGCGAGGCCGTGCTCGATGCCGAGGTGATACGAGCCCCAGGGCATGTCCGCGGCGACGAGCGCGCGGCGGACGGCGCGGCGAACGGCGCGGGTGTGATGCAGCATCTCGTCCACCGTGACGGGCAGCGTGCTGTCATAGCCGAGGACGACCTGGGCGAGCGAGTCGCCGACGAGGATCAGATCCACGCCGGCTTCGTCGACCAGACGCGCGGTGGCGTAGTCGTAAGCAGTGAGGGCCACGATGGGATGGCCTGCCTGCTTCTTCTGCTGCAATGTCTGGAAGGTGATGGGCGAAAAGCCCGAGGCGTCTGAGGGGGGGAAGTGCGGAACGCTCATGATGTGTCTCCAGTGCGGCTCCTCCCGGAAACAGCGGATGCCGCCCGAACCTACTTTGACGTTACCCCGCGCAGGGGCCGGACGTCCAGGCGCCAGGATGCCAGACTGAGCAACCTGCGCAGATCGTTCAAGATGGAAGGGGGCGGGGCTCGAGGCCTTCGATGCCGAAAAGGCGCTTGTACCGCTCGATTTCGGCGGGATCGCCCAGCGCTTTCTGCGGATTGTCAGAGAGCTTGACGGCGGGACGGCCGGCGGCATCCTGGAGCTTGCAGACGAGGTGCGGCGGATTGAAGCTGATATCGCCGCGCGGATTGCAGTCGCGAAAATCGTTGGTGAGCAGCGTTCCCCAGCCTGCGGAGAAGCGAATGCGGCGCTCGGGGATCCATCTGCGCGTGTCGGTGAAATCGGCGGCGCGGCGGAACTCCTGCGCGGTGGCACCCGGCTGGAGTTTTCCGGCAAAGATGGCGTGCAGGCGAAGAATTTCGTCGGCGTCGAGAGAATCAGAGGCGATGAAGAGCTTGTTGCGCGGATCGCGGCCGCGAGATTCGAGCCAGGCAATGTATTCCTCGCCGGCGATTTCCGGCGGCTTGCTGTCGGCGCGCTGGCCGGTCCAGTCCGCCACCCAGTCAGGAGCATGCCGGAGAAACTGCGTGGTCCCGAAGGTGTCAGGCAGCAGGATGAGCAGCTCGCCGTGGTAGGTCTGCTGCCACAACTCGAGCAGATGGTATTGAGCCTGCTTGCGCTCCTCGTCGCTGGAGGCCATGGCTGCCAGGCCCATGGGCAGTTCGTGCGCGTTCGTGCCGATGGCTTCCAGGTCGTGCTTATAGGCGAAGTACGTGTTCGAGGTTCCGATGAAGCCGGGGCCGAGCACGTCGCTCATGGCGAGAACGACGTACTCCTGCCAGAGAAAGCTGTGGCGGCGGCGGGTGCCGAAGTCGCTGATGCGCAGGTTGGGGATGCCGCGCAGGCGTTCCATCTTGTCCCACAACCTGGCTTTGGCGCGCGCGTAGAGGATGTCCAGTTCCAGCTCGGTAAGGCGCTTGAGGGCGACGCGGGTTTTCATCTCGCTGAGAATGGCGAGCGAGTAAATCTCCCACAGGGTCGTCTCGGTCCACGGACCGTGAAACGAGAGGGAGAACTGCCCGTTGTGGACGGAGAGATCGTAGTCGGAGAGGCGGAAGCCGTGTTCCAGCCAGTCGAGGAAGGCGGGCTCAAAGATGCCGCGGCGCCCATAGAAGGTATTGCCGGCCAGCCAGATGAGTTCGGATTTATGAAAGCGCAGGCTTCGGACGTGCTCGAGTTGGGCGTGGAATTCGCCCACGCCGATCCAGTCGGCAAGACGCAGGCTGGGGTCGCGATTGAGGAGCGAAAACGAGGCCGGCGTGGAGGAGAAATGCTTCCAGATGAACTGCAGCATCAGGAGCTTGTAGAAATCCGTGTCCAGCAATGAGCGGACGATCGGATCGAGCTCCCAGTTGTGATTGTGCGCCCTCCGCGCCAAGTTAATAATCACAGTAGGACTACTGTACCGTAAGCGCGGGAGCGGGTTCGGCTGCCGTGCCGGGGCGAGGATGGCGCATCGATTGCAGATCTTCTGGGATGTCGACACGCAGGTGGATTTTCTGAGCCCGGGCGGCAAGCTGTACGTGCCCGGATCGGAGGCGATTGTGCCGAGGCTGCGGCGGCTGACGCAGTGGGCGGGGGAACACCGCGTGCTGGTGGTGGCGTCGGCGGACGCGCATGAGGGGAACGATGCGGAATTTCAGCAGTGGCCGCCGCATTGCGTGGCGGGAACCGCCGGCCAGCAAAAGATTCCGGAGACGACGCTGCCGCGCCAATTGGTTCTGCCCAATCGCCGGGTGGCAATCCCCGCGGATCTGAGCGCATGGCAGCAGATGGTTCTGGAGAAGCAGCAACTGGATGTCTTCACGAATCCCAATACCGAGCCGCTGGTGGAGCAGTTGGGGCGGCCGGATGTGGTGCTGTACGGAGTGGTCACGGAAATCTGCGTGGTGCGAGCGGCGAGGAATCTGCTGCGGCAGGGCTGCCGCGTGACGTTGGTGGAAGACGCCATGGCGGCGCTGGATGCCGCAAAGGCGCGGAGCTGCCTGGAGGAGCTGATCGGGCTGGGAGCGCGCCTGGCGAAGGCCGGGGAGATCGTCGAAGCGTAGCCCGCAGTGACGAGACGATTCGATACAGCCCAAATGAGCAGAGGCTTCGAGTAAATCGTTTTATAGATTGCTCGTCGATGGGTGCAGAGTTTATGGTATTTGTCGTCGCGGTCCCGGCCGATCGAGCGATGTGATCCGGAGATCTTCGTCTGGTTCGCAAGGCTCAAAACGGGAGTCATCCCATGCCTGCAATTCCACATCAGGGCTTTATCGGCGCCATCAGAATGCGCCTGGCTGCATGGGCGATTCTGTTGCTGTGTGCCGGCCAGCTATCCGGGCAGGCATCCGGGCAGGTGTCGCCGCATCCCGTGGGGCCAGCTCCCAAAACAGCGACGGCATCGCCCGCCGGATCACCGTTCAGCGTCACGGCAACCGAGGTTTCGCTGGATCTGGTGGTGCGCACCAAGCGCCATCAGCCGGTGGTGAATCTCGATCCCTCGCAGATCGCGGTCTTTGACCAGGGAACGCCGGTCGAGCTGAGTTCCCTGCGCCTGGTCAATGCGGATTCCGGAGCGCAGCATCTGGTCACGCTGGTTTTCGACCCGCTGGATGCGGATGGAGCCAAAGAGGCCCGCAAAATGGCGGAGAAGATCCTCGCGGCTATTCCGCAAAAGGGATATAAGTTCGCCGTGCTGCAGGAAAGCGGGCGGCTGCGGTTGCTGCAGTCGTGGACCGAGGACCGCCGGGCCGTCGAAGCGGCGGTGCTCCAGGCGACCCCGGTAACGCCTGCGACTTTGCCGGACGAGATGACGCCGGCGGAGAAGGCGCTGATCGCTTCTTTGCACAGCAACGAGCTGAGTTTTACGACGACGGACCGCGTTGAGGGGAAGCTGCTGTTGGATGCGCTGGAGCAGTCGCAGCGAATCCTGGGGGAGCGGCGCAGCTATCCTTCTCTGGCGGCGCTGCAGGCGCTCATTGACGGCGATCGCGTGCTGAGCGGGCGAAAGTTCATTGTTTATTTTTCGGGCGGAGGAACGTTCAATTCCGATGCTCGTGACATTCTGCACACGATCGTCGGGCTGGCGAACCGCGCGGGCGTGACTGTCGAAGTGGTGAATGCCAGCTTCTATGATCCGCGGGTTAATTCCGCCATGGAGGCCTCCGAGGCGAGCTCGATCCTTGGCGAAGTCAGTCCGGGAGGCGGAGTGAGTGCGGCCGGCTCGACGGCTGGGGCCGGTGCTTTTACGCCTGGCGCGGTACTGAATCAAGTCCACTCCTATGACATGGGTGGGTTCGAGTTCGGCGGCATTGGCGGCGGGCAGAGCCCGCTGGTGGCGCTGGCTGAGGGCACGGGCGGCCTTTGCATGAGCGGCTCGCGCGGCGACAAGCGACAGTTGCGCGAACTGCACGAAGACCTGAGCTCGTGGTACCAGGCATCGTGGGTGCCTCCGATCAAGGAGTTCAACGGGCAATTTCGCCCTATCCAGATTCGGCCGCTGCGCAAGCAACTGGTAATTCGGACAAGGTCGGGCTACTTTGCCGTGCCGACCAGCGGTTCCCCGGAGATCCGTCCATTCGAGATGCCGTTGCTGAACATCCTGGCTGGATCCGCGCTTCCAACGGATGTCGATTTCTATGCCGGGATTCTGCATCTGGGCGCACTGCCGGACGGCAACTCCGCCGAGATGGTCGTTCAGGTTCCGGTATCGCAGCTCCAGGTGCACGAGGACGCGAACACCCATATTTCGACGGCCAATGCCGCCATTGTGGCGGTGATCAAGGACGGGAAGGGAAACGTGCTGCAGCAGTTCGGCCAGGAGTTTCCTCTGCATGAGGCGCCGGAGATGTTCCGGATGAACGCCGATCAGGTGCTGACGTTGCAGCGCCAATTCACGGCAGGTCCGGGCGTTTACACGCTGGAAACCGCGGTCCTGGACCGCATCGGCAATAAGGCCGGCGCACAGCGAACGACCTTCACGATTCAGGCTCCGCCACCGGGGCTATCCATGAGCGATGTTGCTCTGGTGGGGAGCATCGATCCCACCGAAGAAGACAGCCAGGGCTATTTTGAGCCAATGCGTTACCGCGATGGGCAGATCGTGCCAAACCTGGATCCTTTACTGCCCGAAGAGACGCACTCGTTGTCGCTGTTTTTCCTGCTGCATCCGCTAGCGGGCAGCGCAGCGCAGCCCACGCTGCACATGCAGATCTTCCGGAATGGGCAATTGCTCAGCGATATGCCAATGGCGGTCGAGAAGGTTGCGGGAACGGGCGCCGCTGTTCCGTGCCTTGCCACGATTCGGGCGAAAAGATTTCCGCCGGGCGCTTACCAGGTGAAAGCAGTGGTCAGCCAGGACGGGAACACGGCTACCAGCGAGGTGCCCTTCCGGGTGGAAGGGACCATTGCCGCATCCAATGCGCCTAACCCGTCACTGACCACGACCGCGGCCGAACCGGGGAAGGTCGATTCGAAAGCGATGTCTGAGGCAACTACGGCAAACAGCCTGTTCGCCATCGGCAGCCCGAAGGATCCGCTTCCTGCTCCGACCGGCGCGGCGGCCGAGGCGATGATCGAAGGCGCTCGCAAGCGGGCGCTCGCGTGGTCTGACACGCTGGTGAACTTCTACTGCCGCGAAGTGACGAGCCATTTTGTGGACGCGACGGGCGAGGGCGACTGGAGACACAAGGCCACGCTGGTAGAGCTGATGAAGTATGTGGATCATGCCGAGTCGCGCACGCCCCTGCTGCTGAACGGCGAACCGTCGAGTGTGGAACCGGATCACCTGAAGTTTTTTCATTCCACAGGTGAATTCGGTGCGATGTTCCACATCGTGTTCGATCCATCGGCGCACGCTGTTTTTACCTGGAAGCGATTCGCTCTGATCGATGGCCAGCCCGTGCAGGTGTTCGATTTCCAGGTGGCGCGCGCCCATTCCACCTTCAATCTCGTCGATCGCGACGGCCACACGCAGCCAGTGGGATTCCACGGCCGGTTGTATCTCGACTCCGCTACCCGCAGCGTGCGGCGCATCAGCCTGGATGCCGATGAGATTTCACCCAAATTGCTGATCAGGGCTTGCTCCCTCTCGGTCGATTACTCCTGGATTTCCATGGCAAATCACGACTATCTGCTGCCGGTGCGGGGAGCGGTGAGCCTGGCGGAGACCGGGAAGCGGCCGGTGCTGAATCAGTTTGAGTTCCGCGATTACCGCCGCTTTGGCTCACAGGTGCGCATGCTCTCGAGCGAAGAAGCGAAGGCGCTGAAGAAGTGATCGCGAAGGCATCGCGAGCGCTTCTTCCCAGCTACAGCTTGAGCGATTTGAGGTAGGCGCGGAACTGCGGGCCGAGGTCGTCGCGCTCCAGAGCGAAGTCGACCGTGGCTTTCAGCATGCCAAGTTTGTCGCCCGCATCGTAGCGGGTGCCCTCGAAGCTGTATCCATAGACTTTTTCGGTGGCGAGCAGGCCCTTGATGCCGTCGGTGAGCTGGAGCTCGCCGCCGGCGCCGAGCGGCGTGCGCTCGAGGACGTCGAAAATGGCCGGGGTGAGGATGTAGCGGCCGATGATGGCGTGGTGCGAGGGCGCTTCCTGAGGCCGCGGCTTTTCGACGAGGTCGCTGACGTCGAAGAGCTTCGGATTCGACGGGTCCTGCTTGCCATCGAGGACACCGTAGGCCGAGATGGCCGGGCCTTCGATAACCTGCGTGGCCAGGATGGAGGAGTGCGTCTGCTCGAAGGCGTCGACCATCTGCTTCAGGCAGGGAGTCTGCGCGTCGATCACATCGTCAGGAAGAAGGACGGCAAAAGGCTCGTCGCCGACCAGATCGCGGGCCATGAGGACAGCATGGCCGAGGCCGAGGGCTTCCTTCTGGCGCACATAGGAGAGGCGAACCATCTGGGAGACCTGACGACTGAGGGCGAGCAGATCGAGCTTGCCGCGCTTCTCGAGCGTGTTCTCCAGCTCGTAACTGATATCGAAGTGATCTTCAATTGCGGATTTGCCGCGGCCGGTGACGATGACGATCTGGTCGCAGCCAGCGGCCAGCGCCTCTTCCACCCCGTACTGAATGATGGGCTTGTCGACGAGGGCCAGCATTTCCTTGGGAATGGATTTGGTGGCGGGCAAAAAACGCGTGCCGAAGCCGGCAGCGGGAAAGATGGCCTTACGCACTTTGGTGCTGGTCATTGCGGGCAGTAGATTCCTTCCTGAAGGTTGAAAGACACGCGGATGAGTTCGAGTAATAAAACCGAGAGACGGGAGTAAGATGCGGCTTGTTTTCTGCGCGTTGGCGTGGGAAGCGGGGAGCGGCGCGGGCCGGCCCGCAAGCTGAGAGCGCTCACGGGAAATCAGTATCGCCGATGGACGGCGGAGCTGTCATCTTTGGAGAAAGCAGGGATCAGGGATCAGGGGTCAGCAGACAACAGTCTGTAGCCGGGGTCACGGGCGCCAGCGGGGGCCGTCCTTATACTGGAAGCCATGTCGCGAACGATGGAGAAGTCGGCGGCGCTGCGGGCGCGGGCGGAGAAGCTGTTCCCCGGCGGAGTGAATTCGCCGGTGCGGGCGTTTGGCGCGGTGGGCGGCGAGCCGCCGTTTGTGGAGCGCGCGGAAGGCGCGACTCTGTGGGACGCCGATGGCAACCGTTACATCGACTACTTCGGATCGTGGGGGCCGATGATTTTGGGCCATGCGTTTCCGCCGGTCGTGGAGGCGATCCGGGAAGCGGCGGGGCGGAGCGCGAGCTTTGGGGCGTCGACCGCGGCCGAGGGCGACCTGGCCGAGCTGGTGACGGCGACGTGGCCTTCGATCGAGAAGCTGCGCTTTGTGAGTTCCGGGACCGAAGCGACGATGTCGGCGATCCGGCTGGCGCGCGCGTTCACGGGGCGGAAATACGTGGTGAAGTTCGAGGGCTGCTACCACGGGCATGCTGATGGGCTGCTGGTGAAGGCAGGCTCGGGCGTGGCGACGTTTGGGATTCCGGGCTCGGCGGGCGTGCCGGAGGAGACGGCGCACTTTACGCTGGCCCTGCCGTACAACGACGAGGCCGCGGTGGACGCGGCGTTTGCGGCGCGCAAAGCGGGGAAGATTGCCTGCGTCATCGTGGAGCCGGTCGTCGGGAATGCTGGGTGCATTCCGCCGGCGGAGGGATACCTGCAGGCGCTGCGGCGAGTGACGGAGCGTGAGGGCGCGCTGCTGATCTTCGACGAAGTGATGACGGGGTTTCGCGTGGCGCTGGGCGGCGCGCAGGAGCTGTACGGGATTCGCCCGGATCTGACGACGATGGGAAAGATTCTGGGGGGCGGGCTGCCCTGCGGGGCGTTCGGCGGGCGCGCGGACATCATGGATCAACTGGCGCCGCTGGGGCCGGTGTATCAGGCGGGCACGCTGAGTGGGAATCCGCTGGCCATGGCTGCCGGCGTGGCGACGGTGCGCTACCTGAGCGACCACCGCGCCGAGGTCTATGCGCGGCTGGAGCGGTTGAGCGCGGGCGTAGCGAACGGCGTGGCCGAAGCAGCGGCGGGCGTGGGCGTCCCGCTGACGACGAATCGCGTGGGCGCGATGTTCACGTGGTTCTTTACCGCCGAGCCGGTGCGGGATTTTGCGGGCGCCGCGCGCGCGGACACACGACGCTTTGCTGCGTTCCATCGCGCCATGCTGGAGGCCGGCGTGTGGCTGCCGCCTTCGCAGTTCGAGGCGGCGTTTGTGAGCACCGCGCACAGCGATGAAGACGTGCGGCAAACGGTGCAAGCGGCACGGCTGGCGCTGACTTTTTCCGCGGGCTGAGGGCGCCCAGTGCTGCGAAGCGATTTGCTTTCCCACATCTGCCAACACCGGGCAGATGTGGGGCACCCGCGTAATTCCGGAAAGCTACGGCTTCGACTGGCTGAGCGAGGGCGGAGCGTCCTGCGGAGCCGCGCCCCAGGAATGATCCGGCTGCGCCGCGAGCGTGAAGTGCAGTGTGCCGCCGCGCGTGATGTCGCGGAAATCGATCCAGTTCTGCGTGTGTGTGCGGCCGTCGAGCGCGACCTTCGCGATATACGGCGTGCCGCCCGGATCGGGTGAAGTTGAGAGGACGAAGGTCCCGCCCGCGTACGGGGCCTGCAGATGCACGACGATGCGGGGGAAGACGGGGCTGACCAGTTCGTACGCCAGGCTCGCCGGGTCGACCGAGTAAAAGCCCATCATGCTCATCACCGCCCAGGACGACATCTCGCCGCAGTCGTCGTTGCCGGGGATGCCGTCGGGCGAAGCGGTGTAGTTTTCGCCAAGGATGCGGCGGACTACGCGCTGTGTTTGCCAGGGTTGGCCCGAGAAGTTGAACTCGAAGGGCGCTTCCAGATCGGTCTCGTTGTAGGGATTGTAGTAATCGCCGTACCAGCCGGGCTTGCTGTAGTCGAAGAAATGCGTCAGGCGCTGGTTGAAGAGCTCGGGACCCATGGCCTGAATGACCCACGCGAGATCCGCCGGCTCCATCCACTGATAGTGCCAGCCGGAGCCCTCGATGAAGCCGTGCTCTTCCTGGCTGGGATCGAAATGGGGCACCCACTGGCCGTCGGCGTTGCGCGGGCGGAAGAATTTGTCCTCGGGGTTGAAGACATTGCGGTAGTCGAGGGCGCGGTCGTACAGAATTTTCGCCGCATCGCTTTTGCCGAGCGCGCCGGCAAGGCGATACAGCGACGCGTAGGCGATGGCGTCTTCCTGAATTTGCGAGACGGAGCCGTAGGGCATTTTGTCGTCGGGCACGTAATGGACTTTGTTGATCCAGTCGATGGCGGCCTCGCCGGCGTAGGGTTTACCAGGCGGAGCAGGCTGCGTCGCGTCCTCGTACATACCCTGCCATGCGGTCTTCATGTCGAAGCCCCGGAGGCCGTCGAGCCAGGCGGTCGCGAGCACGACGCTGAGCGGGCTGCCCGCCATGACGTTCGTGTAGAGGTTGATCTGCGGCCAGCGCCCCACCCATCCGCCCTGCTGGTACATCAGGACCACGGATTGCGCCATATCCTCCATTTGGCGCGGAGCGACGAGTGCGAGCAGCGGCATCTGGCTGCGGTAGATGTCCCACCCGGAGAAGTTGGCGTAGGCGAGATGACCGGCGCGAACGTGGTGGATGTTGCCATCGAAGCCGAGATAGCGGCCGTCAGCGTCGCTGATGATGCTGGGCATCAGCAGGCTGTGGTAGAGCGATGTGTAGAAAACCGTGCGCTCGACGGGCGTTCCGCCGGAGATATCGATGACACCGAGCGCGCGGTTCCAGGCGGCTTCGGCGGCGTGGTGAATTTGCGCGAAGCTTTTGCCGGAGGCTTCGGCGCGCAGATTGTTGTCGGCCCCGGCCATATCGACATACGAGATGGCGATCTTTGCGGTGACGGTTTGCGCGCGGGACTGCGGAGCCCAGGTGGCGTAGGCGCCGATCCAGCCGTCGTCCGTATCCTGCGTGGCGTCGCGTGTGCCGGAAGACGGCGCGCCGGGGGACTGCGTGGTGCCGCTCCAGGTGCCGAACGAGGAGAACGGCCGGTCGAAAGTCATGACGAAGTACACGCGGTAGATCTGGTGGTTGCCGCAGAAGGCGCGGTCCTCGATATAGCCCTGGATCTCGCGCGAGCCGATGACCTGCAGGTGCGCTCCCACCGTGGAATTGAGCGTATGACTGATGGGCACGAGGATGTTCGCGGGCTGGCCGGCAGGGAAGGTGAAGCGCGCGACGCCGGTGCGCTCTGTCGCGGTCAGCTCGGCGTTGATGTTCCAGCGCGAGAGCAGGACCCGGTAGTAGCCGGGCGAGGCTTGCTCGTTGCTGTGCGAGTAGGGGGACTGAAAATCGGCGGTCGCGGTCTGCACCGGGCCGGTGGTCGCGGTGAAGAAGACGTCGCCTTCATCGGGGCAGCCGACGCCGCTCATGTGCGTCATGCTGAAGCCCTGGATGGTGTCCTGATCGAAGTGATAGCCGAAGCCGTGGCTCTCCGTGTCGGGGCTGAGCTGGACCATGCCGAAGGGGGCGCTGGGTCCGGGGAAGAGGTTGATGCTGCCGCCGGGGCCGGCGCCCGTGCCGATGAAAGGATCGACACTGGCGGAGGGTGCGGAGTTTTGCGCGGACAACGAACCGGCGGCGAGGGCGAAGACAACAACCAGCGCGGCGCCGGCAAATTTCGGGAATTTTACGGAACGAAGGCAAGAGGACATGCGGCATCTCCCTGGGTACTGGCTTCGCAAGCGAGAGGAAAGAACAGGAGCAAACGGCTGGAACCCGATAAGCTTCTTCATCTTAGGCGCAGGGAAAAGCGATTGCCACGGTACCCCGGGGTGTTCGGTATTCCATTGAAACCTCTTGCCCTGCGCCGTAAACTTGAGATACGGCCCTCCAAAGGCCCCCTTATGCTCCGGCTCACCAAAAAAGCCGATTACGGCCTGATGGCCCTGAAGTATCTCGCCGAGCACCCCGTTTCGCTGAGTGCGCGCGACATTGCCGAGGCCTATCACATTCCGCCGCAGCTGCTGGCGAAGATCCTGCAGCGCCTGGCGAAGGTGGGCATCCTGCGCTCCCATGCGGGCATGAGCGGGGGCTACACGCTGCTGAAGCCGCCGCGGGAGATTTCGGCCTTCGAGGTGATCCGCGCCATCGACGGGCCGCTGTTCATCACGTCGTGCGGGGCGATCCAGAGTTCGTGCGACCTGACCGACAGCTGCACGATCAAGGAGCCGCTGGCGCGCGTGAACGACAGCATCTCGGACCTGCTGCGGAACATCAGCATCGCCGATCTGGCGGAGACGCCGGGCGCGACGCCGCGATCGGGACCGGGCCAGGAGCTGGTGACGATCCGGATGTAGCGGGCCGGCCGGCCAACACAATTGGAGAACGGATGAAGCTGCCCATCTATTTGGACAACCATGCCACGACGCCGCTGGATCCGCGCGTGCTGGAAGCGATGATGCCGTATCTGACGGAGACGTATGGCAACGCAGCCAGCCACAGCCACGGCTTCGGCTGGGCGGCGGAGCAAGCCGTGGAGACGGCGCGCGCGCAGGTGGCGCAACTGATCGGCGCGACGGCGAAGGAGATTGTCTTCACCTCCGGCGCGACGGAGAGCAACAACCTGGCCCTGAAGGGCGTGGTGGAAGCGGCGCGGCAGGCGCAGCCGGAGCGGCCGCTGCATGTGATCACGCAGGCGACCGAGCACAAGGCGGTGCTGGACCCCTGCGCGTGGCTGGGCAAGCAGGGCTGCCGCGTGACCGTGCTGCCGGTCGGACGAGATGGGCTGGTCAATCTGGACGGGCTGCGGCACGCGCTGGACGAGGATCCGGCGCTGCTGGTGAGCATCATGGCCGCGAACAACGAAGTGGGCACGGTGCAACCGGTGGAGGAGATTGGAGCCCTGTGCCGCGAGCGCGGCGTATTGTTCCACACCGATGCGGCGCAGGCTGCGGGCAAGGTTCCCATGGACGTGGCGCGCGCGAAGATCGATCTGTTATCGATTTCCGGGCACAAGATTTATGGACCCAAGGGCGTGGGCGCGCTGTACGTGCGGCGAGGCGTGAAAGCCGCGGAGCAGATGCACGGCGGAGGGCATGAGCACGCGATGCGGTCGGGCACGCTGAATGTTGCGGGCATCGTGGGACTGGGCGCGGCATGCGCGCTGGCCGGGGCGGAAATGGAGGCGGAGACCGCACGGCTGACGGCCCTGCGCGAGCGGCTGCGGACGAAGCTGGTGGCGGACCTCGAACGCGTGCGCGTGAACGGGGCGGATGTATCCGGGAAGCGGCGGCTGCCCGGGAATCTGAGCGTGACGTTCGAAGGCGTCGACAGCCAGTCGCTGATGATGGGGCTGAAAGACGTGGCCGTGTCGAGCGGGTCGGCGTGCACGTCGGCGTCGATTCAGGCGTCGCATGTGTTGCGCGCGCTGGGATTGAGCGAGGAAGACGCGCACAGCACGATCCGCTTCGGCATTGGGCGCTTCAACACGGAAGAGGAGATCGATTTCGTGGCGGAGCGGCTGCTGGATGCGGTGCCGAAGCTGCGCGAGCTCTCGCCGGCGTGGGCGGACGCGACTTAGTCCTCCGCTTCGAGCACCACACACTTCAGGTATTCGGTCTCGGGGATGTTGAGGACGACGGGGTGGTCGGCCGCGGCGCCGCGAATCTCGAGCAGGCGCATGCGGCGGCGAGCGTCGCCGGCGGCGGCGCGCAGAGTCTCAAGAAAATCAGCAAGCGAAACGTGGTGCGAACAGGAGCAGGTGATGAGCCGGCCGCCAGGACGCAGCATTTTCATGGCGCGGAGGTTCAGCTCGCGATAGCCGCGCAGCGCGCCCTCAACGGCGCGGCGGGATTCTGGCGAAGGCCGGCGGATCGAGGACGATGGTGTCGTAGAGCGTGCCGGCATCGCTCCAGTCCCGGAGCAGATCGAAGGCGTCGGCTTTGATCCAGTCGACCTCGGCGGCAAGCGTGGCGCGATTCTCGTCGAGATTCTGCTCGGCGACTTCGAGCGCCGCGTGGGAGACGTCGATGCCGGTGACGCGCGGGCAGACGCGGGCGAGATGGAGCGCGAATCCGCCCTGATACGTGCAGACATCGAGCGCCTCGCCGCGCGCATAGCGTGCCGCCGCGGCGTAGTTGTCGCGCTGGTCGAGGAAAGCGCCGGTTTTCTGGCCGCTGGCGGCGTCGAAGTGGAAGCGCAGCCCATTGAGCCGGAAAACGGTTTGCGTAACGGGATGTTCGGGGTCGCGGGCGAAGAGCGTGGCTGAGGCGGGCGAGCTGAGCTGCTCCAGCTCGCGGATGCGCGGGTCCTCGCGCTCGAGGATGGTTTCGGGATTGAGCGCGTCGCGAAGGGTTTCGGTGACGGCGGCGCGGGTCGCCTCGGTATCGAGCGCCTTGTGGCGGAGCTGGACGATGACCAGTCCCGCATAGCGGTCGGCGGTGAGGCCGGGCAACTCGTCGGCTTCGCTGAAGACGAGGCGGCAGGCGTCGTTGTCGGCGTTCAGCAGGGGTTGGCGGCGGTCGATGGCGGCGCGGAGGCGGGTTCGCAGCAGGTCGAGCCAGGCGGATTCTCCGGCAGGAGATCGCGGGAGACGAGGCGCAGAGCGATCTCCGAAGCCGGACTGTAGAGCGCGGTACCGAACAGCGCGCCGCGGCGGTCGGCCACAGGCAGCAGGCCGGCGGGGAGCGACGTCGCATCGGTGGGCCAAACTTCCACGTCGGAGCGATAGACCCAGACATGGCCTGCGCGGAGGCGGTCGGCGGCGCGGCGGGAGATTTGGATTGTGTTGGGGGGAGGAGTGACGCCGGATTCGTCTGCAGCAGGCAGGTCAGTTGGCGCTGCAGCGGGGCGGGGCCGGACCTTACGGCGCTGAGGTTCACGGGACATGTCCTTTCTTATCTTCGCACAGGGCCTCCGGGATGTAAGGAATCCTTGTTAATTGAAAATACGATATACTGGAATTCAACTATGCTGGCTAAGAAGACTACCAAGAATCAGATCACGTTGCCGAAAGCGGTGGTCACCAAGTTCCGCGACATCGATTATTTCGACGTGAGCACGGATGGCGACCTGATTGTGCTCCGACCGCTTCGCGAGAGCCGTGCCGACGAAGTGCGTGCACGGCTTGCGCAACTCGGTATAGCGGAACAGGACGTCGAGGACGCGGTCGCGTGGGCGCGTCGACGCTCGTGAGTGCGAGAGTCGTTTTTGATACTTCGACCGTAATCTCGGCTCTGTTGTTCAAGGGTGGTCGGCTGGAATGGCTGAGGCGGTATTGGCAGCAGGGCGACTGCGTACCGCTGATATCTTCGGCAACTGCTGCGGAACTCACCCGCGTCCTGGCCTATCCAAAATTCCGGCTCGAATTGGAAGTGAGGCGAGAGTTGCTCGGCGACTATCTGCCCTGGTGCGATGTGGTGGAGGTGCGATCTTCTTGTCCGCAAGTCTGCCGGGATTCGCAGGATCAGCCATTTCTTGATCTCGCACATTACGGCGAAGCGCAGGTGCTGGTCAGCAGCGATCTCGATTTGCTGGCTCTGGCCGGGCGAACACGATTCGCTATTGAAACGCCAGAAGCTTATCGGCGGAGGGTGGAGCAGGCTCGAGAGCCGCGATAGCTGCGCACCGCGTCGTCGTTGATGCTCGCCTCGCATCGCCCGCATATAATGAATCATGGCGAGTGTTCAGCCGCAGCCGCTCCAGGTTGAGCGGGTCTCTGACCCGTTTCCGGAGAAGTTTGCGCGGCTTCTGGACACGATCCGCCGCAACCGCCCCTCCGACGATCTTGAGATCATCCGGCGCGCCTGGCAGTTCTGCCTGGAGCACCACAAGGGGCAACTGCGCGCGTCGGGCGAGCCGTACGTGCTGCATCCGCTGGAAGTGGCGATTGTGCTGGCGGAGATGAAGCTGGACTCGACCGCGATTGCCGCGGGGCTGCTGCACGACGCCGTGGAAGACACGCCCGTGACCACCGAGGACATCGTCGCCCGCTTCGGCGAGCAGGTGGCGCACATTGTCGAAGGCGTGACGAAGATCGACAAGATCCAGTTCGCCAATCGCGAAGACCGCCAGGCGGAGAACGTCCGCAAGATGCTGCTGGCGATGGTGAGCGATGTGCGCGTGGTGCTGATCAAGCTGGCCGACCGGCTGCACAACATGCGCACGCTGGAGCATCTGTCGCCGGACCGGCAGCGCTCGATCGCGCGCGAGACGCTGGACATCTACGCGCCGCTGGCGCACCGGCTGGGCATGGGCAAACTGCGCGGCGAGCTGGAAGACCTGGCCTTCCGTTACGTGGATTCGATCACGTGGGAGCAGCTGCACGAGGCGGTGGAAGCGCGGCGCTCGGAGGGTGAGCAGTTTCTGGCCGGCGTGGAAGCGCTGCTGGTGGAGAAGCTGCGCGAGAACAACATCAAGGCGCGGGTGGAATGGCGCATCAAGCGGCTGTTCAGCATCCATCAGAAGCTGGTGAAGTCGCAGACCTCGATCGATCAGGTGTACGACCTGCTGGCGCTGCGGGTGATTACGAGCAGCGTGCAGGACTGCTATGCGGTGTTTGGGCTGATCCACTCCATCTGGCGGCCGGTGCCGGGGCGCATTAAGGATTTCATCGCGATGCCGCGGCCGAATCTGTACCAGTCGCTGCATACGACGGTGATGGGCGAGGGCGGGCACCAGTTCGAGGTGCAAATTCGCAGCGAGGAGATGCACCGCATCGCCGAAGAAGGCATTGCCGCGCACTGGAAGTACAAAGATGGCGGCTCGCCGGTGAGCGCGCGCGACGAGCAGCGGCTGGCGTGGGTGCGGCAACTGGTGGAGTGGCAGCGCGACATGAGCGATCCGAACGAGTTCCTGTCGACGCTGAAGATCGATCTGTTCCCCGAAGAGGTGTACACCTTCACGCCGAAGGGCAAAGTGGTGGTGGTGCCGCGGGACGGGTCGCCGCTGGATTTTGCCTACGCGATCCACACGGAAGTGGGCAATACCTGCGTGGGCGCGCGCGTGAACGGGCGCATGGTGCCGCTGCGGACGAAGCTGCGCAACGGCGACATCGTGGAAGTGATCACGCAGAACGGACACACGCCCAGCCGCGACTGGCTGACGTTTGTGAAGAGCAGCCGGGCGCGGAACAAGATCCGGCACTGGCTGAACGAGCACCAGCGCGAGCGCGCGATCGAGATCGGGCGCAAGTTGCTGGAGCGCGAGGCGCGGAAGTACAAGATTCCGCTGTCGCAATTTGAGGAATCGGATTTTGCGCGGCTGGCGACCGAGTACAGCGTGGCCACGCCCAACGACCTGATGGCGGCGATCGGCTTCGGGAAATATTCCGCGCGGCAGGTATTGAACCGGTTGGCTCCGGGGCTGGTGCATCAGCAACCGGAACCCGATGCGGCGGCAGCGCCGGGCGCGGCGGCGGTGACGCGCGTCTCGGCAACGAGCGGATCGGACTCGCTGATCGTCGAGGGGCAGAACGAGCTGCTGGTTTATCGCGCGCGCTGCTGCAACCCGATTCGCGGCGAGGAGATTATCGGCTACGTGACGCGGGGCAAAGGCGTGGCCGTGCATGCGCGCAACTGCCCCAACGTGCAGAACCTGCTGTACGAGTCGGACAGGCGGATCGCGGTGGAGTGGGCGCGCACGCCCGAGGAGAAGTCGGGTCCGGCGCAGACCTATCCGGTGAAGCTGACCATCCACTGCGACGATCGCGCGGGCATGCTGAAGGAAATCACGGCCGTGATCAGCGACGAGAAAGCGAATATCCGCACGGTGGAGACGCATCCGGGCGACGCGGGCGACGCGCAAATTGAGTTTGTGCTGGAAGCGGAAGACGTGCGGCACCTGAACCGGCTGGTGCAGGGACTGCGGCGGCTGCCGGGCGTGCGGGACGTGCAGAGGGCGCAGAAGCTCTGAGCCACATTGCCTGCCCCTGGCCTTCCCTGACAGAGCAGGTGTTCAAAGATATCGCGGGACTCGCCTGCAATACGCGATAAATTCCTCGCCGTATCGTCTCCGCAGAAAATCTTCCTCGCGCAGCACCTGGCGATGGAAGAGTAACGTGCCTGCGATGGCATACGCCAGAAATATCCAGTTGGGGAAGACGAGCAACTCGCCCAGCAGCACCAGGGCAAAAGCTGCATAGATGGGATTGCGGCTGAAGGCGAATACGCCGGACGTCACCAGCTTGTCGGCACTCGCCGCGTCAATGCCGATTCGGAAGCTTTGCCCAAATGAAATCAGGCTCGCCAACATCAGCGAGAGTCCACACCCGCAGCATGCCACGCCAGTCCAGGATGCAATTTCCGACCTGAAGAATTCCTGCCGGGTCGGACTGGGCAGACGCAAGGCCCAGGCGAATACCAGGTAGAAATAGAAAAGCGCAAACGGCGGAATGAGGAAATCCTTCCAATCGATCTGCCCGAAATGCACCGCGTGGATCCCCCGCGCCCTGAGGGCCAGCGCTCGCGTCAGCACCATCGCGACGAGCAGGACAATCGTCGCCGCTGCGAAATAGCCAGGCGTCAGAAATCCCCGCATACTCCGTGCCTTCCCAGTTCGCGCCACTCCGATGGTGCGTGGATCTTACTTTCCGCCTTTTGCCCGAATAATGACTTCGATGTTGCCGCGCGTCGCATTGGAGTAGGGACAGACGCGATGAGCGGCGGCGGCGAGTTCTTCCGCGCCTTTCTGATCCTGCTCGGGGATGGTGACGTCCAGCTCCACGCGCAGCGTAAAGCCCTCGCCTTTGCCCTCGTCGAAGGGACCAACGCCGACGCGGGCGCGTACGATCACTACACCCGTGGGCTTCTTCGCCTGTTGGGCCATGAACTCCACCGCGCCGCCGAAACAGGCCGCGTAGCCCGCGCCGAAGAGCTGCTCGGGATTGGTCTTGTCACCTTTGCCGCCCATGCCCGGCGGCAGCGCGAGATCGTGATCGAGCAAGCCATCGGACGAGTGCACATGCCCGTGGCGGGCGCCCTCTGCTGTCACATCCGCTGTATATAGAACGTTCATCGTTTTGTCCTCCTGATTTTTTGGGGTGCTTCCGAGCCGGCTGCGCGGCTTTCCGCGGCGGGTTCTTTTCTGGATTCTATCCGGCCAAGAAACTGTTCGAGTTCCCGCGGCAGCGGAGCTTCAAAATGCAGCGGCTTGCCGGTGGACGGTTGCACGAACTCCAGTTCCGCGGCGTGGAGAAAGTTGCGGCCGAGCGCGAGGGGTTCCGGTTCCGGCGCGGATTTTCCTCGAGCGGCAGACTCTATGAGCCGCGCCGGAGCGCCGTAGAGCGTGTCACCGACCACGGGATGGCCGAGCGAGGCGAGATGCACGCGAATCTGATGCGTGCGGCCAGTCTCAATACGAACCGAGACCAGCGTAAACGTCCCAAAGCGAGAAGGGATGCGGCGCAGCACGGTGTAATGCGAGACCGCGTGGCGCGCGCCGGATTCGCGGCGCGTGGTCATGCGGGTGCGGCGTTGCAGGTCGCGAGCGATGGGCGCGTCGATAGTGCCGCGATCGTGCTTCATCTCGCCATGCACGAGCGCGAGGTAGGTTTTGCGAATCTGGCGGCCGGAGAACATTGCGGCCAGCCGCGCATGGGCCGCGTCGTTACGGGCAACGATGATGAGGCCGCTGGTCTGCTTGTCGAGGCGATGCACGATGCCTGGGCGCAGCTCGCCGCCGGTGGCGGAGAGCGTGCGATAGCGGTGCAGCAGCGCATTGACGAGAGTGCCTTTTTCGGTCGCACCGGCGCCGGCGTGGACCATCATGCCTGCCGGCTTGTCGATGACGGAAAGATCGTCGTCCTCGTAAACGACGCGCAGAGGAATATCTTCGGCGAAGGCCTTCAGCGGCGGCGGCACGGGATCGCCCAGAACCTCAACGGTTTCCCCGCCGCGCAGGCGAAGGGAAGGCCTCGCGGACTGGCCGTCCAGGCGGACTTTTTGCTGGGCCATGAGCAGCTGCACCCGCTCGCGGCTGACGCCTTCGAGCTGCCCTGTCAGCCATGCGTCGAGGCGCTGGCCAGCCGCTTCTGCCGGAACCGAATATGTGCCGGTCATGGTGACAAATCACTGCGCCGCCGGCGCCGGCTCACCGGGACCCTTCAGGCCGGGGATCCAGGTGGGCAGGTTGGGCGCGGGCGGGGGCGGAGGCGGCGCATCGGGCGGAATCCAGCCCAGCTGCACCAGCCATTTGCGCAGAAGGGCGGGCCAGGTGGACAGCGGCTCAATGGATCCGCAGAGCCCGCAGCCGTGGTTGGAGTAGTCGTAGAAATGCGCCTCAGAAGGAACGTGATGAGCGAGGAGGGCCTGGTAGAAGTCGAGGCTGTTCTGGACGGGAACCGTGGGATCGAAGCTGGTGGCGAAGAGAAAAGTCGGCGGGGTCTTGTCCGACACCTGGTATTGGTTGGAGAGATTGTGCTCGAGCGCCGGATCAGGATGTTCGCCGAGCAAAAATCCGAGCGAACCCATGTGTGTGACCGGCGGAGTCATGCCGATTACCGGATACGCGAGGATCATGAAGGCCGGGCGGCAGCTGATCTTATCGATGGCATCGGGCTGCGGGATCGGCGAAGTGTCCTGATCGCAGTGGGTGCCAATGGTGGAGGCGAGATGTCCGCCGGCGGAGAAGCCCCAGACGCCGAGGCGATTCGGGTCGATGCCGTAATCGGCGGCGTGGGCACGGATGAGGCGCATGGCTCGCTCGCCGTCCTGCATCGGCGCCGGATACTGGTACGGCGTCACGCGATAGTCCAGGACGAACGCGGGGATGCCCTGCGCGTTGAGCCAATGGGCGATCTGGAAACCCTCGTGGCCGATCGCAACGATCTGATATCCGCCGCCGGCGATGACGAGGACCGCGGTGCTGGTGGAGCGTTGCTTCGGCAGGAACGGATAGAGGCGCGGAAGGTCAGCCTCGCTGTGCCCGAGCGCGCCGGGAACACCGTTGGGCCAGAGATAGACGGGCTGCGGGATTCCCGCGGAAAGCTGCGCATGCACAGGAAGAGAGGCGGTCATCAGCAACAGGAAGAGCGAGCACCACTTCATCGGACCAGTATATGCAGGGTGCGGACTGGTCGCGGCGGCCTTACGCCGCGGGGGGCGCAGGATGCGGATCGCGGCGCAGCCAGAGGACGCCGCCGGCCAGGACCGCGACCATCGCCATCAACTGGGCCACGGTGAGCGCGCCGCCGAGCACGTGCTCGGCATTACCGCGGTAAAACTCCACGAAGAATCGGCACAGGCCATAGAGGAAGAGCCACGCGCCGGCGGTTTCGCCATCGCGGCGGTGCGGCAGTAGGAGAAGCAGCACGCAAATTGCCAGCGAGGCAGCGGCATCGTAAAGCTGCACGGGGTGCAGCGTGATGCCGCGCGGCGTCTGATACCAGAGGTACGCGACGACGCTGCGATAGGTTACTCCCCAGGGCAGGCGGGTGGGCGCGCCCCAGTCCAGTCCGGCGCAAAACGCGCCCATGCGGTTGAGGGCGAAGGCGAGCGCGATGGCCGGCGCGGCGGCATCGGCCGTGCGCAGCAGGGGCAGTCCTTCCGCCAGGCCGTAGAGGGCCGCGGCGGCCACACCGATGGCCGCGCCGCCGACGGCGATCCACGCGCCGGGAATCGTCGCCAGGCCGAGCACCCAGAAGGGATGGGCGCGAAAGACGGCAAAGTGCGTGGCCAGCAGCAGCAGGCGCGCACCGAAAAGCGCGGCGAGAATGGCGATGAGGCCGAGATTCCAGACCTTTTCCGCGCGCAGACGCAGACGCTTCGCCTGAAGGACGAGCAGGGCCAGCGCGGCGAGCAGCCCGGCCGCGGTCAGGACTCCGTAGGTTGGAATGGCGATGTTGCCGAAATGGAAGAGGAGAGGGTGCACGCGAGAGAACGTTCAGGCGGCGCGAAGAAGAGGGTCCGGCCCGCTTGGCCGTGGGGCGATGCGCTGGTGAACCCGTCCTAAGACGGTGGGAACTCTCCGCGGCTCTTTAGGCATTCCGAACTGGCGGACACTGCACACCGAGCCGATTATCGAGTCGAGCCCCCTGTTCGCATGAATGTAGGTTCATCCAGCGTTGACCGCCCTCACCTGCTTTGCAGGCCGGTCTCTTGACTGGATGCTAACGGGAGGTTGGCCGTTTGGCAAGCGGGTCGCGCAACGCATGCGAGGAGCAGTTGCAAATTGATCCTCTCGGGTGAGGCCATCTCGTTTTGGGACAACGCGCAGGCGCCGGGCGAACGCGATGATTGAGCGCGGTGATTGATCTGCGGGCCACCTGGGACTAGACTCCAGCCGGTGCAAGGAGGCGGTGATGGCGCTCGTCCTGCGTACGCTGGTCTATGCCGTGCTGTTCATCGGTTTTCTGCTGGTGTATCTGCCGGCGCGGGTGCTGGCGCGCACCGGGATCCATCGTCCCGCGAGCTTCGGCGCGGCGCAGTTGGCGGGCGCGGTGGTGTGCGCGCTGGGCGCGGCGCTGGCGCTGTGGTGCGTGGCGTCGTTCATTCGGATGGGAAAAGGCACTCCGGCGCCATTCGACGCGCCGCGGCGGCTGGTGATTCGCGGACCGTACCAGTTCGTGCGGAATCCGATGTATCTGGGAGCGGGACTGGCGCTGGCGGGAGCAGCGCTGTTTTATGGCTCCGCGTGGCTGCTGGCGTATGCGTTCGCGTTCCTGCTGGTCTCCCACTTGTTCGTGGTGCTCTACGAGGAGCCGGCGCTGGGGCGCAAATTTGGAGGGGATTACCTGGAATACCGGCAGAGGGTGCACCGCTGGTGGCCTCGCGCCGCGGTGCGATGATCAGCCGGCTTTGCGTTCCCCGCCCAGAACTTCGTCGAGCAGCCCGCTGAGTGAGTGGGCACGATTGCGGAGAGCGTCCTTGCTTTCCGGAGAGCCGGTGGCGGCCTCGTACTGATCCTGCAGGCGCAGCAACTCGTCGGCGATGTTGAGCGCGGCGAGGACGGCGACGCGGAGCGAGTCTGCCGTGCGGCCGTGCGCGGCAACGGCCCGCATCTTGGCATCGACCAGCGCGGCGAGGCGCTCCACATAGGCGCGATCGTTGCCGCGCAGACGATAGGGCTGGTCGTAAATGTCTACGGTGATGGCCTGTGCGTCGTTATCCGGCATAGTCAGGAGGCGATCTCGTCGATCTGCTTGAGAAGTTTTTCCACGCGATGGCGGACCTGGTCGCGCTCGCGTTCGAGCCCGCGCAGCTGTTCGCGAGCATGCTGCAGTTCGGCGGACTTTTCCTCGGCAGCCTGGCGGAAGCGGGCAACCGCCTGCTCGGCCTCGGCACGGGCCGCACGCTCGGTCTTCACCAGCTCCACGGCGCGCAAAACGCGCTGCTCGAGCGCGCTGAAATCGTCCACCGTCATCGGCAGCTCCTGCTCCTGCAGGCTGGTCGCTGACATCCCACTCACCTCCACGCTTCTCTCGGCGAGTATAGCGCGACGCGCGGGGGAAAACGCGGGCGAATTCCCCCAGGGAGAATGCGCGGCGGTTCCGAGCGCGTGGCTGCGGTGCAGCGCTCAGGGCAACTCTTTTTGTTTCGAGCCCTGGAAGACTTCCTCGTTGGTTCCGGGCCGGCCTACATCGCCCTTGTGCGGGCGATTGCTGTGCGCGCGGACCTCCTGGCCCAGGCTGGTAGCGCGGGGAGCGCGCTCCATGCCATGGTCGACCGGCTCTGTTGGAGACTGGCGGCGGTGCTCGGCACCGGCGCGGCGCGCCTCATCCGTGTCCTGCGGGTGCATTTCCTGAGGCTCCTGCGGTTCGGCCATACGCACCTCCTCCTGAGGAAGAGTGGCGCGAGAGCGCAATCGTTGCCCGGCGGCAGCAGCGGATCAGTGCAGAAGATGGGGATTCTTCACCAGCAGCCAGACCGCCAGGCCGATGAGGGCCGCGACCAAAACTCCCAGCACGCCCGCTGTTTTCTTCAGCAGGGAGTACACCGACTTCATGTCCTCGACGAGATTCGCGGACTCGAAGGCATTCTTCTCGGTGGCTTCCCGCGTGCGGTGCATTTCTTCCTCCACGCGCTTCATCTGGACGAGTTGCTCCTGCACGGTCATGCGCAGATCGCGCTGGGCCAGCTGCAGATCGCCAACGCTCTGCCGGAGTTCGGTGGAGAGGCCGGTCATGGCGGGGTCGTGCTCCTGCGCTCCCATGGGCGAAAGATAGGGCATGAGCATCCGGAACTGGAGCAGGGTCTTGAGCATGGGATTGTCTTCAAGACCGCGCAGGGGATCGGGGAGCATGGCCATCGATCCGGCTGAGGGAGGCGGCTGGTCGCCAGACTGCGGGTGATCGTGCAGATCATCCATGGGCGGGGCGCTGTCGTGCTTTTCGTCTTCCGCCATTGCAATCAGCCGATCGACTGCGGATTCAGTGTCGTTGCGATTCATGAAGGACTGTTCACGATGATAGTCAATCCGGGGCATCGGACTCCAGCATTTTCCGGATGGGGGACCCGGAGGAGTATGCCGCCGGGGGATGCGGCTGGGTGACGCCTAGGCGCGGCCGGCGCTGGCGTCCTGACGCAGCGCGTGCACCACCACGCGCAGCATTTCTTCTTCCGGAGCAGGCTTGCTGGTCCAGATTTCGAACTGGCGAGCGCCCTGATGCACAAACATCTCCACCCCGGTGACCACGGGCAGGCCCTTCTCGCGAGCCATGCGGATCAGCGGCGTGTCGATGGGGTTATAGACCAAATCGAAGACCAGACGCGCGTTCAGTTCCTTCGCTTCCAGCGGACTGGCCGGCTTCAGGCTGCGCATGCCCACGGGGGTAGCGTTGATGATGACGTCAAAGCTGGATTTGGCCAGTTGGTCACGGCGGATGAATTTGGCCTTTGCCTGGCGAGCGAGCTTTTTGGCGGTCTCGGGCGTGCGGTTGCAGACGAAGACCTCAGCTCCCTTTTCGACGAGCCCGAAGGCCGCGGCGCGTCCGGCGCCGCCCGCGCCCAGGACGAGGATCTTCGCGCCGGTAAGCGGCAGCCGCCGCTCCAGCGGGCGGACGATCGCCGCCACGTCGGTATTGAATCCGTACAGCTTGCCGTCCTGCGCGCGAACCACCGTATTGCAGGCGCCGATCTTTTCCGAGAGCGCGTCGGTTTTTTCGAGATGCCTGAGGATGTCGCTCTTGAACGGCATGGTGATGGCCAGGCCGTGCAGCGGAACCTCGCGCGTGAGGGTGAGCAGGTCGTTCATGCGCGTGGTTTGCAGCGGCAGAAAGACGGCGTTCACCGTTTCGCGGCGGAAGGCCATGTTGTGCATGACCGGCGAGAGAGAGTGGCGGACGGGATTGCCGGCCACGCCATAAACCTTCGTGGAGGCGTCGATCTGATCGATGCGCCAGGTCTCACGCAGCGTGCGGGCGTCGATCTGGCCCGGGCCGGTTTCTTCGCCGGCGTGGGCGGAAGCAAAGGTGAAAACGCTGCCGGCGCGCAGGCCGAGCACGCGGCTGATGACTCCCTGTTCGCCCATCGAGATGCCGATCAGATTCGCCTCGTCGCGGCGGCGATCGAGGAAGCGCATCATGGTCACGTTGTCCGACAGGGTCTTCGCCGTGGAGACGATCTTGGCGAACTCGGGCTGGAAGGGATGGATCCGCTCGAAGATGCGGTCCAGGTCCTTCGTGTTCTCGAAATCGTGATAGCTGATGATGAGCGCGGCTCCACGCGAGCGCAGGCGCTGCAACTGCGCCGGCTTCATGTGCTCGGCGGTCTGCAACTCCAGATCGATGAGGTGGCAGTTGGCGAGCGCGGCTTTTTCCAGGATTTCGAGTTCGGCGGCGATGGTGCCTTTGAACTTGCCTCCGGTAGCGGCGCGGCGGCAGGTGGCAATGGCCGTGACCTCGCTGCGCTCGTAGAGGAACTGCTTAATTTTGGGAATCGCGGCGAGAGGATTCGCGAGGTAGTCCAGACGGAACTCGACGAAGTGGTTCTCGCGGGAGATCTCCTCGGCGTTGCGCAGCATTTCCGCCGGAGAGGCGCCGGTGATGGCGACGCAGATCTTGCCGATGCGGGAGCGGATGAAATAGGTGGAGATCGGGGAGTGCCCGCGTTGGGGGGAGCCGTTTTCGGACGCACTGGGAGCCCGCGCTGCCGCGCCCGGAGGGGTGGGCCGCGCCACGGGGGCCGATTCCAGGAGTCCGCTTGATTTCATAGCTGCAATTGACGCATCTTAAAGGGGTTTCCGTTTGGATGCAACAGAGAACCGGGGATATTCACGAAGTTCGCCCGCCTTTGGAGGCTGGGCGGGGATGGACCCAGGCTCGGAGAGCACTCGAGGTTACCTTCAGATGAGTTAACCCGTTCACATTCAATTGTATAGCGGACGCGACCGGGACGCGAGGGGGCTGACGGGGCGGACAGCACGGTTCTCCACAGTGGCGTGGTAATCTGGCGTGCGATGCGCGCGCCTGGTGGTTTTCGCTGGTTGCCGCGGTGTGCTCCTTTGAAGAGAGAGAACGTGAGATCCAAGGGTAAAACGCTCATCCGGCTGGGGCTGCTAGCCGGGCTGGTTGCCGGCGCACCCGCTTCGCGGGCGCAAAACGCCTCCCCGGCGCAGGCCGCTCCTGTCGTTCTTGACAACGGATCAGGCGCGTTCGCGACGGGGCGCTATCCGAACCTCTTCCTTCGGGATGGGCACTCGGAGAAGGCGATCCGGGCGAAGATCGAGGCGGCCTATCAGCAGCTCTTCCATGGCGATCCGCAGACGCAGTCGGTCGTTTTCCCCTCCGGGAAGAACGCTAACGGGCCGCTCGAGTACCTGACCGACTGGGCGCACCACGACGTGCGGACGGAAGGCATGTCATACGGGATGATGATCGCGGTCCAGCTCAATCAGAAGGCGGATTTCGACGCGCTATGGAACTGGGCGATGACGTATATGTACGTCTCCGACCCAAAGGCGCCGGGATATGAGTTTTTCCGGTGGTCGTGCAAGCCAGATGGGACGCCGAATTCCCAGACGCCCGCGCCGGACGGCGAGGAGTTCTTCGCGATGGCGCTGCTGTTCGCGGGGAATCGGTGGCCTGGCGGGCAGGGGATCTACGACTACCACGCCGAGGCGGAGAAACTGCTGACGGCGATGGTGCACCGGCAGGTGATCACGGCGATGGGACCGCGCGGGCCGTACAGTGTGGGGCCGGAGATGAATCCCGATCCGCCGCTGGTGCTGTTTGTGCCGGGCATCATGCCGCACCCGTTCACGGATGCGTCGTACCATCTGCCGGCGTTTTACGAGCTGTTCGCGCGCTGGGGTCCGCCGGAGGATCGCGCCTATTGGGAGCGCGCGGCGACCGAGAGCCGCGAGTTTTTCGTGGAGACGACGAATCCGCAGACGGGGCTGGCGCCTGACTACGCGAATTTCAACGGGACGCCGGCGAAGAGCTGGTTCGGCAATCAGACGTCGCACTTCGGCTACGACGCGTGGCGGGTGGAGCGGAACTGGTCAGTGGACTGGTCGTGGTGGCGGAAAGCGCCGTCGGAGCAGCTGCTGAGCGATCGCATTCAGAAGTTCTTCGCGTCGCAGGGGATCGCCACGTACGGGCCGATGTACGAACTGGGCGGCAAGCCGATCCCGGTGCCGAACCGGCCAGGCGTGACGCCCGAAACGCAAAGCCCCGGCGGGCTGGTGGGGACGAACGCGGTGGCGAGTCTGGCTGCGACGGATGCCGCGCGGGCGCGCCTGTTTACCGAGGCGCTGTGGAACGAGCCGATTCCTTCAGGGTTCAGCCGGTATTACGACGGCATGCTGTACCTGATGAGCCTGCTGCACGTGAGCGGGGAGTACCGGATCATCATGCCGGCGAAATGAAGACCGCGCTGCTAGAAAAAGAGCTCTACCGGAACGGAAAAGCGCTCGGAGAGCCGGCGAATGTGCTCCTTGCTCAGTTCGCGTTTCCCGCTCAGGACTTCGGATGCGACGCTGGGCGTGCCAAAGACGTCGAGCATGTCCTTTTGCCGCAGGTGATGCTGATCCATCAGGAACCGAACCGCCTCTAACGGAGACGCTTTGGGCAGTCGATAATGCTGTTCCTCGAAATTCTCGATTAGAAGCGTAAGCAGATCGGCCAATTCACGCTCTGCCCGCGTGAGGGAGGTGTGGCGGCTGTCCAGGTCCTCCAGGAGCCGGGTAAACCGCTCGTTTTCGGCTATAGTGCGAATCACCCGCGGCGGGTGCTTAGCCAGCAACTCCGGATAATCGGGAATGGCGCGCGCGCTCATCGCTTCCATGCTCCTCGGTTGTATGCGGCATGCGTGAGAACCTGCCGAACAAAAATTCGCCCGGAACGGTAATTGATCTCGACAATCAGGCGGAAATTGTTGCCCTTGATGTTGAAAACCGTAAACCGGTCCACTGCATCCGCGGATGGAAACGCCTGGCGCACGTCGTCGAGGCTTCGCCACGCCGCCCGTTTCGCAATGCGGTACCAGACGTCCAGTGGGGCAACCAGCTCCGCATGCCGGCTGGCTGCTTCCAGCAGCCTCTTTCTCGAGATGACGTGCAAACCGGCGCCCCGATTACAAATCTATTCGCATTTTGCGAATTTGTCGATACTGTTTTTGCCGAGGGGCGAAGTGAAGATGGTGGCCGGGCCCCAGGTTAGGGGCCCGGCTGATCGCGGTTTATTTGATATCCGTGTAGAGCTGGCCGACCCACAGGCTGCCCAGGCCGGTGGTGTAGTCCCAGCCGGGTAGCGCCGTGTAGAAGCCGTTCGCGCCCACGATGATGTCGTGGAAGCCGCCGTTGGGATACGAACCCGGCGTGGTCGCGCCATCATAGAGTCCGTAGTAGCGGACCGGGGCGAAGCCGAGTTTGGGATTGGCCGAGATCAGGCGCGCCCAGACACCGAGCGCCAGCGGCGACGACAAGCTGGTGCCACCCACGCCTTCCCATGCTCCGTTGTAGTAGATGTTCGCGCCAGAGTACGGATCGGCGTCCATGGCGATGTCGGGAAGGCCCTTGTCGCCCGCCTCGGAGCTGGGAATTGCGGCCGCTGTTTGCCACCAGGGCGAGTACTCGAACTGGCTGATGCCGCCGCCGCCGGCGTACCACGCGGTTTCCGTGTCGTAGGTGCCATCGGAGTTGGTCAGCAGCGTCGTGCCGCCCACGCCCATGACGTACTGCGAGGCCGCGGGGTAGTTGACCATCGGCGCGCCTGCGGGAACGCCATTCTCGCCAACTTCGGCCGGGCAGAACGAGCCGGTGTCGCCGGTTGAGGCAAAGAAGCTCTGCCCCTGCGCGGCGCCTTCGGCAAACGATTCGTCATCGGCCAGCATGGAGCCGTCGAGGAACGGGAAGACTTCGCATTCGCCCAGCGAAGCGCTGCCGCCCTTCGCTTTGTCGTCCGTGGCCCAGCGGCTGATTTCGAGCGCCAGATCGGAGTCAGTCAGTGAGGTGGTGTCGTAGATGTAGAGGCGCGCGACTGTCTCAGCCATCCCGGTCGAGTACTGCGTGTCGAGATCCCACTCATCCCATCCCGAAGTATCAGTGCTGGCGACGCCGACGGGCACGACGGTGACGGGTACCTGCGGCAGGCCGTTAGCTTTCTCTTCGGCGCGCAAATCGGTGATCACGCCGGAGACGTTGCCCTCGGCCATGATGGCGATGGTGGCTTTGCTCCCGGTTGGCGTGCCGGTAGCGCCGTAGGCGACCTGCATCTGCTGCGGCGTGTAGCTGACGTCGTACTGCGGCACGGCCACCTGCGACTTCAACACAATGGTCGGCTTCATCTGGCCGATATTATTCAGCCCCAGCACCGCGCCAACCGTGCCACTGAGCGAGACCGGGACCTGCGCGTTTCCTGTATTGCCGTAGACGATGTTGCCGAATTCCGCGAACTGCTCGATGGGGGTATTGAACGCAGCTTCCGCCTGGGCCACGGTGCCATCGGCGCTGATCATCAGATTATTGGGCTCGACGGTGACGTTGCTGAAGCCGGCGCCCTGGAGATAGCTGACCACCTGCTGCACCTGCGCGGAGCTGGGCGCATACGTGGCGGCGAACTGTGCCGGCGTCAGGCTCTGGCCATAGAGCGCATTGTTCGGATCGTTAATGTTTTGGATGTAGGTGTTCAGCGCGGTCTGGTTCTGCAGCTTGAGCACGACGCGCACGGTGATGGGCTGGCTGGCGGGCATCGGACCGTAATCGGCGGCGGAAACAAGTTCCGAGACCGAAATGCCTTTGGTAGCGGTGCTGGTCCAGACGGTCTGCGCGCCGGCGGGAACCATGGATAAAGATGCAAACGCCGCGGCGCAACAAGCAGCCGCGAGGAATCTGGGGAACGGCATGGGGTGGTCTCCTGGAAGTTTTTTGAATTTTTTTGAACGGGCCCCGAACATTATCGAGAGGCGGGGTACCCGCGCCGTGGTTGCTCTTTGGCAAAGTTAAATTACTCAGTTAAAAGGGTTTAATGGGAAACCGAGCAAATTCGCGCCGTTTGCGTTGGCAGAAATTTCGCGCGAGTGGAAAAGATTGCCTGAATCGGCACGCTCGACGGCGCCGCCACAACCTTTCGGCGCAGGCCGAGTCAACAGTGAAGAGATTTCCGCCGAGGAGCCCTTCGGCGCCCAGCCTAGAATAGTGACTAGTATGGCAATCCGATGGTTTCGCGCATCCCTGGTGTGGGCGGTGTGTCTGGCCGCGCTTTCCGCCGCATGGGCCGACAGTTCGCCCTTCGATCTGACCGGCCCTACGCTGGAAGTGAAAGTGACGCGCGGCGGAACGACGCTGCCCATTTCCGAGGTGCCGAATCTGCAGGCGGGCGACCGGGTTTGGATCCGCGCCGACCTGCCCGAGGCGCAGTCGGCTCGCTATTTGATGGTTGCGGCTTTTCTGCGGGGCTCGACGAATCCGCCGCCCAACAAGTGGTTCTTCCGCCAGGAGACGTGGGACCGGAGCGCCGAGAAGCGCGGCATGACCGTGACGGTGCCCGAAGGGGCGCAGCAGGTGCTGATTTTTCTCGCGCCGGAAACCAGCGGCGATTACCGCACGCTGATGAGAGCGGTGCAGGGCCAGCCGGGCTCTTTTGTGCGCGCGTCGCAGGACCTGAACCAGGCGATGCTGGATCGCACCCGTCTGGACGCGTATTTGGCGGCGATTCGCTCGCTCAATGCGGCCGAGCCGGCGAAGCTGACGGCGGCAACGCCGCTGCTGGCGCGCAGCCTGGGCATGAAGATCAATCCCGATTGCCTGGAGAAAATTCCTGAGCTGCAGGCGGCGTGCCTGACGCAGGGGCAGGACACGCTGATCCTCAGCGACGGCCACAGCGAATCGATTGTGCAGGCGCTGAGCTCGGGTCCGGAAAGCGACCTGGCGATGCAGCTCAGCTCGACGCCGCAGGCTGACTACGGCTTTTACAGTCCTTACGTCGGGTCGGTGATGGACATCGCGCGCATCCTCGACGGCTTTCGCACCGCGCAGTACCAGTACATTCCGGCACTGGCGGTGCAGCAGGGCGACCAGCTGGCGCTGATGCTGAATACGCCGCCCTCGTTTCACAATCCCAAGTCGGTGCTGGTGACCGCTCTGCCTGCGGTCGAGGCCTCGCAGCCTCCGCCGCTGCATCCGGTGGATGCGCAGCAGAACTACTGCGCGGAGAAGGACTCGCTGGTGCTGGCCGTGGATGGCGCACCGCTGGTGTTCTCCACGGGCTACGCGCACGAACTGAAGCTGCGGCTGAAGACCAGGACCGGCCAATACATGGACGTGCCGCTGCAGCCGGACGCGGAGCGCGGCGGTCTTGTGCTGGAGTCGAAGGATGTGAGCGCGAGCGACTTCGGCCCGGCGATCGATGCGTCGCTGGAAGGCGAGTGGGGATTCTCAAAATTCGACGGTCCGGCGTTTCGCCTGCAGAACACGCACAGCCAGCACTGGGAACTGGCCGTGGCCGATCGAGAGTCGCTCATCGTGGGCAAGGTGGATACGATCCAGCTTTCAGCGGACGACGCGAGCTGCGTGGATACGATCGTGCTGAAGGATTCCGCAGGGAATGAGATCAAAGCGGCGTGGAAGATTACGGGGCCGGATCAACTGCAGGTGAGCCTCCCGCTCCAGAAGGCGAAGCCCGGGCCGATGCAGCTGGAGGTGAAGCAGTACGGCGCGGTCACCGCGCAAACACTGCCGCTGCGCGCGTTTGCGGAGGCAGGCCACCTGAACAGCTTTACGCTGCATGCCGGGGACCCGCAGGGCGTACTGAAGGGCAGCCGCCTGGATGAGGTTGCGAGCCTGACGCTGAACGGCGTGACGTTTATCCCGGGCACCTCGGGGGCGGCGCTGACCAGCGATGAGCTGCCGATGGTGGCGAAGAATCCAACCTCCGCGGCCAAACTGAAGCAGGGGGAGACCGGCACGGCGACGGTGGAACTGGAGGACGGCCGCGATCTGACCGTGCAGGCTGCCGTGGGCCCGCCACGGCCGAGCGTGGAGCTGATCGGCAAAAGCGTGCAGGATTCGACAGCCGGCAGCAGAAGCAACATCGAGCTGGCCGGGCAGGACGAACTGCCGCAGGATGCCGTGCTGACCTTCTCGCTGCGGGCGCAGTCGCCAGGGCGGTTCGGCATGAACGAGCAAATCGAAGTGGCGACGCAGGATGAGGGATTCACAACGAACCTGACGCTGGCGAACGGCGGCATGACGCTGGAGAACGCGCAGGTGGCGCTGGCTACGCTGGATCCAGCGAAAGCCTTTGGCGATTCGGCGTTCGGGCCGCTCAAATTCCGCGTGGTGGATAAGGGCGCGCAGGGCGACTGGCAGCCGCTGGCAACGCTGGTGCGGCTGCCCGCGCTGCACGATCTGAAGTGCCCGGCAGCGGCGAACCAGGATTGCCGGCTGAGCGGATCGAATCTGTTCCTGGTGGACTCAATCGCGACGAACCCGAATTTCACCGGCGCGGTGCAGGTGCCGGATGGTTTTCCTGGATACGTGCTGCCTGTGCCGCACCCGCAGGGTGGGCAGCTCTACGTGAAGCTGCGCGACGATCCGTCGGTGGTGAACCAGATCACGCTGGCGGCGCAGGAATTGCCGCCGCCGCCGGGATCCTCTTCGGTTCGACCTGCCTATGTGCCTGGCCAGACGACGACAGCGCCGGATACGCCGCAACCGGGCGGTACTTCACCGCAGGAAACTCCGCAGAAGCCGGCGAAGAGCACCGAAAAGCCAAAGGGAAATGCCCCAGGCGATTCGCCGCAGCCGCCAGGCGGGCCGGCTGCATCGACAAGCGGATCATCGTCGAGTGCGGCGTCCGGCACATCGCCGCCGCAGGGAACCGCCACGCCGCAGGCGCCTAGAGCTCGACGCCGCAGCATCCTCAAATCTGATCGGCAATTTGGATCAGGGTTTTCGCCGCGCCGGCTTCGAAGTGGGCGCCGGCTCCACGCTTGCCGCCAGCAGCAGCATCGTCTTCACATTGCGCCGGTCGTCGTCCGGCTCGTCGACAGGCGTCTCGGCGATGAAGGCGCAGTGCGCGAAGCGTGCGTCGTGCAGCAGGCGGCGAAAGGGTTCGAGGCCCATCGTCCCCTGGCCGATGTGCTGGTGGCGGTCGAGGCGCGATCCGCGCGGAGCCTTCGCATCATTCATGTGCCAGACGCGGACCGTGTCGAGGCCGATGGTGTCGCGGATCAGCGAGACGGTTTCCTCATAGCCCGTGGCGCTGAGCAGGTCGTAGCCCGCCACGTGGCAATGGCAGGTGTCGAGGCATGCGCCTATCGGCACGATGCCGCGCAGGCGGTCGATCAGCTCCGCGACCTGCTCGAAGCGGCCGCCCAGCGAAAATTCCGCGCCGGCGGTGTTCTCGATGAGCACGCGGAAATCGCATTCATCGAGGGGAAGTCCGTCGAGCGAGCGCGCGATCGATTCGGCGGCCAGCGCGAGTCCGGACTCGCGCGTGAGCCCCTTCCACGAACCGGGATGCAGGACCAGGAACTCCGCGCCGAGAGCGAGGGCGCGCTCCACTTCGCCACGAAATGCCGACACGGATTTTTCGCGCACGATCTCTGACTGGCTGCACAGGTTGACGAGGTAGCTGGTGTGGATGACGAGCGGCGCGCAGCCATACTCGAGGCGCAATTGGCGCATTTGCTCGCAATGCGAGGGCTCCAGGCGCGCGGCGTGCCACATGCGCGGGCTCGACGAGAAGATCTGGAAGGTGTTCGCGCCGATTTCATGCGCGCGCTCGGCGGCCCGAAAGACGCCACCGGAGGTGGAGAGATGGATGCCGATGCGGGGAGTCGCCACGAAGCTCAGTGTATCGACTGCGAATCCACAGCGCGTCAGCGCTCGTCGAGCGCCCGGACCACCGCCTCCACCAGACCGGCCAGGTCGTGCGGCTCAGCCTCGGCTGCGGGTTCCCATCCGTGCTCGCGGAGGGTGCGGCTGGTGACGGGGCCGATGGAGATGGCACGCAGCGACGCCGGAGCGGCAACACCCGCTTCCTGAAGCAGCGCCAGAAAATTCGCCACCGTTGAGGAGCTGGTGAACGTGGCGGCATCGGGACTGCGCCCGTTGGCAAAAACTGTGCGGATGGCCTGAACGGAATCGGCAGGGATCACCGTCCGGTAGGCATCGACTACATCGACCCGCGTGCCCTGGGCCCGCAGCGCATCGGGAATCACGTCGCGCGCCACGGCGGCGCGCACCAGCAGCACATGCCTGCCCCGCGTTCGATCGCCGATCGCCTCCACCAGCGATTCAGCCACATACTCAGGAGGCGTGAGGGCCGGCGGCAATCCCAATGCGAGCAACGCCTGAGCTGTCGCCGAGCCAATGGCAGCGATGCGCAGATGACCGCACGCCTTTGCCGACAACCCCAGCGCGTCCATGCGCGCGCGCAGAGCGGCCACGGCATTGGCGCTGGTGGCGATCAGCCACTGATACTGCGACAAATTCCGCAGAGCGCGATCCAGCGGCTCGTACGATTCCGGCGGAGCGATCTCGATAGCGGGAACTTCGAGGACTTCAGCACCGCGAGCGCGCAGTTCGTCGGCCAGCCGCCCGGCCTGATGGCGTGCGCGCGTGACCAGCACGCGGCGGCCGGCGAGAGGCAGCGGACCCGGGGAAGCGGCAGGCGCGCTCACGGGGCGGCCACGCTTCCCGCGATTCCCGGGGCGGGAGCGACCATCTCCAGCAGGCGCTGCGCCCCCTGCTCCAGCAAACGCCCGGCAATCTTACGGCCCAGGGCAACAGGGTCGCCGCTCTGGCGGTTCATGGCGAGGCGGAGAATCTCAGAACCATCCGGAGCGGCAACGGCCGCGGCCACGCTGTAATGACCTTCGGCGGGCAGGCAGTGGATCCCGATGGGAACCTGGCAGCCGCCGCCGAGCGCTGCCAGTGCCGCACGCTCCGCCGTCACGGCGTAGCGCGTCGGCTCATGATTGAGGAACGCGAGGGCACGGAGCGTCCGCTCGTCGTCGGCGCGCGTCTCGATGGCGAGTGCGCCCTGGCCCGCTGCCGGGCAGAGCACCAGCGGCGAAAAGCACTCGCGGCGATATTCGGTGAGGCCCAGGCGCTCCAGACCGGCCGAAGCGAGAATGATGGCGTCCACCTGGCCCTCGACGAGTTTGCGCAGGCGTGTGTCCACATTGCCGCGAAACTCGAGGCACTGCACGTCGGGCCGTTCGGAGCGAAGCTGCGCCTGGCGCCGCAGGCTGCTGGTGCCGATGCGCGCGCCCTGCGGCAGCGAAGCGAAACTCTCATGGTGCACGGAAACGAAGGCATCGCGCGGATCGACCCGCTCCGGAATCGCGGCAATTGCGAAGGGAGTCGCCAGCTCGGTGGGCAAGTCCTTCAGGCTGTGCACCGCCAGATCGATGCGCCCCGCCAGCAGCGCTTCCTCGATTTCTTTGGTGAACATGCCCTTGCCGTCGCGGCCGGCATCGCCGACCTGCGCAAAGGGGACGTGCTGCATGGCATCGCCCAGAGTGCGGATGATCTCAATGGTGACGTCGTGGCCGGCGGCGCGCAGACGGTCTGCAATGTGATGCGCCTGCCAGAGGGCGAGCTTCGAGCCGCGCGAGCCGATGCGTAAAGGACAGGGCTCAGAGCTCAGAGCGCAGCGATCAGAGGGCGAATTGGCAGGGTCCACAGGCACTGTTCATCAGGGTAGCGCGTTCGCCGCGAATGCGATTTCAGTTCTTTGCGGCTTCGTCGCCGGCTTCGATGCGAGGCTCGGACGTCTCCGCCTGAGCTTCCGCCAGGTCCTCGGCCGCCTTTTCGGCTTCCTGCTCAGCTTTATGCGCCACGCATTCACGAGCGAAGACGTTGCCGATCGCTTCCAGCGAGGACGCATCGCCTTCGCGCGCCGCGGTCTTGAGCGCCTGCAGGGGCAGGTGGAGGAACTTATTCATCAGGCCGCGGGTGAGCGAGTCGACCGCGATCTGCTGCTCCGGCGTGAGCGACTGCAGCAGGCGCCTGGCGCGGTGCAGCTCCGTCTGGCGCATCTCTTCGGTCTTGGCCTGGACATGCATCAGGACCGGCGCAATGTCCACGGTGCGGATGCGGCGGTGGAAGCGCTCGGTTTCTTCGGAGATGATCGCCTCCGCGCGCTGCGCTTCTTTGCCGCGGTCGACCATGTGGGCCGAGGCTACCTGCTGAAGATCGTCGATGTCATACAGGAAGATGCCCTCGAGGCGGTTGATCCGGGGATCCACGTCGCGCGGGACGGCGATGTCGATGAGGAAGACGGGGCGATTGCGGCGGCGGTGGAGCATGGCCTGCGCCTGCTCCATGCCGATGATGTGCTGCTGCGAGCCGGTGGAGGCGATGATGATGTCGGCTTCGTGAGCGCGAGCGGGCAGGTTCTCAAACGGGATCGCTTCGCCCAGGAACTGGCCGGCGAGGCGGACGGCGCGCTCGTGCGTGCGGTTGGCCACCAGGAGCGAATCGGCGCCGTGCTGCATCAGATGGCGCGCGGCCAACTCGCTCATCTTGCCGGCGCCGATCAGGAGAATCCGCTTGCCCTCCAGCGAGCCGAAGATGCGGCGTGCCAGGTCCACCGCGACGGAGGCGATCGAAACGGAGGACGAGCCAATCTCGGTTTCATTGCGAACGCGTTTGGCCGCGGAGAATGCGCCCTGCAGCAGCCGGTCCATGGGTCCGCGGACAGCGCCCAGTTGCCGCGCTGCGTTCCAGGAATTCTTCACCTGCCCGAGGATCTGCGCTTCGCCCACCACCATGGAATCGAGGCTGGCGGCGACGCGGAACAGATGCCGGATAGCTTCCTCATCGCGATGCAGGTAAATGTGCGGCGCGAGCAGGTTGCGGTCGATCCCGAAGCGCGTGGCCAGGAACTCCGGCAGCGCCGGTTCCAGCCCATTGTGGCCGACCAGCAGTTCCACCCGGTTGCAGGTGGAAAGAATCATGGCCTCGGTCACGCCAGGCTCAGCCAGCAGCGCCATCGTCGTCTCCGGCAGCACGTCCGGCCCGATGGCCAGCCGCTCGCGCAGCTCGATGGGCGCCGTTTTGTGATTCAGGCCTGCGACCAGGAATCTCATTTCAAACCGAACCTGTGAGCGGAGCTATGCACCGAGCCGAGCAGATTCGCGGCCCACACAAAAACAATGGCGACCAGAACGCCGGAGGTCACCCAGGCCGCGCGGCGTCCGCGCAGTCCCGCCGACCGCCGCATAAAGAGCATGCCGACATAGAGCGCCCAGATGACGAACGAAAGCAGCACCTTGGGATCGGCAAAATATCGGGCGCCGACGTCTTCCTGAGCCACCAGAGAGCCGGCGAAGAGACCCAGCGTCATGCAGCAGAAGCCGAGCACCAGCGTGGACTGCGTGATCTGATCCATGGTGGCGAGCGACGGCAGCCAGGTGAGAAAGCCAGGCGTGCCCTTACTCTTGAGCCGGCGCTCCTGCACCAGATACAGCACGCTCGACAGCATGGCGAAGAGCAGCGCCGTGTAGGCCGCCAGCAGCAGGACAACGTGAAAGGCGATCCAGCCGTTGCGCACCAGGGGCGAGGTGAACGTGTAGTGGTCCGGCCCGATGGCGGGAATGACGGTGAGTAAAAAGCTCAGGGGCAGAGCAAAGAGACCGAAGGAGACCGTCCGCCAGATGAAGAAGATGAGCAGAAAGACGGCAACGATCAGCAGCGCCAGGGTCGAGAGGATCTCATCCGCCATCACCGGGATGAGGTGATGCGCCGCGGTCATCATTTCCACGACGGCGACCAGGTGGAAGAACCAGCCGCCCAGGGCGACGGGCAGGCAAAATCGATGCCCGCGCGGACGGTTCCCGAGCACGGCCGGGATCGCCAGCAGACTGGCGACTCCGTACAAGATTGCCGCAACTCGAAGCCAAAGAAGGAACATGGGCGTAGAGGTGGGTCCGGAACCCGAGGTACTCAAAGTATAAATAAACGCTCGGGTTCCGGACCCGCTGGAATCCATTATCCAAAGACGAAGCCATGCGGAATGTGAGAAATATCACAGGCGTGGCGGGTGGCCGCAAGGTCCTTAGCTACTCGCCGATGTGCCCGGGATACAACGCCTGAGGCGTGCCGGCGCCAAAATCCACCTGGCTGGCCAGCATGCGGTTGAGCAGGCCGGCGTCATTCGAAGTAAGGCGCCAGACCAGCACGTGATCGTTCAGGTGCACGGCGATCAGCACCAGAATCTCGGCTCCGTTGGCGGGCTGTACCACGTCGGTGGAGACCGGTTCGCCCTGCGCCGCCGCGACATAGGCATGGCGACCTTCGAGCAGATAGCCGACGGGCTGCTCCATGGGCATCATGCCGAGGGTCTGGGTGGCGCCGCCGGTCATCCCGTACATCATCTGGTCCATCACTTTGGTCTTTTTCAGCGCCTGCGGCGGAATGCACTCCGGTCCCATGTCAGACAGGGTGAGGCTGGCCCATTTGGCGGAGGCCGGAGCGGTGTCCGCAGTTCCGGGTTCATTCGGATCGGCGCCGAGCCCCGCGGCCAGCACGACCTTCGCGCAGCCGGCGCCGGTGACGGTTGCCGGATCGCGCGGCTGCAACTCGGCGGGATAAGAAAACGTGAGTTGCAGCGCAGGATCTTTCCAGGTCCGCGTGGCAGCAGTCTGCGCCTGCGAGGCGATTGCCAACGCCACCACCAAGATTGCGGAGATCCGCCGGAGGATCATTCCCCGTCAGCGTATCACTTCGGTCCAGGGCCACTGGCGCGAACGCAAATTCCGCGATTCTTCCTCCACGCTTGCCTGTATTCTGACCCTTCCGTGCCCGAGGCGACGATCGAGTCTCAAACACCGCTGATGCGCCAGTATCTGGCGGCCAAGCGCCAGCATCCTGACGCCCTGCTCTTCTTCCGTCTTGGCGATTTTTATGAGCTGTTCTTCGACGACGCCAAAACCGCCTCCCGGGAGCTGCAGATCACGCTGACCGCGCGCGACAAGGAGCGCAGCGTACCGATGTGCGGCGTTCCGTATCACGCCGCGGAGAACTACATTGCGCGGCTGCTGCGGAAGGGCTTCCGCGTCGCCATTTGCGACCAGATGGAAGATCCGAAGCTCGCGAAGAAGATCGTTCGGCGCGAGATCACGCGGGTGCTGTCTCCGGGCACGGCGCTGGATGCTTCACTGGCCGCGGAGCAGAGCAATTACCTGGCGGCGGCCCACTTTGCGGGCGATGCGGCCGGGCTGGCCTGGCTCGACCTTTCGACCGGCGATTTTCGCGCCACGGAATTCCAGGGTCCCGGCGCGGCGGCGCAGTGCCTGGACGAGCTGTTGCGGCTGGCGGCGAGCGAGCTGATCTTTCCCGCGACGCGCGGGCCATTCGCGGGGATCTCCGACGGCGCGGCGCTGGAGCCGCTGACGGCGCAGATCAAATCCCGCACGCCGATTGATGATTTCGCCTTTTCGCCGGATTTCGCCATTCCGCTGCTGGAGCGGCAGTTAGGCAGCCGGGGGCTGGAGGGCTTCGGGCTGGGTGGGCATCCGGCCGCAGCCATCGCCGCAGGCGCCATCGTCCACTACGTGCGGACAACGCAGCAGTCGGAGGCGCAGCATGTCGATTCGCTGCGCTTCTATCACCGCGCCGAACATCTGTATCTGGATCAGGTGACCGCGCGCAACCTGGAACTGGTGGAGCCGCTGTTCTTCGATGCGGGACCGGAGACGACGCTGTTCCGCACGATGGACGCGTGCTGTACGCCGATGGGCAAGCGGCTGCTGCGAGCTTCGTTGCTGCGGCCCATGCTGGATGCGGCGAAGATTGAGGCGCGCTACGAGGCGGTGGACGCCGCGCGCGCCGATCTGATCGGGCGCGAGGAATTGCGCCGGTCGCTCTCGGGCATCCTCGATCTCGATCGACTGCTGGCGCGCATTTCGCTGGACAGCGCCGGTCCTCGCGATGTCCTGGCGCTGGCTGCGTCGCTGCGGCATTTGCCGGCGGTTCAGCGCTCGGCTGCGGCTCTGCGCGCGCCGTTCTGGCAGCAGGTGGCCGCCGCGCTGGATCCGCTCGAGGACCTCTGCGCCGCCATCACTTCCACGCTGGTGCCCGAGCCGCCGCTGACCCTGGCCGACGGAGGAGTGATTGCGACCGGCATCGACGCCGAGCTGGACGATCTGCGCTCCATCGGCTCGAGCGGGCGAGCCTCCATTGCCGCCATCGAGGAGCGCGAACGCAAACGCACGGGCATCGGCTCGCTGAAGGTGCGGTTCAACTCGGTCTTTGGCTACTACATCGAGATCACCAAATCGAATCTCGCCAGCGTGCCGGCCGATTACGAGCGCAAGCAGACGCTGGTGAACGCGGAGCGCTTTACCACGCCCGAGCTGAAGGATTACGAGACCAAAGTTCTGACTGCGCAGGAACGATGCGTCGAGATCGAGAAGCGAATGTTTGCCGCGCTGCGAGCGCGAGTGGTGGAGAACGCCGGCCGCTTGCGGCGCACCAGCGCCGAGGTTGCTGAGATCGATCTGGTCGCGAACTTCGCGCATCTGGCCGCGTTGCGCAGCTACACGCGTCCGCGCATCGATCCGGCGCCGATGCTGGAAATCGTGGGCGGACGCCACCCCGTGATCGAACGGCTCATGGATGAAGCCGGCGAAACCCGCTTCGTGCCGAACGACCTGTTTCTGGATGCGAGCACAAACACTTCCCACCCGAGCCTGCTGCTGATCACCGGGCCCAACATGGGCGGCAAGTCCACGTACCTGCGGCAGACGGCGCTGCTGACGATTCTGGCGCAGATGGGCAGCTTTGTGCCGGCGCAGCGGATGACCTACGGCCTGGTGGACCGGGTGTACACGCGGATCGGCGCCAGCGACAATCTGGCGCGGGGCCGGTCCACATTCATGGTGGAAATGACCGAGACGGCGACCATCCTGAACACAGCCACGCCGCAATCTCTGATCCTGCTGGACGAGATGGGCCGGGGAACGTCCACGTTCGACGGGCTGGCGCTGGCCTGGGCGACACTCGAGTACCTGCAGGGCAGGATCGGCGCCCGGGCCCTGTTCGCCACCCACTACCACGAATTGACCCTCCTGGCTGAGGAATTTCCGCGCCTGAAAAACTTCCATGTTGAAGCAAAGGAATCTCCCCAGGGAATCGTTTTTTTGCATCGCATAGAACAGGGGCCTGCAAATCGCAGTTACGGGATCGACGTGGCGCGGCTGGCAGGGCTGCCGCCGGCGGTCATCCAACGCGCACGCCAGGTGCTGAAGCAGCACGAGCGCTCGGAGCGGCAGAACGTGGCCGTGGAAACCGAGCCTTCGCTCCAGCTCACGATCTTTACTCCGCTTTCGCAGCGCATCCTCGATCGCCTGGCGCAGACGGATGTCAACACGCTGACGCCACTGCAAGCACTGAATTTGCTGGAAGAGCTGAAGACCGAAATACGAGGCTGATCCACTGAAGTGCCATGACCCCCAGACCCACACCGCGTTCCACGCCCGCCGAGAAGTCTCTGCCATCGGATGGCCGGCGCAGTTCACGCGTCTTCATGCCGCGCCGCCGCCACGTGCATCTGGCTGAACAGGCGGGGCAGATTCTGGTCGTTGGCGTTGAATCCACCTCGCTCACCGCGGCCGAGCAGGCATGGATGAAGCGCATCCGCCCGGGCGGGATCATTTTGTTCCGGCGCAACATCGAAGAGGCCGCGCAGACGGCGGCGCTGCTGCGCGAGGCCGACCGGCTGGGGACGGTCCCACTGTTCCGCTGCGTGGACGAGGAAGGGGGTTTGGTGGACCGCTTCAGGGAAGTGATCCACCCGGTACCTTCGGCCGCCGCCGTGTTCTCCACCGGGAAGCGGCACATGTATCGCAGGCACGGAGCGCTGATCGCCCGCGAAGCGCGCGCGCTGGGATTCAATACGGTGTTCGCGCCGGTGCTCGATCTGGCTCTAAAGGAATCCGCCGGGGTGATGCGGACCCGCGCGGTTGCCGCCGAGCCATGGCGGGTGATCGATTACGCGCGCTACTTTCTCTCCGGGCTCGCGATGGAGGAGATTCTGGGCTGCGGCAAGCATTTCCCTGGGCTGGGCGGAGCGACGGCCGATTCGCACCAGGATACGCCGGTCGTCCATCGCCAGACGCGGATGATGTGGCGGACCGATTTGGCGCCGTGGCTGGCGGTGGCCGGAAAACTGCCCTTCGCCATGGTCGCGCATGCTGCCTACCCCTGGCCGGGGCGCGACTCGGCTGTGGCCAGCGTTTCGCGCTATTGGGTCACGAACGTGCTGCGGCGGCAGGTGCGCTTCAAAGGGATCATCGTCTCCGACGACATGGAGATGGGCGGCATCCTGTCGCAAATGCCGCTGGAAGAGGCGGTGGTGAAGGCGGTGCTGGCGGGAGTCCAGATGATCCCCGTTTGCCGCGATGCGGGGCTGATTGACCGGGCATACGAGGCGCTGGTCCGGGAAGGCGAACGCTCTGTAGCGTTTTCAGAAGCCGTCGCCAGCGCGTGGCGGAAAATCTACCGCTCCAAGAAGCGCTGGCTGCAGCCGGTGCGACGCCACACGCCCTCCGGCGAGCGGTTGAACCGCCTGTGCGAGGAAGTGAAGGCCTTTGGCCAGGAGGTAGCGGAAGCGCCTGTGCACGGCGGCGATCCGGAGCGCTGGCGCGGCCTGAAGCGCGAAGCGGAAGGCGTGACATAGAATCATTCCGCATCCGGAATGACGCGCCCACAGACATCAGACCCTTCTTTGATCGTTGCCGGCCTCATGAGCGGCACCTCCGCCGACGGCGTGGACGTGGCGCTGGTGAGGATCGCGGAGCGGGGTGATCGCACGAAACTGGAGCTGCTTGCGCATCGCGGCTTTCGGTTTCCGCGAGCGCTGCGGGAAGCGATTCTTGGCGCGATGAACGCCCGCGCGATCTCCACGGCGGAGCTTGCGCGGCTGAACTGGCGGCTGGGGCTGGCCTATGCGGAAGCGGTTCGCGCCACCGTGGCCGCGAGCGGCATCCGGCCGGAGCTGATCGGCTGCCACGGCCAAACGCTTTACCACCAGGGGGCTGCGTCGTCCTACGCCGGCCGGCGGTTTGCCTGCACCTGGCAATTGGGCGAGCCGGCGCTGCTGGCGGCGGAGTTCGGTGTGCCGGTGGTTTCGAATTTCCGCCCCGCCGACATGGCCGCCGGCGGACAGGGCGCGCCGCTGGTTCCACTGCTGGATTACGTGCTCTACGCGCATCCGCAGCGCGCGCGCATTCTGCAAAATATCGGCGGCATCGGGAATCTCACGGCGATTGCGGCCGGCGCGCGCCAGGACCAGGTGATTGCCTTCGACACCGGCCCCGGCAACATGATCATTGATGCGCTGATGCAGCAGCTCTTCGACAAGCCCTACGACCGCGAAGGACGCACAGCCGCGCGTGGCAAGGTGCTGGAGCCTGTGGTGCGCGGCGCGCTGCGCGAGAAATTCTTTCGCCAGAGGCCCCCAAAATCCGCGGGACGCGAGCAGTTCGGGCGGGAGTACGCCGCGGAATTTCAGGGAGCGTGCCGCAAGCTGAGCCGCAAGCCGGAGGATGCTGTCGCCACAGCCACAGCGTTGACGGCGGAAAGCATTCGCGAGGCCGTGGCCCGCTGGGTGCAGCCGCTGACCGCGAAAGCTCCCCTCGATTGCATTGTCTCCGGCGGAGGAGCGCGGAACGCAACGCTGCTGGCCTGGCTGCGTGAAAGCCTCGCGCCGCTCGGCTGCACCGTCACCACCAGCGACGACTCAGGCATTCCCGCCGAAGCCAAGGAGGCCGTCGCGTTTGCGCTGCTCGCCTGGCAAACGTGGCATCACCGCGCCGGCAACATGCCATCCGCCACCGGCGCCGCACGGCCCGTTATTCTGGGATCGGTCACCTATGCAGGGCCTCCTTCCACTTAGAGCCGGCCGCTTTTTTGCTGTGCTCTGCGCTCTGAGCGCTGTGCTCTGCGTGTCCGGGTGCGGCGCGCACAAGCCGCCGCCGGGCACGGTGACCATGCTGATTGAGAGCAGTCCGGCGAATCTGGACCCCCGCATCGGCACCGACGGCCAGGCCGAGCACATCGATGCGCTGATTTTCGATCCGCTGGTTTGGCGCGATGCGCACTTCGGCCTGCAGCCGGGGCTCGCCACCAGCTGGTCCAATCCTGACCCTCTCACGTGGATCTTCCATCTGCGCTCGGGCGTGCGTTTCTCCGACGGGCGGCCGCTCACCTCGCGTGACGTGAAGTGGACCATTGACTCGATCATGAACGGGACGGTGATCAGCGTGAAGGCGGGATCGTACACGAGCCTCGACCGCATCGAGGCGCCCGATCCGACGACGGTGATCTTTCACCTGAAGACGCCCGACCCCTCGCTGCTCTTCAACCTCTGCGATGGAGCGATCGGCATTGTGCCCTATGGCAGCGGACGCGACTTCTGGCGCAATCCGATCGGCAGCGGCCCCTTTGTCTTCGTCAGTCAGCAGGTGGACCGCGACGTGATTCTGGCGCGGAATCCGAGCTACCAGGGAACGCCGCCGCAGATCGCGCTCATCGATTTTGCCGTGGTGCCCGATGCGACCACCCGCGCGCTGGAACTGCAGAAGGGCTCCGCCGACGTGGAGAGCGACGCGCTGCCGCCCGACATGGTGGATACGCTGCACCGCGACCCGCGGCTGGCGGTCGACGAAGGGCCGGGAACCAATCTTTACTACATCGTCTTCAACCTGCGCGACCCGATTCTGCACGACGTGCGCGTACGCCGCGCCATCGCTATGGCCATCAATCGCCAGCTGCTGATCCAGACGATTTATCGCGGCCAGGCGCGGCCCGCGGACAGCACGCTGCCGCCCGAGCACTGGGCGTGGACCGGCGATACCAGGCAGTACCCCTTCGATCCGGCCGCGGCCAACGCGTTGCTGGATCAGGCCGGATACAAGCGCGGGCCAGGGGGCGTGCGCTTCCACATCACGATGAAAATCTCGAACGCCGAGGAGGAAGTTCGGCTGGTCGCGGTGGCCATCCAGGCGATGATGGCGCGCGTGGGCATCGCCGTCGATCTGCGCAGCTACGAGTTCGCGACGTTCTATGCCGACCTGACGCGCGGCGCATTCCAGATGTCGCCGTCGCGGTGGATCGGCGGCAACGCCAACCCCGACATCTTCCGCTACATCTGGACGTCGAAGGCGTTCCCGCCGCATGGCGCGAACCGCGGCTACTATTCCGACCCGGAGATGGATCGGCTGATCGCTGACGCCGCCCTGACCAGCAACCAGCAGCAGCGCATCGCCGACTATCGCCGCATCCAGCAAATCGCCGCGCGCGACCTGCCCGACCTGAACCTGTGGTACATGGACACGGTGATCGTCCACGACCGCCGCATCGGCAACATTCAACTGGATCCCACGGGCACCTACGATTTTTTGCGGACGGCGACGGTGCAGAATTAGAGACGCCGCGGCTGCCTCCATCGAAAGGTGGATGCCAGCCGTCCTCGCGGGCCGCTAATATTCTTGTGCCGGATGCAGCGCTGAAGAGGCCGCCGGATCCGCACAGCGACAACTCTTTGGAGAGCTGAACTCGCGTCGATGAGACGATTCCTGATTGCCGGGGCCCTGAGTCTGGCCGGCAGCGCGATCTATCTGTTCGCGTTTCCATCGGCGACGCTCGTCTACGAAGGCGTCGTCCTCTTTCACATCTTTCTCGGCGCCGTCTTTCTGGTGCTGGGCGTGCCGTGGATGGGCCGCCTGATGCGCGGCCGCGGCCTGTGGGAGAAGCTGGGCTGGGCGGTGGTCCTGCTCGGCGGAGTTCTCGGCGCCATCATCATCTTTACCGGCGCGCGGCGGCCCATGTGGCCAGTGCTCTACACCCACGAAGTGGTTTCGGTGGTGGGCTGCGCGGTGCTGCTGTTCGTGTGGGCCGGACGGCCGGCGCGCCTTCGCCGCTTGCAGGGAACGCCGCTGCGGACCTCGGCGCGGCTGGCGTGCTGCCTGGTCGTGGCTGCGGGCGTCGCCGGCGGAGCCTGGTGGGTGCGCACGGTGCCGTGGCAGCGGGCGTACGTCATCCACAACCCATCCATTGCGCCGGCTTCCATGGACACCGAAGGCGCGGGAACGAAGAGCGAGTTTTTCCCGAGCTCCGCGGAGACTTCTACCGGCAAAACCGTGCCCGAGGATTACTTCGTCGACTCCGCAGCTTGCAAGGAGTGCCACGCCGACATTTATCGCGAGTGGGAAAGCTCCGCGCACCATTTTTCCTCGTTCAACAACCAGTGGTACCGGCAGGCAATCGTCTACATGCAGGACGTGGACGGCGTGCAGGCGTCGAAATGGTGTGCGGGCTGCCACGACGCCGCGCTGTTCTTTCCCGGCAACTTCAACACGCCCATCAAAGACCGCATCTTCACGCCGGCGGCGCAGGCCGGTATCGGCTGCATGGTGTGCCACTCCATCCGCGACGTGCGCAGCACCATGGGCAACGGCGCGTACACCATCGAATATCCGGCGCTCTTCAAGCTGGTGGATACGAAGAATCCTTATCTGCGCAAGCTGATCGATTTCCTCATCGAGGAAGATCCCGAGCCGCACCGGCGCACATTCTTCAAGCCGTTCATGCAGAACAATCCCGCCGACTTCTGCTCGGCGTGCCACAAGGTGCACCTGGACGTGCCGCTGGACCATTACCGCTGGATTCGCGGCTTCGACGATTACGACAACTGGCAGGCCAGCGGCGTTTCCGGCTTCGGCGCGCGTTCGTTCTACTATCCGCCGCATCCTGAGAATTGCGTGGATTGCCACATGCCGCCGGTGCGCTCCAACGATGCCGGAGAAGTCGACGGATTCATCCGCTCGCATCGCTTCATCGCAGCCAATACCGCGCTGCCGTTCGTGAACAAGGACCAAAAGCAGCTCGACGACACGGAGCGCTTCCTGCAGAACCATCAGGTGAGCGTGGACATTTTCGCGGTTTCGCCCGAGACGGGCGGGAATCACGTGATCCAGGCCGCAGCCGCCGCACCGATGCAGGCGGAGACGACCTTCGCCGTGGGCGAAGAGGCGGAGCAGCACATCACCGGCATGACTGGCGAGGCGAATGTGGCTCCCGTGACCGCGCCGCTCGATCGTGTGCAGGGAACCGTTGTGCCGGGCGAGACCGCTCGCGTGGACGTGGTGGTGCGCACGATCGGCGTGGGGCACTTCTTCCCCGGAGGAACGGTCGATGCCTTCGACTGCTGGCTGGAACTGAAAGCCACCGACGATCAGGGCAAGGTCCTCTTCTGGAGCGGCATGGTGGAGGATCAAGGCAAGGGCCCCGTGGATCCCAGCGCGGAGTTTTACCGCTCGCTGGCCATTGACGCGCACGGCAATCCCGCCGACAAGCGCAACGCCTGGACCGACCGCGCGACGGTGTACGTGCACCTGATTCCGCCGGGGGCCGCAGACACGGTTCACTTCCGGTTGCAAATCCCGAAAGACGCACGCGGCCACATTCATCTGGTGGCGCGGGTGAACTACCGCAAGTTCGCCTGGATCAACACGCAGTTCTCCTTTGGCGCGAAATTCCTGAGCACGGGCCCGCACGACGTGACGCCGGCCTACGACGACCGGAAGATGGTCTTCACCGCGAGCACGGCAAATGTTTCCGGCAAGATCAAGGCCATCCCCAACCTGCCCATCGTCGTCATGGCGCAATCCACGGCGGAACTGACGGTGCTGCCGTCCCGCTCGCCGCTGCCTGCGGCGCAGGCGATGACGGAGAAAGCCGACTGGCATCGCTGGAATGACTATGGGATCGGGCTGTTGTTGCAGGGCGATCTAAAAGCCGCCGAGATGGCCTTCGACCGCGCCACGCAGTGCGATCCGGCGAATCCCGACGGATGGGTGAACATCGGCCGCGTGCGCCTGCAGGAAGGGAATCTGGCGGGCGCATCCGTGGTGCTGCAGAAGGCCCTTGCGCTCTCGCCGAACCTCGCGCGAACGCATTACTTCCTGGGCCGCGTGCTGCGCCAGCAGGGCGACTATGCCGGAGCCATCGAGCAGTTCAAGCTGGTCATCGCGCAGTATCCCTATGATCGCGTGGTGCATAACGATCTGGGCCGGGTGTATTTCCTCGAGCGCCGTTACGCCGAGGCGCGCGACGAATTCCTCAGGGCGATCGCCATCGATCCGGAAGACCTGGAAGCAAATTACAACCTGATGCTCTGCTACACGGGCCTCGGCGACGACAAGCTGTCCGCGGCGTACGAGAAGCGGTACATGCGCTTCAAGGAAGACGAAGCCGCGCAGACGCTCACCGGTCCGTACCGCGAGAAGCATCCATTCGACAATCTGGAGCGCCAGCCGATCCATGAGCACGACTCGGTGCCGCTGACTCAGGCGAACGCCAACAACGGTCCGGAGCCGAACGTCGTTCTCCCGCCTGCATCGGGCAATGGAGGCACGTCGTTGAAGATCGTCCCGCGCTGCGCTCGCTCCCGCCGCCGTGCTCGCCCTGGCCGGGCTCACGGTGCTGGCTGCCGTTGCCGGATCGGCCCCGAACGCGACGGCTCCGCCGGAGCACATTCACTTCGCCGACATCACGCGCTCCGCGGGCATTCACTTCGTCCACAACAACGGCGCGTTCGGCAAAAAATATCTACCGGAAACACTCGGCCCCGGCGTCGCCTTCATCGACTACAACAACGACGGCTGGCAGGACATCTTCTTCGTGAACGGCACGCGCTGGCCCGGACAGCCGGGCAGCGTGACCACGCCGGCGCTCTACCGCAACAACCACGACGGCACCTTTACCGACGTGACGAAGCAGGCGGGGCTGGCGATTCCCATGTACGGTTTTGGCGTGGCTGTCGGCGATTACCTGAACAACGGCAACGACGACCTCTTCGTCACGGCTTACGGCGGCAACCATCTCTTCCGCAACAACGGCAACGGCACCTTCACGGATGTGACGAAGCAAGCCGGCCTGGAGAAGTCGGGCGCCTCCGGGCTGAGCACCAGCGCGGCCTGGGTGGATACCGGCCGCGACGGACGGCTCGATCTGCTGGTGGCGAATTACGTGCAGTGGTCGCCGCAGAACGACCTCTACTGCACCATGGATGGCACGCACAAGTCCTACTGCACGCCGGAGTCGTACAAGGGCGCGTCGCTGGAGCTATGGCACAACAACGGCGACGGCACGTTCACCGACGAGACGAAACAGGCCGGGCTGTACGACCCAACCTCGAAGAGCCTCGGCATCGCCATCCTTGACGCGAACCAGGACGGCTGGCCCGACATCGCGGTGAGCAACGACACGGAACCCAACAAGCTGTACATCAACAACCGCAACGGGACATTTACTGAGAAGGGCATTCCCGAAGGCATCGCCTACAGCGAAGACGGCGTGGCGCGAGCCGGCATGGGCATCGCCGCCGCCGACTACAACCAGTCCGGCTATCCGAGCCTGGTCATCACGAATTTTTCCAACCAGATGATCGCGCTCTATCAGAACCAGGAGAACGGCCTGTTTGTGGACCAGGCGCCGACGTCGGCCATCGGCCACACCAGCCTGCTCACGCTTGGCTTCGGCTGCTTCTTTTTCGACTTTGATCTCGACGGCTGGCCGGACATCTTCGTCGCCGATGGGCATCTTGATCCGGCCATTGAAATGATCCAGCGCCGCGTGAAATACGCGGAGCCGCCGCATCTTTATCGCAACCTCGACGGCAAGGGCTTTGAGGACGTCGCCTCGCAAATGGGAGCGTCGTTTGACGCAGCGCGGGTGGAACGGGGCGCAGCCTATGGCGATATCAACAACGACGGCGCGCCGGACGTGGTCATCACTACCAACGGCGGTCCGGCGCAGCTCTTCGAGAACCAGGGCGCGACCAACCACGCGCTGCGCATCAAGCTGGTGGGGACGAAATCGAATCGCGACGGCATCGGATCCGTGGTGTGGGTGCAGTCGAATACCACGTCGCAGAAGCAGATGCTGACCAGCGGCTCGAGCTATCTCTCGGCCAGCGAGCTGGTGCTGACTTTCGGCCTGGGAAGCTCGGCGAAGGCGAATATCATCGAGATTCACTGGCCCAGCGGCACGGTGACGCGGCTGACGAACATCCCCGCCGATCAGATTCTGACGGTTCGCGAAGGCTCCGGCATCGTGCACGCCGAACCTTTCCGGAAGCGGGCGTGAGCGCGGCGCTTATTTGCGGCTTTTTTCTTCCGGGACAATGACCGGCCGCCGCAGCGGCACCATGGCCGCGCTGGGCTCGCTCACCTTCTGCATGCGCGACAGCATCTCGGTGCGCACGTACTCCACGAAATCCTGCATCTGGTGGTTCATCGCCTCCATGCGCTCGCGCATCTGCAGAATGATGGCGATGCCGGCGATGTTCACGCCGAGGTCGCGCGCCAGGTTCAGGATGAACTCCAGCCGCTCCAAATCCTCGTCGGTATAGAGGCGGGTATTGCCTTCGGTGCGCGACGGCTTCAGCAGCCCTTCGCGCTCGTAGAGGCGCAGCGTCTGCGGGTGGATGTCGTACATCTCAGCCACGGCCGAGATCATGTACGCGCCTTTGGATTTGCGTTTCGTGGGCATATCCGTTGACCCTTTCGTTCCTACAGAAACAGCCGGCTCGCGACCTCGTGCTCCATCATCGGCTTACCGACGGCGATCCGCCGCGGAATCAGCGTCCACAGGTACCCTCCGTAAACCCGGTAGGGTATCGTCACCTGGATCGCGTAGCCGCCGGCGACTTCGATTGTCATGTCCACCGCATCCACGTAGCCTTCCGTCGAGGGCTCCGCCAGGCTGACGTTAACGCCGATGGCGACTGCCTGCACCTTGCCTTTGCGAGCGCGCTCCGTCGCATGCTCCGCCAGCAGCTTCCATTGCCGCGCCGGATCGAGCGGCAGGCGCGGAATCTCCAGCACCTCGCGCGCGATCTCGCCCTCAGGGCTCATGGAGAAGCCGAACGGGGCAATCTCGCCATAGCGGCGCAGGATGAGCCGCGCATAGGTCATGGCTGCGTTCATCAGCTGCGTGGCGATGTGCCGGTTGCGGTCGGTGTCGGTCGTCATCGCGCCGCCCCTTTTTCCAGCCGGTAAACGCAGTGCTCGTAGTCGCGCCAGAAAACCGTTCTGTGCAGCGTGAGCCCGTTTTTCTCCGCCACCCGCCGCGACGGCAGGTTCTGCGGCCGGATGAGCGAGATCACGTGCTCGCAGCCCAGCGCCGCAAAGGCATAATCGCGCACGGCGCGAGCCGCCTCCGTCGCGTAGCCGCGATTCCAGTGCGCGCGATGCACGTGATATCCGATCTCCGGCTCCCGCACTCCCTCGACCTCCTGCCAGGTGATTCCGCAATCGCCGATCAGCGCGCCGTCCTCCCGCAGTGCGACGCCCAGCAGTCCCGCGCCCGACGGATACAGCGCCATGAACGCGGCAATGCGCGCTTCTACTTCCGCAGCGGTGTACGGCCGCGGATACCATCGCATGGTTTCCGCATCGCCATAGACGGCAAAAAGCGCAGGCGCGTCTTCCAAACTCATCTCGCGCAGCCGCAGCCGCGCGGTTTCCAGTGCAGGCATCGCTACACCTTCGCCCACAGGGCTTCGCGCGGATCGTCCGGATTCAGCCGCGCGAACTCGCGCAGAATTTCGCGGGAACGCTCGTCGCGCACCTGAGGCACGGCCACTTCCACGGTGACGATCTGGTCGCCGCGCACGCCATCCTTGGTCGCGGACGGCACGCCCCGCTCTCTCATGCGCAGCTTTTGTCCGCTCTGCGTGCCTGGCGGAATGCGCAACTGGGCTCGCCCATCGATGGTCGGCACTTCAATGCGCCCGCCCAGAGCGGCCTCCGCGACCGTCACCGGGATGGTCAGCAGAATGTCGTCGGCCTGGCGGGTGAACACAGGATGGGCGCCGGTGCGGATGATGAGATAGAGGTCGCCTGGGCCGCCGCCGTTGGTGCCGGCGTTGCCCTTGCCGGCCAGGCGGATCCGCTGGCCATCGCGCGTACCCGGCTTGATGCGGAACTCGAGGGGCTCCGTGCGGAAGACCGTTCCCTCGCCATGGCAGGTGGCGCAGGCGTGCTGCACCTTGCCCGTGCCGCCGCAGCGCGGGCACTGGATGTTGAACTTCATGCGGCCGCCCATCTGCGTCACCTGGCCGGTGCCGTTGCATTCGGGGCACGACTGGGAGCCGCCCGTCGACGCCCTGCCGTGGCAGGCGGGGCAGACTTCCTGGCGCTGGATCTGCAGCCGCGCCGTGCCGCCGCGGATGGCGGTCCAGAAGTCCACGTTTACCTGATATTCGAGATCGGTGCCCGGCCGCGGTCCCTGCTGCTGTTGCCGCTCCCGGTTGAACATGCCGGAAAAGATGTCGCGGAAGCTGCCCCAGCCGGCATTGCCGGCGCCGGGCTGCGCCTCTTCGGAGAAATCGAAGCCGCCGAAGTCAAAGGGCACGCCCTGCCCCTGGCCCGCGCCACGACCCGCTCCAGCGCGCGCTGCCGCCTCGGCTGCCGCCGGGTCGATCTGGTCGGAATAGAAGCCGAACTGATCGTAGATCTTCCGCTTCTTGTCGTCGGAAAGAATGTCGTTGGCCTCGGAGATTTCCTTGAACTTCTCCTCGGCCTTCTTATCGCCCGGATTGACGTCGGGATGATACCGGCGCGCCAGCTTGCGGAAGGCTTTGCGAATCTCCTCCGGCGTGGCGGCTTTCTTCACCCCGAGCATGGCGTAATAATCTTTGTGCTGGGTTGGTGGCATGTTGTCTCAAACAGACTATTGCACTCGTCAGAAAACCGTTCGCTGAAATTAGTTCCACACCCGCCAGGCATCAACCGGCTCAACCCGCCAGAAGATGTCCGGCTGCATCTCGCGCATGCGGGCGATGAACTCGCTGGCCTGCTTCTCGCTGTCGAACGTGACCCGATCTGTTACTTGTCCTGCGCGCAATTGCTCGCACTTCCACACGGTCTGACTCATCTCTGCGTCCTCAATTGCGTCCCTGCCTAAACGTGGGGCGTTCCTTGCGGAACGCCCCGTGAGCCTAACGACGGCGATACGAGATCCTTCGTCGCCGTGCTCCTCAGGATGACGGCGCAAGGCTCCCGCTTCGCTCACGCCTTGCAGGCGCCGTCATTTCTTATCCTCGACGTCCACGTATTCGGCGTCGATCACGCCTTCGTCCTTCTTCTGCTCGGTCGTGCCCTCCGCGGCTGCCGCGCCGTCGGTGGGCGGAACACCCGCCGCTCCCGCGCTCGCCGCGTTGGCCTTGTACATCGCCTCGGCCAGTTTGTGGCTGGCCTGGGTCAGCTTCTCGCGGGCCGCGTTCATTTCGGCCGGGCTCGGGCTGCCTTCCAGCGTCTTCTTCGCCTCGGCCAGCGCCGACTCGACCTCGGCCTTCTCCGGGCCGCTTACCTTGTCGCCGCTTTCCTTCAGCATCTTCTCCATGTTGTAGACGAGGCCGTCGAGCTGATTGCGCGCCTCGATTTCGTCGCGCTTCTGCTTGTCTTCCGCGGAATGCGCTTCGGCTTCCTTCGCCATGCGCTCCACTTCTTCCTTGCTCAGCCCCGAAGAGGAGGTGATGGTGATCTTCTGGTCCTTGCCCGTGGCGTTGTCCTTCGCCGTCACGTTCAGGATGCCGTTGGCGTCGATGTCGAAGGTGACCTCGATCTGCGGGATGCCGCGCGGCGCCGGAGGAATCCCGCTGAGCTTGAACTTGCCCAGCGTCCGGTTCTGCGCCGCCATGGGCCGCTCGCCCTGCAGCACGTGCACTTCGACTTCCGTCTGGCTGTCGGCCGCCGTCGAAAACGTCTCCGTCTTCTTCGTCGGGATGGTCGTGTTGCGCGGAATCATGGCCGTCGCTACGCCACCCAGCGTCTCGATGGACAGCGTCAGCGGCGTCACGTCGAGCAGCAGCAGGTCCTTTACTTCGCCCGCCAGCACGCCGGCCTGGACCGCCGCGCCCACTGCGACCACTTCGTCGGGGTTGACGCCTTTGTGGCCCTCTTTGCCGAAGAGGTCCTTCACGATCTGCTGGATCCGCGGCATGCGCGTCTGGCCGCCCACCAGCACGACTTCATTGATCTTGCTCGCGTCCACGCCGGCGTCGGCCATGGCTTTTTTGCACGGCTCAACGCTGCGCTGGATGATGTCCTCGACCAGCGATTCCAGCTTCGCGCGGGTCAGCTTCCTGACCAGGTGTTTTGGCCCGCTCGCATCGGCGGTGATGAACGGCAGATTGATCTCCGTCTCCATCGCCGTCGAGAGCTCGATTTTGGCGCGCTCCGCGGAGTCGCGCAGCCGCTGCAGCGCCATCTCATTGCCCTTGGAGCGCAGATCGAGACCCTCGTCCTTTTTGAACTCGTCGATCAGCCAGTCCACGATGCGCTGGTCGAGGTTGTCGCCGCCCAGGTGCGTGTCGCCGTTGGTCGACTTCACCTCGATGACGCCTTCGCCCACTTCGAGGATCGAAATATCGAACGTGCCGCCGCCGAAGTCGTACACGGCGATCGTCTCGTCCTTCTTCTTGTCGAGCCCGTAGGCCAGCGCGGCCGCGGTCGGCTCGTTGACGATGCGCTTGACGTCGAGGCCGGCAATCTTGCCTGCGTCCTTGGTGGCCTGGCGCTGCGCGTCGTTGAAGTATGCCGGGACCGTGATGACGGCTTCCGTCACCGTGCTGCCCAGATGGTCCTCCGCCGCCTTTTTCAGCTTCTGCAGGATCAGCGCGGAGATCTCCGGCGGGGTGTACAGCTTGCCCTGCGCCTCAATGGCCACATGGTCGCCCTGCTGAACCACCTTGTAGGGGACCATCTTCATCTCGTCGTTCACTTCGTTGAAGCGGCGCCCCATGAACCGCTTGATGGAATAGACCGTGTTGGCGGGGTTGGTGATGGCCTGGCGCTTGGCGACCTGGCCTACCAGGCGCTCGCCGGACTTGGTAAAGGCCACGACGGAGGGGGTCGTCCGCCCACCCTCTTCATTGGCGATGACCTTGGGCTCGCCACCCTCCATCACCGCGACGACCGAATTGGTCGTCCCCAAATCGATGCCGATAATCTTCGCCATTGGAATATCTGCTCCTAAACTGTGTGCCGCTCTTTCAGCGTGGCACTTGAGTGAGTTATTGTCAATGGATTTGATGCAGAAAGCAGCGTCCGCGGTGCAGGAATCTAAGTGATACCAAAATGGGCGCTTTGGGGGCAGTCGGCGGGGTCGGCCAGGAGGTTTCGACTACCAGGATTCGAGGATGTCAGCGACGGCCGCGCTGGCGAAATCCGACGCCAGCCGGTGGGTGGCGGCTGAGTCCTCCTGGATAAAGCTGGCCAGGTCCTGGCTTTGCTCGTACTGCTGGCGGAAGAGGTAATTGGAGTTTTCCCAGATGGTCTGATCGTGCTGATCCACCAGCTTCAGGCTGGCAGTGATGGTCACCAGAAAGCTCGACGTCTGCCCGGTGTTTTCGTCGTAGGTGAGCGGGACGATCCGGTAGCTGGTGATGGTGCCCAGCAGCGTCGCGTCCGCGGCGGGGTCCTCGCTGTCGACGATGTGATACGACGTCCGGTCAGAGAACTCGCGGATGACGGCCTGCGTGAACGCGGCTTCGGTGTGGTACGACTGCGTGTTGTTCCGGAACGCCGGAATGGCCAGCGTTCGCGCGTTGGTGGGCAGATGCACCGCTCCGTTCACGGTGTGGTACTCGCAGCCGCCGAGCAGCAACAGCGGCGCCAGCATCAGACAGACGGCCCAGCGCGGAACCATATCGGAGCTATTGTCGCAGACCCGAGGGATGGTCGCTGAGACTCCGCGCCGCGAGGGAAGCCTTTCATCTCCCGCACCGCCGCCGATTTTTTGGAACTGCGCTGCCGCGGACTGCGTATGATTGCCCATGAGCGCTGCCGGCACACTTTCGTGGAATCTGGGCATGCTGGGGTTCCCCCGGACGGCTGTCCGTCCGGAGAAGCCTGCCTCCCAGGTCCGTCCCGGAGACCGCTGGCAACGAAACGCTCCCGGAGAGCGGACAGCAAACCGCCCCGGAGATCGAGTTCTGGAGAAACCTCTGGAAGGCGAGTGGTCCATCCTGGTGGAGCGATGCCTGAAAGGGGATTCGTTTGCATGGACCGAGCTGGTGAAGGCGCACCATCGGCGCGTCTACGGTTTGTGCTACCGCTTTACCGGCTCGCCGGCCGACGCCGAGGACCTGACTCAGGAAGTTTTCCTCAAGGTCTACGGCAATCTGGCCGCATTTGATCTGGCGCGCGGCAGCTTCCAGACCTGGCTCACGACCATGACCCGCAACCTCCTGGTGGATCACTTCCGCCGTTCTCGGGCGCAGCGGGTTACGGACTCCATGGACGCCGGCTGGGAAGGCGACGGCGAAGAGATGCCGATGAGCGCGAGGCTGGCTGACCAGCGCCCCACCCAACACGACCGCGCGGTGCGGAGGGAACTCGAGAAGATGGTGCAGGAAGCGCTGACCCGGATCTCCCCGGAGCTGCGCGAAGCGGTGATTTTGCGCGATTTGCAGGATCTCGACTATAAGGAAATCGCTCAGGTGCTGCGGATACCCGAAGGCACCGTGAAGTCGCGCATCAGCCGGGGGCGGGCGGAACTGGCCCGGTTGCTGGAGCGTAACAAAGAGCAGGTGGTTTAGCGATGGCGGAGCAGACCAAACTCGGACAAAAGCCGGAGGAGAATCCCGGCGGTCTCCGCTGCGAGGAATGGGAGCAGTTCCTGGCAGACGCCCTGGATGGGCATCTGACTCCCGCGCAGGCGGCGACGTTTGCGGCGCACAGCGCCGGATGCCCGGCCTGCGCCGATCTGCTGGCGCACGTGCGGCAGGGACGCGAGTGGCTGGGCTATCTGCATACCGAGCCGGAGGTTCCGGGAGATCTGGTGAGCCGGATTCTCGATAAGACTGTCGGCGCCGGAGCGGTTCCGGTTCCGGTGCTTGCCGGAGCGGGGCAGGGGACCGGCGTGGCCGCTGCAGCGATCCCATGGCGGCGAAATTTCCACGAGATGCGGCTGCTGATGACTGTGGCCATGGCATTCTTCTCCATCGCGCTCACGCTGAATCTGGCCGGCATCAAGCTGTCGAACCTGCATATGGCCGATCTGCGGCCTTCCACCATCGGCGGCGCGCTCTCGCGCCAGTTCTATGGCGCGCAGGGCAGCGTGGTGAAGTTCTACAACAACCTGCGGTTTGTGTATCAGCTGGAGTCGCGGATGCGCGAGCTGCGCCGCGACGTGGATACCACGCCGGCGACGCCGCACCAGCAGAAGAACGCGCCCGCGAAGCCGAGCGGCGGCAACGACGGGTTCCTGACCCCGGGACCCGGGTGGGGCGCGATCGTCAAAGCGCACGCCTGGGCCCGCAGGAGCACGGAGATCGAAACGAAGGACGCGGAGCTCTCAACCGGGCTACCGCAGGATGTCAACTGCAAAACAGCAGACCAAACAGAGGCGAGTATTTTGAATTTCCCTGGGTCAACAACAGCCGGGCCGCGGCGATCAGCTGAAATCGCCGGGTACGACGGAAGGAGCCTGGCATGAACTGCGTGAATCATCCCGATGCGGCGGCAACCGTTTTTTGCCAGAACTGCGGAAGAGGACTGTGCAGCGCGTGCGAGCGCAGGGTGGGCGACAGTGTCTTCTGCGAGCAGTGCCTTGCGGCGCGGATTCCGGCAGGGGCCGGAGTTCCTCCGATCCCGATGGGTCCCAGCCCTGGCCTGGCGACGCTGCTGGGCTTCATCCCCGGCGTCGGCGCCATGTACAACGGCCAGTACATCAAGGCCCTCGTGCATGTGATCGTCTTCGTCGTGCTCGTCGGATTGTCGGGCCACTTCTGGTTCTTCGGTCTGCTGGTGGCGTTCTGGGTGCTTTACCAGGTTTTCGACGCGCACCAGACGGCGAGAGCGCGCCGCGACGGACTGCCGCTGCCCGATCCCTTTGGCCTGAATGAGCTGGGCGAAACCCTGGCTGGGCGAGCCGCGCAGCGCGGTGTGCCTCCGGCGGGCGCTCCTCCCGTCATGCCTCCAGGTCCGACGGGCCCGACCGGCGCAACCCCTCCGCCTCCTCCAGGAGACTGGGCTCAGAACTTCGGCCGTCAGGCGGAAACCTTCGGCCGTGAGGTCGAGCAGCACGCCAGGGTTTGGGGTCAGCAGGCCGAACAGTGGGGCGAGCAACTGCGCCAGCGCATCGTCGACCAGTCCACGCGAGCGGCGTATCCACCGCCGCCGCCTCCTCCTCCGAGTTGGGGCGCGGGACCAACGGCCTCCGGCTTTGTGCCGGGCGCCGGCTATGCGCCACCACCGCCTCCTCCGGGAGCCTGGAGTGGACCCGTTTCGCCCGGGCCGGTTCCTCCGCCCATTCCTCCTGAAATGGAACTGGAGCGCGCGCGCCGCGAGCCGATTGGCGCGATCGTCCTGATCCTGCTCGGCATGCTGTTCCTGTTCAACACGATGGGGTTCTTCAGCTTTAGCTGGGTCAACCACGGGTGGCCGTTTGTGGTGATCGCCCTTGCGGTCTGGCTGCTGCTGCGCGGCTGTGGCGGACGCGCGGTTCCGGTTCCCCTCGCACGCGCCGGCGCCGCACGTCACGCCGCAGAACGACAACAGCGGTCCCACCGAGCCGCCCACCGGAGGTGAGCAATGAATCAGTACATCCTGCTGCGCCGGATGTTCTGGCCGATCATGCTGCTGGTCTTCGGGGTGACGGCCATTTTGAACGAGTACACCGGGATCAGCTACGACAAGAGCTGGCCGATCTACATCATTGCGTGGGGCATTCTGAAGCTGGCGGAAAACGCGGTGCTGGCGCAGAATCCGCCGCCGACGCCCCCGCCCTACCCCGGTTATCCGCCGGCCCCGGGATCGACGTACGCCGCGCCTCCGGGATCGGGACCAACGGGACCAACGACCACGGCCATCGTTCCCTCGAACGGCGAAGAAGGGCGGTAGCCATGAGCACGCCTCCATACTCTCCGGATCCGCGCTGGCAGGCCAAGCAGGCGCGCTGGGCTGCCAAGGCGGCGCGCCGTCAGGCGAAAGCGCAGTGGCACGCGCAGCGGCAGTACTACCGCAGCTACTGGCGGGGATGGCGCCGGCCGACCTTCGTCGGCCCCGTGATCCTGCTCGCCATCGGCATCATCGCGCTGCTGATGGAAACCGGGCGGCTCGATCCCCCCGAGTTCTGGGGATGGTATGCCCATTGGTGGCCGGTGCTGCTGATTGGGCTGGGCGGCATATTGCTGGTGGAGTATCTGCTGGACTGGAGCCGGCCGGGGCTCGGCCACCGGCCCGTAGGCGGGCTGGTCTGGCTGGTGATCCTTCTCATCTTCCTGGGCTGGGTGTCGCGCAACGGCCGCCTGGCCGGGCCGTTTGCCTGGCAGATGGACGGCAACAACGACTTCTTCAACTGGATGGGCCCGGAGCATGACAAGGACCTCCAGATGAACTACGTCCTGGCGAACGCCAAACCGAGTGTAACGATCAACGATCCGCATGGCGATGTGACTCTGGGCGTCTCCACCGACGGCCAGTTGCACATCAGCGCGCATGAGGTGGTGCACCGCAACTCCGACACGGAGGCCCAACGCATCTTCGACGAGCTGCGGCCGAAGGTGGACCTCTCGTCGGGCGGAGCGGTGATTACTGTGCCCGAAAGAGACGGCGCGAGCGTGGACCTGACCGTCCAGATGCCCGCAACGTCCTACGTCAACGTCACCGATAATCACGGCGACGTGACGGCCGATGGGCTGGGCAGCGTGCAGGTGACTGCCAACCACGGCGACGTGAAGCTGGATGACCTGAGCGGGGACGCGCAGGCGCACATGAACCACGGCGACTTTTCCGCGCATGCGGTGCAGGGCCGCGTCCTGGTGGATGGCAGCGGAAGTGACGTCACGGTGTCGGAGGTTCAGGGAGCGGCCTCAGTGGATGGCGAGTTCTACGGCGACATTCACGTGGAGCAGATCGGCGGAGCCGTACACTACCACTCCAGCCAGTCCTCGGTGGACATTCCGCACCTCGAGGGCGCGCTGACGCTCGACAGCGGCGACCTGAACATCAACAAGGCTTCCGGGCCGGTGCAGATTTCGGTCAAATCCAAGGACGTCGAGCTGACCCAGATCGCCGGCGACACCAACATCGAGGACAGCGACGGCGACGTGAACCTGGTGACCGCCGCGCCGCTGGGCAACGTGCAGGTGACCGACCGCACCGGGGACGTGGTGGTGACCATGCCGCAGAGCGCCGGCTTCAGCGTGACCGGCAGCGCCAGCAGCGATGAAGAGATCCGCACCGATTTCCCGCTGAAGGTTACGAATGCGGGCGGCCAACAGACGCTGGAAGGCACGGTGGGACGAGGCGGCGTGGAATTGCAACTCCATGCCGAGCACGGCGATCTGGAACTGCGCAAAGGCGAGGACCTGACGCTGACCACGGCGCCGCCGGCGAACGCGAAGCACTTCCACGTGCCCGCAGGCGCGAAGCCGAAGACGTCGGAGGAGTAGGGCGGGGCGGAGGGCCGGGCTACTCCGGCTTCGTGGCTTCATCGCTTGCAGCCGCCAGGGCAAGCCCATTTTCCTGCGCCTGCCAGTCATCTGCCTTCAGGTCGCGTGTTGCCAGTTCAAGCACCGGCATGTCCGGAAGATCTTCGGTTCCGATTCCCAACTCATGCAACTTACGCGCCTGTGAGAAGACGCTGCGAGGACCCTCGACGCAGCCAATCAGGCTGTTGTAGTGCTTAACGGCGCTCGCCAGAGCATTCCCCATCTTGTTGAAGTACTCCTGAGCTGTGGCGAGTTTCTCGTACAGCTTCTGTCCAGCCTCCCGGATTGCAACTGCGTTTCTTGTAATTTCCATCTGCTGCCATCCGAATGCGACAGCCTTCAACAGGGCAATCAGCGTCGTTGGGGTTGCGAGGATGACGTTGGCACGGCTCCCATATTCAATCAGCGATCCGTCTTGGTCCAGTGCAGCGCTAAAGGCTGCCTCGCTTGGCAGGAAGCACACGACAAAGTCCGGACTTTCGCTGAATTGCTTCCAGTACGACTTAGAGGACAAATCATCCAGATGCTTTTTCACATTGCGCGCGTGCGCCAGCAGCCACGGCGCACGCTCCGATTCCTCGGAACAGCTTGCTGCATTCAGCATTGCTTCGAGGGGAGTCTTCACATCGATGACAATCGTCCTCTTGTTGGGCAGATGAACGACGCAATCGGGGCGAAGCGAGGTGTCTCCATCGCGCACAGCAACTTCCTTATCGAAAGAGACGTGTTCGACCATGCCTGCAAATTCAATGCAGCGTTCGAGCTGTTCCTGGCCCCAATTGCCACGAACCTGAGGCTTGCGCAGCGCTTCAACCAGCTGGCGGGTTCCAGCACCTAAGCGGTCGCCGACCTCAGCTACGTTCTGGACGGCCCCTATTACCGCTTGATAAGCGCCCTCTCGTTTAACTTCCAGTTCGTGCGTCGTCTTCTGCAGCTCTCCGAGGGCTTTGCCGACAGGTTCCAGCAGCGTCTTGATGGCTTTCTCTCTGGATTCCAAATCCTGCGAGGCTGTCTGCTGCTGTTTTCCCAGTTCCTGCTGGGCGAGCAAGAGGAAGCTGCTGTTGTTGTCCCTGAGCGCATCGGCAGCGAGCGAGCCAAAAGTAGTTTGGAGGGATTTCCTGGCTTCCTCCAGCGCCGACTTTTCGCCTTCAAGCGCGGCTTTGGCCTTTTCCGCCTCGTTTGCTCGCCTGCGCTCGAACTCGAGATCGCGAGCCTTCTCGGCAAGTTCGGCGGCCAAACCGCCTGCTCGTTGCCGCTCGACGGCGGTATGACTACTCGCCACCATCCACGCAAGCACCGCACCGGCTGCCAATCCGGCGAGGAGAAGCACCCATTCCATCGGAAGCATGGCATGAGTCTACCGCTCCCGCGTCCGCGCGAGAACGCTGTTTGCAGGCAGCCTGTGGAAGCCGCGTCGGCATCGCCGGGCCACGCTCGCCAGCCTGTTGACCGCCGCCGCTTTACACCATCTGGCACCCTCAGTAGACTTGAAATTTCGGGGCTGGCAGCCGTGTGCCCAGCCGGTTCCCGAGGTCTCGATCGCGGAGGCATCGCATCCGCCCTTCCGCTTTTTGCATCCACTGAACGCAGTACACAGGAGAAACGCATGGCATCAGGTGTGGAAGAAAAGGTAAAGCAGATCATCGTTGAACAGCTCCAGGTGGACGAAGCCGAAGTGACTCCCGCCGCTTCTTTCCAGGAGGATCTCGGCGCCGACTCGCTCGACGTGGTCGAGCTGGTCATGCAGTTTGAAGAGGCCTTCGATCTCGAGATTCCCGACGAGGACGCCGAGAAGATCAAGACCGTGAAGGACGCCGTCGACTACATCGAAAAGAACGCGAAAGGCGGCAAGTAACTTTGCGGAGGCGCGTCGTTGTCACCGGTCTGGGCCTGATCTCCGCTGTGGGCAACACCGCGCCGGAGATCTGGACCAACCTGCTGGCCGGCCGCAGCGGCATGGCCCCCATCACGCATTTCGACACCACCGCCTTTCCCGTTACCTTTGCCGCCGAAGTCAAAAACTTCGATCCTCTGCAGTTCGTGGATAAGAAAGAGGCGCGCAAAATGGGGCGCTTCATCCATCTGGCGCTGGCGGCGACCCAGGAGGCCATGGATAGCTCCGGCCTTCAGGTGACGGAGGTCAACCGCGATCGCGTGGGCGTCTTCATCGGATCGGGCATCGGCGGATTCGACGTGATCGAGCGCGAGCACAGCAATTTCCTGCAGGGCGGCCCGCGCAAAATCTCTCCCTTTTTCATTCCCGCTGCCATCATCAATCTGGCTGCCGGCCAGGTGAGCATTCGCTATGGCGCTCGCGGGCCGAACGAGGCGACGGCCACGGCCTGCACCACCAGCGCGCACGCCATTGGGGATGCGTACCGCATCATCGAGCGCAGCGATGCCGACGTGATGATCGCCGGGGGCGCGGAAGCGTCCATCACGCCGATGGGCGTGGGCGGATTCGCGGCCATGCGCGCGCTTTCCACGCGCAACGACGATCCGCAGCATGCCTGCCGCCCCTTCGACCGCGATCGCGACGGCTTCGTGGTCGGCGAAGGCTCAGGCATTCTGATCCTCGAGGAACTGGAGCACGCTAAGGCCCGCGGCGCAAAAATTCTGGCTGAGATCGTCGGCTACGGGATGAGCGCCGACGCTCACCACATTACCGGCATGCCCGACGATGGCGATGGCTGCTTCCGCGCCATGCAGAATGCGCTGAAGAGCGCGGGGATGGAGCCGCGGCAGGTGGATTACGTGAATGCCCATGCCACGTCGACCACGCTCGGAGACGCGACGGAATCGAAGGCGATGGGACGGTTGTTCGGCGACCATGCCACCAGCCACAAGCTAAAGATCAGCTCGACGAAATCGATGACGGGGCATCTGCTCGGCGGTGCCGGCGGACTCGAAGCCGGTATTACCATCCTGGCGCTGATCAACCAAACAGCTCCGCCCACGACGAATCTCGAGAATGTGGATCCCGAGTGCACGCTGAACTACGTCCCGAACCATCCGCAACAGGGTCCGATGCACGTGGCGCTGTCGAACTCCTTCGGCTTCGGGGGGACGAACGGCTCGCTGCTCTTCCGCCGCTGGGAATAACAGAGGTTTCAGGCAAACAAAAACGCCATCCTCGCGGATGGCGTTTTGCTTTTTCTGTGCTCTAAGCTCTGAGCCCTGTGCTCTGAGTTTTTACTTTTCCCGCTTCCAGTTCACCAGATCGCCCAGCGTCGTAGTCGAGCTGGAAACCACCGGCTGCTTGTAGGATTCCACGTCGGCACGGCTGGCTTCCTCGCCGCTCACCGCCCGCAGACTCAGCGCGACCTTCTTCTCCTCCGGGTTCATCCGGATGATTTTGAACTCGCGCTCGTCGCCCTGCTCCAGCTTCACCGGCGCGCCATGCGCGTCAGTCGCCTCGGAAACATGGCACAGGCCTTCGACGCCCTCCGCGATTTCCACGAAGGCTCCGAACTGCGCCGTCCGCAGCACCTTGCCGTGCACCACATCGCCCACGCGATGCTGCGCAAAGAAGGTTTCCCACACGTCAGGCTGAAGCTGCTTGATGCCCAGCGACAGCCGGCGGTTCTCCGGTTCCACGCCCAGCACCACCGCGCGCACCTTCTCGCCCTTCTTCAGGACTTCAGAGGGATGCTTCACGCGCTTGGTCCAGCTCAGATTGCTCACATGCACCAGGCCGTCGATGCCGTCCTCGATTTCAATGAACGCGCCGAAGTCGGTCAGGTTGCGCACGCGGCCTTCCACGGTCGCGCCGGTCGGGTACTTGTCGCCCAGGTGCTCCCAGGGATTCTCAAGGAGCTGTTTCATGCCCAGCGAGATGCGCCGGTCCGCGGGATTCACCTGGAGGATCACGGTCTCCACTTCCTCGCCCGGCTTCACGATCTTCGACGGATGCTTCATCCGCTTCGACCAGGTCATCTCCGAGACATGCACCAGGCCCTCGATGCCCTGCTCCAGCTCCACAAACGCGCCGTAATCCGTCACGCTCAGCACGCGTCCGCGCACATGCGCCCCGATGGGATACCGCTCCGCTGCGTCGAGCCACGGATCGGGTGTCAGCTGCTTAAAGCCCAGCGAAACGCGCTGCTTCTCCTTGTCGAACTTGAGCACCTTCACCTGGATCTCGTCGGCAACGTTCACCAGATCGCGCGGGTGCGTCAGCCGCCCCCACGACATGTCGGTGATGTGGAGCAGGCCGTCGATGCCGCCCAGATCCACGAACGCGCCGTAGTCGGTCAGGTTCTTCACCGTGCCGGTGAGTATCGCGCCTTCTTCGAGGTGTTCCAGGGTCTTCGACCGCCGCTCGGTCTGCTCTTCCTCGAGGATCTCCTTGCGAGAAACCACCACGTTGCCGCGCTTCTTGTTCAGCTTGATTACGCGGACTTCAATCGGCTGGCCGATGTACGTGTCCAGATTGCGCACCGGGCGCAGCTCCAGCTGCGAGCCGGGCAGGAACGCCTTGATCCCGATATCGACCGTCAGGCCGCCCTTCACGCGACCCACCACAGTGCCCGTGACCGGGGTCTTCTCGTTGTGCGCCTTCTCGATCGTGTCCCACACGCGCAGCCGCTGAGCCTTCTCATAGCTCAGGAGGTAGCCGCCTTCCGGCTCCTCGCGCTCGATCACCACTTCCACGGCCTGGCCGGGCTGCAGCTTCGGCGTCCCAGTGTGATCCACCACCTGCTCGATGGGAATCAGCCCTTCGGACTTCATGCCCACATCGACGACCACATGCTTGTCAGTGAGCTTGATGACCGTGCCGGAAACGATCGCGCTGTCGTCGAAGGCCTGTGCGGCGGCTTCGGCGGCCTGCTCGCGGTCGAACGACTCAAGCGCCGCGGCAAAATCTTCCATGCTCAGATCGGGTTCGTCGTGGTGCTCGGCGGGCGCGGAGGCGGTCTCCGGGGTGGTGGGGGTTGCGGTGGACGGCTCGGTGTTCTCGGCCGCGGCTTCAAGCGTTGGGGTTTCCAGTTCGGTGTTCAGTGGAGTGCTCTCGGTTTGTTCAGGATTGAGGACGTGTGCCATGACACAGCTCCGGGATTCTAATGGCGGCACCCGGTTTCCGCCCCGTGGCCCTCGTCCGGCCCGCCTGCGCGGGACCGATCCTGGCCGCGGCTTTCTTCGCCGTCAGCGTCGAGCGAGATGCGCTTCCGCGGTTCTCGGCGAAGTTCGGGGATCGTCTCTCGTTCCGACCCGATTCCAAAGCGGAGCACCCCACAGGAGACCGCGTGAGCTTCTGTCTCCATCTGGAGCAATCCGGCAGGAAGGGATCGGCAGGAGTGGCGATCGCGGGCCAGCGCAACGAATCCCGAACGCGCAGACCCTCTGTAAAAACTATAGAGCCGCACCAGGGGCATGTCAATGAAAGAACCACAGGCTCCATGCGGCTGGCACGGTACTTTCGCGCTGCCGCGCCGATGCGGAAACTCACGGTTCCGCGGCATCGCTCGGGCTCGCGATGCGGCGCAAAAAAGAAGGGAGCGGCTGCAGGCCGCTCCCTTCCTGGGCCCTTCCCAGCAGGAGATTCCCGGCTGTCCCCGCTTGCCTATTGCTGCGGCGGAGGCGCCTGGTTCGAAGGTCCCTGCGGCGTCGAGTTTTGCGGCGTGCCCGGCTGACTGCCCGGCTGTCCCGGTCCCTGCTGCCCCGGATGCGGGTGCCTGCGCTGCCGCCAGTCCGATCGTCCCTCAGGGCCTCTGCCACGATCCATCCGGCGCCTTTCGTGGATCGCCCGCAGCTTGTGCCACTGGTCGGGCGTGAGCGTCTCGCGGATCGCAAACAGCATCTCGGCGTTCTGCTTCTCGAGAGAGGCGCGCGCATTCACGACAGCGTCAATCTGCGCCAGCGTCTTGTCGCGATCCGGATTGTCCGACGAAATCATCGGCTGCAGCAGCAATTCCTGCTTTTGCAGGTCCGCATTCAGGTCGATCAGCTTCAGTTTGTACTGTTCGTAGATGCCGTCCATCTTCTGCTTCTGGTCGGCGGTGATGTTCAGCTTCTGCGCCAGCATCGGATCGTTCCACCAGCGGCCGAATTGGCGGTCGTGAAAGGAGCGCACCATGGGCGGGCCGCCGTGGCCCGGTTGTCCATCTCCCTGAGGCCCGCCGCCCCAGTCCTGTGCGGACGCTAAGCCGCAGAGCGCAAAACAAACGAGTGTTGCTGCCAACAAGCTATTTCTGCGAAACATTCTTTTTCTCCGAACCCGTAGTCTTGGCCGCTGCTGCCTGCTCACTGAGCTGGGCCAGCGGCTCCAGTGCATCCGGCACATCCTCGGAAACATTTGTGTCGATCTGGTTCATCAGCACGGTATCGTTCACGCTCGCGCGTGTCTCCGTGTTCTGAACCCCCATCGCCGGTCTTTGCGGCGGTGCGGCGATACCCGAATGAAAATGACTCCAGGCCGGTACGCCGACCGCGATGGCCACTGCCGCCGCGAGCGCCGGAGCCAGCACCAGCCGCAGCGACCGCGTCGGGCGTGCTTCGAGCAGCCGCGGCTGTGCGGCCATGCGCTCGGCGCGCCGCTCCGCCATGTGCCGCATGGCCGAACCGAACAGGCTCAGCGCCTCGGCTATCTCCCGAACGTCTTCCCGCGTCTCCGTCCCGTCTGCCTCGCCGCGGATTTTCATCGCCCTACCTCCAGGCGATCGCGCACGATCGCCAGCGCTCGATATAAATGCGATTTCACGGTGCTCAGGTTCATCTCCAGCGTTTCCGCGATCTCGTCCAGTTCCATCTCCTCCACAAACCGCAGCGAGAACACGGCACGCTGCTGCGCCGACAGCTTCTCCACGGTTCGCCACACCGCCGCCACCTTTTCCCGCGCCAGCGTAATCCCTTCCGGCGAACTGCGCCCGTCCGGAATCCAGTCGCTGATATCCATCGGATCCAGCGCGGCCCCGCGCGTCTTTTGCCAGAAGCGCAGGCTCCGGCTGCGCAGGTGGTCCCGCAGCAGGTTCACGGCGATCCGCGTCAGCCACGTGGCAACGCTCGACTCGCCGCGGAACTGGTGCCGCGCATTCCACGCCTTCAGGAAGCATTCCTGCGTCAGCGCCTCGGCGGCATCCCGATCCGTCAGCGACGAAAGCAGGAAACGCAGAATGCGCGGCCGATAGACGCGCACGACCTCGTCGAAGTCGGCCAGTTCCAGCACGGCCTGTTCCTGTTTCCCGCCGGTGATTCCGCTGCCGGATGCGCCGTCCCCGGCCAGCATGCTTGCCGGGGTGATGGCAATCTCTTCCATGCAGCGAGATAGACGCCGTTTCACGGGGCAAGTTTACAGCGCAGAGAAAAAACGCAGTGGGGCAGCAGGCCGTCTTCCCCCGCTCCACCACCCCAGACTCCAGTCCTGCTGATGAGGAGCTTCGCGAGCCTGTCCCCAGCCATCTTTCGAGAGCCGCTGCCCGGAAGTTACCTCCGACAGAACCGCTTTCTCACGCTCCCGCCCTGCACCGGATCGCTCCTTCGGCGGCCTCGTCCGCGCTCTCCGGCATCAGCGCCATCCCCAGCGGCGTCGCAGAGGCATGGCATCGGGCGCAGTTCTTTCCATCCAGTTTGGCCTCGGCCAGGGCGCGCTCGGCTTCCCGCAGCACCACCAGCGGCGACCGGCCCGCGCTGTCGGCCACGCCGAAGCTCGCGGTGAGTGTGCTGGCCTCGCCATTGACGGCAAACGGCCGCGCGAGAATCGCCTCCCTCACGCGGTCGGCCAGCGCCATCGCGTTCTCGCGCGTGCAGCCGGGCAGCGCCAGCAGAAATTCGTCCTCCCCGCAGCGCCCCACCAGGTCGTAGCTGCGCAGCTGCCGGCGAAACCGATTGGCCAGCTCCGTCAGCACGCGGTCGCCGGCGTCGTAGCCGTAATCGTGATTGATCCGCGAAAAGTCGTCCAGGTCCATCAGCAGCAGGCTCAGCGGCGTCTTCATCCGCTGCACGCGGTCCGTCTCCTGAAAGACGAGGCTTAGCAGCGCCTCGCGGTTCCACAATCCGGTCAGCCCGTCGTGAGTGGCGCGATAGCGGAGCTCCGCCGACTGCTTCTGGACCTGGTGCTGCAGCGCCAGCACCCGCTCTGCCACGCGCAGATGGACTTTGAAATCATCCGGATCGGGCGGGATCACGAGGAAGTCATCGCAGCCGGCTTCCAGCGCCACGCGGACTCGGTCTTTTCCCCCGCGGTCGCTCAGCAGGATCATCCACGAGCGCAGCGCGGTCTGGCGGCGGCGCACGGCCCAGGCGATTTCCACCCCCCCGGGGGTCGCCAGGCTGACGTCGAGCAGCGCGATCTCGGGGGGAGTCGAGCCCTGCATCCGCCGCAGCGCATTCGCCCCGTTTTCAGCTACTTCCACCGGGTAATGCCAGCGATCCAGCAGCTCGGTTAAGTATTGGGTTGTGCCAGGATCGGAACAGCCCAGCAGCACCGTTGGACTCACGTCCGGTTGGGTCAGGATCGTCGCAGCCATAGGTTCTCCCTGCCGGGAACCATCGGCTGCGAATTAGAAATCTTTAAGATTTCCACAGATCCCGCCGTTTCCGGGAAACCTTTCACGTCTCGCCGGCATCCATCCGCGTGTATAGCTGACGCAATCGGTGCGCCCTGCCTTTGCACGGCTTTGTACGTCGCCTTCAGATCGGAACGCCCCCGGGCACGTGAATCGGACCGTCTGGAAGGCGAAAAGCACCCAACTGGCGTTTGAGGACTCACCCATCGCGCTCCTGTCTGAGGGGAATTAGCGATGAATCCTTCTGTGAAGACCACACATGTGATCCCGAGTGAGCTCCCGCCGGTGCGCCCGGGGGAACTGGCCACTTTGCTGGTTTGCCAATACTGCAGGGCCACGCTTGGCGCGTACTCGACCATGTCGGAGAAGCTCCGGATCGAGAAGAAGCACGTTTGCGCCGAGCAATTGGCTCTGGGCAAACCTGCTGCTTCCGTCCCGTTCAACTAAAGAAACGGCTCCTCGTTGCCCCTGAGAGTCCTGAGGGATCCCCAGTGCTTCGAATCGGCGGCTGTAATTTTTTCCCTGTCTCCACTCAGAACGCCCCGGCCGCGCGTCGCGGCCCTTTCACCATCCCACTTCGGGGGCCGAGCTAACCTGTTGATCCTCCATGTGCTTTGCGTCAGATGGCCACAATTGGCGCGGCAATTGCATCTGAGCGCGCCAGATGCGGAGAATGATCGCCGCAAGCAAATTTTCTGTGAGGGTATCAGGATGTACGCGAGAAAAATGAGCAGCACGACGGTCCTGTTGGCGGCTGCCGCCTTTGCCGTCACAGCGGGTGCGCAGCAGGCGTCTCCCCGCTCGACAAATCCCAGGCCTTCGGTGCCGGCAAACACCAGCTCGACACCGGCATCTCCGGCTGACGCAGCCAATCTGAATACATCCGGCAGCGCGACGGCGCAGGCAGGCCGCACTACGGCCAGCGCCGAACAGGCTACCAACGTTTCGGCGCAGCTCACGAAGAGCATCGACAGCAAGCATGCGAAGGTCGGCGACGAAGTCATCGCCAAAACCACTCAGAAGGCAACGCTGGCAGACGGCACGAAGCTGCCCAAAGGCTCGCGCCTGATCGGCCACGTCACCGAGGTCCACGCGAAATCCCGCGCCCAGCACGACGGTCAACTGGCCTTCAGCTTCGACCACGCACTCCTCCGCAATGGCCGCGAGGTTCCCATCCATGCGCTGATGGAGTCCGTCGCCGCGCCGGTGCCTCCCGCGATTTCCGATGATGCGATGGGCGAAGGCAACATGGGCGCCGGGCCGGTGATGGCCGGTGGCGGCGGCGCGACACGCGGCGCCGGCGGCGGCGGCCTGCTGGGCGGCGGCGGCGGTGGGATCGGCGGTGCGGCGGCGCCGGTGGGCGGAGCGCTGCGCGGCGCCGGCAATGCGACCGGCAACCTCGCCGGCAACACGGCCTCTGGCCTGAACGCCGCGGGTAATGGCGCGGTGAACTCGACTGCTTCGCTGGGCCGCAATACGGCTGCTCTGAACGGAGCGGCTGGCGGGAACTCCGCTCTTTCCGGGGAAACCGTTCCGGTGGGAAATCTCTCCGGCGTGAGCTTCACCAATCTGAACGCGGCCAGCGCAGCGGGCCAGTTGATGAGCACCAGCTCCGCCAACGGCTCCGCCAATGCCTCGCGGCATGGCGTCACCGGCTCGGCCGGCGCCCAGAATGCGACCCTCTTCAAGGCGCATGGCAAGAACGTGGACCTGGCCGGTGGATCACAGATAACGATGAGCGTTTCCCCCGAGTCGCACTGAAACCGTTGCGCTGAAGTGCAGCTCTCCTCTCGAGGAGGCTTCCCAGCACGACGGGGAGCCTCTTCGAATCACCACTGGGCGGTGCAATCCTGATTTGCAATTCGGCCCAAACCGCGATCTTCTGTTGAATAGTGCCCCCCAAAAAGAAGTCGGCCCCTCGATCCTCCTCGTCGCATAACGCGAACCTCGACCACTTCCCGGTTCTCTATCCGATCCTCGACGCCCACGTGGCGCTGGCCGGCTGTGACCCCGGCTGCGAAGCGCGATGGACTCGCCTGCGAGCCCTCGTCCGCGAACTGGCTCAGGCTGGCGTCGAGATCCTCCAGTACCGCAACAAGATGGACGACGATGTGCTGGTGGCGCAGGATGCGCTCGCCATGCGCGAAGCCGCGCCGACTCTGCGCCTCATTCTCAACGACCGCCCCGCGCTCGTGATGCCTGCAGGGTGGGACGGCGTTCACGTCGGCCAGACGGATCTATCCCCGAGCCAGGTGCGCTCGCTGCTCGGCCGCCGCGCGGTGGTCGGCCTTTCTACCCATACCGAGGAGCAGGTCCTCGCCGCCGACCGCGAACCCGTGGACTACATCGCCATTGGGCCCGTCTATTCCACCCTGACCAAGTCCGACACCAGCCCGCTGATCGGTATCGAGGGCGTCATGCGCGCTCGCGCTTTCACGCGGAAGCCGCTGGTGGCCATCGGCGGCATCACGGCCGGCAACGCTCCTGCCGTGTACGACGCCGGCGCGGATTCCGTCGCTGTCATCTCCGCGATCTTTGCCCCCGGTGCTTCCCCCGCCAAATCGGTCCGAGACTTTCTCGCAATTTTCAAGTAGAACTGAAAGACGCGTGAGTTCCCCGGCAGAAATCGTTTCCCCTGGTACGCCGTCGAAAACCGGACTGGTCGCTTCTCTCGGTCTCTTCAGCGCCACCGCCATCGTCGTTGGATCGATGATCGGCTCCGGCATCTTCATTGTTCCCGCCGACATCAGCCGCAACGTCGGCTCGCCGGCGCTGCTGATCGGCGCCTGGGCGGTCACCGCGGTGATGACGATCATCGGCGCGCTCAGTTATGGCGAGCTCGCCGCCATGATGCCCAAAGCCGGCGGCCAGTACGTCTACCTGCGCGAGGCGCTGGGGCCCATCTGGGGTTTTCTCTTCGGCTGGACGCTGTTTCTCGTCATCCAGACCGGAACCATCGCCGCCGTCGCCGTCGCCTTCGGCAAATTCCTCGGCGTCTTCTTCCCCTCGGTATCCTCCACCCACTGGATCTGGCACATGGCCCACGTCCCGGCCTGGCATGTCGGCCCCATGGTGCTCGGCAACATGGACATCGGCCTGAATACCGCGAACCTGGCCGGACTCGTGATCATCATTTTCCTGGCCATCATCAACATCTTCGGCGTGAAGACCGGGGCGATGATCCAGAACATCTTCACCAGCGCAAAGACGGCCGCGCTGCTGGGACTGGTCGTGATCGGATTCCTCTTCTGCCGCAGTTTCGGCGCGCTTCGCGCCAACTTTGGAGCGAATTTCTGGCGCGGCGCCGGATGGCACACGCTGCATCCGGTTCAGGTGGGTGTGGGCGGCCCCATCACGATGGTCGGCATCCTCACCATCCTCGCCGTGGTGCAGACCGGCTCGCTGTTTTCCGCCGATGCGTGGAATAACGTCACGTACACGGCTGGTGAAGTCCGCAACCCGCGCCGCAATTTGCCCCTCTCGCTGGCGCTCGGCACCAGCATCGTGCTGGCGCTCTACATTCTGGCGAATTTCGTGTATCTCGTCGCGCTGCCGCTCCACGGCGATCCGCACGGCGCCACGGCCTCCCTGCGCGGCATCCAGTTCGCAACCGACGACCGCGTAGCGACGGCGGCCCTCAAGATCGCCTTTTCCAGCATCGGCGCGTATCTGATGGCCGCCGCGATTCTGATTTCCACGTTCGGCTGCGCCAACGGCCTCACGCTCGCGGGAGCTCGCGTCTACTACGCCATGAGCCGCGACGGGCTGTTCTTCAAGGCGGCCGGCAAGCTGCATCCGCGCTGGCACACGCCCGTGGCGGCACTGGTGGTGCAGGCCATCTGGACCTGCTTCCTCTGCCTCTCCGGCTCGTACGATCAGCTGCTGGCCTACATCATCTGCACCGAGCTGATCTTCTACATCCTGACGATTCTTTGTCTTTTCGTCCTGCGCGTGCGCCGCCCCGACGCCGAGCGGCCCTACCGCGCCATCGGTTATCCTGTGCTGCCCGCGATCTATATCGTGATGGCCGCCTGGATCTGTATTGTGTTATTGCGCTACAAGCCGCAGTACACCTGGCCTGGACTGGTGATCGTGCTGCTCGGCATCCCCGTTTTTGCCGTGTGGTCGCGCCGTGCGGCTACGGCGACCGAAATACCTGGAGGAACAGCCGATCATGGCTAAACTTTTTGCGACGAAGGCGCTTTCCGCGTGTCACGAGGAGGCAGCCGCCGAAGGCGAGCATACCCTCAAGCGGTCGCTCGGCCCCATCAATCTGGTCACGCTGGGCATTGGCGCCATCATCGGAGCCGGCATCTTTGTGCTGACCGGCACGGCCGCCGCGCAGTTCGCCGGCCCGGCCATTGTGCTCTCCTACGTGGTCGCCGGCGTCGGCTGTGTCTTTGCCGGGCTGTGTTACGCCGAATTCGCCGCCATGATTCCCATCGCCGGCAGCGCCTACACCTACGGCTACACCACCCTGGGCGAACTCGTTGCGTGGATCATCGGATGGGCCCTCTGCCTGGAATATGCCTTCGGTGCGGCTACCGTCGCGGTCGGCTGGAGTGGCTACGTTTCGAGCCTCCTGCGCTTCTTCGGCGTGCATCTGGGCTTCAACGCCACGCCGTCCATTGCGCTGACGCTGTTCCACCATTCCTTCTCAGCGAAAGTCGATATCTTCGCGCTCTGCGCCATTATTGTGGTCACCGCGGTTCTGGTGATCGGCGTCCGCGAGTCGGCCAATTTCAACAGCGCCGCTGTGATGATTAAGGTCTCCGTGGTGCTGATCTTTGTCGGCCTTGCCACCATATTCACCTTCACTCACTGGCATCACATGATGATCAACTGGCACCCGTTCATCCCGAAGAACCGCGGCCACTTCGGTGAGTACGGCCTGTCCGGCATCATGCGCGGCGCGACCGTGGTCTTCTTCGCCTACATCGGTTTCGACGCCGTTTCCACCGCCGCGCAGGAAGCGCGGAATCCGCAGAAGGATCTCCCCTTCGGTATTCTTGGCTCGCTGATCATCTGCACGATCCTCTACATCATCGTGAGCGGCCTGCTGACGGGAATCGTTCCGTACGCTCAGCTCAATACGCCCTCGCCGGTCGCCGACGGAGCCGTGGCGATGGGTGCCGGCTGGGGCGTGTTCCTCATCGACCTGGGCGCTATCGCGGGTCTTGCCTCCGTCATGCTGGTGATGATGCTCGGCCAGACGCGCGTCCTCTACACCATGGCCCATGACGGGTTGCTGCCGAAATGGGTGAGTGACATTCACCCGCGCTTCCGCACGCCGTGGCTGATCACCATCGCCGTCGGCATCCTGGTCGCCTTTCTCGCCGCCTTCTTCAACATCAACTTCCTCGGCGAATTGGTCAGCCTCGGTACGCTGCTCGCGTTCACCATCGTGTGCCTGGGCGTGATGGTGATGCGCCGCAAGCATCCCGAGGCGCCGCGTCCCTTCCGCACGCCCTGGGTGCCCTTTGTGCCCATCGCCGGAATGGTGATTGCTCTGGCGCTGATGGTCTCCGCCGATACTCCGGCCAAGATCGGCTTCTTCAGCTGGCTCATCCTTGGCCTGGCCATCTACTTCGGCTATTCGCTGCGGCACAGCAAAGTGCAGCGGGCATTGATCTCCGCACCGCGCCAACCCGGCACCACGAGATAAATCCCGGGGCGATATACTCGCCCCGTGGACTATCTCTGGACTCCCTGGCGCTACACGTACGTCACGAACGTGGACCGGCAGCAGCGCCAGGGCATTCCCGAGGAGCTCAGCGCGTGGCCCGGAGACACGGGCTGCGTCTTCTGCAACATGATCGCGGCCACGGATTACGCGATCCAGCAGGGCATGGATCGCGCAGCGGCGGAGCGGGCCAGCGGCATCGTCCTTCGCGCGCAGCACAATTACATCTGCGTCAATCGCTATCCCTACACCTCCGGTCACCTGATGGTGGTGCCCTACGATCACCAGAGCGCCCTCGGCGCGCTCGCCGGAGAGGCTGCCCGGGAAATGATGGATCTGGCGCAGGGGGTGGAGCGCGTGCTGGCCGGTCTCTACCGTCCTGACGGCTTCAATATCGGCTTCAACCTCGGCAAAGCCGCGGGCGCCGGCGTTGCCGGCCACCTGCATCTGCACGCGCTGCCGCGCTGGATCGGCGATACGAATTTTCTTACTACCATCGGCGAGAGCCGACTGCTGCCGGAGGAGCTGGGCACCACGTGGGAGCGCGTTCGCTCGGCGCTCGCAGCTTCCGGCATGAATCCCGCAAAGAAAGACTGAGGGCCAATCCCACCATGACATCCGCGCCGCACATTCTCGATCAACTGCAGGGGGAGTGGAAGTTCGTGCGCGAAGTTCCCGGCAAAGCCACCATGACCGGCCGAGCGCGTATTGAACCCACCAGCGCGGACCGGGCCCGCTACGACGAGACCGCCCGCGTTCGCCTTGCCGACGGCACCTCGCTCACCGGCAGCCAGAGCTATCGCTACAAGCGCCTGGCGCCGCCCGCGAACGGCTTCGAGGTGCTGTTCGCCGAGACGGGCGAACTCTTCGAGCGGCTGGATTTCCGTTCTGAGCCGGACGGCAGCCAGCGCGCCGACGCCGAGCATCTCTGCGGCCCCGACCGCTATGTCTCGCAGTTTGTCCTCGACGCCGAGGACCGGCTGCTGGTCGAGCACACCGTGACCGGCCCCAACAAAAACTACGTCGTCCGCACCGTCTACCGCCGCGCCAGCCGCAGTTCCTGAACGAGCAATCCCGCCCGGTTACTTTCGGCACGTCCAAATTACGGAATCCCTGCGCGCCCCCCACCCCATTCAGCGCACAATGTCCCCGGGAGCGGCGCCATGGACGAGTTTTTCGCAACCTTCGGCGTTCTTCTGCTCTTCCCGGCGGTCTTTGGATTGTGCATTCTGTGGGCGACCCGCGGGCACCCCTCCGATGCCGATAACGAGGACCTCTCGGTGGTGGCGAAGGACCACTAAATCCGCCGGAAACCCGCCCAGATCAAAGCGGGGAAGGCCCTTCTCCGCGTTCCGGCCGGCCTCCTGCCCCTGCTATACTTTCCTGAAGGATTGTTCCCCGTGCGGAAGTGGTGAAATTGGCAGACACACCATCTTGAGGGGGTGGCGCCCAAAAGGCATGGGGGTTCAAGTCCCCCCTTCCGCACCAAAATCTCCGCCGCTTCCTGAGGTTGAACACGCGTGATTTACGTTCTGATTGCCGTCCATGTGATTGTTTGCCTGCTGCTCATCGTCATCATCCTGCTGCAGCAGGGCAAGAGCGCCGACCTGGCTGCGGCCTTCGGCGGGCAGGGCTCCCAGACGGCCTTCGGCCCGCGCTCCGCTGCGAATCTGCTCACCAAGACCACTACCTGGCTGGCGATCGTCTTCGTCGTCACCTCGATGACCCTGACGGTGATGTACCAGCACCAGGTCGCGCATCACAACTCGGTGCTGTCGGGCTCCCAGAGCGCTCCGGCGAAGAAGTAAATTTCCTCCAGAACCCACAGCGGGCAGGCCTTGGCGCCTGCCCGTTTTGCGTCTGAAAGGGCAGCATGATCCTTGAGACCTTTCCCGTCGGCCCGCTCGCCTGCAACTGCACGCTGCTCGGCGATCAGCCCGGCGGCGAGGCCATGGTTGTCGACCCCGGCGACAACATCCCGCAAATCCTGGCGCGCCTGGCCGAGCACCGGCTGACGCTGAAGCAGATCGTGGTGACGCACGGCCACATCGACCACGTCGGCGGAGCGCTGCGCCTGAAGCGCGCCACCGGAGCGCCGATCCTGCTGAACCAGAACGATCTCCCCCTGCTGAAGATGATGGACGTCCAGGCCGCCTGGCTGGGTATCCCCGTGCCCGAGGTCGCTCCTCCGGATGAGAGCGCCGAAGAAGGGCTGACCGTGGGGCTCTCCGCCCATCCGGCTCGCGTGCTCCACACGCCCGGGCACACGCAGGGCAGCATTTGCCTCTACTTCGAGCCGGACCGCCTGCTGCTCGCCGGCGACACGCTCTTCGCCGGATCCATCGGCCGCACCGATTTGCCCGGCGGCGACTCGCGCCAGATCCTGCGCTCCCTGCACGACCGGCTGCTCGCGCTGCCGGACGCGACGCGCGTGATTCCAGGCCACGGCCACGAAACCACCATCGGCGAGGAACGCGCGACGAACCCGTTCCTCCAGCCCGGCGTGCGCTTCTGAGGGCATCTCGATCGCGGGAGCGCGGCCACCCGCATCTCTGCCCGCCGCGTATCATCGACCTATGACGCAGCTCGATGTTCTCTACCGCTACGAAGGTCATCCCACCGAGACCGCCATGTCCGCCCTCGGAAACATGCGCGAGGTCTACGGCATCCGCCGCATTCAGCTCGATGAGGAGTGGAAGACCGTCCGCGTCGAATACGACGCGACCCGGCTGACGAAACCGATCGTCTTCCAGTTGCTGCGCCGCGCCGGCTTCCAGGTAGTCGAGGAGTTGCCGCTCATTCCGCCGCAGCAAGAGCCACCCGCCGTCGAAGCCACGTCCACCCAGAAGTAGCCAGCTCGCTGGTCTGGGTGACACAAGAATTCAGTCCCCGTCGTCATCGTCCTTCGCCGATTTGTCTCCTCGTGGCGCGAAGGGGTGCAGGAGCAGATACGGCACGGGCTTGTCGCCCATGGCCTCCTTCCACAGGATAAGGTTCAGCTCGCCCGCGGGGGCTCGGTCCTCGTGCGTGAAGTCCATGCGCGCCGATTCCTTCGCGCCGGGCGACCTGGGCGTGTTCGCCTGGTAGATAAGCCCGTTCTTCTCGTTGCGGTAATCGGCGGTATAGGGCGGCTGATCGCCCGCGCCGCTGAACTCCGGCGACTCCAGCGGAGCCAGCGCATCGTTGTTGTTCATGGGCGGAGCGCCCAGCAGCGTCAGGATGGTGTGTACCGTGCTGACGGTCGTGTAGAAGCGGCTGTCCACATACGGCGCGGCCCCGGGCGAGTTCCGGTGCGGAGCGTACTTGCTGATGACGAGACACACCGAGCGGTGGGCGTCCACGTGGTCAGCGCCGTCCTGCGCGTCGTCTTCGAGGATGAAGATGGCCGTGGAATCCCAATACGCCGAGTGCGAGACCAGGTCCGCGACGCGTCCCACGGCGAGGTCGTTGTCGGCGACAGAAGCCTCCGGCGTCGGCCATCCCGGACGCGTGCCCGCGGTGTGATCGTTGGGCAGGCGCAGCATGACGAAGGCAGGCATGGTGTCGTGTCCGGCGCTGAGGTCGGTCGTCCAGCGCCGGAAGTAATTGAGGAACTCGTTCACGCGCAGCTGGTCGGGGAAATCGAGGCCGAAGTCCGGGTAGTCCGGATCAAAATGGCCGACCAGCGCCGGTTTGGTGGCGACGTCCTTGTAGATGAACGGGATGTTCCAGGGATACCGGCTGACCCCGCCGCCGTAGCGCGCCGGAATGGGATCGCCGTGGTGGATATAGGGATGCGAGCAGTCATGGACGCCCTCCGGCGTCCCTCCCTGCTGCGGCAGCATTGCCTGGGAAGCTGCGCCCGTCGCGTTGCAGTACTGCGTGGAAATGTACTCGGCGAAGTGGAAGTAGGAGATGTTGTGGCGGGCGAGATCGGTCCAGATGTACCCGCTCTCCGGCTCGTCCACGTCGGGGATGTGCTCGAGCAGCGGGAAGCCCTCCTCGACGACGCCCTCGAAGTCGTAAGGCCGCTCGCCACCGCGATAGTTCACCTGCCAGGTGCGCTCCAGATAGTCGCTGTTGATGGCCGCGGTGGACCAGACGTGCCCGTCGCCGGAGACTTCGCCGGAATCGTAAAAATTGTCGAGCACGCCGAACTGGCGGGCCAGCGCGTGCTCGTTCGGCGTGATGTTCTCGCCGTACATGGTGAGCGAGGGATCGCCATTGCCCGCACCCAGGTCGCCGAGAATCTGATCGTAAGTGCGGTTCTCCTTGATGATGTAGATCACGTGCCGGATGGGATTCGCTCCGCTGCGGAAAGGAACCGTCTGCTGCGCGGCATTCATCAGGTTGCTCTGCATCACCTCGGCCGTCAGCTTCGGCAGTTGCGCGCGCGCCTGGGGCAGGTCGATGCTGGCCAGCGAACCGTGCAGCATCGTCGCGATGTAGGTGTGGGGACGGCGAACGGCTCGTCCGATGCTGGGCGCGGGGTTCGCCGCGATGGGCTGAGGCGCGACATTGGGTCCGGTGCCTTTGCCCTTCGCTGTAGCGACAAACAACCGGGCCGGGCCGGCGGCAATGGCCGTCGGATACCACTCCGTGGGAATAAAACCAAGCGGCTTGCCGAAGATGTGCGGTCGCAGACGCTTGTCCAGATCGAAGACCGCGACGGCATCGGAGCCCGAGTTGGCGGCGAAGAGCGTGTGGCCGTCGGGTGAAACGGCGACCGCATCCGGCATGGCGCCAAAGTAGGTTTGGCCGGGCAGCCGCGTGTCATAGAAACCGTCCAGACGCATGCGATGACCGGCGATGCGCACCGCGGCAACGGCGTCCCGGTTGGCGAGTGCAACGTACAGGGTCCTGCGGTCGGGGCTGAGCGCCATTGCCACCGGGTGCGAGCTGGGATCGACATTCTGCGTGGGCGGCAGCAGCGGGAGGCGCTGGACAACCTTGCCCCGCCGCAGGTCGAGTTCGGCGACTGCAGAGCCGTTCCACAAGGAAACCCAGGCGCGGCGTCCACGTCGCCCCACAACCACGGCGACGGGATAGGTGGAAGGAATGACCGGCCCCGCAGAGAGATCGAAGCGCGTAAGCAGCTTGCCGGTCGCAGCGTCGAGCAGAGCGGCGTCATCCGAGAACTCATCGGCAACCAGAAGCCTCTCCTCTTTGCCCGGGACGACGGCTAATCCAGCCGGCGCGGGGATGGCCTCATTCTTCGGGAGCTCGAATTCGCCGTGGTGCTGGATTTGATCGCCCATCAGACGGCGCAGCGGAATGTGGATGAGCCGCTCCGGCGTGAGTGACGGCGGGGAATCTTCCGACCCCGGGGCGAAGCCATAGACCGCGACGCCGTTCCCTGTGGCTTGCGGCTGATTGCTGCGGTGCGGAGCCGCGTGTCCCGACTCCTGAAGCGGCACGCCATCCGGCGCTGTGAGCGAGTCAAAGCTGACGAAGAGATGCCGCCCATCCGGGGAGAAGGCGATGCCGGAATACATGCTTTGCGGGGCTCGCACCCCGGTACGCGGATCGGGGAAGTCCGTCAGGCGCCCGGTGACGGTATCCAGAATCGCCACGGACTGTTCGTAATTGGACTCCGCGGTGCCATAGCCGGCGTTGACCAGCGCCAGATAACGATGATCGGGCGACCACGCCGCCGTCATGGGCAGGCTGTTGAGCGCCCGTGGCGACCCGGGTACCGGCGGCAGGATCTCCTTGCTGGACGGCAAATGGATGGTCTGAGCCGCGGAGACAGCGGCGGCGAGTAGTGGCAGGGAACAGCGGACGATGCGCAAAATGGGAGATTTCATCGCGGATTCAGAGTCTCCGGAGCGGATTACAGCCTTATGAAGAACGCGGTGCGACGGTACGGCGCGAGATTCGCGTCGTTCGGGTAAAGCGTACCACCCGGCTTACAAAAGTCTTACACCAGCGGCCGGGCTCGGCGTGAAAAGATGAAAGAAGGCGCGCATCGTACTAGTCAGGTGATCGCCCAGCTCGAACGCGAGCGCAACGCTTCCCCAATCCACTCCTGAGATGTCTGCATTCATGGCTACCCAAGTAACCGAAATCCCTGAAGTTTCGACGATCGCCCCAGGCACCTTTCCCAGGCCGGCGACGCCCCTGCCCCGCACCGAGGGGCGCCAGATACGTCAGCTCGGACGCAAGGCCCAGACCGGCTGGAACTGGGTCACCGTTCTCTTCATGGTGATCTTCCACGTCGGCGCGGTTGCGGCCTTCTTCTTCTTCACCTGGACGGCGCTGATCTGCGCGGTGGTGATGTGGGTGCTCGCGACGAACGTGGGCATCGGCATGAGCTACCACCGGCTGCTGACGCATCGCGGCTACCGCGTGCCGAAGTGGCTGGAGTACGTGCTGGCCGTCTGCGGCACGATGGCGCTCGAGGGGGGCCCGATCTTCTGGGTGGGGCTGCATCGCATCCACCATCAGCTTTCCGATCACGAGGGCGACCCGCACACGCCGCACGACGGCGGATGGTGGGCACATGCTGGCTGGATCATGGCCGGCGACGCGCTGAATGCCGAGACGGATACGATGGCGCGCTACGTTCCTGACCTGATGAAGGACAAGTTCTATGTGTGGCTGAGCAAATACCACTACGTGCCGCTCATCATCGCCGCGTTCATCCTGCTGGCGATTGGCGGATGGCCGGCCGTCCTGTGGGGCATCTTCCTGCGGACGACGCTGGGCCTGCACGCGACCTGGCTGGTGAATTCAGCGACCCACATGTGGGGCTCGCGGCGCTTCCAGACGCGCGATGACTCGCGCAACAACTGGTGGGTGGCGCTGATCACCGGCGGCGAAGGCTGGCACAACAATCACCACGCGCATCCGGTCTCGGCTCGCCACGGCCTCAAGTGGTACGAGCTGGATGTGAACTACTTCGGCATCTGGCTGCTGAAAAAAGTCGGCCTGGCGAAGGAGATCAAGGTTGCGCACTACGATCCGCGGAATCCGAAACCGGCAGGGGCGGCGTGACGACATTTAGGGAATAGGGTCCAGGGTGTAGGACAATGGAAGCGCCTGCGTGAGCGGGCGCTTTTCCTTTGCATGCGAATTAGCGGACGAAGACGGAACATGGTGCTGTTCACGCTGCTCGGCGTGCTCCTGATCGGCGTGGCTGTGGCGCTGAACGTCAGCTGGATCGTGCTGAACTGGCGGCGCGTGCTGCCCATGGCGCTGGGGATTCCGTTTTTTCTGCTGCTGATCGCCGGCCTGGTTCTGAACACTATCTTTCTGGTGCGCGAGGTGCGGCGCAACGAGCGGCACGATGCCTTTTTGAGCGCGGTGACGCACGAGCTGAAGACGCCGATAGCCTCCATCAAGCTCTATCTGGAGACGCTGCAGCGGCGGCCGATGGACGAGGCGCGGCGCAGCGAGTTCTACGCGCGCATGATGGAGGACAGCGAGCGGCTGCTGAGCACCGTCGAACAGGTGCTGAAGGCCGGCGAAGTGGGGCAGCGGGCGCGGTCGAACGTGCGCGTTCCGGTGGAGATGCGATCGCTGGTGGAGGAATGCGTGCGGGTGACGCGGTCGCGGCATCATCTTGGCGAGAAGGCGATTACGGTCGAGGTCGCCCAGACGCCGCTGCCGATGTTGGTGCGCGGAGATCCTGAGGAATTGCAGACGGTGCTGCTGAACATCCTGAACAACGCCGTGAAGTATTCGCCGAATGGTCCGGAAGTGACGGTCCGGTTGAGCGTGGAGCATGACGCCTGGGTGCGGGTGAGCATCGCGGACCGCGGCATCGGCATTCCGCCGGCGCACCTGAAGCGGATTTTCCGGCGCTTCTACCGCGTGCCGGTGCGCAACGTGCTGCGGACCAAGGGAACGGGGCTGGGACTTTATCTGGTGAGAACGATCGCGCGGCAGCATGGCGGCGACGCGACGGCCGAAAGCGCGGGCGAGGGCCGCGGCGCGACCATCAACCTGCAATTGCCGCGGATACTGGCTGCGGCGGAGCCCGAATTGCCCGAACAGGAAGGCCATCGGCAGGAGTTGCGGAGCTGACATGGCGCGGATTCTGATCGTCGAGGACGAGGCGCACCTGGCACAGGGCCTCCAGTTCAACCTTCAGGCCGAGGGCCACGTGGCCGCCATCGCTGGCGATGGCGAAACCGCGCTGGAGATGCTGCGTGGCGGCGGTTTTGACGCGGTGGTGCTGGACGTGATGCTGCCGGGGAAGAGCGGCTTCGACGTGGCGGAGGACCTGCGCGCGGCGGGGAACTTCATCCCGGTCCTAATGCTGACGGCGCGCGGCCGAGCGGAAGACGTAGTGCGGGGATTCGCCGCCGGCGCGGATGATTATCTGTCGAAGCCCTTCGATCTGACGGTGCTGCTGGCACGGTTGAATGCGCTGTTGCGGCGCATGACGTGGCCGCATCCGGCATCGCGAAGCGCGGCTGAAACACAGGACGAGCTCGCAGAGTTCGCCTTCGCGGGGCGGCGGATCGACTTCGACTCCCTGGAGCTGGATGCCCTCGACCGGAAGGTGCGGCTCACGCTCATGGAAGCCGATCTGCTTCGCTATCTCGTGAAGAATCGAGAGCGGATCGTCTCGCGCAAGGAGATGCTGGAGCAGGTATGGCACGTGCGCGAGGATACCGACACGCGGGCCATCGACAATTTTATTGTGCGGCTGCGGCGCTACATCGAGGAGGATCCGTCGAACCCGCGGCATTTGGAGACGGTGCGGGGGGTCGGCTACCGGTTCCTGCCGAATCCAACAGAAGAGAAGTGAGGGAAGCGGCTTAGCCTGGTGCTGTTGCTCGTGGTCCGGCCGTGACCTTCGTGAGCCTTCGTGACTGCTGCCGCATCTAGGATGGTACGGAGAGGGAAAACCATGCGGGAAGTAACGCTGCGGATCGGCAACATGCACTGCGACGGCTGCGTCCGGCGCGTGAGCCAGACGCTGGGCAACGTGAGCGGCGTGAAGGTGGGCGAGGTGCGCATCGGGGCGGCCCGGGTGCAGGCGCCGGACGAGATGCCGGATGAAACGCTGGTAAGCGCGCTGGAGAAGATGGGCTACCCCGTAATCGGCATGGAGAAGTAAATGCCCGCGAGCAGCGTGGAAAAGCCGCAAGCCGCAGCTGCTCCAACGGCGGGCGTGCGCATGATCACGCTGCCCGTGATCGGGATGAGCTGCGCGGCATGCCAGGGGCATGTGGAACGCGCTCTGCGCGGAACGCCGGGCGTGCGCGAAGCCAACGTCAATCTGCTGACGAATTCGGCGCGGGTGAGCTTCGACGCGAGCCTGACCAATCCCGAACACCTGATCGCCTCAGTGCGCGAGGCGGGTTACGACGCGGCGATGCCGGCGGACGCGGGCGCGCCACCGGAGAACCAGCCCGGCGAGGAAGGCACGTTGCGCGCCAAAGCGATTGTCACGCTCGTGGCCGGCGCGGTGGTGATGGCGCTGGCGAACGCGCCTGGCTGGCTGCCCGCCGCGCAACTGCCGCAGCGCGGCCTCGAATGGCTGATGCTGGCGATCACGCTGCCCGGCATGATCTGGGGCGGCGGCATCGTCTACCGGCAGGCCTGGACCGCGGCAATCCATCGCGGCACGAACATGAACACCCTGGTGGCGCTGGGCACGGGCGCGGCCTTCATGTATTCGCTGGCGGCCACGCTTGCGCCGGGCGCGTTTCTGCGCCTCGGCCTGCACGCGGACGTGTATTACGACGCGGTGCTGCTGATCCTCGGCTTTCTCCTGCTGGGCCGCTGGCTCGATGCGCGCGCGAAGCGGCGAACGCTGGACGCCCTGCATGAATTCATGCGGCTCCAGCCCCAGCAGGCGCGGGTGCTCCGCAACGGGAGCGAAAAAGAGGTGCCGCTGGCTGAAGTGATTGCCGGCGACATCGTCGTGCTCCGGCCGGGCGAGCGCGTGCCGGTGGATGGCGTGGTGCTGGCCGGCGTCAGCTCCATCGACGAGTCGCTGATTACCGGCGAATCCGTTCCCGTGATGCGCCAGGCGGGTGACCGCGTGATCGGCGGGTCGCTCAACTTCGAGGGCGCGCTCGAGTACCGGGCGACCTCCATCGGCGCCGACAGCGTGCTCGGCCAGATGATGCGGCTGGTCGAGGAAGCCCAAAGCTCTCGCGCGCCGATGCAACAGCTCGCTGACCGCGTGAGCGCGGTGTTTGTGCCCGCGGTTCTGGGGCTGGCGCTGCTGACGTTCGTAGTCTGGATCGCCTTCGGCGGCGGCGCTGGACGCGCCTTTGCCGTCTCCATCGCCGTGCTGGTGATTGCCTGTCCGTGCGCCATGGGATTGGCCGTTCCGGCGGCGCTGACGGTCGCCATTGGACGCGGCGCGCAACTGGGCGTGCTCTTCAAGGGCGGTGAAAGCCTGGAACGCGTGGCTCGCATCGACATGGTCGTCTTCGATAAGACCGGAACGCTGACGGAAGGGAAGCCGGTGGTCACCGCGGTGCGGGCATCCCCGGGCTTCCGTGAAGAAGAAGTCCTGGCGCTGGCCGCGGCGCTCGAGCGCCGGTCTGAGCATCCTCTGGCGCGTGCGATCGTGCGTGCGGCGGAGGATCGCGGCGTGGCCGTGCCGGCGGCGGAGTCGGTGCGCGCGGTTCCAGGCAAAGGGATTCAGGGCACAGTTGCCGGCCGCAGCGTCGCGGCGGGGAATGAGGCGCTCCTGTACGACCTGGGTATTGCCGCATCCATATCCGTCGCCGCCGAGCCGGGGACGACGCGCATGTTCGTCGCGCGGGACGGCGCGGTGCTCGGCGCCATCGAGGCGCGGGACACGCTGCGCGCCTCAGCGAAAGAGGCCATCGCCGGGCTGCGGCGGCTCGGCATCCGCACGGCGATGCTGACCGGGGATACGCAGGCCACGGCGAAGGCGATCGCCCAGGCCGCCGGAATCGACGAAGTGTGGGCCGGGCTGCTGCCGGCGCAGAAGCTCGAGAAAATTCGCGAGCTGCAAAGCCAGGGCCGCCGGGTGGCCATGGCCGGCGACGGCATCAACGACGCCGCGGCGATTTCGCAGGCCGATGCCGGATTGGCCATGGGCACCGGCGCGGACCTTGCGCGGGAGGCGGGGGATGCGATCCTGCTGCACGGCGAGCCGCGGCAGATGCTTGAAGCATTGCTGTTGGCCCGTCGCGCGCTGCGTACCATGCGGCAGAATCTGGGCTGGGCCTTCGGTTACAACCTGCTCGGCATCCCCATTGCTGCTGGCGCGCTCTACCCCGCCTTCGGCATTCTGCTCAGCCCCGCCATCGCCAGCGCAGCCATGGCTCTCAGCTCCGTCAGCGTGCTCGCGAACAGCCTCCGGCTCAGAAAATTTGCACCGTCGTAAACTATCCACGGAACTACCAGTGCGGATCCTCACCCGATACATCCTGAAGGAAGTTCTGTCGCACGCGCTCATTGGGGGCGTGATCTTCACCTTTGTGCTCTTTATCCGGTATTTGCCGGAGCTGCTGGACCTGGTCGTGAGAAACAGCTCGTCCATAGGCGCGCTGTCAGCTATTGTGGCCTTCCTTCTTCCGGACATCCTGATCTTCACCATCCCCATGGCGGTGCTGGTCGGGATTCTCCTCGGGCTCAGCCGCCTGGCATCCGACAGCGAGATCACGGCCATGCGCGCTTCCGGCGTCGGCGTGTGGACGTTCGTCCGCACGGTCGGTATGGTTGCCGTGGCGGCATGGCTGGTGAGCCTGGCGAACACCCTCTACATCGCGCCCCGGGCGACGGCGGCCATGATCCGCAATGAGAACTCGCTGGCCAGCGCACAGGCTTCGTTTGAGGTGCAGCCCCGCGTCTTCTACGAGGATTTCAAGGATTACGTTCTCTACGTGGAAGACGCGCGCGCGGCGAAACACGCGGCGGATTGGCGTGGCGTGTTTCTGGCCGACGTGACGGACCTGAATGAGCCGAAAGTGACGACGGCGGCGAGCGCCACCGTCGTGAATGGGCCCCATCAGACGATCACCATGCGGCTGCGCAACGGGACCGAGCACCAGACCACGGCGGGTCAGCCCAACAACTACACCGTGTCCACCTTCGCCCAGACGGACCTGCCGCTCCAGACCGGCGCGCAGGAAGAGGTTCATCTGGGGCACAGCGACACGCCGATTCTGGCCATGAGCAACCATGAGCTGCTGGCGCGGACGCACGGAAAGAACGCGGGGCTCTACCGGATCGAATTCGAAAAGCGGCTGGCGTATCCGGCGGCATGCCTGGTGCTGCTGCTGGTGGGCGTGCCGCTGGGCATTTCGTCGCGTCGTGGCGGCAAGAGCGCCGGCTTTGTGCTGACGATCGCGCTGGTCTTCCTCTACTACTTCCTTTCTTCCACCGGGATCACGCTGGCGCGGCAGAACAAGATACCCGTCTGGGCCGGAGTGTGGGAAGCCAACATTCTCTTCGCCATCTGCGGCGCAGTTCTGCTGTGGCAAATGGCGAAGGGCGGCGCGGCCCTCGCAGCGCTGCAGTCGCTGTTCAACCGGCTGCGGCTGCGAGCCGATCAGGTGGCGACGGCGAGCGGACCGGCGCAGGCGCCGAAGCGGCGGCGCGCCCCGCGAGGCAGATTTCCCCTCATCGTGGACGAGTACGTCCTGCGCGAGTTCCTTCGCGTTTTCGCGATGGTGCTCATCAGCTTCGTGATGCTGATGCTGGTCTTCACCTTCTTCGAGCTGCTCAGCGACATCATCAAAAACAAAACGCCTTTGGTGATCGTCGGCGAATACCTGATGGACCTGACCCCAAGCATGATTTACCTGATCACGCCGCTGAGCGTGCTGATTGGGGTCCTGGTGGTCTTCGGCGTGATGAACCGCAACAGCGAGATCACAGCCATGAAAGCGACGGGTATCAGCCTTTACCGGATTGCAGTTCCGGTGTTGGCGATTGCCGCCATTCTGTCCGTCTCGCTCTTCGCCTTCGACGAACTGTACCTGCCTCATGCGAACCGGCGGCAGGAGGCCCTGCGGGACGTCATCAAAGGCAAGCCGCCCGAAAGCGTCGAACACCCCGTGCGGCGATGGATCTTCGGCGAGCAGACAAAAGGGCAGCCGGCGCGAATTTTCTACTACGAATATTTCGATCCGGACATCAACACCTTCGGCAATCTGACCATTTTTGAGTTCGCGCCGGGTTCGTTTCGGATTGAAAAGCGGATTTTCGCCGCCACCGCCCAGTGGCAGCCTCATCTGAATACGTGGGTTTTCGAGGACGGTTGGGCGCGGACGTTTTCCGGGGATGAGATCGCCAGCTATCAGCCGTTTTCTGTGAACACGTTCCCCGAGATTCACGAGCCGCCCTCGTATTTCACGCGCGAAGTGCGGCAGTCGTCGGAGATGAGTTTCAGCGAACTAGCCGGCTATATCCATTCATTGCGGCAGAGCGGCTTCAATACGGTGCCGCTGCGCGTGCAGCTGAACCATAAGCTGGCGTATCCGCTGATCACGCTGGTCATGGGTGTGCTCGCTATCCCGTTCGCGCTCTCCATGGGCCGGCGCGGGTCGCTCTCGGGGATTGCGGTGGCCATCGGCGTGGCCATCGCGTATTTCGTCGTCTCGGGATTCTTTGAGGCCATGGGCAACGTCAGCTGGCTGCCGCCCGTGCTGGCGGCATGGTCTCCGGATTTTCTTTTCGGCCTGGCCGGAGCGTACCTGCTGCTCCGGACTCCTACCTAGCGGGGAACGCGGACGATGTGGACTAAACTCAAGCCGCTCATTCCCTACATGCGCAAATACTGGCGCGGGTATGTGGTCGGCTCCGTGTGCACGGTGGCAGCCAATGCCATCCGCGTCCAGATTCCCCGGATCCTCGGCAAGGCCGGCGATGACATGCTGAAAGTGGGCGTCACCTGGCAGAAGATCTATCACTACGCCGGTGAGCTGATCGCGATTGCGATTGCCTACAGCATCCTTCTCTACCTGATGCGCTGGATCCTGATCGGCATCTCTCGCGACATCGAGTTCGATCTGCGCAACGACCTGTTCCGGCAGCTTGAGAAGCAATCGGCTTCGTATTATCAGGAACACCGCACCGGCGACATCATGGCGCGGATGACCAACGACCTGAGCGCGGTGCGGAACGTGCTGGGACCGGCCATCATGTACACCGCGAATACGGTGGTGTTCTCCGCCTGCGCGCTTTATTATCTGCTGCGCATCAGCCCCTTTCTCACGCTCGCAGCGCTCGCTCCCATGCCCCTGGTCAGCATTCTGATCCAGTACATGGGCCGCAAGATTCACGAGCGCTTCGAGCGCATTCAGGCCATGTTCTCCGACATCTCCGCGCAGGCGCAGGAGAACTTCTCCGGGGCGCGCCTGGTGCGGGCCTTTGCCCAGGAAGAGGCGCAGATCAAAGCTTTCGAGCGCTCCAATCAGGAGTACATCCGCCGCGCATTGCGTCTGGTGCGGCTGATGGGCATGCTGTGGCCCACGCTCGAGTTCGTGCTTGGCCTCTCTATGGTGATTGCGCTGCTGGTCGGCGGACACGAGGTGCTCCAGCACCGGATCGGCATCGGCCAATTCATCACCTTCACCATGTTCATGTACATGCTCATGTGGCCGATCATCGCCCTGGGCTACGTGATCAATCTCTTCGAACGGGGCACGGCCTCGATGGTGCGCATCCAGGAGCTGCTGACGGCGCCGCCGAGCATCGACGATCGCGAGGCCACCATTGCGAAAGACGCCGAGATGCGCGGCGAAGTGGAATTTCGGGACCTGCACTTCGCGTATCCCGCGGAGAAGGGCGAGCCGGTTGAGGTGCTGCACGGCATCTCGCTCAGGATTCCCGCTGGCAGCAGCCTCGCTTTGGTCGGTCCGACCGGCTCGGGAAAATCCACTCTGGCCAGCCTGATCCCGCGGCTCTATGATGCCCCTCCGAACACCGTGCTGGTGGACGGGCGCCCGGTGCGCGCCTATCCGCTGGACACGCTCCGGCGCGCGGTTGCCCTGGTTCCTCAGGAGACCTTCCTGTTCAGCACGACCATCCGGGAGAACATCGCCTTCGGCGTGGAACACGCCGAGATGGGCCAGGTTCTGCACGCGGCCCAGGCAGCCCACATCCGCGAGGAGTTCGAGCAGTTCCCGCACGGCTTCGAAACCATGGTCGGTGAACGCGGGCTGACGCTCTCCGGCGGGCAGAAGCAGCGGACGGCCCTGGCGCGGGCGGTGCTGCGCGATCCGCGGATCCTGATTCTGGACGACGCACTGGCCAGCGTGGACACCTACACCGAGGAACGGATTCTGGACGAGCTGCGCCGAGTAATGCAGGGGCGGACCACGATCCTGATCTCGCACCGCATCTCGACGGTGCGCCACGCCGATCGCATCGCCGTGCTGGTGCGAGGACGCATCGCGGAGATGGGCACGCATGACGAGCTGCTGGCGCGCAACGGCTATTACGCTGAGTTGTTCCAGAAGCAGCTTTTGGAAGAAGAGCTGGCCGTCTCGGGCTAGGCCGATCAGGCAGTCCAGCTGGAGTGAGCCTGTTCCCCCGCTGCCGCCGCGGGCACGATGAGCTGCTGCGGCGCAGCCCTGGTAGCGGTGAGCAGGCGCAGCACCTCGGGATCGCGCGCAGCGACACTCCAGGCTTCACGGACGTCGCGGATGCAACCGACGGCCTCGCGCAAACGCGCGGCGGAATCCAGCCGCGAGCCCTCCAGGCACAGCGCGAAGATCGAAGCATAAAACTCCGAGAGCGCTTTGGCCGAGTTGCCGCCTACATCCATGCGCAGGCGCGACTGCAGGTGCATCAGGATCTCCAGCACCCGCCCCACCGCGATCCGGCGCCCGCGCGCATCGTGGCGCTCGACGGCGGAGATCGCGCTGTACAGAAACCGCACCATCCCGTCGTACAGGGCGACGACCAGTTCCACCGGGTTCATGCCCGCCAGGGTCTGCTGCTGATAATTCATCGGTCTTCAGAACTGCTCCCCGTCAGCCGTTCGCATTCTGGTTGTAGCCGCTGATGGCGCTGTACAGCTCGTTCACCTCGTTGATCTGGGTTGGAATCGCCTCGAGCGTCTGGTTTGCCTCGTTCAGCTCCGTCGTTAGCTGCGCCTGGTCGGCGCTGATGATGCTGTTCTCGTTTGTGATGTTCGTGTTCAGGCTCGTTTCCTCGGCGGAGTCCTGCTGCAGAGCGAGATAGACCAGGCCATCCGGGCCGCTGTTGCCGAGATTGCCGAGAGTGGTGCTGATCGAGGAGCCAAAGCTGCCGCTGCCCTGGAAGAAATTCACCACGTCCTGGTAGTTGCTCGTCAGCGCGCTGTCCAGCGTGCTGTTGTCCAGGGTGAGCGTACCGTCGTCGTTCGCGGTGATGCCCAGCTGCTCCAGCGACGTGATCGCGCCGGAGGAGGTTCCGGAGGTGAGCGCTTCCTGAAGCTGCTCCTGCATCATGGCGACGTTGGGATTGCCATAGAGCGGCTCAGGACTGCCGGAAGAATCGTTTCCCTCCTGGGTGTTCAGGTCCTTGACGACGGCGTTGTACGCCGTCACAAACGAGCTCACGGCCGACTCGACATTGGTGTTGTCGGTGGCGATCACCACCTGAACGGACTCAGAGGGCGCAGCCTGAAGCAACTGCATCGTCACGCCGGGGATGCCGGTGGTGATGGTGTTGGAGGAGTTGGTCATGGGAACGCCGTCCACGCTGAACTCTGCATCCTGGCCCTGCTGCTGCTGCGTGAAGGCGACCGAGCCGCCGGTCGTGGAATCGCTGAGGCCGCTCACGTCCAGGGTCACCGCGCCCGAGGCGCCGCTGGTGTCGCTGAGCAGCGCCAGCTGCGAGCCGGACGAGCCGGAAACCACCGTCGCCGTAACGCCGTAATTGCCGGCGTTGATGTACGAGGAAAGCGTAGCCAACGTGTCGTTCTGCGGGATGGTGTTGCCACTGCTGTCCTTCGCAGTGCCGTCGGAAAGGGTGATGGTCTGGCCGTTGATGCTGAGCGTTCCGCTCAACGTGTCCGTCGCGGCAATCGCGGAGCTGGCATACGAATAGCTCTGTGCGAGCTGGCTCACCACAACGTCATAGGTGCCGGGGAGCGCGCCGGCATTCGCCGAGGTCAAATCGACTACCGACGTGTCGGAACTGGAGCCTTCCATCTGCGAAAACGCTCCGTCGAATTCGCTGAGCGAGCTCACCGCTGTCGACAGGCTGCTGAGATCGGTCCCGATCGAAGTGAACGCGGTGTCCTGCGACTGCAGGGAAGTCAGCTGGTTCTTCCAGGGGGTCTCGACGGCCTGCAGATTGGCGACCATCGCGGAGACGGTGGACGAAACATCGAACCCCTGGCCGCTGGTCGGAGAACCAAACGAGATGCCGACATTGCTCATGGCAAAGTTATCGTCGCTTTCCGGGCGAGACATTACCCGGCAGCCAGCAGAGCAGAAAGGCAGCCGCGCAGCGAGGGGCGAAATTAGGAGGGACTAACAAAAAAGCGGGGAGCCCGGCGACGAAGGATGTTCGCCGGTGGCTCCCCGCTTCCGGAGGAAGGTTACTGGAGCAGCTTGGTCACCATCTGCTGCGTGCTGTTGGCCTGCGCCAGAGCGCTGATGCCGGTTTGCATCAGGATCTCGTACTTCGACAGGTTCGAGGACGCCGCGCCGTAATCCGTCGCTGTGATGGCGTTCTGGGCTGAGGTCACGTTCTCCTGCTCGGTGCTGTCCACGTTGCTGACCGCGGTCAATGTGTTGATCTGCGCGCCCACGTAGCCGCGTTCCGACGCCACGGCGCCGATGGCCGTGTTGATGTCCGTCAGCGCCGTCTGTGCGTTGCCGTTGCTGGTCAGGCTCGTCTTGCTCAGGTCCTCCACGTCGGCTGCCACCGGCGTGTACACCAGAGTCGCTCCGGGGCCGGCCGTGTACACCAGTCCCGCGCTGCCCGTGCTGTCGCCCACGCTGGCGTTCGACAACGTCTGCAGATCCAGCGTGTCGGTGAAGGCTCCAGCCGCCGTGCCATCCCCCACGTAGATGTTCACGGTGCCGCCGAAGACTCCCTGGCCGTTGTAGGTGGTGGTGCTGCCGATGTTGCTGATTTCGTCCAGGATCGACTGGTATTCGGAATCCGCCGCGCTCAGCTGCGTGTTGTTCAGCGTCCCGTTGGAGGCTTCCGTGGCCAGCGTAATCGCGCGGTTCAGCAGGTTGGTCACCTGCGAGAGCGCGCCGTCGGCTACCTGCAGCAGGCCGACGCCCTCGGTCGCGTTCGCGGACGACTGCGTCAGCGCTGCCCCGTTGGCCGCCAGCCCGTCTGCCAGCGACATGCCGGCGGCGTCGTCCGCGCCGGAGTTGATGCGCGAACCGGACGACAGCTGCGTGAGCACATTCTGCATGCTCGCCTGCGTCTGATTCAGGTTGTTCTCCGCGTACATTGCGGAGATGTTGTTCAGGACTCCCAATGCCATAACGTTGTTCTCCTGTTCTGAAGTTGGGTTCCTGAACGGAGCGCCGAACCGCCAACCTGGCCGCTCCCGGGAACCGCTGGACTCAGTGGCTTCATCGGCGCACCGCCTGGGGGCTTTATGCCGCACAGCGGATTTGGTATCCAACGTGCGCGAATCAGCAGCCCTTCGCACGGAGCCTGTGACCGCCCCCACTCAATGGAAGCTCTCTTCCCGCCGATAACCCTGCTGAGGGTGCAAAGGCCCATGATCCAGCTCACGCGGCTGAACGGCAATCCGCTGGTGGTGAACAGCGATCTCATCAAGTATGCCGAGGCGTCGCCGGATACCGTGCTGACGCTGGTGAACGGAGAAAAAATCGTGGTGCTGGAAAGCTGCGCGGAAGTAGTGCGCCGGACAGCGGAATACCGCGCGCAGGTGTTCGGCACGGCGGCGGCGGTGTGGCTGCCCTCGGTGGAAGCCGCGCGGGCAGCGGCGGAAGAGGCAGCGGACGAATCGGGCAGGAACGCGCGGAAACCTGGAACCGGCCAGCGCTGAAACGGGACGGAACGCATGGATACAGGCAGCCTGGGTGGAATTCTGCTGGCGATCGCGGGTATTCTCGCCGGCTTGCTGCTGGAGGGCGGGCATCTGGGCCAGGTGCTGCAGCCCACCGCCGCTATGATCGTCTTCGGCGGCACGCTCGGCGCAGTCATGCTGCAGTTTCCGCTCAGAACGGTCGTCGCGGCAGCGCAGCGGCTGGCGCGGCTCTTCCTGCACCGTTCCGACGGAGGAGAAGCCCTGCTGCACCAGATCGTCGGCTTCGCCAACAAAGCGCGCCGCAATGGGATCATCTCGCTGGATCAGGATCTGGAAAAGATCGGCGATCCCTTCCTGCGCCAGGCGCTGACGCTCGCGGTGGACGGCACCGAGCCCGCCGAGTTGCGCCGCATCATGGAAGTGCAGATTGAGAACACTACCGAGAACGAGGCACGCATTCCGGCGGTCTTCGAGTCGGCGGGAGGATTCTCGCCGACCATCGGCATCATCGGGGCGGTGATCGGCCTCATCCAGGTGATGCAGCATCTGGACCACATGAGCGAAGTGGGTCGCGGCATCGCGGTGGCTTTCGTCGCCACGATCTACGGCGTCGGTTCGGCGAACATTTTCTTTCTGCCCGCGGCCGGCAAGCTGCGCCAGCGCGCCCGCGACGAGCAGCGCCTGAAGGAGATGGCGCTCGAGGGCGTGATCTCCATCATTGAAGGGATGAACCCCCGCATGATCGAGGTGAAGCTCGAAGGCTTCCGGGGAGGCAACATTCAGGAAGCGAGCCAGCGGGCATGAGAACCAAAGCGCAAATCGCCGAGCACGTGCACCGCGACCGCTGGCTTGTCTCCTATGCCGATTTCATCACGCTGATGTTCGCGTTTTTCGTGGTGCTGTACGCGAGCTCGCAGACCGATCAGATCAAGCAGACGCAGATTTCTCACTCCATCGAGTCGGCATTTCAGGCGCTTGGCCTTTTTCCATCGTCGGTTCCTTCCACGCAGAATTCCGGTGCGCTTGCCGATTCGCGGGAGGCCGCGGCGCCGGTGAACGTGATCCTCGGCGATGATCTTTCCGCGTCGCCGCAGGTGCAGCAGGATCTTGCCCGTCTGCGATCGCAGTTGAGCTGGATGCTGTCGAACCAGGTGGCGGAGCATGTGGTCGCACTGCGGCTCGGCCGAGACGGGCTCACCATCTCTCTCCGCGAGGCCGGTTTTTACGACAGCGGCTCGGCGGTACCGCACGCGTCCTCGAAGGGCACGCTGGACGAAATCGCGGCAAGGCTCGCCGCTGAGCCCTACGACCTGCGCATCGAGGGCCACACGGACGACGTCCCCATCCACACGGCGCAGTTTGCCTCCAACTGGGAACTGTCTACGGCGCGCGCGACGGAAATGGCGAAGATCCTCATCGTCGAACACGGCATCGCGCCCGGCAGGCTCTCAGCGGCAGGCTATGCGCAGTATCACCCTGTTGCCGGCAACGAAACGGCCGAGGGGCGCGGCGAAAACCGCCGCGTAGACATCATCGTGCTGCCGCGGATCAGCGTGCTCCCGGCGAAGCAGCGGTAGCCGATCAGCTGAATCCCAGCACCGGGTGCGGCACGTAGGGCTCCTCGAGCCAAGCGACCTCCTCGGGTGTGAGCTTTACCGCCAGTGCGGCCACGGCGTCGTCCAGATGGTGCGGCTTCGTCGCTCCCACAATCGGCGCTGTAATGCCGGGCTTCGCCAGCATCCAGGCCAGCGCCAGTGTGGCTTGCGCCGCACCGCGCTTTTTGGCCAACTCCGCCAGCCGATCTACCACCTTGCGATCAGCCTCCTCCGTCTTCGCATACATGCGATTGCCGAACTGGTCCGTCTCAGCGCGCTTCGTCTGCTCGCTCTGCCACGGGCGAGCCAGCCGCCCGCGTGCCAGCGGACTCCACGGAATCAGCCCGATCCCCTCGGCGCGGCACAGCGGGATCATCTCGCGTTCCTCTTCGCGATAGATCAGGTTGTAGTGGTTCTGCATGGAGACAAACCGCGTCCAGCCGTGCCAATCGGCCAGATAGAGCGCCTTCGCGAACTGCCAGGAGTGCATCGACGAGGCGCCGATGTAGCGCACTTTGCCGGCCTTCACCACGTCGTGGAGAGCTTCGAGTGTCTCCTCGATGGGCGTTTCGTAATCCCATCGATGAATTTGATACAAATCGACGAAGTCGGTTTGCAGGCGGCGCAGACTTTCGTCCAGCTCGTGGAAGATCGCCTTGCGCGAGAGGCCTTTCCCGTTGGGCTCGTCGCGCATGAGGCCGTTCACCTTGGTGGCGATCACGACGGATTCGCGGCGGACGTTGGCTTTTTTGAGGAAGCGGCCGAGGACTTCCTCGCTGGCCCCGCCGGAATACACATTCGCGGTGTCGAAGAAATTGATGCCGAGATCCAGCGCCTGGCGGAAGTAGGGCTGGCTCTGCTGCTCGTCGAGCGCCCAGGCCTGGCGGCCGGGTTTCAGATCGCCGATCGGCGCGCCGTAGCTCATGCAGCCGAGGCAGATGCGGGAGACTTGCAGGCCGGTCTTGCCGAGATTTACGTAGTCCATAACGGCTCCTGAAGAAGAATGAAACGCTCTATGGTAGCGCACGTCTGTGCGAAGGGATCTTCTCCTGATAAGAGGCCGAAGAAGCCGAAAAAGATTCGGAAGCCGCGAAGATTTTAAGATCGAAAGAATGGCGGGGCGAAACGGCACGCAGATCGGGAACGGGCGGCAGCAGACCCCGGCGCGGCGTCTGCGCTCCCTTTATCAGCGGCTGGTGGAGCGGTTCGGTCCACAGCAGTGGTGGCCGGCGAAGAGCCCTTTTGAAGTGGTGGTGGGCGCGTACCTCACGCAGAACACCGCCTGGACGAGCGTGGAGCGATCCATCGCAAATCTTGCGGCGCGAGGCGCACTGACTCCGGCGGGGTTGCGAGCAATCGATGAGGCGGAGCTGCGGGAGTTGATCCGGCCGTCAGGCTTCATGCTGCGCAAGGCCGCGGCGCTCAAGGCCTTTGTCGCCTTCCTGCACGCACACTACGCCGGTGATATGGAGCGCCTGCAGCGCGCGGCAGCCGAGGACCAGGCGCGCATCCGCGAGGAGTTGCTGGCGCTGCCGGGCGTCGGCGACGAGACAGCCGATGCGATTCTGCTGTACGCGCTCGACGCGCCGGCCATGGTGGTGGACGAGTATCTGCGGCGGGTGGCCGTGCGTCACGGTTTAGTCCCGGAGAAAGCAAAGTACCGCGAGATTCAGGCGCTGGCCGAGGAGGCCTTCGCGGAAGACGCGGCGCGCGAGAGCCGCGACGAGCTGGCCCGCCACTATAACGAGTTCCATGCGCTCATCGTGCAGGTGGGCAAGGCGCACTGCGGGCGCGTGGCGCGCTGCGAGGGCTGCGTGCTGGAGAGTGATTTGAAGAAGAGAAAAGCTAACGCAGCCGCGTCACTACCTCAGGACGAACCAGGTAGAGAAACAGGACCGCATTGATAATCACCATGGCGATCCAGTCGACCTGGTGAGAGTGAATCATCGTCCACAGGCACCACAGCCCCGACAAAAACACCGTCGCCAGCGTAAGGGCCCATCCCCAGCGGCGCAGGCGGATGAGGCCCTGCCCGGCGGCGGCAAACGCGACGCAGAAGAGCAGGAACACGTGCGGGAGCTTGTGCAGGCTCACGCCCAGCAGGCACATCAGGCAGAGGAAGAACATCCACAGACCGATGGCGGCGATGCCCGGCAGCAGTTTGGCGCGTTCGTCTGCGCCCGGTTCGGGCTGGGGGCTCATCGAGAAACGCCGGCAGAGTGGAGTGGGTTCACACCAAAATCATAACGTGTGCAGATACGCGAGCAGGTCCTGGAGCTGTTGCTCGCTGAGCTGGCTGCCGAAGCCCGGCATGATGCCGTGACCATCCGTGATCGCGGCCGAGACACGGGCGTCATTGGCCGGCGCCCCGCTGGGCAAATATTTCTTCTGGTACATCGCGTACAGACTCGGCCCGTGCAGGTCGCCTGTGCGGTCAGCGTAGTGGCAACTGGCGCAGTCCTGCTGATAGATCTGATAGCCGCGATATTCCTGCGGATTGAGCTGGCTGATAGCCTTGGCCGGGCGATACGAAGGCTTGCAGCCAGCCAGCAGCGCGGCGGCAGCGATCGCCGCGGCAGAAAAGATGTGCTTCCGATCCAAGGGGCCTCCCGAATGCCAATCGTTCCGCGCAGAACCCTGCACCCTACACCCTAATTCCTGCCTTCACTCGTCCTCTGCGATGGCTGTCACAATGCGGTCGATCGCCTGAGTCACATGGGCGGAAGGATTGTGCGAGTCGCAGAGGATCGAAAAAACCAGCGTGCGGCCGCGGCGGGTGGTCAGGTATCCGCTCAGCGTGCTCGCCTCGCCCAGCGTGCCGGTCTTCGCAAACACATGGCCGCGCAGCGGGCCGGTGGTAAAGCGATCCGCCAGCGTGCCATCCACGCCGCCCACCGGCAGCGCCTGGCGATAGATTTGTCCCCACGGCTGATGCTCGGCGTACACCAGCAGCGTCGTCGCGGCGCGCGGCGTGATCAGGTCCTCCCGCGACAATCCGGATCCATCCTCAAACGTAAAATCATCTGGATTGACCCCGGCCTGCTGGGTGAGGAAGGTCCGCACCACCCGCGCTCCCTGCGCAATGGAGCCATCATCCGCTTCGAGCCTGCCCAGCAGCCGCAGATACAGCTCGGCGTGCAGATTCTGGCTCACCTTCAGCGTCACCGCAACGTCCTGGCTGAGCGGCGGCGAGACGTGCGTCGCCAGCACGCGCAGCCCGGTTTCCGGCTGGCGAATGGTAGTGAGGTTGAGCGGACGGAGAACGACCGGCTGACCCACTTCGGTGTGGAAATCCTGGGTATCGAGAGTACTGCGGTGCTGCGCCATCGCTCTGCCGCTGATTTCCACGCCGCGGGCCAGCAGCATCTGGCGCAGTGCAATCGCCGCATACTGCGCGGGATCCTGAATCGCGAGCCTCTCGTGCATCCCGTTCTGACCGATCGAACCATACACGCGCACGGTCAGGCTGCCGATCCCGCGATCGATGGCATAGCTGGGCTGCTGACCAGCCGGCGCCGTCGTCAGAGAATTCTCCAGCGTGTAGTACGGAACGTCGGGATCCCAGGTGGCAACCGTGGGCTGGCTATTTACCGACGGCGCGACATTCAGGAAGACGATGTTGTCGTTAACGGTCAGGGCGGAAACGGGCGCGCCGTAATCCCACGCGAGATCGTCCTGGGCCCAGTCGCCCGCATACGGCTCCCACGGGAACCAGGTGTCGTTGCCGATGATGTCGCCCGCGATGCGGTGAATGCCGGCGGCCACGATCTGGTCGGCGAGGCTCTGCAGCGCCTGGAGCGGCGGGTTCGGTCGCTCGGTGCGGCCCACGTACGGATAAGCCCGGCCGGACATCGTTGGATCGCCCACGCCGAGAATCTCCAGGTTGCCGCGCAGCGTGCCGTCGTCGACCGTGCCCGAGGTGACCGCATCCGTCGTCCAGGTGACATTGCTGGGCAGCAGCGCCAGCGCCGCCGCCGACGTGAAGAGCTTCGCGTTCGATGCCGGCTGGAAATATTGCGCGTGGTTGAGCGCGAACACGCTTTTGCCGTCTTCCGTCACGACGGAGATGCCGAAGTGCGCGCGGGAGAAAGCGGGATAGGAAGTGATGGCCTTTACCTGCTTCGCGATCGCGCGTCGGCCGTGGGGATGGTGATGAAACCAGGAGGCGCTGGCCGGAGTGGCCGTCAGGGTGGCGAGGGTCAACAGCAGACCCAGACGAAGAGCAGCAGAAGGGGTGCGCCGGGGCGCGATCAAGGGTCTCAATTTCCTGGAGTGTAGCATCGCAGCTATGGCTTTTGCGCGGCGTCCGCAGTCAATTTGGAAATTGCGCAGCCGCTCGCTCGAGCTCGGCAAGTGCACGCTGATCATGGGCGTGCTGAACGTCACGCCCGATTCCTTCTCCGATGGCGGAACGTTCTCCGACGCGAAGGTCGCGGAGGAGCGCGCGCTGGCCATGCTCGAGGAGGGAGCGGCCATCGTGGACATTGGAGGCGAGTCCACGCGGCCCGGCGCGCAACCGGTGAGCGCGCAGGAAGAAATGGACCGCGTGCTGCCTGTCATCGAGGGGGTTCTGCGGGCGCGGCCGGATTGCGTGATCTCGGTGGACACCTACAAGGCGGAGACCGCGCGAGCAGCCATCCGCGCCGGCGCGGAGATTGTGAATGACGTGAGCGGCCTGGTCTGGGATCCGGCGATGGCGGCGGCGTGCGCGGACCTGCGCTGCGGCCTGGTGCTGATGCACACGCGCGGACGCCCCTCGGAGTGGAAGACCCAGCCGCGGCTCGAACCCGAAGAGGTCCTGCCAATGGTGCGCGACGGCCTCAAGCGGCAGCTCGAACATGCGCTGGCCGCAGGCATCGAGCGGGAGCGAGTGGCCCTCGATCCGGGGTTCGGCTTCGGCAAGATCGGGGATGACAACTATTCTTTGTTGGCGCGCATGGACGAGTTGCTGACGCTCGGTCAGCCGCTCGTGGCTGGGTTGTCGCGGAAATCCTTTCTGGGGCAAACGCTGGAGCGAACGATTCCGGAACCGGGCACGCCGTCGAATGCTGCCATCCCGGGCGGGGTGCGCGGCAACGCCACCCTGGCCGCAACCACAGCGGCGATCCTGGCTGGGGCAAGCGTGGTGCGCGTGCATGACGTGCGCCCCGCGCTCGAAGCCGCTCGAATCGCGGACGCCGTTCTGGCCGCGCCCGAAGCCGGCGACGCGATGTAACGTCGCTGACCGGATCTTTGGTCAGATGGTGACGCGGAAGGAAGCGCCGGGATCGGCAGACACGGCAGCCGAATCGCTGTCCTCGGAGACGGAAAAGCTCCGCCGATTCTGCTCCGGCGGCTGCTCCTGAGCGGCGGATTCCTGTTCGCCGCTCTCGGCCTCCTCTTCGGCAGCCGCGACGTCCTCCACAAACTTGCGCCGCCGCCGCGCGGAGTTCTGCCACGCGGGATTGGCGTTGCCGTCCAGCCCGTCGATTCGCCAGATGCGGTCCACTTCCATCGCCGCGGCCTCCGTCTGGTTGGCACTTCGGCGGAAGCGGGCGGGAACTTGAGGCGAGCCCGCGCAACTGGAGGGCCACTCCGTCCTCTGTCTCCGTGGGCAGCAACTCTTCCTCCTGCGGTGCGGGTATTCTGGAGCCAGCGTTCACTCTCATGGGCCGCATCCGCGTTCTCTCCGATCAGGTTGCTAACCAGATTGCCGCCGGCGAGGTGGTCGACCGGCCCGCGTCGGTGGTCAAGGAGCTGCTGGAGAACGCGCTCGATGCCGGCGCCACGCGGGTCCGCATCGAAGTGGAAGCCGGCGGGCGCAAGCTCATCCGAGTCTCCGACGACGGTTGCGGCATGTCGCGCGACGACGCCCTGCTGGCCTTCGAGCGCCACGCGACCTCAAAAATCCGCACCAGCGACGATCTGCTGCAGATTGCCACGCTCGGCTTTCGCGGAGAGGCGCTGCCCTCAATCGCCTCGATCTCGCGTTTGGAACTCACCACGCGCCCGGCCGACCAGCCGACCGGCACGCGCGTCGAGATCGCCGGAGGCAAGGTGCTCGCCGTCGACGATGCGGGCGGCCCTTCCGGCACCACGATTTCCGTCCGCGATCTCTTCTTCAACACGCCGGCCCGCCGGAAATTCCTTCGCGCGGAGACCACGGAGCTGGCACACGTCACCGCGCTGGCGACGCATTACGCGCTGGCCCATCCGGAGATGCACTTCGAGCTGCACTCCGCCACCCACGCGCTGTTGACCGCTCCCCCCGTGCGCGAATCCTCCGAGCGCATCTACCAGATCTTCGGCCGCGACACGCTCGATCAGCTGCTGCCGCTCGCGGCGGAGCGGCGCTTCGAGCATGCTGGCCTGCCCGAGCCTCCGCCGTGGCGGCGCGATGAGGACTATCGGCCGCCCGATCCCGGCTTTCTGCGCATCAGCGGCTTCGTTTCCAAGCCCGCGCTGCAGAAGCTGAATCGCAACTCCATCTACATCTTCGTCAACCAGCGCCTCATCCGCGACCGGCTTATCCTGCATGCCGTCACCGAGGCTTACCGCAACATCATCCCACCCACGTCGTTCCCGGTGCTGCTGCTGTTCCTGGAGATGCCGCCGCAAGAGGTGGACGTCAATGTGCACCCGGCGAAAACCGAAGTGCGCTTCCGCCAGCAGTCGCTGGTGCATGACTTCGTGCGCGAGAGCATCCGCGCAGCGCTGATGAAGGCGCGTCCCGCGGCCAGTTTTGTGGAGGCGCTTACGGCCAGCCCCAGCGCCTCGTCCTCGCTCGTTCCGGAGCCTGGTGGCAGCGAGATGCCCGCACTGGAGCCCGGTTCCGAGCCGCCGCCGCAGGCCGACGACGCCGCGCCGTTCGAACTCAGCGCGCCCGCGCCGAAGCCGGAAGAGGTGCGGCTGCCGTTTTCGGCTCCGCTACCGGCGGCCGTCAACGGCCATGCCTGCTCGCAGCAAACCTTGCCCGAAGGCGCGGAAGCCGCGCCGACCCTGGCGTCCCTGGCCTCGCTGAAGCCGCTGGGGCAGTTGCGCGAATCCTTCATCCTGGCCGTGAACGACGAAGGCCTCTGGATCCTGGATCAGCACGTCGCGCACGAGCGCGTGCTCTTCGAGAAGATTCTGCGCGAGCGCCAGGTGGAGCGCGCCGAGCGGCAGCGCCTGCTCATGCCCATGCTGATCGACCTGCTGCCGCAGCAGATGGTGGTCTTCGCCACGCTGGCCGAGGAGCTGGAGCGCAACGGCTGTGAGGCGGAACCCTTCGGTCCCCACACCATCGCCATCAAGGCCGCGCCCTCGGGCCTATCCGGCGCCGAGCTGGAGCGGATGATCTTCGAGGTGCTGGAGCAGCCGGGCTCGGCCTCGCAGTCGGAAAACCTGGAAACGGCGCGCACGCGCATCGCGGCATCCATCGCCTGCCATGCGGCCATCAAGGTGAACATGCCGCTGGATCCGGCGCGCATGGAATGGCTGCTTGCCGAGCTGGCGCGCACCGAGCATCCCATGAGCTGTCCGCACGGACGGCCCATTGCTTTACGATATTCATGGAAAGAGATTCAGCGGGCGTTTCAGCGCATCTAGCAGGAACCCCGGCCCATTTCTTCGGCAGGTCGCCATTTGAACCAGCAACAACTACAAAACGCGCGGACGGCGCTCTGGCGCCAGAACGGCCAGCCTCTGCTGACGCAGGACGATGCGGTGGCCTGGCTGGATGATTTGGGCATCTGCCTGTTTCTGCCGCGTTACTCGCAATTGCCCGCCCCTGCGCCTTCGTTTGTGGAAGCCTGCGCGGGCGCAGCGCGCGCTGTGCCTGCGGCTGCCGCCATCGACACGGCCATGGCGCTGGCTACTCGGCTCGTGGCGGAAGGCCGCGCCGTTCCGCTGAACCTGATGGGCACGCTGACCGAGCAGCCGGATTTTCTGGCGACTCCGGAGGCCCTGCGCTGGATCGCGGCCGTGCGCGGCGATCGCAACTGGAAGGCCGCGCCGGGCGGCCGCACCGCGCCGCTGGTGCAGCGCGCGTGGGAGGCGCTGGATCGCGTGCCGGGACTAACGGAACCGGAAATTCGCGAGGAGCTGGGCCGCGAGGTCACCGAAGGGGCCGTGATGCGCGCGCTGGTGGAGCTGTGGACGACCCTCCGCGTCGCACCCGAGTACGCGGCGGGCGAGGCCACGCGCTGGAGCCTGATGCGCGACCGCTACCCGCAGGAAATGGCCGCAGGCGCCAACACCGCGCAGACGACGGCGCTCTCGGCGCTGATCTCGCTCTACCTGCACCAGGCCGTGGCCGCGTCCTCGGAAGAAGCGGAGATTTTCCTTTCGCCGCTCACCGCCCGCTCGCGCATTCGCGAGGTGCTGCACGGCATGCTGGCGGCGAGGCAGTTTGGGACGATGCCGCTGGGCGTGCAGACGCTGCTGTATCTGGAAGGCACGCTGCCTGAGTTTGCAGAGCCAGAGCCGACGCCGGAGCCGGAGCCGGAGGCAAGGCCCGTTCGCGAAGCTGTTCGCGGAAACGTGCGGCGCGAGTCCCGGCCCCAGCCGCGTCGCGATTCGCGCCCCTCCTTCCGTCGCGAGCAGCAACCGCGCCGCGAGTTTGGCCGGGGTCCGCAACGCGAAGGCCCGCCGGCGCGCGGAGAGCGGCGGGAATTCCGAGGCGAGAAGAAGAAGCCATTTCGGCCGGGACAAAAACCGGAATGGCGGCGCGGTCCGAAACCGGAGGGTGGACCGGAAGAGCGGCGCGCGTTGCCGAGGCCCGGCGGCAAGCCCTGGCAAAAGCGCGGAGAATTTCGCGGGGGCCGAGCCGAAAACCAGCAGGGCAAAGAATCTGGCGAACGCCGCGGGCAAGGCCGCGAGTTTCGACCCAAAGGCAAAGAAGGCGGCTGGCGGGCGCCGCATCGCCCCCACCAGGAGAATCGGCAGCGCGCGGAGGAGCGGCCAGAGCGGCGTGAGTTCCGGCCGAAGAATCCTCGCGAGTTTCGCCCGGAGAATCGTGGGCCGCGAGACACTCGCCGCGAGGGCCGCCCTCAGGATCGTGAGCGCCCACAAGGTCGCCCCGAATTCCGCCGCGAAGGCGGGGGAAAGCCAAAATTCGGCAGAAAACCCGGAGCGCCCCGCGGCGAAAATCGGCGCCCCAGCCGGTTTGGCGAACGACAGGATAAGGGCCCCAGCCGGCCAGGGCCGAAATTCGCCAGGCCAGCCGGACGCTTCGGCAAACCAGCTGGAAGTCCCTCCGGCAAACCCGCCAAACGTTTCAGTAAGCCATTCGGCAAACCCGCCGGCAAACGCTTCGGCAAACCCGCCGGCGGACGATTCGGCAAGCCCAGCCGTGACGCCGCAAATCCTGCGGGGCCGCGCGAACGCCGCCCATGGAAAAACCGTCCCGACAAAAAAGGCCCGAAGAGCCCGCCTTCTGGTAAGAATCGTAAGGAGCAAGAAGACAAACCAGAATGACACGGGGACCGATTATTGCCATCGACGGCCCGGCGGGAGCGGGCAAAAGCACTGTGGCGCGCCACCTCGCCGAGCGCTTCGGGCTGCTCAATCTGGAAACTGGCGCGATGTACCGCGCCTTCGCGCTGAAGGCCATCCTCGGCGATGAGGACTTCGACGACGCGGCGGCGCTCGAGCGCCTGGCGGCGGCAACGACCGTGACGCTCGAGCCCGGCCGCGCCGGCAACCGCGTGTTCCTCGATGGCGCGGACGTGACCGAACGCATCCGCGACTCCGACGTGACGCAGGGCGCTTCGCGCGTCAGCGTCCACCCCGCCATTCGCGCCTGGATGGTCCGCCTGCAGCAGGAGCTCGGTCGCGCGGGAGGCGTGGTCATGGAAGGCCGCGACATCGGCACCGTCGTCTTTCCCGACGCGGATGTCAAAGTCTTCCTCGATGCTTCGCCGGATGTGCGCAGCCAGCGGCGTTACGAGCAGAATGCCCCGCCGGGAGCGGATCGGACCGCGATTTCCCGCGAGTTGCACGAGCGCGATGAGCGAGACCGCAAACGGGCCAATTCGCCGCTGCAGCCCGCGGCGGATGCAGTCACCATCGACTCAACGGCGATGCCGCTGGACGCCGTTCTGGCGCAGATTGAAGACCTGGTGCGCTCCCATTGCCCCGGGCTCACGCCCTCTGACGCCGCACGGGACTAGGCGGGTTCAGCTCTTCTTCCGCCGCCCGCTGCCGCCGGTATTCGACCCCGTCGCATGCTGCCCCGCCACCTGTTCCGGATGCGGCTGCGCCTGACCGCCGGCTTCGCCGGGGCGCGCGCGGTGCATCGGACTGGCGACATTCAGTCCGAGCACCCGCCGCTGCAGCGAACGGCTGGCGCCCGTCAGATACGCGTCCTCCGCCTCAATGGGGTGCACGCTCGGCGCTGGCTGCTGTTCCGAGGCCTTGTCCTCCTGCGATCGTTCGTCCGGCGCCGCCCGGTGGTGAGAGCCGGATTGTGGCTGAACTTTGCCGGAACGGGGCATGGGCGCACCTCGGAGAAGAATGCTGGCCCCGGTGCGAGGGAATGCTGCGGGGCGCCTACGGTCTTGGATGCGTGAAGTGCCATGCCCCGCGACGAGAGCTTCGCAAACCCGCCGAACGGCAGCCTCTGAGGCCGGGAATCCGCCGAGTCATACCCAGCCCGCTGCAGGGCTATTGCGCAGTAACTGTTTTTGAGTAGACTTGATTCCTCTTGTTGCGCCCGCCGCCGCTCCAGTTCGGCTTTCGCGGGCCCTATTTCTTTGGGACCGGCAGTTTCGCCCATGGGGGAGTACTCATGGCACGCATCGTGCGTTGTTCTCTGATTCAGGCCCGGAACGAAGAGGCGCCCGACAGGCCCCTGGCCGCTATCAAGCAGGCGATGGTTGAGAAGCACGTCGGGCTCGTCCGCCAGGCCGCGCAGGCCGGCGCCCAGATCGTCTGCCTCCAGGAGATTTTCTACGGCCCGTACTTCTGCGCGGAGCAGAGCACGCGCTGGTACGACTCCACCGAGCCGGTCCCCGATGGCCCCACAGTGAGGCTGATGCAGGCTCTTTCGAAGGAGCTGGGCGTGGTCCTCGTAGTTCCCGTCTACGAAGTCGAAAACGAAGGCGTCTACTACAACACCGCCGCGGTCATCGACCGTGAAGGCCGCTACCTGGGCAAGTACCGCAAAACCCACATCCCGCATGTCGCGCCGGGCTTCTGGGAAAAGTTCTACTTCCGGCCCGGAAACCTGGGCTATCCCGTCTTCGATCTCGGCTTCTGCAAAATCGGCGTCTACATCTGTTACGACCGGCATTTTCCCGAGGGCGCTCGGGCTCTCGGCCTGAACGGCGCTGAAATCGTCTTCAATCCTTCGGCGACCGTCGCGGGCCTGAGCGAATACCTGTGGAAGCTGGAGCAGCCCGCACATGCCGCGGCCAATGGGTACTTCATCGCCGCCATCAATCGCGTGGGCACCGAAGCGCCCTGGAACATCGGCGAGTTTTACGGCCAGAGCTACTTCTGCGATCCGCGGGGGCAGATTTTCGCACAGGCGTCGCGCGACAAAGACGAAGTGCTGACCGCCGACCTGGATCTGGACAAGATTGCCGAGGTCCGCAGGACATGGCAGTTCTTCCGGGATCGCCGGCCGGAAACGTACGGAGACCTGGTGAAGCCGTGAAAGGCAGCGGAGAAGCGAGTTAGCTGGTCAGCGAGCGGAGTGGCGATGGCGAGTTTGCCTGAGATTCCGGAGAATGCGGCAATCGCGGAGCGGTTTGGCGATTTGCATCCGCCGCTCACCGCGCAGGCCGCCGTCGTTGAGGCCAACCGCTGCCTCAATTGCTTCGACGCGCCCTGCACCGCCGCCTGCCCCACCCACATCGACGTTCCACGCTTCATCGGCAAGATCGCGCGCGGCAATTTGCGCGGCTCCGCGCTCACCATCCTGGAGGCGAACGTGCTCGGCGCAAGCTGCTCACGCGCGTGTCCCGTGGAGGTGCTGTGCGAGGGCGCCTGCGTGATGCATGGCTACGATCGCGAGCCGATCGAGATCGCCCTCCTGCAGCGCTTTGCCATGGACGTCTTCCACGCTGCGGGCGGCACGCTGCCGCGATATACGCACGACGAGCGGCGGGAGAAGATCGCCTGCATCGGCGCCGGACCGGCCTCGCTGGCCTGCGCGGCGGAGCTGCGCCAGCGCGGTTTCGCTGTCACCATCTTCGAGCGGCGCGCGCTGCCTGGCGGGCTGAACACCTACGGCGTGGCCGAATACAAGCTGCCGGCCCGCGCCAGCATGCGCGAGATCGAGCTGATCCGCGACCTCGGCGTGGAGTTTCGCACCGGCGCGGAGATTCGCACGCAGCGTGACCTTGAAGATCTCGAGCGCGAATTCGACGCGATCTTTCTCGGTGTCGGCCTCGGGCCCGCTCGCCGCCTCGGCATTCCCGGCGACGACCATCCCGACGTGATCGACGCGCTCGCACTTCATCGCCGACTACAAGACCGCGACCCCGCGTCCGGTGGCCGAAAGCGTGGCCGTGATTGGTGCGGGCAACACCGCCATCGATGCGGCCAATGCAGCACGCCGCCTCGGCGCGCTCAATGTCGCCATCCTCTACCGGCGCAGCCAACAGGACATGTCGGCGTTCGCGTTCGAGTACGACCACGCGAAGCAGGAAGGCGTGCAATTCCTCTGGCGCGTGCTGCCCGTCCGCATTCACGCCGCCGCGGGCCGCATTACCTCGCTCGAATGCGCTCAGGCCAAAGTCGACGCGAACGGCGTGCTTGCCGTCGTGCCGGGCACAAATTTCCATTTCGATTGTCAACAGATCCTGTACGCCATCGGGCAATCCCCGCTGCTGGAGCTGCTCCAGGCTTGCCGCGGCGTGGCACTGGAGCACGGCCGCGTTGCGGTCGATCGCGCGACCGGGCAGACGGCCAATCCGAAATATTATGCCGGCGGCGACTGCGTGAACGGCGGCCGCGAAGTGGTGGACGCCGTGGCCGACGGCAAGCGTGCGGGCGCGGCCATCGCTGAGCATTTCGAGCGCGCAGCCCCAACGCGGCACGCAGCGGAGGCAGCCCATGCCTGAGAACCGCGCGCGCAAAAACGCCGAACCCGCCGCCGATCCCACGCTCGCCGTCAACTTCGCCGGCATTCGCTCGCCCAATCCTTTCTGGCTGGCCTCCGCGCCGCCCACCAATTGCGGCGAGCAGATCATGCGCGCCTTCGACGCCGGCTGGGGCGGCGCGGTCTGGAAGACCATCGGCGAGCCCATCGTCAACGTCAGCTCGCGCTACTCCTCCATCGACTGGAACGGCCAGCGGATGATGGGCTTCAACAACATCGAGCTCATCACCGACCGTCCGCTCGAAGACAACCTGCGCGAGATCGCCGACGTGAAGAAACGCTACCCGCGCAATGCCGTCGTCGTCTCGCTGATGGTGGAGTCGAAGCGCGAGGCTTGGCACACAATCGTCAGGCGCAGGCCGAGGACGCGGGCGCGGACGGCCTGGAGCTGAACTTCGGCTGCCCGCACGGCATGAGCGAGCGCGGCATGGGCTCGGCGGTCGGCCAGGTGCCCGAGTACACCGAGATGATCACCGCGTGGGTGAAGGAGAAAGCGCGGACCCCGGTGATCGTCAAGCTCACGCCGAACATCTCCGACATTCGCGCCATCGCGCGCGCGGCACAGGCGCGGCGGCGCCGACGCGGTCTCCGCCATCAACACCATCAACTCCATCACCGGCATCGACCTCGACACCTTCGCGCCGCGCCCCAACGTCGACGGCAAAAGCTCGCACGGCGGCTACTGCGGCCCCGCGGTCAAGCCCATCGCGCTGAACATGGTCCAGCAAATCGCCGCGGACGCGGAGACAGCGGGGCTGCCCATCTCCGGCATCGGCGGCGTCGCCACTGGAGGGATGCGGCGGAGTTTCTGCTGCTCGGCTGCGGCACCGTGCAGGTCTGCACCGCCGTGATGCACTACGGCTACCGCATCGTCGAAGACATGATCGACGGCCTGCGCAACTGGATGGCGGAGAAGGACTTCGCGTCGATCGAAGACTTCCGCGGCCGCAGCGTGGCGCGCGTCACCGAATGGAAGCACCTGAACCTCAATTACAAAATCGTCGCGCGCATCGACGAGGCCACGTGCATCGGCTGCGATCTCTGCCACATCGCCTGCTGGGACGGCGCGCACCAGTGCATCCATCGCGACCGCGTCAGCGGCCCCGTGGATGGCCACGTCGAGGTTCACGCGAAGCCGGCGAGCCTTGAGGCCGCCACGCGCGCGCGCATCACGGTCACGCCGATCCCGAAGCTGGACGGCCGAGCGCAATGGACACGGCGCGACGCCGCTCGACCGCATTCCGCGTGTGGATGAGACGGAATGTGTGGGCTGCAATCTCTGCTCGCTGGTCTGCCCGGTCGACGAGTGCATCACGATGGTCGACGTGCCGACGGGTCTGGCTGCGGAGACCTGGGACGAGCGAACGAGAGGGGAAGAATGCGCCGCACCGTGGAAGAACGGATCGTGATCTGCGTGAACACAGCAATGCGGCGTTTGCTAACCCGCTAACTTGCTGGTTTGGCTAACTCGCTGAGGTTTTGATGGGACTTCTGATTGAAAACGGCACAGTCGTCACGGCGGAGAAGACCTTTCCCGCGTCGGTGCTCGTCGAAGGCGAGTCGATCCGCGACGTCCGCGCCAGCATCCCGCGCGACGGCCACACCGTCGTCGACGCGACAGGCCTGCTGATCCTCCCCGGCGGCATCGACGCGCACACCCACCTCGATATGCCCTTCGGCGGCACGACCTCGGCGGACGATTTCGAGACCGGCACGCGCGCGGCGGCCATCGGCGGGACGACCACGATTGTCGACTTCGCCATCCAGGCCAAAGGCACAAAGATGCGCACCGCGCTCGACACCTGGTGGAAGAAGGCCGAAGGCAAGGCCTGCATCGACTACGGCCTGCACATGATCGTCACGGACCTCGGCACGTCCGGCCTGGAAGACATGGACGACATGGTGCGCGAGGGCGTCGCCAGCTTCAAGCTCTTCATGGCCTATCCCGGCGTGTTGATGGTCGACGACGCGACCATCTTCAAAGCCCTCCAGCAGACGGCGAAGAACGGCGCGCTCATCTGCATGCACGCGGAGAACGGCTCGGTGATCGACGTGATCGTGCAGCAGGCGCTGGCGGCGGGCAAAACCGCGCCCATCTATCACGCGCTCACGCGGCCCACCGTGGCTGAGGCGGAAGCCGTGCAGCGCGCCATTGCCATGGCGGAAATGGCGGGCGCGCCGGTCTACATCGTGCATCTCTCCAGCGAGGACGCGCTGAATCAGGTGCGCGAAGCGCGCGACCGCGGCCTGCCGGCTTTCGCGGAGACCTGCCCGCAGTATCTGCTGCTCTCGCTTGAAGACACGATGAACCACAAGTCCTTCGAGGACGCGAAGTAGGTCTTCACCCCGCCGCTGCGCGAAAAGAAGAATCAGCCAAAGCTCTGGGACGGTCTGCGTCACGATCATTTGCAGGTGGTCTCGACCGACCACTGCCCCTTCTGCTTTGCGGACCAGAAAATCCTGGGCGTGAACGATTTCACCAAAATCCCCAACGGCGGCCCGGGCATCGAGAACCGCATGCAGCTCATCTACCACCACGGCGTGAACGAAGGCCGCATTTCGCTCAATCGCTTCGTCGAGATCACTTCGACGGCCCCCGCGCGCATCTTCGGCATGTATCCGAAGAAGGGAACAGTGGCCGCGGGCAGCGACGCCGACATCGTGCTCTGGGATCCGCACGCGGAGCACCTCATCAGCGCCAAAACCCACGCCATGCGCGTGGACTACTCCATGTTCGAGGGCTTCCGCGTGCGCGGCAACGCCCGCCAGGTCTTTTCGCGCGGCGAGCTGATCGTCGACAACGGCAAGTACGTGAGCAAAATCGGACGCGGCCGCTATCTGCGGCGCGCGGCTCGCGGCGGAGCCTGGCAGTGATCGCCCCCGAAGCCAGTCTCTACAACGCCGACCTCGCGCCCACGCTGCCCGCGCGGCGCACCTGGGGCACGTACAACTACATTTCCCTGTGGTTCTCCATGTCCATGGAGGTCACCACCTACATGCTGGCCTCGGGGCTGATCGCCGGCGGCATGAACTGGAAGCAGGCGCTCTTCACCATTCTGCTCGGCAACCTCATCGTCCTCATCCCGATGCTGCTCAACGCGCATGCCGGATCGAAGTACGGCATTCCCTTCCCGGTTTTCGTCCGTGCGCCCTTCGGTGTGCGCGGCGCCAACATTCCCGCCATGCTCCGCGCCATTGTCGCGTGCGGCTGGTTCGGCATTCAGTCGTGGATCGGCGGCCAGGCCATCTTCGCCATGCTGGTGGTCGTATGGCCGGCGACCGCGCACTTGAGCTGGGCGCTGTGGGCCTGCTTCCTCGGCTTCTGGGCGCTGAACATGTTCGTTGTGTGGAAGGGCGTCGAGAGCATCAGGTTCCTGCAGAGCTTCTCGGCGCCGTTCATGCTCGTGATGTCGCTGGCGCTTCTGTTCTGCGTGCTCCACAGGGCCGGCGGCCTTGGCCCCATGCTGTCCGCGCCCAGCCAGTTCCACTCTACCGGCGCGTTTCTCCGATTCTTCTTCCCCTCGCTCACCGGCATGGTGGGCTACTGGGCCACGCTTTCGCTCAACATCCCCGACTTCACCCGCTACTCGAAGTCGCAGACTTCGCAAATGGTAGGCCAGGCCTTCGGCCTTCCCGTCGCCATGACGCTTTACACCTTCATCGGCATCGCGGTTACGTCCGCATCGGCCGTCATCTTCGGCCACCCCATCTGGAACCCCATCGAGCTGATGACGCGCTTCCATCAGCCAGTGGTCGCCCTCATTGCCATGGTGGCGCTGCTGGTGGCCACGCTCAACGTCAACATGGCGGCCAACGTGGTCTCGCCCTCGAATGACTTCTCGAACCTCAACCCCAAATGGATTTCCTTCCGCACCGGCGGCCTCATCACCGGCTTCCTGGGCCTCGCCATGATGCCGTGGAAGCTGCTCGCCAGCTTCAACAACTACATCTTCGGCTGGCTGGTGGGCTACTCCGGCCTGCTCGGCCCGGTGGCGGGCATCATGGTCGCGGATTACTTCCTCATCCGGCACAAGAAGCTCGATCTCGAGTCGCTCTACTCGCGCGGCGGCATCTACGAGTACCGCAAAGGCGTGAACCCGCGCGCGGTCGCCGCTTTGGTCATCGGCGTCGGTTGCGCGCTGCTGGGCCGGTTCATCCCGCCGGTCCACTGGCTGTATGACTATGCCTGGTTTGTAGGGTTCTTTGTTTCCGGCGGCCTCTATGTCGTGCTGATGCGCGGCGCAGCCGCCCCGGCCCCCATCGCTGAATTTGCAGGAGAAGAAGCATGAGCACAGTCGTTTCTGATAAGGAAGTCGCCGTTTCCAAATCCGCAAAATCGCCCGTGACGCGGTCGTACATTGCCGGGGAGTGGGTTTCCCTCGCGGGAACGTCGCAGCCCATCATCAATCCGGCCAATGGCGAGACGCTCTCCACGCTGCCTTACGCCGGCGCAGCCGACGTGGACCGCGCGGCGCAGTCGGCCCATCAGGCGTGGCTCGCCTGGCGAGAGGTCCCGGTCGTGGACCGCGTGCAGCCCCTCTACCGCTTCCGGGCGCTGCTCGAGAAGCACACGCGCGAAGTCGCCGAGATCCTCACCCGCGAAAACGGCAAAGTCCTCGATGATTCGCTCGCTGAGGTGAGGCGCGGCATCCAGATGATCGAGGTCGCCTGCGGCATGCCGTCGCTGATGATGGGCGATTCGCTGAACGACATCGCGAAGGGCATCGATTGCCGCACGATCCGCCAACCCATCGGCGTCTGCGCCGGCATCACGCCGTTCAACTTTCCGGCGATGGTGCCGCTCTGGATGTATCCCTTCGCCATCGCAACGGGCAACACCTTCATCCTCAAGCCCTCCGAACGCGTGCCCCTGACGCCGACGCGCGTCGTCGAACTGCTGCTGGAAGCGGGCCTGCCCGCAGGCGTGATCCAGCTCGTCCATGGCGGCCGCGAGGTCGTGGAAGCGCTGCTCCAGCATCCCCTCATTCGCGCTATCTCGTTTGTCGGCTCGTCGGCGGTCGCGAAGATCGTCTACAAGGAAGCCGCGGCGCACGGGAAGCGCGTTCAGGCGCTTGGCGGCGCGAAAAACCATCTCGTCGTCATGCCCGATGCCGATCTGCCGCAGACCGTCGACGCCATCCTGAGCTCGGCTTTCGGCGCTGCCGGCCAGCGCTGCCTCGCTGGCAGTGTCCTGGTGCCCGTCGGCGAGGTGGCCGAGCCGTTACTGGATCTCCTGGTGAAAAAAGCCAGCGCGCTTCGAGTGGGGGATGGCCTGCAGGCCGGTGTGGAAGTGGGTCCGCTGGTTGCTGCCGACCAGAAAAAGCGGGTGCTCGGGTACATCGAAAAGGGGATTGCCGAAGGGGCAAAACCCCTTTGCGACGGACGCCAGGTCCAGGCCGATTCCGGCGGCTCGTATTTGGGCCCTACGGTCCTCGATCACGTCCACCCGGGTTCCACGGTCGCGCGCGAAGAAATCTTCGGTCCGGTGCTCTCCGTCGTCCGTGCGAAATCTCTGGATGAGGCCATTGCGCTGGTCAACTCGTCTGAATACGGGAACACGACCACCATCTACACGCGCAGCGGCAAGGCGGCGCGCGAATACCAAAGCCGTATCGAAGTCGGCATGGTGGGCGTGAACATGGCGGTCGCCGCGCCCATGGCGTTCTTCCCGTTCGCCGGCTGGAAGAGCTCCTTTTTCGGCGACCTGCACGCGCACGGCAAGGATGCGGTGGCGTTCTACACCGAGCAGAAAGTGCTGATGACACGGTGGTTTTAGGCCGATCACACCGGCGGGAGCGCCAGCCTGGTGGTGCAGTTCCGGATCGAAGTTCGGCCGCCCTTCCGGGTGCCGTTTTCCGAGGAGCGGGGGAGTACAATTAACGTTACCTGCCGGGTTCGCCAGTCGGGCGAAGGCGATATCGTTGAGTTTTGGCCTGACTTTTTGGTTCCCCGGGCCGCCTGCAGGCGTCTAATTCCAGTAAGAACGGCGCATCTCCACGGTCCTGATGTGCGGCGAGCGTTCGAAGCCAGCTGCGTTGCCGCGACCCGAGAAGTGCGTAGTGAACAGAAAGAGGGTTTTCTCCGGTGAACTCGACCGTTAAACAGATCCTGTTTTGGGTGCTCATCATCGCCTGCCTGCTGGTTCTCTGGCAATTGTTCCAGAAGGGCGGCGCGCTCGGCAGCCATCCGCAGGAGATCACCTTCACCCAGTTCATGGGCGACGTGAATGCCCATCAGGTGGCCACCGTCACCGTGACGGGCAACGACGTCAAAGGGCAGTTCGTCAACAGCAAGGGCGAATTCCACCTCTACGTTCCGTCCAATTACCCCCACCTCTACGATGTGCTCGACCAGAACCACGTGAACGTGACCGTGAAGAGCACCGATAACAACGCCTGGTGGGAGTGGCTCATCCAGTTCTCGCCCTTCCTGCTCATCATCCTGTTCTGGTTCTTCATGATGCGGCAGATGCAGAGCGGCGGAAACAAGGCTCTCTCGTTCGGCAAGAGCCGCGCGCGCCTGCTCTCCATGCAGCAGAAGAAAGTGACGTTTAAAGACGTCGCCGGCGTCGACGAGGCCAAGGAAGAGCTGAAGGAGATTATCGAATTCCTGCGCGAGGCGCAGAAGTTCCAGAAACTCGGCGGCCGCATTCCCAAGGGTGTGCTGCTGGTCGGGCCTCCGGGCACCGGCAAAACGCTGTTGGCCCGCGCGGTCGCCGGCGAAGCCAACGTCCCGTTCTTCTCTATCTCCGGCTCCGACTTTGTGGAGATGTTCGTCGGCGTGGGCGCCAGCCGCGTGCGCGACCTCTTCGAGCAGGGCAAGAAGAACGCCCCCTGCATCATCTTCATCGACGAAATCGACGCCGTTGGCCGTCACCGCGGCGCGGGTCTCGGCGGCGGCCACGATGAGCGCGAGCAGACCCTGAACCAGTTGCTGGTCGAAATGGACGGCTTCGAGTCCAACGATGGCGTCATCCTCGTCGCGGCTACCAACCGTCCCGACGTGCTGGATCCGGCGCTGCTGCGCCCCGGCCGCTTTGACCGCCGCGTCGTGGTGGGCCGTCCGGACGTGCGCGGCCGCGAGGAAGTGCTCCGCGTGCATGCCCGCAAGGTTCCGGTGGCCGACGATGTCGATCTTCGCGTCCTGGCCCGTGGAACACCGGGCTTCTCCGGCGCGGACCTCGCCAACATGGTCAATGAGGCGGCGCTGAATGCGGCGCGCGCCAACCGCAAGTCCGTGCTGATGCTCGACTTCGAGCAGGCCAAGGACAAGGTGCTGATGGGCGCCGAGCGCAAGTCGATGCTCCTCAGCGACGAGGAAAAGCGGAACACTGCCTATCACGAGGCCGGGCACGCGTTGGTAGCCTGCATGCGCGACAATGCCGATCCGCTGCACAAGGTCACCATCATCCCGCGCGGCATGGCGCTGGGCGTCACCATGCAGTTGCCGGAAGACGATAAGCACACGGTCACCAAGGCCTATCTTGAGACGGAGCTCGCCATCCTGATGGGCGGCCGTATCGCCGAGGAGATTTTCCTCAAGCAGATGACCACCGGCGCCGGCAACGACATCGAGCGAGCCACCGACATGGCCCGCAAGATGGTCTGCGAATACGGTATGAGCCGCCTCGGCCCGCTCACCTTCGGCAAGAAGGAAGAGCAGATCTTCCTCGGCCGCGAGATCGCGCAGCATCGCGATTTCTGCGAGGAGACGGCGCGGCAAATCGATGCCGAAGTCCGCAGCCTGGTGGACGAGGGGTACAAGGCTGCCTGGGATATTCTCAACAACAATCATCCGATCATGCACAAGCTGGCCGCGGCGCTGCTGGAGCGCGAGACGCTGGACGGCAGCGAAATCCGCATGATCATCGACGGCAAGGATCTGCCGCCGCTGAAGTCCTCAGGCGGCGGACCGGGCTCACCCGTCACCGACGTCCAGCAGGTGCTCAAGCCGGAGCCGGGACGCACAGGCGGCCTGCCCGAAGGCAGCCCTTCGCCGGCCTAAACCAGCCAGGAAACGATGGAACGAGGCAGCCCACGCGGGCTGCCTTTTTTCTTCACGGTGCGAGGCCATGCCCTGCAACGGGAAAACCGGGAAGGTCTGATATACCAGAACCCATGGAACCCACAGAGGCCCAGGAACTCGAGGAGCAGCACGAGCAGGCCGCGCATGACCGCAGCCTGCGTCCGGTGAGCTTCACCATCAGTGTGCTGGCCGTCCTGGTGGCCATCGTCACCGTGCTCGGCCACCGCGCGCACACCCAGGCGGTGCTCGCCCAAACCCGCGCCAGCGACGACTGGAATTTCTATCAGGCCCACAAAATCCGCCAATACGACACGCAACTCACCGTCGATCTCCTCTCCGTGCTGCCCGCCCGCGATCCGGCTTCCGCGAACCAGCTCCTCGAGAGCTACAAGGCGCACCTGAAGAAGTGGAATCAGGACCTCATCGACAGCCAGAATGAGGCCGCGAAGGAGCAGACCAGGGTGGAGCAGGCGGAACGGCGCGCCGATCGCTTCGATTTCGGCGAGGCTCTGCTGGAGATCGGCCTGGTGATTACCTCCATCACTCTGCTCACCCGCCAGCGCAGTTACTGGCTTCTCGGCATGGGATTCGGCGCAGCGGGGCTGATCGCCACCGCCCTGGGCTCCCTCGTTCGATGAAGCCGCCATTCCGGCGTACGATGGTTCTCTGCCAACATCGTCACGGAGGACACGCGCGATGACCGCAGCGAAATCGATCGGCAAATCCATGGGTACGAAGACAGCGAAGTGCGCTCGGGCAGCAATCGTCTGCGCTCTGGTTCTGATGGGAGCATCTGTTCTGGCGCAGCAACCCGCGCACGCCAAAGACGGCAAGCTGCACATCTACTTCATCGATGTCGAGGGCGGCCAGTCCACGTTGTTCGTCACGCCGGACGGCCAATCGCTGCTGATCGACACGGGCTGGCCCGACAACAACGGCCGCGACGCAGATCGCATCGTGGCCGCGGCGAAGCGCGCGGGACTGCACCGCATCGACTACGTGCTGCTCACCCATTACCACATCGACCACACCGGGGGCGTCCCGAACCTCGTCGCGCGCATTCCGGTGGGCACCTTCATTGACCACGGCCCCAATCGCCAGACCACCGATCCGGAAACCGAAGGCGTCTACGAGGCGTACCAGAAAGTGCTGGCTACGGGGAAATACCATCACATCCTGGCGCATCCCGGCATGGTGCTGCCCATCCAGGGCATGCGCGTCCAGGTCCTCACCTCCGACGGAAAGTTCATCGCGCACCCGCTGCCCGGCGCGGGCCAGCCGAATCCATTCTGCAAAGCCTCCGCAGTGCGCCCTCCGGACCAGACGGAGAACGCGCGCTCGAATGGCGTGCTGATCACTTTCGGCAGGCTGCGCATCCTCGACCTCGGCGACCTCACGTGGGACAAGGAAATGGACATGATGTGCCCGGATAACCGCATCGGTCGCGTCGACCTTCTCGTCGTCTCGCATCATGGCTGGTACCAAAGCTCCAGCCCGGCGCTGGTGGATGCCATCGCGCCGCGCGTGGCCATCATGGACAACGGCGCCACCAAAGGCGGCTCGACGCCCACCGTGAAGACCATCCGTGCCATTCCCGGCCTCGCGGCGGAGTATCAGCTGCATTACTCGGTTGAAGCCGGCCCAGGCAATCCTCCGGCCGAATATCTGGCCAACCTTCAGGGTCCCGACACGGGCAACGGCCTCGAAGTCACTGCATCCCGCAGTGGCTCGATTTCCGTCTACAACCCGCGAACGGGGCAGACGCAGGATTACGCCGAGCCCATCCAGCCGTAATGTGGGCCGGCTCTGCTGCGCCTTCTGCAACGTCGCCGCCATGCGTAACATCGAAGCGTACTGAACCAGCCGCCTGAGGTTTTGGTATTCTCTGCGCAGCGGCTCTGCTTTGTCAGGGGGACTTCGTGCCGGGTCAGCAGGAAGTGCGGTGGTCGCAACTCAAGGTCGGCGTCCTCGTTCTGGTCGCTGTCTGCTCGCTCATCGCGCTCGTCTTTCTCATGTCCGGCGCTTCCGGCGGTTTCTGGTCCGGCCACACCCTCATCAGTTCCTATTTTGAAAACTCAGCCGGGTTGAAGAACGGCGCGCCGGTGAACCTGGACGGCGTCACCGTGGGCAATGTCGTCGGCATCCACATCGACAACGCCAAGCCCCTCACGCCCGTTGAGGTTGTCATGAAAGTGAGTGACCGGGGCGCGCGGGATATCCGGACCGATTCGAAAACGAGCCTGGAAACCGTCGGCGTGCTCGGCGACACCGTCGTCGATATCGACAACCGGGGTGCCACCGGCCCTCCCGTGCAGAACGGCACGGTGTTGCCGACCACGGAAACGCCGAACCTGCAGGACGTGATCCAGGCCAGCCAGGGCACCATCGAGAAGTTGGACACGATCCTCGACCAGCTGAACCGTCTGGTCACCACGCTCAATTCCCGCAACGGCTCCATCGGCATGCTCATCAACGACCGCCAGCTCTACGACAAGGCATCGAAAACCCTGGATCAGCTCAGCGCTCTGGTGGATCAGGTCAGCAGCGGGAAGGGATCGCTCGGCAAGCTGGTCGGCGATGACACCCTCTACAACAATCTCAATCAGGCGACGAGCGGCCTCAATCAGATCGTCACCCAGGTCAATTCCGGAAAAGGCTCCCTCGGCAAGCTGATGACGGACGACTCGCTCTACAACAGCATGAATCAGTCCGCGAAGCAGCTCAACGATCTGCTGACCAACATCAATAGCGGCAAGGGCAGCCTGGGAATTCTGGCGAAGAACCCGCAGTTTGCCGACAAGCTCACGGACACCGTCAACCGGCTCGACTCCATCCTCACTCAGATTGATCAGGGGCAGGGAACGGTCGGGCAGCTCATGAAGAATCGCGAGCTCTACGACCACCTCAACGACCTCACGAAGAACGCTAATACTCTGGTCACCGGCATCCGCACCGATCCCAAAAAGTACCTGAGCGGATCGGTCCGCGTGCATATCTTCTGACCACCCGCCCCGCGCCCTATCCCCTCCGCGCCTCGATTTTCCCTCCTTCCGCGTGGTAGATTGGCGGTTCGTGTGAAAACGGTCATGCCAGGCATTCCTGGCCGGGAGGCACTATGCGCATTCGCTTTGCTGCTCCGATTCTGGGACTGCTGATCGCCACCGGCTCGCTGCTGGCTCAGCAGGCCACGCCCGCTTCTTCCGCTGTTCCCACTGAGCCGAAGGCGCCCCACAGCTTCGACTTGAGCGCCATCGACAAAACCGCCGATCCCTGCACGGACTTCTACCAATACGCCTGCGGCAACTGGCGCAAGGCCAACCCGATCCCTGGCGATCAGGTGGCCTGGGGGCGCTTCAATGAGCTGGGAGAGCGCAACCGCTATCTGCTCTATCTCGACCTGAAGAAGGCAGCCGACAACCCGTCCACCCCGCTCCAGCGCAAATATGGCGATTTCTTCGCCGCCTGCATGGATACCAGCCTCGCCGACAAGCTCGGCGATCAGCCCATTCTGCCGTTGCTGCAACGCGTGGACGCGATCCGCGACAAGAAGCAGGTCGCCGCCGTGGTCGCCTGGCTTGATGCCGGCAAGGGAACAGACTCGTTTTTCCGCTTCGGCGTCAGTCAGGACGAGAAGAATTCCAGCCAGCAGATCGAATCCCTGTTCCAGGGCGGCATCACACTGCCCGACCGCTCCTACTATCTTGAAGACAATCCCCGGATGCAGAAGATCCGCCAGCAGTACCACGATTACATCGTGACGGTGATGAAGCTGGCGGGCGATTCCGACGCTCAGGCCGAGCAGGAAGCCGGGCAGGTGATGGAGATTGAGACGGCGCTGGCCAAAGGCTCCATGCCGCGCGACCAGATGCGCGATCCCGCGAAGCGCTATCACATCATGTCCATCTCCGCGCTCGAGGGGATGGAACCGAACTTCGACTGGGCCGCGTACTTTGCCGGTGTCCAGGCGCCCAAAGTGGACACCCTCAACGTCGGCCAGCCCGACTTCTTCACCGCGGAAAACCAGGTGATCGGCAGCGAAAGCCTCGACGCCCTCAAGAACTATTTGAGGTTCCACGTCGTCAACGACGCGGCGCCGTGGCTCTCGTCATCCTTTGACGAGGCGCATTTTGAATTCTTCCAGAAGACGCTGGAAGGCCAGGACGTGCCCACGCCGCGCTGGAAGCGCTGCACCATGATCTCCGATCGCGCCCTCGGCGAAGCCGTCGGCCAGGACTGGGTCAAACAGCACTTCCCGCCCTCCTCGAAGCAGAGCGCCGAACAGCTCGTCGCCGCCCTGAAAAAGGCGCTTGCCGAAGACATCCAGGCCGCGCCGTGGATGACCGACGCCACCAAACAGAAGGCAGAGGAGAAGCTGGACGATTTCCGCCAGAAGATCGGCTATCCCGACAAGTGGCGCGACTATTCCAGCCTTCACGTCACGCGCACCGACTTCATCGCCGACATCCACAACTATGCCGCCTTCGAGTTCCGCTACGAGATGAACAAAGTCGGCAAGCCGGTGAATGAAAAAGAGTGGGGCATGACGCCACCCACGGTGAATGCCTACTACAATCCGCCGCAGAACGACATCAATTTTCCCGCCGGGATCCTGCAGCCTCCGTTCTACGACGCCAGCGAGGACCCAGCCGTGAACTTCGGCGCCATCGGCGTGGTCATCGGCCACGAAATGACCCATGGCTTCGACGATGAAGGCAGCAAATACGACGGCCACGGCAACGTCAGCGACTGGTGGACGCCGGCCGACCGCGCCGCCTTCGATGAGCGCACCGCCTGCATCGATAACGAGTACTCGCAGTTCGAGCCTGTTCCCGGCGTGCACCTCAACGGCAAACTCACGCTCGGCGAGAACACCGCGGACAATGGCGGCATCCACATCGCGTGGGCTGCCCTCATGTCCACGCTCCAGCAGGAAGGCAAGAGCATCCAGGAGCAGATCGACGGCTATACCGAGGCCCAGCGCTTCTTCATCTCCTACGCGCAGATCTGGTGCCAGAACGTCAGGCCTCAGTACTCGAGCGTGGCGGCCAAAGTCGATCCGCACTCTCCCGGGCGCTTCCGCGTCAACGGGGTCGTGCAGAACTTCCCTGAGTTCGGCAAGGCCTTCGGCTGCCACAAGGGCCAGCCGATGATGCCGGACAAAATCTGCCGCGCCTGGTAAGTCGCGCCAAACCAGCCCAGTTCCCGGCCGCGCCGCCTTTCCGGGCAGGCGCAGCCGGGAGCCCCGCCGCCCCTTGAGCGCGCACCGCATTTTCCATTTACAATGGTCCAGGAATATCCCTACAGCTTGTCCAGGCCGTCCTCCCGGGACGGTCCGGCGTGAAGGAAGCGCATGAAGTTTTGGAATCTCGGCCGGGTAACCCTGGCTCTGGCGGTATCCCTCGTTCTGGTCGGCGGGATGAGCTCTTGTCACTACAACTACACGAATGCGTACGTCATCGTAACGGGGTCGCAGTACAACCAGGTCGCGTCCTACCGGTTGGATAATGACACCGGCCAGCTCTGGCCGGCCCTCAACAGCGGCAACAACATCAGTTCCGGCGGTCAGGATCCGGTCCGCGCCGTGCTGCTCCTCGGCGGCCGTTACGTCTACGTCCTGAACCATGGGAAGCCGACGGTCAATTCCGACGGTTCCATCACCTGGAGCGGCGGCAATATCTCCGTCTTCTCCATTGGCGGGGACGGCACCCTCTCGTACCAGCAGTCCTATCCGAGCCAGGGTAACGGCTCGGTCCGCGTGGCCCTGAGCGCCGGTGGCACCAACCTCTACGTCCTCGACGAGTACGAGCCGACGCCGGGCAATCCCAATTACACTTCGGCTTCACCGACGGCCACGCCGGCCAACCCCTGCTATGACTCGGCCAGCAACGTGTATCGTCCGGTCGGCGACATCACCGTCTTCTCCATCGACGCCTCCACCGGCCGCCTCTACCTCGTGCAGAACCAGGAGCAGCAGAACTCCTCTGGCACCGACCTGACCTATTTCCCGGTCGGTTGCAGCCCGATCGACTTCAATGAGAGCTCCGGCTATGTGTACACGGCCGAGGTCAGCGATCCGGCGAACCCCACCACTTCGGGCGAAGTGATTTACGCCTATCAGGCCGGCGCCACCGGCCAATTGCTCCAGGCGCCCAGCGGCTCCCAGGTCCTTCCCGGCACCAAAGGGATCAGCGTGATCTCCGGCGGCAACTCGGGAAGATATATCTACGTTCTCGACGCGGCAACCAACACAATCTACACCTTTACGTCGGGAAGCAACGGTCTGCTCTCCGCCATCTCCGGGGGCTCGTACCCCAACAATTCAAGCACGTCGGGAATGGATGCCATCATGACCGATGCCACGAATGCCTACCTGTATATCGCGAACACCCAGTCTCCGGCTGTGGGGCAGTCCAACAGCGTGATTTCGGGTTATACCATTCAACCCTCCGGCGATCTCCAGCCGATCGCTTCAGGGACGAACGGACTCTTCCCCACCGGGTCTGGTCCAGTCTGCATCTTTGAGGATCCATCGCATCAGTACGTGTATACGGCCAATGCGGCATCCAGCACCATCACGGGGTCGAAGCTCGATCCGCAAACCGGGATTCTGTCCACGCTGTCCAAGGGCTCGACCTTCCAGACCGTCGGAACGCCAACCTGGTGCCTCTACAGCTCCAACGTGGATTAATGCCGGCAGGAACGAGGAAAATGAAGTTGAGGAAATTCGGTACTCGGCTGCTGGCGGGCGCCTCCATGGCGGGTCTGGCGCTGCTGCTCGTCTCCTGCGCGGCCAGCAACACCGTCGATTTTCTGTACGTCACCAGCAACGTCTCCAGCCCCGGCCAGATCAACGTCTACGAGGTGGATTCCGAGTCCGGCGCGCTGAAGCAGCTTGCCGACTCGCCGTACCCCTCCGGTGGCGTGAATCCCGTCTATGAAGTGGTCTCTCCCAACGGCAAACACCTTTACGTCGCGAACCACGACGACAACACCATCGTGATGCTTGCCATCGGTACCGACGGCAAACTCTATCCGTTGCAGACCACCACCACCCCCGGCACCGAGCCGGTGGCGCTGGCCATGAACGCCTCGGGCACCGCGCTCTTCGTGCTCGACTACTATGCGCCGGCCGCGCCCGGACAACCCTCCTACACCGATCTCAATCCGGGCCCTGGCGCCGTTATCGTCTATAGCGTCGACCCAACCTCCGGCAGCCTGAACAAGACCCCGCTCGCCAACGGCGCCGCCAACTACTGGAACGTCCAGTGTTTCCCCTCAAACCTGACGGTCACGCCTGACGGCAATCATCTCTATGTCACCAACACCAACTCCGTGGTGGTGACGACCGCGCCGCCGGTCACGGGCACCATTCCCACGCGCCCCACCGTCTGCCCCGCCTACGGGACCGTTTCCGAATTTGCCGTCGATGCTTCCGGCGGCAACACGTCCTCCGTCAGCGGCCTCACGGAACTGACCGGCAGCCCCTTGAGCACCGGCTCCGGCTCTCAGCCCACCGGCATCGCCGCCGATCCCGCCAGCGCAAACATCTACGTCACCGACAGCGCTCTCAACCTCGTCGATGCCTTCGCGATCCAGACCGACGGCAGTCTTTCACTGGCCGCGACCGCACCCACCGGCAATCAGCCCATGGGCGCCACCGTCACCGGCAAATCCGGCTCACCTGGCACCTACCTCTACGTCTCGAACTATACCGACGGCTCCATTAGCTCCTATTCGCTCAGCGGAGGGGTGCCCACGCCGATCTCGACCACCAACTCAGGAACCTCCGGCCCGCTCTGCATGATTCTCGATCCTCAGCTGGGCCGCTTCCTCTACGTTTCCGATTACATCGGCGGCCGCGTGGGAGCAGCGACTGTGAATCCCTCTACCGGCGCGCTCACCATCAATCAGGGCTCGCCATTCGCGACCCAGGGGCAGCCCACCTGCGTGGCGGCTGTGGGGCATGCCGGCAATAGCAACGGCTTGTAAGCAAGCCGCGTTTGTCTCCGGCGCGAACGCCGGATTTTAGAATCTCTCGGGAGCAATCCCGAAATCAGGTTCCCCGCGAGGGGACGAAGGACGAGCATGAAGTTGATCAACATCGGTCGGGCATCTTTCGCCGCCGCAGCCTGTGTGGGCGCGGGCCTGCTCCTGGCCTCCTGCAATCCCAACGCCACCATCGACTATGTCTTTGTCACCTCCGTGGACAACGGCACCGGACAAGTCAGCTCCTACCACGTCGAGTCGCAAACCGGCGTTTTGGCGGAGGTTGCCGGCTCGCCGGTCCTCTCGCAGGGCAACAATCCCGTGGCGGAGGTCGCTTCCCCGAACGGCGCTTATCTGTACGTCGCCAACGAAGGCAGCAACAACGTTGCCGAGTTCAACATCGGAACCGACGGCCAGCTCGTCGCCGGCAAAACCTACACCACCCCCGGTTCTGAGCCGGTCTCTCTGGCCATCAACACCGCCGGCACCTTTCTCTTCGTGCTCGATTACTACGGTCCGGGATTCAGCGACGCCTCCCCAGGACCTGGCGGTCTCGTCGTGTATCCCATCAATTCCGATGGCAGCCTGGGAACGCCCGTGTCCAGCAGCGGTTCGCCGATCGCCGCCGTCCAGTGTTTCCCCGGCGGTGTTGCCGTCTCGGCCAGCGGCAGCTATGCGTACGTCACGAATACCAACTCGGTCGTGGTGACGACCAGCGCACCCACCACCTCCACGCCTCCCTCCACGCCGGCCGCATGTCCCACCCAGGGAACCGTCTCCGGATTTGCCATCGGCGCCTCGGGCGCTCTCACGGCGCTGCCCGGCAGCCCCTACCTGGCCGGCACCACGCCCACCGGCATCGCCATCGATCCCACCAGCCGCTTCGTGTACGCGACCGACAGTGTCCAGAACCAGCTCATCGTCTATGACGTTCAGGCCAACGGTTCGCTGCTGCCGCTCACCAGCGGCCCTTTCAGCACCGGCACATTCCCGGTCGCGGTCACCATCGATCCTCGCGGGAAGTATCTCTACGTTTCCAATTTCAACGGCAACAATGTCAGCGAGTTCTCGATCAGTCAGGGAACCGGCGCGCCGTCCTCCCTGTCCTCGACCACGTACGAGTCCAAGCCGCCCAACCCCACCTGTCTGGTGGTGGATCCGGCCCTGGGCCATTTCCTGTATGTCTCGGACTTCAGCACCCCGCCGTATATCACGGGCGCCGATCTCAACCCCGATTCAGGTTCCCTCACCGGCCTGCAGGACGAGCCCTTCCCGGCTCACGGATTCCCGACCTGCATCACCGCGGTGCCGCACGGCAACCACTCCACGCAGTACGTGACCTCAACAGGAAACTAGCGCGACAGCAGCTTCAGCGCATGAGGGCGGGCTTCGGCCCGCCCTCATGCATTTGACGGCCGTCCCGCTCAGTGCGCCGCGCGCGTAACTGCGTGAATCACATCCGTAGCAATCTGCGCGGCGACTTCATCCTGCAGCGACAGCACGCTTGCCTCCTGGCTGCTGTACGACGCGGCCCACAACTGGCGACCTTCCCGCGCATCCAGCAACTGCGCCGTCACGCGCACGGTGTTGCCTTCTCGAGCCACCGTTCCATCCAGGATCAGCGTCGCGTGCAATTGTTCTCCAATCGCGCGCCCCGAATCGCGCCGCCCCCGATACTGCATCGTGGAGCGGCTCGACATCACGGCCACCTGCCCGCTCCGCCCGAGGTCCGTAATCAAAGCCTCGGTCAATCCATCCGCCAGAAAATCCTGTCTTGCGGCGGATTGCGGTGAGCTCAGGTCACTGAACGGCAGGACTGCCAGCCGCTGCGCAGCCAGCGGCTCCGGCCTTCGCTCTATCTGGCGCCAGACCAGGAAGGACGACGCCGCGACCACCAGCAAAACGCCTGCCGCCAGCCACCAACCCCGCCGCGACATCCGATGTTCTTCCGCCTGCGATTCGCGAGCGGCTTCCCGACCTCGCGCGCGTGTCTGCAGCCACGCGTCCAGTTCCTCCGGATACGCATAGACGCTGGAGTGCCCCTTGTGGCCGTGCCGATGAATCGGCAGGCCTTCCTTCTTTTCCCATAGCTGCACAGTGCGGATGTCGCGCTGGAAGTATGCGGCAATATCCTTCCAGGAATCCGGGCGAGCCGCAGTTCTCGCGGCGGCTCCGTTGCTTCCATTCCCGGTGCCATGATTCTCCGAAGTATGCCCTGTTTGGGAGTGAATGTCGGCGGCCATGCCCTGCTTTCGCCAGGATTCCGCGGCCCGCCAACGCTTCCCAGGAGAGCGGCAGCAAGTCTAGCACCACAAGAGCGAGCCCCAAAGAGTACCAAAGATTACCAAAGGAAAAACGAATTCAGGCGAAATCTCGCGAGTGGGCCTCATTTCGCTTGCCCCCGCTACCGCCGCACCCACTACGCTCTCCACGCAGCGAGATCTCGCTGTGTTTCTGCTCGTGTGTGGAGGCTCCATGACCCGTCGTCTTGTGTCTTCTTCCTGCCTTTTCCTGCTGAGTGCCCTGTTTCTAGCCTTGGTTTTCGGGTTATCCGGATGCGGCGGCAGCTCTCCCGCCACGGTCACCATCGTTAAGCCGTCCTCCACAAACGTTGACCCCGGCCAGAGCGTGACCCTCACCGTCAACGTCACCAACGACTCCAAAGGCGTCACCTGGTCGATGACCGGCACTGGCTGCACGGGCACCGGCTGCGGCACCCTCACTGACCCAGCCGACACCGCTACCTATACGGCGCCCTCGACTGTCGCGACGGCGTTCACGGTCACCATTACCGCGACCGCTGTCGGCCAAACCACCAAGTCCTCCAGCGTCACCCTCAATATCCCCGCTAACCCCGCCATCACGACGGCAGGCGGAGCCCTCACGGCCGGCCAGGTCGGCTCAACCTACACTGTGACCCTGGGCATCTCAGGCGGCATTTCGCCGTACACGTGGAGTGTCACGCAGGGCAATCTGCCCACGGGACTGACGATCGGCTCCAGCACCGGCGTCATCAGCGGCATCCCCACCGCCTCCGGCACCTACAATTTCACCCTCAAGGTGGCCGACTCCGGTTCGCCCGCTCTCACCGCCACCGCTCAGTTCAGCATCGCCATCGCCCCCGCGGCTCCCATCGTCTTCACCACCACCTCTCTGGCGAGCGCCACTTATAACGTCGCGTACACCGCAACGGTCGCAGCCACGGGCGGAGCCGGCGCGCTCACCTACAAAGTCACCACCGGCAGCCTGCCCGCCGGGCTCACCATGTCGTCGGCCGGCGCCATCAGCGGCTCACCGACCGCCGCCGGCACCGCCAACTTCACCGTGACCGCTTCCGACGCCTACGGCGACTCCGCCCAGCAGGCTCTCTCCATCACCGTCAACTATCCCGCCATCGTCATCAGCCCGGCTGCCGGCGCGCTGCCCGGTGGACAATACAAAGTTGCGTACTCGCAGAACCTCACCGCGACCGGCGGCAGCGGCTCCGGCTATACCTGGAGTGTCACATCCGGCGCGGCCTCGCTCACCGCTGTGAACCTGAGCGTCTCTTCCTCCGGCGCCATCACCGGCACGCCCCAGGCCACGGGCAACGCCAGCTTCACCGCCCAGGTCACGGACTCCTACGGTGACACGCAGACCGCCAGCTACACCATCGCCGTCACCTATCCCACGCTCAGCATCACCAGTGCGGTCGCGCTGCATGCCGGCATGGTCGGCGTCAACTACACACCCGTCACTTTGGCAGCCACGGGCGGATCCGGCAGCCCATACACCTGGTCCGTCACCAGCGGCACCGCGCTGTCCGCCACGAGCCTCGCTCTGTCGTCCGGCGGCGTCATTTCCGGCACGCCCAGCGCGGCCGAAGCGGCTGCTACCGTCACCGTGCAGGTGGAAGACTCGGCGAGCAACAAAGCCACTGCCACCTTTAGCCTTACCATCTACTCCGCGCTGACCATCACCAGCACCACTCTGCCCAACGGCACCTACGGCGCGGCCTACAGCACAAACCTGGCAGCCACCGGCGGCGACGGCTCCAGCCTCACCTGGTCCACCACCAGCGGAGCGGCTCTCACCTCCGTCGGCCTCACTCTGTCTTCGGCGGGCGTGCTTTCCGGCACGCTGCCTGCCCCGCAGAATGCCCCCGCGCCCAACTGCCAGTCCGGCAAAGCCTATTGCCTCAGCCTCAGTGTCACCGCGGTGGACTCCGACAATGCCGCCTTCACCACCACCGCGTCGGCTGCGCTCACTCTCGTCTATCCCGCGCTCGCTGTCTCCACCTCCACGCTGCCCAGCGGCACCGTTGGCGGACTCCCTACTCGCAGACCCTGACGGCTTCCGGCGGCTCGCGGCAAGGGCTATACCTGGACCACCACGGGAACCAACAATCTCTCCACCTTCAATCTCGCGCTTTCCACCGCTGGCGTCCTTTCCGGTACGCCCCCCGCCAGCACCACCGGCACAGCCACCTTCACTGCGAAGGTCACAGACTCGTTCGGCGACACCGCAACCGCCAATCTTCCGGTCACCGTCAACAGCTCGCTGACCATCACCACCGCCACTCTGCCGTACGCCACCCGGGCACGCTGTATTCCGCGCAGACGCTCGCCGCATCCGGAGGCTCCGGCGGCTATACCTGGTCCACCCGGGAGCCAGCAACCTGGCCGACCTTCAACCTCACGCTTTCGTCCGCCGGCCTGCTCTCCGGCACGCCTCCCGGCAGCCAGCGGGAACCGTCAGCTTCACCGCGCAGGTGAAGGATTCCGACGGCAACGACCGCGACGCGCCCTTTTCCTTCGCCGTCTACAACTCGCTCTCCCAGAACTCTACCGGCCTGCCTCTCACCGGAACCACGGGTGTCTCCTATTCCGGCGCCGTCACGGCAGTGGGCGGCAGCGGCAATTACTCCTGGACGGTCACCGGCCTCTCGGACGATCTGACCCAATCCGCCTCCGGCGGCACGCTCACCATCAGCGGCACGCCGGGCTCAGCCGCTACCGTGGCCATCACTGTGAAGCTGACTGACACGACCACGACCACGTCTGCCTCCGACAACTACAGCATCGTCATCAGCAATCCGCGCGCCGCTCACGCTGCCCTCGCCGAATCCCACCTCGCTCGGCTCGGCGACCGTCAACCAGAGCTACACGGGCGCCATCAACGTCCACCGGCGGTGTCAGCCCGTACACGTGGAAAATTAACGGCACGACCGTAACCAACTCCGGCGTGACCCTCTCCGACGGCCTGACCGCTACAAACAATGGCGGCAACACGCTCAGCGTCAGGGGCACACCCACTTCCACCGGCAGCGTCACGCTGACCAACGTGACCGTCACCGACAGCGAATCCACGCCCGTCACCGCCGGCCCTGACACCTATACCATCACCGTAAACGCGGAATCCACGCTGGCCATCTCCTTCTATGGCGTGCCGCAGGGCATGGTGAATATGCCCTACACGCTCCCAAGCCTCGATATCACCGGCGGTCTCGGCCCCTACACTGTCACGTACTCCAACCTGCCAGCGGGACTCCAGCAATCGACTTCAGATCCCTTCTGGGTCGTGGGTACGCCCACCGCAGCAGGTTCAACCACCGTTACCGTCGATGTGACCGACAGCAGCACGCCAACGGCACAGCATCAGTCCGCAACGTTCACGCTGCCCGTCGTACCCGAAACCGTGGCTGCCAAAAACAGCGAGCTGAGTGGCCAATACGCCTGCTACTTCCAGCAGTATTGGCCCAGCGGAGTCACCGGAGGGACCAGCAGCATGCTCTACCGCGGCGGAGCTGTTCTTGCCTTCACGGCCAACGGCAGCGGCGGCATTACCGGCGGCGAACTCGACACGAATTCGCCCCACAGCGGATATAAAAGCGCCAGCACCAACGGCGCGCTGGGCGGAACCTATGTGATCGGCTCCGATGATCGCGGATACCTCCTGCTCACGGTCGCAGGACAGCCCGGACCGATTCTCGCGGTCGCTGGCGGCAATCTCAATTCGAGCAGCCAGTTCAGTGAGGTTGCCTTCACCGAAATGGACGACGTCGGTGCGACTCCCTCGGGCAACACCAGTGTCGGCCAATGCTATCTGCAGAACACTTCGCCTGCTCTCAACACCATTACTCTGAGTGGCAGCTCCGTCTTTGGGCTGACCGGAGAGGACGGAAGCGGAATTCTGCAAACCATCGTCGGCTCGGTTCAGTTTGGAAGTGGCGGGGGCATGTCCTTCGTCCAGGATATGGCGGGGAGTGGGGGTTTCCAGGGGGACGTAACCGGCACAGGCACCATCACCTCCGGCCCCGACGCTTACGGCCGCGTGGTCTTCTCGGCCGGACCCACGGGTGACATCGCCAACCCGACCGTCATGTACATCACCAACAATTCCGGCGGGGCGGCTATGATCATGACCGCGAATCCGCACAATGCCTCCAACGACGCCTCATTCTTGATCGGCCAGGCGCGAAAGCAGAACGCGACCGCGCTGTCGGCCTCGTATCCACTCAGCGGCAAGATGGTGATGTACACCAGCGGCCTCGACACCTCTCCCGGGTACAAAGCGCAGGTCTGGCCCATGATCATCAACTCCAGCACCGGCGCGGCTACCCTCGGGCCGATGCTCATCAATGAAGAAGGCACCTTTACAACCCAGGCCGCACAAAGCATGAACTGGACCGCCACGACCGATCCCGCCACGGGCCGCACGCCTTTTGGCAAGACCGGGGCCCTCGGGGGCGATGTCCTATACGTCTACGATACCGGCGCCGCGGTCGTCCTTCTCGCAGATGGATGTAATGGATGCTCGACAATCCAGGACCAGATCGGCTGGGTTGAGCCCCAGACCGCTCCCACCTCCGGCACGTGGACAGTCGGCGATGCGGCCACCACCTACTTCAGCACCTCGGTGCCGAATGGCGACCCAAACAAGGACTTCAATACTTCCGCACTCACCATCAACTCCAGCGGCACATTCACCTATTACGCCAGTGACGGTGGTGAAGCCAACGTGGCCGCATGGGACGAGCCCATCTGCACCGACTGCGGAACGAATCCGACCGGTAGCTTTGTACTCGATACCACTTACGATCCCACCGGCAACCTGGGGATCTTCGACGTGAACGTCACTGCGGGCACCCAAACCGGGCTCGCGGTCTATTGCGTGGCTGTCAGCGTCGACAAGGCGACCAATGCGAACACCAAAGGTCGCTCGGTTTGCCTCGATCCCTCGAGCGGCTCACCGACGTTTTCCATCGTCCAGGAGTAGGAACCGCCCCATCACAACAACAGAAAGGCCGCCGGCATCGGCGGCCTTTCTTCATTTCATGGAGAAGGGAACTACCGGCTCACGTCGATAATCTCGAACGAGTCCGGCAGGATCGTACGCCAGTGGTGCGGCTGTCCCGGCGTTGCGGGCGGCGGCGGTCCAAAGTCCGCAGTCACCATGTACAGGTGCTTGCCATCGGGATCGATCGCCATTGTCCGCGCGCCCAG
>CAVYSC010000002.1:605000-1338928 GCA_963771135.1 uncultured Acidobacteriaceae bacterium
AGGAGAAGAAAGAAACCTCGATTCCGAAAGTAGTGGCGAGCGAAATCGGAATAGCCCAAACCCGAAGCATTTCGGTGCTGCGGGGGTTGTAGGGTCCGCAACAGTAGAGTTACCAATCCGGTCGTTAGTCGAATCCTCTGGAAAGGGGATCCATAGAGCGTGACAGGCGCGTAGACGAAAACGATCCGGACTCGAAGCGGATACCTGAGTAAGGCGGAGCACGAGAAACTCTGTCTGAACCCGCGGGGACCATCCCGCAAGGCTAAATACTCGATTCTGACCGATAGTGAACCAGTACCGTGAGGGAAAGGCGAAAAGCACCCCTGTGAGGGGAGTGAAAAGTACCTGAAACCGTGTGCCTACAAGCAGTGGGAGGGCTATGTCCGCAAGGAAATGCCTGACCGCGTGCCTATTGCATAATGAGCCGGCTAGTTATTCTTGTCAGCAAGGTTAAGCGTAAGCGAGCCGCAGCGAAAGCGAGTCTGAACAGGGCGTTCAGTTGGCAGGAATAGACGCGAAGCGGGATGATCTACCCTTGGCCAGGTTGAAGGTGGGGTAACACCCACTGGAGGACCGAACCGGTGTTTGTTGAAAAAAGCTCGGATGAGCTGAGGGTAGGGGTGAAAGGCTAATCAAATTCCGTGATAGCTCGTTCTCTCCGAAATAGCTTTAGGGCTAGCGTCGGGTGATTTGCATCGGTGGTAGAGATCTGGATGGACTAGGGGGCTTTCCGGCTTACTGAATCCAACCAAACTACGAATGCCGATGACAACCAGCCCGGCAGTCAGACTGTGGGGGCTAAGCTTCATAGTCGAGAGGGAAACAGCCCAGACCGCCTGCTAAGGTCCCCAAGTTACGGTTAAGTGGGAAAGGAAGTCGGAACGCCCAGACAGCCAGGAGGTTGGCTTAGAAGCAGCCATCCTTTAAAGAAAGCGTAATAGCTCACTGGTCAAGCGGTCCGGTGCCGACAATATAACGGGGCTCAAACCGTACACCGAAGCAGCGGATGCACAGCGCAAGCTGTGCGTGGTAGGAGAGCATTCTCAACAGCAGTGAAGTCGGACTGAGAAGACCGATGGAGCGTTGCGAAGAGACCCTGCCGGCATAAGTAGCGATAACGGAGGTGAGAACCCTCCGCGCCGAAAGTCTAAGGTTTCCTGAGGAAGGTTAATCCGCTCAGGGTCAGGCGGTCCCTAAGGCGAGGCCGAAAGGCGTAGCTGATGGACATCCGGTCAACATTCCGGACCTCCCAACTCTCGTTTGACGATGGGGAGACGCAGAAGGATAAGCAGGACCTCCTATGGCTATGGGGTTCGATACGCGTAAGCCGGTCCCGGCAGGCAAATCCGCCGGGGCGCTAACGGTCAGGCGTAAAGCAGTAAGCCGTATGGCTGAAAGCTGCTGATTCCACGCTGCCAGGAAAATCCTCTAAGGAGAGATGTTGGGAACCGTACCTCAAACCGACACAGGTAGACGAGGAGAATATCCAAAGGCGCTCGAGTGAAAGCTTGTTAAGGAACTCGGCAAATTAGACCCGTAACTTCGGGAGAAGGGTCGCCCATCTTCGGATGGGCCGCAGTGAAGCGCGTACGGCGACTGTTTAACAAAAACACAGGTCTCTGCTAAGTCGAAAACGACGTATAGGGGCTGACGCCTGCCCGGTGCCGGAAGGTTAAAGGGAGAGGTTAGCCGCAAGGCGAAGCTTCCAACTGAAGCCCCGGTGAACGGCGGCCGTAACTATAACGGTCCTAAGGTAGCGAAATTCCTTGTCGGGTAAGTTCCGACCTGCACGAATGGCGTAACGATCGTACGACTGTCTTAACGAGTTGCTCGGCGAACTTGTAGTACCGGTGAAGATGCCGGTTACCCGCAGCTAGACGGAAAGACCCCGTGCACCTTTACTACACCTTTACTATGATTTATGGCTCTTGCTGCGCAGGATAGGTGGGAGGCTTTGAACTCGGATTCTCGGATTCGAGGGAGCCACCGGTGAGATACCACCCTGCGAGTGCTGTGAATCTAACCTCCTCCCGTCATCCGGGAGAGGGACATAGTAAGGCGGGTAGTTTGACTGGGGCGGTCGCCTCCTAAATTGTAACGGAGGCGCGCGAAGCTACTCTCAGGCTGTTTGGAAATCAGCCGTCGAGTGCAAAGGCATAAGAGTGGTTAACTGTGAGACCTACAAGTCGAGCAGATGCGAAAGCAGGCCTTAGTGATCCGGTGGTTCTGTATGGAATGGCCATCGCTCAACGGATAAAAGGTACGCCGGGGATAACAGGCTGATCGGAGCCAAGAGTTCATATCGACGCTCCGGTTTGGCACCTCGATGTCGGCTCATCGCATCCTGGAGCTGTAGAAGGTTCCAAGGGTTAGGCTGTTCGCCTATTAAAGCGGTACGTGAGCTGGGTTCAGAACGTCGCGAGACAGTTCGGTCCCTATCTGCTGTGGGCGTAGGAGATTTGCGGGGGGCTGTCCTTAGTACGAGAGGACCGGGATGGACGAACCTCTTGTGTTCCAGTTGTCCTGCCAAGGGCACGGCTGGGTAGCGAAGTTCGGTTGTGATAACCGCTGAATGCATATAAGCGGGAAGCACGCCCCAAGATGAGATCTCCCTGAAGGGCCCAGGAAGACCACCTGGTTGATAGGCTGGAGGTGAAAGCGCAGTAATGCGTGCAGCTGACCAGTACTAATCGCCCGTTCGGCTTAATCATGAAATTAACTCTGCGCAGCAGGGCATTCAACAGTTAAGCCTTGTATCCCCATCGATTTCGTTCTTTGTTTTCGGCAGCTGGATCCTTCGTCCGCCTCGGCGAACTCAGGATTCCGGCGGCGGGCTCAATCGCCCGCCAAGCGCCTTAAGTTGTGACGCCAGCGTACCGCCTGCCTCGTCCCTGAAGAAACTGTCCGGACGCGCAGCGGCCGCGGGGAAACCATCCCGCCAGGCGTCGCTCGATATCAAAGGCGAACCGCAGATCCTTCGCGCTCAATGCGCTCAGGATTTCGGCGGAAGGCTCCCGGCGCGACGCGCCTCACGCCTTCTAATCGCCTCAATTTGCCGGTGACCATACCGCGAGGGTCCCACCCGTTCCCATCCCGAACACGGAAGTTAAGCCTCGCTGGGCCGATGGTACTGCACGCGAAAGTGTGTGGGAGATTAGGTGATCGCCGGCATAACATCAAAAAGCCCGCTCCAATCGGAGCGGGCTTTTTGCGTTTCAGCATCCTTTCAGGATCCCGTCCTCGCTGCCGCCTGCTCCTTCCATCGCTCCACCTTCACTCCCGCCGCCAGCAGCCACAGCATCAGCGCCCCCTCCGCGAGAATGCCGAGCCCCTCAATCGAGACAGTAAGCAAGTGGGGCAGCGAAGGGACCAGATAGATCAGCCAGGCCGCACCGGCCAGCACCATGAGCACTCCCAGAACGCGAGGCAGGAAAGTCGACCGAATAATCAGGTACCCAATCAGAATGCAGAACGGCCCGAAAAAGATCAGTGGGCTGAAACGAGCGGGCGCCAAGTGAAGCTGGCCGAGGATCATCACCACACATCCCGCCAGGCTCAGGCACGCCGCAACCAGCGACAGCGTCCTGCTCACCGGCTTAAACAAAAAATAGAAAAGCACCGTTACCGCGATATAGAACGCGTCTGCGACGAAGTTGATAATTTCCCCCTCGACAACAAGCTTGCTGCTCACCAGGGTTTGCGCACAGATGGCCGTCAGAAAATAGAACAGGTAAATCACACCGGCCCGCCTGGCCCTGGGCTCCGGCGATGTTTCTCGGGTTCCAGTTGCCATTGGTCAGCCCCCCTTCTCGCTCTCGGCCGACGCGAGACGTCATCCCGCCCAAAAGCGGCATACTCGCCACCATACGGGACCCTGCCGCCCAGCGGTGAGCCGCATTGCACACCTCCATCCGGTGCTACCATTTCCCTCACCATGCCGCAGCGCAGGACCGCATCCGCGAAGAGGAAACCTGCGGCGGAAGCCGCCCGCCAACCATCTCTCTCCGCTCAACTCGACGCCTTCCTGGACAAGTACGCCCCCGAGATCGCCGCCGAAGCCCGCGAAGGCTTGCGCCGCATGCGCGCCCGGCTACCCGGCGCCTGCGAGCTCGTCTACGACAACTACAACGCGCTCGCCATCGGCTTCGGTCCCGGCGAACGCGCGTCGGACGCGATCTTCTCCATCGCCGTTTATCCCCGATGGGTCAGCCTGTTCTTCCTGCAAAGCGGAACCCGCCTCCGCGATCCCGATTGTTATCTCGAAGGAAGCGGCAACCAGGTCCGCCATATCAAGCTCGATTGCGGCGCAATGATTGACGACCTCGGCGTGCAGGATCTGATCGCCCAGGCCCTCGAGCTCGCTCCTGTACCCATCGACCCCGCGCAGCCTCGTCGCCTGATCATCAAATCGGTGTCTGCGAAGCAGCGCCCCCGGCGTCCCGCCTAAGCCCGAGAATCAAGGCCGCTCGCTCTTCCGGATCACCAGCTTCAGCCCCGACCACACCGCGTCCACCGCGCACACCTTGATGTCCACAAATCCCAGCGGCAGCGCCTCAGCCCGCACCACATCTTCCGTCACATCGCTCGCGATCGCCGTCGCGCCCTTCGGCACGGTCTTCTTCGGCCCCGTCTTTTTGGGCCACGACACCCACACCACCCCGTCCGGCGCCAGCAGCCACCGCAGCCGCAGCCGGCCTGCGCACTTTTCACCAAAACTCCGCCCGCACGGCCAGTGCTCACCATGTGAATCCTCCCGACGGCGGCGGCCAGCTTCCCAGCATTTGCCGCAACAGCACCACGCGCCCCAGGTGATACGCGTTGTGCGCGGCCAGGCTCTCCAGTTGATCCCGCACGCTCATCTTCCGCGCCGGCTTGCCTGCTGGTGACGGGCACAGCACCCGCTTCTCCGTGTCGGTGCAGTTGGCAATCGCGGCGGCCTTCTCCGCCCCGGCCAGAAATCGCCGGCACAGCTCAACCCACGGCTCTGCCTTCATCTGTTCAGTCGTCGGAAATCCCAGCGCCGCCCGCTCCGGACACGGCGTCTCCACCCCGCGCACCCAATCCAGTGTGATCTCCAGCCAGAACGCCGCGTGCCACACTTCTTCGTAGATGGTGTGCGGCGCGCCAGCCACGCTTGCGTGCGCCAGATCCTCCGGCACATTTTCCAGGATGTGCGACGGCGGCGTATGCGCGCTGTCGCCGTTCAGGGCCAGAGCCAGTTCAATCATGCGCCGATTCTCGCATGCCGCCGGACTACCTCGGCGTCACGACTCCGCCCGCCGGCTGTATCGCCGGCCGCGCCGGCCCGCCGCCCACCAAAACCACCTTCGCCTTCCACTGTGTCGGAATCGGTTCGAGCTTCGCGTGCGGCCACTGCGTCGGAATCGGCTCCGGCCCGGAAACTTGCTGTCTCGCATTCCGCGAAGCCGGCAGCGTCAGCAGTACCGGCCCGTTCTGCGCCGTCAGCACCAGCGGCTGCGCTGAACGAATCTGTGCGGCTTGCACCACCAGCGGAGCTTGCGGCATCACTCGCGCTGAAAGATCTGTTATGCCCGCCGCGCTCTGGCCCCACGCCACGCCACCCGCCAGCAACACCAGTACAGGAAGAAACGCCATCCGCATCGCGCACCTCCACGCCGGCAAAGCCCGGCTCCGTTAAGCAAGGCCCCCGAACCTGCCCGCAGAATAGCAAAATCGGCCCACCCCCGAGTTCACCGTCCGCAGCCGGCTTCAGTCCTCGTCTTCCTGCTATTTGCCGCCAGCCACCGAAACCCCGCGCGCCTTCCGCAGAGCCTTCCAGTCCGTCTCGGTTTGGTCGGCATACGCCTCCGCAAACTTCGCGATGGCCTCGCCGAATTTTTCGCCGTTGCCCAGGTATCCGGCCAGCAGGCAGGCATCGCCGGACCGCGCATGTCCGCGCGCCAGCAGCTCGCCGCACATCTCTGCGTAATCCGTCAGCCCCGGGCCCTTCAGATCCTCGATCTCGATGTTTCCCTTGTGATCGCTCAGCTGCCGCACCAGGTACTCGCGGTTCGCGATCGTCGTCCATCCCAAAAACGGATCCGACGCAAACTGCATCGCCCGCTGCCCCTCGGCCACACGCTTGCCCTGATGTCCCGCCGCGGGGGTCGCCGCCAGATACGGCGCATACGCCGACCCCGGCTGCTCCTTCACCTGCAAGAACAGCGGATCGCTCGGCCCATTGCCCTCCAGATACACCACGAAATCCCGCAGCCCCACGCTCCCCGTGCCCACCACTTTGAAGCCCACATCCACCGCGCGATACTGCGCCAGAAAATGTTGTCGCTCCGGCTCCAGGCTCTCGCGATACGCCTTCAGCGACGCCAGCACCGGCCGCGCCTGCCGCGGATCGAGCCGTCGCAGCACCGGCGGCTGACTCCGGAAAACGCGCCCGCCCTTGCGCTCCACCGTCAACGCCTCCAGCGAGTGCAGCGGCGTCGCGCGCTCCGCCTTCAGCAGCGCGTCGCTCACCGGCGAGATTCGCTGCAGCCGATGCACCTGGTACCGCGCCACTTCAATCACCGGCATCCGCGCCAGCGTTTCCACCAGCTTCTGATAACGGGCAACGAATCGCAGCACCGCGTCGTGGGCATGCTTCGCCCCGCCACCCCCATTCACCTCGCGCGCCGCCAGCACCAGGCTCGTCGCCAGGCGCTTCAGGTCCCACTCAAACGGCCCTCGGATCGTCTCGTCGAAGTCGTTGATGTCGAACACCAGCCGCCCGTCCGGCGCGGCAAAGGCGCCCAGGTTGCGCACATGCGCATCGCCGCAAATCTGGTTAGCGATGCCGGTGTGCGGCAGCAGGGCCAGGTCCGCGGCCATCGCCGGCACCGCGCCGCGGAAGAACCCGAACGGCGACGCCAGCATCCGCTCATACTTCAGCGCGATCAGCGAAGGCACCCGCCCCCGCATCGACTCGTCAATCAGCTCCAGCGGATCGCGCTGGCGCAGCTTCCCGTCCCAGTGCGCGTGGTCCTGCCGGCGAACCTGTTTGCGCCGCGCCTGCCCCAGCGCGCGCCGCTCTTTCGGCGTTGGAATATGTGGCATCTTCGTTCAGTTGCGAAGCTACATGCTTCCCCGCGCCATGACAACCTGCCCGCACCAGCGCCAACCGTCTTTCGCTGACCCTTCCATTCCTCACCGTTTCACCCCGAGCCGCTTCACCCGTCGGTTACCGCAGTAATTACCACGGTGCTGCTTACGATATGACCTTCTCGCGCCATTCCGGTTACCCCTTTCGTGGCACGCCGGCTCCCCCAACCCGCTGCTAAACTCTTCAAACCGATGGGAGACTGCCGGAGTTGCCATGAAGTACATCGTTTTTGAGGAAGCTGCGGTTGAGGCCAGCGCCGGACTGCAGGAAGTGGACGAGGAGCTCGAGCAGCTGGTTGCGAGAACTCAAGTCCTGGAATCGAAGAAGCAATTGCTCGACACGCTGGTCCATCAGCTGATGATGGTTCTGCCCGCGGGCCACCGGGAGTGTTCCTCCGAACTCGTGGACGATGCTGCCGCCCTGCCCGAATCGCCTGCCTCGAAGCTCTTTCCCGTTATCTCTGGTGGCCAGGATCCGAAGTGGAAGGACGAGAAGTTGAAGGATGAGTGGGCAGCGTTCGTGCAACGTTCCACCGCCGCCGCCCTGGGATCGCAATGAAATACGACGCATTACAACAGGCCGCCGTCGAGGCGAGTTCCGAATTGCGGAAGATCGTCGCCGAGCTTGACCAGCTTGAGGCGAGAAGGATAGGCCTGCAAGCCAGGAGAGAGGCGCTAAATTCCATTGGCCGTCAACTGATGACGGTGATGTCCATGATTTCCGCGGAAGCCCCCACGGACGAACCCGTCACTGTCGCTTCCGCTCCCGAACTGCCGGCATCGGAGCCGACGATCCAGGCCGCAGCATTGCCGGAACCCGAACCTGAGCCGTTCCCGGAGGAAGAAGCGCCCGCCCTCGCTCCGGCTGACAACGCAGCCGATCGTCCGGCGGTCAAGTGGCCTTCCTTCGCGGATCTTCTGGCCCAGGGCAAACCATCTACCCTCCGGGACGAAGGTTGGCGAGCTGTCCCTCCTGCGACCCACCTGGAGCTCCGAGCGCTGGTGCGCGCGGCAGATTAGTTCCCCCACAATCAACTTCAATTTCCCTCCCCCAAGGTTGGAAAATGAAACGCGAAGTATTCGAACAGGCTGCCATTGAAGCCAATGCTGGATTGGACGAAATCGACGCCGAGATTCAGCAGTTGGAAGCAAGGAAACAATCGCTGCTGGTAAACCGAGAGCTGCTGCAGACCGTGGGTCGTCAGATGCTGTCGGTCCTGTCTGTGATCTCCGGGGCGGTGCCGGCGAAGTCCGGTGCGGCGCCGGCGTTGTCCGAGGCAAACGCCGTCGGCCCCGTTCCCGCGCCAGTCGTTTTGCCGGTCTCCCAATACGTGCCTAATTCTGTTCGGGACGAGCAAAAGCCTCCGGTTGTTCCTGTGGCCGACCATGACCTCAGGAGAATCGTGCACATCGGCACTTAGCGTCTCGGCACAGGGATCGCCTTCACCGGCCCGCCTCGCGGCCGCGGCATCTTCATGGCCGCTGGCTCGCGCAGCATCTGCTCCAGCTGCTCGTAGACGGCATTCGTCCAGCCGAACCCGATCACGTTCTCCCGGTACCCTGCCAGCACCTGGAACTCCGGCGATCCCGTCACCACGTTGTACTTTTCCCGAATCGTCCCCGTGCGCAGGTAGCTGTTGCGCACCGTCGTGGTGAACGCCTGCGCCACGCGCAGCGCGTCCCGCGTGTCGCCGTACTGCGCCATCCCGTCCGCCGCCAGCCACGTCGTCGGAGCCCATCCGTGCGGCAAATCCCACTGTTCCCCGCTTTCGGTCGTGCTCACCGCCGGCCCTCCCGGCTTCTCAAACAAGTCCAGATTCCCCTCCACCCTCCGTGCCTGCTCGGCGCTCGCTGCCCCTGCCCAAAGCGGATAGAACGTCGTCAGGAAGTCGTAGCTCGATTGCTTGCCCGTCGCAAAGTCGTAGTCGAAATACATTCCCTTCTGCGCATTCCACAGGTACCGGTCCATCGCCGCCCGCCGCGCCGCGGCTTCCGCCACCCACTGCTTCGCCTCATCCGGGCGTCCCAGCTCCTGCGCCATCCATGCCAGGTCCATCTCGTACTTGTAGAGCAGCGCATTCAGCCCCACCGGTGCGTAATCCTGGGTTGATCCGCCATACGGACCAAACCGGAAGGTCGTATCGAAGCCCGACTCGCGCATGGCCCGATCGCCCTGGTAGAACTCCCGCGTGAGCCAATGCGTCCCTGCATGTTCCTGACTGCAAATTCGCGAGGTTGCCGAATCGCAACTGATCGCTGCAATCCTCGGCCAGTCCGCGCGCGCTGGTTGCTCCGGCCCATCCACCAGATATCCCGTCTGCGCCGCTGGATGCGCGAGCAGCCATCGGATCACCGTCCGGTAGTAGGTCGGATCGTCGCCCATCTCCGGCACCGGCCCGCTGCCGAAGTCCCAGTAGCGCTGCAGACTCGTGTCGCCCGCCCGCATTTCTGGCCGCATCCAGAAGGCATGATCCCGCCGCGCGAATCCGTACGCCCGCTCCAGCCACGCATCGGCCTCCTGCTTTCGTCCCGCCTGCGCTTCAGCCTCCCACACCGCTCGGATCATCGACGACAAAAACGGCGGCTGCGAGCGCGTCAGATAATACGTCCGGTTCGCGTTCAGGATTCCGCCGTAGTGCTCGATCTCAAAGAAGAAGTTCTCCACGATCCCGCGCGCCAGCTCCATCCGCTCCGCGTCGACCCTGGGCTTCCCGGCATTCTCGCTGGTCGCGGTGGTCAACCCCAGGATCATGAAGTAGCTGTCCCATCCGTACATCTCGTTAAAGCGCCCGCCCGGCACGACGTACGCATTCGGCAGATACAGCAGTCCCGGCTGCAGCGGCGGCAGCTTCTGCCCAATCTGCCCGATCTTCACCGGCAGCCGCTCCACGTGCACGCCGCATGCCTTCGGTAAGGCTGCCACCTCCGCGGTTTCCGGCAAATCCGCCGGCAGATACAGCACCGGCCGCGACTTCACCTTGGGATCCACCAGGGATCCGCACTCGTTCATCGAGCGACGCAGGGTTTGCCACGCCTGCTGAATGTAGGCGTCGATCGGGACTTCAGCCGACGAGGGTCTCCTCAGCGGCACGGGTTCATGCCGCTGTTGCGCGCCCGCCGCCATGGCCGCCAGCAGCAACGCAGCCGTCGCTCCAATCTTTCTCACCCTCACCATCCCCGCCGTACTCGCCCTTCTGCTTCGCCGTTGCATCATAAACCTGGACCGCCGTCGCCAGTTCTGCGACGCGCGCTCGTTATCCCCGCTCGTGCCCGCGGGCGCAAAATAGATCAGGTGACCCGCTTGACCCCACGTTCCCGGACGAAGCGCTCCCGGCTTCATCGCATTCTGCTCTGGACCAGCATCGTCCTTGCCGTCCTCATCGCCGCCACCATCATCACCGGCGACATCGTCCTCCACCGTGTCGGCCCCATCATCAAAGCCAGGGTCCTCGCCACGCTCAGCGCCCGCTTTGACAGCCGTGTCGAGCTCGCTGCCTTCCATGTCTCCACCGTCCGCGGGTTTGAGATCTCCGGCGATGGCCTCAAGCTCTGGCCCAACCATCTTGCAATGCCCGAGCCGCTGATCCAGGTGGATCATTTCTCCTTCCACATTCTCGGCTGGCAGCAGCTCATCCAGACGCCGAACTACATCAACGTGGTGCGCGTCAGCGGCCTCGAGATCCATATTCCTCCCAAAGACGAGCGCGCTCATCTCCCCCACCTCGGCTCCGGAACCCCGTCCGTCGCGCCTCCCGCCCCAGTCAACGACGAAAATCCTGACCAGCCTTCCTCGCAGATCACTGTCGGCCAAATCCTCATCGACCATGCCACCCTCGTCTTTGAGAAGGACCAGCCCGGCAAGCAGCCGCTCACCTTCGTCATCCACAAGCTCGCGCTGCGCTCCGTCACCGCCGGCCAGCCCATGAAGTTTGCCGCCACCCTCATCAATCCCAAACCGCTGGGGGATATTGCCACCAGCGGCGACTTCGGTCCATTCGATGCGCAAAGCCCCGGCGACACGCCCGTCGACGGCCAGTATTCCTTCACCCATGCCGATCTCGGCACCATCCACGGCATCGGCGGCATCCTCTCTTCCCAGGGCACGTACTCCGGCCAGCTCAACCGCCTCCTCGTCGACGGCGCCACCGACACCCCCGACTTCCATCTGGCGATGGCCAACCATCCTGTGCCCCTCAAAACCACATTCCACGCCATCGTCGATGGCACCAGCGGCAACACGCATCTCGAGCCCGTGGACGGATGGCTCGCGCAGACCCACATCGTCGCTTCCGGCGATGTTGCTCACGTCCCAGGCCAGACCGGCCTCGACATCACCCTCAATTGCAAAGTTGGTCCCGGCCGCATCGAGGACATCCTTCAGCTCACCGCCAAAAGTCCGCCCATCATGAATGGTCCCGTCCAGGTCGAGGCGCAGATCCATATCCCGCCCGGCGCCTCCACCATCGGCGCCCGCCTCGGCGTCGATGGCACCTTCCTTCTGAACGGCATCCGCTTCACCAGCCCCAGGGTGCAAAACAAAGTCGACGAGCTCAGCCTCCGTGGCCAGGGCCAGGCCCATCAGGCCCAGCAGGAAGTCGACGCGATGAAAGCCGGCAACCTCCAGGCCGCCACCGCTGCCAATATCCCTTCCGATATCAGCGGCACCTTCGTGCTCTCCAGCGGCCAAATCCGATTCTCCACGCTCGACTACACCGTTCCGGGTGCTGAGGTGAAGTTGACCGGCCGCTACCTGCTCCAGTCTGAGACTCTCGACTTCACCGGCGCCGCGCGCCTCCATGCCCACGTCTCCCAGATGGTCACGGGTTGGAAATCCTTTGTCCTGAAGGCCGTCAATCCGTTCTTCGCAAAGGACGGCGCTGGTACCGAAGTCCCCATCCACATCACCGGCACTCGCGCCAACCCGCAAATCGGCCTCGGCTTCCACTAAGCCGGTTACTCCGCGCGGCGGCCCCCGCGTCGTCGCCCGGACAGCGTGGGAACTACCGTGCTGCCCAACACCCACATTTCCCTTGCTATTCCTCTTCGCCAGGTGTAGATAACGGACCATCACCGGGACGAACTGAGTTTCCGGAGTCAATTCCCGTTTGCCCGCCTGCAAGGCGGCTTTCGGGAGTCGCCGCATTGTTGCCTGCATTCCTCTTCAACGGCGGGAGCGCTCTGTGCAGGGAGCCTCAAGTCCCGTCCGCAGCCGGTCTCCGCTCGTCGCGGCACCCACGCCGGGGATATTTCCCGGCCGTATACGGAGCCCGGCCATGATCGCAGCACGTTTGTTCCCGAAGTCTGTTCTGTCGTTGGTTTTCTCCTGCCTCGTCCTCGCGGCATTTTGTGCCGCCGCTGCCCACGCCCAAACCCTGCAGGACAACGAGCAGCGCTGCGGCGATGACAATGCCGCCCCCGATCTCCAGATCGGCGCCTGCACCGCGCTCATCCAGTCCGGCCAGATGACCAATGCGAATCTCGCCATCGCCTTCTACAACCGCGGCAACGGCTACGACGCCAAGGGGCAGTACGACCTCGCCATCGCGGACTACACCCAGGCTCTCCAGCTCACGCCCAACGACCCGGAAAGCCTGATGAATCGCGGCAACGCCTATCGCAGCAAGCAGCAATATGACCTGGCCATCGCCGATTACAACGCGTCTCTCGCCGCCCGGCCCAATTACGCCCTCGCTCTCGCCAATCGCGGCCTCGCCGAGCACTACAAGGGCCAGGACGACGTCGCGCTTCAGGACATTCAGGCCGCCATCAGTGCCAATTCCAATCTCGCCGTCGCTTATCTCGATGAAGGCATCGTGCACAACGCCCAGGGCCAGTACGATCAGGCCATCGCCGATTACGGCAATTCCATCCGCATCGATACCAGCGACTCCGATGCCTACTACGATCGCGGCAACGCCGAATACAACAAAGACGACTACACCGACGCCATCGCCGACTACACCCAGTACATTCACCTCGATCCCAGCGATCCCGACGGCTACAACAATCGCGGCAACTGCTACAACGATACGGACCAGTATGCGCTGGCCATCGCCGACTTCAACCAGGCCATCCAGCTCAAGCCCGATTACCCCCTCCCCTTCAACAACCGCGGCAATTCCCACCGCTACCTCGGCCAGTACGATCAGGCCGTCACCGATTACAACCAGGCCATCGCTCTCGATCCCTCCTACGAACTGGCCTACCGCAATCGCGGCCTTGCCTGGCAGGGCGAGACCAACTACGCCCAGGCCATCCAGGACTTCAGCGCCGCCATCCGTCTCAAGCCCACCGATGCTGACGCCTATGCTGACCTCGGTTCTGCCTACAACGCCTCGTACCAATTCGAGCTGGCCGTCGGGAACTACACCCACGCCATCCAGCTCGATGCCAAAAACGCCAATTCCTGGAACGGCCGCTGCTGGGCCCACGCCATCCTCGGCGACTACACCGACGCGATGACCGACTGCGATCAGGCCCTCCAGCTCGACCCCAAAAGCGCCGACATCCTCGACAGCCAGGCCTTCATCTACCTGCGGCAGAAGAACGCCGACAAGGCCATCGCCGGCTACAACGCCGCTCTTGCCATCAGTCCGAAGCTGATCACCTCGCTCTATGGTCGCGGCGTGGCCGAGCACATGAAGGGTGAGCTCGCGGCCGCCAACTCTGACATCTCCGCCGCCAAAGCCCTCGACCCCAAGATCGCCGACGAGTTCGTCAAGTGGGGCGTTCCTGTGCCAGCTGCTGCCGCTCCCATCCACCACACCGCCACCGCGCCCGCCAAAACTTCCGGAGCCCATTAGGGCGCGCTCTAACCAGACGTCCCCTTCGAGGAGAAGCCGGGTGGCCCACCCTTGTCGCCGCTTTTGGCGACAGGGTGGGATCACCCTGACCGCTTCCTGGCTGGCCGTCTCTCTCCTAACCGTCCCATCCCTAACCGCTTCACTCCTAACCGTTCCACCCCTGACCGCTTCACCCCTGCCTTCCTGCTAAACTCCGAATCAAATGACCCGCAGCACCCGTGAGGATCCTGAGCGCCTCGTCAGCGCCGCCCGCGCCGAAGATGAAAGTTCCTTCGAGCTGAAGCTCCGCCCCCGCCGCCTCGCCGAATTCGTCGGCCAGTCCAAAGCCAAAGAGCAGCTCTCCATCGCCCTGGAAGCCGCCAAAGCCCGCGGCGAAGCTCTCGATCACGTCCTCTTCTTCGGTCCTCCCGGGCTCGGCAAAACCACGCTCGCCACCATCATCGCCAACGAGCTCGACGTGCCGTTCCAGCAGACCTCGGGTCCGGCGCTGCAGATCCAGGGCGACCTGACCGCGATCCTCACCAACCTGCGCGACCGCCAGGTGCTCTTCCTCGACGAGATCCACCGCCTGCAGCCCGTGCTCGGCGAGAAGCTCTACACCGCGCTCGAGGACTACAAGCTCGACATCGTCATCGGCCAGGGCCCCGCCGCGCGCACCCACGTCATGGAGCTGAAGCCCTTCACCTTTGTCGCCGCCACCACGCGCCCCGGCCTGCTCTCGTCACCGCTGCGCTCGCGCTTCGGCATCCTGCTTCGCCTCGAGTTCTATACCGACGACGAGCTGCGCTACATCGTCACGCGCTCCGCCGAAGTCCTCGGCATCGACATCGATCAGGACGGCGCGGCGGAGATCGCCATGCGCTCGCGCGGCACCCCGCGCATCGCCAACCGCCTGCTCCGCCGCGTCCGCGACTACGCCCAGGTCCGCGGCCCCGGCCGCATCGACCGCGAGACCGCCGGCCACGCGCTCAAAATGCTCGAGGTCGACGCCCACGGCTTCGACGAGCTCGACCGCCGCCTGATGCTGGCCATCATCGAGAAGTACCAGGGCGGGCCGGTCGGCTTGGGCACGCTCGCCGCCACGCTGGCGGAAGAAGAGGACGCGCTGGAAGAAGTCTGCGAGCCCTTCCTCATCCAGATCGGCTTTTTAGACCGCACCCCCCGCGGCCGCTGCGCCACCCGCCTGGCCTACGAGCACTTCGGCATCCCGCTGCCGGGGAGACAGAACGGACTGTTCTGAACTGCCCTGAACGGTTTTGAACTCTCCTGAGTTGTCCCTGGGGGTGCCCCCCATGACGGCTTGACAACTTTTCGTGTTGAATCGATTGGGTTTCGTGTTGTTGACAGCCTCGACAACAGGGGTTACTGCGGCGTCAACCGACTTTTTGCTCTTCCGGATTGCCGTCGAGTGGCCATCTTCTCCTCATAACTGAAAAGCCCTGCTGGCGGAAAGCCTGGCAGGGCTGCTGCACTTCTGGTTGTTATCAGGATGGAATGCGGAGCGGGGGTATGGCAAGGGAAAAGCAGAGGAGCGGGGTTACGAAGGTAAGGGGAGGGTGGGATGTGCGGGTTCGTCGACGGTGCCCCGTCTCTATCGTGCTCTCAGGTACTCCGACGGCGTGACCATGCGCGTTCCCTTGTACGCGCCCAGAGTCAACAAATCCTTGTCGCCTGCCACCAGCAAATCCGCTTTCGCAAGGGCAGCGCACTCCAGAAACATATCGTCGCCGGGATCGCGGCATACCTTGACCGTGCCTCGAATCTTCACGCGAATGCCACGCGCCAGAATCGCTCGCAGCGCCGACACTACCCGGTGTTGCTCCCAGCAGAACTTTTCCGTCAGGACGCGGACGATCTCCGCGTCAATCTCGTCGCAGGTCGCAATCACGTCTTCGCTCATCGCCTTTTCAAGCGCCAGAGTCGGCGTGCCGCGACGTTTCGCAAACTGAAGCGCGGAAACCCAGACGTTGGTGTCGATGACGACGATCACCCGTTCGACCGCACCTTGCGGCGGCGCGGCTTCTCAGCACGCGCCTGTTGAATGAGCCGGGGCACATCGGCCTCGCTGTAGCCCTTCGGGTTGCGGCTCGCCGCATACTCGCCCAGTTCCTCCAGCGTCCTGCGCGCCTGTTGTGCGGAATAGTTGCGGAAGGCTTCGCGGAACAGCTCGCTCATGGTGCGGCTGTCCCTCTGAGCCAGCGCCTCGGCCTTTTGCGCCAGTTCGGGCGGCAGGCTGATCGTATAAACCTTCGATTTCCTGGCGGCAGCAGTAGCCATAATTGAATGTTACACTGTAATGGATTCCATTACAACCGGCGCGGCTCGCTTTCCCCGAGCAGGCTGCGGCCTGAGAGGGCCCAGCCCATCAAATGTTCACGTTCCGGGCTTGCCACCGCGTCGACTCGTGCTTGCCCTCTGAATACCTGCCGCGTCACGTTGTGTTCCGAAACATTCTGTCTGTCCCCAGGTTTTCTGACCCCCACGGTGGGTGAATGAGATCCAAGGCGTAATATCGGGCGCATGATTGTATTTCATCCCGGCGCTGAGAGTTCCTTTACTGCAGCTGCTCAGGAACTTCTTCAGGGAGTCAGGGCTTACCCGCCGAGCGAGAAGCTGAAGGGAGCCAACTTCCCAATCCACCCTGCTGCGGTGATCGAACAAAGAGACATTATTGGCACCATACGTGTCACGGACAGAATGGTCGATTTCACGGGAAGCGAAATTGGCAGATTCTGGAACCTTGACGGGCAGCGCTTTGGCTGGGCCGGCGAGGAGTTCCAGAAGCTCAAACGCCTTGCTGAGCGGATAGCCAAGAGCATAGAGCCCCAAGCATTAGTTTCGGAAGCGTTCATCCTGGATCAAGTGTTTGCATGGCTCTGCGAGAGCTTGGAGGGTAAGCGCTCTGACCCGATAGCTGATTTCGTGGCAGTGCGATGCGACGAAGCAATCGAGGATCACGAGATATACGTGCCACTTTGCAGGACATATTCGTCGGCCGGCTTTGAAATAGGTGACGTGCAGTTCAGGTCCATCTCGAAACAATTGCTGGACGGATGGTTCCCCAGCAAGCCGCTTGGCGATCCAGAAATGGAGCAGCGGGTCAGGATTCTGGAGAACCAAACGCGAGCGAGCTATCAAGCCACGCTCGCCGCGTGTGTGAAGGTCCGCGCGGAAAAGGCTGCCGCGTCGCAGTTTGCACTTGAGCGGGCAGTGACAGCGTCGGCCTTCCTGCGGTTCCTTTCCACAGCAAATTGGACATCGAAAATGCGTAGCTTTGCCATGCCGTTTGGGATGGAAAATGGCGCAGCGTGGCACAGTTTTCGCCTGAAGGACGGAGTCATTAGAGAACTATCGTCAGCCGTGATTTGGGAGGGCCCTCCAGATTGGGTGATCGACGATGCAAGGGGGCGCCTACCGGGTCTGCTCGAGGCAATCTCAGACCTAGCCAAAATTCAAAACACGGAGTTCCGGAAGAGTCTTCTAGAAGCGATGCTGATCTATTCTAGAAACTCCCTGACCACCGACCCAGCAAACAAGCTGGTATTCATTTTGGTTGCGCTTGAATCAGTGCTCTTGAAGAACGCTAACGAGCCAATACTGGGAAATTTGGCAGAACGTATGGCATTCCTGATTGGGGCATCGCTGGAAGACAGGAAAAAGATCGTCTCCCTAGTAAAGAAAACATATGCTCAGAGGTTAAGTTTATCCATCACGGGCAAACCATCGATGACCTTGAATCGTTCGACAGTTTCCTGTTCTCCGCTTGGTCCACTTTCGCGAAGCTGCTCGAACTGCGCAACGACTTCGAGACTAGGCTAGGCCTCATCGACAGACTTGACGAGATGAAGCTGTCATAACTGGGTCGCAGGCCTCGGCGCAACTCGGAACCAGCGCAGCCGACCGCCCGCCGTCCTACGCCACCCGCTTCCTCGGTCGTCCGCCCAGCTTCCCGTTCTTCTTCGCAGCCTTCCGCTTCGCCGCGCTCCGCGACCGTCCGCCAGCCGCGCCCATCCGCGCCGCCATCCACTGCCGCGACCCGAGAAATCCTTCCAGCAGCGCCGACAGATACAAATCCGCGTCCAGTTTCGGGAAGTAAATCCCAAACCCCGACGGAGAAATTTCAATCGGCTCCAGTTGCGCCGGCGTCGCCTTTTCCAGCCCCTCGGCGTCCTCCGGAGCGAACATCACCGCCAGCTTGTTGCTGAGCTCGATCACGATCCGTCCGAGCCGCCGGTCGTACCGGGCCCGCACTGCCCGAGGAAGATCCGCCCGCATCCTCCGCGCCCTCTCGTTTGCCGCTCTGATCACACTCGATTCCATGTATCCTCCCCCACGCTTCGCACAGACTGGCCAAATTCTTGACCAGCACTTCCGCGATGGCACCAAGTTCCCGCCGGGCGAAACCATAATTCTCTCGTACGATCACCGGCCCCGCCGGACAGTTCAGCGTGAAGACCGCCTCATGATCAGGCCCGATGACGTGCACGTGCGCCGGCCGATGATCGTTCGGATAGACAACGACCCGGAACGCGCCAAACCTCAGAATGGTTGGCATGAAGGAATCATATCACAGAACCGAAACGCTTGGGTAATGTACACCGGACCTTGAGGGCAAGGCTGCAGCAAACGGGCGGTGTCCTGCATCCGGCGACCCTGCTCTTTGCTCTAATCTGGAACAGGAGGATTTTTCCAAATGGCAGCTACGGAATCCGCCATGCTCGCGCTGGGTACGCCCGCGCCGGCTTTTTCTCTGAAGGACGTTCGCGACGGCAAAACGCATACCGTCGATTCGCTCACCGGCCCCAAAGGCCTGCTGGTGATGTTCATCTGCACGCACTGCCCCTTCGTCAAGCACGTGGAGCAGGAGCTGGCGAAGATCGGCCGCGATTATCAGAAGTCCGGCATCGGCATCGTCGCCATCAGTTCCAACGACGCCGACAATTATCCCGACGACGCTCCCGAAGGCCTGGCCGCGCAGGCCAAGCGCGTCGGCTTCGTCTTCCCGTATGTCTACGACGAGACCCAGGAAGTGGCCCACGCCTACGCCGCGGCCTGCACCCCGGATTTCTTCCTCTTCGATGGCCAGAAGAAGCTCGCCTATCGCGGCCAGCTCGACTCGAGCCGCCCCGGCAACGGGATTCCCGTCACCGGCAAAGATCTCCGCGCCGCGCTGGACGCGCTCGCCGCCGGGCGCGCGGTGTCGCCCGAGCAGAAGCCGAGCATCGGCTGCAACATCAAGTGGAAGTCCTAGCCGGACGGGCGGGTCCTGGCCGAACGGGCGAAGGCGCTGCGCGCTCTGTCGATGCTGGCCCCGGTCAACAGCGAGGTCTGCTCACCGCACCGGCACGCCGTGCATTTCTTCCAGGATCGCCAGCGCCGCCGCGGCCGGATCAGCCGCCTGGGTGATCGGCCGCCCGACCACCAGGTAATCGGCGCCGCCGGCCAGGGCCGCCGCCGGAGTCGCGACCCGCTTTTGATCGCCCGTCGCCGAGCCTGCCGGCCGAATGCCAGGAATCACCAGAATCGCCGAAGGCAGCTTCCTGCGCAGGTCGGCCACTTCCTCGGCGCTGGCCACAAATCCTGAGATTCCCGCGCTCGCCGCCATCTCCGCCAGCAGCAGAACCTGATCCGCCGGCGCAGCGGCCACGCCCGTCGCCGAAAGTTGCACCCGATCCATGCTGGTCAGCACCGTCACCGCCAGCAGGCGCGGCGCGTGCGACACCGACTCCGCCGCCTCGGCCGCCGCCGCCAGCATCGCCGGACCGCCGGACGCGTGAACCGTCAGCAGCTCGGCGCCGGTCTCCGCCACCGTGCGCACGGCCCGCGCGACCGTGTTGGGAATGTCGTGGAGCTTCAGATCCAGGAAAACCGAGAACCCTCGCCGGCGCAGTTCGTGAACGATGGCGTTGCCCTCGGCCAGGTAAAGCTCCAGCCCCACCTTGAACCAGCGGCAGTGCCCGTCGAGACGGTCCGCCAGATCGAGCGCGGGCGCAGCCTCAGGAAAATCCAGGGCGACGATCAGCCTGGGATCCAGTTTTGGCTCCATGCTTCCATGGTGGCACACGTCGAGCGCATCGCCCGTGAAAAATCCAGCTTCGCCGGGTACAGTGGTTCCGAATCCTCAAACCAAAGGAACATACCGCGCCGGGAAGCGCTCGGTGTGAGGATTCGGAGGGAAGCTTAGCGGGTGGCCGGAGCCTGAATCAGCTCGGCGACCGTCGTGGGCCGCTCGGACCCGGTCTGGATCAGCTCGATCTCTACCGGGGCTACGCCCTCCCGGAAGAATCCCAGCCGCTCGGCGGCGGCGCGGGAGAGATCGATCACCCGGTCCTGCGGCACGGGGCCGCGGTCATTCACCCGAACGACGACCGACCGGTTGTTGCGGAGATTGGTGACGCGCAGGAGCGAGCCCAGCGGCAGATTCCGCTGTGCGCAGGTCATCGCATCCTGGTTATAGGGTTCGCCGCTGGCGGTCGTGCGTCCCTGGAAGAACTTTCCGTACCAGGAAGCGAGCCCGAACTCATACCAGTGGTGACGATGGGCCGCGGGACGGGAGTGAACCTGATCGGCCGGTGTAGCTGTTTGAGCACCGGCGATGCCAACCAAAACGGCTAACAATGCACCGGCCATGGTGGCCCTGCGGCGAGGACGTTTCGCGTTATCGGATCTTCGGATAGCGTGCATGATCCTCCTTCTGAAATTGTAGGAATCTGACTTAGCTAAGTCAAACAAAACTAAACATTTATTTCACTTCCTCCCCTTGCGATCCCGCGCGATCTATGGTAGCCCTTTGGCGGCTAAAAGGGTTACCTTTTCCTGCATCAACCTTCCCTGCAACATCGTGGCCGCCCAACGAAAGGAAGGTCCACAAGGTACGATGTCGGACATGGGAGAGCCCGCTGCCCGCGCCAAAACCGGAATAGATTCGTCCACCGGCCAGGAGTTGCCTGACGCAGCGGCCCGGCCCGTGCTGCTGACGATCGCCGGGTTCGATCCTTCGTCCGGGGCCGGCATCACGTCTGACCTGCAAACATTCTGGAATCATGGACTTGTCGGAGTGTCCGCCATCACCTCGCTGACGGTGCAATCCAGCCGGGGCGTCGCGGCTGTCGAGCCGGTCCATGGCGATCTGCTACGTCGCACCCTCGATTGCCTGGCCTCCGATCTGCGCTTGGCCGGGGTCAAGATCGGGATGTTGGCCACCGCCGAGGCGGTCAGGGAGGTGGTGAGCTTCCTCCGGAGGTCAGACATCAACCCGAACCGGGTAGTGCTCGATCCGGTACTACGGTCCAGCTCCGAGGCGAACCTGCTGGAAGCCTCGGGTGTGGAAAAGCTCCGGGCGGACCTGCTGCCCCTGGTCGGCTGGGTCACCCCCAACCTCGACGAGCTGGCTGCGCTGACCGGGCAACCGGTCCCGGACCGCGCCGCGATCCCCGCCCAGGCCCGGTTACTTCAGGAACTCGCGGTAACGAAATCCGGCGTTCGAGGCCTGAACGTCGTCGTCACCGGCGGCCATCTGGATCCGCCCGACGATTTCCTGCTGACCGTCGGCGGCCAGGAAACCTGGTTTCCCGGCACACGAGTTCGGGCGCGAGGGATCCACGGCGAACATGGGACAGGCTGCGCCTTTTCCTCGGCGCTGCTGTGCCGGCTGGTCCTGGGAGATGCGCCCGAGGACGCGGTCCGGGCGGCGAAAGCCTTTGTCGTAGCCCGGCTCGGATCCTGACCGCCTGGAGCGCCCGAAGTCGCGCTCGTCACAGACAAAGCCCCCCGGAAGGTATACGTTCGGCGTAGATTGCCGTCTCTACTGGTGGAAGGGGGCCCCATGAAATCCATCCTTGCTGCTGCTCTCGCGGTTTGCTTGTGCCCGGCCGTTCTCATGGCCCAATCGTCGGCTCCGGCTGCGGATCAGGCCGCCCTCACCCAGGGGAATAACGCCTTCGCGGTCGACCTGTACGGCCAGCTCCGCACCCAGCCCGGCAATCTGTTCTTCTCGCCGGAGAGCGTCTCCACCGCGTTCGGTATGGCGTATGCTGGCGCACGCGGCCAGACCGCGACGCAGATCCAGCATGTCTTCCACTTCACGCTGCCGCCGGAGCGCCTGCACCCGGCGATGGGCGCTCTGCTGAAGGAGAGGAACGGAGCGCATCCGCATTACGAACTCCACGTGGCCGACGCCCTGTGGGCCGAACAGGACGCCAGCTTTCTCCCGGATTACCTCAAGCTCATGCAGGACGATTACGGCGCCGGCCTGCACCGCGTCGATTTCGAGCATGCGCCGGAAGCGGTGCGCGGCACCATCAACGGTTGGGTCGCTCAGGAAACCAACAACCGCATCCAGAACCTGATCGGCCCGGGCGCGCTGACCCCGCAGACCCGTCTCGTCCTGACCAACGCGATCTACTTCAAGGGATCGTGGCTGGCGCCGTTCCTGGCGGACGACACGGAGACCGAGGACTTCTACCTTTCCGCCAAACAGACGGTGAAGACGCCCCTGATGCATCGCACCGGCGATTACTACTATTACGACGGCGGCAGCTTCCAGGCCCTGGAGCTCCCCTACAACGGCAGCGAGCTGGCGATGGTGGTTCTGCTGCCGAAGCAGAAGGATGGCCTGCCCGCGCTGGAGAAGCAATTCACGGCGGCAGCGGTGAACACCTGGATCGACAAGCTGGAACTTGCCGACAAGGTCGTCCTCACACTCCCCCGCTTCACCATGACGCAGCAATTTGAGCTGAGCAGCGCGCTCTCCGCGATGGGCATGCCCCTGGCCTTCAGCGGCGCCTCGGATTTCTCCGGCATGACGGGCAAGCCCGACTTCACCATTTCCGCGGCGATCCACAAGGCCTTCATCGAAGTGAACGAGCAGGGAACCGAGGCCGCGGCCGCCACGGGAATGATCATGGTCGCCACGGCGATGCGGGGGGAAGAACCGCCGCCGATCGTCTTTCGCGCGGATCATCCCTTCCTGTTCCTGATCCGCGACCTGCAATCGGGCGAGATTCTGTTTATGGGCCGGCTGGAAAATCCGGCGTCATAGTCCTTCAGAACCAGGTTTGTGCGCGGTACTCGCGATAGGCATCGCCGAAGGTTTCGGTGAGCACCCGCTCCTCTTTCACCATCCGGGGGAGTTCGAGGATGGCGTAGAGGACGACGAAACAGACCAGCGCAATCCAGTGGCCCCAGATCAGAGCGATGCCGCAGTAGGCGACGAATCCAAAGTAGTAAACCGGGTGCCGGAATTTCGAATAAAGCCCCGTGTTGACGAGGGCTTTCGCTTTCGCCGCCAGGCTGAACGATGCGCCCAGCTGGCGGCGGGCCGTGATCCACAACGCCAGCCCGGCCACCGCGACAACGGCGCCGATCCAGCAGCGCAGATTCCAGTGGGTGCGGCACTGCCACGCGACCCAAACGCCAAGCGCCACGCAGAACCAGACATCGCCCAAAGCGAGAATGCCGCGGATGCGCTCGTTCATCTCAGATCTTCGTCCAGTCCAGGATCACCTTGCCCGTCTCCCCACCGATCATCGCCGCGAAGCCCTTCTCGTAATCCTTGTAGCTGAAGCGGTGCGTGATCACCGGGCTGATGTCCACGCCGGAGGTCACCAGCACCGACATTTTGTACCAGGTCTCGTACATTTCGCGCCCGTAGATGCCGCGGACGGTCAACATGTTGAAGATGACCTTCCGCCAGTCGATCTCCATCGGCTTGGCCGGAATCCCCAGCATCGCGATGCGTCCGCCGTGGGCCATGTTGTCGATCATCTCGACGAAGGCGGCGCGGCTGCCCGACATTTCCAGGCCGACGTCGAAGCCCTCCGCCATGCCGAGTTGCTTCTGCACCTCGGCGACAGGCGTTTCGCGCGGATCGACAGCCAGCGTTGCGCCCATTTTGCGCGCCAGGTCCAGACGGAACGGGTTCAGGTCCGTCGCGACCACGAAGCGCGCGCCCGCGTGGCGGACGATGGGGATCGCCATCAGCCCGATCGGTCCCGCGCCGGAGATCAGCACGTCCTCGCCAAGCACCGGAAACGCCAGCGCGGTATGCACCGCGTTGCCAAACGGATCGAAGATCGCGGCAATCTCCTCGGGGACGCCGTGGTGGTGGCGCCAGATGTTCGTCATCGGCAGCGCAATGTACTCAGCGAACGCGCCGGGGCGGTTCACGCCTACGCCCGAGGTGTTCGCGCAGAGATGCCGCCGGCCGGCGAGGCAGTTGCGGCACCGCCCGCAGGTCACATGGCCTTCGCCCGAGACGAGGTCGCCGACATGGAAGTCCGAAACATTCGACCCGACCGCGGCGATTTCCCCCACGAACTCGTGCCCGATGACCATGGGGACCGGGATCGTCTGCTGCGCCCACTCATCCCACTGATAAATGTGAACGTCGGTGCCGCAGATGCCGGTGCGGCGCACCCGGATCAGCACATCGTTGATGCCGTATTCCGGCTCGGGCACATCCTCGAGCCACAGGCCGCGCTCGGCGCGAGCCTTCACGAGAGCACGCATGACCAACTCCTCGGATTCCTTCCTTACGGTACAGCAAGCCGAGGAGGGCTCGGCAAGCCCCGGCGAGTTGCCCTAGAAGGGACCCAGCTCCATCGCCGGCTTCCCATCCAGCAGAGCCGATACATTCGCGACTACGAGCTCCGTCAGTTGCGGACGCCCGGGCATGAGGTCCAGGCAGTTGTACAGCACCACGATTGCGCGGTCCTTCTTCAGATCGAAGATCACCAGCGACGAGTATCCGCCGGTGCCGCCGTCGTGAGAGTACGTCTGCTCCTCCGGACGCGTCACCCAGGCAAGCGCGATCTTCGCGCCTCCGGCCACATCCGCCCGCGGTTCGAGCGCCAACGGGATCGCCTCCGTCAGCGTCTCTCCATCGCCCTGCTTGCCCTTTAACCGCTCCGGATGCATCAGGTAATCGGAGTACGTCAGCAAATCCGCCGCGGTGGACCGCAGCGCGCCCGCTCCGGCCAGCGCGTTCAGATGCCACGGTCCCTGGGCATCGTGCGATCCGGTGTATCCCTGAATGAACCGCTGTTGCTGCTCCGGCGAGAGCGTGATCACCGTGTCCTTCAGCCCCATGGGCCCCGTCACTTCCTGACGGATCAGTTCCGCATAGGGCAGGCCCGCCTTTTGCGCCAGCGCAAATCCCAGGAGTCCCGCTCCCAAATTGCTGTACAGGAATTCTGTCTTTTCCGGCCGCGCCACGCCGTGTTCTTTCAGGAACGCTTCCAGTTTCTCCGGTCCGTAATCCGCGTAGGGATCGGCCATGCTCGCGGGCTTCAGATTGTCCGGCAGCCGCGGCAGGCCGGAGTGGTGCGTCGCCAGATCCAGCAGCGTGATCTCCTGGCCCGCCGGCTTGGTCACCCATCCTGCCGGCAGCAGCTCCCGCACCGGCTCGTCCAGCGTCACCTTTTTCTGCGCCACCATTTGCGCCAGCGCCAGCGAGGTGAACGTCTTCGTCACCGACCCGATCTCAAAGATCGAGTCAGCCTTCGCCGATCCAAACGCCATCACCTCGCGCTGCCCATGATCCAGCACGCCCACCACCACGCCGCCCTGCGGCCACGCCCTCACCAGCGGCGCAAATTCCTGCCCCAGCACGCCAGGCAAATCTTTCAGCGCTACCGGAGGCCGCGCGGGCATCGTCTTCGGCGGCCCCACCGGTTCCGTCCGCGTCAGGTTCAGCTCCAGCGGCTGGCCCTGCGTCCACGTGCCGGCGATGCTTTTCCCATCCGCGCTCAGCGTCCCCGCATACGTTCCGTGCACCGCCGGGACCGTCAGCGTCAGCTTCTGGCCGTCGAGCTTCACGTCCGAGCAGGCAATCCCCATCGCGCCCTGGTCGATCGAGTCCATGGACCCGCCAATGATGCCGTCGGGCTGCGCGTGAAAGTGAAACGCGATCCGCAGCGTCACGCCTCCCGCATGGAGCGCGCCCTGCCAGTCGCCATCCACCGGCGACGGTTTCAGCGTCTCGAGTTGCGCGACCGTCGCCGTCATGTGAAAGACCAGAGGAAACGTCTTCCCCACCTGCTTCCAATCGCCGGTCACAGTCTTGCCATCCGCGCTCACCGTGCCGCTGTAGGACCCCTGAATCACCGGAATGTCGAAGCTGAGCGTGGTCCCCGTCAGCTTCGCGTTCGCGCCCTGCAATCCCATCGCGCCCTGCGCCGGCGAATCCAGCGTCGCCGTCAGCCCGCCATCCGCCACGCGCAGATGCAGCACCAGGGGCAACTGCCCGGCCAGCGTCCCTTGCCAATCGCCGGCCAGCGATGGCGCAGTCGCCTGCGACCACGCTCCCGTCGCCGCCAGACACCCGCCTAACAGAACCATCCAGGTCCGTTTGCTCATCATGCCTGCCAAGTTAGCAGAAGAATCCGGCGAGCGATGCGAAATTGCCGAGCTTCTTTCCGCTCTGCCGCCCGTCATCGAGCCGGACCCTCAACCGCCGCACCTAACCCGTAACCCGTAACCCGTAACCCGTAACCCGTAACCCCTGCCTTCCTTCATTACCATCGTTTGCCCAACTCGCACCTCATCACCGCCGCTCCCCGCTCCCCGCTGCTACACTCCCCGCAGAATCCCGGCCTATGCTCTTCACCGCCCGCAGCGCCGCTGTCTACGGCATTGACGCGTCCATCATCGACGTCGAAGTCGACTTCTCGAAATACGTCTCCGAAAAGGACACCTTCTCCACCGTCGGCCTGCCCGATGCCGCTGTCCGCGAATCCCGCGACCGCGTGCGCGCCGCGATCCGCAATTCCGGTTTCGACCTGCCCTCCACCAAGATCACCATCAATCTCGCGCCCGCCGACATCAAGAAAGAAGGCTCCGGCTTCGACTTGCCCATGGCCGTCGGCATTCTGGGCGCCTATGGCGCTCTCGAACTCCGCGATCTCTCCGATTTCCTCCTCATTGGCGAGCTCGGCCTCGATGGCGCGCTCCGCCCCGTGCCCGGCATGTTGCCCGTCGCGGTCGCCGCTCGCGAGCGCGGCATCAAAAACCTCATCATCCCCAAAGCCAACGCGCGAGAAGCTGCCGTCGTCGAAGGCGTCAGCGTCTACCCGGTCACCACGCTCCTCGAGGTCCGCGACCTCCTCAATCAGGCCGGCAACGGAGGCATCCACGTTCCCGCCTTCCGCGTCGAGCCGGATCAGGTCCTCAACGAGCTGCAGCACTTCGCGCTCGACTTCGCCGACGTCCGCGGCCAGCTCGCCGCCAAGCGCGCGCTCGAAGTCGCCGCCGCCGGCGGCCACAACATATTGATGATTGGCCCTCCCGGTTCCGGCAAAACCATGCTCGCGCGCCGGCTGCCGTCCATCCTCGCCCCGCTCACTTTCGACGAGGCCCTCGAGACCACCAAGATTCACTCCGTCGCCGGCGTGCTCGACGCGGAGGCCGGTCTCGTCACGCAGCGTCCCTTCCGCGCCCCGCACCACACCATTTCCGACGCGGGCCTGATCGGCGGCGGCGTCATCCCCCGCCCCGGCGAAGTTTCGCTCGCCCACAACGGCGTCCTCTTTCTCGACGAGCTGCCCGAATTCCCCCGCAACGTGCTCGAAGTGATGCGCCAGCCGCTGGAAGATCGCCACGTCACCATCGCCCGCGCCAGCATGTCGCTCACCTTCCCCGCCGCTTTCATGCTCGCCGCCGCGATGAACCCGTGCCCGTGCGGCTACTTCAACGACCGCATGCGCGATTGCCACTGCACGCCGCCCCTCATCCAGCGTTACGTCGCGAAGATCAGCGGACCGCTGCTCGACCGCATCGACATCCACATCGAGGTCCCCGCCGTGCAATACAAGGAGCTGCGCGGCGCCGCTGCCATCGAGAACTCCGCCGCCATCCGTCAGCGCGTTCTCGCCGCCCGCCAAACCCAGCGCGCCCGCTTCGCCTCTGCCTCCTCCAGCGCAGTCCGGGAAAAGATCTTCTCGAACGCGCAGATGTCCACGCGCCAGATTCGCTCTTTCTGCGAGCTGTCGCCGGATGCGGAAAAGCTCCTCGAGCGAGCCATGCAGCAGCAGGGCCTCACCGCCCGCGCCCACGACCGCATCCTCAAGGTCGCCCGCACCATTGCCGACCTCGCCGGCGAGCCCAGCATCACGGTCCCGCACATCGCCGAAGCCATCCAGTACCGCACGCTCGACCGCAGCTACTGGGCAGGTTAGAGAAGGAGCTTTTTCGATGGCACCAAAAGCCCCTCAACCCGCCTCAACAATCAGGATTAGGATTCAAAGTAGCATCCAGAATGGTGAACAATGAGCGCGCCTTCGGATCTCGCCGCAGGGCGCCGCCCCAGTCCTCGATCTCCCGGGACGGTCAGTGGTCTCGTCTTCAACATCATGCGGTTCTCGGTCCACGATGGACCGGGCATTCGCACCACCGTGTTCCTCAAGGGCTGCCCCCTGCGCTGCTGGTGGTGCCACAACCCTGAAGGGCAGCGCATGGAGCCGGAGGTCATTTACTTCCCGGAGCGCTGCATCCGCTGCGGCGACTGCGTCCGGGCCTGCCCTCATGGCGCTCTTCATCTGAACGACCACGTTGTCCGCGATGACGACCGGTGCCGGCATGACGGAGTCTGTGCCGACACCTGCCCGTCCGCAGCCCGCCAGCTTGCCGGGCGCTGGATGACCGTTGCCGAAGTCGTGGCGGAGGTTCTGAAAGATCGCGTTTTCTTCGAGGAGTCCGGTGGCGGCGTCACTCTCTCCGGCGGCGAGCCGCTGATGCAGGGCCCGTTCGTCGAGTCGCTGCTCGCCGCCCTGCGCGCGCGGCGCATCCACACCGCCGTCGAAACCTGCGGATTTGCCGCTCCCGACGCGCTGCTCCGCATCAGCGAAAACGTCGACCTCTTCCTCTACGACGTGAAAGTGATGGACCGCGAGCGGCACCAGCAATCCACCGGCGTGGACAATGGCCGGATCCTGCAGAACCTGGAAGCCCTGGCGCGAGAGCAACGCGCCGTGATCGTCCGCGTGCCCGTGATTCCCGGCCTCAACGACGACCCTGCGAATCTCGACGCGATGTGCGCTTTCCTCTTCCCGCTGGGGCTGCATCGGATCGATCTTCTTCCTTACCACCGCATCGGGAGCGGCAAATACGATCGGCTGGGGATGCCGAGTCGCATGGAATCGGTTGAGCCGCCCCCCGCGGAACAGATGGAACCCCTGGCCGCGCGCCTGACGCAGAACGGCTTCAGCGTGCGCATTGGAGGCTGATATGAACGAGCGTGTAAGCAGACTGAGACAGGCAACCCTGGAGATCAGGCCGTGGCTCTCCATCGAGCGCGCGCAGTTGCTGACCGAGTTTTATCGCCAGGACAAGACCGTGTCCGGTCCCCATCCGCCGCGCGCGCGCGCTTGCGTACCTGATGGAGCACAAGGAGATCCACATTGGGAAGGACGAGCTGATCGTGGGCGAGCGCGGACCGGCGCCCAAAGCCGCCCCCACCTTCCCCGAGCTTTGCTGCCACAGCCTCGAGGACTTCGAAGTTCTCGACTCCCGCGAAAAGATCGCTTATTCCGTGGACGATCGCGCGCGGCAGATCCAGCGCGACGACGTGATTCCGTACTGGAGCGGCCGCTCCATCCGCGATCTGATCTTCGCCGAGATGACGCCCGCGTGGAAGGACGCCTATGCGGCGGGCATCTTCACCGAATTCATGGAGCAGCGCGCGCCCGGCCACACCGTCCTGGGCGACGTCATCTATCGCAAAGGCCTGCGCGACCTGAAAGCCGACATCGAACTCGCATTGTCACGGCTGGATGACTTCACCGATCCAGCGGCGACCGCCAAACGAGACGAACTGCGGGCCATGGCGATCGCGGCCGACGCGGTCATCCGTTTCGCCGAGCGCCACGCCGAAAAGGCCGAGGAGCTGGCCGGAACCGAAGCCAGCCCCGTGCGCCGCGCGGAACTCCGGCGCATCGCCGAAGTCTGCCGCCACGTGCCGGCGCACGCGCCGAGCGATTTCCACGAGGCGCTTCAGGCCTACTGGTTCGTTCACCTCGGCGTCGTGACCGAGCTGAACACCTGGGATTCCTTCTGCCCCGGCCGCTTCGATCAGCACCTCGATCCCTTCTACCGCAAGGGCATGGAAGAAGGCACGCTGACCCGCGATCAGGCCAGGGAGTTGCTGGAATGTCTCTGGGTTAAATTCAACAACCAGCCTGCACCGCCAAAGGTCGGCGTCACAGCGGCCGAAAGCGGCACGTACACCGACTTTGCCAACATCAATAACGGAGGCCTCCGGCGCGACGGTTCCGACGGCGTCAACGACGTCACGTATCTCATCCTCGACGTCATTGACGAGATGCACCTGTTGCAGCCCTCGTCCAATCTGCAGCTCAGCGCGAAGAGTCCCGACGCGTTCCTCCGCCGCGGCCTCGAAATCGTCCGCGAAGGCTGGGGCCAGCCGTCGATCTTCAACGCGGACATGGTCGTGGAGGAGCTGCTCCGCCAGGGCAAGTCCGTCGAGGACGCACGATGCGGCGGCATTTCGGGCTGCGTGGAGACGGGAGCCTTCGGCAGGGAAGCCTACATCCTCACCGGCTATTTCAATCTGCCCAAAGTGCTGGAGATCACCCTCAACAACGGCATCGATCCGCGTACCGGCAACAAGATCGGCATCGATACCGGCGATGCGCGAGCCTTCTCTTCTTACGAGGAGCTCTTCGCCGCCTTCCGCCGGCAGCTGCACTGGTTTGTCGACGTGAAGGTGCGCGGCAACAACGTGATTGAGCGGCTCTACGCTGATCAGATGCCGGCTCCGTTCCTTTCGCTCCTGGTCGAGGATTGCATCGCCAAGGGGAAGGACTACAACAACGGCGGGCCACGCTATAACTCCACCTACATCATGGGAGTCGCGCCCGCCACCTGCACCGACTCGCTGGCCGCCATCAAATATCACGTCTTCGATCGCGGCTCCGTGACGATGGAGCAAATTCTGGGCGCGCTCGCCGGCAACTTCGTAGGCTACGAAAAGCTTCGCCTGCTCCTCTGGAATCGCTCTCCGAAATTCGGCAACGACGACGAGTATGCCGATGCGATCTTGAAGGACGTTTTCGACGCCTTCTTCGAGGAGATCGAAGGACGGCCGAACACCAAAGGCGGCTCGTATCACGTCAACTATCTCTCCACCACCTGCCACGTTTATTTCGGCTCCATGACCGGCGCCACGCCGGACGGCCGCCGCGCCTGGGAGCCGCTCTCCGACGGCGTCTCGCCCGTACAGGGCGCGGACCGCAATGGACCGACCGCGGTCATCCGCTCCGCAGCCCGCATCGACCATGCCCGCACCGGAGGCACGCTGCTCAACCAGAAGTTCACGCCGCAACTGCTCCGTGACGATGCCGGACTGGACCGCGTCGCGCACCTGGTCCGCTCGTACTTCCGCCTTGGCGGGCATCACATCCAGTTCAACGTGGTCACCGCGGCTACCTTGCGCGCGGCGCAGGCCGAGCCGGAGAAGTATCGCGACCTCATCGTGCGCGTCGCAGGCTACAGCGATTACTTCTGCGACCTCACCCGCGCTTTGCAGGACGAGATCATCGCCCGCACCGAACATGAGGCGTTCGCGCCCGCCGCGGCAACGGTTTCAGTCTGATCGGATGGCATCAGGCCTTCGACGCCGCTGTTGCCTGCCGCGCCAGTTCCCGAAATGTCGCCCGCAACTCCGGTGGATTGCGCACCACGATGCGCCGTCCCAAACTCAGCAGCATCGCTGCGAACATCTCCAGCCGGTCGCGTCCACAGCGCAACCGCGTGCCGTTACGCTCGGGTACCGTGGCAATCCGCCATGGAGCAAAGTGGAGCGCGGCTTCCTCCGCCGGCATGTCGATCCACACGTCGATCTGGTAATCCGACTGGATGAACGGCATGCGCTCCGCCAAATACTGTCGCGCATCGAACTCCGCCGGCCGGCGAAACCGCTCCGCGCACAGCTCCAGATCCGTCACGCGATCCAGACGAAACGTCCGCGACGCCTTGCGCGTCAGGCAGTAGCCGATCAGGTACCAGCGCCCGTCCGCGTGCAGCGCCGCCCACGGTTCCACCTGCCGCCGCGAAATCCGCCCGCCATGCGATCGGTAGCGGAAGCGCACGCGCCGCCCGCTGCGGATCGCCGTCGCCGCCCGCATCAGCGATTCCACTGAAGTCGACACCACCCACGGCCCCGGCTCAATGGCGACCACGTCCTCCACTGTGCGCAGGCTCTCGCGCAGCGCCGCCGGCAGCACGCGGCCCAGCTTTTCCAACGCTCCCTCCGTTGCCGGAGCAAACGCCGCCAGCCCTACCTGCCGCAGCGCGCGCAGCCCCAGCGACAGGGCAAACGCCTCCTCATTCGTCAGCAGCAGCGGCGGCAGCCGATACCCCGGCCGCAGCCGGTACGCGCCCCCCACGCCGCGCGACGACTCCACCGGAATCTTCAAATCCTTCAGCCGCACGATGTACCGCTGCACCGTGCGCAGGTCCACCTCCAGGCGCTCGGCCAACTCCGCTCCGGTGACGGACTCGCGCGCCTGCAGGATCTCGAGGACGGTCAGCGTGCGCAAAATCGGGTCGTACATGCCGTTTTAGTCTCAATCCAATTTACGACAAGTTCTGTCGGGAATGTCTTGTAGGCTGTTTTGGCATGGAGGAAACAAAAATGACGACCGCAACCGAAACGAAACCAGCCAGCGTGATGACCGCCGACGCGCTGCTGCAGCACTGGCAAGGTCACCGCCGCCTCACCCGCCGCACCATCGAAGCCTTCCCGGAAGACAAGCTCTTTCAGTTCTCTATTGGCGGAATGCGGCCCTTTGCCGACCTGGCCTTCGAGTTCATCAACATGGCCATGCCCATTGTGAACGGCGTCTCCACCGGCAAGTGGGAGAAGTTCGTTGGCGACAAACCCACCACGAAAGCCGGCCTTCTGCGCCTGTGGGACGAGCAGACCGCGGCCATCGACGAGGCATTTCCCGCGATCCCGGCGGCCCGCTTCGCCGAAACCGACACCGCCTTCGGCTTCTACACCAACACCGGCACCGGAATGTTCGAGTACGCGATCGACAACGAGATCCACCACCGCGGCCAGGGATACGTCTACCTGCGCGCCCTCGGGATCGAGCCGCCGCACTTTTGGGAACGGGAATAGCGCGGGATTCTCCGCGGCGGCGATCGGCTAGCCCGCGGTGAGCCAGCGCAGGTCGACCACTTCGATTCGATCGCGCCCGTTCTGCTTGGCGGCGTAGAGAGCGCGGTCGGCAGCGCGAACCAGTTGCTCCGGGCTCGCGGCGTCCTCTCCGTTCCAGGTGGAGATGCCGATGCTCACGGTGATCGCCGGGGAGGCGCCGGCATCCATGGCCATCACGGTGCGGACGCGATCCGCAACAGCGGCTGCGCCGGCCGAGCTCGTCTCCGGCAAGAGAGCCGCGAGTTCGTCTCCGCCATACCGCGCGATCAGGTCCGTCGGCCGCAGCGCCGCGCTCAGCACCCGCACCGCATAGCGCAGACATTCGTCGCCGGCGTGGTGCCCGTACGTATCGTTGATGTGCTTGAAGTGGTCCACATCGATCAGCAGCAGCGAGAGCGGCTGTGCGCTGCGCTGGGCCCGTCCCCACTCCAGCGCCAGAAACCCGTCGAAGCTGCGGCGGTTGGCGATGCTGGTCAGGCTGTCGAGCAGCGCGATTTCCGACAGGCTTCGGTTGGCCTGTTCCAGCGCAGCCTGGGCATGCTCCGCCTTGCTGTGCAGCATGGAGGTTCGCAGGCTGTACAGGATGAACGCGCCGAAGATGAACGCGAAGGCAACGGCGTAATGGCGGACGCGCGACGATGGCGCTCAGGCCAATCAGCGCGAGCGACAGGAACACCGGGCGCGCGTTGTCGATCAGGCGGAGCACCGTGGAACGGCTGGCGCGGCTCGAGGCGTAGGTGGCCGCGGCGGGCGCGAAGATGGCAGCGAGGGCCAGCGCCGCGGACGGAATGTCATTCAGCGCGTCCATGCCGTTCGTCAGGCTGTATTTCCCGTTGTGGTGGTTATAGATGCCCGAGCACATCGCGTAGAGCCAGCAGTACAGCAGAAGGGAACGGAAGAAGTAGCGGTCGGATGCTTCGCGTGTGCCAAGAAAATAGCGCAGCGCGGCGAGCAGGACGACCACCAGGTATTCGGTGTCGTACACGTACTCGAGCGGCGCGTACGCAATGGCCTGCGCGGGCTCGCTGGTGAAAGGCAGCGCCCCGAACAGCACGGTGTAGGCCAGGCAGGCGCAGGCCGCCGCCTGCAGGCAGTCCAGCACGAAGGTGAACCGGACCAGCACGCCTTCTTCCGGCAGCGTGATGGCCAGCAGGATGGGCACGAACGACGAGAAGAAGACGAAATCGCCGATCTGGGCAAAGGTGGGTACGGCCTTGAAGAAGATCTCCGCGGGCGCCTCAATGGCTGCAGCGAAGAAGATGAGGAAGAGAGAGACGGCAGCCAGCCACCAATGGGTGCGGACGGATACCTGGCAGTGCAACGCGCGCCACGCGCAGGCCACTGCGGCCGCCAGCGACCAGAACGACCAAAGCAGATAGGAGATGGTGAATCCGGCGCCCGGGAAAAGCGTGTTCAGCAGCGCATGGGCAAGAATCATCCCGGCGCTGATCCCCAGGAGCGCAGAGGGAGTGATCCGAAATCTCTTCGTTGACTCCAACGACTTCCAGCCCGAAGTTACTGAGGAATGAATGCCAGTGTAGCGCAGCGATTGCCGGTTCCGGAGACTTGTACGGGCCAAAATCCAGCGCAGGCATACCCGAAGACAGCCTGGGTCCACCGCCTCCGCCGCCAGGATACGTCGATTTCCGCGCCCTAGGCATCGAGCCACCGCATTTCTGGCAGAGGGTGTGACGATCCAAGGAAGGGGGTGCCCCGTCCTTGTCGCTCGAATTTGGCGACAGGATGGGTCCTGCCCCAGCATCGCAATTCTCTCAGGCAGGACAAAGAGCTGTCATTCTTGCATCTCTGAACCAGCGGCGGGCATAGACTGATTGCAAATACCTGCGAGGACCGCAATGAACGCCGCTGAGCACATGGTCGAGGCCTATTTTCGCCTCTGCCGCAACTGCTTCACTATTTCAGACCGAAAGGTTGCGGCGGGAAACAATCGGCAATTGGACATTCTTGCGTACGATTTAAGGACTAAAACACAATTTCATATCGAGGTCAGCGTCACCCACCGCGAGAATTGGTGTTGTACATTCGCAGAGCTAACGGGGCAGTTTGAAAGGAAGTTCCTCGGTGTGCCGCCCAAACGAGACGGCGCCGTCGGGGGTGCAACAGATTTTGAGAAGGGGAAGACCTATCTCCCGCAAATCGAGACAGCTTACGTTGAGTGCGGCTTTTCCCCCGCCGATGTGAAGCGTGTATGGATATGTTGGATGGTGAAAGGGGAAGATAACAGCAAGCCCATAATCGCAAAGTTCGGCCTCGGTCATCCCAAAGGGCCGTTCGAGATTGAGGTTCTCAGTCTCCGGGATTACGTTCTCCCTGCTCTTGAGAAAAAGACCGGGACGGCCAATTACGACGACGAGATTCTGCGTATTATTGGCTTCATGAAAGAGCGGGCGGCACATGTCGTGGCGCAATCCGAGCACCCATGCGGTTAGCATTTCCAATGCGCCTTGCACGAGGCCCCCACTGAGGACCTCTGGTACCCACTGCAATCTGGCAACGCCAGCAATCAGCAATCAGCAATCAGCAATCAGCCCATTACCTCCGTACCTCCTCACCCTCCGATTTTTCTTGTCCCTGTTTTTGCCACCCTCTAACCTGAAATCGGAAAGCTCTGTCCTCGCGGCAGAGCTTTTCTGCTTCAGGATTCCGGCCCCCAGGGGCCCGGTGCGCCCGTGACACACGGCCGTTCTTTCTCATCTCGGCGAACGTGCTCGAGCGGCGGCAGCCGATCCCCAAAAAATCGGCTCGCATCCGCCGCGTTGACTGGAGGGTAATGGGGATGTCAAATCGGTAACGAGCCAGAAAGTCTCGTGGAATCTATCAGGTGCCACGACACCACCCACAGGGGGGGTACCCCCTGAGCGTATCGCCCCAGTTTCCCTGACCCAAATTGTGCGGAGACTGCGGAAGCGGTTATGGTGAACTCCGGAGGAAGGGTCGCGTGAAAACAAGCAGAGTCCGGGCAATCGGAGCGGTTGCGGCGCTGGCGTGCACCGTGGTGGCTGGGTGGGCGCAGACGAGTCCCGCGGGGCTCCGAGTGGATTCGATGCCGGCGGAGCAGCAGCAGAAGATCGATGCCGCCGCGCGGCAGGTCCTGGACCAGACCGGCGTAGCGAGCGCCTCGATCGCGATTGTGCGCGACGGCAAAATCGTCTACACGCAGGCATACGGGACGGCACGGCTGGCGACGGACGCGCAGCCGGCGGTGATGGCGACGCCGGCCATGCGGTACTCCATCGGATCGATCTCCAAGCAGTTCACCGCGGCCGCGATCCTGATGCTGGAGCAGGAGGGCAAGCTGACCCTCGACGATCCGGTGGGCAAATGGCTGCCGGACCTGACCGACGCACAGGACGTGACCATCCGCGAGGTCCTGTCGCATACGTCGGGCTACCAGGATTTCTGGCCGGAAGACTACGTGATGCCGCCGATGTTGCAGCCGACGACGGCGCAGCACATCCTGGACACATGGGCGAAGAAGCCGCTGGATTTTCCGCCTGGGACGCAGTGGCAGTACTCGAACACGAATTATGTGATCGCGGGGCGGATCGCGGAGATCGTGAGCGGCGAGCCGCTGATCCAGTTCCTGAAGGAGCACGTCTTCGAGCCGCTGCACATGGACGATGTGTGGGACTCCGACGCCAGCCGGCTCGGTCCGCAGGACGCGCAGGGCACCATCCGGTACGCATTGGGTCCGCCGCGGCCGGCGCCCAAAGAGGGGCGAGGATGGATGTTCGCGGCCGGCGAGCTGGCGATGCCGGCGTACGACCTGGCGCAGTGGGACATCAGCGTGATGGATCGGACGCTGCTGACGGCGAAGTCGTATGACGAGCTGGAAGCGCCGGTGCTGTTGAAGGATGGCGCGAACACGCATTACGCCCTCGGGCTGGAAGTGAGCAGCCTGGACGGGCACGCCTATCTGGCGCACTCCGGCGAGGTGTCCGGCTTCGTCGACGAGAACATGGTGTTCCCGCAGGATAAAGTCGCGATTGTGGTGCTGACGAACGAGGATGCCAGCCGCGCGGCCGGGGGCATTGCGCGCGATCTCGCTCCGCTGCTGCTGGGCGTAACGAAGCAGACCGCGAGCGAGGCGCAGTCGCAGGCGCTGCAGATTTTCGAGGGCCTGCAGCAAGGAACGATCGATCGCTCATTATTTACGGACTGGTGCAATGCGTATTTCGACCAGCAGGCGCTCGCCGATTTCCAGTCGAGCCTGGGGCCGCTGGGCAAGCCGGCGAGCCTGGAACAATCGGGGCAAAGCCTGCGCGGGGGGATGACGTTCCGGGCGTTCCGGGTGACCTTCCCCAACAGCAGCCGCGTACTGACGGTGACCACCTACACGGAGCCGGATGGAAAGCTGGAGCAATATCTGGTGATGCCGTCAAGCTAGGACATCCTTCAGCCCATCCTGACGGGGATTAACGTGGCGTTCAAAATCGCAAGATAGCGTAGTACGAGTCGCTGAGCGCAGTGCATAATCGTGATTGGGCGCGAAGAATGCGGCAGGCGGGGCGCGTGGCCGAGCGCACGGGGTTTTCCCTGGGCGGAAGGCTTATCGAATTCGATTCGACCCGCAAAATATTCACGAATCCCAGCGACACGCGGACGGAAGATACCATTACGGGCAGGATCGGATGACGAGAATCCGCTTTCAGCAAAACCTGGACGATCTGAAAGAGAAGCTGCTGGTCATGGCCGGCATGGCCGAGCAGTCGATCCAGCGAGCCGTGGAAGCGTACCGGGTGCGGGATCTCTCCATCTGCGATCTGGTGGATCGCGGCGAGATGGCGATCAACCGGCTGGAGCGCGAGATCGACCAGATGGCGCTGGATCTGCTGGCCATGGAACAACCCATGGCCATTGACCTGCGGTTCATCCTGTCGGTGATCAAGATCAACGCAGACCTGGAGCGGGTGGGCGACTCGGCGCGGGTGATCAGCGACCGCGTGCGGGATCTGCAGGCGTTTCCGGTGGCAGAGCTGCCGATCGATATTCCGAAAACGGCGCATCTGGCGGGCGCCATGGTGCGCAGGGCGCTCCAGGCATTCATCGAGGGCAATGCGGAGATGGCGGAAACCGTGCTGAAGATGGATGACAGCGTGGACAAGCTGAACGGGGCCGCGCACGGCACGCTGCTGAATCTGATGAAGAAGGAGCCGGCCGTGGCGCCGCAGGCGCTGAACGCGCTGATGATCTCGCGCGCGCTGGAGCGGGTAGCGGACCACGCGACGAATATCGCGGAGGACGTGATCTTCTGGGTGCGGGGCGCGGACGTGCGGCACCATATGGGGCCCGCGGGTGGCGAGCGACCGGCCGATCAGCCGACGGCCGGATCCCAGTAATCGAGAGCGGCTATCGCCGGATAATACAGGCCAAGGCGGAGCGGAACCGCCGCGCCGTGCAGCGCCCGAAGGGCCTGCGCATAGGCGAGGAGTTGCGGCGCGTAGACGGAGCGCTCTGAGCGGAGAAAGGCTTCGCGGTCCTCAGAGGGCGATGCTCCCGTCTTGTAATCGATCACCCACCAGCAGCCGGAGCCTTCGGCGAGCGGTGCGGGGCCAGCCTGAAAGACGCGATCGGCGCGCAGGGTGCGGAGCCGTGCGCCGGACGAACCGGTCCACGAAGCTTCGGCCTGGGCGCCGGGATGCGGCGCGAGAATCCACTGGCAAATGGGATCGGAGGCGCAGGCAAGCAGCAGATTGCTGACGGCGGCGGTGGCAGATTTTAGAGTTTCGCTGCTGAGCGCATACGCCCGCAGCAGCGAGACGGCATGGCGGCGAAGCTGGGGGATGCTGACATGGGCGAGTTCGGGTCCGAGCCGCTGCAGCATCTCGTGCACGACAGAACCGACCGCTCGCGCCTGCCGGGTGCCCTGGGGCCGGCGAAATCCAAAGGCGTCCGACAGGGCGAGAGGCACGGGGCCGGTGGCGAGGACGTCCTGAGCCAGCGGAGCCTCGAACCCTGCCGGAAGGCGGCGTGGCGAGGTGCCGTCGCCATTTTGCGATTCGCCGACTGCGGCGAGCTCACGAACCACCGCGGGCTGGGGGAAACGCAGAACGCGCGACACCGCGGGTTGCTCCGCAGCCGGTTCGGCATGGATCGATTCGAATTCCCCGCGCAGAGCCGGCCACGCGGCGGCAAGCAGGCTTCCAGAGTGCGCAGGTTTGACGCCGCTGGCTGAAGCAACGGCGGTGCCGAGCAAATGCAGCTCGCGGCGCGCGCGCGTGCATGCCACGTAAAAGAGGCGCTTGCGCTCCTCGTCGAAACGAATCTGTCGCTGGTGGCGCACCCACTCGTACAAAGCGTCGGTCTTCTCGCCCTGCAGGCCAATGGGCGCGACGAGAAATTCGGTTTCGCCGGAGTCCCAGGGGCTGACGCGCTCCAGCGAGCAGACCAGGGGCTTCGAGTCGCCGGCGGGCTTGCGATCGAGGCCGGGAACGATGACGACTTCGAAGCCGAGGCCCTTGGCTTTGTGGATGGTCATCAGCTGGATGCCGCAGCGATCGCTGACGGTGGGATCGGGCTGGGCGAAGAGGCGCTGCAATTCGCTGTCAAAGCCTTCGGCGAGTGGAGCGAGACCGTCGGGCGCGACCCCGTCGAGCAGCGAGAAGAAGACCTGGGCATTTTCGTAGCCGGCGGAATCCACGCAGGCGGAACCGCCGAGCGTGCGCCACGTGCGCTCGATCCAGGAAGAAAACGATGGCGATTCCGAAGCGCGCCAGCGCAGGTCGAGGGCGCGCTGCAAAATCTCTGCCGTCCGGGCGAGGCGGCGCTGACCGTCGGGCGAAAGCTGGGGCGCGTGGCGCTCGATCAGTTCGAGGACGGAGAGGCGCCGGCAGGTGGCGTCGTCGGAGCCGGTGAGGCGGTGCAGATCGGCGAGCGTAAGGCCGCACCAGGGAGCGCGCAGCACGGCGAGCCATGCGATGCGATCCATGGGATGCAGCAGGGCGCGGGTGAGGGCGAGGAGATCGAGGATTTCCTGTCGCTCGGAAAGGCGATCGATCTCGACAGCGCGGAACGGAATGCCGGCCCGGCGCAGCAGCAGGATGAGCTCGGCGAGATGCGGGCGTGCGCGAACGAGGACGGCGACGCGATATTCCGAACCATCGTGTCGCGCACGTTCGACGGCGGGCAGGTGCTGTTCGAGGATGCCGAGCACCTGTTGAGCCTCCTGCTGGCGAGCCTCGCGGCTTTCAGTTGGCGTGGGACGGTGGTCGGCGCTGCCGACGATCTGCGGGTAGATATGCAGAGATGGTTCGGCCGGAGACGGCGACGATGCTGTCGCCGGTGAAAACGAAACCGCTGCGGAGCCGGGAGTCGGAGTTTCGCTGCCGATCGCCGTAAAGAAGTCATTGAGCCGATCCGTGAGGCCGGCGTGGGAGCGGAAGTTGACGCTGAGCTGTATGGGACGGCAGCGGAAGGGGTTCTCTCCCGGGCCGATACCGCGGTCGCGAACCTGAGTGAACAGCTCCACCTCGGCCTGCCGGAACATGTAGATGGACTGCATGGGATCGCCGACCAAAAAGATCGTGCGATGCTCACCGGTTTCCCATGCGGCGAGCAAAGCGGCGACCAGCTCATGCTGCCGGCGCGAGGTGTCCTGGAACTCGTCGATGAGAAGATGGCGCACGCCGCCGGCGATATCGAGAATGCGCTCGGGATGCCTGTGCAGCAGGTCGAGGGCGACCAGAGCAACCTGGTTGAAGTCAACGGTGTTCTGTTCGGCGAAGACGATGCGAAGCTCGGCGACGGCCTGGCGAAGCACGGTAAGGAAGTGGCGAAGCGCGGTCCATTGCGCCTGAGAGTAGGCGGCGGGAGGCAGGCCGCGGATGGCGCAGAAGGCCTCAAGGAGCCGCGGCATCTGGCGCAGCCGTCCGAGGATGAACAGGATGTCATCCTTGCGCTGCTTTGTGTCGGGCCGGTTGCGATCCACCGGAAATCCGTGGCGTTTGTCGACGGCCTTCCGCCACTCGTCTTCGTCTGTCAGGAGCAAGTCGCAGAGACAGCGCCAGTGCTCGACCGGCATATGGGGCGAGAGCGAAGATACGCCGGCGAGCAGCGCCAACTTGTCGTTGCCCTGAGAGCAGGCGTAGTGAGCTAGCTCCAGAAGCTTCTCGCGCACGACGGGCTCCGCGTCGATGAGGCGCCAGGCTTCGCCGAGGACCCGGCGGGTCTCGCGCTGGAACGGAGCCTGGAGCCGGTCGCGGGCGAGGTCCCAGTCTTCGTCGGACATCTCGCGGGAGAGCGGAAGGACCTGCTGCCACTGATCGCGGACTTTCAACATCTCGGCGAGCAGCGACTCGCAATCGGCGAGGCGATTGTCGCGGAGATCGAGGAAATGCGCGAGAGCATCATCGAGGCCGGCGTCGCGGCCGCCGAGATGCTCGAGCGTTCGGCGCGCAGCGAGAGCATAGAGCGGTTCGGCATGCTCGGTCGGCTGCAGGCGGCCGCCCAGCCCGGCGAGCAGCGGGCGATTGTGCGCGATGCGGAGGCAGAGCGAGTCAATGGTTTCGATGGAGAGCCGCTGCGGCTGATCGAGAATCCGCCAGCCGCGGCGCTCGGCATGCGCGAGGGCTTCGCGGGCCAGATTGATGCGGGGCAGCTCGTCGGGGTGAAAGGCGCGGCGGCCGGCGGCAGCCTCAAGATCGCTGAGGATGCGCGCGCGCATCTCGGCGGTGGCCGCGCGGGCGAAGGTGATGGCGAGGATTTCCTCCGGCTCGTCGACGGCGGCGAGCAGGCTGAGGAAGCGGCGCGTGAGCAGATCGGTTTTTCCTGAGCCGGCCGGCGCCTGGACGATGACGGAATCGCGGATGTCGAGCGCGGCCTGGCGCGCGTCGGCATCGGCGTGAAGAAGAAGATCAGGCATCGGCATCTTCCTCGTCGTCGTCAAGGGCGGCGGGCCGGGCTAGCTCGGCTTTGCGGCACAGGGCTGGCAGCGGACAATTCCGGCAGACTTCGGGCTCGCGCGGCGAGACGGCGGATTCTCCCTGGAGGAACTCCTGAGCGAGAGCCTGTAGTGCGTGCGACCATGCGTCGCGCATCATGGGGGTGAACGGATCCGTGACCAGCTTCCTTCGTGGGTTTGAGATCGGCGAAGAGCTGCGTGCGGGCATCGCGGACACGGCCGTCGAAGCCGGTTTCGCCTGCGCGGATTTTGGCGAAGAGGACGCCGCTGAGGTTTTCCACATTGCCGCAGACCGCGTAGAGCGGAAGCTGCGGTTCATCGGGGCGGTCGCCGCTCCAGGCCGCGGACGAGATGCGTCCGGTCTTGTAATCGATCAGCAAGCGCGAGCCGTCGGGCAGCAAATCAATGCGGTCGGCGCGCAGGTCGAGGAGGAGATCGCCGATGCGGACGCTCGCGAGTTTGCGCTCCGTAGCTTCTACGGTGAAGGGCAGGCGTTGCGCTTCGCAGGCAAGCCATTCTTCGAGTCGCGCGCGGAGGCGGCGTTTCTCCGCCGCGAGGTACGCTTCCTGCCAGGCACCCGAGACGTGGGCAAAATCGCGGAAGACATCCTCAATGTGGGCATCGAGAAGGCCGGGGAGCTCCTGCGCGTCCAGGGCGGCGAGGAGTTCATCTCGGGTGTGGAGGCTCCGCGAGAAGAGGCCCTCGAGGATCTTGTGCAGGAGCGCGCCCCGCTCGGCAGGAGTGAATCCCCAGTCGAGATCATCCAGCGGCTCGCTCCCCAGCCGCTTCGTCGCGAAGGACTGGAAAGGACAGGCAGCCTGGCGTTTCAGCACATCGGCGCCGCCGGCATGCCGCCCGCTCGGCCAGGGCAGAGGCACGGTGCCGTCGGGAATCGGCTCGAGCTGTGCGCGACACGCTGGTTCAGAGGCAGCCACCAGGGCCACTGCGGATTGAGGCTCGAGGTTCCGGGGAAAGAGGTCGGCCAGCAACGGCGATGGACGAAGCTCCGCGTCCGCGTCGCGCTGGGCGTAACTGAAGACGATTTGGGGCGCGCTGCGCAGCAGGCGCGTGGTGACGGTATGCGCCAGATCCCAGTTGTCCTGCGGCGTAGCGTGCGGCATGCCGTACTGGCGCTGCACGGCCGGCGGAACGAGCGGATGCGGGCGGCCGGGTGCGGGCCAGTGCGCATCATCGGCGGAGAGGAACCAGATGGCGTCGAACTGTTGGCCGGCGGATTCGAGAGGACCGAGGATCTGGACAGGGGCGTCGGCGGATTCGGGGGTGAAGATGGTTTCGCCGGCGTGAAGTTCGAGCAAATCGAGGAAGTCCGGAAGGGTCAGAGTCGAGCCATCGAAGTCGAGAATAGCGATCTCGTCAAGCACGCGCTGCCAGCGCTGAAGAGCCTGGAACTGCACGGAATCGGAGGCTCGCTCTCCAGGCCAGCCGATGCCTTCGAGAAGAAGCTGGATCAGCTCGCTCCAGGCGGAAGGCTGACGAGCCTGGTCGAGCACGTGGTTGGCGTCGACCGCCTGGAGGAGATTCTCGAGCCGCTCGGCGAGAGGGCGCAGCACCTGAGTGCCGTTGAGCGAGGCGTGGAAGCCGGCGAGAGAACGCTCCGGAATGAGCAGTCCTCTCTCGTCGGTCGGCCTCGCGGCGAGCCAGGTCGAGATGATGCGTCCCGGTGTCGGCGAGGAATCCGGAGAGCAGGAGCCAGGAGTTCTCCTCGTTAGGAAGCGGACGAACGATCCAGCGCAGGAGCAGGAGCGCGGCGCGAATGGCGGGGACATCGGCGAGCGGCTGGCCGAGGGAAAACTCGAACGGCAACGCGGAGGATGAGCTGCGAATGTCGTCGGCGGAAGGCAGGAGCGCGCGGCGGAAAGCGCGCTCAATCTCGCCGCGCGAGGAGCTGATCGCGGGCGCGATGATGCCGATTCGGGCGTGGGGCTGATCGAGCAGAATCTGCCGGGCCCATGCGGCGCAGGCGGCGATTTCGTCGCGATGACTGCCGGCGACAAGCCAGGAGCGTTGGGATTCGCGTGGTTCGGGAACGTGCTCGGCGATGGCGATACCGCGAGCGCGCAAAAAGTTGAGGAATTCGGTTTGCGCCGGCGTGAAGCGGTCGAAGCCGATGAGGCAGATTTCCGGCGGCAGAGCGAGAACCTCGGCAGGCGCGCCGCAGAGGCGCGATTCGAGCTGGCTCAGGCTGAGCCAGCCCTGCGCGGCACATTCGCGATCGAACTCCTGTGCCCAATGACGAAAACGCTCGGCGTCGCTCGGATCCCAGGAATGGCGGCGCGCGGGATGCGCGCAGAAGGAAGACAGCAGCGACCAGGCTTCCATGGCGAGGGCGGCCATGGACTCGGGCGAAAGGACCGGGAGGGCATCCTCGCGTTGCACGCGGGTCCACAACGCGCGTTCCTGAAGAGGAGAAAGCAGCAGAGGAGCGTCGGGCGTGGCGAAGGCGTAGTTCTGCCACAGGTTGCGCAGCCAGGAATCCCAGTCGAAGATGGCGGGCGAAGGCCACACCTGGTGGCCGGCGGCTCGCTGTTCACGAGCATGATTCAGGCGCAGCGCGCGAGCGGCGCGTGGGCTGGCGGCCACCACCGCGGCCCCGCGACCGAGCGCATCCATCACCCCGGCGAGCCAGTTCACCGAGGATTCCGATTCATGCGCAATGGGGCGCGCGAGCGTCATAGGAAAGCCAACCGCTCTCAACGAGGGATGCACCACTCCGCCGGGGCTCCGCACGCCCGCGGAAGGCGGGCTGCGTTGTTGTGCCGCTGCCGGAAAGGAGCATTTTGAGGCTGCGTCAAGTGTAAACTGGCGGGTGAATTTCCCCTTTGCGCGAATTTCCACCGCCGTGCTGTTCGCGGCGGTTTTGTGTGTGGCGGGCTGCCGATCGCACCCGCCGGCGCAGAACACTGCCGGGCCCGAGGCGGCCGCGAAGACATACAACATCCGGGGCGTGGTGGTCTCGGCGAATGCATCGACGGGCGAGGTCATCCTGAACGCAGAAGCGATTCCGGGATTCATGCCGGCGATGTCGATGCCCTACACGCTCAGGCAGCCAGGCGTGGCGACGGAGCTGCATCCCGGCGACACGATCACGGCGGTGATGGAACCGACGGCGCAGGCCGATCTGCTGGATCAGATCGATATCGTCGATCAGGCGAAGCCGGATTACGTGCCGAAGGTTAGCTACAACACGCTCGAGCCGGGCGAGGCCGTTCCGGATTTTCGTTTTCTGAATCAGAGCGGGCGCATGATCAGCCTGCGGCAGTTTCGGGGCAAGGTGGTGCTGATGACATTCATCTACACCCGATGCCCGCTGCCGAACTTCTGCGTCCGGATGAGCCGGAATTTCGCGAAGATCGACCAGGCGCTCCAGAAGCAACCGAAGCTGTACGCGAAGACGCATCTCGTGAGCATCAGCTTCGATCCCGAGTACGACACGCCGAAGGTGCTGCGCAGTTATGGCGGCGCGTATACCGGGCGCTACACCGAGGAGACCTTCACGCATTGGGATTTCGCGGCGCCGCCGGAAAACGAGCTGAAGAAGGTGCTGCTGTTTTTCGACATCGGGATTACCCCGGCCGCGAATCAGACGATCACGCACTCGCTGTCGACGGTGGTAATCGCGCCGGACGGGAAGCTGTACAAGTGGTATCCAGGGAACGAATGGACGCCGGAGCAGGTGCTGGCGGACGTGGCGCACCTGGAGGGCGCGCAGACATAATGCGGTATGCTGGGGAGTGGTCTGACCACGCTGTCGGTGTCTGCAAGAATATCCAGATAGAGCAATGAGGAGGACCGCGCCATGAGCGGGGGCCTGAAGATTCGTGAGGACGGCGAGCTGGATTTCCTGTCGGTCGGAGCGCTGGTGCACCGGCTGGATCCGGGGATCGTTCCCTTCCGCAAAGCGACGGAGTGCGCGATCCACGTCAGCGGGGGCGAATTCAATGTGGCCGCGAATCTGGCGGACTGCTTTCGGATGAAAACCGGCATTGCGACGGCAATGGCCGATTACCCCATCGGGGACCTGATCGCGGAGCGGGTGCGCGCGATGGGCGTGCGTCCGTTCTACAAGCATTTTGAGCACGACGGCGTAACCGGGCCGAACATGGCGACGGTGTACAGCGATCGCGGGTATGGCGTGCGGCCGCCGGTGGTCTTTTACAACCGCTCGAACGAAGCGGCGGCGCGGCTGAAGCCCGGCGACTTCGACTGGAAGAAGATCTTCGCGGGCGGCGTGCGCTGGGTCCACAGCGGCGGCATCTTTGCAGCGTTGTCGGCCACGACCGCAGAAGTGGCCGTGGAGGCGATGAAGGCGGCGAAGGCGGCGGGCGCGGTGACCTCCTTCGATCTGAACTTTCGCGCCAAGCTCTGGAACGTGTGGGGCGGCGAGCAGAAGGCAGCGGAGACGATCGCGCGCATTGTGGAGCACGTGGATGTTCTGGTCGGCAATGAGGAGGATTTGCAGAAGGGGCTGGGGATCCAGGGGCCGGAAGTCGCGGCGAAGTCGAAGCTGGACCCAAGCGTGTTCCTGGGGATGATCGACAGCGTGGTGAAGAAATATCCGCAGGTGAAGATCGTGGCGACGACGCTGCGCGAGGTCCACTCGACCAACCGGCACAGTTGGAGCGCGGTCGCCTGGATCGACGGCACGACGTACAGCGCGCCAACGATGGAACTGGATGTGTACGATCGCGTGGGCGGCGGCGACGGATTCGCGGCGGGCTTCTTCTATGGGCTGCTCGCGGGTGAAGCGCCGGAACAGGCCCTGCGGCTGGGGTGGGCGCACGGCGCGCTGCTGACGACGTTCCCCGGCGACACGACGATGGCCACGCTGGAGCAGGTGCGCGCGTTGGCGCAGGGGGGATCGGCGCGGATTCAGAGGTAGGGCACAGCGTGCAGGGAGTAGGTTGTAGTGGGCAGGGCGGAAGCGGAGGCTTCCGTCTTTCTCTTTAAGCGCAAGAGATTTGCCGGCGAAGACGAAGGCTGAAATCGCCGCGGGTCCAGTAAACTGTGAGGGAGTGGAGGGGACGCCATGGCAAGATGGGCGCTGCTTTTCGGGCTGATCCTGGTGTTGATCGGGATTTTCGGCTACATGGGGGGGAACCATACATCGGCGGTGCTGATGCCGGCATACTTCGGGATATTGCTCGGAGTGCTGGGGGCGACCGCGCGCACCGGGAGAGAGAAGACGCGCATGGTTGCGATGCACATCGCGGCCACGGTGGCTGTGGTTGGATTCCTGATCACGGCCAGCAGCATCTGGGATTACGTGCAGATGCAGCGCAGCCAGTTCATCGGCGACAAGACGATTGTGGAAGAGCATGCCGCTACATCGTTGATCCTCTTGTTTTTCGTGTTGCTTTGCGTGGTTTCGTTTATCGGTGCAAGGAGATCCCGTCAGTCTTCCCTCCCGAGTAAGGCTGTGGGTTCGCGTTAGGCGCTGAGGAGCGCTCTTCTATGCCGCCAATCGGAGGATTCGGCGCGATGCCGGTGAATGCCGAGCGCGGCGGCGGGCGGCGGATGCGCGCGGCAGCCGGGGCCGGGCCTGGGAAAAAGAAGCCGGAACTCCGCAAGGTGATGCCGGAGATCTGGCGGCTGGTGCGGCCGCGACGATGGCTGCTGCTGCTGGGGCTGGTGCTGGTGGCCATCAACCGCGTGGCCGGGCTGGCGCTGCCCTGGGTGTCGAAGCCATTCGTCAATCTGGTGCTGACGAAGCACGCGATGAACCGGCTGATGCCGCTGGTCATCGCGGTGTTCGTGGCCACGCTGATCCAGGCGGTTACCTCGTTTGCAAATACGCAGCTGCTGTCGAAGGCAGCGCAGCGCATGATTGCGGAGCTGCGCCAGCAGGTGCAACAGCACGTAGGACGGCTCTCGGTCAGCTTCTACGATGCGAACCGCACGGGGCTGCTGGTGTCGCGCATCATGAGCGACGTGGAAGGCATCCGCAACCTGGTCGGCACCGGGCTGGTGGAGTTCGTCGGCGGCCTGCTGACGGCGGGCATGGCGTTTTTCTTCCTCCTGCACCGCTACAGGAACATGACGCTGATTGTCTTCGCGGTGATCGTGGCCTTCATGCTGATCCTGCAGAAGGCGTTCAAGGTGATTCGTCCGATCTTCCGCGAGCGGGCGAAGATCACCGGCGAGGTGACCGGACGGCTGACGGAATCCCTGGGCGGCGTGCGCGTGGTGAAGGGCTACCATGCCGAGGAACGCGAAGCGAAGGTGTTTTCCGTGGGCGTGCTGCGTCTGCTGGATAACGTAATGCACTCGCTGACGGCCACGAGCCTGCTTTCCATGGCGGCGACCACGGTGCTGGGCGTGGTCGGCGGCCTGGTGATGCTGCTGGGCGGGCATTTGGCGATGCATGGCCAGATGACACCCGGCGATTACGTCCAGTACACGATGTTCCTGGCGTTCATGATCGCACCGGTGATCCAGGTGGTGAGCATCGGAACGCAACTGACGGAAGCGGCCGCCGGGCTGGACCGGACCATGGAAATCCTGAACGAGAAGGACGAGTTTTCCGACCCATCGCGCGTGAACGCGCTCCAGGAAGTCGTGGGCGACGTGCGCTTCGAGGATGTGCGTTTTGCCTATGAGAAAGACAAGCCGGTGCTGCACGGAATCAGTTTTGAGTCGCAGCCGGGAACGGTGACGGCGCTGGTGGGATCGTCCGGATCGGGCAAGTCGACGATCATCAGCCTGGTGTGTGCCTTCCACAAGCCGGATGAGGGGCGCGTGCTGGTGGACGGAATCGATCTCGCGACGGTGAGGCTGGACGACTACCGCAGTCAGCTCGGCGTGGTGCTGCAGGAGTCGTTTCTCTTCGATGGGACGATTCGGGAGAACGTGATGTTCTCCCATCCCGAGGCGACGGAAGAGGAGTTTCTCTCGGCGTGCCGGATCGCGCGCGTGGATGAGTTCGCGGAGCGGTTTCCAGAGACGTACGACACGATCGTTGGCGAGCGTGGGGTGAAGCTGTCCGGTGGGCAGAGACAGCGGCTCTCCATTGCGCGGGCGATTCTGGCGAGCCCGCGAATTCTGATCCTGGATGAGGCCACGTCGTCGCTTGATTCGGAATCCGAGGCAATGATCCAGCACGGCCTGAGCTACCTGATGCAGGGCCGAACGACCTTTGTGATTGCGCATCGCTTGTCCACGATCCGGCGTGCGGATCAGATCCTCGTTGTGGAAGGCGGGCTGATCGTGGAGCGGGGAACCCATGCCAGCCTGTACGCGCTGGGCGGGCGCTACTACGATCTGTACACCCGCCAGCATGGGCTGGAAGAGAACCTGTTCCTGGCGCCGGGCGAAGGGGATGTGGTGGAGGAGGACTCCGCGTCCAGCGGTGCGGGTCGCCTTTAGGTCATCGGCCAGAAAAGTTCCGGCGTTGCTCCCGGGATGGATTCCTTATCGAGTAAGGAGGGTCGTCGATGCGGGCCGTGATTCTGATTCGGATTCTGGTGGGATGGGTCTTCGTCTCGGAAGGCATCCAGAAGTTCCTCTTCCCGCAGGCGCTGGGCGCGGGGCGATTCGCGAAGATCGGGATTCCGCTGCCGCAGTTCGCCGCTCCGGCGGTGGGTTTCGTGGAGATTGCCTGCGGAACGCTGCTCATCCTGGGGCTGTTCACGCGCTGGGTGGCGATTCCGCTGCTCGCGGTCATTGGGACTGCGATCGCGACGACCAAAGTGCCGGAGCTGCACGCGCAGGGCGTGTGGTTCATGCTGCACGACGCCCGCGCGGATTTCAGCATGGCGCTGGGGCTGATCTTCCTGCTGATGGTGGGGCCCGGCGGATTGTCGGTGGACGCTGCGCGGAGAGGATTCCGCGAGTACCGAGCAGGAGGGACGTCGCCAGACGCCGCGGAGCGGCGCAAGAGAGGCCTGGGGTCACAAGTGGAACCGCGCGAGGAGCCGTCGCACACGATTACGGGTCAGCCGAGACCAGGCGGCCCGGGCGGGATCGCGACCTAACTGAGAATCTCCGGCTAAACTGCCAACATGATTCTGGAAGTGGCGATGCTGACGGTTCACGCGGGGCAGGAGCGCGCGTTTGAGGCGGCGATGGAGAAGGCCGCGCCCGTGATTGCGAGTTCAGCCGGCTACATGGGCCATGAGCTGCGGCGATGCATCGAGACGCCGGGGCGGTATCTGCTGCTGGTCCAGTGGGAGACGCTGGAGGCGCACACGGTAGGCTTCCGGCAGTCGCCGTCGTTCACTCAATGGCGCGAGATCATTGGCGGATTCTTCGCCGAGGCTCCCGTAGTGGAGCACTATGAGGGCGTGCTGAGGTGGCCAAAGTCTGCATAGGGTGAGTAGCGATCAACATCTCTACTCCGCTGCCTGCTCCAGTGTTTGCGCCGCGCGCCGGATGGCATCGGTGAGCGCGGTCATCTGCTGCCGCGCGCGGGGCAGATCCTTCGCGTCGATGGCTTCATTCACTCCCGGAATGACAACCGCGGCGTACCCGGTGTACTCGCCCGGCGCGTAGATGACGTGTTTGAACCACGGGCGGCCGGGCAGTCCCTGCTGCGAGATGAAGTCGCCCTCGACCGCGCGCAGCTGATCGTTGAGCTCGGCAAGCTGGGCGGCGGATTCGGCGCCAGGGTTCTGCTGCTTCGCCATCACGCGCGCAGCGAATTGCGTGAACTGCTGCGCGGCGGCTTCAGCAGGGCCGAAATCGAGGCCGCCCATGCGGGCAGCCTCGGCTTTCTTCTGCACAGCTTGCAGATAGGCTTCCAGCTCCTTGCCGTAGGTGACGTAATCGTAGGGGAGCACGTCGGCATCGGCCATATGCAGAGCTTCGAGGCCGAAGACGCGCGCCATTTCCTGCTCGTAGAGGAAATGCGGGTCGGCATTCATCACGAACCAGGTGTAGTCGTCGAAGGTGGAGTGGTAAACCCCATAGGGGCCATCGGAGCCGATGTCGGTGGAGGGCACGCCGATGTGCTGGAGGAATGGCGTGTAATCGGAGCCGCTGCCGAGGTCGCCGATGCGGACACCGGTGTCCAGCTGCGCCGCGTCCACGCTTTCGTGCTCATCCTCAGGGCGCGGGTGGCCTTCCTGGTAGAGCTTCCACACGTCATAGACGTTGCCGCCCTTCGGGCTGGGAACTTCCTGGGTCACCTGGCGGATGAACTCCTTAAGCGAAGGCACAGCGGAGGCATTGAAATTCGGGCCGGAGACGCCGACATCGGTGTTGAAGTAGGCGACGGCGTGGGTGAGTTCGGCAGGATGATCCTCGGCCCACTCGGTGGAACCGATCAGGCCTTCTTCTTCGCCATCCCAACTGCAGAAGATGATGGTGCGCTTCGGGCGCCAGCCGGTTTTCAACAGGGCGCCGATGCCATGCACAGCTTCCAGCATGGCGGCTGTCCCGCTGTTGGGATCGACTGCGCCGAAAACCCACGCATCGCGATGATTGCCGGCGACCACCCAGTCATCCGGGAATTCGGAGCCCGGAATGCGGCCGATGACGTCCCACAGCCGCTGATACTGATAATTCATTTTGAGCAGCAGGTGAACTTTGACGCCTGGCCCGACGTGGTAGGTGAAAGGCAGCGCGCCCTGCCATGAGCGCGGCGCGTCGGGGCCGCCGAGATGCGCGAGGATGGGCGAAGCGTCATGCCACGAAAGCGGCTCGGAAGGAATCTTCGGCAAATTCGTGGCCTGGCTGGGCTGTAATCGCTGCGAGGCTGGCAGATCGGGGCGCGAAGCAATGCCGGGCGTCAGCGAGTCGCCTGGATATTTGAAGAGATACTGCACGGAGCCGCGCTGCACGCCGGTTTCGGGCCGCCAGGGACCGTCCGGATACGGATCGCCGCGGCGGAAGCCATCGTCAGCGGGATCGGAGTAGATGAGGACGCCGGCAGCGCCGCGCTGCTGCGCGATGTAAACCTTGACGCCGCGGAAATTGCCGCCGTAGCGGCAGAGGACGATCTTGCCCTTGACGTCCACGCCCATGCTGGCGAGCTGGTTGTAGTCCTCGGGGCCGCAGTAGTTGCCGTACACCACTTGCGCGGTGACATCGCCGGAGGGCGACGAGCCGTGGAAGATCGGCGTGACGTCCGGCTGGTTCTCATACGGATCGCCCTTGACGTGTTCGGGCGTGGGGCCGGTCATCAGCAGCTTGCCGTCCGGGCCCCAGGCTTCCACGAGAGTTTTGGTCGGCGTGTTGAGCCAGGCCATGTAGGGAACAATCTGCGTCTCGAGTCCGGCGGCGCGGAATTTCGCGGCGACGTACTCGGCGTCCTGATGGTCGTAGGGCGAGCCGGCCACGTGTGGTTTGGCGGTGAGGATCTTCAGCTCCTCGCCAGCGAGGCGAGGGCTGGGCACCGCGAGAAACTTCTGATCAATCTGCGCCTGTTCGGCGGAGTAGTTCCGATAGCCGAAGACGGCCTGCGAAGAGGCCTGCGATGTGCTTTGCGCGATGGCCGCCGGGAGAGCGGGGAGGAGAATTCCGAAGAGCAGGATCGGCAGGCGCGAGCGGTTCAATGGCAGCTCCTTGCACAGCGGGATCAGCAAACGAAGGAACCAGCATACACCCGGCTTTCCGGAATCAGGCGGTGGGCGCCGCGGGCTCGACCGGCTGCGCGCAGTGCTGGCAGCGCTTCGCCGCCAGCGGGATTTCGCCCAGACATTCCGGGCAGGGGCGCGTTGCCGGCGGCGCCGCCTGGACGGGGTTCATTTTCCTGAGCAGGGACTGAATGGGGAGCACGAAGAAGAAGTAAACCGTCGCGGCGATCAGCAGGAACGAAATGAGCTGGTTGAGGAAGTCGCCGTAGAGGAACTTGCCGCCGTGGATGGTGAGCACGAAGGCGGAAAAATCCGGCTTGCGCACGGTGGCCGCGATGAGCGGATTGATGAGGTCCTTGACCAGCGCGGTGACGATGCCGGTGAAAGCGGCGCCGATGATGACGGCGACGGCGAGATCGACGACGTTGCCGCGCAGGACGAAATTGCGGAAACCTTTCAGCATGGGTGGAACCTCGTTTCGTTCAGCGACTGAATGGGATCAATTATCCCTCAAAGGGAAGCCTGGGTTGCGGCCGACTGTTGACGGGTTTGTCATGGCCTGGGGGTACCCCCCATGACGGCTCGACAACTTTTGATGCTGATTCCGGACAGTTTACCGGTGTTGACGGCCTCGACAACAGGGACTGAGGCCGGGTGTAGGGGTAGGGGACAGGGTGCAGGGTGAGGCGCGCAAGATGCGGGGCGATGTGGCGGCACGGGTTCCTCCGCGGGGAGAAGAAAAAGGCCGCGCGGGGCGGCCTTTTTCTGTTTCCACTCTATAAGTTCAGGATATCAGGTTGAGAGAATTAGACCGCCAAATATCTTGGCGGGTTTTGGACGAGATCTTCTCTGGAATCAACACAAGTTACCTTGGTGCGGCGGCGGGGGGCTTGACGGGTTTTTAGGGGATACGGTCTACGGGTTACGGGATAGGGTCGCTGCGCCCTGCGGGCTGCGCTCCGCCTTCCCATTCGCGCGGGCGCGATGGGGATTCCGGCCGGCCTGCGGGGTGCTGAGAGCGGGCGCGGGAACGGCCCGTCCCCGGTTTTCGGGTTTCCGCAGGTATTTCTCTCAAAATTGCGATAGACGCGGGAAAGCCGTACACTTCCATCCCACCCGCAAATGTTCAAGACCGCCCGCTTCAAGGTTCACAACCCGTCTCGCCACAAGAGCACCATGCTCTGGTACGCGATGACCCGTTACCACGACACCTTGAAGGCAGTACTGGAAAAGACGCTGGCCATCCCGGACCTAATCGATCAGATCTCCGAATTGGACAGGAAGGAAAGACCCAGACCGAACAAATACCGGCTCAGCCACCTTCTCTACACAATTGCCCCGAAGAACTGGGAGCTTGCCCCTTTACGCGACTATCTCATCGGCGACGCCTCTGCAATGCTCATGAGCCATTTCAGCAAAATGTACAAAGGCGAGAATGAGTCCAACCCTCCCACCATTCCCGGTCTTGGCGCGATAACCCCCGACGAGTTTCGCCTCGCCTATAGCGCGTTCACTGATCCGGGTGCAACGCTGCCATCAGGCCTCAACACCAGGAAAAGATCGACAATGCAATCGCGCGGGGCGAGACGAGAGTCGCCAAGCGCCTGTCCAAGATATATGCCAACTGGGCAGTCTCTCGCACCGCGGGGCAGGTATTGCGCAAGCTGGACGGTGAGTTGCCCCACCCGATTGAGTTCACACGGATCGAATTCGGGCGTGGCTGCCTCCTGGCGATGCGCAATGGAAATTACTATATGCTCCTTCGTCTTTTTGCCGGTGACCACCGCTATTGCGAGAAGCGTGCAGCTCGAACGAGGGTTTCATCGATTGCAAGACGGGAGAATGCCTTGGCGGAAAGAAATATCCGGGCTTGATTCTTCCCCTTGAACTGGGCAGGGAGTTCCATGAGGACGAGTACCTGGCGCACGGGACAATACAAAGCGCCAAGCTGGTCGCAAGACGACGTGCGGAGTCGCCCGCACGATCCTCCACGCAGTCGAAAGACGCAAAAGCAGAATGTCGGTTCGACGCCAGCGAGGTAGACTTCTTTATCCACGCGGCCTTTGAGTTCAGGCCTCCGCCAAGGTCGAACCAAGACTTTCCTCGGCATCGACCGTGGTGCGGCCAAGCTCGGAGCGGCGACCCTGATTGACCGGCAAGGAAAACCCCTCGAAACCAATCTCGATCTCGACGGCGCGGCCTTCTCCGCAGAGATGCGGCGATTCGAGGAACAAACCAGACGCCTGCAACAACTCGGCAAGCAGAGATCGCGCAAGTTTTCCCTGCGCGGCAAGCGGCCGGACATAATTCTTGGGCGAGTACGCCAACCGAATCGTCGCAATCGCCAAAGAGCACCGCTCCCAGATCGTGATCGAGGCCATCCGGGGCGTGACATGGGCCGATTCCTCAAGCAAAGCCAGTTCGCCAAGCTGAAGCAGATGCTCACCTACAAGGCGGAGCGAGAGGGCTTGCCCGCTCCGGTCGAGGTTCCAGCGGCCTATACCTCACAGACCTGCGCACAGTGCGGCTCACAAAGACGCGGCAAATCGGCCCAAGAAGGATGCGGCGGGAAAGGCGATTCAGGACGTATTCCTGTGCGTAGGCTTGCGGCCACAACGCCAACGCGGACTCCAACGCCAGCTTCATCATTGCGCTGCGTGGGCTCCACCAGGTAGAAAATGGTGGTAAGTTCAAGAAGTTCGATCTCTTTCAGCATTGGTTGAAAGAGCTTATCGGCCGGGACGGTTCCGCCTGTCCTCCGGCAGGGGATCCAGTAGTTTCGCGGCCGGGTACTGGGCGGATAGGCGAATGACGGCAGTCCTCACGGTTGCCGCGTAACCGACCATCCTCTGGTCCAAACAGCCGAGGTGCGTCACCGGAGGGCTTGTGCCTACCGGTTGGGCTTCGCCCTTGCACCGAATTTTGAGGAAAATGGCGCAGGCCGATTTCAATATCGATCGTGAAATCTTGCTCTTTCTCAGCCCGTCTGTGTCGTTGATCCCGAGCGAATCAGGGACGTTGGTGCGGACGTGCTGGAGAGCGGGCGTCCATTCACGGCTGACGGAAACGTAGTCGCGGCTCTGTCAAGGCGATCCTGCTGGAGAGCGGGCGCCCATTCACGGCTGACGGAAACTCCGTCTGCGCGTCCAGCGCATGCCCTACGTCAGCTGGAGAGGGGCGCCCATTCACGGCTGACGGAAACTGGACGCTGCAACGGTCCGACGGTTGATGCGCTGTAGAGGGCGTCCATTCACGGCTGACGGAAACCAAGCTCTCGCAGATACGGCACAGCGTTGAGTCGCTGTAGAGGGGCGCCCATTCACGGCTGACGGAAACCAATCGAGCTCCACAGCTGCCGAGAGCGTCGGCTGTAGAGGGGCGTCCATTCACGGCTGACGGAAACCTCTCGCCGCGCACAGTGCCACCCAGGCGCTGGAGACGGGCGTTGGGGCACCCCGCTCCGGGCCTGAAGGGCGGCAATTCCGATTGCACTGAAGTTCCCCAGCCTAAAGGCTGGGGCTTCTACCGTCGTCGCGCTCCGCGCGCCCGGGGCGCGCAGCGGCTAAAGCCGTATTGATTTTGCGCCGGTTACGGCACCCATTCGACTCGCTCCGCTCGCTCAGGGCAGGCTAAAACTCGTGCCCTGATACAAAGCCCCGGTCTCAGAGGATTGTTCGCAAGCTGTGAAGTCATGCCCTGATACGAAGGCTGAGCGCCGTCCCTCCGGGACTGACGCCATTTGGCTGCTTTCCCAGCGCTGAAGCGCTGGGCTAATCAGCGTTGCGCCTACGGCGCGTTGATTTCGTCGACTGCTTTCCCAGCGCTGCGCCGCCCCAGCGCGGGGACCTCGGCTGAAGCGCTGGGCTAATCCAGCGTTGCGCCTCCGGCGCGCAGGCCGCGGGCGGATTGTTGGGGTTGCGCTCCGCCCACCCTGTCGCAAACTGCGCGACAAGGGTGGGGCACCCGGTGAGTACGGTCGTGGCTCCGGATTTGCGAGATTCATGCAGGAGCCTTCGGCTCCGCTCAGGCCAGGCTCTTCGACTCAGTAAGCCGCAGAAGCCCGGCTTACTTCGCTCAGGATGACAGATTTTTGGTTGCGCTCCGCCCACCCTGTCGCAAACTGCGCGACAAGGGTGGGGCACCCGGCGGAAGATCCGGCGTTATCCGGAATCAGAGTTTGGTGCCGGTGCGAGGGCCGTCCGCCGTATGCAGGCCCCAGGCCATGCGCGGGGTGTTGTGGGCCATGCCGTAACGGCCGTCGGGGCCGAGCAGGATGATGCCGCCGTGTCCGCCGAGGCGGCGAAAGAGGTAGGCCATGGCGTCGGGCGCCGCCTGTTCTGGCGAGGCGCCGGCGAGAACGCGATCGGTGGCCCACTTGCCGAGGACCAGCTTCATGATCGGTTCGCCCCAGCCCGTGAGCGAGACAGCGGCGCTGGCGTTGTCGGCATAGCAGCCGCAGCCGATGAGCGAGGAGTCGCCGACGCGGCCGGGATCTTTGTTGAGCGTGCCTCCGGTGGAGGTGGCCGCGGCGAGACGGCCTTCCTGATCGAGAGCGACCGCGCCGACGGTGTCGTGCCCCCCGGGCGGTTCCGGTGCGGACTGGCCGGAGAACGTGGAGTCGGGCACGCCTGAGGTTTCCCGCGCTTTGGCTTCGGCCAGGCGGCGGCGCTCGCGGTCGAGGACGAGCTCGGCGTTGTCGATGAGCGGCAGGCCGTGGCGCCTGGGCGAACGCTTCGGCGCCGAGGCCGACAAAGTAAACGTGGGGGCTCTGGTCGAGGACGAGCCGAGCGGCCTGGATGGGATTGCGGAGGCGCTCCACGCAGGCCACGCCGCCGGCGCGCAGGGTGGCGCCGTCCATCAGGAGCGCGTCGAGCTGCACGCGGCCATCGCTGGTGAGGAAGCTGCCGCGTCCGGCGTCGAAGGCGGGATCGTCTTCGAGGACGGTGACGGCAGCCTGGACCGCATCGAGCGCGCAGCCGCCGCGTTCGAGGATCTTCCAGCCTTCCTGGAGCGCATTGAAGACGCCCTGCTCGTGGGCTTCGAGCTGGTCGGCGGGGATGTCCCACGCGCCGCCGTGAACGAGAAGAATCGGGGATCGAGTCATAGGGTAACGAAGGATTGTATCCTTTTGCGCCGATGGGTTTCCGCGCAGGGATTGGATGCGGCGGGGGGGGACGCAGAGGCTCATCCCGCGGCGGCGCTGCGCCGATAAGACGAGCAGCATGGTCAGCGAGGGCAAAGGCCAGGAGCGCCGAGCGGCGCCGCGGTTCCGGTGCGGCGGCGATGCGGAGGTGTTTCTGCCGAAGGGCGGCGTGGTGGGACGAGGGCGCATCGCCGATTTGAGCGCAGGCGGGTGCTGCCTGGAAGGGAAGTATTCGCTGTGGGCTGGAGCTCCGGTGGAGTTGTGGGCGAAGGTACGAGGAACTCCGCTGCGCGTAGCGGCCATGGTGGTTTCTTATCGGGAGGAGCGGCTGGGACTTCGGTTTCGCGGACTGACCCTGCGCAAGATGGAACAGATTCAGATGCTGATTGAAGAGCTGGAGCAATCGGAACAGCAAATGGTGAAAAAAGCTCGCGAGCTGGCGGTGAGCCGGCGGGCGGAGGAGAAAAAAAGAGAGTGCGGATGACGAGAGGGATCCCGCTTTCTGGCTGGAGAGAGCGAACCCGATCTCAGTGGAAGTCTTCGGAGATCAGGATCCGCCAGATGCCGTCCTGGAAATAGCGGAAGGTGAGCGAGCGCTCCAAATCGGCGTCTTCGATGGCGTCGTGATCGATGGGGAAGTCGGGGCGAATCTGGGTGGAGGCGCGGAGATCTTCGGCGGAGCGCGTGGAGATGCCCCAGGCCGATCCAAAGATGGAACTGCCGGGCTCATGCCCCAGCCAGAGAGTGTCCGGCTGCGAGCGGAGCGCGGTGGGCGCATGGAACTGGCCGGCCAGGAAGACGTAGAGAGTGGTCTGGCCGTCGACGGAGCAGAGCGCGGCCCAGTCGTCGCCGCCGGCGTCGCGAAAGGCGCCATGGATGACGTTCTCCGGCTGCTGCGCCTCAAAGGATTGCGGGATCATGCAGCCGCGTTGCCGCAGCCAGGCAGCGATCGCCGGCGGCACGGCGGGGAAAGATTCGATGGGCAGCAGACGGATGCGGTAGTCCTGAGGCGCGCCGTCTGCGGAGCGGACCTGTCCGCTCTCGATGCGTTCCACATTCGAAGAAGCGGGAAGCGCGGATTGGGCGGCTGCGATGGAGCCGGCGACGAGGCCGGCGAAAAGCACCGCAGCCAGCCGGCGCGTCATTTTGATCCGAGAATGTTGGGATAGGAATTGTCGTCGAGCCACGCGGAGGCGGAGCGGAGCAGGTCGTGCAGGTAGCCGACGCCGGAGCTGGAAAAGCGGACGGAGAAGCGCGGGTCGCGAAAGTCATCGATTTCGGGAATCGCGGCGGCGGAATCCAGCGAAGCATCGGCGGAGGAATCGGGTTCGCCGGGACCTCCCTGAATGGCGACGGTGAGGCCTTCGCGGAAGAGATAGCTGAGGCCGACGATGCGCTGATCGAGGCGCTGAAACGCCGGCTGATAGCGGGCCAGGCGCAGATAGGCGTCGAACATGGCGAGAGCGCCGGCAATCTCGTCGGCGTCGGCATGCACGCAGACGGAGCGCTCGTCGTCGGCAATCCAGATTTCCAATCCCTTGGCGAAACTGTTGGCGAGGGGATCGACATCTTCGTGGATGGCCGCGGGCTCGGCGATATTTGCCTCGTCGTGCGGCTCGGAGGGCGATTCGGAATCGCGCGGAGGGTTGGTGAGATCGACGGCCAGCACAGCGGTCACGCGCAGGCGGCTGTGGAGCGCGGCGGCATCCTCATGGCCGGGTGCTTCCGCGATGTAATTGCGGCGGAGCACCGCGGCGCCGGGCTTTTCCAGCAGCGAGCGCAGGCGGGTCGCCGGCTGCGACGGGCGCTGCGTCACCGCTTTGATTTCCAGACAAGGCATCCGAGGTCCTTCGCGGGTCTGCCAGCAAAGTATAACTGGAGGCGAGGGCCGCGCACCCTTCGCGGCGGAATCGTTTCGTCCAGGAGTTATTCTGTAGGTCACTTCCAACAGAAGTTACGAGAGGACATCCATGCGCAGACCTGTGGGCGTGATCATTGCCGGTATCCTTCTGGGCATCCTTGCGGTGCTGGGCACGGCGGTTGGAGCGCTGGCGCTCGGCGTGTCAGTCTATGCGCATCGGCCCGTGGTTCCAAAGATTCCCGGCGTCGAGCTCTGTTTTTATCTGGTCATTGTGTTTTGCCTCTTCTGCCTTTGCACCGTGGTGGGATTATTCGGTTTGAGGCGATGGGCGCGGGCCGCCATGGTGCCGATCGGAGCCATCGTCTGCGTGTGTTCGGCGCTGGCTGGAGCGGGACTGATTTGGGCTCGCCAGTTTACCGTGCTGCTCCCGCCGGGGCCGTATTCCGGCGAAGTGCAAACGGCGATTCTGTGCGCCGTTGCGCTTTGTTTTCTGATTGCCCTGATCGGCGTGTGGTGGATCATTTATTTCTGCCGGGCCCGCGTAAAAGCGGCTTTTCGCGCTGGCTTGGCGGGGGAGCCGGCGGCGAAGGACAATCGCGTCGCCCCGTGATCCCCAGGTTTGACACTCACGGACGCGAACGATAGCGTCAAAAATGGCCGCCGATGGGAATGGATTTGGGGCGGCAGGAGTTGGGATTTGCGCGCCGAAACGCAGGAACGCCCGGCCATCAGCGAAGAGGAACGAGAGGAGCTGCGGCGATTCTGGGGCCGCGTGGTCTTTGTGGTGGGCATGCTGGCGGGGATGGCGCCCATGGCCGTTCCGCCGCTGGCCGTATCGAGCCTGGGCGAGCAGACCGCCATGCTGGAAGTGCTCGCGCTGATTGTGTTCTCCATCTCCGTGCTGCCGGCCAGCGTGCTGGCGTTCTGGCATCGGCGCGAAGCGGCGGCCTGGCACCTGCTGGCCGGGGTGGCGGCGGCCGTGCTGGTGCTGACCGAACAGCATGTGCTGGCGCTGCGCGGGATCGCGCCGGATTACGGCAGCGATTACCTGTTCGTCCTCCCGCTGGGACTGGGCATTTTCGGCATGCTCACAGAATGGAGAGGCTGGCCGCGGCTGCTCGAGCGCAGGGGCCGCACCAACCGGGCATCGTAAGAAAGGGCAGGATGCGACTCGGGATTGTGATCATGGCCGCGGGCAAAGGCACGCGGCTGAAATCCAAACGGGCGAAGGTGCTCCACGAAATCGGCGGGAGGCCGCTGCTGCGGCATGTGATCGCATCCGCGGCCCAGGTGGTGCCGGCGCGCGACATTCTGGTGATCGTGGGCCATCAGGCCGAGGCGGTCGAGGCCGCGGTGGGCGACACCGGCGTGCGGTTTGTGGTGCAGGACAAACAACGCGGCACCGGACATGCCATGCAGTGCGCGGAGCGGGAGACGCGCCCGTACGACATGCTGATCGTGCTTTCCGGCGACGTGCCGCTGCTGCGCGCGGAGACGATCGTGGCGCTGCGCGATTTTCATTTGCGCGAGCGGGCGGCCATGACGATCCTCACCGCCGAAGCGCAGAACCCCTTTGGCTACGGGCGGGTGATCCGCCGCGAGCCGGGTGCGCCGGAAGTCGCGGCCATTGTGGAGCAGAAGGCGCTGACGCAGGAGATGGAGCGCGTGCGGGAGATCAATTCGGGCATCTACGCGTTTCGTCGCAAGGCGCTCTACGAGAACATCGGGCAACTGCGCGCGGATAATGCGCAGAAGGAACTCTATCTGACGGACATGGCCCGTCTGCTGGCGAAAGCAGGGAAGCGCGTGGTGGCACTCTCGGCGGCACAGCCCACCGAGGTGCTGGGAGCGAACACGATCGCAGAAATGATGGATCTGGATCGCGAGATGCGCATGGAACAGGCCCGTCGGCTGATGGCTGCGGGCGTAACGATTTTCCGGCCGGAGACCGTGACCATCGATGTGGCCGTCGAGGTTGGGCCGGACACGGTTATCGAGCCGTTTGTGCAGTTGCTGGGGCAGACGAAGATCGGCAGCGATTGCCGGATTCGGTCGTATTCGGTGATTGAGGGCGCGACGCTCGCCGATGGCGTGGTGGTGCGGCAGGGCTGCATCATCGCCGAGTCGCAGATCGACAAGGGAGCAATGATCGGGCCCTATGCGCATGTGCGGCCCGGATGCCATATCGGCGAAGGCGCGCACATCGGCAATTTCGTCGAGACCAAGAAGACCCGGGTCGGGAAGGGCTCGAAGGCAAACCACCTGACCTATCTGGGCGATGCGGAAGTGGGTGCGGGAGCCAACATCGGAGCGGGGACAATCACCTGCAATTACGACGGCGTGAAGAAGTACACGACGGTGATTGGAGACCGTGTGTTCATCGGCAGCGACTCGGCGCTGGTGGCGCCGGTGATGATCGGCGAAGGCGCGTACGTCGGAGCAGGTTCGGTGATCACCGACGACGTTCCCGCCGATGCGCTGGCGATCGGGCGCGGGCGGCAGGTGAATAAGCCGAACTGGGCGAAAAGCCGGCGCGCGCAAAAGGAATCGCGGAAGCCCCGAAGCACGAAGTAAAGAGGGAAGCGGCGAGGAATCAGGCGGCCTGTTGGCAGTCGGTTTCGGTGCCGGTACGGCGAGCGGCGATTTCCGCGCGCAGGCGCAGGCGCGCTGTCATGGCGGTGCGCAGCACTTCCGCCGGAGTCTTCTGCAGCAGATCGGCGATGCGGGCGGCGGAGTAGCCCTCCACGTCCATCAGCAGGAAGATGAGCCGTTCCACCGGGGGCAGGCAGCGGATCGCCTCTTCCAGGTCGGTGCGGAGGATGTTGCGTCCGTCGGGAAGATGGTCCGCCCGAGGAAAAGGAAGCTCTTCGTCTTCCAGGACCACATGCTCCTGGAGCTGCTCGACGAGCGCGGCATCCACCAACTCGCTGTCCGGCTCCTCGGCCTGGCGGAAAGCGCGGATAAACGTTCCGCGCAGGATCTCCTCGGCCTCCAGCTCGTTACCGGTCATGTAGAAGGAGACAGAAAAGACGCGATGGCGGTGACTATCGAAGACGTCGCGCTGCTTGTCCTCGAGTCGGCGAGGCGCTGCAGACCGAGCAGAGACACGCGCGCGAAGCCTGTCGAAGTCGAAGAGCATGGCCATTTGCCGGTCTCCCTCTGGGACGAGAGCACCCGGCAGGGGCAGAATACCACGCCGGCGCTGGGAGAGTGGATGCAAATTGGCGGAAATGGTTGGAGGCGTGAATTGACGCGACGCGAAAGTTCCAAATCTGCCGCAGGTTGTTGATTCAAAATAGACCGCACACTGCACCGAAGTTTGGGAATTGTTGCCTGCGACGTCACTCGGCCAGGGTAGGATAGATCGGGACAAGCCTGCTATTTTGGAAAATCCGGGGCCGTTGCCGGCTCGCACACCGGGTACGGACCTGAAGGATATCGTTCGGGCCCCGAAGGAATACACAGAAAGCTGGGCGGCATGGTAGCCGGGAGGGGAAGTTGGCGTCAGAGCGAATCCTGATCGTGGACGACGAGCCTTACGTGCGGACCCTCATGGCGGCCATGCTGGAGAAGTCCAGCTACACAGCGGTGCTGGCCTCGAATGGACTGGAAGCGATCGAGCACCTGGAGCACGATCCTCCGTACGACCTCATCCTCTCCGACATCGTGATGAACGGGCTCGACGGCATCGGGCTGCTGGAGCGAATCCGCGAAATCCAGCCCGACACGCCCATGGTGATGGTGACGGCGATTCACGATGTCGCTGTGGCGCTGTCGGCGATGCGGAAGGGCGCGTACGACTATCTTTTGAAACCTTTTGAGAAGGAGCAGCTGCTGGTGACCGTGCGGCGCGCACTGGATTACCGGCGGCTGGTGCAGCAGAACTCGGTGTACCGGCACAACCTGGAGCAATTGGTTTCCGCGCGGACGGAGATGCTGCGCCAGGCGATGGCCGACCTCGAGCGCTCCTACGACATCACGCTGGAAGCGCTGGGCGATGCGCTGGACCTGAAAGACGCCGAGACCGAAGGGCATTCGCGCCGAGTGACCGCCTACACGATCGCGCTGGCGCGGCACTGCGGCGTGGAGCTGGCGCAGACGCGGGTGATTGCGCGCGGCGCGTTCCTGCACGACATCGGCAAAATGGCGATTCCGGACGCAATCCTGCTGAAACCCGGCAAGCTGACCGTGGACGAGACGACGATCATGCGCGAGCACTGCGCGCGGGGGTACCAGATCCTCCGCAAGATTCCCTTTCTTGAGGAAGCTGCAGAAATCGTTTACAGCCACCAGGAGTTTTACGACGGCAACGGCTATCCGCGGGGACTAAAAGGCGAGGAGATCCCGCTGGGCGCGCGCATCTTCTCGGTTGCCGATACACTGGATGCGATCACGTCGGACCGGCCTTACCGCAGAGCCAATTCGTTCCAGGCGGCGCGGAAGGAGATCGAGCGGTGCGCCGGCACTCAATTCGATCCGAGGGTGGTCGAGGTCTTCCTGGAATTGCCGGACAGCCTGTGGGAGGATTTGCGCGCGGAAATGACCCGGCACCCGCGTTTTTCTCCGCTGTCGTTCGCCGGCGCTATTGAGGACCTGAAGGTGTAGGATGCCTCTGGCCCGGAAATTTCGGGAATGGGAGATTTCGCGATGCCTCTGCTGGATGATCGAACTGTCGCGTCGAAATTGCAGACCCTCCCTCACTGGAAGCTGGAAGGCGGCGAACTGGTGCGCCGCTGCGAGTTCGCCAGTTTTGTCGAGGCCATGCAGTTCGTGAACAGCGTGGCGGAATTGGCGGAAGGCGCCGGACATCATCCGGATATCGACATCCGCTACAACAAGGTGCGCCTGGCGCTGGTGAGTCATGACGCGGGCGGCCTGACGGATCGAGATTTCGATTTGGCCGCGGCGATCGACAGCCTGGACTAGTTTCCGATCCGGAACAGCATCGGTCTGGAAGCGGAGCCGGTGCCGCAGCTTTCAGCCGGCGTTGTCGTCTTCAGGAGGCATCTGGCGCTGAGTCCGTCGGGGATCCGGCTCGCGCAGCTTCGCCAGGGACTTGCGATCCCACAAGGCGACGGCCAGCCCGCCAAAAAAGGCAGAGCCGGCGATCAGGAGCCCGGTGCCGAGAAAGCGGAGGCCGCGGCCGGGAAGAGACGAATTTTTCGAGGAATCGGCAGAATCGGACATGCGGAGCAGGACAAGTCGTGCAACCTCTGAGTTTACAACGAGGGCTTGCGCGGAACCGGGTTTCGATATACGCTATTTTGTAGAGACATTGAGACGATTATTCTGAAAATTAGATCGCACCCCTGAGCGGGCGCGAGCATCCCACAGAGTGAAAGGGATTGACAAGAGCCGGCACAAAATGAGATAAACACCCGGTTCGGAAGAGTTTATAAGTTGCGTCACTGGCCTCCCGGCACGAACAAACTACCGTTCGTGCCGCTTTTTTTTGCTTTTTTGGAGCGCAGGCCGAGGGATCGCTTCTGGCGCCGGCAAACCCTCCGGTACGATAGGAACGCGGAGGTCTCCAGTGAAACGAGCCGCCTTCAGCCTGGTCCTGGCCCTGCTAATGGTCGTCGCCTATGCCGTTCCGGCGAGCACGCTGGGTGTGCCTGCTGTGCATGCTCAATGGTCCAACCCCCAGAGCGACGTCCCGCCGTACCATAGCGCCCCGCCTGCGGCTGGGCAGGCACTGCCTCCTATCCTGCATGGAAACCAGTTGAGCGGGCCGTATTTCCAGAAACCGTGGCAGGTCGCGGTCTACCGGCAAGCCGCGCAGATTCCCGATGTGCTTTATCAGCTCCCCTGCCTGTGCGGATGCGAGCGAGCGCTGGGCCACAAGAGCCTGCGAAGCTGCTTTGAGGGTACGCACGGCGCCGTTTGCGACACCTGCGCCGCCGAGGAAGCCTACGCGTACCAGATGACCAGGCGTGGCTGGACCGTGCAACAAATCCGCGCCGGGATCGAACACCACGCGTACGAATCCATCGACCTGGACAAGCTGGGGCATAGCTGAAAGTCCTCACTTCCCGAGCCAGCATGCACCTGCCGCGATTTGCCGTTTTGTGTGCGGTCCTGCTGAGCGCCGGACCGCAAGCCGCGGTTTCTGCCGCGGGCGCGCGGCGCGGGCCGGGACCGTACGTGATGCCGTGCGCGGGCGTCGCGCTCAGCGCCAGCTATCTGGGAGACATCTCCGGCAAGGGGCCGGGCTTCCTGTTCACGATTGAGAATCACACGCCCCGGCCCATCCGGCTCGCGGAGCCGGTGCCTTCCAGCGCGCACTGGTATGCGCAGGTGGGGAATCGCTGGTTGTGGCGGGCTTCCGCGGGGCGGGGCGGATCGCTGGTGAACGCGGAAAATCCGCGCGGGCGGATGTTCGCCTATCGGCCTCCGGCGCCGGCGGCCGATGCGCAGTATCTGACCGTGCCCGCTCATGGATCGCAACAGTGGACCGAGGCCATGCGCGATCATCCTTCGATCGCCTATCAGCCGAGTTGTCCGATGTGCCGTTATCCCGGCGAAACGGTGTATCAGGCGGTCTTCGCGTATGCGTACCTGCCGGCTCCGGGGGAGCACGCGCCCGATCTGCTGCGCTGCGGCCTGCGCTCGGCTCCGGTGCCGATGCCACCGCACCCGGCCACTCCCGCCCGGCACTGAATTTCGGCGTCAAGGTGCATCCTGGCTGGCTCAGAACTCGTCTCTTGGGCTGAAATGTTGCGGAACCGGCTGCGCGCATGGACCGCGCTCCGGAGGTTCAGGAGAAGACAAATGCGGAATATCACCATGACGTTAGCGCTGGCCGGACTGCTGGCGCTCGGCGCAGGCCCGGCACATGCCCAGTACAGCGACAGCGGGCAGGGCGGGCAGGGTCAGCGGCAGCACAGGATGGATCCGGATGCGCAGCTGCAGCGAATGACACAGCAGCTCGGACTGAGCAGCGATCAGCAGAACCAGATCAGGCCGATCCTGGTGGACCGCCAGCAGAAGATGCAGGCGCTGTGGCAAAACCAGTCGCTGTCGCAGGAAGATCGGCGCAGCCAGATGGGCATGATTGGCAAGGATACGGAGTCGCGGATATTCGCTGTGTTGAATGCTGACCAGAGGCAAAAGTATAAGGCTATGCACGGTGCTCACGGGCGCCATGGCCGGGGCGGCGGAGAAGGCGAGCCGCAGCCGCAGTAGAGGAACCGGAAGCCGGGCCGGAACGCGTCAGCGCACCGGAATCCCGGAGATCGTGACCAGTTCCTTGCTGCTGACCAGCGGCAGCTCCATGAACACATTGGCGCGCTCGTACTTCGAGGGGTGCGCGGGCGCGGCAACGTGCCGGAAGCCAGCCTGCTCGTAGAGACGGATCGCGGCCGCCGCGCGCGTATTGGATTCCAGATACAGCCGGTGCGCCCCCATCTGGCGCGCCACGCTGATGGCGAAGCGCAGCAGCTTGCGGCCGATGCCGAGGCTGCGCGCGGATTCGGCAACGGTCATCTTGGCCAGCTCCAGTTCGCCGGGCGCCATCGCCATCAGCGCGCAACAGCCGACCACCTCGCCCCGCCGCTCCGCGATGCAGATTTGACCGCCCCGGCTGAGGATATGCGTGCGGGGATCGTCGAGAATCTCGCGGTCGGCCTGCTCCAGCGAAAAGTCCTGGGCGATCCAGGCTTCATTCAGGAGGCGAAAGGAGTCTTCGTCGCCAGGGCGGAAGGTTCTCAGGAGAAGTTCGTCCACCGCTTTTGGATTCCGGCGCATGGCCGCGGGACTCTCCAATCTCAGTGTGGGCTGGGCGGCACGACGGTCACGCCCGGCTGCTGGACGGCTTCGGCGTGGAACTTCTTGTAATCGGTGTCGGTGACGCGGACGTTGGCGCGGGCGCCAAAGACACCGAAGGCATGAGCATTCATGTAAAGCTCGGCGCTGGTGGGCAGCCAGAGCTCATTGTTGACCAGTTTCTGGTCGAAGACCAGATTGCTGCCCTTGCTCAGCGAGACCATGCCGAAGCCGACGTGGAAATTCTCGTCGAGGCGCGCGGTCATGCGGCGGACCTGGCGATCTTTTTCGTCGATCCAGACGGTGCCGGACATCTTGCGAGCGGCCTCTTCGGCGAGGCCATGGGCTTTCGCATGCGGGTTGCCGGTGAAATCGAAGGCGATCGTGGGGCGGCCGTCGAGCAGAACGCGGCGCGGGGCGGAAACCTGAACCACGGCGAGAATCCCGCCGACGCTGATGACAACTTCGCCCCTGGGCGCCTGGCCGGGCGGCGTCTGCTGGGCCCGGTGGACCGTCTTCATCACGCTGTCCTGCTCCTTTTGCTGCTGATCCGGATCGAGCGGTTTGCCGTTCTTCTCGATGAGCTGCTTGATCTCATGGGTGTTGACGAAGAACACTTCGTACGTCTCGGAATCGGTGCTTTTTACGCTGCCGTCTTTGTTCAGGGTTTGCGTCAGGTCGGTTTCGTGGAACGTGTAGTTTTCCTGAATCGCATCCATGGCCTGCTGATGCGCGCGCACCTGCGCCATCAGGGTGGGTACATCGGGGAGGGGAGAATTGGCGGCTGGATCGGTTTTTTGCGGAACCGGAGTCTGAGCCGAAGTCGAGCCGGCCGGTACGGCCACGCAAAACACCACGGTCGCGATCCAGAAGCGCGCGCGATGAACCGACGGGGAAAGCAACGTGTCTCCTCGTGTTGCGATCATAGCGTAAGCCATGTTGCGTGAAACCTACCCTCGCTTCGCTACAATGAGCCTTATGGCGCCCGACCACTCTCCCCGCCGGCAGAAAAAAGCGGCACCGCCCGGGGAAACCGGCCAGGAAACCCTGTATCTGCGTTCGCTGAGCGAGCGGCAGGTGCCCGTGAACGTAAAGCTGCGCGACGGCGAAATGGTGAGCGGATGGATCGAGTACTTCGACGACCGCATGATCCGGCTGACCCGCGAAGGCAAGCCGAACCTGTTCATTTACAAGAATCAGATTCGCACCATTGCCGAACAGGGGAAGAGCGCGCATCGGAACCCGCGGCGCAGCGGCGGAGCGGAGGCAGCGGGCGAGGACCAGCGGTGACGGAACCTCGCGTTCCCGCGGAGCTGAAGATCGCATCGCAGGCAGCCGGGATCGCTCTGGACGCCGGTGCCCTGATCCGAGGCTTCTTCGAGCGCGGGGTGGCCACCGAGTACAAGGGCGACGTGGATCTGGTGACCGAAGCCGACCGCGCCTCAGAGAGGCTGATCACGGAGCGGTTGAGCGCGGCGTGGCCCACCCACGGCATCTTCGGGGAAGAAGGCGCGCGGCGGCATATGGACGGGGAGTATCGCTGGTATGTGGATCCGCTCGACGGAACCACGAATTTTGCCCACCGGTTTCCGGTCTTCTGCGTCTCGATGGGGCTCGAGCGGCGCAGGCCGGGGGTGGCCGAAGGCGAAGATGGCGAGCTGATCGCGGGGGTGATTTACGATCCCACGCGGGACGAGCTGTTCGCAGCGGAAGCCGGTCGCGGCGCGTGGCTGAACGGGCGCCGCATTCAGGTATCCGGAACGAAGACACTCTCCGAAGCGCTGCTGGCGACAGGATTTCCCAGCCGCAAGCGCCACGCCAACCCGAATATCCACTTCTACCAGGAGTTCACGCTGCGGTCGCACGGCGTGCGCCGGGCCGGATCGGCGGCGCTGGACCTGGCGTATACCGCATGCGGCCGCCTCGACGGCTTCTGGGAGTTCAATCTGAATCCGTGGGACACTGCCGCCGGGGCGCTGCTGGTGCGCGAGGCGGGCGGCAGCGTGTCAAGCTTTGAGGGCGGACCGTTCCGTCTGAACAGCCGCGAGGTTCTCGCGACGAACGGGCGTCTGCAACCGGAGATGACGTCGCTGTTCGCGGACATGCTGGCGGGCAGGGACCTGAGTCCGATTCCCACGCCTCGCGAATTCGCTGAAGCTCGGCAGCAGCGCTAAGTCCCCCGCGGGCTCGGCGTCAACATTCCCGAAGTTTTCCGCACCGGAGCGAAGCGGCTCGCGGCGCGGTTGCGCCCTGCTAGAATGATCCGTTGCAAGGACAATCGGGCTCAGGGCTGGGCCGGCAATTCGTCCGCGCAGGCGGGTGTTTGCCGTGTCCGGCTCAGCCGGCACGATTGCTGAATTTCACGCCCGAAGAGGAACTACATGGCTTACGTAATTGCGGAACCCTGCATCGGCACCAAGGACAGCGCCTGCGTCGATGCATGCCCGGTAGACTGCATCCACCCGAAGAAGGACGAGGCGAAGTTCGCCGACAGCGACCAGCTCTTCATCGACCCCGTGGAGTGCATCGACTGCGGCGCCTGCGTCCCGGTGTGCCCGGTGTCGGCAATCTTCGCAGCCGACGACCTGCCGGAAAAGTGGCAGAGCTTCCAGGCAAAGAACGCCGCCTTCTTCGGCCGGTAGGCCTCTGGTTTCTTAAGTTCCCTCCGGACGCGCGGCGCCCTGCTGCGCGTCCGCGTGTCTCTGCCCTCAATCTCGTTCAGGCAACCCCGCCGTCCGCTCCTGCGTCGAAGACGTATTGCGCGACATCCCGCAAAAACCGTCCTCTATGATCCCGACTGCCCCGAAGACCCAGAAGAGCCGAGCCGACGGAGCGCCTGCTCGTGGAACAATGACCGTGGAAAGGTTTGTTCTGATGAATGCTGGACCGTCCCAGCCGAGGCCGGCGAACCAACACATGCGCCGCAACCCGCCCATCGCCGGAGAGCAGGAGGCGATTCAGAAAGCCCAGGGCGGCGACGCCCGCGCTTTTGAGACGCTCTACGCGATGCACAAGCGGCGCGTCTACTCGCTTTGCCTGCGCATGCTCGGCAATGTGGCCGAGGCCGAGGACCTGACGCAGGAAGCCTTCCTGCAGCTCTACCGGAAAATCGCGACCTTCCGCGGCGATTCCGCCTTTTCCACCTGGCTGCACCGGCTGGCGGTGAACGTGGTGCTGATGCACCTGCGCCGCAAGGGCCTTCCGCAGGTATCGCTGGAAGAGACGCTGGAGCCGGCGCAGGACGACGGTCCGCGCAAGGACATCGGCGCGCGGGATCTGACGCTCTCCGGTTCCATTGACCGGGTCACGCTGGAACGGGCGATCGAGAACCTGCCTCCGGGGTACCGGCTGGTTTTTGTGCTGCACGATGTAGAGGGTTACGAGCATAATGAGATAGCGGAGATGCTCGACTGCTCCATCGGCAACAGTAAGTCGCAACTGCATAAGGCGCGCATGAAACTGCGCGATCTGCTGCGGACCGGGCAGCGGAAGGAGCAGACCGCGTGATCGTGGTGCCCTCCATGGACAAAATCATGACCTGTGCGGAATTTCAGGAAACGCTGCCGGAACTGTTCGAGGCGCAAGCCGATCTGAGCGCACAGGACCATCTGAAGACGTGCGAGAACTGCGCGGCGCTGGTGAGGGACCTCGAGTACATCGCTTCGCAGGCCCGTCTGCTGCTGCCGATTCACGATCCCAGCCCCGCGGTTTGGGAGCACATCCAGAAGTCCCTCCGCGAGGGTGACGAGCCGGGCGCGAAGTCTGCCTCCCCGGGCAGAAAATAAAGGCCTTTCGCGGCTCCTGTCTCCATATAATCGTAGAACGCATGAGCGGGCACAGGGCATCGCCGGGAGTTCCTCCGGCCAACATTTCCTGCATTGTTCTCACTGGATTCATGGGCGCCGGCAAGACGACCGTGGGCGAGCTGCTGGCTGCGCGCCTGGGATGGCGATTCGTGGACACGGATCGCGTAGTGGAAGAGCGAGCGGGGATCACCGTGGGCGAGATTTTTGAGCGCGACGGGGAGCCTGCCTTCCGCAAGATGGAAGCGGCGGCGATCCGGGAGACCGCGGTGGGCGAGCGTCTGGTGCTGGCGCTGGGCGGGGGCGCGCTGGAACGCGCCGACACCCGAGAATTCCTGGCGAAGCTGCCCGGCTGTCGCGTGATTTTCCTGGATGCTCCCCGTGAGATATTGCTGGCTCGCTGCTCCGAACATGCGTCCGGCCCGGTGCGGCCCGTGCTGCGCGACCGGCAACGGCTCGAGGAGCGTTGGCAGGCACGGCTCCCGTGGTATCGTCAGGCGCACGTGACCATCGAGACTGCGGAACGGACGCCCCAGGCGGTAGCGGAATGCGTGCTGGCGGCGCTGGCCCAGGATGCGGACCGCTCTGCGGGAGCGTCGACGATCGCGCGCGGGGTGCCTGCATGAGCCGGCCGCTCAGTCCACGCGGCGTCGTGCTGTTCGCCTTTGGCGTGGCGCTGGCGTTGTATTTCGCGTGGTTGTTGCGCGACGTGCTGGTAGTGATCTACGTCAGCGCGCTGTTTGCCGTGGTACTGATGCCGCTGGTCCGCTGGGTGATGAAGCTGCGCATCGGCCGCTGGCATCCGGGACGCGGAATGGCGGTGTTGCTCATCCTGATTTTCGTGGTCGGCTGCCTCACCTGCTTCTTTATCTTCGGGCTGGCGCCGGCGTTCCGCGATCTGCGGGATTTCATGGGCCAACTGCCTGAGCGCGGACCGCAATTCTTCGGCCGGCTCCAGCGCCTGCCCCTCATTCGCAACGTCGATCTGGTTTCGCTGCAGGAGAAAGTGGAAAGCGTCGCCGGCCATTCCGCAACCTATGTCCTTCGGTTCGCAAGCGACTGGGCTGGTGCGTTGGCACGTGTGATCGCCGGCATGGTGCTCACGGTCTACTTCATCCTGGAAGGCGACGTCGCCTACCTATGGTTCCTGTCGCTGTTTCCGCCAGCGCGGCGGGTGCGGCTGAACCAGACGCTGGAGACGGCGGCGATGCGCATGGGGCGCTGGCTGCTGGGGCAGGGATCGCTGATGGTCATCCTCGGCGTCACCAGCACCATCGTGTTCGTGGCGCTCCATATCCGCTACGCCTACGCGCTGGGCGTGATCATGGGGCTGTTCAATATTGTCCCTGTCGTCGGCGCGATGGCGTCGGTGACGCTGGTCCTGATTGTGGCCGGGCTCGACTCCTGGGGGCGCGTGATCGGCGTGCTGATCTTCTATTTCGTCTATGTGCAGATCGAGAACGCGTGGCTGACCCCCCGCATCATGCGCACCCAGGTGAACCTGGCGGGGCTGACCATCCTGATCGCGCTGCTGATTGGCGCGGCGCTGGCGGGGGTGATCGGGGCTTTGGTGGCCGTGCCGACCGCCGTGCTCATCGCGGTCATGCTGAACGAGTATGCGATCCACGAAGATACCCTGGTCGAGCCGCCCGGGGTGGAAACCACGACGCGATAAGGCGCTGCGGATTTCCTTGCCGCGGCGGTTCGAGCTTCAACCATCCGTGATCCAGCAGGTATCATGATGGGTGGGCCATCCCCTCTGATTTACCCGGACTCCTCACCCATGATGTTGCTTTTCATTCAGCGCGACTGTCCCTCAGGAATCGTATGCCGGTAAACCCTGCAGCTTCGGGTCTGGAGCCGAGCGCGGTCTCTTTGGACCGCTCGCCAGTGGGCTGGGAAAAATCCGCGCATCTGCACGCTCCACGTGCCGGGCTGACGGCCTCGCTGCTGGTGGATTACCGCGAGCTCTTTAAGCTGCGCGTGACGCTGATGGTCACGCTGACCGCATGGGCCGGCTTTTATCTCGGCTCGATGCGCTCGGGCATCAGCAGCATCCAGCCGGGCCTGCTGGAGACGCTGATCGGGATCACGATCGTTTCCGCCGGCTCTTCTGCGCTGAACCAGTGCATCGAGCGCAAACTGGACGCCCGCATGCTGCGCACCGCCAACCGTCCCATGGCCACGGGGCGCATCGGGCTGGCGCATGGCATCACCGTCGGGCTGCTGGCCATCGCGCTGGGAACCATCTGGCTGACCCGCGAGACGAACCTCATCACCGGCGGCCTGACCCTGCTGACCGCGTTTCTGTACGTCGGCGTCTACACACCGCTCAAGCGGGTGACGACGCTGGCCACCTTCATCGGCGCGTTTCCGGGGGCCATGCCGCCGCTGCTGGGCTGGACCGCCGCGCGGGGCGTGATCGAGTGGCCCGCGGTCGCGCTGTTCGCCATCCTGTTTGTCTGGCAGTTCCCGCACTTCATGTCCATTGCCTGGCTCTATCGCGAGGATTACGCGCGCGCCGGGATCCGCATGCTGCCGGTCGCGCAGCCGGACGGCTGGTCTACCGCGCTCGAGGCGCTCACCTATGCGGTGCTCATGGTTCCGGTGAGCCTGGTGCCGGTGTGGCTGCACATGGACGGGAAAATCTACGGCGGCGTGGCGCTGGCTCTGGGCCTCCTTTATCTGGGATACACGCTGCGCTTCACGCGCATTGTGCGCGCCCGCTCCAGCGCGGAGTCGCGCATGTACGCCCGCGATCTGCTGAAGGTGAGCGTGATCTACCTGCCGCTGCTGTTGATGGTCCTCATGCTGAATGCGGCGGGAAAATGAGCGCAGGGCAGGGAACCCCATGACCACAGCGACGAGCCCGCAGCGATCGATCTCGGTTCCGGTGACCGCGATCCTCGGCATCAGCGTAGCGGCCACGCTGTTCCTCTTCTGGCTCATCTACGTCCATCCGGCAGCCGACCAGCGGGATCTGCACTACACGTTTCTGCCGAATCTGAACGCGCTGCTCAACGGGCTGGCGGCGATCGCGTTGGTGTTCGGCTTCTACTTTGTGAAAACGCACCGCATTTCCGCGCATCGCAGGGCGATGTTCACGGCATTTGCCTTCAGCTCCCTGTTTCTGATCAGCTATGTCGCCAACCACGCGCTGCACGGCGACACGCTTTACCCGGTGCACGACTGGGTTTACTACCGCGCGTATCTGCCCATCCTGATCAGCCACATTGCGCTGGCTACGCTGGCATTGCCGGTGGTGCTGACCACGTTTTATCTGTCGCTTTCGGGGCGCATCCGCATGCACCGGAAGGTGGCGCGCTTTACGTTTCCGCTGTGGCTGTATGTCTCCATTACCGGCGTGGTGGTGCGCGTGATGCTGGTGGGGGCGCTGAAGTGAACGGATTGTAGAATGGCAAAATTCTCCGGTGCAGTGATGGAAGCGAAACCCCAGACAGGCGACGACGGAACGCGCGCTCTACTGCGCGCCGGGATCGGCATTTTGGCCGCCGGGTTGATTGCGGCGGTCCTGGCAGCGACGGTTTTCGGCCCCATCGGGATTCACGGTCCGCACAACAATGGGGGCTGGCTGTCGTTGATGGCTGCCATGATGTGCCTGCCTTTCGGGCTGATGCTCTTCGCCCTGGGATTCGCCAAGTGGCTGCGTAACCGCCGGATGCGCCGGCAGCCGCCGAATTCCTGAGGGATCGGCCTCCGCCGCCATTCATCCCCCGTCAATCCGTGCCGCGCTTTCCTTTGTTATCCTGACTTCGCTATGACTTCGAAAAAAGAGCTTCTCAGCACGCCCATTCGCCACATCGACATCAAGCAGCACAACGTGGTGCCGCTGGTCGACGCCATGCAGTCCATGGCCTACACCTCCCGTGATCTCGCCCGGGCCGCCTCCATCTACGAGCGCATGCTGCGCGACCAGGACTGCGGGGTCATTCTCTGTCTGGCCGGCTCGCTGATCTCTGCCGGCCTCAAGCAGATTTTCGTCGACATGGTCCGCAACAACATGGTGGACGCCATCGTCTCCACCGGCGCCAACATCGTCGATCAGGACTTCTTCGAGGCCCTCGGGTTCAAGCACTACATCGCCGACGACCTGTTCAAGTCCGGCACCCAGGACGGCCTGCTGCGCGAGGCGATGATCGACCGCATCTACGACACGCTGATCGACGAGGAAGAGCTCCGCGAGTGCGATGAGACCACCGAGAAGGTGGCGGATTCGCTGCCGCCCCGGCCTCACAGCTCGCGGGAGTTCATCCGCGCCATGGGCGCGTGGCTGGAGCAGAACGGGAAGACGCCGGAAAAGGGCGGCGTCGATTCGATCGTGCTTGCCGCCTACCAGAAAGATGTGCCGATCTTCTGTCCGGCCTTCAGCGATTGCTCGGCCGGCTTCGGCCTGGTCGCTCACCAGCACAAGCGCCAGGACAAGCCGAAGGTGTCCATCGACTCCGCAAAGGATTTCTACGAGCTGACGCAGTTGAAGATCGCCAACCCGACTACCGGACTGCTGATGATCGGCGGCGGCGTGCCGAAGAACTTCGCGCAGGATATCGTGGTTGCGGCCGACATCCTCGGCAACGAAGCGCCGATGCACAAGTACGCCATCCAGATCACGGTGGCCGACGTGCGCGACGGCGCGCTTTCCTCGAGCACGCTGAAGGAAGCCAGCTCCTGGGGCAAGGTGGACACGACGTTCGAGCAGATGGTCTACAGCGAAGCCACGCTGGCGCTGCCGCTGATTGCCGGCTACGCCTGGCATAAGCAGGCTCACGCCGCCCGCAAAGGACGCCGCTGGAGCCGGATTCTGGAGCCGGTAACCGCCTGAGCCGCTTCAAAAAAGGGCACAGATTACCGTTCCTGCGCCGGCGCTGCGATTTTGCTGTCAGGGGAGCTTTTCGTTCCCCTATACTTGCCCAGAATCGCGCTGTTCCATAATTGGAAGCGGGAGCAGTGCTTCCCCGGCAATCAGTTGTGAATCGATACGCCCAGACCCGGATCGCGACATGGGCATTCACCATCGCTCTGACTCTCTCGTTTGCCGGCGCGGTGGTGCTTGCTCGCTTTGGCAGCGCCGCCGAAGAGAGCCGCCCATGGGTGTTCTGGTTTGTTGCGCTGTGGACCCTGGCGCAGGCATTCCTCATCGGTGTGGCGCTGTCCTGCTTTCGCGCCTCTCTCCGGCAAAGTCAGGCGGAGCGCCAGTTGCAGCGCGTGGCGCGCCTGCACCGCTCCATCCTCGATTCCGCCGGACCGGTGATGATCGCCTGCGATCTGGCCGGACACGTCAGCCTCTTCAATCCCGCCGCCGAACGCATGCTGGGCTATCGCGCCTCGGAAGTGCTGGGCAAGCTCACGGCGGGCGATCTCTACCCTGAGGGAGAGATGGCGCGGGTCGGCGAACAACTGGCCGCGTCCATGGCGGATGCCCGAACCCAGCCGGAGGTTCCCTGGAACACGGCTGAGCCGCTGCTGCCTTACATCCGCTATGTGGCCAGCTTCCCGGCCAGCCGGGTGCGCGGTTTCGAGATGCGCTACCGGCGCCGCGACGGCAGCACCTTTCCCGTCATGGTGTATCTCTCCGCGGTGCGGTCCTCGGCGGGCAGCATCGAAGGCCTGGTTTCCGTTGCGGTAGACATCAGCGCGACGCGGCGCGCCGAACACGCGCTGCGAGAAAGCGAGGAGCGCTACCGCGATCTGTTCGAAAACTCGGCAGAGATGATCGCAACGCTGAGCCCGCGCGGCCGCTACCTGTACGTGAACCCGGCGTGGCAGGCGCTGTTCGGCATGGACTCCGCACAGTTCGAGTCGCTCATCGGCTTCGAGTCGGCCTTCCCGCCGGAAGTGCAGGCAGAAGCGGCGGCTCTGTTCCACAAGGCGCTGCACGGCGTGCGCGTGGAACGCCATCCGCTGCGGCTGCAGAACTCCGCCGGGGAAATCGTCGAAGTGGAAGCAAGCCTGAGCTGCCGCCGCGAGGAATCCGGACCGGTTTCGGTGCGCTGCACCTTCCGCGAGGTCACGCAGCAGAACCGCCGCGAGCGCCGCCTGCGCATCCAGCTCATCGTCAGCCAGATCATTGCCGAAACCACCTCCATGGACGAGGGGCTCACCCGCGTGCTGGAGGCGCTCTGCACCACTTTCGGCTGCGAGGTCGCGGTGCTGTGGAGGGTGGATGAGGCGCAGCACGTCGTGCGTCCGCGGCTCTCGTGGCACGCGCGCGGCCGTTCCAGCGAGGATTTCCTCCGCGAAACCCGCGCCCAGGTGTTCACCCGCGGCGAAGAACTGCCCGGCATGGTCTGGTCGCTCGGCAAGCCCTGCTGGATCGCGGATGTGCGCCAGGATCCTGCCTTCATCCGCCGCATCTCCGCGCGTCTGAACGGATTCATCTCCGGATGGGCGGTGCCCGTGCGCGTCGGCAATCAGGTGATCGCGATCGTGGAGTGTTTCTCACGGCAGCCGTCCCGCGAAGATCCGGAGTTGCTGGCCACGGTGGAGACGGTTTGCGGTTCGCTGGGGCAGTTCATGGCCCGTGCCGGACAGGAGGCGCGCGTCCGCGAACTGGACCGCCAAAAGGCCATCATCCTGAACTCCGTTGCTGACGGAATCGTCGGGGTGGACTCGGCCGGCCACATCGATTTCGTGAATTCCGCCGCAGCCCGCATGATCGAACGGTCGGAACCGGAGCTCATCGGGCACAGCGTTCACGAGATGCTGCATCCTGCCGCCCTGGGTCACAACTGCGATGGCTCCTGCCCCACGCGGCAGGCTCTCGAGACCGGAGAAAGCACAGCCGGCCAGGACGTCTATTATCACGGCGACGGCAAGAGCTTCCCGGTCGAGTTTTCGCTGATGCCGATGATTGAGGACGGTGCGCCGGTGGGCAGCGTGCTCAGCTTCCGCGACATCAGCCAGCGCTACGCGCTCGATCATATGAAGGACGAGTTCATCTCCACGGTGAGCCACGAGCTGCGCACCCCGCTCACCTCGATTCGCGGCGCGCTGGGGCTCCTCTCTTCAGGACTGCTGGGCCCGGTGAACGAGAAAGCGGCGAACCTGCTGCGCATCGCGCTCGCGAACTCCGAGCGTCTGGTGCGCCTCATCAATGACATTCTCGACCTGGAACGGATGCAGTCCGGCCGCGCGCCGCTCGCGTTTCGCCGCGTCGCTCTGGAAGATGTGGCGCGGCAGGCGATTGAGACCATGCAGCCGATGGCCGATGCCGGGAAGGTTCATCTGGTGTCGGACCTCGAGCCGGTCTCGATTGAGGCGGACGCCGACCGGCTGCTGCAGGTAATGACCAACCTGCTGAGCAACGCCATCAAGTTTTCGCCGCCGCAATCCATGGTGCGCATGACGATCGCTACGGTGGAGGGAGGGGCGCTGCTGAGCGTGATCGATCAGGGCCGCGGTATCCCTGCGGATAAGCTGGAGACCATCTTCGACCGGTTCCAGCAGGTAGATGCTTCCGATTCGCGGCAGAAAGGCGGTACGGGCCTCGGCCTGGCCATCTGCCGCAGCATCGTGCAGCAGCATGGCGGGCGCATTTGGGCCGAGCAAAACGGCAGCCGCGGCGCCATTTTCCGGCTCTTCCTGCCGGGGCGCGCCTCCATTTCCGCTCCCGGACCTGAGGAAGCGATGGCCGGCCATTCATAATGGATGGGTTGGGGAGGGGCCTTGCCGCACCGCGTTCTGATCATCGATGACGAAGAAGACATCCGCGAAGTGGCGGCCTTGAGCCTGGAAACCGTCGCCGGATGGGAAGTCCTGATGGCCGGCTCCGGCGCCGCGGGGATCGCTCGGGCCGAGGAGCAGCAGCCGGACGCCATTCTTCTTGACGTGATGATGCCGGGGATGGATGGGCCGACGACCTTCCGGGAGCTGCGCGCCAATCCCAAAACCGCGCAGATTCCCGTGATTCTGCTCACCGCCAAAGTGCAGTCGGCCGACCAGAAGCGGTTCTCCGATCTGGGCGTCGCCGGCGTGATGTTCAAGCCGTTCGATCCTCTGACGCTGGCCGGGGACATCGCCAACGCTTTGGGTTGGAAAGACGCGTGAACGATCCGGCCGCAATCGTCGCCGCCCGGCTGGCCGAGCTTTGGCGGAAGAGCCTGCCCACCACGCTGGAACGGGTGGCCGCCTTGCGCGCGGCGTGCGATGCGCTCGGCCGCAATCCAGCCGATGCGGAAGCCCGCACCGCGGGCCGTGAGGCCGCGCACAAGCTCTCCGGCAGCCTCGGCGTCTTTGGCTTGCCGCGCGGCACAGAGGTGGCTTCGGCTATGGAAGACGTTCTGAGGACTACCGAGGCGCTCACGCCGCAGAGTGTCGCAGTGCTGGCCCAACAGGCTCGGGAACTGGAAGCGGTGATTGCATCGAAGTCGAGTTCCTGAGCATCACGCAAAGACCAGGCACTGCGGCTTCGACTGCGGGAAGGTCTTGCCCGATTCGGCGAGCCTGCCGGTGTGCTCGTCGCGCGCGAAGACGGCGATCGTATCGGACTGCTCGTTTGCGACCAGCAGCCACTTCTCCGTTGGATCGAGCGCCAGGTGCCGAGGGATTTTCCCGCCGCACGAGCTGCGCGCCAGCATCGTCAGCTTCCCATCCTTGTGATCGACGGAGAAGCTCACCAGGCAGTCGTAATCGCGATTGGCCGCGTAAGCGAATCGGCCGGAGCGGTCGAGCACGATGTCGCATCCGCGCGTCGGCCCGTGGTAATCCGCGGGAATGAGGCTGATGCTCTGGATCTGGCGCAATGTGCCGTGTTGCGGATTCCACTCGAGCACATCCACCGTCGAGGCCATTTCGCAGACGCAGTAGGCAATGCGGCCGTTCGGATGAAAGCGCAGCGCCCGCGGACCGGAACCGGGACTCGCATTCCACTGCCGCGGATCGCTGGGCGTCAGCTTCGCCGTCTCGGGATCCAGATGGTAGATGTGAATGCAGTCCAGCCCCAGATCGTTGACCAGCAGGTGCCGATTGTCGGGAGACACGGTGACGCGATGAGCGTGCGGCGCCTCCTGCCGCGCCGGATTCGGGCCATGTCCCTCGTATTGAAAGTGCGAAACCGCGTCGCTGATCTGGCCGTTGGGACTCAGATAGAACGAGCTCGCGCTTCCGCCGCCGTAATTGGCGCAAAAGGCCGATTGGCCGGTGGAATCCACCGTGACGTTCGCCGGACCTGCGCCTTCCGAGGAAACCTGGTTGATCGGCTTCAGCCTGGAGGCGGCCAGATCGACTTCAAAAGCGCTGACGGCGCCGCTCTTCTGTCCCTCGAACTCGGAAATCTCATTGGTGGCGTACAGGTAGTTTGCATCCGGAGCGAGCGCGAGGAAGGTGGGATTCTCGCTCTCCGCAGCCAAACCCGCCAGGCGCAGATCTCCTTGTTCCGGGTCCCAGTGCCAGGCGTAGATGCCCTTGCTGGTCCCGGTCACGGTTTGGGTCCCAACCAGCAATAGCCGCCGCTTCGCCTCGCGTCCCTGCCGCGACCACCACTGCTGGGCCGCGGCCGGAGCCACCGCCGCGCCGCGCAGAAACTCCCGCCGATCTATCCCCTTCATCGCCACCTCCACCTCCTCAGACTATCGCCACTGCTGGGCGGGTTACCTGTTTGTTGCCTGTGGGCTATCCTTCAGCGATTCAGCCGGATTGGGTGTGACCCTGGGGCTGGCGAAGCGTTCCGGGCGGGCTCCGGAGCGCTCAGAGAGCCCTGAACGGCGTCTCCGCACGGTGGATCGCGGGGAAAGCCGTTATTTATCTATTTACCAGTGGCCATCCAGGGTTGTACATTTGGTTGCAATCCAGGACGAATCATGGGTCGCCGCGCAGAAGGAGCCGCAGAGGGTCTGGGTTTCCCCGACGCGATCGGTCCGTCGCTGATGTTCGTGGCGGAACTCTCCCGAATTGCTCGGGCTACCCTGAACCGGACCGAATGAACCGCAACTGAACGAGGCACGGAAATCCAGGTTTCCCGTCCCCGAAGAGATCAGGCTCAATGGAAACCGCACAAGCGCCACAGTCACCTCGGGCACCATCCCCTGGCAAACAGCGGATGGTCTTTATCAGCTATTCGCGTCTGCCGGAGGAGAACGCCGAATTCGTCCGGCAATTGGCGGCCAGGCTGCGAGCGGCGAATTTCGAAGTCTGGCTGGACGAGGAACGGATCTCCGTCGCCGACAACATCCAGGAGAAGATCGTCGAGGCTATTTCCAGCGCCGACGCGGCTCTCTTTGTCGTGAATTCGCGATGGCTGCAGAAGGATCGCGACTTCATCCAGTTTGAGATTTCCCTGGTTGGCGATCAGCGCGCGGCGCGGCGCGTGGTGGTGCTGCGTGAGCCCGCCGGAGTGAAGGAACTGGGGCCGTATTTTTGTACGCTGAATCGGATGGAGTGGTATCCCGACGATCCGCAGCCGGACGCCCGGTTCTGGGAAATCTACTGCGGTATCACGGGAACGCCGCCGGGCCCGCGCAACGAGTGGGAGGCACGCGGAAGGAGCCTGTCCACGCCGCAGCCTGTGCCAAATCCGATACGGCCAACCGCACCGGTGACGCCGCCGGGATCGCATGCGGCGCCCCGGCCTGCGACTGACGCCAAAGTGGTGGCGCCGCCCGCCCCGGCCATCCCACGCGCGCCCAAAGCGAAGAAGGCTCTGCGCGTGGCGCTGCTGTACAAGCGCAATGCGCAGCCCGACGATCATGTGCTCGCCCTGCTGGAGAATGGCCTGCGCGACGCCGGCCACGATGTGTTCATCGACCGCCATCTGCGCATCGGCGTGGAGTGGGCGACGGAGATTGAGCGCCAGGTGCGCGAAGCCGACGCCGTCATTCCCCTGCTATCGGCTGCGGCAGTGCAGAGCGAAATGCTGGAAGGGGAAGTGAAGATTGCCTGGGAGGCGGCTGGGCAGACCCCCGGCAAGCCAAGGATCCTCCCGATTCGGGTGAACTTTGAGGAGCCGCTGAAGGACCCGTTCTACAGCATCCTCGGCCGCCTGCAGTACGCCATGTGGCGCACGCCGGCGGACGACGCGGCTCTGCTCTCCAGCCTTCTGGACAGCCTCGAGGCCAGGGAGGCGCCGAAACAGCTCCAGAACCAGGTGATGCCGAAGGGGACGGAGCCGCTGGATTCGCCCTACTACATCGTGCAGGCCGCCGACCTCGAATTCCAGGCTGCGCTGGAAAGCCGCGAGGAATTCATCGTGTGCGTGAAGGGCGCCCGCCAGATGGGCAAAACGTCCCTGCTGGCGCGCGGCATGCAACAGGCCGAGAAGGCCGGAATCAAGGTTGCGTCTGTCGATTTCATGGGGCTGAACCAAACCGCTCTGGCGGACATCGACAGCTTCTACAAGGGACTGGGCGAGATGATCGCGGTGAACCTCGATCTCGATGTTTTCCCTGATGAGAACTGGAGCAAGGAACGCGCGCCCAACACAAACTTCGAGCGCTATATCCGGCGCGAAGTGCTGGGCAAAATCGACGGCCACATGATTTTGGCCATGGACGAGGTCGACCGCCTCTTTGCGCATCCATGGGCCAGCGACGTCTTCGGGATGTTCCGCAGCTGGCACGAGGAGCGGCGCCGCAAGCCGGAAAGCCACTGGAAACGCCTGACGCTGGCTTTCGTCTACGCCACGGAACCGCATCTGTTCATCACCCGCCAGGACATGTCGCCCTTCAACGTCGGCACCAAGCTCGAGCTGCACGACTTCGGCATCGGCCAGGTGGAGAAACTGAATCAGCTTTACAGCAATCCTCTTCGCTCCGCGGAGCAGCTGGAGCGCTTCTTCGCGCTGTTCAACGGCCAGCCGTATCTCACCCGCCGCGGCTTCTACGAGATGACGACGCACGGCATGAGCCTCGACCAGCTGGAGTCCGGAGCCACGGACGAAGGGCCCTTCGGCGACCACCTGCGCCGGATCCTGGTCATGCTGGCTTCAGATAAAGAATTGCTGGCGGTGGTGAAGGGCCTGGTCAGAGGAGAAGCGATTCCCGATCAGGCCAGTTTCTACCGGTTGCGCAGCGGCGGCGTGATCACGGGCAGCGATCCCCAGGATGCTCATTTCCGCTGCGGTATTTACCGCACCTATCTCGAGCGGCACCTGGACTGACCCCATGAGCACCGTAGAGATCCCGCGGGAAACGAAACGCAGCTTCTTCACCGTCGGCGGCACGCTGCCCGCCAATGCGCCCAGTTACGTGGAGCGCAAAGCCGACACCGATCTGTTCACCCATCTCATGGAGGGCCAGTTCTGCTACGTGCTCACCTCGCGCCAGGTGGGCAAGTCCTCGCTGATGGTGCGCACGGCCATCCGGCTGCGGGAGGCGGGACGGCGCGTCGCTGTGCTCGACCTCACCAAGGTCGGCATGAACCTCTCCGCCGCGCAGTGGTACGACGGCCTGCTGGTGCAACTGGGGCGCGAGTTCGACCTCGAGGACGAGCTGGACGATTTCTGGACTGGCACCGATTCGGCCGTGCAGCGCATGGGGCCCATGCAGCGGTGGATGACTGCGCTGCGGAAGGTGATTCTGCCCTCAATCTCCGGCCACCTCGTGATCTTCATCGACGAGATCGATGCCGTTCGTGGGCTGCCTTTCGCAACCGACGAATTCTTCGCCGGCATTCGGCAGGTGTACAACAACCGCACCGAAGACCCGGAGCTCAACCGGCTGACCTTTTGCCTGATCGGCGTGGCCACGCCCGCCGATCTCATTCGCAACGTCTCCACCACGCCATTCAACATCGGCAATCGCGTGGTTCTCACGGATTTCACCGAGACCGAAGCAGAGCCGCTGATCCACGGCCTCGGCCGCGAGCCGGTTCTCGGGTTCAAATTGCTGCGGCGCATTTTGTGGTGGACCAACGGGCATCCCTACCTGACCCAGCGGCTCTGCGCCGCCGTGGCCGCCGATCCAAAGGTGACCAGCCCGAAGGATGTCGATCGCGTTTGCGATGACTTGTTCCTTTCCGCGCGCGCCCGCGAGAGCGACGATAACCTGCTCTTCGTCCGCGAGCGGGTCCTGCGCAAACGCAGCGAAGCCGAGCTCTCCGGATTGCTCGATTTGTACGGCGTGATCCATGCCGGTAAGCAGGTCGCCGCGGACGACAACAATCCGCTGATCGACATCCTGCGCCTGGCCGGACTCGTGACCGTCCGCGACAACCGGCTGGTCGTCAGGAACCGCATCTACGAGCACGTTTTCGACGATCGCTGGATCCGGATGAACATGCCGGATGCGGAACTGCGGCGCCAGCGCGCAGCGTACCAGAAGGGCGTGATGAGGACGGTAGCTCTGGCCGCCGTCGTCCTCGTCGTGATCGCGGGGCTCATTCTCTGGAACCAGGTCTACGAGCAGAAGGTCGCCTTCCAGAATTATTCCGCCCATGTGATCCAGGTGCAGCAGTCGTTCGACAGCGGAGATTACGCGAGCGGGGTCGAGGGCCTGCGCGAAGCGCAGGGCATGGTGCGCACCGAGCCGCACTGGATTGAAAGGGAGATCGACAAGTCTCAGTACCTGACGACGCATCTGATGCCGTTCATCATTCGGCATCCGTGGCTCTATACGATCATCAACCTGGATCACAAGGTGGAAGCTCGCTTTGAATGGAATTACCTGCGCGCGCGCCTCTTTGGAGACGGCGCGTATTACTACATGGGCCACCGGGACGAAGTGCGCAGCGTGGCCGTGTCGCAAAACGGCGCCTGGCTGGCGACGGGCAGCGCCGACTCGACGGTGCGAATTTTCGATATCAGCGGCTTCAATGCGGCTTCCACCCATCACCCGCTGCTGAAATGTGCGCTGGCCGTTATCGGCAGCCAGGCAACAGCAAAGGGCAAAGACAGCTACGTTTACCTTTCCGGTGAGAGTCCAGATTCGTGGAGCGTGAATGCGAAGCTCGACGACTATCTGAACAGCGATCTTCATCTGGCATCGCCCGCGCAGAGCATGACCAGCGACGCCATGACCAAACACGGCCTGAAACCGTGGAATCCTCCGGGCATCCTGTCGGTGGCATTCTCGCCGGACAATGCCTGGCTTGCGATTGGGACCGGAACCTGGAACGCCACCCAGACTGCCGGCACCGTGTATCTGGTCAGCACGGCGTCTCTCTGCTCGGGACCAGTCCAGGTGCATCAGATCCCCACGAAGAACGAGCTGTCGCCGAGCGGGAGTGTCATCACCAGGGTGCCTCAAAAGGCCGTCGACAGGGTCGTATTCCGGAATAATCAGGAATTCGCCAGCACCGGCGAAGATAATGCCGCGGAATTCTGGCTGATCCAGCCGGACGGAAGCCTGAGGCAAGCAGGCAGCATTGACGCGTCCGCCTCATCCACCAAGGGCATGAATGCCGCTGCGTTTTCGCCCAAAGGGCATACCTTTGCCATGGCCTTTGGCGATGGCCATTTCTGTACGGTTCCCATTTCCGATGCCGGGGAGCCCATGGGAGGATGCACCGATCCTGTCGTGGCGGACGTCTCCGGGCTGATGTCTCTCGCCTGGTATCCAAACCAACTCGATAACATCATTTTGCTCGGCACCCGGGACGGACGCGTGGTTCGCGCCGATCTCCAGAAGGACAAGACCTGGAAATTCAGCACCTTCCTGGACACCGGCCAGGGGCTGGTGACCTCGCTCACCTTTTCGCATGACGGCAAGCTGCTGCTGACCACCGGCAGCGATGGAACAGTGCAGGTGTGGAACATGCTGCAGGATGAGCATGACCCCACGATTCTCGCCGGCTATGGCTCCAGCCAAATGTTGCGGGGCGCCAAAGTGGTGGTGTATTCCGCAGCCATTACTCTGCATCAGCGCCTGATTGTTTCCGGCGGAGCTGACACCATCAGCGGCGCCACCGACGGCCGCGTCTACTTCTGGGCGCGGCAGCCGGAGCCGGACGGGGCTTTGAACCCGGAGCAGAACAAGAAAACCCTGGAGACGGATCCTGCCGATCTTGTTGTTCCGCCCTCGACGCAAGTCGTGTGCGGGGGACTGGAGCACAAAGCTCTCATTCAACCCTCCTGGGCATCGCAGACGCCATTTATTCGCACCTGCGGCTCCGTGCAGTCTCTCGCCTATTCGCCTGGCGGCGAGCGCATCGCCGCTCTCGTCGGCGTCACCCAGGGCGACAACTTAAAGCTCGAAAAGAAGGATGGCGAGCGGCCCGCGACCCTGATCATCCAGCGCCTCGCCGTGGGTCCGGTGGATGCCGCCCACCTGAACGATCCGAATCACGGTTCGCCGCTCCCCCGTCCGGAAAAGCCGGTGGGCGAGCCAGTTCTGCTTGCGGGAGACCGCACGAGCGGCGTGGCCCTGGCCTGGTCGGGCAAGTATCTGGCCGCGGCGGAAAACGACAAGAGCGGCTATTGCGGGACGGTGCAGCTCTGGGACATGAGCGGGAATTCTCCTCTCCCCGTAACGCTCGCCATGCCTCCCGAGCTATTGGCCGATTCCTCGCAGCGGGCCGACTGCCGCGCAGACTCAAAGCAACACAACACCCTCCAGTCGCTGGCATTTCTTCGGGATGGAACCCTGGTCGCGGGACTGAACCAGTCGAACGCCGGACATTCGAAGGCCATCCTGGTCTTTTGGAATCCGGCGCAGTCGCTCCAGAAATGGGCGAGGTTGCCATTCGCCGATCTCCATGTGGATGGTGCGGATCACGGCTTCAGTGGGTATCCGGAGAACTTCTCACTGACGGCACTCGCGTTTTCCGCGGATAGCCGCCGGATGGCCGTCTGCGGAGTGGCGAACTCGGTTCAGGTATGGAATCTGCCCGCCGGGTTGTGGAACGCCGGGATCAACGCGAGTTCTTTCAGACGACCCAGAAATCTCACCGGGACGGAGTATGCCTCGTCGGATCATGCTTCCTCCGGTCTGCAGGGCCAATGCTCGGCGGTGACGTTCTCGCCGGATGGCAACTGGCTGGCTGCAGGCACTCGCTCCTATGACGTCGCCGTTTGGTCCACGAGCAACTGGACCTGCGTGCAGGGCGATGCGGTGAAAGGATCTCTGATTGACACGAACGGCGAAACGGCTCAGGCCAGTCAGATCTATTACCCTCCTGCGCCGCCGATGGCGAACGCCGCCATCAATACCATCACGTTTTCTCCCGATACCCGGCGGCTGGCCTACGGGACGGCGGACTCCAAGATCATTCTGTGGCACGTGGTCGCCCAGGATCCGCTGCCGGTCATCAATGTCCATTCCGGTGGAGTGCTGTCGCTTGCCTTTTCGCCGAACGGTTTGTGTCTGGCCTCGGGCAGCAGCGATCAGACGCTGCGCTTCACGTGCGAAGTTGATCCCAAAGTTCTGGAAAAGCTGCAGCGCATCAACTTCACCTCGAAGCCACCGTCTTCCAGCTGGATTGGTTCGTTGGGTAGGCTGTTTCGCTCTCAGTCTGCCGGCGGCACCGGGATTCCAGTCCCCGCCTCAGACCGGCCCGAACGGGATAACTGGGTTCAGTACGCCCAGTGACGGGCGATTGCGCCGCTCAAGCAACAGGGCTGCGCCGTTGCGCCATACTGGTCAGCATGCGCATCCCCATCGAAACTGGGCGGGACAGCCCCGACTGCCTGGCGCCTCGTGGCCGCCTGGTGCTGGGTTACCAGGGAACGCTGGCCCCTGATCCCGCGCGGTGCGCAGAACCGGCTGCCGGCGGAGAAGAGGCGCCGCTCATCCCGGAGATTCCCCTGGAGCCCTGGATCCGGGACGCTCAGCGGGACCTCCAGCAACGCTTGTCCGCGGGAGTGCCGGAGTGCCGAGGAGGCTGCATCGATCCCGGCGCTCTGGTTGAGACGCTCAGGGAGCGGCTGACGGGAATCCTGACGGAGGCCCTCGCTTTCGATCCGGATGCGAATGAGGAATCGCTCACGCGCAGGTATCCCGCGCTTCCTGCGTTGCTGCAAGGCGCAGCGGCCGAGTGGGTGGACGCGATTGCCGTCTTTCATGAGAGATTCCATCGCGACGCGTCGCGATTGGCACACTGGCTGGACGATGCGCAGTTGCCTGAGCTGAGATCGCTGACGCCGGCACGATCGGACCCTCATGCGGGCGGCCACAGTGTGCTTCAGCTCCTCTTTCGCGATGGGCGCTGTATTTATTACAAGCCGCGGCCGATCAGCGGCGAATGGCTCTGGGATCGGCTGGTCCATGCCGTGAACGGCCATTCCTCGCTGCAGCTCAATTCTGCTGGCGCACTCGCGGGAATCACCGGTCGATATGGCTGGGTCGCATCGCTGACACCCCACGCGGGACTCCACGAGTGGGATCAAAGCTCTCTCCAGGCCAGCGCCTACTGGCATGCCGCCGGCGCCACGCTTTGCCTGGCTGCGCACGTCAGAATGACGGATCTGCATCTGGCCAATGTCCTGGCCACCAGCTCCGGCCCTGCGCCGGTCGATGCCGAATCCTTCGGGTCTCCACCCACCGCCGCAGATTCCGGAGCCAGGCACGCCTTTGCCGCAATCGTCGACACTCTGCTGGATACCGGCCTGTTGCCCAGCGATCACGCAGGAGAGCTGCCGGATGTATCCGGCCTTTTCGGAAGGGCCGCAGCAGCGCCAGGAATTCTGGTGCCGGAGTGGTCCGACGGACCCGCCGGCACGCGCCGGCTGCGGATGGTTCCATCGGCTCTGGTCGACCAGGGGAACGCGCCTCCTGGCGCCTCCCCTTTGCAAGTGCTGCCGCAACTGGTGAGCGGCTATCGGGAAGCCGCCGACGCGTTGATGCGTTGCCGCGAGAGCCTGGTATCGCCCGAGTCGCCATGGCGCCGGACGCTGGAACAGATCCACGCGCCGCGCATCATCCTGCGCGACACCCTCACCTACGGTCTTCTCCTCAGCGAGTCTCTGCACCCCGACCAGCTGCCATCCGTCCACCGCCGCCGGAGCGTTTTGCGGAATGCTTTGCGCGGACGCTCCAGAGGCGCGCTCCCGGAAGCTGTGCTGCGAGCGGAATTGCGCGACCTGCTGGGGTTGCATATTCCCCGGTTCACAGGGCTGCCCGGTTCGCGGACTCTTGCCACCAGCTCCGGTCGCCGACTCGCCCAGCGCTTCCTCGCATGCTCGCCGGCCGAGGCGGTCCTGCATGGCATGGACCAGCTCTCCACGCAGCGGCTCAACGAACTTCATGTTCCAGCCCTCCTGTTGGCAATCCTGGGGCAGCAGGGAAGCAGCTGACGCTGGGCCTGGCCGATTCTGTTGGAAGGCCACTCGCCGGCATGCTAGAATTCGTCCACTTCCTATCCCCGCGTCCTCATTCCACGTGACATCCCCAAAGGGAGAAAGGCAAAGCATGAATAATCTTCAGCGCTTGCAGCAAGCCGGGCTCATTGAAACGCAGCACGCCCTCACACCCGATGAGATCAACAGCATCAACCAGTTGAGCTCGGCGGAAGTGGACGCCCTGATTTCCGTGCGCGCCAAGCTGGGCGATGATTTCTTCAATCACAAGGTCCCAATGGGTGATTCTCATCGCATGGGAACTGTGATCCTTTAAGAAGGATCCCGTGAGCAGCCGTCCTCCAGTCGACCCGGAGCACGAGTCCACCCCCTCCAGCCGGAGCCGGCGGCTTCGCTCGACGTTATCTCTGACGCGCGGCCGCCTTACGGAATTGATCGGCGAGGTGTGGTATCACCCCAGGCTGGGAGAGCTGTACCCGGAATTCCTGTTTGCCTGTTATGGCGTCACCGCTGCCTCGGCTCCCGCCATGCAGATGGCCGCCGAGCAGTGCGGCGCGCTCGGGAACGATCCTCTCCGCGAGCCGCTGCGCGCCTATTACCTGGAGCATGCCGACGAAGAGCGGGACCACGGAGAGTGGCTCCTCTCAGACCTTGCCTCCCTCGGCATCGATCGTGATCGCGCCCTCGACCGGCTGCCCTATCCCAGCGCTGCGGCGCTGGTGGGCTCGCAGTATTACTGGATCCGCCACGTCCATCCTGCCGCCTACCTCGGCTATATCGCCGTGCTGGAGTCGCCGACGGACGCCGGCTTTCTGCGCGAGGTCAGCGAACGTACCGGAATCCCGCTCTCGTCCATGTCTTGTCATCTCCGGCATGCGGAGCTCGATCCGGGCCACGTGGCGGAGTTCGATGCCGCGCTCGATGTGTGTCCTCTCACGAAGCACCAGGAGGAACTCATCGCGGTCAGCGCGCTTTCCACCATCGCGCACCTGGAGCGCCTGTTCACCGAGATTCTGGAACATTTCGAGCGGATCGGGAACTCCTCCCTCCGGAACACCATCTTCACCGCCAGCGAAGCGGCGGCTGTTGCGTCAACTCACGCGTAGCTGAGTTTTTCCATGGCGACGGCGACCAGTCCGGGCGATCTCCTCCTTCATTACCGAATCGTTCGCAAGCTCGGCGAGGGCGGGATGGGCGTGGTTCTCGAAGCCGAGGATACGCGGCTGGGCCGTACCGTCGCCATCAAGCTCCTGCAGCATTCGATATCGAACCATCCCGAAAGCCGCGCTCGCTTCCTGAGAGAAGCACGCGCCGCTTCCGCGCTCGATCATCCCAATCTCTGCACGATTTATACGGTCGAAGAAGCGCCGGATGGCTCGCTGCTGCTGGTGATGGCCTGCTATCGGGGCGAGACGCTCGCGGAACTCCTGGCGAAGCGAGGCCCTCTGGAGATCGACCGCATTCAGGACATCGGACGCCAGGTGGCCACCGGTCTGCATGCCGCCCACATGGCCGGCATCCTGCATCGCGACATCAAGCCGGGCAACGTCTTCGTGGTTCAATCCGGCCCGGTCAGAATTCTCGATTTCGGCCTTTCCCGCATCGCCCACGAGACGCGTCTTACCGGGCCACACGAGATTCTGGGCACGCTCGCCTACATGTCGCCGGAGCAGTTGCAGGGCGAGCCCCTGGACCATCGCTCCGATATCTGGTCTCTGGGAGCGGTTCTCTACGAGATGGCCGCGGGGCATCCGCCTTTCCGGCACGCCACGCCTGGCGCTATCTGCGGCGCGATCGTGCGCGCGGATTACCTGCCGCTGCATCAGGTCCGTCCCGGTCTGCCGGATTCTCTGATCACTGCCGTGCATCGCTGCCTGCGCCTGCACCCCCACGAGCGCCACAGTTCCGCTGCTGAAGTTGCGCAACTCCTCCAAATGGGAACCGACGCGAAATCTCCAGCCGCTGTCGTCGCTGAGTCTTCAAGCAACCCCACGGCCGATATCGCTCCGCAGGCCCACGCCCCGCGCGCTCGTGCTGAAGCTCCGTCCGCCACGTCGAGCAGTTCCGCATCGAGTCACGCCGCGACCTTCGACACCGAAACGGCGACGGAGCCCTCCATCGCGGTGCTCCCGTTGCGCAATCTCAGCGCAGAGCCGGACAGCGAGTATTTCAGCGATGGAATTACCGAAGAACTCATTTCCCTGCTGGGCACTATCCCGGGCCTGCGGGTCGTCTCGCGCACTTCGGCATTCGCTTTCAAGGGAGCGACGAAGGATATTCGTGAAATCGGCGAGGCGCTGCATGCCAAGGTCATCCTGGAAGGCAGCGTACGGCGCTCGGGGACGCGCGTGCGCGTGCATACGCAGCTGATTCACGTGCGCCGCGGGTTCCAGCTCTGGTCCGCACGCTTCGACCGGGAGCTCTCCGATGTCTTCGAGCTGCAGGATGAAATCGCGTCGTCGGTCGTGTCCGCCCTGCGCGAAACTGTCGCGCAGCATCTGAGCCTATCCGGTCCGGAACCGGCGACGCCGATGAGCACCGAAGCGTACGAGGCCTACCTGAAGGGGCGCTATCACTGGAATCGCAAAACCGTCGAAGATATCCAGCTTGCCGGGCGGTATTTCGAGCGGGCCCTTGAGCTCGACGATCGCTCCGCGGCAGCGCATGCCGGCGTGGCGGACTTCTATTGCCTTCAGGCGGCTCTTGGCATGATGCCGCCGCATGAGGCGTGGGGCATGGCGCGCTCATCGGCGCTGAAGGCCATCAGTCTGGATCCCAATCTGCCGGAGGGGCATATCGCTCTGGCCTCCGTGATGCAGTTTTACGACTGGAACTGGGAGGATGCCCGCCAGCACCTGATGAAGGCCATCGAACTCCGTCCGCAGCGCGGCGAGTCCTATTATCTCTACGCGGCCTGCCTCATGATTCACGGCCTGCTCGAGGACGCGCTGGAGCAGGCGCGCGTCGGGCTCAGCTACGACCCGCTCTCTGCTCCGCTTCTGGGCGAGGAGGCCATCCTTCGCGCTTATCTGGGAGATCACGACGCCGGTATCCTGCTGGCGCAGAGCGCTCTGCAATCCTCGCCCCATTATTTCGAGCTTTACTACGGACTCGGTCTGGCCCAGGGAGGAAGCGGGCGTACGCAGGAGGCCGTTCGCACCTTCGAAGAGGGAATTGCCAACACGCGCATGCCGGTTTTGCTCGGGTGGCTAGCCGAAGCGCACGTGCGCAACGGCGATCCGGAGAAGGCTCGCCTCGCCCTGGATCAGCTCCTCGAGTACGAGAAGAACGGCGTCGTTCTGCCCATGGCCATTGCCGTGGCCGCGGCCGCCCTGGGGGAAACGGACCTGGCGTTCACCTGGCTCGACAAGGCGGCCGACCGCCGCGACATTTTCCTGGCCTACATCACTGTCTTTCCCGCGCTCTCGCCGTTGCATGACGATCCCCGCTATCATCGCCTGCTTCAGAAGATGAATTTGAAACACCCCTCGACGCACAGGAGTCGCCATGCTGCTCGGTAGAATTCAATCCATTCACGATCCCCGAACGGTTCGCCTGAAGAACTACATTAATGTGCGGACCCTCCCCGTTCCCCCCGTGCAGGAAATGGTGGAATCGACGCCCGCCTGGCCCATGCTGGCGAATGACCGTTTCAACTGCTGTACCTCCGCGGCTGCCGGCCACATGATCCACCACTGGACGGCCGCCAACCAGCGCGGCATTTTCCTCACTGACGACGACATCATCAAAGCGCAGGCGGCGCTCACTGGCGACCACTTGATGGAATGTGTCTCCATGCTCAATGCGCTGAAGTATTGGCGGAATACCGGCATTGGCGGGCACCAGATTCACTCCTTCGTCGGCGCGGACAAAGCCAACGTGGAGCAGTTACGCTGCGTCATCCATCTCTTCGGCAGCGGCTACATCGGGCTCGACCTTCCTGGATTCGCCTGCGCCGGCGTCCCCACCGGCTGGCCCGATATTCCCTGGGCCATTTCTCCGTCCACTCCAGCGGACGCCGCGGCTCCCAACCCCAACATGGGACATTGCGTCGCTGTGGTCGGCTACGATCAGCAGTGGATCTACTGCGTCACCTGGGGCCGGCTGAAGACCATGAGCTGGGAATTCTTCGAGCGCTACGCCGAGGAAGTCTACGCCGTGCTCAGCACCGACTGGGTCGCGACCGATGCGAAATGTCCAACCGGATTCGATACAGCCATGCTGGAACGCGACCTGGCTCTGGTGCACGCGCAGCCCGCTGTACCTGCCGCTAATCCGGGCAGATGAAGCGCCAAGGCGCACTCCAACCTGCCTAAGCTCTATGTTTTGAAGGGGGTTTTGGTTGCGGGGGGTGGATTTGAACCACCGACCTTTGGGTTATGAGTGACCGGGAACTCGCGTATCTAGCGGATTTTACGGTACGAATGGCACCCCGGAAGTACGGAAAAGTACCCTCTGGACACCCTATTGGGAGTCTATTGGGAGTGCATTTCAGCCTTTGGGATTTTCACCCAACGGTCGGTGGGACGGGCCGCGAAGCCGCGGCTGCCGCCACTCAATGCCTTATCAAAACCTCTATAGATGTTGACATCTGTAGAGCAATTGACAATAATTTCAATATGAGATCGCAGGCCGAACGCGTCGACGCCCTCGCACGGAAACAGGCGTTCCTGCGGCCTCGCGACCTGAAGGCCCTTTCGATCCCGCACTCACATCTCTGGCACCTCGCGAGGACCGGCCAACTGGAACGGGTCGGCCGCGGCCTCTATCGCGCCCCGGGGCGCGACATCTCCGAATACGAGACGATCCATGAGGTCTTCAAGATAGTTCCCCACGCCGTACTGTGCCTCTCCTCGGCGCTGCGGTTTCACGAGCTCACCACGGAGAACCCCTCCGAGGTTTGGATTGCTCTCAAACGCGGAGCTTGGACTCCAAAGATCGAGTATCCACCGCTCCGGGTCGCGCATTTCTCGGAAGCCGTCTTCGCTTTCGGCATCGAGGACCATTCGACAGAGGGGGGAAACATCCGCGTCTACAGTCCGGCCAAGACCGTAGCAGACTGCTTCAAATTTCGGTCCCGGGTCGGAACGGAAACCGCTATCGCAGCGCTGCGCAGCTGCCTTGCTGAAAAGAGGGCTTCGGTCGACGAAATCTGGCGAGCCGCTCAGGTCTGCCGCGTCGCCAACGTAATCCGGCCCTATATGGAGGCGCTGGTGTGACGAAGTCGTCTCCGTCCAATTTGGCAGCTTCGGCGAAGCAGCGGCTCCTCAATCGGGCTCGGTCATCGAATGAGGACTTCAATCTCCTGCTGACCAAATACGCGCTCGAACGTGTGCTCTACCGGATCAGCAAGTCAGCGTATCGGGATCTCTTCATTCTCAAGGGCGCACTGCTGTTCGACCTGTGGACCGATCAGGCGCACCGAGCCACACGAGATGCGGATTTCCTGTCGCTCGGCGAGAATTCTCCCGAACGATATGCGGGGATCTTTCGCGAGATTTGCCTTTTGCCGGTCGAAGAGGACGGCCTGCGCTTCGATCCGGATACGGTGGACGCCGTGCGAATCAAGGAGAACGCTGATTATGCGGGCGTAAGAATCACCTTTCGTGGGTCTATGGGATCAGCGCGAGTCCCGGTTCAGATCGATATCGGCTTCGGCGACGTTGTCACGCCGGCGCCGGTCGAGACGCGATTTCCGACTCTGCTCGCCGGCCCTGCGCCCGTGCTTCGGGCTTATCCGCGAGAGACCGTTGTAGCCGAGAAATTCGAGGCACTGGTAAAGCTCGGGTTGGCGAATACGCGCATGAAGGATCTGTGCGACCTCCGAACCCTCAGCACCCTTTTTCCCTTTGAAAGCGAGAAGTTGTCCACCGCGATTCGACGGACCTTTCAGCGCAGAGGAACGCAATTGCCGGTCAACGAACCTCCTGTCGCTTTCACACCCGCCTTTACCGAGCACCGGGAAAAGAACTCGCAGTGGAATGCGTTCGTTGAAAAGAACCGGCTATACGTTATGCCCGTTGGTCTTCCGGAAGTCATGTCTGGGCTCGCGGATTTCCTGATGCCGCTCATACCAGCGGCTGGCGGCAGCCAGCCTCACTCATCTCGATGGCAGCCCGGCGGCCCCTGGAGAGAAGCTGTTCAGGATTAGCGATTCAATCTGGGAACACCACCTTCCCTGGGCTCGCTCTGCTGCTGGTTCTGCGGGAAGTCTGCCGCTGCCGGCAACCCACCCGGGACTCTGCCTCGCTGAGTGCATTGGCAATTTTGCGCTCATCGACAAAGATCACTTCAAAACCGAATACTCCCAGGACTATGTTCCTTTGCATCCGTCATTGACGGAGATCGTGCTGGAGTGGAGCAAGCAAGCCATACCGACGGAAGACGGCTGGGTCTTTGCCAACCCCATCACGAAGCAGCCCTACTTCCCAACGTCGATCCAGAAGCGGCACATCCGGCCTGCCGGATGCTGTCTTGTGGAGTGCCCGGAGTGCGAGGCCGGCGTGGGCGTTTGGTGCAACCAGGATCATCGGACACCAAACGGCAAGCGGCTCCTGATCCACAAAAAGCGACAGGTTGCTGCGGGGAAGTATGCGAATCTCGGCTGGCACACGTTCCGCCACACGTACCGTTCGTGGCTGGACGAGACCGGAGCGCCGATGAAAGTGCAGCAGGAACTGATGCGGCATGCCTCGATCCAAACGACCATGAATGTCTATGGTCAGGCCATGTCGTCGTCCAAAAGGGAAGCAAACGGGAAGGTTGTCGAGATGGTGCTCCGCCCTGCACAGGCGAGCGCCTGAACGGCGATTTTTCTTATTGGGAGTTTATGGGAGTTTGTCGGAGCGGCCAGAGAATCGTAACTTGTTGATTCTTTTGGTTGCGGGGGGTGGATTTGAACCACCGACCTTTGGGTTATGAGCCCAACGAGCTACCAGGCTGCTCCACCCCGCATTTCCATCGTAACAACGCCCTGGAGGGCGGTCAAACCGCGAGTCCGCCTTCGATGCACTGAAATCTCAGCATTGTGACGCCCATCACACCGGCTTGTGCGCTCGCGCACAGCCCCATGTTCACGCCGCCCACGACACTAAAGGCATTCTGGCGATCGCACCGCCGGAAGGAGCTTCTCATGACTCTCCAGTCAGACCAGATCCATGAATTCGCTGTGCCTGGCAAGATCGCCGTCGCGACCGATTTAACGGATACGGAGTATCTGTTGCCGTATGCGATTGCCCAGGCGAAAGCCAGCGGAGCCTCGCTGATCCTGATCCACGCGGTGCTGCCGCACGAGTCCGCTCCGATGGAAGGCGGCGCCGCTGCCTACTACGATCCTCTGCGCATGGATCGCGATGCGCGCCTGCTGCTGGAAGGTCTGGCTCGCGATGTGCGCGATCAGGGAATCGACTGCGCGACCGCAGTGCGCCACGGCTTCGTTCCCGATGTGATCAGCGAAGTGGTGCGCAACTCCGCGGCAGGCCGGCTGATTCTGGGAACACACGGCCGTCGCGGCCTTAAGAAATTTGTGCTGGGCTCCGTAGCGCGGCAACTGCTGGAAGCGATTGAAGTCCCCGTCTGCACCGTTGGGCCGCGTGCGCATAAGGGCACGATGACGCAGCTTGAGACGATTCTGCACCCGGTATCGCTGGGCGGCATGCACGAAGCCAGCGCAGCTCTCGCTCTTGGGCTGGGCCGGCAGTTTTGCGCGCGGGTGGTGCTGCTGCACGTTGTGCCGCCGGCGCCCGCGTCGAATCGCGATCCGGGCCGCGCGATCGAGGCAGCCCGCGAGCAACTGCATCGGCTGATCCCCACCGACGCGCTGCCCTGGACGCGAGTCGAGGTTCGCGCTGCGCACGGAACGATGGTTGCCGAAATTCTGGCCGTCGCGGAAGAAACCCGCGCTGGCCTGATCGTGCTGGGCGTACACGCCCCCGCGCATAGCTGGCTGCCGGGCACCGAGCCGGCTGCGTACAAGATTCTGGTGGCCGCTCCGTGCCCGGTGCTCTCGCTGCGGGTGAACCCGCCGGGGCTCGCGATTGAAGCTGAGCACGAAGCCAGCGCGATTTCTGGATGAAAAAGAGAGGCGGCGTGAGAAAACTGCGCGAATTGCAGACGGCACGCGGCGCTCTCTGCTGCCAGGAGGCCGTATGTTTTTGATTTCCTCGGCGACGCGGGATCAGCGGGTGAATGCCAGGTCATTCAGCGGAGGGTCATCTGGCTGTGCGACGCCCGCCCCGGCCCATGGTCTGCCCAGACCGGAAGGCCGCCCGGCGAACCGGCGCGGCCTTCCGGGAGATTGTTGTGCAGGAGCGAAGCTGCCGCGTGCATCCGTGCAGCTGAGGAGTGGCACAAAATGCCGGCAGCCATAAAAAACGTAAATCCAACCGGGTACGAAGTTCCCGATCGTTGCGCCCTGTGTACGGTGCGCTCTGAGCGCATCTTCTGCAATCTTCCCGACGACGCAATCGAGTACTTCGACGAGATCGCCATGCTGATCTCTTATCCCAGCCGCTCGATCGTCTTTGAAGAGGGCCAGCGCGCCTCCGGCATCTTCGTGATCTGCGGCGGCCAAATCAAATTGTCGGCCACCTCCCGCGACGGTCGCACGATGATCCTGAAGATTGCCGTGCCCGGCGACGTGCTGGGACTGACCGCGACGCTGAACGATCTTCCTTACGAGGTGACTGCGGAGACGCTGGAGCCTTGCCAGGTGCGCAGCGTGCGGCGCCGCGACTTTATGGAATTTCTCGGGCGCTTCGGGCACGTCAGCCGGCAGGCGGCTCAGGTCATCGCGCATGAGTATCACGAAGTATTCCTCGATGCGCGCCGCCTCGCGCTCTCCGGTTCGGCGGCGGGACGCCTGGCGCAGCTGTTGCTGGACTGGGCGCGTACCAGTTCCTGCGGAAAACCGGAAATGCGCTTCACCATGGCGCTGACGCACGAGGAACTCGCCAACATGGCGGGCACTTCCCGTGAAACCGTAACGCGGCTGCTGAATCAGTTCGAGCGCGACGACCTGATTGCCCGCCACGGCGCCACGATCTCGATTTTGCAACCCGCAGAAATGGAGCAGATCGTCGGCTGAGCACTCGCCACATCGCGCCATCCTGTGCGCGCGGTCACCTTTTTCCGTGACCCGCGTCACGGCTCCTTCCATCAACCGGGCGTAGCGTCGTAGCCAGCCCAATCAGCGGAAAGCGAGGGCTGGTTATGAGTGTTTCCGGCCATTCCGCAGCCAGTCATCGGGAAATTAGTTATCTGAGCGGCGTCAGGCCGTTCCCGTTCCGGACGATTGTGGCGGCCACCGATTTTACTGAAGAGTCCTCCGCGGCCCTCCGCTGCGCGCAGGCGATCGCCCGGCATCAGCACGCCATGCTGTTGTTGGTGCACGTCATCGATCCGGTCGGCTACGCATTCCCGGGCGGCGCACCGCCGGCCGTGGATCACGATGTTGCCGCGCATGAGGAGATGGCACGCATCGAAGCCGAAGTGCGCCGGCAGGGCATTGCTGTGCATTCGCGGGTGGAGACCGGCATCGTCTGCGAGCGCATTCTTCTTTCGCTCAAGGACCACTCCGCGGCGCTGCTGGTGCTCGGCACGAAAGCAATCACCGGAGCGGGGCGCGCGGCTCTCGGCGTCGTCACGCGCCAACTGCTGGCCCACTCCCCTTGTCCCATCCTCACCGTCGCCCCCGATCATGCGAAGAAGCCGCGGGAGTTTGGGCGCTGGAACAACGTGCTGGTGGCAACGGACTTTTCCGCGGCCTCGCTGAGCGCGCTGCACTACGCCCAGCGCGTCGCGGGCAATCACCTCATCGTGATGCATTCGGCTCGCTGCGGCCGGCATCTCGAATGTCTCAATTGTCTGGAGCGGCTCCGCTTTCTGGCCCCCTTCGACGAAGCTCACAGCCTTCCCGTCGATCATGTGGTGACCGGAGGCGATCCTGGCCGCGTCATCGTGCAGGCCGCCGCCCGTCTCAAGCCCGACCTCATCGTCCTGGGTGCTCCCTCGCCGGAACACGAGGCGGCCGACCTGGAGCAGAGCACCGTCGTGCAGGTCGTCTCCGGCGTCACCGCGCCGGTGCTCATCGTTCCGGAGAGCCGCTACCGCTCCGAGGACGAGGTCATCGTCGAGGTGGCCACGGCCGTCTGACCCCCGCTGCGGGGTTAGCCACGCTTACCTCCTTAGCGGAGAGTTTTGCCCGGCTCCGTGTGGATCACCTCGATGCCTGTCCCGGCAAGCTCCTTCTCCAGCGCAGCCGGCGTGCCGGTCAAGGCGGGGAAGGTCCCATAGTGAATGGGCAGCACCGACTTCACACCCAGAAACTTTGCCGCCAGCGCCGCGCCCTTGGGTCCCATGGTGTAGTGGTCGCCGATGGGCAGCATGGCCAGCTCGGGATGGTGCAGCTCCCGAATCAATTGCATATCGGAGAAAACCGCGGTGTCTCCGGCGTGGTAAAGCACCGGGCCATTCTCAATGGCAAGGACAAAGCCCGCTGGATCGCCGCCGTACACGGTCTGGTCGCCGTCGGTGATGCCCGAAGAATGCCGCGCCTCCGTCATCGTGAACGTGACGTCGGCGTAGGTGTGCGATCCGCCGATGTTCATGCCCACTCCATCCTTCAGGCCTTTGGATTCCAGCCAGCCCATCATCTCCACCATGCCGAAGCTGTGCGCGCCGTGTTTCTTCGCCACCGGCAGAGCGTCGGCGATGTGGTCCATGTGGCCGTGCGTGAGCAGCAGGAGATCGATCCTGTCGGGCAGCTTGTAGCCCTTCGGATATTTCGGATTGTGCTCGATGAAGGGATCGATCAGGACCGTGGTGCCTTTCTCCGTGACAAGCAGGACCGTGGCGTGTCCCAGCCAGGTGATGGAAACGCCTTTCAAATTCGCCATAGGCAGAAATCCTCCGCTTGTTCAGCATCGCACTTTTTCTCAATAGGATGCGAGCAACATGGGCAGGCGGGGCCACCCTGCGCTCCGGATCGGAATCCCATGAGGAAGAGCGTTAAATACGACGCACTCGTTCCGCGGCGAAGCAGCCTCCTGCCGCTGAGTGCGCAACCGAATGCAGAGGTGCATGGATGAACCAGCGTCAGGATGACAAAAACAGAGAATCGCAGGAAAGCAGCGGCGACGCGCGGCGGCAAGGTTCCACGACGGGACAGGGCCAGGGCGCCGAACGCGGCGAGCAAAAGGGACGCAGCGACATGGGATCGGAAAACCGCACGTCCGAGAACTCACGTCCTGGACCCAGCAGCGGATCGCACGAAGAAGGTCACAAAGAAGGGCAGAGCGGGCGCCGGGAACCCGGTCGCGAGCAGGGCCGGGAGCCGGGCCGCGATCAGGGCCGCGAAAACGAACCCTCGCGGAAGAGCGCCTGAGTTAGGCTCCTGATCATCCGGATGGACCGCCCGCACGCAATTGCGGGCGGTTCGCGTCCGTTACGAATTCGTCAGTAGCGATCGCGCGGATCGCCGGCGGCGTGAGCGATCAGGAACACCAGAATAATTCCGCCTACCATCACGCCTTCTTCCAGCTTCACCGATACATTGTGGAGATGATTGAATCCAACCCGATTGGGGTTGGTGGGCGCCACCGCATCAATGGATCCCCCTGCGGCGATGCGATACGTCTCCATTCTGGGCATGATCCAGAACTGCGACAGGGCCGTCAGCCCCAGCATGATCAGCGTGACCACGATCCCAGCCAGAGCGCTGCCGCGATACACGCGCAGCAGACGCCCCAGCGCCAGCAGGATCACCATCAGTGCGCCGCAGAACAGTCCCTCATGGTGCAGCACGCGCAGGCAGATCGCGACAATCGTGCCTGCCAGGTGAGTGTCCGTGATCGTGGTGAACGCAGCGCTGGCGGCGACCGGGAAAAAGAAGAGACCGCCCAGCCAGATCACCAGCGCCAGCCAGACGATGGAACGGAGCAGTGTTTTCATGGCAGCAACAGCGTACAGGGTTCAGCCCCCACCGTACAGCGGCAATGAGAAAAATGCGCGGTGCGGGAGCTGCGGAGCAGGGACGATGAACGGCTGAGCCCGCCGCTTACCGTTGCGGCGCCCCGGAGACGCTGGGCCGCCCGATCAGCCGCTCAATGCGCTGCTGGATCGGCGGATGCGTGGAGAACAGATTCGAAAAGTTCTGGCGGGTCAGCAGCGGCTGCACGATGAACAGGTGCGCTGTGGTCGGCGAGCCCGGCATCGGAATCCGCTTCGAGTACGCGTCCAGCTTTTCAAGAGCGCTGGCCAGGGCATAAGGATTGCCGGTGATGTGCGCGCCCGTGGCGTCGGCCTCGAATTCGCGCGTGCGTGAAATCCAAAGCTGAATCAACATGGCCGCAATCGGGGCCAGAATCAGCATCACGAGCGCGCTCAGCGCGCCACCGCGCCGGTTGTTTCCGCCGCCTCCCCCACCGAACCCGCCGAACATCTCGCCCCACCAGGCCATGCGCGCCAGCAGCACAATCGCGCCGGCCAGCGTCGCCGCAATCGAGCTGGTCAGAATGTCGCGGTTGCGCACGTGTCCGAGTTCATGCGCCAGTACGCCTTCCAGCTCGTCGTCGTTCAGCAGTTGCAAAATGCCGTGGGTCACCGCGACCGACGCATGTTTCGGATTGCGCCCCGTCGCAAAGGCATTCGGCGCTTCCGTGGGGATCACGTAAACCTTTGGCATGGGCAGGCCCAACCGCCCGGTCATGCGCTCCAGCACGTCGTAGGCGCGGGGCAATTGCTCGCGGGTCACCGGCTGCGCGTTGTACATCTTCAGCGCCAGCTTGTCGGAATAGAAGTAGCTGAAGAAATTCATCCCGGCCGCAATCAGGAACGCGATGATCATGCCGCCCTCGCCCCAACGGCTGCCGATGAGAACCAGGAGCACGGTTAAGGCGGTCAGCAGCAAAGTGGTTTTCAGGGCATTCATTCCGGATCTCCTCGCTCGTCTTCGGTTCCTATCTTGTCACAACCGGGATTGCACAGCAGAAAGCGAAGCAGTTGCCGCTTAGACGCAAACCAAAGTCACGTCGTTATTCCAAATCCAGGAACACCATGGAGCGGCTCTATGAATTTTTAGAGAAAGGTAAGGCGCGAGCCCACGCAACAGCCGGTAAATACTTACTTCTCAATGGCTTGGAATTGGACCATGAATTGCTACACCGAGTGGTTCCCAATGTGGAGTTGGCCTGTTTCCCCAGCGGATATCATTCTCCGAGTCCTTCTTAGCGTTCCCTGTCAGGGGACGCCGAGTTAACGGTCACCATTGGAATCCTGGAGGTTTTTCAAATGAATTTCGGTCGTAAAGTTGGTCTGGCTGCCCTGATTCTCGCGCTCACGCTGTTCATCGGCTATCGCCCGGCAGTCGCGCAGACGCAGATCTCCGGCGACATCGCCGGGACGGTCACCGATCCCACGGGCGCCGCGATTCCCGGAGCGGTCGTCACCGTCACCAGCGCCGGAACCGGCGTGGTTCACTCGGTGAAAACCGGCCCCGCCGGCGATTATCGCGTCGGCCTGCTGCAGCCTGGCGAATACACCGTGCAGGTCGCGGCGTCCGGCTTCCGGACCACCCAGCAGTCCGTCGCCGTTGCGATCGGCCAGACAGTGACCGTGGATATGTCGCTCGCCGTCGCTCAGGGCGTGCAAACGGTGCAGGTGATGGGCACTGCGGTGCCGCTGCTCCAGACTGAGAACTCCGATATCTCGACAACGCTGACCCAGCAGCAAGTGCAGAACATGCCGAACCCCGGCGGCGACATCACCTATTTCATCAACCTCACGCAGGGCGTGGTGATGAACACGAAGGGCGGCTACGGCAACTCTTCGGCTTTCGGTCTGCCCGCCACTTCCAACAACTTCACGATCAACGGCGCCGAGGATAACGACCCGTTCCTGAACCTGAACAACTCCGGTCCCAGCAACCTGCTGCTCGGCTCCAACGACATCTCTGAAGTCAACATCGTGGCCAACGCCTACAGCGCGCAGTACGGCGCCCTGGGTGGCGTGCAGGAAAACATCACTACCCGCTCCGGCACCAATCAGTTCCACGGCAACGCGACGTACTACTGGACGAACAGCGACATGAACGCCAACGACTGGTTCAATGACAACTCGGGAGCGCCGCAGGCATTCTCGAACGCGAACCAGTGGGGCGCCGCCATCGGCGGACCGATCAAGCCCAACCATGCGTGGTTCTTCTTCAACTACGAAGGAATGCGGTTTGTGACCGCGCCCACCGACGTCGTGCTCGTGCCCGATATGTCCTACCAGAACGCTGTCCTCACGGACAGTCTGCCCGCCGCCGGGAATTCCGCTGAGATCCCCTTCTACACAAAGATGTTCGCGCTGTATAACAGCGCGCCTGGGGTTTCCCGGGCTACGCCCGTGCCGAGTTCGGCGTGGACTACGCCGGGTGGCGCACCTGCCTTCTGGGAGGACAGTTACGTAGCCAATCCCAGGAACAACCTCGCCGAGGTGCTGGTCACGGCCCGCGCCGACTTCAAGCTCGGCACCAACGACACCGCATTTATCCACTTCAAGCGCGATCATGGTGTCCAGCCCACCGCCGTCGATGCCATCAATCCGGTTTTCAACGAGCAAAGCGATCAGCCGGACTATGAAGGGCAGATGGAGGAGACTCACACCTTCTCTCCCAACGTGGCCAACCAGGTCATCCTCTCGGGGATGTGGTACAGCGCCATCTTCAAGAGCCCCGATGAGTCGGCGGCGCTGGCGGCCATGCCTTTCACCCTGGAGATGGCAAGTGGCGAATTCACGAACCTGGGCGGCATCAACTTCGTCTTTCCGCAGGGCCGCAATGTGACGCAGGTCCAGCTCAATGACGACGTCAGCTGGATCCATGGCAAGCACACCGCGAGCTTCGGCGTGCTGTTCAAGCGGGACGACGTCACCGACGCGGACCTGGGCGTTCTAACCGAGCCCCTGGGCGTTGCTTTTGGCCCCGGCACGAATGGTCCTCTCGATCCTACGTACGATCTGTTCTCGCAGGGCTACATGCTCGAGGGAGTCCAGAACTTCCCGACCCGGCTGAGCGAGCCGATTGCCACGCTGAACCTGGGTGTCTACGCGCAGGATCAGTGGAAGGTGCAGCCGAACCTTCTGATCTCGGCCGGCATCCGGCTGGAGCATAACGGCAACCCCACCTGCGGCACCAATTGCTTTGCGCGCCTCGGCAACACCTACAACCAGGTGACAGCGGACCTGACCACGCCCTACAACCAGGCCATTGTCTCGGGCCTGAACAATACCTTCAATCAATTCCAGTCCATCGCCGTGCTGCCTCGCGTCGGCTTTACCTATTCCCTGCCTCACCACCAGAACACGCTGTTCCGCGGCGGCTTCGGCATGTTCACCGATGCTTTCCCCGCCACCATCGCGGACAGCCTGCTGACCAACGCGCCGCTGAATCCTGAATTCACGGCCGTCTCGCTCTCGCCTTTCGGCGGCAGCTACTCCCAGGACTATCTCCTGGATCCCTCCCAGCCAGGCAGCTTTACCCAATCGCTCGGCACTACCAACGCGGCGTTCGTGAGCGGTTTCTCCTCCGGTGGTTCCTACGACACCATCTCAGCGGCTGACCCGAACTTCACGCCGCCCGGCGTGTTTAACGTCGATCAGCACCTGAGCTATCCACGGTACCTGGAGTGGAGCTTCCAGTTGGAGCAGCAGTTGGGCAGCCATAACGGCATCTCGGTCGGCTACGTGGGCAACCACGGATCCAACGAGCCAGTCGAGAACAACGGCGTGAACGCCTCCGAGGCCACTTCGGGCGCACTTTTCCATGGCCTGCCGGCCACCTCGGCGCTGCCCGCCTTCGGGGAGGTCACCGAGGTGGAGAGCGCGGCGAAATCCGACTATGACGGCCTGTTCGTTACCGTCAAGCACCAGTCCAGGATTGCAGTTGCCAGCATGAACTACACCTGGAGCCATGCCACCGACGAAGTCTCCAACGGCGGCATCCTGCCCTTCGGCGGTGGGAACACCATCAACCCCATCGACCCCTTCTTCCTGGAGCGGAATCACGGAAACGCCGATTACGATGTGCGGCACAACATGAACGGCAGCTACATCCTCACGGTGCCTTACGTTGGCGGCCCGAAGGTGCTGACAGATCGCTGGCAGGTCGGCGGAACGATCTTCTGGCATACCGGCTTCCCCTTCAGCGTCACCTCCAGCAATGCGACCAGCACGGTCGACGCCGGCGGTACCTACGGGGGCACGGTCCTGGCGGATATCGCGAATCCGGGCGTCACTCACCATTGCGGCAAATCGGCGGTATTTGGAATCAGCGGCGGTACTCCGTGTTTCGCGGCCACTGACTTCGCAGATCCGGTCGGCTTTGCCGATCCGGGAGCTTCGCACCGGAACTCGTTCTTCGGGCCCGGGTACTTCAATACCGACTTGAACCTGATGAAGGGCTTCAAGATTCCCAGGACGGAAGCCGGCCAACTACAGATCGGCCTTCAGGCTTACAACGTGCTGAACCACCCGAATTTTGCCAATCCCGACTTCAATGCGGACAGCAGCACATTTGGGCAGATCTTCAGCGCGGTCAGCGTACCGACCAGCGTCTACGGAGCCTTCCTGGGTGGCGATGCTTCGCAGCGCATCCTGCAGCTCAAGGCGAACATCCAGTTCTAAGGTCGCGCGGCGGGTCGTTTTCCGGCGGCGCGTTGCTCGTCCAATACCAGCCTCAAAGGGGCCGCTCCGGCGGCCCTTGTTTTTTGGCGGCTCCTCCTGCCTGTCCCTGGGGTGCGGCCGAAGCTTTCGGGAATCGCGACATGTGTATTATTTGGTAATCATTCGCCAGAGACTGTTTATTTAGTTATTACCCTTACCAAAGGAATTCCGGTTCTCCACAAATCGGAATGGGTTGCCTCGTCCTCTACGGATTTCCAGACGGTGGTTGGTCTCTTGCCCGAAACGGCTACCTTAAGTCTTTGATTCTGCGTGGGGAGAATGGCCCCCGGATTGCACCGTTCAGTGTTGAACCTAGTGTAATTTGCCGTTGTTCCTCCCGCAGCGCCAGCCTGCCGCAAGAAACCGGGGAAGTTTTCCGGTACATGCAGGCCACCGGCAGACGGTTGCGGGATGGTTCCAGCGGCACCAACCTTTCCGGAGGCGTTTCATGACAACTGGCCGTAGATTCGGTTTGATTGCCTTGATCCTGATGCTGGCGGTGTTCCTCGGCGCACGGCAGGTCCAGGCGCAGAACACGTATGCATCGATCCACGGTACCGTGACCGACAGCACCGGCGCCGTCGTGGCTGGAGCGAACGTCACCGCGACCAATGGCAGCACGGGTATCTCCACCACGGCCACGTCCGACGACAAGGGATATTACGTGATCCCGCAGCTCGCCGTGGGCGGTCCCTACACGATTCGGATCGACAAGTCCGGCTTCAAAACCTTCCAGGCGGTGGGACTGCAGCTCACGCTGAACGAGAACTACGACCAGGATGCCAAGCTCGAGGCTGGCGCCGTCAGCACGACGGTGGAAGTGAATGCCAACGCCATCCAGGTGTCCACCTCCGATACCCAGCTGCAGAATACGTTCAGTTCCAGCCAGCTGGAAGACATGCCGCTGCTGACCCGGAACGCCTCGATCGTCCAGAAACTGACTACGGGCACGGTCGAGTCCGCCGATCGGTTCGGCACCTACTCGGTCAACGGCTCCCAGACTCAGGAAAACAGCTTCCTGCTCGATGGCGCCGACATCAACGACGCGCCGCTCCAGACCCAGGGCTTCCTGATCAACCCGGATGCGCTGGGCGAAATCACGGTGCTGAACAGCACGCAGAATCCCGAGTACAGCCGCAACTCCGGCGCCATCGTCAACGAGCAGATCAAGACCGGCACCAATTCGTTCCATGGCGACGGCTTCGAGTTCTACCGCGATACGTTCATGAACCTGGGCGGCTACTTTGCCTCGCCCGGCGCGCGGCCCGTGTTCCACCAGAACCTCTTCGGCGGAACCCTGGGCGGCCCGGTCTTCAAGAACAAGCTGTTCTTCTTCCTGGCCTATCAGGGCTTCCGCAATCGCAGCGGCGCCCTCGAGCGGCCGGTCGTCCCCGACGACGCACAGTTGGGGCGCATCAGCGGCGTCAATTACGCCGATCTGACCGACGACCATAACGACTTCACCAGCACTGGCAGCCCGTCGTCGGGTACACCGCAGATGCTGAGCGATAACACCATCCCATTCGCGTTTACCGGCCCCAATGGAGCTTGCGGTCCCGGCAGCGGCGCCACCACGTGGGACACCTGCTTCACCGGGGGCACCGTTCAGCTGCCGACGTCCTCCTTCAATTCCCTGTCGGCGAGCCTCCTCAAGTACTACCCGTCGCCCAACGAAATCGTGCCGGGCGCCAACCGCTACACCTGGAACTCTCCGAGCCTGCAAAAACAGGACCAGGGCGTGATCCGGGTCGATTCCAAAATCACTGCCAAAGACACGCTCTGGGCCTCCAACGTCTTCGAGTCGTTCCCGGACTATGCCGGCGTCTGCTTTACCTGCGGCACGCTGCCCGGTTTCGGTCAGAACGACGCGCGTCACTTCAAGTTCTTCGACGCGTCCTGGACCCATACCTTCAGTCCGACCGTTCTCAACGAGCTCCGCGCCGGCTACTACCGCTTTAACTACGCAGCCGTCGAGCCCGCTCAGGTGGTGGAGCCCTCTTCGTTAGGTTTCAACATCACTCCGCAGGATCCGGGCGCAGCCGGCGTGCCGAGTATCGGCATCGGCGGATACACGGGGATCGGCTTCAGCACCAACGGGCCGCAGCCTCGCCTGGATACCAATGAAAGCTTCTCCGACAACTTCACCAAGATTCTTGGCGGCCACACGCTGCAGCTGGGCGTTCACTACGAGCGCTTCGGGGTTATCAATCCGTTCTACGCCCGGAACAGCGGCTCCTTCAGCTTCGGCGGCAGCGGTCAGTACACCTCCGGCGATCCGCTCCTGGACTTCCTCCTCGCCGTTCCGGACTCCTACAACCAGGGCAGCGGAGCGCAGATCAACGCCCGGGCCTCGGAGATTTTCTCGTACTTCCAGGACAGCTGGAAGATGTCGAATTCCTTCACCTTCAACTACGGCGTGGCCTGGGATTCCCAGAACCCGTTTGAAAACCTGCAGTACGGCAAAGAGGCCGTGATCTGCTTTATTCCTGGCGAGCAGTCGAAGATCTTCCCGACGCAGGTTCCCGGCCTCGTCTATCCTGGCGATGCGGGTTGCACCGACCGGGGCGGCACGACCGCGAAGTACGATCACTTCGCGCCGCGCTTCGGCTTTGACTGGTCTCCGGAAAGCGGCCTTGGGATGCTCACCGGACCTTCCGGCGAGCACCGCCTCGCGATCCGCGGCGGCTTCGGCGTCTACTTCAACCGCGACTCGGAAGAAGCGCAGTTGCAGAACCTGGAAGATCCGCCGTTCGGCGGCCAGACTGCCGGCTACACGGGCGATACCAGTACTGGGTATACCAGCAGCCCGAGCTTTGCTAATCCGTTCCACGACGTCAGCAGCCAAACGCCTGCCGGCACTCCAGCCACCATCAATAACCCATTCCCGTGGGTGTTCCCCAGTCCGGGCGATACCAGCATCAACTTCCAGGCTCTTGGGGATGTGCCTTACCTCTACATCAGCACCATCAATCCCCACTACGACACGCCCTACGCGTACAACTTCAACCTGAATGTGCAGCGGCAAATTCCCGGCAATCAGGTGCTGCAGATTGCGTACGTGGGCTCCATCGGCCATAAGCTGGTCCGCTCCTACGAGGCCAACAAAATCACCCCGGCGGGCCATGCCAACGCGGTTGCGGAATGCGCCAACGAGGGCGGGGTCATCGGCTCCACCACGTCCACCTGCTTCAACGCGCAGACCTACCTGGCTTTCATCCAACCGCAGGACTTTACCGACACCAGCGGCAACATCATCTCTGTCGGACAGGTCTATACGGATGGCAATTCCAACTACCACTCGCTGCAGGTCAGCCTTCAGAAGCAGATGACCCATGGGCTTGCCTACAACATCGGCTACACGTGGAGCCATGCTCTGGACAACGGTTCCGGGCTGGAAAGCACCGGGTTCGGCAACGACTACATGGGCGTCAACTTCGTCCCCGGATATACCAGCCTCGGCTACGGCGATTCGGACTACGATGCGCGCAACCGGATCTTTGCCAACTATGAGTATGTTGTGCCGTTGACCACCGGCATGCGGCAAAACTACATCGTCAACGAAGCGCTGGGCGGCTGGCATCTGGACGGCTACACCATCCTCCAGTCCGGCTTCCCCGCTCCCATCGGCGAGAGCGTCGACAACCGCTCCCTCTACTGCAATTCTCAGTTCTTCTGGTATTACGAGTGCCCCGATACACCGGAGACCACGAGCTTCAATCTCGCGCACATGAACCCCCGTTCTTCCGCGAACCACGAGTACTTCGATGGGAGCCCGTTCTCGCTGGAGCCCCTCGGCACCTTCGGCAACGTGAAGAGGAACTTCTATCATGGACCCGGCTTCGACTACACCGACATGGCGCTGTACAAGGACTTCCCCCTGGGGAACGCCGACAGCCCGCGGTATGTCGAGGTCCGCATGGAAGCCTTCAACGTCTTCAATCACGCAAACTTCGGTGGTCCGGACGGCAACGTCTACGACCAGGGTGCCACGTTTGGAACCATTGGCGGCCTGGCTGCGGACGTCAACGGCGATGTTTCCCCGGGCCGCGACGTTCAGCTTGGCGCCAAAATCTACTTCTAACCTCCGCGGTCTATCCGTGGATCCAACTCCAGAGGGCCGCTTCGGCGGCCCTTGTTTTTGCCCCACTTGCCTTTTCCATCCATACCGGAGTAAAACGATTTCCTGGGGCGTGCGCGTGCCAGGAGGCGAGGCGTGGCCAGGCAACCGATTTTAAGCTGAAGGAATCTGGAATCGCGATGGGTCCCGACATCCTGCTGGTTGATGACAACAACATTCAGGCGGCCACGCGAAGAGCCGTCCTGTCCCGGCTCGGTCGGACCGTCACGATTGCCGGCAATGGCGCCGAGGCGCTGCAGATCCTGGACCGCACAGCGCAAGCCGGCCACCGTATTGGGCTGGTGATCACCGATCATCTGATGCCAGGCATGAACGGGCCCGAGCTCGTTGCCCAACTCCGCCCGCGTTACCCGCACTTGCCGGTACTCGTGCTGAGCGGCCTCTCGGAAGCGGAAGACGAGTACCGCGAACTGGACGTCACCTTCCGCATGAAGCCCCTGCCGCCGGATGATCTGCTCCACCTGGTGCGCTCGCTGCTCGAGGAGCCGATCGCGCGCAGCGCCTGAAGCAAACGGCCTCCGCCGCAATTCGGCCTTTCCGGCTGGCCCTTTGCCTCCGACCAGACGATCCAAAAGCAGCATTCCCGTTCCCCCGTGTGAGATTTGTCACAGCCGCCGGCGGCCCAGGGCCGTGAAGATCGAATTGTCCCTCGTTGCCGCACTGCGATTCCGAGCCCCCAGGAAGTGCGACAATCAGAAGGTCATACTCTTATGCCTGCATTCGGCAGTTTTGCCCTTCTCGTCGCGCTCCTGCTCGCCGCCTACAATCTGCTGTTCGGCGGCATCGCGCTGCGTCAGCTGGCCACTGGCTCGCGGGGTGCATGGGCGCCCGAGCGCATGGCGGAAACGGCTCGCCGTGCCGGCATCGCCAGCTTCGTCGCCGTCACCTGCGCGGCCTTCGCTCTGATATGGGCCGCCTTCACCAACGACTTCAGCGTCGCCTACATCCTCGAGCACTCCAACCGCGCCCTTCCCTGGTATTACAAATTCGCCGCGCTCTGGTCTGGTCAGGAAGGCTCCCTGCTGTTGTGGGCCTGGCTGCTGGCTGGCTACGGCTTTGTCCTGCGCGTGCGGCATAAGGTCGACGTCAAGCTCACCGCCTACGCCTCCACCATCCTGGCCGGCATCCAGGTTTTCTTCCTGCTGCTGGTAAACATCCCCGCCACGCCGTTTTCGCTCACCCAGGGCGCGATTCCGCCCGACGGGAACGGCCTCAATCCGCTGCTTCAGTACGCGGAGATGATCATCCACCCGCCCATGCTTTACCTGGGCTATGTGGGCTTCAGCGTGCCTTTCGCCTTCGCTCTGGGCGCGCTCATGATGCGCTATCCCGGCGAGAAGTGGATTCACATCACGCGCCGCTGGACCATGGTGACCTGGCTCTTTCTCACCGTCGGCATCTTCCTCGGCATGCACTGGGCCTACAACGTGCTCGGCTGGGGCGGCTACTGGGGATGGGACCCCGTCGAAAACGCTTCGCTGATGCCCTGGCTCACCGGCACCGCCTTCCTGCACTCGGTCATGATGCAGGAGAAGCGCGGCATGATGAAGAGCTGGAACGTCTGGCTCATCTTCTCCACCTTCATGCTCTCGATTCTTGGCACGCTGCTCACTCGCTCCGGGCTGGTCAGCTCCGTGCATGCCTTCGCGCAGTCCGCCATCGGAACCTGGTTCTGGGTTTTCCTGGTGATCGTATTCGCTGTCTGCCTGTTCACGTACATCCTCAATCGCGACCACCTGACGACCGAGCACAAGCTGGAATCGCTGGTTTCCCGCGAGTCCAGCTTCCTGTTCAACAATGTGGTCCTGCTGGCGGCCTGCTTCACGATTCTGTGGGGCACCCTTTTCCCCATCCTGTCGGAATTCGTGCAGGGCAACAAAGTCACGGTTAGCGCGCCGTTCTACAACCGCATCGCGGTCCCGGTGGGCGTGTTCCTGCTGTTCCTCACTGGCATCGGGCCGTTGCTGGCGTGGCGCAGCACCTCGCTGCGCAGCATCCGAAAGAATTTCATCATCCCTGGCATCGCGGCGCTGATCGTGGCGATTGGCGTCATCCCCCTGGGCGTCCATCCGTGGACTATCTTCACCACGGACCATGAGGGCGGCTTCTACGCCTGGGTTACGTTCTCGCTGGCGGCCTTCGTCGCCACGGCCATCTTCGCGGAGTTCTTCCGCGGCGCGCGCGTCATCCAGAAACACACCGGCCAGAACCTGCTCGGCTCCGTCGTCCAGCTCACACGCCGCAACACGCGCCGCTACGGCGGCTACCTCGTCCACTTCGGCGTGGTGCTCATCTTCATCGGCATCTCCGGCCAGGCGTTCAACCGCAGCGTCCAGGCGACGATGAACTACAAGCAGACCATGAACATCGGTCCTTACCAGATCGAGTGCATGGACTACTCGCAGGACACGAACGCGAACTACGACTCGACGTACGCCATCCTGGACGTCTACCGCGACGGCAGTAAGGTGACGCAGCTCGACCCGGCCATTCGCTTCTACCAGGCCAGCCAGCAGCCGATGACGATCGTCGCCAATCACTCCACGCCGCTCTGGGATCTCTATGTGGTCTACGCGGGCACCGATCCGCAGACCGGACAGCCCATCATCAAAGCGTTTCTGAACCCGCTGGTGATGTGGATCTGGATCGGGCTGCTGGTGACCATCCTCGGCACGGCGATCGCGCTTCTGCCCAACCTCAGCGCGGCCCTGGCCGCGCGGCGCACGCGTGCGACGGGGCCCTCCGCGGAGGAAGAGCTGGTTGCCGGAAGGGCTGGCCACTGATGAGCCGCCTGACCCGCTTCGCGTTGTTGCCGCTGCTGGCGGCCGCCTGCGTCCTGACGCTGGGAACCGCCGATACCCAGTCGCGCTTCAACGATCTGGGCCACAAGCTGATGTGCATGTGCGGCTGCGATCAGATCCTTCTCGAATGTGATCACGTAGGCTGCCCCGACGCCAGCAAAGAATCGCAGGAACTGATCGCGGCGATTGGCAAGGGCGAGAGCGACACTGCCGTCATGGAGACCTTCCAGGCTGAGTACGGTCCCACCGTGCTCGCCGCTCCCTGGCTTACCCGTTTCAACATCGTGGCCTGGGTCGTCCCGCCGGCGCTGCTGCTGCTGGGACTTCTGGGCACGTTCGCTCCTGGTCCGCAAATGGCGGCTGCGCACGGCAACCATGCCCGAGGTTTCGGACGATCCGGAATCCAGGGATCTGCGCGAACGCATCCGGAAGGAGACTGAACTATGACGACGGCGGTGCTTTTGGCCTGTGCGGTCCTGCTGATCGGCTCATTCCTCTACGTATTCTGGCCGGAGCGCAACGTCGCGGCGCAGAGCGCGAAGACGCGCCTCGAATACCTGGGCGAGCGCCAGGAAGCGCTCTACGACAACCTCCGCGACCTGAACTTCGAGTACAACTCCGGAAAATATCCTGAAGAGGATTACGCGGCGCAGCGCGCCACGCTGGAGAACGAGGCCGCCGAAGTCCTGGCCGAGATCGACCTGCTGGAGTCGGGGCTTTGCGGAAACCAAAATGCCGACGCCCTGCACCCCTGATTTTTAAAGAACACTGACTGGATACCCATGAAGCTCCTTGCTCGACTGTCCGTCCTCGCTCTGGCTGCTCTGCCCGTTTCGCTCGCTGCCGCCACCATCACCGGCACCGTCACCGATCGCACCACCAACAAACCGGCCGCCGGCGACACCGCCGTTCTGCTCGATTTGAGCCAGGGCATGCAGGAATCCGCCCGCACCACCATCGACGCGCAGGGACACTTCTCCTTCACCGTCGCCAGCACCGCCGGGATGCACCTGGTTCGCGTGGAACATCAGAAGGCCGACTACTACGGCCCCGTTCCGCCCAACTCCTCTACGGTGAATATCGACGTTTACGACGTCGCGCCGAAAGTGCAGGGCGTGCATATCTATGCCGACGTCGTTCGCATGCAGACCGACTCCCAGGCGCTGAACGTCACCGAGAATTATTTCGTCCGCAACGAGTCCAAGCCGCCGCTGACGCAGTTCAGCGACCAGGCTTTCGTCTTCAGCCTGCCTGCGGGTGCGGTCGTTCAGGGCGGCGAAGCTACCGGATCCGGACCTGCGGCCATGCCGGTGACTGCTTCGCCGGTCCCGCTCAAACAGAAAAACCAATACGCCTTCGTCTTTCCTCTGCGTCCCGGCGAAACCGAATTCCAGGTGGCCTACTCGCTGCCGTACAGCGGCAGCATGGCCTTCCATCCCGCTGTCTCCATGCCTACGGACAATCTCGCCGTCATGATCCCCACCAGTATGAGCTTCAGTGGAGGGTCCACCTTCCAGTCGCTCAAGGGGCAGGCGGATGAGCCCGGCACGCAAACGTTTCTGGCAAACAACGTGGATCCCGGCACGACTCTGGCCTTCACCGTCTCCGGCACGGGATCGATGCCGCGCGAGGCGCAGAACGGACAGGGCGAAAACGGCCAGGGCGACAACGGACAGGGCAGCGGTCAGGCGATGGGCCAGGGCGGACAGGACCAGAGTGCGCAGAGCGGCGCACCGGGCGGCGGCCTTGCGCCTCCCATCGACACCCCCGACCCTCTTCAGAAGTACAAGTGGTGGATCCTGAGCGGCGTGGGCCTGGCGCTGGTAATCGTGGCCGGCTTCATGCTGCGTGCCCGGCCCGGCCTCCAGCCGGCAGGCGGAGCGCCTGGGCCGCCGGAGCCCTCAGCCCTTACGCCCACCGTGCCTGCTGGCATGAAAGCGACTGCGCTGCGGGCGGAGCTGGCCGCGCATGCGCCTCCGCCGCTCCAAAGAACCGCAGTGCTCCATCCTGGGACACCCGTCGCGCCGGGAACCGCCGCCGCGGGTTCTTCCATGCTGGCGGCTCTCAAGGAAGAGCTCTTCGCTCTGGAGACGGAGCGTCTGGAAGGGAAGCTTTCTGAGGCTGAGTATGCGCAGTTGAAGTCGGCGCTGGAAGTGGTGATGCGCCGCGCGCTCGCACGCCAGGCTACACGCTGAGCCAGCTCAGCAACAGGATCAGCGCTGCCGCCACGATGGCGATGCGGTAGGCATACTCCGGCTTGCGGCTGGAAGGCGCCAGGCTGGATACGGTGGAACGGGTCTGCATCGAGTGCCTCGAAAGCGGAATCCTGTTGCCTGCTTAGACTCATCTTTCGGCAGACGCGATGCGAAGGATCACATAAATTTTCTCGCCGTATCCAAAAGGTATTTGTCTTGTCACGGTACGGTCATGCAGCGAAGAAACCAGCCGCAGCGACGGCGCGCTTCGCCGCTGGTTTACAATCGGCACGATGAGCGCCTCCGGCCCGCAGCCCGGCATGTTTCCCCCTGATCGCCCGGTCGCGCGCGAGCCTCGCTCTCTGGTTCCGTGGATCGTCTCCGGCGTCGTAATCCTGGTCGTCCTCGCCGCCATCATTGTTCTCAGCCGCCACCCGGCGCCGGCCAATCCGGGCGGCGCGAACCTGGCGCCTGCCGATCCCTACGCCGCAAACCTGTCCATCACGAACCTCCAGATGAGCCAGGCAGGCAGCATGGTGGGCGGACAAAACACCTACCTCGATGGACAGATCGCCAATCATGGCAGCAAGACCGTCACCGGCATTACCGTCCAGATCGGTTTCTGGGGATTCACAAACCAGCTCGTCGGCAAACCGACGATGCAACTCGCTCTCATCCGCACTCGGCAGCCCTATGTCGATACCGAACCGGTCAGCGCGGCGCCCATCCTGCCCGGCCAGAGCCGCGAGTTCCGCCTGATCTTCGACAGCGTTCCCCAGGACTGGAACCAGAACTATCCGGAGATCCGGGTCATCCAGGTTTCCACCGAGTAGTTACCCCAGGTAACCAGCAAATAGTTCCCGATGCCTGGCCAAAGGGCAGTGCATTTTTTTCCTGCTCCCGCCCGACTGCGTCCTGGAATCGGCCACCACCCCGCCTCGCCTACGCTCGTCTCCAGCTGCAATGCATTGATACTGAACCGCTTACGCGATCCACAGCCACCCCGCAGGACCTGGCCCCGCCTTTGGCACGGCACATGCTCTCTCTCCTGCGTCACGGACGCTGCGCAGTCTTGACGGAAGTCAACGAATAAACAGAGAAACGAGCCATGAAAACCTTTCTGAGTCCCGGATCGATGATGGCAGTCCTGGTTACAGCCAGTCTCAGTTTGCCGGCTGTCGCACAGTCGAACTCTCCGCAAACGCCTCCCCAGCAGAATCCGCAGGTCCAGACCGGAGCTTCGACGAGCCCCAACAACAACACTGCGCAAACGCAGAATCAGAATTCTCAGCAGACCGCGACCGGCCAGGCCCCGCTGCAGGTGCAGCCGCACGAAGGCTTCTGGGGCCACATGAATCCTTTCGCCCGCAAGAAGTGGGTCAACGGCCAGCTGACTCCGGTCAAGAGCCGCCTGAACGAGCTGGATGAGATCCAGGCCAAAAACCAGCAGGACATTCAGGATGTCGACCGGCGCGCGCAGAACGGCATTCACGCCGCGCAGGCCACCGCCAATCAGGCCAACCAGACTGCCAGCTCGGCCAGCCAGACGGCCGGACAGGCGCAGCAACTGGCCCAGCAGGCGACCGACACGACCACCCAGCTCACCCAGACGGTCGCCAACCTCGATCAGTACCACCAGGTGAACAACCTGGACATCCGCTATCGGCCGGGCGTGCGCACGCTCAATCAGCAGTCGCGAGCCGCGCTGGACCAGATCGTCAGCCAGATGCAGAGCCAGAAGGGCTATGTCGTCGAAGTCCAGGGCTTTTCCCACAGCCGGGGCATGGCGGGCGTCGAGAACTCCCAGCACATGTCGGAAGCGGTCGTGCGGTACCTGGCCGAGCATCAGATTCCGATCTGGCGCATTCACGAAGTAGCCATGGGCAATGCGGGCGATAACGGAAACGTGGTCCGCATCAGCCTCATGGAAAACAGTTTGGCGGGCTTGAACCCCGGCACGACCGGTGGTTCGCCGATTGGTGCGACGCAGCCAGATTCCGCGCAACCCTCCCCTCAGGGTGCTGCGTCGCAACCAGCGGTCCCTCAGCGGTAACGAAGGGAAGACGCAACCAGCTCTCACAACGAGAGAACCAAGGCAGATTGGCCCCTCATCCGAGGGGCCCTTTTTTTGTTGGTTGCTACTCGTCTAGCGGGAGTCAGGCGAGCGCCGGCGCGGCCGAGGAAGCCTCAGCTTCCGTGCGCCGCTTCCCCGGCCGGATGCGTCTTCAGCAGAGGCAACATCGGACCGGCCGATCGAGCTGCCGCCATCAGAACCACCAGCGTCGCCAGCGTAGGAAGGAAGTAATCCCGGAAGGGAAGTGAGATCCAGAAACCGGAGGACCTGCCGTAGCTCTCGCCCGCAATCGCCAGCGGCAGCGCCACGTAATCCCAGGCGAGTTGCACCAGCGCCAGCATCCGTATCGATCCCGCCAACTGGCCCTCCGTCTTCCGGAAAATCAGGAGGAGGCAAGCCGGAAACAGCAGGATATCGTTGTAGATCAGCGACGGGTCGCCCAGGATGAGCGTCGCCGTGGTCGCCAGCGCGAGGCTCACCGCCAGCGCGAACTGGGGCGAGTCCGGCTCGCTGCGCCGCAGCCGCCACAGCGCCAGCGCGCTCGCGGCCGCGATTAACAGCGTGATGACGATCCCAGGCCAGTGCCCCAACGACCATTCCAGCGGCATGGCCGTGTGCGTGATCGCCGCGTACGTGCGCATTTGCGCCCGCCACTGCAAGAACCACCCCGGCACGATCCACTCGGTCGCAGCCAGCAAAAGCGCAAACGCGCCGGCAAAGGACGCGACGAAGGGCCACATCCGGCGCAGAACCGCCCAAACCAGCAACCACAGCAGCAACGGCAGCACCAGCTGGGGCTTGATGGTCGCCAGAGCCAGCAAAATGCCGGGAAGCACTTGCCGCCGCCGCGCCAGCAGGAAGAATGCGAGGAACACCGCAATCACCACCAGAAGCCCCGGTTGCTGTTGTCGCAAGCCCCAAATCACGGCCCAACTGAATAGGGCAAACCCCAACACGACAGCACGCCCGCGCCGCGACGCCGGCAGTTGCAGCGTCCGCATGCACAGCCAGAAGCTCCACGCGAGCAGCGGGCAGGTGACCAGCAAAAACACGAGTCGCGCGGCCGGCCAGGAGAGCTCTGCGAGCGGCGCCAGCAGAACAATGATGGTCGCCGGATAGAAAAACGCCTGCGGATTCGCATGGTCGGCCGCCGTCAGGGGTCGCCCGTAATAGGCAATCTGAATCCGGCGCAGAACTTCGGCGGAATATGGGTCCTCGCCGTGCAGCGCCGCGCGTGCCCCAACCCAGCGCGGCAGCAGGTCCGAGTGACTCGACGGCATATAGCGAGCGTCAACGATGTGCAGGTAGGTCAGCGAAGACGCGGCGGCCACAGCCAGCAGCGCCAGCCAGAGCGCTGGCCATCGCAGTCGGCGCCGAGCCGCTGCAACCGGTTCTGAATTGTTCGGCGTGGCCGGCATTGGCAATGAGTATAGAGAACTCGCCCTATTCCGCGCGGTTTGCCGGCGCGAACTCGCTGCGGTGCCGCGAGTAGAAGAAGTAAATCACCAGCCCGATCGCCAGCCAGACGAAGAAGGCCATCCAGGTGAGGATTTCCAGGCCCATCATCAGCAGAATGCAGAAAATGATGCTGAGCACGGGAAACACCGGCCCCAGAGGCGCGCGAAAGCCGCGCGGGCGTTCCGGCTCCCGAAACCGCAGCAGGATCACGGCAATCGAAACCAGAACGAAGGCGAACAGCGTGCCGATGTTCGACAGGTTCGCGACCGTGCCGATGTCCAGCAGTCCCGCTGGAACTCCGACGACAAAACCGGCCACCCAGGTCGCCACCGCCGGCGTGCGGAAGATGGGGTGAACTTTGCTGAACGAATCGGGCAGCAGGCGATCCCGCGACATGGAAAACCAGACGCGCGCCTGGCCGAGCTGGAATACCAGAATCGACGAGATCATGCCCAGCATCGCCCCGATCAGCACCACCAGTTCGACCCAGTGCAGAGGATGGCCGGTCGGCGTGAGCGAGAGCCGCCGCATGGCATTCACCACCGGAGCGGCGTCGCCCATCAGCGATTGCCACGGCACAATGCCGCTCAGCACGATGGCCACCCCGCCGTACAGCAGCGTGCTGACGACCAGCGTGGCCAGAATGCCAATCGGCATATCGCGCTGCGGATTCTTGCATTCCTCCGCCGCGGTCGAGACAGAATCGAACCCGATGTACGTGAAGAAGATGATGGAGCCGCCGGAGAGCAGGCCCGCCCAGCCATTGGGCATGAAGGGATGCCAATAGCGCGGCTTGATGAACTCCGAGGCAGCGAAGATGAAGGTCAGGATCGCGGCCAGCTTGACCAGCACCAGAATATTGTTGGTCCGCGCCGACTCCCGAATCCCCCGCACCAGCACCACGGTCAGGATCATCACGATCAGGAACGCCGGAATGTTGAATCCGAAGTGCCAGCCCGGCGCATACAGTGTCTTCCCGGAGAAGTCCTGCAGGCCGGTGGGCAGATACGCCGGCGAGATCCATCGCAGCGCCGGATGGACGCCGAACCACTCCATGAACGCCTCAATGTGGGCTGCGAAGCCCACGCTGACGCTCATGTTCGAGAACGCGTATTCAAGAATCAGATCCCAGCCGATGATCCACGCCACCAGTTCGCCCAGCGTCGCGTAGGTGTAGGTGTACGCCGAGCCGGCGATGGGGATCATGGAGGCCAGCTCCGCGTAGCAAAGCCCCGTAAAGATGCAGACGATGGCCACCAGCACCATCGAGACCGCCAGCGCGGGCCCGGCGCCAGGGCGTCCGGCCATCGCCGTGTGCGCGATCAGGTAATGCAGCAGGGGAGTGTTCGCGAGCTGCGGCGTGTCGAATTTCTGGCCGGCCATCGCCGTGCCGATCACGGTGAAAATCCCCGACCCGATCACCGCCCCGATGCCCAGCGCCGTCAGCGACACCGGCCCGAGCGTCTTCCTCAGGCTATGCGTGGGATCTTCGGAATCGGCGATCAGCTTGTCGATGGACTTGCGCGCGAACAGTTGCGACCGCAGACGGCTCCCTTGGGGCCGGGATGGATTCACGGGCTGATCCGGCAATCGACGGCTCCTGCGTGGGGAAAGATGATGCAGAGAGTGTAGCTGGTCCGGCGCAACCGGCGAAAGGGATTTCTCCGGAAAGCTAAATAATGCCGGTCAGGCCGGTGCATACTTCTGCCGCAGACGCAGCAGGTGCTCCTTGACCGCCGGCCATTCGGCTTCAACAATCGAGTAACGCGCCGAGACGCGAGGCGTGAAATCGGCGGCCATCCGATGGGAGCGCAGCAATCCCTCAAACCGGCCGCCGATCCGTTCGATCGCCGCGCGCGAGCGCTCGTTTCGGGCGTCCGTATGGAAGCAGACCCGCAAGGCCTTCCATTGTTCGAAGGCGTGCGCCAGCATCAGGTACTTCACTTCTGTGTTGGCGCCGGTGCGGATGGCATCCGCGGCGTACCAGGTGTAGCCGATTTCGCACGCATCCGGCAGAGCGCTGCCGAATCGCGCGTGATCCTTCGGCCAGGCCCAGTACTCCAGGTTGAAGAACCGCGTGGATCCGATCACGGCGCCGTTCGTCACTCGGAGGATCGCAAAGGGAATCGCTGTTCCCGCGCGCTGCCCGGCAAGAGCTGTTTCGATGTAAGCTGCCATCTCCGGCTCAGTCTGTGGCGCGAACGTCCACCGGTACAGCGAAGGGTCAACGCGCGCCGCCGCCAGCAGACCGGGCAGGTGCTGCGGCCCGAGCGGGACCAGCGTGATCTGTTCTCCTGCGAGAGAGAAGTTCTCGAGCATCCGGCTGATTTCCGGGAAGGATGGGAACCGAGCCGGGCAGTCCAGGCCGCCCGGCTCCGCTTTGGTTTACCGCTTGCTCTGCCCGCGTACCAGCTTCCGCACCTTCTTCTTTTGGGAGCCACGCGGCGTGGTGCGCTTCGGTTTGGGGGCGGCCTTCTTGCGAGACGCCCGCTTCAGCTTCTTGCGTTCTGACTTATCTTTCGTTGACTTCGTATTCGCCATGAAAATCCTTTCCAGAGCAGGTTCTGCGGCCCTCAAAGCCGCTCGAGCTGCGCGAATTTCTCCACCAGCTTTTTCACTCCGAATCCTGAAAATTGTACCGTAATCTTCGCGTCGTCTCCCTCGCCCTCGCGCCGGAAGACGATCCCTTCGCCGTATTTCGGATGGCGCACACGCTGCCCGGACTGGAATCCGGTCGCGCCTTTGGCCTCGCCCAGGTCGAGCTTTGGCCGCGCGCCTTTCGGCGGAACGCCCCCGCGCCCGGAGAAGAACCGGGCGATATTGTCCACGGAATCTGCCTTCCCTCCGCCGGCCGGCCGGCCCGTTTGTCTCGGATTTCCCGGTCGCCCCTTGCCGAAGGTCGCGCTCTGATCCTCGTCCTCGTAGCTGTAATGCCGGCTCGAGAAATCCTCGCCGCCCCGTCGCGAGTACTGCGAAGGGGACTCAGTGTACCCGGCGCCGTATCCGCCCCACGAACTGGCCCGCCCCGTCCCCCGCTCAGGTCTTCGATGAGTTGCTGCGGAATCTCGGCCAGAAACCGCGAGGGGATGGTCGGCTCCGGCATGTCGTTGCCGTAGCGCCGCCGGTACCGCGCCCGCGTCACCACCAGCGCATCCATCGCCCGCGTCAGCCCCACGTAGCAGAGCCGCCGCTCTTCCTCCATCTGCGGCGGATCGTTGAGCGATCGCGAGTGCGGAAACAGCCCCTCTTCCATGCCCGCCAGCACCACCAGCGGAAACTCCAGCCCCTTGGCCGCGTGCAGCGTCATCAGCGTTACCCGCGCCTCCGGATCGTACTGGTCGGCGTCGCTCACCAGCGCCGCGTGATCCAGAAACTCCGCCAGCGTCTCGCCGCGCTCCTGCGCATCCTGTGCGGCGTTGGCCAGTTCCTTCAGGTTCTCAATCCGCGAGAAGGCCTCCGGCGTGCCTTCCTCTTCGAGAGAACGAATGTAACCGGTGCGGTCGATGAGGAACTTGATCATTTCTGGCAGCGTGGCCGCCCCGCCCGGCGCGCGGAATCCCGGCACAGCCTCGGCCGGCGCTTCTCCTTCCGCCGCCGCCGCATGGGGCACAGGCGGCTCTTCGCTGAACACGCTGAATCGCGCCGGGGTGAAGTCCGTCCCTTCGACAATGTCGTCGCCGTGTGTCAGCGCCAGCGTGGTCTGCGCCGCATCGCCGAATTCAAAACTCGTGTCGGGCTCCGCCGCCGCAGCCATCGTCTCGGGCGCCGATTCGGCCGGCTCCGCCGCCACATCCGCTTCCAGCTTTTCTGCGAATCCTGCCAACAGCATCGCTCGCGCGTCTGCGATGATCTGTCGAAAACCATCCAGCGCCGACAACGCGCGCCCCGGCAGCAGCTTCGCTTCGAGAGCCCGCCCGATCCCCGTCCACAGGCTCGCGCCCGTTTCCAGCGCGATCCGCTCCACCGTCTCCATCGTCGTCTTGCCAATGCCTCGCGCCGGCGTGTTCACCACCCGCTGCAACGCGATCGAGTCGTGGGGATTCTGCACCAGCTTCAGGTAACTCAGCAGGTCCTTGATCTCCGCCCGCTCGTAGAACGAGAAGCCCCCCACCATCGTGTAGGCCAGGCCGTACCGCCGCATCGCTTCTTCCACCAGCCGCGACTGCGAATTGGTCCGGTAGAGCACCGCGCATTTCGGCTCCGCCTGCTCCTCCGCCGCCTTGCGCAGGTACTTCTGGATATAGTCCGCGAGGAACAGCGCCTCGTTTTCGCCGTCCGGCGCCTCGTAGTAGCCGATCAGCGCGCCGCCCTCGCGCGAGGTCCACAGCCGCTTGCCCTTGCGCTGCGCATTCCGCGCCACCACCGCCGACGCCGCTTCCAGAATGATCTGCGTCGACCGGTAATTCTGCTCCAGCCGCACCGTCTTCGCGCCCGGAAAATCCTTCTCGAACTCCAGGATGTTGCGGATATCCGCGCCGCGCCACGAATAGATGCTCTGGTCCTCGTCGCCCACCACGCACACGTTGCGGTGCTCGCCGGCCAGCAGCTTCATCAGCTCGTACTGCGGGCGATTCGTGTCCTGATACTCGTCCACCATCACCCAGCGCCAGCGCCGCTGGCTGCGCTCGCGCACTTCCTGCGACACCTTCAGCAGCCGCACTGCTTCCAGCAGCAGATCGTCGAAATCGAGCGCGTTCGCCTTGCGCAGCTCCTTGCGGTAGCCCTCGAAGATGTGCGCCACCCGTTCGCTGGTCGGGTCCGACGACTGCAGGAAGTACTCCTGCGGATCGATCATGTGGTTCTTTGCCCAGGAAATCTTCGAGAGAACCACGCGCGGCGTCAGTTGCTTGTCATCCAGCCCCATCCGCCGCATAACGGCTTTCACGACCGCCTGCTGATCCGCCTCATCGTAGATGGCGAACGTCCGCGTCAGGCCTTCATTGCCGACTCGCAAAGCCTCAATATCCCGACGCAGCAGCCGCACGCAGAACGAGTGAAACGTCGAAATCAGCGGCTTGGCCAGCGAGCCGTGCCCGATCAGCTTCTCGACGCGCTCACCCATCTCCGCCGCGGCCTTGTTGGTGAAGGTCACGGCCAGAATCGAATCCGGCGCCGCCCCTCGCTCCTCGATCAGGTACGCAATCCGATGCGTGATTACGCGCGTCTTGCCCGATCCCGCGCCGGCCAAAATCAGCACCGGCCCGTCGATCGCCTCGACGGCCTCACGCTGCTGCGGATTCAGCTTGTCCAGGAAATGCTGCACGGTGGGTAGCTTCTCTCCTTCAATTTTAAGCGGAGAGTGGCGACCGAATAGAATCACTTCCACAGGCCTCGGAGAATCGTCACCCGAATGTTCTCTGTGTCCTCCGTGCTCTCTGTGGTGAATTGTTTTATGCCGCTCCTTGCCGCGAACGATCTGACCAAAATTTACGGACACGGCGATCAGGCCGCCCGCGTCGTCGATCGCGTCTCGTTCTCACTCTCGCGAGGCGAAACCCTCGGCCTCGTCGGCGAATCCGGCTCCGGCAAAAGCACCATCGCCCGCATGGTCCTTGGCCTGATTGAACCCACCAGCGGCACGGTCGTATTCGACGGCCATCCCGTTACCGGCATCCCGCAAAGCCAACTCCGCCCGCTCCGCCGCCGCATGCAGCCCGTCTTTCAGGATCCCTACGCCGCCCTCAATCCTCGCATGACCGTCGAGCAGGTCGTCGCCGAGCCGATGATCATCCATGAGCGCGCCGGTCGCGCCGAGCGCCGCCGCCGCTGCCAGGAACTCCTCCGCCAGGTCGGCCTCGAGGACTCCGCCCTGCGCCGCTATCCGCACGAGTTCTCCGGCGGCCAGCGCCAGCGCATCAACATCGCCCGCGCCCTGGCCCTCCAGCCGGAGCTGCTCGTCCTCGACGAGCCGGTCTCCGCCCTCGATGTCAGCGTGGGCGCGCAGATCGTCAATTTGCTCCGCGACCTGCAACGCGAATTCGCCCTCACCTACCTGTTCATCTCCCACTCCATGCCGCTGGTGCGGTACCTGGCGACGAACATCGCGGTGCTGAAGAGTGGCAAGCTGGTCGAATTCGGCACCCGCGACCAGGTCTGCGACTCGCCCCGCGAGGATTACACCCGCAATCTCGTCGCCGCCACCCCGGAGATGAATGCCGGATGACGCCTGCCCATTCAGGTCAGGCCGGCATCCTGCGACTGCTCTCCCGGCGGCAGATTACTGACAACTGACTACCGGCCACTGGCTACTGGCTACAATCAGACCAGTGCACGCGACCCTCGGCTACTACCTTTTATTAGCTGGCGCAGCTTTCATCGGCGGCCTCGTCAACTCCGTCGCCGGCGGCGGCGGCTTCATCGCTTTCCCTGCGCTGCTCAAGGCCGGTCTCCTGCCCATTCAGGCCAACGCCACCAACACCGTCGCCCTGTGGCCCGGCCAGTTCACGTCCATCGCCGGCTATCGCGAGGACCTGAAGAAAAACCTCCGCCTCGTCCTGCCGGTCATGATCGTCGCCGCCATCGGCGGCCTCGCCGGATCGCTGACCCTCCTGCACTTCAGTCAGAACTCCTTCCTGCGTCTCGTCCCCTATCTCTTCCTGCTCGGATCGGTATCCTTTGCGCTCAGCGGCCCCATCCGTCGCCGCATGTTGCGCCAAATGATGGAATCCACCCAGCACCCCGAGCGCCATCACCGCATCCACCTCATCCCCCTTCTCCTGGCCCTGCTTGCCATCACCTACTACATCGGCTACTTCGGCGCCGGAGCCGGCCTGCTCACCATGTCCGCGCTCTCGCTCTGCGGCGTCGAGCGCATCGCTGAAATCAACGCGCTCAAGACCGTCATCACCACCACCGCCAACGCCGTCGCCTGCATCACCTTCATCGTTGGCGCCGCCGTCGAGTGGCGCTACTGCTGGATGATGATGATTGCCTGCGCCATCGGCGGCTACACCGGCGCGCGCAACGCGCGGCGCATCAGCGATCGCGTCCTGCGGCCGTTCATCGTGGCTCTGGGCTTCGTCCTGGCAATCTTCTTCTTCCTCCACAAGGGGGCGCTGTGACGCGCCGGATGCGCATGGTGAGCTCAGCGCTGGCCCTGCTGCTGTGCGCAGCGGTCCTCGCGACCGCCGCACAGGCCGCAATTCCGGCTTCCGCGCGCAGCTATTCCGGATTCGACAAGGACGGCTACCCCGGCGACGCTCGATTGCCGGCCCTGCACCGCACCTTCGCCTTCACCGGCTTCTGGCTCAACAATCCACCCGGCATGACCACGAATCCGTGGGCAGGGAAGCGCACGGTCGTTCGCGCAGCCGGCTTCGGCTTCCTCATCCTCTTCAACGGCCGGCTCGATCAGGAGCTGAAGCAGCGCGACGCAGCCGCGCTGGGCCGCGAAGACGGCGCGGCCGCCATCGCCGCGGCGCACCGCGAAGGCTTTCCCGCCGGAGCCATCCTCTTCCTCGACCAGGAGGAAGGCGGCGCGCTGCTCCCGGAGCAGGCGGCGTATCTCGGCGCATGGATCGCCACCGTCGGCGCCTCTCACTTACCGCGCCGGCATTTACGCCTCTGGGATTCCCGTTCCCGCCGGTCCCGCCCGCATCTCCACCGCGCAGGACGTGGAAGCGCGCTTTCCCGGCGCGCAGCTCTGGGTCTGGGACGACCGCTGTCCGCCCTCACCCGGCTGCGTGGCGCCCGCCGCGCGTCTCAGCTTCACCCGCAGCGGATTCTCCCACGCTCTCGTCTGGCAGTATGCGCAATCTCCGCGGCGCGAGGCGGACACCGCCGGGTGCCGCCGCACCTATGCTGCCGATGGCCGCTGTTATGCGCCCGGGATGCCGCACTCTGAAGCTACTCACATTGATCTCGACGTCAGCGTCTCGCCCGATCCTTCGCACGGCCGCTGATGCGGGTACGGATCAGAGCGGCATCGTAAACCGGTGCTCCTCAATCACCGGCGGCTGCTGGTCGAAGTCGCTGTACCGGATCCAGCGCGGCCGCACGACGAAGTGCGTGATCCCCGGCCACTGCATCCGCTCGCGCCCGCCCGGCCACGCCGAGAAATATACCTCCAGATACCTGGCCCGCTCCTCCCCCGTCGGCGCAAACGCCTCGCCCTCGTACTGCACCGTCTGCTCGCTGCTCCATCCGCCGATCACCAGCGAGCACGCGGGTCGCGCCGTCAGGTTCGCGGACTTTCGCGAGGACTTCAGCGCATCGAAGATAATCTCCAGTTCCGGCGTCACCGCCATGCCCACCAGCGCCGACTGCGGCGTCCCCGCCTCCGACAAGCTTGCAACCACCGCATAGCGATTGCTTCGCAGGAATTCCAGTACCCTGGCTTGATCCATCGTTTTCTATTCCTCCTGCCTCCGAGCGTCGCCAGTAGAATAGACCCGATGCCGCGCTCTGCCACCCCACCCAGCGAAATCCAGGCGATCGACGCGCTGCTCACGAAAGGCGGTCTCCAGCCCACGCGCCGCCGTCTTCGCGTACAGCGGCCGGCAAAGCGCGAAGGCCTCGACGAAGTCCGTCCGCAGAAACCCGCGCGTGTCGTCAAATCCCGCATTGAGATTGTCCGCGCCCCCGCATTCGACCGCGTGCCCTGGCTCATGCACGGCTTCAGCACGCGCACCGGTGGCGCCAGCCAGGCCTATGCGCCGGGTCAGCGCTCCGGCGAGCTGAACCTCGGCTTCACCGCCTCCGACTCTCGCGAAAACGTCCTCGAGAATCGCCGGCGCTTCCTCGAAGCCCTCGGCGCGCCCTCCAACGCAGTCCTTCTCACGGTGAAGCAGATCCATTCCTCCATCGTGCGCCGCGTTGGCCGGCAGGACGCTGGCCGCACCCTCCGCGGCGATGGGCTGATCACGAATGAGCCCGGCGTGCTCCTCGCCATCCAGACCGCCGACTGCATCCCCGTGCTCATCGCCGACACAAAGAAGAAGGCCGTCGCCGCCTTCCATGCCGGCTGGCGCGGAACGCTGAAACGTATCGTCGAGAATGGCGTTGGCCGGATGCGCACTGAATTCGGCAGCCGCCCCGAAGACCTCGTCGCCGCCATCGGCCCCGGCATCGCGCTCTGCTGCTACGCCGTCGGCGAAGAGGTGCGCAGCGAATTTGCCTCGCAGTTTGCCTATGCGCCGGAGCTTTTCCGGGAATTGTCGGAGTCGGACCCCATCCGGGAGAAATATCCGCTGCTCTTCCTCACCGCGCGCGCCCCGGGCCACAGCAACCTGGGGCCGCAACTCCACCTGGATCTGATGGAAGCCAATCGACGCCAGCTTGTCGATGCCGGCCTGCGCCAGGAATCTATCACCGTAGTCGGCCACTGCACCCGCTGTCAGCGCAACCGCTATTTCTCCTACCGCGCCGAGCAGGGATTCACCGGCCGCATGATTTCCGTCGTGGGCATCCGCCGATAAGTCGAAGACCGCGTCCTCAGCAGCGCTGCGCGCCTTCTCACTGACTGGGGTCTGGCCGCCGGAAGCTGAGCACCGGCGACTTCGCGTTAGCGATGATGTCGTACACCGTGTCATCCCCGCGAATCGGCCAGAAGGTCGCATCCTTGCTCACGCCCAGCACGATCAGGTCGGCTTCCATCTCCGCCGCCGCACCCAGAACTTCTTCCACCACGTCGCCGATTTCCACCTTGACCGAGGCTCGGGTCCACAGAGGCGCTTCGGCGGGCACCAGCCGTTTCAGCTCGGTTTTCGTCCACTCCACAATCCGGTCGGCGTCCTCCTGGTGCTTCGTATCTTTACTGAGGACGTGCAGCAGCGTGATATCCGCGCGATAGAACTCCGCGAGCTCGATGGCAATGCGCGCGCTCTCCTCGTAGCTCCCGCACAGCGAAACCGGGTGCAGGATCCTGCGCGGCGCCCCGAACCACGAGGCTGTATGGGCGTGTGGCCCGATCGTGCACACCGGCACGTCGGCGGCGCGCAGGATGTCGTGCGCCACCGATCCCAGGAAGAAACGTTTCAGGTGCCGCCGTCCGTGGGTCCCGGCCAGAATGCGTCCTGCCTGAAGTTCGCGAGCCAGCGCCGTGATCCGGTCGCTCGGATGCCCCTCCGTCACCAGCACATCGCAGGGGATCCCGCTGTCGCGGAGCGGCTGCGCCGCCTGCTCCAGCATCTGCGTCGCCTCGCTCCGCAGTGCGCTCACGTCGAGGTACGGAATCGCGCTCGCGTCCAGCGGCATTGCCTCGCCAGGCGGGATCGCGTGCACCAGCGTCAGGGTGGCTCCGCAGGCGCGCGCTTGCGCCGCGGCATGGGGCGTCAGATATTCGAGATCCTCGAGATCGGTGGCGACCAGGATCTTTTCCGGAACCACAAATGCGCGGCTGCGGCGGCTGGCTTCTTGAGCGGTTTTCATGGAGGGATTACCTCCTGGAAGAAGTCTGCTGCCGCGCTCTCAGACTGACTGTGACTCCCGGCACAAGTCGGTGTGATGGCGGTCACCCGCGCAATGGCAAAGCCGGCGCATGATGACCTCAGCTTCACGCACAGGGAAGAAAAATCGCTCCTTGTGATCGCGGTCACATACAGGACTTTTTCCCCAACGCTACGGTCTGTCTGCAATTCCCCAAAAAGTCGCCATCGCGGACAGGAGGGGGCCGAATGCCCGAAGTGGAGTGGCCCAAATCGAGCACATCATATTTCACGGGTGTCCAGGACCGTGTCAAGGCCCTTGTGGCCAGTCGGCAGTTGAGCCTCTTTAGCAGCGGTGACTGGGGACACCCTGCTTACCAACTGCCGCCGGAAGCGAACCTGCTTGCTGTCGCGCATTACATCGAGGCGCTTGATAGGCAGCGGGGTTTTATTCGCATCCACACGGTCCTGGGCGGTAAAAATCCACACCTGCAGACCTGTCTGGTGGGTGGGATGGCTACCGCAATCGACAGCACGGAGCCGGAGGCGGTCATCAATCCGGAGCGCGCCACGCTCTTCAACGAGCTGGTGTCACGCGCAGACCTTCGTCAACCAGGTCTGGGCGCCGGATGCGCTGGCCACCGCCGGCTTATGCAGGCAGCGATTCGGCCAGGGCCTCGGCAGCTTCCTGGTCTGCGGCGGGCAGCATCGACGGCCCGTCGCGCTTCTTCCCGCGCGGCGTGATTCTCGGCCGCGATCTCTCCACCGTGCATCCGCTCGACCCGGGCAAGTTGGCTGAGTACCTAAGCCACTCTGTATGCGACGATTCGGTCGGCTATCAAACCATCCCTCAGCCGCTCCTGCTTTTCTCCGGCCGTCCTCGGCGAGTCTCCACGCCTCGCCCGGCTCCCGCCCACCTGGGTCCAGGTCGCTTATGAATCGCTGGCTCGGCTCTCTGTCTTCCTGATATACAGCCAGAGCCCCGCGAGCACTATGCAAATCGCGATAAGGGATATACCCAGGCCGATCCGGCGATGATTGCGCTCCACCATGGCATTCTTCCCCGCCTGCAGGTTGGCGGCGGCGATGTTCATCCCGGCCTGAACATCCACATTCACCAGCTCCGGCTGGAAAGTATGGATGGTGACGCGGGCCTTGGTGAGCGCATCGCGCGCCTGATCCTGGCTGAGGAGAGCCGCGCTGACTTCCATGCCGGAGGCCTCGGCGAGACGCAGAGACTCGTCGGCCTTCATGATGGCGTCATTCAGCCGGGTCAGATTGGTCAGGATGGCCGCCCTGTCCCGATCGCAGTGGTCGCCCACGGCATGGCAGCGCATGCACACGCCGCCGGGGCCGGTGCCGAGCATGGCATCGGAAGGCTGGTGGATGCCGTGATTGCTGTGGCAAACCACGCAGCCGGGAAGGCCCTTCTCCTGAAAGGCCTTGAAATGCGAACTCTTGTCGTACATCTGGGCCTGGAAGACATGGCAGTTCGCGCAGACGTTCTGCACCTTGCCGACCCCCGGGGGCACCGCGCCATGGTCGCCATGACAGGTGGTGCAGGTGGGCGCGCTGAGATCGCCGCGCACCACCATGTCCTGGTAGTGCACGCTGGTGATGTACTGGGCGTACTGATTGGTGGGAATCCCGTACTGCTTCATGTACGCCGGGTCGGAGTGGCAGCGCGAGCACGTCTTCGCCACGTTGACCGGATAAACCGTGGAACGGGGATCGCTGGGCGGCCTTATATCGTGGACGCTGTGACAATCCGTGCATACGGCAACTTTCGTGTCTCCAGCCGCGAGCAGTTTGCCGTGCACGCTGGTCGGATACTGCGCCAGCTGGTCGGTGCGCAGCCGGGGGTCGAACTGCCGCATATAAGTCGAATTGGAATGGCACGATCCGCACAACTCGGGAACCTGCCTGCGATCGATCTTGCCCTTCCAGCCCGCCTTGCGGCTCATGGATACGGCCGGATCGTAGCTGCTGGCGTCGCCGCCGTGGCAACTCGTGCAGGTCAGACCCTTTTGCGCGTGAATGTCCTGGCTGAACTTCTCCTGGGTGACTCCGTACGGGGCGGGCAGCGCCGAGTGACAATCGACGCAGGAGTTTGTGGTTTGCCCATAGCTCAGGGATGCGGCAAGAGCGAGCAGGCTCAGCGCCACCGGGTAACGGGCCATGCCGGACCGCCGGAACTTATTTCGCAAAGTAGGCATAAACAGTCATACCTATGACGTAACTAACCGCAAAGATTCCGAGGCCGGTGATCCAGGACTTCGTGCGTGCGGGCCGGTCACCCTCAAAGAAAGGCAGCAGCATCCAGAACACGGCGATCAGAGCGCAGCCAAGGATGCCCAAAACCTCTCCGTCGACGAACCACACTTTGGCGGGGATGAGCTTGAGGGTCTGGTACATGAAGAGGAAGTACCACTCGGGCTTAATCCCCGCCGGAGCAGAGGCAAAAGGATCCGCCTTGACCCCCAGATTCCACGGAAAGAGCGCCGCCAGGACGCCCAGAGCGCCGATGGCCACGTACCAGGCCATCATTTCCCGCAGCAGGAAGTTGGGAAAGAATTTCATCTCCCGGCGCAGCGAGGGATTCTCCACCCACCTGGCTTCCACTTTCGGCGGGACGCTCATGCCCTGGCGCTGCACCAGAAACAGGTGAATCGAGATCAGCACCACCACCAATCCGGGCAGCACGGCCACGTGGAAGCCGAAGAACCTCGTCAGCGTGGCCCCCGTCACCTCCGGGCCGCCGCGCAGAAAGATCATGATGGGATGGCCGATGATGGGAATCTCTCCGGCCATTTGTGTGCCCACTGTGGTGGCGAAGAAGGCCAGCTTGTTCCAGGGCAGCAGGTAGCCACTGAAGCCGAATCCCAGCACCAGAAACATCAGCACCATGCCGCTGACCCATGTCATCTCCCTGGGCTTGCGATAGGCCTTGAGAAACAGCACGCTGAACATGTGCGCAAAGGCGGTAAAGATCATCAGATTGGCCGACCAGGAATGGATGGAGCGGATCAGCCAGCCAAACCGCACACTGGTCATGATGTACTGGACGCTTTCGAAGGCCTCATTGGCGCTCGGGCGGTAATAGAGGAGCAGCAGGATCCCGGTCAGCACCTGGACGACGAACAGAAAAAGCGTGATGCCCCCGAAAAAATACCAGTAGGTCAGCTTGTGTGTGGGGACGGTCTTATGGCGGAACGGGGCCAGGATCCCGTCCAGATCGAGCCGTTCGTCAAGCCAGCGTCTCAGGGCGGCGAACACGGTCACGCCTCCTTTTTCCGGCTGACGAAAATCTCATCGCCACGCAGGTGGACATCGAACACATCCAGCGGTCTTGGCGGAGGACCGGATACATTCCCGCCATTGAGGTTGTAGATTCCGTTGTGGCAGGGACACCAGATTTCGTGCAGATCGGGACGATACTGCACGGTGCAGCCGAGGTGGGTGCAGGTGGCGGAGAGCGCGTCATACGTCTGGCCGTCAGCTTCCAGGATCAGAAGGCCGGGCCGGCTTCCGAAACGAAAAATCTTTCCGGAATTAGGCTGCAACTCCCCCACCTTGGCGGCTACGACTTCGTCACCGCCCAGATCTGCCACGGGCGGAGGCACGATATAGCGCAGCACAGGATAGAAAAACGAACCAAACGTGGCAAGAATTCCGCCCCCAAGGAAGGCTCCCATCGCGCGGCGTCGCGTAACTTCGTGTTTGGGCATGTCTCCAGCGCACATTCACTGCACTCCCTGTTTGTATCTGCCGCTTCGAATCCGGATCCACGGTCTTGCAGCCCGATTCTGCCCGTCACGAGGAATATGCGTGCACGGTACGCTCCATCTCGCGCAGCCACATGGTCTGGAAAAGTTGCAGCCGATGTCCAATGACCACGGCCAGATTCTGAGCGATTGTGCACCCGGGTCCCGTGTCCGCCGCAAAATACTCGCGCAACGCTTCTCGCGGCAGCGCGATTACTTCCGTCTCAAGCGCCGCGCTCGCGCTCAGGGTGAACCGATAGGGCGGAATCAGGGCCGACCAGCCCACTGTCTGGCCCGGAGATATTTCTTCCACGAGAATATCCTCTTCCTGTCCCCGCACATTCATCGGCAGCGTCAGTCTGATTCGGCCGCGTTCGATCATGAACAGCCGATCGGCCGCCTCTCCCAAACGGAAGAGAAGGGTTCCGCCGGGAACGATCAGCCTGGTGCCAAGCTCCAGAACCTGCGCCGCCTCGGCGGCCGTGAGATTGTTCAGCAAGTCATGCGCCATGATTCACTCTCTCAGTTCACAAAGGGCGAAGGTGTCTTACTGTACAGAAGGTCATGCGTGGGAGATTCGAGAAACAATTCCGCGGCAGCCTGTTCCAGGCGTACGTGGTTCTCAATTTGCAGCAGCAGCAGCTCGATAGGTACGGGGTGGGCCGGGATAGCCGGCGCCGCCGCCGCGCGGCCCGAGGAGAATCGATTCAGGGCAACCACGTTCACCCGCCGCATCTCTGGCTGCGCTGCTGATTCTGAGGATTCCGGGGGCGTCGCCGCTCGTAACGCAATCGCCGCGACTCCAAACCCTAGTCCGGCTATGCACAGGCACATCAGGAACATATCCATGACACGTACCCGCTTTCTCGCTTCTTATGGGTGGGATTGTGAAGATCGCGTATTCCTGCAGTCTGTGACGTGGATCACAGCCTCCGAAAATCGGCGCGCATAAGCGAAAACGCCGCGTGAACCGCGCGGCGCCTCCGGGTCATTTCGCCGTTGCCATTGCGACGATTGTCCGCACCAAAGTAATTCCGCGCACAGGGTGCCCGGATGCGCGTCCGGCAAGGCTGCTCTTGCTGCGGCAACCCAGATTCACTTGGCTTTTCGCGGCCACAGCGGGCGGCGCGGACGTTTCGCCCGCCGCTGCGATGTGCATTTCGCCCCCTGCCGCACGGCGAACTTGCCTGATCCTCATCACCGCGCAGGAAGAAAGAATGCCATGTGACCCGTATCACTGAGCGGCTTCCCCTCGGCCGATATGCTCCAGTCGTACATGATGCAGTCATTTCAGCCGGCTGACGGCGCCGTAAGATTCCGGGCTCCCTGGCAGGCTGCGCGAGGTGAATACGCATGCGTCGTTTCGTCATCAGCACAGCGTTCCTTCTGCTGCTGACCGGGTTCGCAGGAACCAGGCTGGCGCGGGCTCAGGGCCAGGGCCCTCAGCAGGCGGCAACTTCCCAGAATGGGGCGGCAGCAACTCCGGCGGGCTACGTCGGTCAGGATACGTGCGCAACCTGCCATGGGGATGTGGTGAAGAATTTTGCCGGCAATCCTCATGCCCGTCTCGCCTATCAGCACAACGGCCACGGCGTCACCTGCGAAGGCTGCCACGGTCCGGGCCAGGCGCACGTGGAAGGCGGCGGCGATATCACGAAGATCCGCCACTTCGACAAGCTCACCCCGCAGCAGATCAACGAGACCTGCCAGGGCTGCCATGCCGGCGTGCACCCGAACTACCAGCGCGGCCCTCATGCCAGGGCCGGCCTGAGCTGCCTGAGCTGCCACAACGTGCACAAGCCGAAGGTCGAACAGAATCTTCTCGTCGCCTCGGAGCCGCAGCTCTGCTTCCAGTGCCACACCGATGTGAAGCCGAACTTCGACATGCCCTTCCACCACCCGGTCAATGAAGGCGTGGTGAAGTGCAGCGACTGCCACGACGTTCACGGCACCTTTGGGCCGAACAACCTGCGCGCCACTGTCGATCAGAACATGATCTGCACGAAGTGCCACAACGACGTGCGCGGCCCGTTCGTCTACGAGCACGCCGCCGTTCGCGCGGAAGGCTGCCTGGGTTGCCACTCGCCGCACGGTTCGCCGAACCCGCGGATGCTCAACATGCCGTCGGTCAATACGCTTTGCAACCAGTGCCACAGTCGCGTCGCCGCCGGAACGGTTCATGGCATGAACTCCGGATCGGACGAACTGCAGCCCTGCACCAGCTGCCACACGTACATTCACGGCTCGAACATCAACGCGGCGTTCCTTCGCTAGCAGTCACGGGGCCGGCCCGCGCCCTCGCGTCCCGGCTCCGCAAGAGGGTTTGATATGAGGACTTTTTTTCAGGTGAGGCTTCCTATGAATATGGCAGGCTGGTTTTCTCCCGTCACGGTTCAGCGCATTGCCGGGAGTATCGGGGTCGCCGTCCTGTTGATGACGGCCGGCGCCGCGCTCGCTCAGGATGCGACGCCGGCTGCGCAGCCGGTGGCTCCCAATGGCTACACGCTCCACCAATCCATTGATCTCGGCGGCCATGCCGTCGGCATCTCCGGCAGCGGCGCCATGTACGACACCATGGTCAACCTCGAGTCGGGCCCTCGCGTCCTGGGCGAGACCTTCGAACTCAAGGCACTGGAAGGCACAAAGCACACGTTATTTGACTCGCTCAGCGCCTTCTCCAGCGGCTTCGGCGGCGATCCCAATGATTTTGCCCGCATCGACTTCTTCAAGGGCAATCTCTACGAGTTCTCCGGCAACTTCGTTCGCGACCGCCAGTACTTCGACTACGATCTGCTCGCCAATCCGAACATTCCGTCGGGCCTGACCACACCCGTCAGCGGGAGCAGCACGCCCTATACCTTCCCGCAGGTCGACCAGTCGCCGTTCCTGTACAACACCGTTCGCCGCCGCACCAATGCGAACGTCACGATCTTCCCGGTCTCGAAACTCTCCTACCAGGCCGGCTATTCGCAGGATGTCTTCCAGGGCCCGAGCCTCACGCCCAGCGGTTACCAGGTTGCTGGCTCCTACACTGTCCTGCTCCAGGAAATGCAGCGCAACAGCACCGACAGCTTCACCGGCGAAGTTGACTGGAAACCGGTGCCCCTCACCCGCCTCACCTTCGAAGAGGTCATCGACCACTACAAGGCCGACTCGTACTTCACCATGGATCCCAGCTACTTCCAGGTCCAGGAGCCTGACGGCACCAACGTCGCGCTGCTCTACAGCTACGACGCCACCGCGCCCAGCATCTCCTGCAACGCCAACAGCGTCGGCACCACGCCGACCCTGTCCGCTCCCAGCGCGCCCGGCGGCCTGCCCGTCGTCAACCCGGCCTGCGGCGTCATCTCCAGCTACTTCCGGTCGCAGCCCACCCGCATTCTCTATCCCACGGAGATCTTCCGCTTCCAGAGCTCCAGCATCCGGAATATCACCATGAACGGCGATATCCGGTACACCCAGGCCAAGATGAGCCTGCCTTTGTATCAGGACATCTTCCAGGGGCTGGCCAAGACCACGCGCTATCAGTCCTATACGGCCACCGCTTCGGCAAAGCGCGACGTCACCGCCGTCGATTACGCGTTCGAATGGCGCGCCACACGCAACGTCAGCTTCGAGGATCAGTTCACCTTCTCGAATGAGCAGGAGCCGGGCGTCTCCACGATGACCAGCGGGACCACCGGAGCCACGCCTTCCACAGCTGGCAACGAGACCATCAACTATCCGACTCTGACCACCACCACCGCTGCCGCCGGAGCTGGGACTTTCGAGGGCAGCGGCGCCATCGGCACGCCCGTGTACGACTTCTTCGGCCAGCGTTTCATCACCAACGACGTAACCGGGACCTGGGATGGCTGGTCGCGCGCCACGCTCTCCCTGACCTACCGGCACCTCAGCCACCTCATTGGGGAGGGCATCCCGCACAGCGCTCCGCTGGCTGTGGGCTCTACCGGCGATGGCACCGTGACCATCAACCAGAACGGCGGCGTCTTCACCGCTGCGCTGCGCCCCAACGACCAGTGGAACATCAACGGCAGCGCGGAACTCCTGTACGCCGACAACGTCTTCACGCCGGTGGCTCCGCGCCAGCTGCAGCATTATCGCCTGCACGCGCTCTATCGTCCGAAGACCTGGGCTACGCTCTCCGGCGCTTTCAACGACATGGAGCTGCACAACAACACCAACAACAACCAGGCCGACATCACGCCGCCATTCGTGGGCGAGCCGGTCAGCAATCCCAGCGCTGTCGCGTATGCCGGTCCGCTCGACCATGTGGCGCACAACCGCGTGTTTGGCCTGGGCGCGCAGCTCTCGCCCTCCGAGCACTACGCTCTCGACTTCAACTACGCCTACAGCGACGTGTACACCTCGACGAACATCTGCTACCTCGCCGGCGACACTGCCAAGCTGCCTGGCGCGGCCACACCCGCCGGCACGGTCTGCCCGGCGACCGCCGCCAACCGCGGCAACACCTGGGACTTCGGCCCGACGAAGGACTTCGAGGATGCTCCCACGAACTCCTTCCAGGCCGCCCTCACCTATTCGGGCAAGACCTTCCACTCCAACGTCGGCTACAACATCAATGCCGTCGATGGCACGCGTTTCTACAACGATGCCCGCGACGTTGCCGGCTCGCTGAACTCCAATTACCAGACGCCCTTCTTCGGCGTGGGCTGGACTGTCCGTCCCGGATTCGTCTGGAACGCCCGGTACAACTACTACCGCTATAACGAGGGCGGTCCTTCCGGCGCGCCGTTCTGCACCACTGCTGGACCGTCGCCGACCACTCCGTCAACCGTGGTGGCCTGCAACTCTTCCACGCTCGCCGGCCTGCAGACCGGTCTCACCCTGCCGGATTCCGGAGAGACTGCGGACCGCGAATTCCACGCCAACATTCTTACCGTCGGGTTCCATTACGAATTTTGAAACCCTCTCCCACGGAACACCATGGCCGGGGGTCCGCCCCCGGCCGTGTCACGAAAGGAGCAGAACGTGAACCGGAACGTCAGATTTGCGGCAATGGCTCTGCTTGGGCTCTCTCTTCCCATGTTCGCCCAGCAGCCCGGCCAGGCCACCTACAGCGCGAAGTGCGCGATGTGTCACGGCGCCGACGGCACGGGCAACACCCCGGTCGGCAAAGCCATGAAGCTCCGCTCCTTCAAATCGCCTGAGGACGTGAAAGCCACCGACGCCGAACTCTTCAAAGACACCAAAGACGGCGTTGGCAAGATGCACGGCTACGCAGGCAAGCTGACCGACGCGCAGATTCAGGAAGTCGTGGCCTACATCCGCACTCTGCAGAAGTAAGCAGCCGCGGCACACAGCTCCTCCCTGGCCGGCGCCCCTCGGCCGAAGAGGACATGAGGCGCGCCTGGCCAAATCCGTCCGGCCGCCAACCCTGGCCTCGGCATCATGCCGGGCCGGAAAGCTTCGCGTTCCGATCCAGATACGCCGCGGAGCAGGGAAGAAGGCAGTCATGGGGACCCACGCGCAGGAACCGCTCGCGCAACGTTCGCGTGCCGCGTATCGAACCGGAAATCGCCTCCGCGGCCTTCCGGTTCTTTTTCTTGGTCTGCTCGCCGCTGTGTCTTTCCCGCGCGCGCAGGCCCAGCAATCCTCCGACTGCCTCACCTGCCATGGAACCTCGATCGGCCTGAAGAACTCCAGCGGCAAAGACATCGCCGTCAACCCAGCCACGCACATGCGCGGCCCCCACGCCACCCTCGGCTGCGTCGACTGCCATGCCGGCGCCGCGGCCGCGACGCACAACGCCAAAACCGCCTCCGCCTCCTGCATCGCCTGCCATGCCGACGCCGCCACTGCGCTTGCCTCCAGCGCTCATGCGGCTTTGGGAAATCCCAACAGCTCCGAAACCTGCATCGCCTGCCACGGCACCGCCAACGCGCAGAAAGCCGTCGCCGGAACCCAATTCTGCGCTACCTGCCACGCCACAGAGGTGGAGCAGTACAAGGCCAGCGTCCACGGCCACGCGCGCGGCCTTGGCAATGCCGACGTGCCCACCTGCCAAAGCTGCCACGGCTCCGCGCACACGGTTCTGCCCGCTTCCGATCCCCAATCGCCGGTAGGCAAGCAGCGCCTGCCTGACACCTGCGGCTCCTGCCACTCCGATCCGAAACTCGCCGCGAAATACATGTTCGGCCAGGTCCGCCCCGTCGATGCCTGGCGCCAGAGCGTCCACGGCCGCGCCATTGCTCAGGGCAATCTCAACGCCGCCTCCTGCAGCGACTGTCATGGCACCCATGACATCCTGCCCGCCACTGACCCACGCTCGAAAATCTGGAAGCAGAACGTCGCCGCCACCTGCGGCCGCTGCCACGCCGGGGTCTATCAAACCTACGCCTCCAGCATTCACGGCCAGGCCCTCGCCCGCGGCGTCCTCCAGGCCGCCACCTGCACCGATTGCCACAGCGAGCACAAGATCCTCGCGCCCGGCAATCCCGGGTCGGCCGTCTACATGGCCAACGTCTCCCAGGAAGCCTGCTCCCGTTGCCACGCCGACACGCGGCTCATGGCCGGCTTCAATCTGCCGCAGGACCGCGTCCCCACCTACGAGGACAGCTACCACGGCCTTGCCTCGCGCGAGGGTGGCCAGACCGTCGCCAACTGCGCCAGTTGCCACGGCATCCACAACATCTACGCCTCCAGCGATCCGCGCTCCACCGTCAACCGCGCCAATCTCGGCAAGACCTGCGGCCAGTGCCACGCCGATGCCGGTCAGCGCTTCGCCATCGGTCCCGTTCACGTCCTCGCTTCCACCACTCCCGGCGGCCGCGCTCTCGCCTTCGTCCGGCTCTTCTACTTCATCGTCATCCCGGTCACGCTCGGGCTCATGTTTCTCCATAACTTCCTCGACTGGCGCCGCAAGGCGATCGCCGCGCTCGCCCGGTACCGGCGCGCCCCCGGCCAGCTCCGCCTGAACCGCAACGAGCGCATCCAGCATGTGCTTCTGCTCTCGAGCTTCATCGTCCTCGTCATCACCGGCTTCGCGCTCAAGTTCCCGCACGCCTTCTGGGTCGTTCCCATCGTCCGCTGGGAACACCACATTCCCATCCGCGGCTGGGTCCATCGCATCGCCGGCGTGGTGCTCATCGCCACGTCGATCTGGCACATCCTGTATCTCGCCGCGAAACGGTCCGGCCGCCGCTGGTTCCGCGACATGGCTCCCGATCTCCGCGATGCCAAAGAAGCGGTCGAGACCGTCGAGTACAACCTGGGGCGGCGCGATCGGCTGCCCACCTATCGCCGTTTCAATTACGCCGAGAAGGCCGAGTACTGGGCGCTGGTCTGGGGCACGCTTGTCATGGCCATCACCGGCGTCCTGCTCTGGCTCAACAACTGGATCCTCGCGCACGTGCCTCATCCCGCCGCGATTCTCGACGTTTCCACCGCCATCCACTTCTACGAGGCCATCCTCGCCACGCTCGCCATTGTCATCTGGCACTTCTACGCGGTCCTCTTCGATCCCGACATCTACCCCGTCAAATGGACCTTCCTCACCGGCCACGCGCCCGAGCACGAGCATCGCGAGGCCGCCGAAGACGTCGCGAGCCCACCCGATTCCTCGCAGGCCTCCGCTCCGCCGGGCCCGCCAGGCGCCAGCCCATCCGATCCGCCGCCGAGCCACGGGTAAGGCTGCGACCCCGCACCGTTACTGTGGTTTGCCCGCATTGTGCCGAGCGTCACAGACCGGCTGCCCGCGCCGGTTTTATCTCAAAGTAGCGCCTGGGACCCGTTAGCCCCCGGGCCGGGAGTCATCCATGAAGAACCGCATCCGTGCCGCGGCAATGATCCTGCTCGCCGCTTCCATCGCGGCGCCTGCCTTCGGGCAAAGCGCCGGCGCTGCCACCTACAAAGCCAAGTGCGCCATGTGCCACGGTCCTGACGGCGCCGCCGCCACCCCCGTCGGCAAGATGATGAAGGTCCCGTCTTTCAAGGATCCCGCGGTGGTCAAAACCTCGGAAGCTGCGCTCGTCGCCATCGTCAAGGGTGGCAAAGGCAAAATGCCTTCCTACAACGGCAAGCTCACCGACGCCCAGATTGAGGATGTCGTTTCGTACATCCGCACCCTGCAGAAGTAACGGAGCGGAAACGCAGGCTGCCACGGCGCGGGCGGGAATGCGCGCAAGCCTTTCCCGCCGCCGCGGTGCGCACCCGCCAAACACGGAGTTGCCATGCGGAAGTCTTTCTCCATCGGCCTCGGTCTTCTTGTGTCCCTGCTGCTCTTCGCCTGGCCCCCGCGGCCGCTGCACGCGCAAACCGACTGTCTCTCCTGCCACGGCACTCCCGGCATGACGGACTCCGCGGGCAAGAGCATCTCCATTGACGGAGACAAGTTTCACGCCGGCATTCACGGCAGCCTCACCTGCGTCAATTGCCACACCAACGTCAAAGGCTACCCGCATTCAGCGAACGCTGCTGACGTCGACTGCTCCACGTGCCATGCCGACGAGGCTTCCAGCCTCGGCAACAGCGTCCACGCAAAAGCCAGCGGCCACCCCTGTCTGAGCTGCCACGGCGATCCGCATCAGATCGTCGCGAAGACCAACCCGGCCTCGCCCGTCTATCCGCTCAACATTCCGAAGACCTGCGGAGCCTGCCACGGCAATCCCGCGCTCGCGAAGCAGCACGGCCTTTCCAACGTCTACGGCCTCTACATGGATTCCATCCACGGCTTCGCGGTCAGCAAGGAGGGGCTGCTCGTCGCCGCCAACTGCACTAGTTGCCACGGCTCCCACGGCATCCTCAGCCATAACGATCCCAGGAGCCCGACCTACCGTACCAATATTCCCGGCACCTGCGGCAAGTGCCACGTCGGCATCAATGAGCAGTATCAGGCCGGCATTCACGGCCACGCGGTCGCTGCCGGGAACCCGAACGCGCCGGTCTGTACTGATTGCCACACCGCGCACACGATTCTGGAGCCCACTTCGGCCGAGTTCCGCATGCAGTCCACCCCGGTCTGCGGCAACTGCCATCGCGACAAGTTCTCCACCTATCGCGACACCTTCCACTCCCAGCTCGGTCTGCTCGGCGGATACGTCCAGACGGCCCGCTGCTGGGATTGCCATCAGGCGCACGATGTCCGTCCGGCCTCCGATCCTGCCTCGCCCATCGCTCCCGCGAACTTGATCGTGACTTGCGGCAAATGCCACGCCGGCGCCAACGCCAGCTTCGTGCAGTATCAGCCCCACGCCAATCCCCGCAATCGCAGGCTTAGTCCGGTGCTCTACTACATCCGCCTCTTCATGAACCTGCTCCTCGCCAGCGTCCTCACCTTCTTCCTCATTCACACCCTGCTGTGGCTCTTCCGCTCGCATCTCGCGCGCAGCAACGGAGGGAAAGATGCCTGAACCCACTGAGACCGTCCCCGCCGCTTCTGTTCCGGAGCCCGAGCCCGTTCTCATCTCCTCGCCCCAACCGCCGCGCCAGCGCTGGTTCCTGCGCTTTACGCTCGCCCAGCGTTACCTCCACGCCGTGCTCTTCACCACCTTCCTGGTGCTGGCCGCCACAGGGATGGTCATGCGTTTCAGCGGCTCCATCTGGGCCATTCGCCTCGCCCGCCAGGTCGGCGGATTCGGCGCCATTCTCTTCTTCCACAAGCTCTGCGCCCTCGCCCTCACGCTGGCCTTCCTCATCCACCTGCGCGACGTGTTCGCCCGCGGCGTCTTCAAACGGGAAAAAGGCATCTTCTGGGGATCCACCTCCATGGTCGCCAACTGGAAGGACGGGAAGGACCTCTTCGCCCATTTCCGCTGGTTCCTCGGCCTCGGTCCCAAGCCGCAGTTCGAGCGCTACTCCTACTGGGAGAAGTTCGACTACTGGGCTGTTTTCTGGGGGATGGTCGTCATCGGCTTCTCCGGCTACGCCATGTGGTTCGCGCCGTTCTTTGCGCGCTTCCTGCCCGGCTGGGCGCTCAACGCCGCCCTCATCATCCACAGCGAAGAAGGCCTGCTCGCCATCCTCTTCATCTTCGCCATCCACTTCGTCAACACCCATCTCCGGCCCGACAGCTTCCCCATGGACTACGTGATCTTCACCGGCCGCGAAAGCGAGGAGGAGTTCAGGCAGCGCCGCCCCCTCGAATACCAGCGGATGATCGCCGAAGGAAGGTCTGCGACAAGGATCACAGACGCGCCCCCGCGCTGGCTAATAAATTTCAGTCGAGTGGTGGGGTTCTCGGCCATTGCTATCGGCCTTACCCTCCTGGTTCTTGCGCTCAGCGCCTATTTCGTCGGTTAACGAGGAACGCATGTCCCTATTTCGCAGATTGAAGGAAAACTGGCTCCAGCCCTTTTTCTTCTTCGGCAACAATCCCCTCACGCTCATCGGCTCCGGCCTCACCACGGCTTCCGCCATCACCCTGCTCCTCTACTGGTGCATGGAGATCATCGGTCACCGTTTCGCCAATCCCTATCTCGGAATCATCTTCTTTCTCATCCTTCCCGCGCTGTTCATCCTCGGCCTGGTCCTGGTCCCCATCGGCATGCTCCTGCGCCGCAATCGCCTCCGCCGCGCCGGCCAGTTGCCTGCTGCGTATCCTGACATTCATCTCGCCGATCCCGTCTTCCGCCACGGCGTCCTCATTGTTCTGGCCGCTACCGCGGTCAACCTCATCATTGTCGGCTCCGCTTCCTACCAGGGTGTCACCTACATGGACTCCTCCCGCTTCTGCGGCGCCTCCTGTCACGTCATGGCCCCGCAGTGGACCGCCTACCAGGCCTCGCCCCACTCCCACGTCGATTGTGTCCAGTGCCACGTCGGCTCCGGCATGAAGTCCTACGTCCAGGCCAAGGTGAACGGCACGCGCCAGCTCGTCGAAGTCGCCTTTCACAACTACCCCACGCCCATCACCGCTCCGCTCAACGCGCTGCGCCCGGCGCGCGAAACCTGCGAGGAGTGCCACTCCCCCACCCACTTCACCGGCGAAAAGCTTCTCGTCAAGACCACCTTCGGCGACGACGAGAAGAACTTGGTTACCCGCACCGTGCTGGTCCTCCACCTCGGCGGAGTCGACTCGCTCTCGCACCAATCCGGCATCCACGGCCACCACCTCAACCACTTCGAATACGTCTCCACCGACGCCGACGCCCAGCACATCATCGCCGTCACGGCCACCAATTCCGACGGCACCACCACGCAATACGTCGATTCCTCCTGGACCGGCCCCGTCAAGGGTTTCACCCGCACCATGGACTGCATGGACTGCCACAACCAGGCCACGCACGTCTTCCTGACCGCCGAAGACGCCATCGACGAAGCCATGGTCGACGGCACGCCCAGCCCCAGCCTGCCGTTCATCCACAAGGAAGGCCTCGCGCTCATCCAGGCCAGCTACTCCTCGCAATCCGAAGCCAGCCAGAAAATCACCTCCGGCCTCGAGGACTTCTACCGCACGCAATACCCGCAGGTCTGGGCCACGCAGCGCTACCTGGTCGCCGCCGCCGCAACTCGTCTGGTCGCCATCTACGACCGCAACGTCTTTCCCTCGATGCACGTCACCTGGGGAACTTACCCGGATAACATCGGGCACATAGCGTTTCCTGGCTGCTTTCGCTGCCACGACGGCAACCACGTCGCGAAAGGCGGCAAGGCCCTCAGCAACGATTGCAGCCTCTGCCATAACCTGCTCGCCGTGGACGAAACCAACCCGCGGGTCCTCAACGACCTGAGCCTCCAGAACGAGCTGCATTTGCAATAGACAAGGCAAGAATTGATCCGGGTGCCCCACCCTTGTCGTGCTTCCTGGGCGCGACAGGGTGGGCGCAACCCCAACAACCTCCGTGTTCTCCGGGTCCTCTGTGGTGATCTTTCCGCCCGTATGTGACGTTAGTCACATCGCCTTTATCCCCTCCCCGGCTACCCTCGAATCGGTATGAACGCCCTCCTGCTGGACCGCATCCATTTCGGGTTCACCATCACCTTTCACTACCTCTTTCCGCAGCTCACCATGGGCCTGGCGCTGCTGATGGTGGTCATGAAGCTGATCGCCCTCCGCACGGGCCACGAGCGGTGGAACCAGGCCGCCCGATTCTGGGCCAGGATCTTTGCCATCAACTTCCTGCTCGGCGTCGTTACCGGCATCCCCATGGAATTTCAGTTCGGCACCAACTGGTCGGAATTCTCCCGGATCACCGGCGGCGTCATCGGCCAGCCTCTCGCCATGGAAGGCGTCTTCGCCTTCTTCCTCGAATCCACGTTCCTCGGCCTCTTCCTCTTCGGCGAAGCGCGCCTCTCCAGGCTGGCCCACCTCGGTGCGGCCTTCATGGTGTGGGCCGGCTCGTGGATCTCCGGCTTCTTCATCATCGTCACCAACGCCTGGATGCAGCACCCCGTCGGCCAGCAGCTATTGCCCAACGGCACCTATCAGGTGGCCAGCTTCTGGAAATTCATGCTGAATCCCTGGGCCTGGCTCGAGTACACGCACAACATGTGCGGCGCAGTCGTCACCGCGGCCTTTGTAGTCGCTGCTACCGGCGCGTTCTACGTTCTCGACAAGAAGCATGAGGAGTTCGGCCGGCTCTTCCTGAAGATCGGCGTCATCGCCGGTCTCATTGCCTGCATTGTGCAGATCTTTCCCACCGGCGACATGGCTGGCCGCTACCTCGCGCAGAATCAGCCCGCGGCGATCGCCGGCATGGAAGGCCTCTTTCACTCCCAGGCGGGCGCGCCCATCGTGCTCATCGGCCAGCCCGACGATCAAAAGCAGGTGATCGAGAATCCGCTGGCCGTGAATGACGTGCTCAGCTTCCTCATCTACGGCACCACGCGTGCCGAGGTGAAGGGCCTCGACGCCTTCCCGCGCAACGACTGGCCGACCGCGCTCCCGCTGCTCTACTACAGCTACCACATCATGGCCGGCCTCGGGACCTGGTTCGCCGTACTGATGATCGTCTCCGCCTTCCTGCTTTGGCGCGGCAGGCTCTTTCACGCGCGCTGGGCTCTGTGGGCCATCCTGCTCAGCTTCCCGCTACCGTATGTCGCTAATACCGCCGGCTGGATGACCGCCGAGATCGGCCGCCAGCCCTGGCTGGTCTATGGCCTCATCCGCACCGCGCAGGGCTACTCGCCGCAGGTCTCCGCGGGCAGCGCGCTCTTTACGCTGCTCGGCTTCCTCGGCATGTACTCCCTGCTCTCGATCCTCTGGATCGTCCTCGTCTATCGCTTCATCAGCACCGGCCCGGAACCCGCGCAGGCAGCGCCCCTCGAGCCCAAAGCCCCCACCCTGACCGCGGTCTAGCGAGGAGGAAACCATGGGATTCATCTGGTTCTGGATTGTCGCGGTCATGATCGCCGCCTACGTCGTGCTCGATGGCTTCGACCTCGGCGTCGGCATTCTCTTTCCCGTGCTGGCCTGCTCGGAAACCGAGCGCCGCACCATGATCCGTTCCATCGGCCCGGTGTGGGACGGCAACGAAGTCTGGCTGCTCGCTGGCGGCGGCACGCTCTTCTTCGCCTTTCCGCTGCTCTATGCTTCCTCGTTCAGCGGCTTTTACCTGCCGCTGATGATCGTCCTCTGGCTGCTCATCATGCGCGGCGTCGGCATCGAGCTCCGCATGCACATCGATCGCGAAGTGTGGCGCAGCTTCTTCGATGGCATTTTCTTCCTGGCAAGCGCGCTCCTCGCCATCTTCTTCGGCGCGGCCCTCGCCAATGTGATCCGCGGCGTGCCCCTCGGCCCCGACGAAACCTTCTTCCTGCCGCTCTGGACCAACTGGCGCGTCGGGCCCGCTCCCGGCATCCTCGACTGGTACACCATCATCGGCGGAGTCGTCGCGCTGGTGGCACTTGCCACTCACGGCGCTCTCTGGCTCACGCTCAAGGCGCCCGGCAAGCTCGAAGACCGCGCCCGTCGCGCTGCCACCTGGCTCTGGACGGCCCTGCTGGTGGTCACCTGCATCAGCCTGCCCGCCACGGTTGCTGTGCGTCCCTCGCTGCTCGACAACTACAGGGCGCACCCGGCGCTCTTCGTCATTCCCGCCGTGGTCATCGCATCGCTGGTCGCCATGCTCAGCTTCACGCGCCAGCGCAAGGCGCTCGCCGCATTCCTGTCGTCCTGCTTGTATCTCGTCTTCATGCTGGTGGGCGCAGCCGCGGGACTCTATCCCGTCCTGCTGCCTTCCTCCACCGACCCCGCGCGCAACATCACCGTCGCCCATGCTCTCACCGGCCCGCATTCGCTCCACGTCGGGCTCATCTGGTGGTGCTTCGGACTCGCGCTGGCTCTGACTTATTTCACCGTTTCCTATCGGCTTTTTCGCGGCAAAGTTTCCCCGGAAGGCGCCTACGGCCACTGAACGGAAGTTTCAGGAGATTCTCCCTTGTCTTCATCATCCATAGCTGAACCCGAAGTCAACAATCCGGTCATCATCGATCCCGCGCACGACCTCGTCAGCGTCGGCCGCACTTCGCTGGACTGCATCTTCACTCCCCGCGCGGTCGCCGTGGTCGGCGCCTCCGAGCGCCCCGGCAGCGTTGGCTACACGGTCCTCAAAAACATGATGGACAGCGCCTTCGGCGGCCCGCTCTGGCCCGTGAATCCCAAACGCCCCAGTGTCCTCGGCCTTGCCGCGTTTCCCTCCATCGGCCAGCTGCCCGGCATTCCCGACCTCATCGTCGTCACCACGCCCGCCGCCTCGGTTCCCGCCATCGTGCAGGATGCCGTCGCTGCCGGCGTGCCCTCCGCCATCATCATCTCCGCCGGTTTCAAGGAGGCTGGTGAAACCGGCAAAGCCCTCGAGCGCCAGGTGGGCGAAATCGCCCGCGGAAAAATGCGCATCATCGGTCCCAACTGCCTGGGCGTCATGAATCCCGTCGGCGGCCTCAACGCCAACTTCGCCAAAGAGATGGTGCCCGCCGGCCGCCTCGCCTTCATCAGCCAGAGCGGCGCGCTCGGCACCGCCGTCCTCGACTGGTGCATCCGCGAGCGCGTCGGCCTCAGCGGCTTCGTTTCGGTCGGCTCCATGCTCGACGTCAGCTGGGGCGACCTCATCGACCATTACGGCCAGGACCCCTCCACCGACTCCATCGCCATCTACATGGAATCCATTGGCGACGCGCGCAGCTTCCTCTCTGCCGCGCGCGAAGTCGCCATGAGCAAGCCCATCCTCGTCATCAAGGCCGGCCGCACCGCCGCTGCCGCCAAGGCCGCCGCCTCCCACACCGGCTCGCTCACCGGCAGCGACGCCGTGCTCGACGCGGCTTTCCAGCGTGCCGGCGTCCTGCGCGTCGACTCCATCGGCCAGCTCTTCTACGTCGCGGAAGCGCTCGCCAAGCAGCCGCGTCCCCGCGGTCCGCGCCTCACCATCCTCACCAATGCCGGAGGCCCCGGCGTCCTCGCCACCGATGCGCTGATCGCCGCCGGCGGCGAACTCACTGAGATTTCGCCCGAAACCATCGAGACCTACAATGCCTTCCTGCCCGACGCCTGGAGTCACAACAATCCCGTCGACATCCTTGGCGACGCCGAAGCCGACCGCTACGCCAAAGCCCTCGAGATCGCTTCGCAGGATGCGAACACCGATGGCATGCTCGTCATCCTTACGCCCCAGGGCATGACCAATCCCACCGAAATCGCGGAGAAACTCGCGCCCTACGCGCACTCCACCGGCAAACCGGTCCTCGCCAGCTGGATGGGTGGCGACTTCGTGGCCGAAGGCGAAAGCATCCTCCGCCAGGCCGGCATTCCCGACTTCCCCTTCCCCGACGACGCTGCCCGCGCCTTCGAATTCACCTGGCGTTATGCTCGCAATCTCCGCGACCTTTACGAAACGCCCGCCGCGCGCTCCGGCTCCGTGCTCGATACAAAGCGCGACCTGGCCACCTCCATCATCGAGAAGGTCCGCGCCGGCCGCCGCACCATCCTCACCGAATACGAATCCAAGCAGATCCTCGCCGCCTACGGCATCCCTACCGTTCGCACGGAACTGGCGTCCACCGCGCAGCGCGCTGTCGAGCAGGCCATCTCCATCGGCTATCCCGTCGTCCTCAAGCTGCATTCCGAGACGATCACGCACAAGACCGACGTGGGTGGCGTCAAGCTCAACCTCCACACTGCCGCGGAAGTCACTGGCGCGTTCGCAGAAATCCAGGCCTCGGTCGCCGCCAAAGCCGGCCCGCAGCATTTCCTCGGCGTCACCGTCCAGCCCTTCGCCAAACTCGACGGCTACGAGATCATCCTCGGCAGCAGCATCGATCCGCAGCTTGGCCCGGTGCTCCTCTTCGGCACCGGCGGACAGCTCGTCGAAGTCTACAAGGACAGCGCTCTCGCCCTCCCGCCGCTCAACGCCACGCTCGCGCGCCACATGATGGAGCAGACCCGCATCTACACCGCGCTCCAGGGCGTGCGCGGCCGCAAAGCTGTCGACCTGGCCGAACTCGACGACCTGGTGGTCCGCTTCAGCGAGCTCGCCGTCGAGCAGCGCTGGATCAAAGAGATCGACATCAACCCGCTGCTTGCCTCGCCCGATGGCCTCATCGCGCTCGACGCCCGCGTCGTCCTGCACGATCCGGATACGCCGGAAGCGCAGCTCCCGCGTCCCGCCATCCGCCCCTATCCGGTGCGCTATGTCGCCCCATGGACCGGCATATCGAGCGCGCAGATGCTCATCCGTCCCATCCGCCCGGAAGACGAGCCGCTCATCGTCGATTTCCACGACCGCCTCAGCGAGCGCACCGTCGTCGAGCGCTACTTCACCGCGCTCGCTCTCAGCGCCCGCACCGCGCACGAGCGCCTCACCCGCATCTGCTTCATTGACTACGATCGCGAGCTCGCCCTCGTCGCCGAAAAGCGCGATCCTTCCGGCAAATCCGTCATCGCCGGCGTTAGCCGCATGAACCGCCAGGAGGACGGCAGCTCCGCTACGCTGGCCGTGGTCATCGCCGACGACTTCCAGGGGCAGGGTCTCGGCGAAGCGCTCATGCGCCGCGCCCTCGATGCCGCCCGCGCCGAAGGCGTGCGCCGCGTCATCATCCACTTCCTGCCGCAAAATGAGCGCATGAACCGGCTCTCTCGCAAGCTCGGCTTCGCGCTCACCGAGGAGAAAGCTCTCATCCGCGGCGAACTCGCTCTTTAGTTCACTCAGTAAACAGGGCAGGCGAAATTTTGCCTGCCCTTCTTTTTCAGCGAAACATCCGGGTGCCCCACAACTCTCGCCTGATTTTGGCAGATGTGGGATGGCAATTCCCCGTCCCAGACGCTTACCGAATAACCGTCTCGCCTGCTGGGCGCGGCTCCGGCAGGGAATTCGCCTCCGCCGCCGGCAGCTTCACCGTCACCGTCGTCCCCTCGCCCAACCGGCTTGTCGCGCGGATCGTTCCTCCGCACGAGTCCACAATCGCCTTGCAGATCGAAAGCCCCAGCCCCGCCCCGCCCGTCGTCCGCGCCCGCGAGCGGTCCCCGCGCCAGAAGCGCTCGAACAGATGCGGCAAATCCTCCGGCGCGATCCCGCTTCCGGTGTCGCGCACCTCCAGCACCGTCTCCGTGCCGGGATAGATGGCCGCCGTCACCTGTCCGCCCTCCGGCGTGTGCTGCGCCGCGTTCAGCAGCAGATTCGCCAACAGCGAACCGCACGCATCTTCGCTCAGCGGCACCGGCGCCGAACCCTCCGCTTCCACGCTGATCGTCACCCCGCGAATCTGCGCCAGCGTCTCCATCTGCACCGCCACGTCGCGCGCCACCTCCGCCAGATCGCAGCGTGCGCTTCCGCCCGCGGGCTCCTGCTCGAAGCGCGCCAGTTGCAGCATCCGCTGCACCAGCTCCTCCATCCGCGCGCAGTCCGCCAGGCACGTCTCCAGGCCGCGCGAGTACTCCCGCGCCGTGCGCGGCCGCGAGCCCAGCAGTTGCAGCGACGATTTCACAATCGTCACCGCGGTCTTCAGCTCGTGAGCCGCATCGTGCACGAACACCTGCTGCCGCCGGAACGCATCTTCCAGCCGCTCCGTCGCCGACTCCAGCGCTCCCGCCAGCACGGCCAGCTCGCGCGTGGCCAGCGCTCCCGGCGGCGCGCGGAACCGCGGCTGCCTCGGCGTCATCTCGCCCGCAGCCTGGCTCAGTTGCTCCAGCGGCTGAAGGCCGCGCCGCAGCAGGAACGCCAGCGCGGCCCCGGTGATCATTAGCAGCAACGCGCCGGCGATCAGCAGGAATCGCGCCGCTCGCAGGACCGCCTCACGCACCGGCCACAGCGGCACGGCGTACAGAATCGTCACCGGGCGCGCAATCCCAGGGCTCGTATCGTTGGCGTCGATCTGCCGCACGCCGTGCAGCATCAGCCCACGATAATGACGGCCCGCCAATCGGAAGGTCCTCGGCTTCTGCGCCTCTGTCAAATCGCTTTCCGCCATTGTCTTCCATGCGCTCGACTGCGCAATCGTCCGGCCGCCGGTGTCGCGCACCATCCACACGTCGCCCTGGTGCAGATCCAGCGCTCGCGGATCGATCGTCACATTGTCGGCGATATCTTCCGCGTCGTGCACCTGCCCCAGCAGCGAGTCCGCCCGTCCCCGCAGCATCAGGTCGAGAGCATGCAGTTGCTCGCGCCACGTGTACGCCAGCGCGGCGCCGCCCATTGCCGCCAGCAGCACGCACTCCAGCGCCAGCACGGTGGCGATCAGCCGGTTGCGCAGCGAGGGCCGCCTCATGCTGTGCCTCTCCCGGGCGCGCCGCCGCCGGCGATCAGCCGGTACCCGCGCCCGCGCAGCGTCTCGATCCACGGCCCTCCCTCGCCTCCGCCGCGATTCAGCTTCCGCCGCAAATTCGAGATGTGCGCCTCGATCACGTTCGAGTGGTGCTCCCAGTTGTAGTCGTACAGATGTTCCAGCAGCACCTGCTTTGACACCACCGACCGCGGCCGATGGCTCAGGTACTCAAGCGCGCGATATTCCGTCGGCGACAACTCCACCGGCCTGCCCGCTACGGTCACGGTTTTCTCGATCGTGTCGATCGTCAGCTCCGCCACCTGGATCTTCGGATGGCTCACGCCCTTGCCGCGCCGGATCAGCGCTTTCGCCCGCGCCAGCAGCTCGCCCAGGTCGAACGGTTTCGCCAGATAATCATCCGCGCCCGCATTCAGCAGGCTCACCACGGAAGCCTTCTCCACCACCGCGGTCAGCACCAGCACCGGCGCCGTCTGCCCGCGCGCCCGGATCGCCTTCAGCACGCCCGCGCCGCTCAGCCCCGGCAGCATCAGGTCCAGCACAATCAGGTCGTAATTCGATTGCCGGCCCAGTTCCACGCCGTCCGGCCCGCTGCGCGCCACATCCACGGCCAGGCCCGCGCTCTCGCGCAGCGCGGCGGCAATGTTGTCCGCCACCCGTGCCTCGTCTTCCACCACCAGAGCGCGCATATCTCAGGATGGCTCCTTAGCCTTAATTTTGCCTGAAATCCCTCGGAACCATCGGACCCTCGGTTGCCCCACAACTGTCCTCTTTCCCCGCAACCGACCCTCGGGTGCCCCACAACCTGGCCTGAGGCGCAGCCGAATGGCTCTGCCCGAAGTTGGCAGATGTGGGAGGCCACGGACCTTGCCGAGCCCTCTTTCCCCGCAACCGACCCTTGGGTGCCCCACAACCTGGCCTGAGGCGCAGCCGAATGGCTCTGCCCGAAGTTGGCAGAAGTGGGAGGCCACAATCCTCAACGGCGCAACAGCAAAACGGCCCTTCAGGCCCGCAAATCCCATCCTCCGTGTCCTCTGTGTTCTCTGTGGTGAACGAGGTCCCTCTCGCCCCGCTAAAATAAGCTATGCGCCGCATCTACATGGACGCCAACGCCACCACGCCTCTGCTCCCCGAGGTGCTGGAAGCCATGCGGCCGTTCTTCATCGAATCCTTCGGCAACGCCTCGTCCATCCACCAGGTCGGCCAGCGCGCTCGTGCCGCCGTGGAGCGCGCTCGCGAGCAGGTCGCCGCGCTCCTCCATTGCCGCCCCGCCGAAATCGTCTTCACCTCCGGCGGCACCGAGAGCGACAACACCGCCATCTTCGGCGTTCTCCGTCCCGGCGATCACCTCATCACCTCCGCCATCGAGCATCACGCGGTCCTGTACACAGCGGAGAAGGCCCGCGCCCGCGGCATCGACGTCACCATCCTTCCGGTTTCCTCCGGCGGCGCAGTGGATCCCCTCGACGTCTACCGCGCGCTCAAGCCGAACACGAAGCTCATCAGCGTGATGATGGCCAACAACGAAACCGGCGTCATCCAGCCCGTCGAGCAGATCGGCAAAATCGCCGCCGAAGCCGAAGTCTGTTTCCATACGGACGCGGTGCAGGCTGCCGGCAAAATTCCCATCGACGTGAACGCCATCGGATGCCATCTGCTCAGTCTCTCCGGCCACAAGTTCCACGCGCCGCAGGGCACCGGCATCCTCTACGTCCGCCGCGGCACGCGTTTTGAGCCGCTGATCTTCGGTGGAGCGCACGAGCGCCAGCGCCGCGCCGGCACGGAAAACGTCGCCGGCATCGTGGGCCTCGGCAAAGCCGCGGAAATCGCGCTCGCCGGCCTCACCGACGGCACTGAAGACCACATGGGCGTCCTGCGCGATCGCCTCGAACAGGGCCTCATCTCCGCCATTCAGGAATGTGGCGTCAACGGCGCGGGTCAACTCGGGGATCCCCAACGCGCTGGCGCGTTGGGGTCGGAGCCCCGCGTCCCGAACACGACCAATCTCTATTTCGATCATCTCGAAAGCGAAGCGCTGCTCATCGCGCTCGACCTCAAGGGCCTCGCCGTCTCCGGCGGCTCAGCCTGCTCCTCAGGATCCACCGAGCCCTCCCACGTCCTCAAAGCCATGGGTCTGCCGCTCGCCCGCTCCCGCGCCAGCCTGCGCTTCAGCCTCACGCGCCAGAACACTGGCGCGGATATCGACTACGCGCTCGAGATCATTCCCCCCGCCGTCGCCCGCCTGCGCGAACTTTCGCCCCTCCACAAAAAGGCCCTCGCCGAGTCGGCTGCGCAGTAAACAGCGGCGACCGCCATCTCACATCCTTCCCCTCGACGCCGATGCGCAAAGGAAAAGCCGGGAACAGGCTCGCGCCCATCCCCGGCAGCTTTTCTATCCCCTAACCCGTAAACCGTATCCCCTAGTACCTGTAATTCTCTGCCTTGTACGGACCCTCCGGCGAGACCCCGATGTACTCCGCCTGCTTCGCCGATCAGCTTCGTCAGCTTCACGCCGATCTTTTCCAGGTGCAGTCGCGCCACTTCCTCATCCAGCCGCTTCGGCAGCGTGTACACATCCACGGCGTAGGTGTCGCGGTTCTTCCACAGATCGATCTGCGCCAGCGTCTGGTTCGCGAAACTGTTGCTCATCACGAAGCTCGGATGTCCCGTCGCGCAGCCCAGGTTCACCAGCCGTCCCTCGGCCAGAATGAAGATGCTGTGCTCCGGCTTGCCGCCCTCGGCCGGGAAGGTGTACTGATCCACCTGCGGCTTGATGTTCAGCTTCTTCACGCCCTTCGCATGATTCAGCTGGTCCATCTGGATCTCGTTGTCGAAGTGCCCGATGTTGCACACGATGGCCTGGTCCTTCATCGCCTTCATGTGCTCCAGCGTGATAATGTCCACGTTCCCGGTGCAGGTCACGTAGAGATCGCCGCGCCCCAGCGTGTCCTCGATGGTCGTGACCTCGAAGCCTTCCATCGCCGCCTGCAGCGCGTTGATCGGATCGATCTCCGTCACGATGACCCGCGCGCCCATGCCGCGCAGCGAGTGCGCCGAGCCCTTGCCCACGTCGCCGTAGCCGCAGATCACGGCCACCTTGCCCGCCATCATCACATCGGTCGCGCGCTTAATGCCGTCGGCCAGCGACTCGCGGCAGCCGTACAGATTGTCGAACTTCGACTTGGTCACGGAGTCGTTGACGTTGATCGCCGGCACCAGCAGCTTGCCCTGCTCCTTCATCTTGTAGAGCCGGTGCACGCCCGTCGTCGTCTCCTCGCTGACGCCGCGCCACTCCTTCACCACTTTGTGCCAGTGCTGCTTGTCTTCCGCGTACACCCGCTTCAGCAGGTTCTTGATGACCGCCTCTTCTTCGCTGTCCGCAGGCGTATCCACCCACGTGTCGCCGTCTTCCAGCTCGTAACCTTTGTGGATCAGCAGCGTCGCGTCGCCGCCGTCATCCACGATCAGTTGCGGCCCCAGGCCGTCGCCGTGCGTCAGCGCCTGCAGCGTGCACCACCAGTACTCCTCCAGCGACTCGCCCTTCCAGGCGAACACCGGAATCCCCGCCGCCGCAATCGCCGCGGCCGCGTGATCCTGCGTGGAGAAGATGTTGCAGCTCGCCCAGCGCACCGACGCGCCCAGGTCTCTTCAGCGTCTCAATCAGCACCGCGGTCTGGATCGTCATGTGCAGCGAGCCGGACACGCGCACGCCCTTCAGCGGCTTCTCCGCGGCATGCTTGCGGCGAATCGCCATCAGCCCCGGCATCTCGTGCTCGGCGATCGAAATCTCTTTGCGCCCCCAGTCGGCCAGTGCCATGTCGGCGACTTTGTAGGCGGCGGCTTTGCTTTCCAGTGTGGCTGTTGCCATGTGCAGGGATCTCCTCAGGTGGGTTCTCCTTCGATTGTACCTGGCCCCCAGCGGGTCCTTCTGGGTTTTCATCGGGATGCGCCAGACGCAGGCTAAACGGCGTCCGCGCGAGCCTCGACGGCGCTCACGGCTGCTCATACGCCGTCCGCCCACCCACCACGGTCCGCAGCACTCGCGTCCCCAGAATTTCCCGCGGGGCCACCGCCATCAGATCCCGGTCCAGCACCACGAAATCCGCTACAAACCCCGGCGCCAGCTTGCCCTTCCACGTCTCGGCAAACTCCGCATACGCCGCCCCCTGTGTGTACGCGTGGAGCGCCTGAGCCATCGTCAGCCTCTGTTCCGGATGAAACGTCTCCGTCCCTGCCTCATTCTTCCGCGTCACCGCCGCATAGACCCCGCGAAACGGCGTCACCGGCTCCACGGGATAATCCGTCCCGAATGCCAGCGTCGCGCCCGCCTCCACAAACGACCTCCAGGCATAGGCCCGCGCCGACCGCTCCGGCCCCAGCCGCTTCCCGGCCCACGCCATGTCCGTGAGCAGATGATTCGGCTGCATCGACGCGATCACGCCCAAATCTCGATAGCGCGCAAAATCCCCCGCATTCACCACCTGGCTGTGCTCAATCCGATGCCGCGCTTCGCGCTCCGGAACCGCCTCGCGCGCTGCAGCCAAAGCCTCGAGCGCCATCTCGCCCGCGCGATCGCCGATGGCGTGGAACCCCAGTTGAAATCCCGCTCGCGCTCGTTCCACCGCCATCGCATGGAGCTCAGCTTGCTCATACCGCGGCAGCCCCATGTTGCCCGCGTCGTCCGCATACTCGGCCTGCATGGCCGCTGTTCGCGATCCCAGCGACCCATCCAGAAACCCCTTCAGCATCGTCGTCCGCAACATGCGATCATCCGTCGCGCGCTGCCCTCGCTTCTCCCGGAGCACCTCCAGCGCATCGGGGAAGGGAAGCCACTCCGCCACGCGAATCGGTAGCTTTCCCTCGCTCGCGATCTCTTCCAAAACCAAAAAAAAGTCCCAGTCGGAAAAATCCTGCACGCTGGTCACGCCATGCCGCACCGCCTCCGCCAGCGCCAGCTCCAGCCCGCGCCTCCGCTGTTCCGGCGCCAGTGGCGGCGCCTGTACCAGCCGCATCGCCGTCTCGCGCAGCACGCCCGTCGGCTCGCCGCTCGCATCGCGATCGATCTCCCCGCCCGCCGGATCCGCCGTCGCCCGCGTGATCCCGGCCGCTGCCAGCGCCGCGGAATTCGCCACCGCGATGTGCCCATCCACCCGCTGCAGGATCGCCGGATGCCCCATCGTCGCCGCATCCAGATCTGCGCGGCTCGGCAATCTGCCATCCGCCCACAGCGTGTGATCCCATCCGCCGCCCCGCAGCCATTCGCCCGCAGCCGCGCGCTCAGCCGCCGCCCGCACACGCGCCTGCATCTCACCGAGCGACCGCGCACCCAGCAAATCAACCGACATCAAAATCCGTGCCGCCATGCCCAGGTGCAGATGCGCGTCGTTGAATCCCGGCATCGCGAACGCACCGCCCAGATCCACCACTTCGGTTCGCGGGCCGCGAAGGCCCTCCGCATCCGCTCCGGTCGCCAGGATCTCGCCCCGCGCAACGGCCATCGCCGTCACCCGCTCCAGGCGCGCGCTCTCCAGTGCCACGCCGGTCAGGATGTCCCCGTTGTGAAAGATCGTCTCAGCGATCACTGTCTTACCCCGCCGCCGCCAGCACCAGCAGCAAAATCCTCTTCAGCGCCGACTCTCGCCCGCGCGCGTCGTACCACTCCGCGTGGGTGTGAATGCCGCCCGCCGTCCCACCCGCTCCCAGGCTCACCGCCGGCACGCCCATCGACAGCGGAATATTCGCGTCCGTCGAAGCCACCCGCAGCTCGGTGCGAATGCCCAGATGCCGGTCCACGGCGCGCAGCTGCTCCAGCAGCTTCGCATCCGCCGCCAGCTTGCCTGCCGGCCGGTCGCCGATTTTCTCCACGGTCCAGCGCAGCCCCATCGTCTCCGGCCGCTGCCCGTTGGCCGCTGCCAGCACCGCATCCTCCACAGCGCGATGCAACTCCACCTCCAGCCGGATCAGTTGTTCCAGTTCGGTCGATCGCAGATCGAACCGCGCCGTCGCCTCTTCCGGAATCGCATTGATCGCCGTCCCACCCGCAATCATGCCCACATTCGCGGTGGTCCGCGGCGCATCCGGCAACGCCACGTCGGAAAATCTCTGGATCGCGCGGCTCAAAATCGCAATCGGATTCGGCCGCCCTGCGTCCGTCCACGCATGTCCCCCCGGCCCGCGCACCGTCACGCGCCAGCGCTGGCTGCCCAGCGCCTGCACCACGGCGCTCGCCTCGCCCGCGCCGTCCAGCACCACGTGAGCCTCCACATTTTCCGCTCCCTCGCGGTACATGTGGCGCATCCCGCGCAGATCGCCCTCGCCTTCCTCGCCCACGTTGCCGGCAAACACCACATCGCGCGCCGTCGTAAGGCCTGCGTGCCGCATTGCAGCCGCGACCGCCAGCATCGCGGCTACGCCCGCTCCGTTGTCGCACGCTCCCGGCGCCGCCAGCCGCGTCCCGCGCAGCGCCGGCTCAATCGGTGTCCCTGCTGGAAAAATTGTGTCGATGTGCGCTGTCAGCAGCACGTTCCGTCCGTCGCCCTGCGCTCCTGGCCGTGTCGCCAGCACGTTGCCCGCTTCATCCGTCCGCACATCCGCGAGCTCCAGCTCGCGAAAGCGCGCGCACAGCCACTCCGCCCGCGGGCCCTCGCCGAACGGAGGCGCGGGGATGCCCACCAGCTCCGTCTGCCACTCCAGGATCCTCTGCTCCTGCAGGTGCAGCCATTGAAACGCCTGATGCACCCGCCGGTTCGCGGCCAGCCGCGCAATCGACGCCGAAGATTCGGTGGCAAAAGCACCCATAAGAAGATTCAGCGTAGCACCAGACTTCGCACTCGCCTTATCGCCGCCATTTCTCCCCTAAGGGGATTCCGCTGACCGGTCCATCGCTAACCGCTTCTTAGCTAACCGGTTCTTACCTAACCGCTTTTTCCCTCGTCTTCAATACTCCACGCTGTCCAGGAACAATCCTCGCGCCGGAGCCGTGGCTCCCGCTGCTCCCCGCGAGCGCGCTTCCAGAATCCGCGCCACGTCCTCCGGCGCAATCTGTCCGCGTCCCGCATCCACAAACGTCCCCACCAGATTCCTCACCATGTGGTGCAGAAATCCGTCGCCACGCACCCGATACACCAGCAGATCGCCCGACTCCGTCCATCCGGAGGCGAAAATCGTCCGCACATTTCCCCTGCGCTCCGGCTCGTTCTCGTCCTCGGTGCTGTTCCGCGTCGTAAGGTCCGGATCGCTCGCCGCAAACGACGTGAAATCGTGCTCCCCCACTACGAGCTCGGCCGCCGCTCGCATCGCCGCCGGGTCCAAAGGCCAATTCAAAGCCCACGCGTACCGCGCCTCCCACGGCGGGCAAATCTCCCCGCGAAAAATCCGGTATTCGTATGTCTTCGCCCGCGCCGAGTGCCGTGCATGGAAATCCGCCGCCGCAATCTCCGCGCTCAATACCCGAATCGCCTCGGGCAGCGTCCGGTTCAGCGCCCGCTGCAGATTCGCGGCCGGGATCGGGGCCGCCATCGCGAACGACGCCACCTGTCCCCGCGCATGGACACCCGCATCGGTCCGCCCCGACCCCTGCGGCAGCACGCGTTCTCCCGTAACGCGCTCCACCGCGGCTGCCAGCTCGCCCTGGATCGTCGCCCGATCCGGCTGCACCTGCCACCCGAAATAATCGGTCCCGTCGTACTGGAGCGTCAGCTTCCAGTTGGCTTGCGCGTTGCCGCTCATTTCTTAACTTTTCCCGCCGAATGTTCGCATCGAACCTCGCTAAGAAATCATCGAATTGCTGCGATATACTCAGCTTTCCTAAAAGATTTTCGGAGGAAGGCTTTTCCATAGTAAAGATACGAGTTTACGGAACTGCGGCCTCGCCCGCCTCGTATCGCAGGTTGAGCACCGCCATTTTCCGGACCTGGTCGTTCGAGTTTGGACCGCGCTTCTTGTCCTTTTTCGTGCCGCGCGCCCCGCTCTTAGGTCCGCACCGCTAACAGGAGTGGAGACGGTCCATGCACGTTTCAGTCTCGCAGAAGTCTTCCGCCGGCAAATCAGAAACCCTGCTCGCCCGCCTTACCTTCGCCGTCGTCCTCGGATGCCTTCTCTGCGGCGCCTCGCCCGCCGGCGCCCAGCAGGCAGTTCCTGCCGCGCCCGGTCTGCCGGCCGAACCCGCGCCCAACTACACGCAGCCGCTTTACCTGCGTCCCACTGCGCACGATTTCTCCAAAGCGCGCGGCTATTTCCCCAATCTCGTCGCGCCCTACACGCCCATCGCTCTGCATCCGCCGGACTTCGCCAACCCGGTGCAGCTGGGCGATCTCGTCAAAGACGGCAAGATCCACCTCAGTCTCAGCGACGCTGTGCTGCTGGCCCTTCAGAATAACTACGACATCGCCATCCAGCGCCTGAACCTCGACATCGCCGACACCGATATTCTCCGCACTCGCGCCGGCCAAACCCCGGCGGGCACGCCCACCGGGCTCGAAACCAACACTCTTGGCAGCACCGGCTCCGCCGTCACGTCCACTGGAGCTCCTGGTGGCGCCGGCGTCTCCGGCACCGGTGTCGGCGGCCTGTCCGTCTCCACTCTCGGCGCTGGCCCCACGCCCGAAAACCTCGATCCCGCTCTCCAGGGCACCGTCGAGTTCAATCGCTCGCTGCTGCCGCAGCAGGGCGCTTTTTCCGGCGGCCTCAAAGCCATCTCTCAGAACACTGACACCTACAACTTCACCTTCAATAAGGGCTTCATCACCGGCACCAACATGCAGGTGACCTTTCAGAACACCCGCGTCACCTCGGACAATCCCTTCAACTTCTACAGCCCGACTTTCAATTCCACCTTCAATTTCGCCGTCACCCAGCATCTGCTGCAGGGCTTCGGCACCGGCGTCAACGGACGATTCATCGTCCAGGCCCTGAACGACCGTCGCATCGCCGACTCCGTCTTCCGCTCCCAACTCCTCTACACCATCAATCAGGTCGAGGACATCTACTGGGGTCTCGTCAGCGCCTATGAGGATGTGCAGTCCAAGACGCGCGCGCTCCAGCAGTCCAGTGCCCTGGAAAAAGACGACGAAAAGCAGCTACAGATCGGCACCATGGCGCCCCTTGACGTCGTCAACGCCAAAAGCCAGATGTCGACGGATCAGCAGGCGCTCATCGCCTCCGAGAGCAATCTCGAATATCAGGAACTGCTCATGAAGCAGGCCATCGCCCGCAATCTCGACGATCCGGCCATCGCCAATGCCCCCGTCATCCCCACCGATCGCGTCAATCTCGCCGAGACTCCCGAAGAGCGCGTGTCTCCCGACGATCTGGTCCGCGAGGCGGAAGCCAACAGCCCCGCCATCGAGCAGGCCATCCTCAACCTTAAGAACGATCGCATCACCCTCAAGGCCGTGAAGAATGCCCTGCTGCCCACCCTCGATGTCGAGGCCTTCTATGGCGCAACTGGTTTGGGAGGCGTCGTCAGCCCCTATTGCAACAGCACGCTGCTGCAGGCGTTCGGTCTGGTAGGCGGCTGCGCCTCATTGCCGGCTGCCGGCTACGGCACCGTTTTCGACAATCTCTTCAACAGCAGCGCTCCCAATAAGGGTGTGGAGTTCACCATGAACATCCCCATCCGCAATCGCCCCGCTCAGGCGGAGCAGGCTCGCTCCGAAATCGAATACCAGCAGGCCGAGATGCGGCTCCAGCAGCTCTACGTGCAGATCCGCATGCAGGTCGTCAACGACCAGTACGCCCTCACCAACGACCGCGCCGCCGTCTCCGCAGCGGAAGCCAGCGAGCAGTACAACCAGCAGAGCCTCGATTCCGAGATCAAGAAGCTTCGCCTCGGCGCCTCCACCACCGCCAATGTCCTGCAGCAGCAGCGCAATCTGGCGGCGGCGGAAGCGCAGCTCATCTCCGCCCGCGCCAGCTACGCCATCGCCCGCGCCGCGCTGGAGGAATCGCTCTCCAGCACCCTCGACCGTTACGGCATCTCCATTGTCGACGCCGCGCAGGGCCGGATTCATACGCCGCCCACCATCCCCGGCATCGAGCCGGCCCAGGCCGAGCCAGAGGTTGCGCCGCCTACGCAAAAACAGGAGCTGCAGCAGCTGGAGCAGCATCCGCAGCCGCAAACCCCGCAGCAGTGATTCCTGGACGACTTCGAAGGAATCTCGGACTGAAGTCCGCCCATCGAAGAGGCACGGTTTTCGAGTTTCCGCGGAAACTTGAATCTTTGAGTGGCACGGCTTCCCAGCTTGCGCAGAAACTCAATTCTCTGAAGGGTCACGGCTTCCCAGCTTGCGAACGATTTTCTGAGAGGGGGGGCTTTGTATCAGGGCATGACTTTAGTCGTGCCGCACAGCGCCCAAAAATTTCCGGGCTTTAGCCCCTGCGGGATGCGTTTCCCAGCCATGCCAGGATCGAACCCGCTTCACCTGCTCGGAAACGATTCCTGCCTCCCGCCGTCGGCCGCACCGCATTTTCCTCACGCAACTCCGCCGTTTTGCCCGCCTCTCCCTGTTAAAATCGGAAGAGTCCATTCCGCAACGGAGTCTCCATGCAGGCAATTCTTGCGCTCGAAGACGGGCGCATCTTCAGGGGCGAAGGCTACGGCGCCCAGGGCGAATGCCGCGGAGAAGTTGTTTTCAATACATCGCTGACCGGTTATCAGGAAATCTTCACCGACCCTTCCTACGCCGGCCAGATCGTCGTCCTCACCAATCCCCAGATCGGCAACTACGGCACCAACTCCGCCGACAACGAGGCGGCCCGTCCGTACATCGAGGGCCTGGTCACCCGCGAATTTTCCCCCATCAGCTCCAACTGGCGCTCCCAGCAGGTCGCCGACGAGTATCTGGAGCGCTTCCACGTTCCGGTCATCTCCGAAATCGACACCCGCGCGCTCGTCCGGCATCTGCGCACCTACGGCGTCATGCGCGGCGTCATCTCCACGGTCGAGACCAATCCCGACAAGCTCGTCGAAAAAGCTCGCGCGATCCGCAAGATGGACGGCACCGACCTCGCCAGCGTCGTCACCACCAAAGATCGCTACGAGTTCGAGCACGACGGTCCCGATCCGCTCCCGGGCGCCGATCCGGCCGCCCTCCCGCAGCCCGATCTCCACGTCGTCGCCTACGACTTCGGCATCAAGAAGAACATCCTCCGCATGCTGCGCCAGCAAGGCTGCCGCGTCACCGTGGTTCCCGCGCAAACTTCCGCGGAAGACGTCCTCGCTCTCAAGCCCAACGGCGTCTTCCTCTCCAACGGGCCCGGCGATCCCGAGCCCGTCACCTACGCGCAGCAAAGCATCCGCGACCTCGCCGGTCGTACGCCCATCTTCGGCATCTGCCTCGGCCATCAGCTCATCGGCCTCGCCCTCGGCGGCAAAACCTACAAGCTCAAGTTCGGCCATCACGGCGGCAATCACCCGGTCAAGTGCGTCCATACCGGCAAAGTCGAAATCACCGCGCACAATCACAACTTCGCCGTCGATCCCGACTCGATCAACGCCAATGAAGTCGACCTCACCCACGTCGACCTTAACGACAACACCCTCGAGGGCCTGCGCCATCGCTCGCTGCCGCTTTTCAGCGTGCAGTACCACCCTGAAGCCAGCCCCGGCCCCCACGATTCCCACTACCTCTTCCGCGACTTCCGCAAAATGATGGAGGAGTGGAAGGGATGAACAGTTTTCAGAAGCAGATGTGTTCGACGCGGCGGGCTTCCATTCCCGCCATTTTTTTGAAATTGAGGAATTGAGAGCAGCCGACGGAACATGCCACGCCGCAATGACATCGCCAAAATCCTCGTGATCGGTTCCGGCCCGATTGTCATCGGCCAGTCCGCCGAGTTCGACTACTCCGGCACCCAGGCCTGCAAGGCCCTCAAAGCCGAGGGCTACGAAGTCGTGCTGGTCAATTCCAACCCGGCCACCATCATGACCGATCCTGAGTTGGCCGACCGCACCTACATCGAGCCGCTTTCGAAGGACTACCTCGACGAGATCCTCCGCGTCGAGGCGGAGATGCTCCGGACTTCTGCCCGCCCCGGCGTCTTCGCCCTCCTGCCCACCGTCGGCGGCCAGACCGCGCTCAACCTCGCCGTCGAGCTCTCCGACTCCGGCATCCTCGACAAATACGGCGTCGAGCTCATCGGCGCGCGCCTCGAAGCCATCAAGAAAGCCGAAGACCGCCTCCTCTTCAAGGACGCGATGACGCGCATCGGCCTCGACGTGCCCCGCTCCGCGCTCGTCAACAACCTGCGCGACGGCCTCGACTTCGCCACCAAGATCGGTTTCCCCGTCATCATCCGCCCCTCCTTCACGCTCGGCGGCAGCGGCGGCGGCATCGCCTACAACCGCGAGGAGCTGATGGAAATCCTCGCTCGCGGCCTCGATCTCTCCCCCGTCCACGAGTGCCTCATCGAAGAATCCGTCCTCGGCTGGAAGGAATTCGAGCTGGAGGTCATGCGCGACCTCGCTGACAACGTCATCATCGTCTGCTCCATCGAGAACATGGACCCCATGGGCGTCCACACCGGCGACTCCATCACCGTCGCCCCCGCGCAAACCCTCACCGACCGCGAATACCAGGCCATGCGCGATGCCGCCATCCGCGTCATGCGCGAAATCGGCGTCGAAACCGGTGGCTCCAACGTCCAGTTCGCCGTCAACCCGACGAACGGCCGCATGGTCGTCATCGAGATGAATCCTCGCGTCTCGCGCTCCTCCGCGCTCGCTTCCAAAGCCACCGGATTCCCCATCGCCAAGATCGCCGCGCGCCTCGCCGTCGGCTACACCCTCGACGAGATTCCCAACGACATCACCAAAATGACGCCGGCCTGCTTCGAGCCCACCATCGATTACGTCGTCGTCAAAATTCCCAAGTGGCAGTTTGAGAAATTTCCCGGCGCCGACGAAAATCTCGGCCCGCAGATGAAATCCGTCGGCGAAGTGATGGCCATCGGCCGCACTTTCCGCGAAGCGCTCATGAAGGCCGTGCGTTCGCTCGAAACCGGCAGGCGCGCCGGCTCTGAAGTTCAGGAGCGCCGCCGCCTCACGCAGTGCCTCGTCACGCCGCAGCCCCAGCGCCTCAATTACATTCGCTTCGCCTTTCGCGAAGGCCTGTCCGTCCGTGAGGTCGCCCGCCTCACCACCATGGACCCCTGGTTCCTCTACCAGATCAAGGAAATCTCCGACGCTTCCACGGCCCTCGGCGATTCCACTCCCGAGAACATCTCGCCCGAACAGCTCCGCAAAGCCAAGCGCATCGGCCTTTCCGACGAGCGCCTCGCCGAGCTATGGTCGCTTCCCGGAGCCGACGGCATCGAGAAGGTCCGCACTCTTCGCCGCACCCACGGCCTGCGCCCCGTCTACAAGCTCGTCGACACCTGCGCCGCAGAGTTCGAAAGCTTCACGCCCTACCTCTACTCCAGCTACGACGAAGAAGACGAGGCCCCGCCGACCACCAGGCGCAAAGTCATCATCCTCGGCAGCGGTCCCAATCGTATCGGCCAGGGCATCGAGTTCGACTACTGCTGCTGCCATGCGGCGTTCGCCCTCCGCGAAGACGACTACGAGACCATCATGGTCAACTGCAATCCGGAGACCGTCTCCACCGACTACGACACCAGCGACCGCCTCTACTTCGAGCCGCTCACTCTCGAAGACGTCCTCGCCGTCTACGAGCATGAGTCCTCCGGCGGCGCGGAAGTCGGCATGATCGTCCAGTTCGGCGGCCAGACGCCTCTCAATCTGGCGCTCCGCCTCAAAGCCGCGGGCGTGCCCATCCTCGGCACCTCGCCCGAATCCATCGATCTCGCCGAAGATCGCAAGCGCTTCGGCAAGCTGCTCGAAGACCTGGAAATTCCCCAGCCGCCCGGCGTCATCGCCACCAGCGTGGACGAAGCGCTCGCCGGAGCCGAGAGCATCGGCTACCCCGTCCTCGTGCGTCCCTCCTACGTCCTTGGCGGACGCGCCATGGTCATCGCCTACGACGCGGCCAGCGTCTCCCGCTACATGCGGAAGCCGTCGAGTACTCGCAGGAGCGCCCCATCCTCGTCGATCACTTCCTCGAAGACGCCGTCGAAGTCGACGTCGACGCGCTCTGCGACGGCAAGGACGTCGTCATCGCCGGCATCATGCAGCACATCGAAGAGGCCGGCATCCACTCCGGCGACTCCTCCTGCGTGCTGCCCGCCGTCGATCTCGCGCCCGCCACGCTGGACACCATCCGCGGCTACACCCGCCGTCTGGCCGTCGCGCTCAACGTCATCGGCCTCGTCAATCTGCAGTTCGCCATTCAGCGCAAAGCAGGGCAGCCGAAAAGGTCTTCGTCATCGAGGTCAATCCGCGCGCCTCGCGCACCGTCCCCTACGTCTCCAAGGCCACCGGCGTGCCGCTCGCCAAAATCGCCTCGCGCCTCATGACCGGCCGCACGCCTCCGCGACCTGCTCGACGTCGACGGCAAGGACCTCGGCACCGGCTCCCATTTCTACGTCAAGTCGCCCGTCTTCCCATGGGGCAAATTCCCGGGTGTCGACACCGTCCTCGGCCCGGAGATGAAATCCACCGGCGAGGTCATGGGCGTGGCCGATAATTTCGGCGAAGCCTTCGCCAAGGCGCAGCTCTCCGCCGGCCTTGTCGCTCCCGCTCAAGGGCACGGTCTTCTTCAGCGTCAGCGACCGCGACAAGACGAACCTCGTCAATCTCGCTCGTCAGTTCATGGAGCTCGGCTTCCGGCTGGTCGCGACGGAAGGAACTGCGAATGCCATCAAGAAAGCGCCGGCATGGAAGTCGAGTATGTCTTCAAGGTGAAGGAAGGCCGCCCCAACGTCGTCGATCTCATCAAGGGCGACCGCATCCAGCTCATCATCAACACGCCGCGCGGCCAGGACCCTTACTTCGACGAGAAGGCCATTCGCCGCGCCGCCGTCCTCGCCCGCGTGCCCACCATCACCACGATGGCTGCCGCGAAAGCCGCCGCCGAAGGCATCGCCGCTCTCCAGCGTCGCAAAATCACCATCAACCCGCTCCAAAAACTCCACGCCGAGCACATTGTGGCGCGGTGATCTCTGACTACTGACTACTGATTTCTCCAAAGGGCCACGCCCCCCAGCAGCCCATCCAGATTCGACACGATCGTCACCTCCGGCCGCGCCTCCATCCGAATGTACTTCGTGTTCCCGCCGCCCAGATACAGGTGATCCCAGTTGAACGTCGCCGCCGTTTGCGCAATCGCCAGCTCCAGCAGCTTGTTCCACTTCTTCTTCCCGTACTTCTTCAGCCCGCGCATGCCCAGATAATCTTCGTAGGTCTTTTTCCGCCACGGATGATGCCCCAGCTCCAGCGGGCACATGTGCCCATCGGCAAACAGGCACGACCCCATCCCCGTGCCCAGCGTCAGGATCAGCTCAATCCCGCGCCCTGACACCGCGCCCAGCCCCTGCACCGCGGCATCGTTCGCCACCCGCACCGGCTTCTTCCATCGCTTCTGCAGCGCCGCTTGCAGCGGATACCCCACCCACTTCGGGTTCAGGTTCACCGCCGTCATCACCACGCCCTGCTTGATCACGCCCGGATACCCGACGCTCACCCGATCGAACGCCGGCATCTGCGCCCTCATCTTGTCCAGTGCCAGCAGCAGCCGCACCGGCGTCGCCGGATTTGGAGTCGGCATCCGCAGCCGTTCCGTCATCGGCTTGCCGTCATGATCCAGGCACAGCATTTTCAGCCCTGTGCCGCCAATGTCCACTGCCAGCGTGACCGGTTCCTGCATGCTCATAGGTGTGTCGATGAACCGCCGACAGTGTATCGCGGCAACGAGTGATCAGTAATCAGTGATCTGGAACGACTAGCCACTAGCCACTAGCCACTAGTCACTGACTCTCCATCACCATCGGCAGCGACGGCGTCGCCGATCCCCCTGCCGGTTCCACCGTCACCAGGAACTGCCTCGCCCCCGTGTGCGCCGGCAACGGCGGCAACACCACCGCGGCGCTGCCGTCTGGATTCGGCTGAAACATCCCCGCCGGCAGCGGAGCCTTCCCCTGCGCCGGCTCCATCCACAGCTCATAAGTCTTGCCCGCCGGCAGCGGCTTCAGCCCGCTCGCCACAAACACCAGCGCGCCCTCGCTCTCCAGCCAGCTTGCCTGGCCCGACGGCCGCGCCGGTCCCCGCTCCCCGGTCAGCACCACGTGCCGCGCATGCGGAGACGTCAGCACGTCGGCCACCTGGTTGGCATGCTCCAGCTTCATCTGCGCCTGCGCCGCATTCCCCTGGGCCAGGTTCACTTCTCTCTGTAGCCAGGCCGAGTGGTGCGCCAGCCACGCTAAGAGGCACACAAACACCGCCGCCAGAATCCATCCAAGCCAGCATCCCGGCCGGAAGTGCCTTGCCGGTTCGTCTCTTTCGTCCGCCATCATTCCATCCATCAGGGGATAATCGGGTCAGCGCCCGCTGCGTAACTCATTGGGATGCATTGCGGAACCTCCATGAAATTCCGTCCATGAAAATCCGTCTCGACAGATTGCTGGTGGAGCGGGGCCTGGCGCCCACCCGCGAGCGCGCCCAGGCCCTCATCCTCGCCGGCCGCGTCCTCGTCCACGAGCAAAAATCCGACAAACCCGGCCACTCTATCGATGCCGACGCTCCCATCCGTCTCCTCGGCTCGGATCTCGGTTACGTCAGCCGCGGCGGCCTCAAGCTCGAAGCCGCGCTCAAACATTGGTCCATCTCGCTCGCCGGCCGCTTCTGCCTCGATATCGGCGCGTCCACCGGCGGATTCACCGACTGCATGCTCCAGCACGGCGCCGCCCGCGTCCTCGCCATCGACACCGGCTACGGCCAGATCGCCCAGTCTCTCCGCGACGATCCTCGCGTCATCCTCATGGAGCGCACCAACGCCCGCCTGCTCAACCCCGGCGACCTGCCCTCCGGCATCTCCTTCTTCGCCATGGACGTCTCCTTCATCTCCGCCACGCTCGTCCTGCCTGCGGCCTTAACGGCGCTCCAGTCACGTTTTGTATCAGGGCACGACTTGAGTCGTGCCGCTAACGCCGCTGATGAGCATAGGGCTTTAGCCCCTGACGGAAATTCTCCCCAACTCCGGGCAGTCATTTTGGTTAAACCCCAATTCGAAGCCGGCCGCGAGCACGTCGGCAAGGGCGGCATCGTCCGCGATCCCGCCGCCCACCAGCTCGCCATCGACCGCGTCCGCTCCTGCGTTGAAGATCTCGGCGCCCAGGACCTCGACGTCATTCCCTCGCCCATCACCGGCGCTGAAGGCAACCGCGAATTCCTCCTCCACGCCCGCTGGTAAATCGTCTCAGTCCCCATTCACCCCCTGTCGAATCGTCCACTCCCGGGTGTATGCTGTTTCCCACTCCAGAAATCTGCAAGCCTGTTCGTCGTTTCTGTAGGGAGCGAATCCATGAGCTTTACGTTCTCCATCGGTATCGGCGGCGCCGCCGGTCAGGGTGTCGCCACTCCCGGCGACATCTTCGCCAAGATCTTCAGCCGGCGCGGGCTGCACCTGAACGCCTACAACGCCTACCAGTCCATCATTCGCGGCGGCCACACGTTCCTCACCATCCGCGCCGGCGTCGATCCCGTCACCAACATGGGCGACAGCATCGACCTGCTGATCCCGCTCAACCAGGACACGATGGACCGCCATCTCCGCCTGCTCGGCCGCGGGCGGCGCCTGCATCTACAACGCCGACACCATCAAGCCCGGCGCAGCCGCCGACGGCGTGCAGCTTTGCCCGCTGCCGGTCTCCACGCTGGCCGACATCACCCGGAACAAGGTCGCGCAGAACACGCTCGCCATGGGCGCCGCCCTCAGCATGATGGGCGTCGGCTTCCAGTCGCTGGAGAGCGTCATCGCGCGAGCAGTTCGGCAAGAAGGCGAGGCCGTCGTCGACGAGAACGTCGCCATCGCCCGCGCCGGATACGACTACGCCACGCCAGCACTTCAAGCCTTTCGCGCACCCGCTGCCCATGACCGACAAGCGCTACGCCGTGCTCAGCGGCAACACCGCCATGGCCATGGGCGGAGCGGCCGCCGGCGTCAAGTTCTACTGCGCCTATCCCATGAGCCCCTCCACCGGCGTGCTGCACTGGATGGCCGCCGCACGGCCGCAAGGCCGGCATCATGGTTCGCCAGGTGGAAGACGAGATCGGCGTCATCAACATGGCCATCGGCGCGGCCCACGCCGGCGTTCGCGCCATGTGCGCGACCTCCGGCGGCGGCTTTGCCCTGATGACCGAAGGCCTCGGCCTCTCGGCCATGGCGGAGATTCCCGTGGTCGTCGATCGACTGCATGCGCGCCGGCCCGTCCACCGGCGTGCCCACCAAGACCGAGCAGGGCGACCTGTGGCAGATGCTGGGCGCGGCCTTCGGCGACTATCCCGCGCGTCATCGCCGCGCCGCTCGACATCGGCGACTGCTTCACGCTCATCCCGGAGATCTTCAACGTCGCCGACAAGTTCCAGTGTCCCGGGCATCGTGCTCTGCGATCTGCTGCTCTCCGAGGGCCGCCTTAGCGTCGACCCGAACGTCCTGGACTTCGACGCCGCCCGTCGATCGCGGCGAGATGATCACCTCCACCGAACGGCGACGGCACACGGCGACTACCAGCGCTACAAGATCACCGAGAGCGGCATCTCTCCGCGCGCCATCCCCGGCATCCCCGGCTACACCCACGTCGTCTCCAGCGACGAGCACGACGAGGACGGCGTGCTCATCAGCGACGAATTCACCAACCACGCCAAGCGCCGCGCCATGATGGAAAAGCGCATGCGCAAGGTGGAGGGCATCGCGGCCGCCGTTCCGCCGCCCATGCTTGCAGGGCCCCGCCGACGCCGACGTAACCCTGATCGGCTGGGGATCGACCCAGGGCGTCATCGACGAAGCGCGCGACCAGCTTGCCGAGCAGGGCATCACCGCCAACCAGCTGCAGATCCGCTGGCTGGTTCCGCTGCACGGCGACGCCATCCTCGACATCCTGAAGCAACGCGAAGCACACCATCATCGTCGAGAACAACTACAGCGGCCAGTTCGCCCGCTATCTGCGCAGCGAAACCAGCTTCGTGGCCGACGGCCACATCCGCAAGTACGACGGCGAGCCCTTCATGCCGCACCACATTGTCGAGGCGGTCCGCGAACAGCTGCCGGCGACGACCACGCTTTCCGTCCCAACGCACGAAATCATGGTCTAAGGCGAATCATGCCGACCCGCGCACAGAACCAGAAATCATCTGGCTTCGGTCCTCTGTGGTGAATAAGGTTCCAGGAGAAATCATGGCCACCATCGTGAACCCCAAAGCTGCCACCATGGCGGACTTCAAAGGCAAGGTCGATCCCGACTGGTGCCCCGGCTGCGGCGACTTCGGCGTGCTCGCCGCGGTGCAGAAGGCGCTGGTCGAGCTGCAGATCCCCAACCACCAGGTCGCCACGGTCAGCGGCATCGGCTGCTCCTCCAACTTCCCCGGCTTCATCAACACCTACGGCATGCACACGCTGCATGGCCGCTCGCTGCCCGTGGCCACCGGCCTGAAGATGGCCAACCACGAGCTGACCGTGCTGGTCACCGGCGGCGACGGCGACGGCTTCGGCATCGGCGGCAACCACTTCATCCACACCATGCGCCGCAACGTCGATCTGACCTACATCGTCATGGACAACCAGATCTACGGCCTCACCACCGGCCAGACCTCGCCCACCAGCCGCATCGGCATGAAGACCAAGAGCACGCCCTACGGCAACATCGAAGGCCCCGATCAACCCCATCACGCTGGCGCTGGCCGCCGGAGCCACCTTCGTCGCCCGCGGCTTCTCCGGCGAGCAGAAGCACCTCACCGAACTGATCAAGCCAGGCCATCCAGCACAAGGGCTTCTCGTTCCTCGACGTCTTCAGCCCCTGCGTCACCTACAACAAGGACAACACCTTCCAGTGGTTCCGTCCGCGCGTGAAGAAGCTCGAAGATAATCCCGCGTACGACTCGACCAACTGGGTCGCCGCCATGGAGAAGTCCACGCTCTGGGGCGAGGAGATTCCCATCGGCAAGTTCTACGAGCGCACCGACCTGCCTTCCCTCGACCAGGCCGAGCCCGTCCTGAAGGACGGCCCCATGGTCGGCCGCGCGGCGCACATCGACCCCGCCATCGCCCAAACCTTCATCGACGAGCTGATGTAGGGGCGAAGCAGCGTCAAGCGGCATGAGGCAAGAACCTCGAGGATTATCGAAGAGCTGTCATCCTGAGCGAGCCTTCCGAATTCGTTGCGGCCGCTGTTGCCGCAACAGATGATTCAGTCGCGAGTCGAAGGACCTGCATTTCTCTGCCCCCCTCAATAGAATCGGGTGCCCCCATGAAGGCGGACAACTTTAAGTTGTTGATTCTGTTCAGCGGCTCAAAGCAAAGCGGAAGCGGAAATGAAGACAAGAAGAATCGGCGCCGGACACGGTGCGAAGTAAGCGGGCGTTTCGGCGGCGAATGCGAATCCCTGTTACCGAATTGGATTGCCGAACGCTGAATCGGTAATTCCGTGTCCTGATTAGGTACATGACCTGTCTCGCGATGGGCGCCGCGTTCTAAAATCTCCTTTCAATGTCCATTACGCTCCCGCAGTTCCACGAGAAATGGAATGCCTCCCGGCGCTCGGAACGCTCGGCCTCTCAGGAGCACTTCCTGGACCTCTGTGAATTGGTGGGCCACCCTAAGCCAGCCGACGTCGATCCGACCGGTGAATCCTTCACTTTCGAAAAGCGCGTTGCGAAGGTTTCGCGGGGAAAGGGCTGGGCCGATGTCTGGAAGCGGGGCTTCTTCGGCTGGGAGTACAAGGGCGACCACAAGGACCTGCATGAAGCTTATCTGCAGTTGCTCGAATATCGCGAAGATTTAGACAACCCTCCGCTCCTCGTGGTCTGCGATATGGACCGTTACGAGGTCCACACGAACTTCGAAAACACGAAGAAGCAGATCTTCGCCTTCAATCAGGCCGAACTCTATCTCAACAAGCCCACCGAGACCTGCCCCGCTGCGCCCCTCGACGTCCTGCGCTGGGTTTTCACCGATCCGAGCGAGCTGCGGCCGGAAGCGGCTTCCCGCCGCGTCACCGAGGAAGCCGCCGAAAAATTCTGCCGTCTCGCGGAATCCATCGAGCTCGACGGGGCCGATCCCCGCCGCGGAGCCGATCGCCAGAAGGTCGCCCATTTCCTCATGCGGCTGCTCTTCTGCCTCTTCGCGGATTCCATCGGGCTGCTCCCCGGCCACGTCTTTCGGGAACTGGTCAAGCTTTATCGCGGCACGCCCCGCGCGATGGAGCCCAGGCTGCGCGCACTCTTCAGGGCAATGGCGGAAAAGGACAGCGCCTATGGCCCCTGGGGCATTCACTGGTTCAATGGCGGTCTCTTCGACGACGACTCCATGCTCGAGCTCAACGCCGCCGACACCGGCATCCTCTTCGATGCGGCCAAACTGGACTGGTCGGCGGTCGCGCCTTCCATCTTCGGCACCCTCTTCGAGCGCTCCCTGAATGCCGAGAAGCGCTCCCAGATCGGCGCCCACTACACCAGCGAGGCCGATATCGCCCTGATCGTCGAGCCGGTGGTCCTGGAGCCGCTGCGCCGCCGCTGGGCCGAAGCCCGCGAGGAAATCGAGGCCCTCGCCGAGCAGGCCGCCCAGGTCAACGGCGCGGCCCATCGCAGCCTGCGCCGCCGCATGCAGGAACGCCTCGACGGGTGGGTCGTGGACCTGGGCAAGGTCCGCATCCTCGATCCCGCCTGCGGTTCCGGCAACTTCCTCTATGTCGCTCTGCGCGGCCTCCTCGACCTCTGGTGGGAGGCGCATACCCTCGCGGCGCATCACGACCTGCAGGTCCCGCCCGCCACCGCCGTCACCCCGGTCCAGCTCTTCGGCATCGAGACGGACCGCTACGCGCACGAGCTGGCTTCCATTGTCGTGTGGATCGGCTACCTCCAATGGCTGCACGAGCACGCCACTCCCATCCCGGACCGCCCGGTCCTGCAAAAGCTCGAAAATATCCGCCACGGCGACGCCATTCTTGTCTACGACGCGAAGGGCCGCCCGCGCGAGCCCGAATGGCCCGAGGCTGATTTCATCGTCAGCAATCCGCCGTTTCTCGGCGGCAAGCGAATGCGCGCCGAGCTTGGGGACAATTACGTAGACGATCTCTCCGGTCAATTACGAAGGGCGAGTACCGGCCGGCGCCGACCTGGTCGTCGTACTGGTTTGAAAAAGCGCGGGCCGCGATCGAAGGCTAGGAAGGCAAACGGGCCGCGCCGGACTACTGGCAACACAGGCCATTCGCGGCGGAGCGAATCGCCAGGTCGCTGGACCGCGAAAGGAATCTCGAGACGGCGGCATCTTCATCGCATGGAGCGACCGCCGACTGGATCATTGGATGGAGCCTCGGTCCACGTCTCCATAGTGGGCTTTGAGACGGACTGGCAACGGCAGAGCGCCACCGTTGGCAATCCGGATGGCGACCCGGTGCTGCGAGATCAACGCCGATCTGACTGGCGCGACGGACACGACCGCGGCCCCGCGCTTGCCGGAAAATGCTGGAATCTGCTTCGTCGGGCACGACTCCACATGGCTCGTTCGACATTGATCCCGGATGTCGCCCGCAAGATGCTCTCCGCTCCGCTGAATGCCAATGGACGCCCAAATTCCGACGTGGTGCGACCTGCGCAAGCGCTGTGGACATACGCGCGGGCCGCGCGAAACATGTGGACCATCGATTTCGGAACCGAGAAGAGCGAGGGAGAGGCGGCTCAGTACGAACTGCCGTTTGAGTACGTGAGACAGAAGTGTATCCAGAACGGAAGGGGAACCATCGCGAGGCATATCGAGAGAGATGGTGGCTCTATGGCGGAAGCACGGCCGGGCATGAGAAATGCATTGGCCCCTCGCTTGCGCTATATCGCCACCCCTCGAGTTTCAAAGCATCGGCTGTTCGCTTGGCAAGAACCGAAGGTACTTTGTAACGACGGAGACCACTAGTTCTAGCTCGCGACGACGATTATTTTTCGGGGTAGTGCATTCCCGGGTACATGAGGTTTGGGCGCGGCAGAATGGCACGCAGCTACGCGAGGTCGAAAGCGGCTTCCGCTACACGCCCACCAGCACCTTTGAGACCTTTCCGCTTCCCTGGCCGCCTGGCCAGGAGCCCAAAGACGACCCGCGTCTGGAGGCCATCGCTGCCGCCGCCCGCGAACTGGTGAAGCTCCGCGAAAATTGGCTCCATCCTCCGCGGGCGACGGAGGAAGAACTGAAGAAACGCACCCTTACCAACCTCTACAATGAGCACCCCGCATGGCTGGCACATGCGCACGCCCGCTTGGACGCGGCCGTTGCCGCCGCCTACGGCTGGCCGGCGAATCTCACCAACCAGGAAATCCTGGAGCGCCTGCTCCAGCTCAACCACCAGCGCGCCGCCTCCTCCTGATCCGGTCCAGGGAGTAATTCCACACCACCGCCTACAATATCCCCAAGCCGATGCGCCGCACCCTCCCGCTCTCGCTGCTCTTCGCTCTCCTCATCGGCTCCGCTTCCGCGCAGCAAACCACCATCACCGTCCAGTCGAACCTCGTCGAGGTTCCCGCCCTCGTCACCACGAAAAAGGGCGAAGTCATCTTCGCGCTCCAGCCCTCCGACTTCCGCCTCACCGACGACGGCATTCCCCAGCGCATCTCGCTCGTCTCTGACACCGATTCGCAGCCCCTCGCCATGGCCATCGTCGTCGAAACCGGCGGCGACGGCGCCGCTCACCTCGCCGATTATCGCGGCCTCGACGCCATTCTCGATTCCGTCGTCGGCGCGGAGGAGCACCGCGTCGCGCTCATCGCCTTCGGCAAGCAGCCGCACCTGGTCGTCCCCTTCACGCCGAGCACCGACGCCATTTCCGCCGCGCTCGATCGGCTCCAGTCCGGCGACCAGGGCGCGTCCATCCTCGACGCGGTCGCCTTCGCCCTGCGCCTGCTCAGCCAGCAGCCGCCGCAGTATCGCCGCGAGCTGCTGCTCATTAGCGAGACCACGGACCAGGGCAGCGCCACCACGCCCACCGAGGCGCTGCGCCTGCTGAGCGACACCAACACCACCATGTACACGTTCGCGTTTTCCAGCACGCGCTCTGCCGTCGCGCACGAGGCCGGAAAGTTCGAGGGCACGGAGCCCGGACCCGCGCACGGCTGCTTCAGCCGCGACTACGAGGGCGATCCCGACGACGCCGCTGAGTACAAAGGCCACTACCCGCGCCAGGTGCTGGACTGCATCAGCCAGCTCGCTCCGCCGCTGCGCCTCGCCACCATGGCCTTTCTCGCCGCCCACGGCGCGATCCGCCACGACACGGCAAAGACCATCGCTCACCTGGCCGGCGGCGAGTTCTTCCATTTCGGCAACGCCAAATCGCTGCGGAAGGATCTCATCCAGGTCTCGCACGACGTGCCCAACTTCTACGTCTTCAGCTTCACGCCCAGCGATCCCACGCCCGGTCTGCACGCGCTGCACCTGACGCTCGTCGACCGGCCGCAGCTCCGCCTCACCGCCCGCACCGAATATTGGATCGACAGCAACCCACCCTAACTGAGCAACATTCGCGCACCGCTAACCAGCAACTAGCAGCTAACCACTGATTTCCAGGAACATCCGCTCCACCTGCTCCCAGTTATCCACCCGTGGATACCCGGTCACGCCCATGTTGTGCGGCGCGGTGAACAGAATCCCCTGGCCGGAGAAAGTCAGGAAGTGCCGCGGCTGATCGTCGATCAGGTAGTCCGCGTGCAGAATGCTCTTGTCTCCGCAGAAGACGAAGTGCCGCGGATCGAGGAAGGGGAAGTGTCGGCGCAGCCACCGGTATTTTGGACCGAAGGAGTTGGGAAACTCCATGGCCGACGTGGCGATGTAAATCTCGAACCGCTCCGCAAGCGCGCGCAGCACCCGCTGGCTGTCTGGAATCACCCGCAGGTCCTCGAAGAAATCCTCCGACCGCAGATAGCCTTCCAGCCGCTCGTGCCGGTCGATCGACACGATGTCCCACAGCCACTTGCCTTCCAGATCGGCCTTGGTGATGGCTTCGCCGTGATCGCGGTTATAGCGGGTAAGGTGCTCGTCCAGCGTGTCGGCCAGCACTTCGTCCATGTCGACCGCGATGCGTTGCATAGAGGCAGTGATCGGTTGTCAGAGATCAGTGATCAGCAAAAACCGAAAAGACAGCGGTCAGTCGTCAGGGATCAGAGTTCAGCGAGACTTTTCCGGACGGCGTTTTGCTGATCCCTGATCCCTGATCACTCGCCGTCCTCACTCCACTCCCGCTTCCAGCGGCTTCTTCCCCCGCTTCGGCTTCTCCGGTTCCGGTTCAGGCTGCGGTTCCTTCGCGGGATCGTGATAGAGCAGCCGCCCGCACGACTCGCACGTGTGGACCTGGCCCTCCCGGATCTGATTCCACATCTGCGGCCGCAGGTACATGTTGCAGCCGAGACACCGCTGCCCCTGCGCGCTAGCCACGCCGGTGCCGCGCGACGACGAAGCCACGCGGTCGTAAATCCGCAGCAACTCCTCGGGAATTCCGGCGCGCAGCTCATTCCGGTGCTGGGTCAGCTCCTCCAGCCGCTTTTGCTGCTCGGCGCTCGCCAGCCGCGCATCTTCCTTCTCAATCTCCACCGCGCGCGTGCTGTCGGCCAGATCGGCCTGCGCCGTCTTCTGTTCCTGCGTCATCCGCTCGCTGCGCTCCATGCTTTCCAGCTCGCGGTCCTCGATCTTGCGGATCTCTTCCTCGGCGAAGCCGATCTCGTGCTGCAGCGCGCGGTACTGCTCGTTGGTTTTCACGCTCGACGTCTGATCGCGAAATTTAGCGATCTTCTGCTGCTGGTCTTTCAGGTCGCTTTCCAGCCGCCGGCGCAGCGCTTCTTCGTCCTTCAGCCCCTTCGCGGCCTGCTCCACCGCGGCCTTTTCCTTCGCCAGGCGCGATTCGACCGCAGCCAGCCGTTTAGGCAGCTCGGCAATCTCCCCGCGCAGCTTGGCGGTTTCCTGATCGATGATTTGCAGGCGCGTCAGCGCCTCAAGTTCGGCACGCATGGCGGAACTTGCAGGATATCACCGCAACGTCAGGGATCAGTAGTCAGGGATCAGGGATTGGCCCGCCAGCCGGCAGTGGGGCACCCGGCGCATCAGAACGGCGACGGACCCACCAACTCCATGTCGTACTTCCGCCACACCGCCGGATCCTGGATGTGCGGATCGTGAATCTCCCGGAAGAACCGCTCCATCTCCCCCGCCGGCGAAAAGGCAATCAGCATCCGTCCCGGCGTAGCGCCGACCGAACAGAAAGTATGAGGCACGCCGCGCGGCCCCAGCACGGACTCCCCCGGTCCCAGCGTGACGCGCTGCTCGCCCACCTGGAAAGCCACCTGTCCCTCCATCACGTAGAACCACTCCTCCTGGTGCGGATGCATATGCAGCGGCGGTCCTCCATGCAGCAAATGCGTGTGTTCCACGATGAACAGCCGCCCGCCGGTGTCGGCGGTGCCCACCTTGAACGCCAGGTGATCGAAGCCCATCGTGCGCTGCTGTCCATAGCGATCCTCGCCCGAGCCCACCACATGCAAATCCGGCGGCACAACGCCGGCTTGCGCCTCGGCGCTCGTCGCCAACAGCTCGTACAGCCCGGCGGACACCACGGCGGCATCGCGCACAAAACTCCGTCGATCCATGCAATCTCCTTTGCGGCAAGGGGCACCAGAATATCCCCGCCCGGGAGCGATTGGCCAGTCGCATCTCGCCGGCGCCGCGAATTTCCTGCATCCCGCTCTCTCGCGATATCCTCAAATCTCCATCCCCATGGCCCCGGATTCCGACGCTAACTGGAAGCCGAAACATAATCCCTGGGCGGTTGCGCTCACGGTCACGCTGGCAACCTTCATGGAGGTCCTCGACACCTCCATCGCCAACGTGGCCCTGCCGCACATCGCTGGCAGCCTGGGTGCGTCCTACAGCGAAGCTACCTGGGTCCTGACCTCCTACCTGGTCTCGAACGCGGTCATTCTGCCCGCCAGCGCGTATTTGGTCTCGTTCATCGGGCGCAAGCGCTTCTACATGATTTGCGTGGCGCTCTTCGGCCTCAGTTCCATGCTTTGCGGGCTCGCGCCCTCACTCCCGCTGCTCATCGTCTTCCGCGTCCTCCAGGGCGCCGGGGGCGGCGGCCTCCAGCCCAGCGAGCAGGCCATCCTCGTCGATACCTTCCCCCCGCGCAAGCGCGGCCAGGCCTTTGCGGTCTACGGCATGGCGGTCGTCCTCGCGCCGGTCATCGGCCCCACCCTGGGCGGCTGGATCACCGATAACTTCTCCTGGCGCTGGATCTTCTTCATCAACGTCCCCATCGCCATCATTTCTCTCCTCCTCACCTCGCGCATCGTGGAGGATCCGCCGCACATTCACCGCGAAGTCGCCGCCCAGCGCAAGCGCGGCCTCAACCTCGACTACATGGGATTCGGCCTGCTGGCGATCGCCTTCGGCTCCCTCCAGTTCGTCCTCGACAAAGGCCAGGAGAAGGACTGGTTCGGCTCGCACCTCATCACCACGTTCTTCCTGCTCTGCGCCGCCGCCCTGGTCGCGCTCGTCTTTTGGGAGATCGCGCAGATCCGCCGCGGCCATCGGCCCATTCTCGACCTCACCATGTTCCGCAACCGCAATTTCTCGGTTTCGTTTCTGATGATGTTTGTCCTCGGCTTCGCCCTCTTCGGTACCACCGTGCTGCTCCCGCTGTTTGTGCAGGAGTTGATGGGCTACACCGCCGAGCAGGCCGGCCTCGTGATCTCTCCAGGCGGCCTCGCCGTCATGGCCTTCATGCCCCTCGTCGGCTATCTGGTCAGCCGCGTGGATGCACGCTGGCTCATCGCCATTGGCCTCACCACGCTTTCCGCCGCGCTCTTCACCATGCACTCCATCGACATCCAGGCCAGCTACGCCTACGTCGCGTGGATGCGCATCTTCCAGGCCTCCGGCCTCGCCTTCCTCTTCGTCCCCATTAACACCGTCTCCTACATCGGGGTTCCCCGCGAGAAGAACAACGACGTCTCCGGCCTCATGAATCTCGCCCGCAACATCGGCGGCAGCAGTGGCACCTCGTTTTTCGTCACGCTGCTGGCGCGCCGCAGCCAGGAGCACCAGGATCGCCTTGCCATGCACCTGAGCGCCGCCAGCCCCCTGTTGAGCCAGCGCATCCGGGGCCTCGCCGGATATTTCCAGCACGGCGGCGGCATCACCCCCTCGGCTCCGCAGGCTCGCAATCTGGCCCGCAACATGATCTACGGTCAGCTGGTCCAGCAGAGCACTCAGCTTGCCTATCTCGACGTCATTGCGGTCCTCGGGCTGGTCGCGCTGCTCATGATCCCGCTGGTGTTTCTCCTCAAAAAGCAAACCGGCGGCGTCGCCGCCGCGCACTGATCCCGCAGTCTTTATGCCCTGCCGCTCGGGGCATCGCAGGATCACCCGAAAAGGCCGTAGAATGCTCTTTCATGCCCGGTCGCCTCTTTGGATTCATCCCATTGGGGTTATGAGCCGGGCTTAGCCCGCGTTGGAGCGCAAGATATTGTTCTGTCCTCGCCCCTGCTTCCGTCTTCTCGCCCTCAGCGCCGCCGCTCTCTGCGCTCTGCCTCTGCTGGCTCAATCCAATCATCCCTGGACCGTTTCCGAGATCTGGGGAACTCCCGGCAATCCGACCGGCAATCCGCCCGAGGGCATGCAGTGGTCGCCCGACGGCAAGCACGTCACCTGGATCGGCGATCGCGGCGACCTGATGGAGATTGAGCCGCCCGCCACTAAGCCGCAAGTCCTGCTCCCCGGGGACAAGATTGCCAGCCTGCTCGACGCCCCCATCCCGGAGCGCGCCCGCGACCACCGCGGCCGTTACAACGAGCCCCCCTACATCTGGTCGCCGGACTCGAAGCGCCTCCTCTTCGACACCAACGGCGAGCTCTGGCTCTTCAATCTTGCCAACGGCACTGGCGTCCAGGTTGGCAACACCGGCATGCCTTCCGGGGACGATCCCAAATTCTCGCCCAGCGGTCAGTACCTCTCGTACCTGCGCGACAACAATCTCTATCTGCTCCCTGCTGATGGCTCGCGTCCGCCCCTGCCGCTCACCGACTCCCGCGATCCCAACGTTCTCGACGGCACCGTGGACTGGGTCTACCTGGAAGAGCTGGATGCGCGCAGCAACTACTTCTGGTCGCCCGACTCCAAACAGATCGCCTTTCTCCAGATGAATGAGACGAAGGTGCCGAAGTACCCGCTCACCGACTGGATCCCGGTGCACGCCGGCGTGCAGGATCAGCGCTATCCCCAGCCCGGCGATCCCAATCCCGCGGTGCGCGTCGGCGTGGTCGGCGTCAATGGCGGTTCCACGCGCTGGCTGCGCATCCCCATCCAGGAAGATGACGACTACATTCCCCGCTTCGGCTGGGTCAACTCCCGCGTCGTCTGGGTGGAAACGCTCTCCCGCAATCAGCAGCATCTCGACCTGTGGTTTGCCGACTCGCGCACCGGACAAATCGCGCTGCTCCTCGGCCAGACCGAGCCCAAATACTTCAACACCACGTACGACGTCCGCTTTGTCGGCGACGGCCAGTTCCTCATCCTCAGCTGGCGCGACGGCCATACGCACATCTATCGCTACACCTTCGACGCCAACAATCCGCTCGCCGGCCAGGCCCATCTTGCCGACCAGCTGGAGAGCGGCAGTTATGACGTGCAGACCATTGCCGGTGTCGATGCCGACGCGCAAACCGTCTGGTATCTCTCCGATCAGGATCATCCACGCCAGGAGCAGGTCTGGGCCGTTCAGCTCGACAGCAGCAATCGCCACCAGATCTCCCAGGTGGACGGCGTGCATCATCCGGAGTTCGCGCCCCAGGGCGGCCATTACATCGACACGTATTCTGCCATGATGGATCCGCCTGTCGTCGCCGCCTGCGAAGCTTCCGGCGACTGCACGCCTTTCTGGAAGTCCACGCCGTTGCGCGGCCATAAGCTCATCGCGCCCACCCTGCTCACGCTCACCGCCGCCGATCGCACCACCACGCTGTACGGCACGCTCCTGCTGCCGCCGGGCCGGAACCAAGATCGCAGCGTCCCGCTCATCGTCAATCCCTACGGAGGCCCTGACGTCGGCATGATGCACGACGCCTGGGGCGGCAAGAATTTCCTCTTCGACCAGCTTCTCGCCGAACACGGCTTCGCCGTCCTCCACGTCGACAACCGCGGCATGGGCGGCCGCGGCCGCGCCTTCGAGCAGGTCTGCTGGCACAACTTCGGCCCGCCCGAATTCGCCGATCAGATGGCCGCCGTCGATCAGGTCCTCCGCCGGTATCCCGAGCTCGATCCGCACCGCCTCGGCTGGTGGGGCTGGAGCTGGGGCGGCAGCTTCACCCTCTTCGCGCTCTCGCACAGCGACAGCTTCCTGGCCGGCGTTTCCGTCGCTCCGGTCACCGACTGGCGCGACTACGATTCCATCTACACCGAGCGCTACATGGGCCTGCCTTCCGAGGACGCCGACAACTACACCGCCGACTCCGACGTGACCAGCGCCGCGCACCTCCACGGCCACATCCTCATCATGCACGGCACCGGCGACGACAATGTCCACATCGAGAACACGGTCCAGTACATTGAGCAGCTCATCACCGCGCGCATTCCCTATGACCTGAACATCTTCCCGCGCAAAACGCACGCCATCGCCGGACCCAACGACCGCACCGTGCTGTTCCAGAAGCTCCTCGACCACTTCGAGCGCTACCTCATGAATCCCCAGCCGGACCTCGACAATTCCCGCCGGTGACCCCATGCCGCACCCCGCCGAGCGCCCCGACTCCGCCTCGCTCGTCCGCGCCCGCACCACGCTCGGCGATTTCGAGCTGACCATCCTTTCCGACGGCTGGTACGTCCTCGACGGCGGCGCCATGTTCGGCGTCGTTCCTAAACCGCTGTGGGAAAAGCGCGCGCCCGCCGACGAGCAAAACCGTATCCTCCTCGGCCTCAATACGGTGGTCGTGCGCACCGGCAAGCACACCATCGCCATTGAAACCGGCATCGGCAACAAGCTCGCCCCGAAACTCCGCGAGATCTACTGCGCCAAAGAGCAGCTCCCGCGCGCCTTCGAGGCCGCCCAAATCCGCCCCGAAGAGATCGACATCGTCATCAACTCCCATCTCCACTTCGACCACTGCGGATGGAACACAACGAAGACCCCCGACGGCCGCATCGTTCCCGCCTTCCCCAACGCCCGCTACTTCGCGCATCGCGGCGAAGTGGAGCACGGCCATCTCCAGCTCGAGCGCGACGCCGTCAGCTACATCGGCGAGAATTACGATCCGCTCGTCTCGAGCGGCCAGATGATGCTCGTTGACACTCGACCTGGCCAGGTCCAGGAGATCGTCCCCGGCGTCTCCGTCGAAGGCTTTCCCGGCCACACCGCGCAGCTCATGGCCATCCATCTCGACTCAGCCGGCCAGCGCGCCACCTACATTTCCGATCTCATCCCCACCAGCGCTCACCTCGACATCACCTGGGTGATGGGCTACGACCTGGATCCTGTGACGTGTATCGCCCAGCGCAAGCGGTTTTACGCGCGCGCCATCCCCGAGCAGTGGATGGTCCTCTTCACCCACGACCACCACACGCCCTTCGGCTACATCACGCTCAACGAAAAAGGGAAGCCGGTATTGTGCGCCGAGCCACAATCGTGCAAGAAATAGAGATGATGCCTATCTTTCTGATCGCTGCAGGCTTCCCAGGATTATCCTGGCTCCGCTGGCCGCGTCACGGCGAGGTGGCCCACCCGCTCGTATCGTTGGTGGTTGTGGCCGTGGCGCTGTGCTGATCGCCCGCAGCTTCCGCCGCAAGCCGAATTAACCGGGTGCCCCACAACCTGGCCTGAGCGACCCGCAGGGGAAAGGTGAGGGGCAAATAAGTGTTTTCCTTAGAACTTGGCGACGAAGTAACCAATAAAACGTGCGACTGCTGCGGGGAGGAATACAAGAGCGTCGTCGGGTTCATCAAACAGGACGATGACGCTTACGCGGTCTATTTCGCCACGCTCCAAACCGGTCACCCTGACATTACGGTTGGTCTCACCGTGAGCGTCGGGAAATGGTGGGATGAGACTGCGTTAGACGAGCGACATTGGATTTACCTTACCGTCCAACCCTCGCCAGAGAACTTCAACATGAAAATTGAAGAGCCGAACCGCTCTCCGCATGCCGACTTCAAGCCATTGGGAGTCGCGCTAACCCGTGAGGAGGCACTCGCCAACAGCATGAGAGAGGACTTCTTTGCTGTTGCGGACTACATTGTCGCCGAGGACCCGGCAGTAAACTCGTATTTGATGGGGCAGCAGGTCAACATTCGTGGCAGAGTCTGCAAGCACTGACGCGGCTAGCGAGACTTTGGGCGTGTCAAAAGGCAAAATCAAGACAAAAGCTTCGGGGGAGCACAAAAGTCACTAATGTTGGAGGACTTGCTGTGCGGCCCTTGTATCAGGGCACGACTTTAGTCGTGCCGTACATGTATCCAATGAATTTGGGCTTTAGCCCCTGCGGCTTTCGAAGGGGCGTGATGGTAGAGCCTGCCCTTAGCCACGCGCCGGAGGCGCAACGCTGACTAGCCCAGCGCTTCAGCGCTGGGAAGGCGCGCCAGCAAACAGGAGTCCCGGAGGGACGACGCTGAAAGTCGCTTCCTTGAAAGGGCACGGCTTCAGAGCCTGCCCTGAGCGAGTGGAGGGAGTCGAAGGGTTCCGCGCAGGCTGGAAATCAAGTCGGCTTTAGCCGCTGAGGGATGCATTCCCGACGTGGAGGGGAGAAACTCTTTCAGAGTTCTTACCCCAATTCCACCGCAATCTTCTTCCCCTCCCGATCCAGCTCCACAATCCGGAAACTCCTCACCTGCCCCGCGCTGAACGGCTCCGGCTTCGCCGCCGCACCCGCGCCGCCCTTCCACTTCGCCTGCAGCAGGGAAGTCAGCGCCGACAAATCCGCCCCGCCCGCGCTCGCTTGTTCCGCACCCGCGCCTTCCTTCAACCGGCACGCCACGCGAATCCCTTCGCCCAGCTCCACCGTCGCCTCGCCTGCTCCAACCTCAATCACGCGCCCGGAAACCGTATCCCCCACGTTGTGCTCCGCAACATACTCGTCCAGGCTCGTCGGCACCAGTTGCTTCATGCTCAGCTTCGCCTGCCGTTTTTCGGGATCGATCGCGAGCACCTGCGCGCGCACCACCTGCCCCACCTTCAGCGCGTCCCCCGGATGCGCCAGCCTGCGCTCGGCTGTGATCTCGCTGATGTGCACCAGCCCCTCCACGCCCTCGGCCATCTGCACAAACGCGCCGAACTTCTCGAGCTTCGTCACCGGGCCCTCGACCGCCGCGCCCGGCGGAAACTTCTTCGCCGCATCGGCCCACGGATCGCCCAGCGCCTGCTTCAGCCCCAGCGCCATGCGCCGCTCCGGCAGATGCACGTTCAGGATCACCGCCTCCACCGTGTCGCCCTGCTTCAGAATGTCGCTGGGCCGCCGCACCTTCTTCACCCACGACATCTCCGACACGTGGATCATGCCCTCGATCCCCGGCTCCAGCTCCACAAACGCGCCGAAATCGGTCAGCCGCGTCACCGCGCCCGTTACGCGTGCGCCCGCTTTGTATTTCTCTCCCGCTGCTTCCCACGGCTCCGGCTGCAGTTGCTTCAGACCCAGCGAAATCCTGCGGCTCTCGCGATCGATCTTCAGCACCTTCACTTCAATTGGCTGCCCCACGCTGAGCACGTCTTCGGGATTCCCCACGCGGCTCCAGGAAATATCGCTCACATGCAGCAGCCCATCGATGCCGCCCAGGTCGACAAACGCGCCGAAATTCGCCAGCCGGCTCACCGTGCCTTGCACCACATCGCCCTCGCTCAACGCGCCGAACTTGCTCGCGCCCGCGGCCAGCGCCTCTTCTTCCAGCACCGCCCGCCGGTCCACAATCACGTTCTCGTCGGCCACGTCGAGCTGCGCGATGCGGCACGTGATCTCCTGCCCCACCAGCTTTTCCATCTCATGCGCGTCGCGCGTGCCGCTGCGCGAGGCCGGCAGAAACGCGCGCACGCCCACGTCCACGCTCAGCCCGCCCTTCACCACGCCCGTCACCGTCCCGGGAATCGTCAGCTTCTGCGCGAACGCCGCTTCCAGTTGCGTCCAGTCATGCGGCTGCGCCACCCGCGCCATCGACAGCTCGTAGTACCGCTCCGCGTTCCGCCCTTTCACCGACACGTGGAACTTGTCGCCCGGTTTCACGCTCTCTGCGTTGTCGTGGAACGCCGTCTTGGGCAGCACGCCTTCGGATTTGTAGCCGATGTCCAGATACACCGCGTCCGTCGAGATGTAGATCACCATCCCTTCCAGTTGTTTCGCGCCCGGCTCCGGCCGGTGGCTCTCTTCGAACTGGTGCAGCAGCTCGCCAAACGATTCGCTGGATTCCGCGGGTTGCGCGGACTCGGGTTGTTCCTCCGCGGGCTGCGGTGCGGGCGTGGTCTCGTGGTCCATAGGGATGCTTTTATTCTTTCACGCGCGGAGCGAGGAGTCAGTAGTCAGTAGACAGGAGTCAGGAAAGGGGGTTGTGCGGGCGAGGTGCGTTCGGGTTCCGCTGATCACCGACTACGGACTTGGGACTACGGACTACCGGCTACCGGCTACTGTCTCCCCGCCTCGCCCCCGCGCGTCAGCCGCTTCAGCACAAACTCCTCCGCCAGCGAGCCCACTGCGCCCCACGCCAGATTCTCAAGCCCGGTGTCCACCGTGATCTGCAACCCGCGCTGCTGCTTCGGATAATACAAATTCGAAATCGCCCCCGAAGCGAAGTCTCCCAGCACAAACGAATAATTCGGCTGCCACTTGCCGTTGTCGCCTTTAGTGATAAACACCGTCGAGATCGCGTAGTCAATCCGCGAAGCCGTGCTCCCCGTCCCGCGATAGTAGAACCGCGGATCCTGATGCAGCAGCGACGGCAGCACCGCCCCGCCGATCATGTTGCTGGTGAAGTTGTCGGCCATCGCCGCGCCAAACCGCTTGCCGTATCCCTGCGCGCCCTGCCCATAGCCCGGATACGCGTTCTGCGCCTGTTCCTCTCCCGCGGCCACGCCGGCAAAGAGGATGTTGACCGGATCGATCGAGTACCTCCACGCCAGGCTGTACTTCTGTCCCGTCGACATCGGCGCCGCGTTCGGCAGGTAGCTCACGTAAAAATTCGGAATCGCGCCGAGGATCCGCTGATCCTCCTCCATCTTCACCTGTTGCGTCGCCAGTTGGTGCTCCGACGCCGTCACCTGGATCGTCGACACCACGGCCGTCACCTTCAGCACGATCCCAGAAATTTCCCGGTATTCGCCGGCTGCCACAGTCAGCCTTGTCGTCCACGGAATCAGCCCCGGCGCGGAGACCGTCAGCGCGTACGTCCCGGGCCGCACGCCGGCCGAGAAAAACCCGTTCGTGCTGGCGTCCACATCGTATTTTCCGTTGTCGCCGGTGAGGATCACCGTCGCGTTCGGCACCACGTTGCCGTTCATGTCCTTCACGGTGCCCAGAACCGTCGCCGTCTGCGCCGCCGCCGCGGGCCCTGTCCGCTGGGCGAAGCTCGCCGCCGGCAGCAGGACCACTCCGCTCAGAACCAGAAAAACGAATCGCCGGAAATCGCCCCTGCCGGCCCTCCACGCTCCCAACAGCATCCGTTTCCTTTCCGGCAAAAGCCCCGGCGCACACTCCATGCTGACAGGACAGACGGCTCCCGAAGCCTATCAGATGCACGCCGCGCCCCGATTTCCGCCCCATTCCCATGCTCCGCAGTACCATAAACCCAATGGCCACCATCGCCGCGCCCTCGCTGCTCACCCTCTCCGCGTTTCGCGATGCGCAAACTCGCATCCGCGGCGTCGCCGCCCGCACGCCGCTGGTTCGCCTCTTCGCGCCCAGCATCGAAGACGCCGAAATCTACGTCAAAGCCGAAGGTCTCCAGCCCATCGGCAGCTTCAAGCTGCGCGGCGCGTACAACAAGATCGCCCAGTTGACTCCCGAGCAGCGCTCGCGCGGCGTCATCACCTATTCCAGCGGCAATCATGCCCAGGGAGTCGCCTACGCCGCTCGCGCCGTCGGTGCCAAAGCGGTCATCGTCATGCCGCGCAACGCGCCCGAAGTGAAAAAGCGCGCCACCGCGGCCATGGGCGCGGAGATCGTCGAAGTCGGCCCGGCCAGCTCCGATCGCAAAAGCAAAGCCGAAGAGCTCGAAGCCAAATTCGGTTACATCATGATCCCGCCCTACGACGACGAGCAGATCATCGCCGGCCAGGGCACCTGCGGCCTCGAAATTCTCGAAGACCTGCCCGACTGCGACCTCGTCCTCTCGCCCGTCTCCGGCGGCGGACTCCTCAGCGGCATCGCCACCGCCGTCAAGCTCACCCGCCCCGCCACGCGCGTCATCGGCGTCGAGCCGGAACTGGCCGCCGACGCGCAGCAGAGCTTCCGCTCCGGCACGCTCGTCTCCTGGCCCGCGGAAAAGACCACCCGCACCCTCTGCGACGGCCTCCGCACCCAATCTCTCGGCGAGCGCAACTTCGCTCACATCCGCGCTTACGTCGACGACATCATCACCGTCACCGAATCCGAAATCCGCGCCGCCATGCGCACCCTCCTCTACGCCGCCCGCCTCACGCCGGAGCCCAGCGGAGCCGCCGCCGCGGCCGGCCTGCTCTTCCACCCCGAGGAGCTGCGCCCCTTCCGCAAAGCCGTCATCGTCATGAGCGGCGGCAACGTCGAGCCCGAAGTCCTGGCGTCGGTTCTGGCAGAGAACGCCCAGCCATGACCCCGGCACAGCGAATCGCGAGACGGGTGAGACGAATGGGCCTCTTTTTGCGTCCTATCTCCGTGATGCGTACCCTGCCTCGCCGCCTTCCGCACGTTGCCGCTCTTGCCCTGCCGCTCGCTCTCCTTCTTCCGCCCGCCGCGCGCGCGCAAAAGCGCATGCCCGTCCAGCGCCCGCCGCAGAACGGCGTCTACGCCACCTGCATCCGCCCCAACGAGCTCTACTCCGCGGCGGACCAGTCCACTCCGCCCATCGCCGAAGTCGTGCCCGGCCGCGAAATGGTCATCGTCGACAAAAATGGCAAGTGGCTCCGCGTCTTCGCCAACACCGATCCACCCGACACCCGGCAATCCGATCAGCCCGAGTTCGGCACCGAAGCGCCCCCGCCCATCTCCGGATGGATGCTCGACCAGGCCATCGTCACCACCAACACCCCCAACGGCGACCTGATCGTCTTCGGCGCGGCCGACGCCGCCGAGGAGGCGGCCAGCGTCTCCAATCCGCCGCCCGGCATGGCGGAGCAGGCCCGCCTCCTCTACCGCCGCGTGGTCACCATGTTTCCGCAGTCGCACTTTATCGCCGAAGCCATGTACCGCGCTGCCGACATCCGCTGGGAGATCCAGAAGGCTGACGCCGCTACGCTGCCTTCTGCCCACGAAAAAGCGTCCTTCCTGCGCGAGCAGATGGACGAGAACGAGATGAGGGACGTGCAGAAGTATTTTCCCCACACGCGCTGGGCCGACCTCGCCGCCTTCGACCTCATCGACAACAAGCTCTGCGGCGACTGGCAGGGCTCCGAGTCCTGTCCTGAGAAAGAGACCGACTACTACCTGCAATACGTCCACGACCACCCTGACTCGCCCAAAGCCGCGGAAGCGCTCTACGACGCGCTCTGGCGTCAGGCCTCAGCCGGCGACATGTGGTCCGAGGACAACAACCCCAAGCGCGCCCAGAAGGACCGCGACAACGCCCGCGCCATCCTCGCGGAAATGGAGCAGCGATTCCCCGACTCCTCCTTCACCGCCCGCGCCGCCGAAGTCGTCTTCAAAATCGACCAGAGCATGGCCGTCTACGTCGGCGCTCGCGAATAAGACCGCTGTCAGCGGTAACACCGAAATCTCGCAATAAGAATCGACCTGTCATCCTGAAGCGGAGCGCGTTTGGGGCCCCGCTCACGGTTTCATCGTGAGTGGGGTCAGCGACGCGAAGGATCTGCGGTTGTTCTTCGTCCGCAGTCACCTCCCGCCCCCCATTGCCCCCCTCGATTCCCCCCGCGTTTTCCTGCCCCTCCCCACAGCGCCGTTTGAAATAATGATCCTGCTCTGGGGATTCGGCTCGTCTCTCCGGCTCTGCCGGAGGTTACCGCTCGTGTCCCAATGAAACCTGTCCGTCTGGTCCTCACGCCCACCCGCAGCCGCCGCCTCAATGAGCTGATCGGCCTGCTGGTCCTCGCCTGCGCGGTCCTCCTTTCGCTCTCCCTGCTCTCTTACCATTCCACCGATCCTTCGCTCGATACCGTCGCGTCCAGCCACGTTCATAACTGGATCGGCCCCTCCGGCGCCTTCGTCAGCGATTTCCTCTTCCAGCTCGAGGGCCTCTCCGCGTTCATTTTGCCGCTCATCCTTGGCGCGCTCGGCTGGACGTGGATGCGTTCGCGCCCCGCCGGCTCGCCCGGCGCGAAAGTCGTGGGCGCAATCCTGTGCCTCGTCTTTGCGCCCGCTCTTTTCGGCCTGCTGCCCGGGCACGCGCAATTTCCCTCCGGCCCGGCCATTGCCGGACTCGTCGGCCGCCTCGTCGCCGATCAGCTCGTCCGTTGGTTCAACGTTCCCGGCGCGTGGATCGTCACCGTCACGCTCGTGGCCGCGGCGCTCTATCTCTCCACTACCTTCAGCTTCAACACCGCGCGCGAGTGGGCCGCCGCAAAATTTGCCTTCATCCTGGCCTGGCGCGATCGCTGGAGAAACTGGCGTCAGGCCCGCGCCCGCAAGCGCGAGCTGAAGGCCGCTGCGAAGCTTGATCGCATTCAGGCGAAAGAACAGGAGCAGGCGCGCAAAGCCGCCGAAAAGGCCGCCAAAGCCGAAGCCAAAGCCGCGAAGAAAGCGGGCAAATCGGGTGCCCCACTTCTGCCGGATTTTGGCAGAAGCGGGAAGGCTCTCGCCACGCCCGAGCCAGCCCTCCCCACCGCCTCGTTCGCCGAAGAGGACAACGACGCGCCCCATCGCCGCGCGGGCTTCTTTGAAACCGCTCCCACGCCCTCCACGTCGGCTTCCGCCGCGCCCGGCCTGTGGGACAACATGCCCCGCACCACGGCTGCGGAGCCGGAAAAATCAGCAGCCCCGCCTGCCGCTCCTTTGCGCCCGCAGCTTGTGCCGCGCCGCGAACCCGAACCCGCAGCCGCGCCCGCCGCCGACACCGCTCCGCGCGAAATCTCCATCGGCGAGCGGGCCGACACCAGTGTCCGCACCGTCACCGTCACCTCCAAAGCCGTCACCGGCTTTCGCCTGCCGCCTTCGACCCTCCTCCATCGCAGCGACGATCCCTCCCCCATCCGCGAAGACGAGTTGCGCGCCTCCGCGCAGACCCTCGTCGAAAAATGCGCGGAGTTCGACGTCCTCGGCCAGGTCGTTCAGATCAATCCCGGCCCTGTCGTCACCACCTTCGAGTTCCGCCCGGAAGCCGGCATCAAGTACAGCCGCGTCACCGGCCTCGCTGAAGATCTCTGCCTCGCCACGCGCGCGGAATCCATCCTCATCGAGCGCATGGCCGGCAAAAGCACCGTCGGCATCCAGGTCCCGAACCACGAGCGCGAAACCATCTGGCTCCGCGATGTCATCGAGTCCGAGCACTTCGCCGCCTCGCGCAGCCGCCTCACGCTCGCCATGGGCAAGGACATCAACGGCCGCATCGTCACCGCCGACCTCTGCACCATGCCCCACGTCCTCATCGCCGGATCCACCGGCAGCGGCAAATCCGTGGCCATCAACGCCATGATCATGTCCATCCTCTACAAGGCCACGCCCGAGCAGGTCCGCCTCATCCTGGTCGATCCCAAGCGCGTGGAGCTGGGCATGTACGAGGGCATCCCGCATCTCTTCACGCCCATCATCGCCGAGCCCAAACTCGCCGCCAACGCCCTGCGCAACGCCGTCAAGGAAATGGAGCGCCGCCTCAAGCTGCTCGCCTCGCGCTCCGTCCGCAACATCGAACAATATAACCGGCTCTTCGATGGCGCCACGCGCTCGCTCTTCGAGGAAACTCCCGACGAGCAGCCGCTGCCCTACATCGTCATCATCATCGACGAGCTCGCCGACCTGATGATGATCGACAAGGCCAACGTCGAGGAATCCGTCACCCGCCTCGCGCAGATGGCCCGCGCCGTCGGCATCCATCTCGTCCTCGCCACGCAGCGGCCCTCCGTCGATGTCATCACCGGCCTCATCAAGGCCAACGTGCCCACGCGCATTTCCTTCCGCCTGGCCACCAAGGTCGATTCGCGCACCATTCTCGACTCCAACGGCGCGGAAGCTCTCCTCGGCCGCGGCGACATGCTCTTCCTGCCCCCCGGCACCTCGCGCCTGCACCGCGTCCACGCGCCCTTCGTCACGGAAAAGGAAATCGCCGCGGTTACAGATTTCTGGAAGAAGCAGGGAACCGCCGAATACGTGCAGGGCTTCCTCGAAGCGCCGAAGGACGCGCACGGCCCCGAGTCCGGTCTGGACGGCGAAGATGGCGACGGCGCCAACGACGATCTCTTCGAAGACGCGGTGCGTCTCGTCCTCGAATTCGGCAAGGCGTCCACCTCGCTGCTCCAGCGCCGCCTGCGCATCGGCTACGGCCGCGCCGCTCACCTCATCGACATGATGGAGCGCGACGGCATCGTCGGCCCCGCCGAAGGCTCGAAGCCCCGCGAAATCCTCAAGCCCCCCGACTGGCTGACCGAAGTCGAACCCACCCTGCGCTAGATTTTGCCTGGAAGGGGCACGACTTCAGTCGTGCCGGTCAACCACCCGGCAAGAACAGGGGCGGTGAGCCGGGTGCCCCACCCTTGTCGCCCGCCGTTGGCGACAGGGTGGGTGGGCTTCGCGCGCCGTAGGCGCAACGTTGATTAGCCCAGCACTTCAGTGCTGGGACAGCTCACAAAAAAGACATGAGTCCCGGAGGGACGACGCAAAACAGGTGCCACGAAAGCGGCACGACGGTAGAAGCCTGAGCCTGTCCTGAGCGCAGCGAAGGAGCCCTCGGGCCGGGGAAATCGCTTTCATCTGGGCCTTTAGATCCGGAGAACAGAAGCAACATTACCTCGGCGGAGCGCTCTCCTTCGCCGTCCGCAGCGCCACCGCTCCCAGCAGCACCACCACCAGAACCAGCGCCACCCACAGCAGCCACGGATACCTCTCCGTAAACGGACGCGTGTCCGGCCGCGCCACATACTGCGGATTCGCCTGCTCCGGTCCCAGCGTCGCCTGCGCCGCATCTTTCTCCGGCGTGAACAGCGTGGCGTAGTCGTACCGCGGAGCCGCCAGCGCCGCATCGCCGTAGAACAGCGTATAGCTCGCGCCCGCCGCCGCGTCGAAGCACAGCGTCCGCTCCGCCATCTCCAGCCGCACGGCCTTCAGATCCAGCGGCGCATCGTCTCCGTTGTCGACAGCCACGGTCCACTGCGACGCCGTGTTCAGGTCCACATAAGGCGCATCGACCGCCAAATGCTCCTCGTCGATCTGGTGCCCATCGTGCACGCCATGCAAGCGCAGCAAATTTCCCGATGACGAAACCATCATCGGCAGCTCGTCTTCCTTCGTCTCACCTGTCCGCTTCACGGTGACCGTCACGTCGCGGCTGAAATTCTCCGGCTCCGCTCCCGGCACAAACTCCACGCGATCCACCAGCACGTGCGCCGGCGCCTGAAACTTCGCCACCGTGGAGTGCCCGTCCTGCGTTACCTGCTCGGTGCTGGCAACCGTCGCGTACTGAATCTTCGCCGGGACCCGCTCCACCGACAGCCCGTGCACATCCTCCGGCTTCACTGCACCCCGGATCGCGAAGTACAGATACCGGAAATCCGATGCCGGCAGATGCAGCACCGTGCTTCTTCCCAGCTTTTCCCCGGTCAGATCGAAGATCGTGAACAGTCCCAGCTCCGTCCCCTCGCGTCCATCCGTCGTCTGAGCGCCCGTCACCGAAACCGTTGCGACGAAATTCTTCGCGCTGATGTCCAGATCGACATCGCTGTACCGCGTATCCGGCATCGCGGCCTCGAACGTTGTCTGTTGGCCTTTCCGGCCCAGGTCCAGCGGTGCGATGGAAGCCTTCGACGGCTCCGTCGCTGTCTCCTGCCGGATCACATACGGCGTCTCCTTCGCATCTCCGCCCGTTCCCCGATACAGCCGCAGATCCGAGAGTCCCGGCGCGGCATGCGCGAACACCGTCGCATCCAGCGCCACGCACGTCTGCGCCGCTCCGCTGGCCTGGTTGCCGCCGGATGCGGGGCGCCGCCGGAGGCACAGTCCCCGCTCATACCGGAAATACCGGATCTCCGACGGGGCCCCCGGCGAGCGTAGCTCGCTGGGGCTGGGCGCCGCCGCGGCCACGGCCAGCAGCAATACTGCCGCAGTCCATTTCATGCTGTCTTCTTTTCCGCGCTGCGCAGATTCAGCCAGTCCTTCTGATACGCAAAGCTCACCGCCAGCAGCAGCGCGCCCAGTCCCAGGAAGCTCAGGACCCGGTAGCCCTGGCTCAGCTCGCTCAGATCCACCGTGAACACCTTCCCGATAGCCACCGCCAGCAGCACCAGCGCCTGCCAGCGCAGGAACGCCGACCGCCGCCAGAATCCAAGTCCCAGCAGCGCCGCGCCGAACACCATAAAGAATGCCGAGTAGGTGAACTGCGCGTACATGCTGTAGTTGTGCATCAGGTGCCAGTCACCGCGATAATTCAGGTACCACCAATAGCTGTGAATCTCCCACCCCACGCCCAGCAGGATCAGCACATTCACCAGCACCACGCTCACCGCCGCAATCGTCGGCCACCTCAGCGCCGAGTCTCCTTCTGTGTTTCCATGCGCCGCCAGCCACGCCACAAACGCGAAAATCGCGATCGCCACCAGATACGTCCCAAACCGTTCGTTCAGGATCGGCATCAGCCGCGCCGCCGGATTCACCATCACCAGCGCAATCAACCCCAGCGCCAGGCACAGAATCGCCAGCACCCGCACCAGCAGCGAGCCGGTCCGCCGCGCCTGCCACATCAGCGCGCCGCCTTCCGCCAGCCACCCAATCGTCAGCCACCGCCCGTGCGCTTTCAGTGGAATCGCAATCGTCAAAAACACCACCGCGATGGTCAAATGCAGCGACGTCATCGCAGCGGTTCGCGCGCGCAACACGCCGCGAGCCGGCAATCGCGGCAGCGCAAGATAGAAAGCCGCAAACGCCACGGCCACCCAGGGCTGCGCCGCCGTGTTCTCCGCCGAGTCCAGCATCAAATAAAATCCCAGGAATCCCAGCCCCGCATTCACCAGTGGCGCCACCGTCAGCGCCAGATGATCCCACCCCGACAGCGCACCGTCTTCCCGGCTCCGCAGCCGTACCAACTGCGGCGCAAAGGCGAACACCAAAAAGAAGCACGCCAGGAAAAACGCCGTCGTCCCAAACTCATCGTTCCGATAGAACTCCAGGGACCACGTCAGGAAGAAAAACACCGTGCCTGCCAGCGCCGCGCACAGCAGCCGCGACCACGGCTTCAGCGCCACCAGCAGCAGCACCGCCAGGTCCAGCAGCAGCAGATAGCTGAACAGCGCGATCTCGTGATTCTCGCCGGTCGAGATCAGCACCGGCGTCGAAAAGCCGCCCACAATCGCATACAGCGCCAGCAATTCCGCGTCCTGCTTCCACGCCAGGAATGCGTTGAACGCCGTCACCGCGACCATCGCGCCAAACGCCACCGGCGACGCAATCAGGTGATACAGCGAAAACGCCGCCCACAGCGACAAATACAGCACGCCGCTGCCCACCGCCTTCAGCGAATACGAAAACGCGCGATACCCGTGCGAGCGGAAGCGCTCCGACCACGCAATCAGCCCCGCGCCCGCCACCAGCCCGATCAGCACCCGCCCCAGCGGCCCAATCCAGTGATTGTCGATCGCCAGCTTCAGGAACCACGCCGCCGCGATCAGGATCGCCAAAATGCCGATGCGGTTGAACCATTGCGACCCGATCCGGCTCTCCAGCGAACGCTCCTCGCCGCCGGATCCCGCGTCCACATATCCAAATCGTGGCGCCGCCGGCACGCTGGCAGCCGCAGGAGCCGCCATCACGGGCGGCGAAACCAAGCCTGCTGGTTGCGAAGGAGGAGCCACCGCTGCCGGCGCCTGCGTCGCCGCGCTCCTCGCCGCCATCGCTCGCGCCTCATCGTCGGCGTTCGGAAAAATCCCCCGGCTCGCCAGCACACTCTCCAGCCGGGTCACTCGCGCGCGCAGCTCCGCGACCTCTCGTTCCACGCTGCCGGATTCATTCGGGCCCATGGCAGCCCCACTGTACACCCGATACCTCGAAAGTGGGAGCGTCTCGACTCGTCCGCCCCTTACCTCCGGGTAAAATCGAAATCGCCATGGATTCTGGCCGCTCTCCAGCCACGCGGCACATCCTCGCCATCGACGACGACCCCATCAGCCTGTCCATCGCCGCCATTCTGCTCGAATCCGACGGATGGACCGTCCTCCAGGCTTCGGGCGGTCACGAGGCCCTCCAGCTCCTTGCCGATTGCGCCCACGCGCCCGACTGCATCCTCGCCGATCTCCGCATGCCTGGCCTGGCCGGCCCCGAGCTCGCCCGCCATCTCCGCAGTGCCGTGCCCGGTGCGCGACTCTTCGCCATGTCCGCCACGCCGCCGCCCGCCGTCGATGGCTTCGACGGCGTCCTCTCCAAGCCCCTGGTCCTGGAAGCCCTCCGCTCCGCGCTCGCGCAGCAGTCGCCGGCCGCCCCCGCAGCCGACTCCGCCGCCGATCCCGACGCCGCCATTGACGCCGCCGTCTTCGACCGCCTCTCGCTCGCCATGTCGTCCGCTGCGCTCCGCCAGGTCATCATCGTTTTCCTCCAGGATGCCGCCGCGCGCCTCGCCGTCATGCGCCGCGCCGACCCCGCCACCATCCGCCGCGAGGCCCACACCATCAAGGGCGGAGCCGCCATGATCGGCGCCCGCCAGGTCGCCCAGGCCGCCGCTACCCTCGAGTCCGGTATTGACCACGAAGGTGAGCGCTCCCGCAAACTTGACGAAATCGAGGCCCATTGCCGCCGCGCAGAGGTTATATTGTTGCAAAGGCTGAAACTATGACCGCTCCGGCTCGGCCAACTCCTCCTCGTCCCACGCGTCCAGGCTCCGCACCCATTCGCATTGTCATCGCCGACGACCATCCTGTGGTCCGCATCGGCGTCCGCAACATGCTCCAGTCCGACCGCGGCCTCGAAGTCGTCGGCGACTGCAGCGACGGCGATGAGGCCATCACTCAAACTCTCGAGCTGCTGCCCGACATTCTTCTGCTCGATCTCTACATGCCGCGCCTGCCCGGCCTTGAGGCTATGCGCGCCATCATGAACAGCTCGCCCTCGGTCAAGATCATTCTGCTCACCGCCACCATCACCACCCAGCAGATCATCGAGGCTCTCCAGATCGGCGCTCGCGGCATCGTCCTCAAGGACGCCCTCGCCGGCGATCTCAACACCGCCATCCGCGCCGTGGTCGGCGGCGATTACTGGATTGGCGGACGCCGCGTCGTCAACCTGGTCGGCGCCCTCCACGAGCTCATGCAGCAGGCGGCCGTTCCCGAGCGCAAAACCTTCGGCCTCACCCCGCGCGAGATGGAAGTAGTCGGCTGCATCGTGGAAGGCTGCTCCAACCGCGACATCGCGAAGCAGTTCACCCTCAGCGAAGAGACGGTAAAGCGTCACCTCTCCAACATCTTTGACAAAACCGGCGTTTCCACCCGTCTCGAACTGGCCATGTTCGCCATCGCCCACCACCTCGTTACGCCCGAGAAATAAAAAAGCGGAGGCCGGCCTCTCCAACCAGCCCCCGCGGAGCAAACTCAGTGGCTCGACGTTGTCCTCGCCGGATGCCACCGATGCTGCATTTGCTTCCAGCTGACGACCTGATACAGCGCCGCCAACCCCACCAGCACATAGACCAGCCGGCTCACCGCCGAGAACTGCCCCAGAATGCTGGCCACCAGATCGAAGTGAAACCCTCCGAACAGACCCCAGTTCAGTCCGCCGACAATCACCAGAATTGCTGCCAGAACATCCACCGCTTTCATATCGCTTTCCTCTCTCAACAGATTTGAGTTTCCCCGTGCTTACCGGCTGGGCGGCATCAGCACCTGGTCGATCGCGTGAATCACGCCGTTCGACGCGCCCACGTTCGCCTGAATCACCTGTGCGTTATCCACCATCACCTTTCCGCCGGAGACCGTGAACAGCACCTTGGCCCCTTCCAGAGTCTCTGCGGAATGCATGTGCTCCACCGCCTTCGCATCCAGCCGCCCCGCTACCACGTGATACAGCAGGATCGACCGCAGTTTGTCCCGGTTCTCCGGCTTCAGCAGCATCTCCAGCGTCCCCGGCGGCAGCTTGGCAAACGCCGCATTGGTAGGCGCAAATACCGTGTATGGTCCCTTGCCCTCCAGCGCGCCCGTCAGTCCCGCCGCCTGCAGCGCCTGCGTCAGCGTGCTGAACGAGCTGTTCGCAGCCGCCGTCTGCGCAATGTCCATGGGCGCAGCCGCTGTCGCCACGCCGCTCACCAGTCCCAGCGTCAGAGCCAGGATTCCGAATCTCTTCAACATGCAGTTTCCTCCGCGAACGGGCGCTTCCTGCGCCCGTCCTGCTATTGACAGTAAAGAAAAAATACTTGAGTGTGGGGCAAGAGAGCTCCGCGGCGTCGGTTGACTTGCTCACCGCGAAAAAACGAGGCAGAAACTTGAAGCAGAAGAAATCCGCTGTCCCCGACGTCATCGAGGAGTCCATTCGGCCCTACGCCATCGCCGAGAAACTCCGCACTTTGCGCCTCCGCAAAAGCATGGGGCTGGCCCAGCTCGCGCAGCACACCGGCCTCTCGCCGGCCATGCTCTCCCGCCTTGAAAACGCCCGCCTTGTGCCCACCCTGCCCACCCTCGTGCGCATTGCCCTCGTCTTCGATGTGGGCCTGGACTATTTCTTTACCGATCCCCGCAAGCGCCACGTGGTGGCAGTGGCCCGCCGCCAGGAGCGCCGGAAATTTCCTGCCGATCCCAAAAGCCCGAGTGTCCCCTGGCATTTTGAGAGTCTTGATTTTCGCGCCCGCGAGCGCCACTTCAACGGCTATCTCGCCCATTTCCACGCCGCGCCCGCTGCCCGCGTCACGCCTCATTTCCATCCCGGAGCCGAGCTGCTCTATCTCATCGAGGGCGAGCTTGAGCTCTCCATCGGGACCGAAACAATTCGCCTTTCCGCCGGCGACTCCATCTATTTCGATTCCATCCAGAAGCACGCTTACCGCAGCGTGGGCGACGGAACCTGCACGGCGGTCGTGATCACCACCAGGCAGCCTTCCTGACCCCCGCCCCTGTGATTCGCGTCACAGAGCCTTCCTTTTGCTTCCCCGTATCGTCCAATCAGGTGCGATCGTGGAACTGGTCTCATAAAAGCGTCGTACCGCCCACGGCTGGAATGCGACCCGCCTCCAAAGCGGGTCGCAGAATCTGGACCGAAGTGGCGATTCCTATATGAGACCAGTTCTAGTAACCTGACAGGTCGTGCCGCCCAGGGGACAGCACAGGATGCAGACCGAGGCAACCGAAACTCTCGAATCCACCGTTTACGATCGCAAGCACCCGTATCCGGCCACCGTTCTCGACAATCATCTCCTCACCGGCTCCGGCTCCGAAAAAGAAACCCGCCACATCGAGCTCTCTCTCGGCGACTCCGGCATTACGTATCTCCCCGGCGATTCCGCCGGCATCCTTCCCACCAATCCCTGTGCCATGGTTGAGGAGGTCCTTCGCCGCCTCTCCTTCACCGGCGACGAGCCCGTGAAAGATTTCTACGGCGAGCTCACCGATCTCCGCGCCGCGCTCACTTCCTGGCTCATGATCGGCAAGCTTTCCGGCACCACGGTCCGCTCCTGGGCCTCGCTCACGGAACACCCTGAGCTCGCCGAGCTCCTCCAGCCCGGCAACAAAGACAAGCTCGACGCTTACCTCTGGGGCCGCGAATTTCTCGATCTCGTCGAGCACGCTCCCGCCAAAATCCAGGATCCGCAGCAGCTCTTCAAGCTCCTGCCGCGTCTCGCCCCGCGCCTCTATTCCGTCTCGTCGAGTCAGGCCCTTCGTCGCGACTCCGTCGACCTCACCGTCCGCATCGTGCGCTACCAGAGCCTGGGCCGCGCCCGTCTCGGCGTCTGCTCCGGCCAGTTGGGCGAGCGCAGCCCCGCCGGCTGCAAACTGCCCGTCTTCATTCATTCGAACAAGCTCTTCCGCCTGCCCGAAGATCCCGACGTGCCCGTCATCATGGTTGGCCCCGGCACCGGCGTTGCGCCCTTCCGCGCCTACCTCCAGCACAAGCAGGCCTCGCTCGGCCGCTGGCCCATGTGGCTCTTCTTCGGCGATCAGCGCTACGCGCAGGACTTCCTCTACCGGGATGAGTTCGAAGCCTGGGTCGCCGACGGCACGCTCAACCGCCTCGACACCGCCTTCTCCCGCGATCAGGCCTTCAAAATTTACGTGCAGGATCGCATCCGCGAGCAATCCGCCGAACTGTGGCGCTGGCTCGACCAGGGCGCGTACTTCTACGTCTGCGGAGACTCCCAGCGCATGGCTCCCGATGTCGAAAAGGCGCTGCTCGACGCTGTCGCCACGCACAGCGGCCGCGGCCCCGAATACGCCCAGGAATTCCTCGCCGCGATGAAGAAGCAAAAACGCTACCTCCGCGACGTGTACTAAGAGATGTGGTTGTCATCCGGAGCGAAGAGATGTAGTTGTCATCCTGAGCGAAGTTCGCCGCTCGCAGAGCGGCGAACGAGTCGAAGGACCTGCATTTCAATCGGCAGGGTGCCCCACCTTGCCGCGGTCCCCGGCGTTAGCGTAATGCCTGACCACTGATCACCGGCTACTCCCCTCAATACAGCCTGAAATTCATCTCGATGGTGATTCGCTCCGCCACCGGTTTCCCGTCGCGCGTAGTCGCCGGCGAGAACCGGTACTGGCCCACGCACGCCACCGCCTTTTCGTCGAGCCCATGTCCAAGGGACTTTTCTACGCGGATGTCGGTCGGCATCCCCTGTTCATCCACCACCGTCGAGACGATCACCACGCCCTGAACCCTCTTCCTTCTCGCCTGCTCGGAATACTCCGGGTCGGGCGCATAGAGGATTCGAGGAGGCCGCACTCCGGCATGCGCCATGAAACCCATGTCCCCGCCGCTCGGGCAGGGCCACAGACTCGGAATCGACTCAGGAATCCCGAAAAATGGCACCCGCACGCAGACCAGCACCGGCACGGGCTTGCCGTTCAGCGTTCCGGCCTCGAATTTCGACGACTTCACCGCGGCAATCGCAGCATCTTCCAGAGCTTCGAGCCGTGAGCTGAACGCCGCAACATCCTTCACCGTCCCATCGGCCCCAATCACCGCGGTCATGCGGACCATGAGCAGATGATCCGCGTGGATGTTCGCGGGAGGATTGGCTTGCGCCGCCTCCACAATCCTGGGCGAAACCACGCCCCCCTCCACGCGATACACGCCGTCCTGATCCGGCGTAGGCGCCGCAGTTTGTGCCGTTCCGCTCGCCGGTGCCGCCGGATTCTGCTGCGCGCCCGCGCCCGCCGCGGCAATTGCCAGAAAAGCCACGACCCACCGCACTTTCTCGATGCGTCTCATTTCTTCCTCCGCAGACAACTGAAGCCCCGGCTACCTTCGCGCGCGCTCACCGGCAGCGCAATGTCTGATCACTGACTACTGATCACTGACAACTGACAACTAACAACTGACAACTGTCTACTGTCCCCCCCGATCCTCCTTCCGTCGTCCCGTCGTCACCGCTTCCGCCACAATCTCCTGCAACACGCGGAACTCCTCCCCGCCATCGGCCTCGCGCACCACCGTCAGCACCGTCACATCGTCGTCCTGCCCGAACCCCGCCGCCGCTGCGGCCACCGTTTCCGCATCCGGCTCCGCCGCCACCAGCGCCTGCACGCGCTCGAACCCGAACAGCTCGCCCTCCGCATTCCGCGCCTCCGGCAATCCGTCGGTATAGAGCGTCAACCGGTCCCCGGCGCGCATCCTGATCCGCGTCGTCGCATAATCCGCCGCGGCCACCATCCCCAGGGGCAGCGCGCCCGGCAGCGTCACCTCTTCGCCGTTCAGCAGCGGAGCCAGATGTCCCGCGCTCGCCGCCACGCACTCCCCATGCGCTTCCACCCGCACTGCCAGGCACGTTGCGAACCCGCCCTTCAGCCGCCCGTGCAGCCGCCGGTTCAAACCCTCCAGCAGCTTGGCCGGATCGCCGGTGGTCTCCGCCAGCGTGCGCACCGCGCCCACAATCAGCGCCACCGTCATCGCCGCCTTCAGCCCCTTGCCGCTCACGTCGCCCACCACGGCCAGCGTGCCGCCCTCCACCGGCAGGATCTGGAAGAAGTCTCCCCCCACCACCTGCGCCGGCCGGTATGCGCTCGACAGCCGATAGCCCGGCACCGCCGGCAGTTCCTCCGGCACCAGCACCTGCTGCAACTCCTGCGCGTTCCGGAACTCCTCGTCCAGCAGATTCTGTTTCCGGCTCTGCTCCGCCTGATACCGCCAAACCGCGTACAGGATGGCCATCAACAGCAGCGTATCCGCCAACATGGCCGGAGTGAAGGTGATCCCCGCCACGACGAACACCGGCCGCCCGATCCAGGCTGCAGCCGTCCAATGCGTCCAGCGCGCACCGGCGCCGCCCCAGTCGCTCACCGCCTGAATCACGTTCACCAGCGTGGCGGCCATGGCCAGCAGCCAGCGCGACGCGTCCAGCCTGCGCCGCAGAGCAAATGCCACCAGCACCAGCACCCACGCCTCCACCAGCAGCGCGGGAATCGTCAGTCCGATATCCCACCTCAGAAAGACGTGCCCCGGCCAGGTGGTCCAGTGGAAGAGCTGCAGCGCGCCGTCGCCAAAATCGCCCGCCACGGCAATGCCAGCTGCCCACATCGTCCACCGCACCAGCCGCCGATCGTCGTGCAGGTTCAGCAGATACAGCAGCAGGAACCACAGCGAGACATCTTCCGCGCACACCACAAACGGAATCAACCCGTAGCTCCACTGGAAGCTCAGCAGTCCCGTCAAATTAAACGGCAGCAGCAGCACCGCATGCGCCGTATAGAGCGCCAGCCACAACAGCATCCACTGCTTCCGGTCGCGCAGCCACGCCAGCAGCGCCAGCAGCGCCACGATGCCCTCCACCAGCGCAAGCCCCAGCCCGTACAGGCTGCCCTCGAGCCACATGGCGCTCTGCCGCCCCACCTTGTCGCCAATCGCCGCGGTGCTTCCCATCTCCAGCGTCGCCGGCAGCCCACCCACCTCCGGGCCGCTGAAGAAAACATACGGAGCCTTCCACACTCGAATCGCCAGCACGCCGGATTCCGGCCGCCCCAGCACCATCTGTCCCCGTCCGCACACAGGGCACAGGATCGCCACTCCCACCGGATAATCCGGCTCGTACCACACCGGATCCGGTGGCACCTTCCCATAACTCCCCACCAGCCGCCCGTTCCAGTACACCTCCGCCGCGTCCTCCACTGAGGGCAGCAGCAGCGCCAGCGTCCAGTCAGGATTGGCGCCCGCATTCAGCACAATCTTCCGCCGATACCACCCAAAGCCCGTCAGGTTCCGGAATCCCTGCTCCTCCCACGACTTGCCTGTCTCAATGCGCGCCCATCCCGAATCGTCATACCCCGGCGCAGCCCACGCCAGATCATCGCCCGGATGAAACGCCCAGAGTCCGCCCACCGGAACCGCAGCCTTGCCCAGCTCGTTCGCCACCAGCGGCGCCGCGCCTCCGGCTGGCATGGCCGCCGCCGAAACGCCGCCGCCCGCAGGCCCATCCTGCGCTGCCAGCCTTGCCGGCGCGCAGGCAACCGCCAGCAGCGCCGCGACGCAGAGACACACGCTCCACATCCAGGGGGAATGTCTTTTCATGGTGTTGGAATCATAGCCGGATCGTCCCAATTTGGGCACCACAAATCCGCGCAATTCCGCGCAGACTACCCAGCTACCAGCTACCGGCTACGGGCTACCGGCTACCAGCTTCTGACTACGGACTACGGACTACTCCCCCACGAAAAACCTCTTGACAGATTCTCAAACCGTACTATTGTATTAGTACAGAGAACGAGAAATGCTCTTCCGCGTCCATCCCGCTTCCGGCGTTCCCATCTACCTCCAGATCGAGTCCCAGGTCCGCCATGCCGCCGCCGCCGGCGTGCTCCGCCACGACGATCAGCTTCCCTCCGTCCGCCGCCTCGCCGCTGAGCTCCGCGTCAATCCCAACACCGTCGCCCGCGCCTTTCAGAACCTCGAGCGCGACGGCGTCATCCGCACCGTGCCCGGTGGCGGCTGTTTCGTCAGCCAGCAATCGCCCGGCCTGCTCCGCGCGGAAAAAATTCGCCGCCTCAAGCCGCTGGCCACGCAGCTTGCCGTCGAAGCCAGCCAGCTTCGTTTTTCGCGCGAAGATACCCTTCGCCTGCTCGAACAATCCTTCAACGATCTCGGAGACAGCCATGACAGAACTCGTGGTTGAAACGCAATCCCTCGTCAAGCGCTACGGCCGCGTCGTCGCGCTCGACGGCCTTTCGCTGGCCGTCCCTCGCGGCGCCGTCTACGGCTTCCTCGGCCGCAACGGAGCAGGGAAGACCACCGCCATCCGCGTCCTCGCCGGCCTCGCCCGCCCGCAATCCGGCGAAGCCCGCGTGCTTGGCCTCGACCCACGGCAGGACCGCCTCGCCATCCTCAGCCGCACCGGCTTCGTCATCGAGAAGACGTTGCTTCCTGCCATGACCGGCAACGATCTCGTCCGCTACAACCGCGGCTTCTTTCCGTCCTGGTCCGACGCGCTCGCAAAGAAATACGCCGAAGCCCTCGAAGTCCCCATGGATCGCAGGTTCCGCAAGCTCTCGCACGGCAACCGCACCAAGCTCTGCCTGCTGCTCGCGCTCGCGCAGGGCGCGGAGCTGCTCGTTCTCGACGAGCCCACCCTCGGCCTCGATCCGGTCATCACCGACCAGCTGCTCCGCCTCCTCATCGACGACTTCGCCGCCTCCGGCCGCACGCTTCTCCTCTCCTCGCACCATTTGTCAGAGGTCGAGAAGATCGCCGACTGGGTCGGCATCATCCATCGCGGACGCCTGCTGCTCGAAGCCCAGCTCGACGACATCCGCGCCAACTACGCCCGCGTCCGCGCTTCCGGCAGCGGTCTGCCGCGCACCGCTCCTGAAATTGTCACCGTGTCAGATACAGAAGGTGTTTCGGATTATGTCCTCCGCTCGGGTGCGGAAAGCTTTGCCGCCGAACTGCGCAGCCACGGCGCCGTTGTCCTCGACATCTCGCCCATGAACCTCTCGGAAATCTTTCTCACCCTCGTCGGAAAGGAGAATCACGATGCTGCTGTGGAAGTCCTGGCGTGATCTTCGCATCGCTTTCTTGGTCGGACTCGGCTGGCTCGCCCTCCTCGCTGTTGGCGTGATCCAGTATGCGCTCAGGAGTCCGTCCGGCCCTCCAACCGCCGTCGCGAATGCGGGCCAGACAGTCGCGGTCCTGATGGTCTTCGTCCTCATGCAGACCGTGGTCTTCACCCTCATCGCCTGGGCCATGGGAACCTTCGGCATCGGCCGCGACATCGGCGCGGGCTCCGGCTCGTTCGTTCTCTCGCGCCCTGTCCCGCGCGGCTATTTTGTCTGGACCGAATGGGCCTCCGGCCTCATCGCCCTCGGTGTGCTGCTCCTGCTGTCGGCGCTGGGACTATGGCTCGCCGTCCGTTTCCACGCCATCCAGATCACCACCTCCACCAGCACGTCCACCGGCACGGGCGTCACCGCTACCCTTCAAACCTCGAGTCTCGCCTCGCTTCCCGTCGGCCCCGCCGCCCTTCAGGTTCTCTGCGCGTTCCTCTTCCTCGCGCTCGTCTTCGGCGTCACGCACCTGGGCACCGTCGCCTTCCGCCACTCCACTGCCGGGCTCCTCTTCAGCCTTAGCTTCTTCGTCGGCTGGCTCATCATCACCACGATCCTTGGTCACGAATACCCACGGATCGCCCCACACATCCCCGATCTGCTCCTGCGCCCCTTCGGTGGCGACCCGGAGCAAATGCAGCTCGTTCCGCATCTCACCGCATCGCTCCTCATCCGCATCGCCATCCTCCCGCTCTTCCCGCTGCTCGCGCACTTCTTGCTGCGCCGCACCGAGGTGTAGCCGCTGGAAGCTGGCTGCTGGCTACCGACTACTGGCATCTGGCTGCTGGTGGCTGAATCTCTGATATTCTGAATATCGGAGATTCAGCCATGGAAACCACCCGCATCGGCAAGCGCGGAACCCTCGTCATTCCCGTCAAGCTGCGCCAGCGGTTCGCCCTGCAGGAGGGCGACCTCCTCGTCACCGAAGAGCGCGAGGACGGAATCCTGCTGCGCCCAGCTATCGCCGTTCCCGTCGAAATCTATACCCCCGAACGCAAAGCCGAGTTCCTCCTCAACAACGCCGTCACCCAGGAGGATTACGACGACTCCTGCCGCATCATCCGCGATGATTTCGGCCTCAATCCCGCCGAAATCCCCCACACCGACCCCAGAATGCGCGCCAGGCTCCCCTCAAATGCCGAATTCGATAAGAGAATGAGCCGGACAAACCGCCGCATCGGAAAAGAGCAAGGCTTGCGGCGAAAGCATGCCTGACCTCCTGCGTGTTTTCCTCGATGCAAACATCCTTTTTTCGGCAGCATTGAAGCCAGAGAGCCGGTTCCTGGATTTCTGGAAAATGCGCAATCTGGTCCCGCTTACTTCCATGTATGCGGCCGACGAGGCACGGCGAAACTGCGTCAACGATGCGCACGCGAGCCGGCTGGTCGCTCTGCTGGAACAGACCCATTTTGTTTCCGATGTGCCCGGTGCGCTGCTTCCGGCACAGATCAGGCTACCCGCCAAAGATGCGCCCGTCCTCGCTGCGGCCATGCACGCCGGAGCGGATTACCTGATTACCGGCGACCGTCACCATTTCCAACGCTGGATGAACCTCCGCATCCCAACCGCCGTCGGTGTGATCGTTATCCAGGAGCCCTCGCAGTTTCTCGATGAGCACCTGGATCGCCTGGAGAAATGAAAGCCGTCGCGCCCAGCGTCTGATGGCTGGCCGCCGGCTACTGGCCCCGGGCTACCGGCTACTGTCTCCTGTCCCCAATCTCTCCACCACCACCGGCGCCAAATGCGACACATTCCCCGCGCCCAGCGTCAGGATCGCGTCACCCTCGCGCGCTCGCCCCGTCGCCCGCGCAATCGCTTCGTCCGGCGTCTTCGCGTACTCCACGCGATCGTCGCCGCGCGACTTGCGGATGGCCTTCACCAGCGCCTGGGCGGTCACGCCCGCGATGGGCTCCTCGCTCGCCGCGTAAATGTCCAGCACCTCCACCGACGCCGCGTCATCGAACGCGCGCCGCGAACTCGTCCATCAGGTCGCGCGTGCGCGTGTAGCGATGCGGCTGGAAGATCACGTGCACCGCGCCGAAGCCGCACTCCTTCGCCGCGCGCAGCGTCGCTCGAATCTCCGTCGGATGGTGCCCGTAGTCGTCCACCACCGTCACGCCGCGCACGCAGCCCTTGGTCTGGAACCGCCGGTCCACGCCGCGAAACGCCGCCAGCCCCGCCGCAATCGCCTCCGGCTGGATCTCCAGTTGCGCCGCAATCGCCACCGCCGCCGTGGCATTCAGCACGTTGTGCATCCCCGGCACGTGCAGCTCCAGCGGCCCATACACTTGCCCATTTGCCGCCACTTCAAACCGCGATCGGCATTTCGGTTCGCCGCACTTTGCCTCTCCGGTGCCGGGCAGCAGCCGCACCACAAAATCCGCCTGCGGCGACGTCCCGTACGTGAACACCCGCCGCCGCACGCGCGGCAAAATCGCCGCCAGCCGCGCGTCGTCCACGCACGCCACGCATGCCCCGTAGAACGGCACCTTGTCCATGAACTCCACGAACGCGCTTTCCACGTCGGCCATGTCGCGGTAACAGTCCATGTGCTCGCGGTCCAGATTCGTCACCACCGCCAGAATCGGCGACAGCCGCAGGAACGACCGGTCGCTCTCGTCCGCCTCCGCCACCAGATATTGCGACTGCCCCAGCCGCGCGTTCGACCCGATCGCATCCACGCGCCCGCCCACCACCACCGTCGGATCCAGTCCGCCCGCGGTCAGCACCTGTGCCACCATCGAGGTCGTCGTGGTTTTCCCATGCATCCCGGCGACGGCGATCCCGTACTTCAGCCGCATCAGCTCGGCCAGCATTTCCGCGCGCTGGATCACCGGAATCTTCCGCGCGCGCGCCTCCGCCAATTCCGGATTGTCCGCGTGCACGGCCGAGCTCATCACCACCACGCCCGCGCCCACCACGTTGGCCGCCGCGTGTCCCTCGAAGACGGTCGCGCCCAGCTCCGTCAGCCGCTCCGTCACCGGCGATCGCTTCAGGTCCGACCCGCTCACCGGATACTGCAGGCTCAGCAGGATCTCCGCGATCCCGCTCATCCCAATCCCGCCGATCCCGATAAAGTGAACCCGCTGCGCCTTCGCGAACATATAAGAAGTAAAACAGAATTCTGGAAATAGAAGTAAAGCAGAATTCTGGAAATAGAAGTAAGACAGATTCTCCGTATCCTCTGTGTCCTCTGTGGTGAAACTAGCTCGAGCTACTGAAACCCCGCCAGCTCCATGGCCTGCGCGCACGCCGGAATGCTCATGAACGTTTTCCAGATCAGCCCCGTCCGCACATTCTCCGCCATCAGCACTGAAATCCCCTGATCGATCCCCAGCACATACGGGCAATACCAGTTTGCCGACGGATGAAACGCGTCCACAAAGCCGTATCGCCCCCACGCCGCGCCCCAGTTCGTCTTCAGCGCTTCCAGCATCGCCAGGCACTGATTCGGCAGAAACACCAGCGAGCCCGCCGCCGCGCACGGCACCACCGTCCCGTCGATCGGGCCGAAGGCCGGAGGGCCGCCCCACGCGGTATACCCGCCCACATAATCCGACGACGTGATCCCCCAGTACTCTTCGCTGTACCAGGCGCCCTGCACCGACGGATACGCCAGGCAGAACGTCTCGTGCGCCTGCGTCGCCGCGATGGAGTTGTTGAAGTAGTTCGCGTACGCGTCCTGCTTGTTCCGGAAGTCGAACCACGCGTGCGAATACTGATGCACAAACAGCGGATCGCTGCCGCTGCTGATGTAGCTGTATCCCTCATACTCGAGCGTCGGCCGCGCAAAGGCCTCCCAGCAACTGGGGGCAATGGGATACGTGGGCGAGCCCATCGCCAGCAGGTACAGCATCATCAGCTCGCAGTAGGTGTCGTATCGCGTCGGTGTGAAGCCGTTCACCGGATCCCACGCCTGCGCGAAGGTGCTGGCGCCGTTCAGCATCCATGGCCAGTTCACGCGTTGGTATAGCTGGTCTGCCAGCGACGCCACCGTCGGATCGCCCAGCCAGGCGCTCGCCGCCAGCACCCCGCACAGGAAGATCGCCATGTCCATCGACGACACGTTGGCGCCCGCCAGCGGCTGCCCTGTATTCACATCGTTGAAGTGGTACAGAAAGCCGTTCCGCTCCGGCATCTGGTTCAGGTGGAAACTCAGCGTCGTCTGCACCCGCTCCAGAATCTGATCGTGCGGCTGATACCCGCGGCTGTCCGCCACGCACAGCGCCGTCAGCCCAAAGCCCGTCGCTGCAATGCTCGACTCCGTGCTGCTCGTATCGAACGCCCCGCCCAGATTGTTCCCGGCGTGGTCCAGCACCTGTCCGTTGTTGGGATTCGCCTGCTCCCAGAAGTAAAGGCAGCCCTGTTGCTCCATCGCATCCAGGAACGCGTTATCCGCCGCGCTCGGCGCAAAGGTCCCCACCGGCAGGCTCGGCGGCCATTCCTGGCTCTGCGTTCCTCTGCTGCTTCCTCCGCCGCATCCGCTCGCGGAAAGCAGCGCATATCCCGCGGCGCCGGCCGTCGTGCGCAGCATCGCACGCCGGCTCATCGGGCGAAAAGCAAATCCAGCGAAGCGGGTCCGGGTCACTGCACCGCCTCCGTTTCGCGGTGCCCTCATCATAAATCCGCGCTGCGCGCTTCACTGGACCGTCGTCACCTCGGCGGCGGTTGTCGGCATCTCCAGCGGCTTCTGGTTCATGAAGTCCACCGACACGGTGAAGCTTTGCCGCTCGTCCCAATCCTGTTTGCTCACGGTGAAATGGAAGATCATCTGCCCGTCGATCTCCTGTCCAGGCTGCAGCGTGATGTCCCGGCGCACCGGCGTCTTCTTCGCGCTCGCCAGCTTCGGATACGCGACGAAGACCTTCCCGAAATCCGACTCACCCGCCGCCAGGCTTCGCAGCGTTTTGCCGTCGTGCAGCGTCAGGTCTCCCCACATTTCATGCAGATACAGCGGCAGCTTGGTCGTGCTCCTGATCTTCACGTCGGCCAGCACGATCACCTCGTCGTACGTATTCGGCCCGCCATCCACCTGGCCCAGGCCGCCTCCCGTCGACAGCTCCCGGTGGATCGGATACACCGTCATCGACACCACCTGCCCCGCGTGTACCGGTCCTTTGTAGGTGGCCCACACGTAGCCGGCCACGATCCCCCCCACGACCACCACAGCGATCAGCACCGCGACCGCCTGATTCAGTCCGCTCCGCTCCTGCATCTCGTTCTCGCCTTTCTCGAATTCCGCGTTATGCCGGCCGTGGCCTGAGCGCGCTCAGAAACTCCCGCGCCCCCAGCGTATTCAGCACATCCTGCTTCTCCAGCCAGGCCCGCCGCAGTTGCCGCACCCCGTACCGCATCTTGCTGAGGTGACTCGTATGATGCGAATCCGTGTTCACCGTGATCCGGCAGCCCAGCTCTTTCGCCAGCCGCAGATCCCGGTCGCACAGGTCCAGCCGGTCGGGATACGCATTGTGCTCCACGGCCACGCCCAGTTCCGCCGCCCGCCGCAGCACTGCCGCCAGATCGATCGCGAACGGCTCGCGGCGCAGCAGCAGCCGCCCCGTGGGATGCCCCAAAATCCGCAGATATGGATTCTCGATCGCCCGCAGCACCCGCTCCGTCATCTGCGCCTCCGGCTGGTTGAACAGCGAGTGGACGCTCCCGATCACCACATCCATCTGCGCCAGCACGTCGTCGGACAAATCCAGCGCGCCATCGCCCAGAATGTCCACTTCAATCCCCGCGAAGACGCGAATCTTTCCCTCCATCTCCGCGTCCACTTCCTTGATCCGCTTCACATGCTCCAGCGCCCGCTTGTCATCGAGGCCATTCGTCATCGCCAGGTTTTTTGAGTGGTCCGTGATCGCGATGTATGCGTAGCCGCGCTCCAGTCCCGCCTCGGCCATCTCGCGGATCGAGTTCTTCCCATCCGTCGCATGCGTGTGCATGTGCACGTCCCCGCGGATGTCGCTCTCCTCAATCAGCGTTGGCAGCCGATGCTGTTCCGCCGCCTCAATCTCGCCGTTGTTCTCGCGCAGCTCCGGCGGAATCCAGTCCATCCCCAGCGCCGCGTAAATCTCTTCTTCCGTCGCGCCCGCCACAAACGCGCCATCGTCCACGCGCGCCAGCGCGTACTCGCTCAGCGTGTAGCCGCGTTTCAACGCCCGCTGCCGCACGCTCACGTTGTGCATCTTCGATCCTGTGAAATACTGCAGCGCCGCCCCGTACGAGCCTTCCGGCAGCAGACGCACATCCACCTGCAGCCCGCTCCGCAGCCGGAAGCTCACCTTATTCTGTCCCTTGGCCAGCATCGTCGTCGCCGGCGGATACGCCGCCACATGCTCCACCGCCGCGCTCACGCAATCCTCCGCGCACGCCGGCCCCGTCGCCAGAATGTCCAGGTCGCCCACCGTGTCGCGCCCGCGCCGCAGCGACCCCGCCGGCAAAATCGTCGTGAACCCCGGAAACTCCCGCAGATACGCGATCAGCTTCTCCGCCGCCGTCTCCGCCACGTCGATCAGGAACCGCCCGCTGTTCTGCTTGTAGTCCTCAATGCCCTTGCGCAGCTTCTCCACCAGCTTGTCGCCGAAGCGCGGCAGCCCCGCCAGCCGTCCCTCGGCAATGGCCTTTTCCAGCTCTTCCACGCTGCCCACTTGCAAAGCGTCCCACAGCAGCGCCACCGTCTTTGGACCCATCCCCGGCAGCCGCAGCAGCTCCAGCATCGTCGGCTTGTATTTCGCCAGCAGCTCTTCGCGCAGCGGCAGCGTGCCTGCGTGCTCGATTTCCCGGATATTCGCCGCCATCCCCTTGCCGATGCCGGGAATCTCCTGCAATTTTTTTGGATCGTCCGCGATCGTGCTCAACTGGAGCGTCGACGACTCGACGGCCTCGGCGGCCCGCCGGTACGAGCGAATGCGGAAGGGATCGCCGCCGCCGATCTCCAGCAGGTCCGCCGTCTCCGCCAGCAACTGCGCCATGGACCGGTTATCCATCGCAGTCGATTACACCATGCGGGAAGAAGGGAATCCAGGCACGCCGCACCGATGGGGCGTGTCTGCAGGCACGTCTGGGAGAAACTGCGTCGGCTGTTGAGGAAACGCGGATAAAAATTAGGATTGCGGGTGTTGCCGCTTACGCTACTTCTCGGGCGCGTACCACCTGATCCGCTTGTGGACCCTTTTGTCCCTGGATAATGTCGAACTCCACGTCGTCGCCTTCTTTCAGGCTCTTGTATCCATCCACCTGGATCGCGCTGTAGTGGACAAACACATCGGGTCCATCGTCACGGCCGATGAATCCATATCCCTTCGCGTTGTTGAACCACTTCACCTTACCCTTGTACTGAGCCACAAACACGAACCTCTCTCGCGCAGATCAGGTGGGGGGTTCCCAACCTGTAACCCATAGAGACGCTGCCCTTGTCTCTTTGGTTTGCTGCGCTGCCTCCGAATCCCGCTGGGAACCCACGAAGCCGGGTGCCCCACATCTGCCTGACGTTGGCAGATGTGGGAGAGCATGACCTCCTGCAGCCTGCTGCGGCACCATTTCGCGGGCGCACACCCCAACGCGCCGGAGGCGCAACGCTGATTAGCCCAGCACTTCAGTGCTGGGAAAGCGGAGAAAAAAAAGGGAGTCCCGGAGGGAGGACGCAAGGCCAGGCGGGGGTTCACCCCCGCTTCCCCAGCCGCCTCGCATAACTCAGCACCGCGATGATCGTTTTCCCGTCCTGCATCTTCCCCGCATCGATCACCCGCAGCACCTCCTTCAGCGGAACCATCTGCAGCTCCAGCCACTCGTCGTCATCCGGGCTCGTCTTGCCCGGCGTCAGGCCCTCCGCCAGAAACACCTGCATCCACTCGCCCAAAAATCCCGGGCTGGGATAATACTTCGCCAGCTTCGACCACTTCTTCGCCGTGTACCCGGTCTCTTCCTGGAGCTCCCGCTTCGCCCCCGCCAGGCGATCCTCGTTCGCCTCCAGTTTGCCCGCGGGAATCTCGTACAGATATTGCTGCGCCGCGTGCCGGTATTGCCGCTCAATCAGCACCAGCGGATTCTTCCTGCTCTTCCGTCCATCCACCGCCAGAATCACCGTCGACCCGCCGTGCCGCACCACTTCGCGCATGGCCTCCTTGCCGTTCCCTTCGCGAATCTCCTCTGCGATCACGCGGAACAGCTTCCCGTCGTACGCCACGCGCGACGACAGCACCTTCGCCGGCTTCCCCGGATCGATCTTCAGTTTCTTCCGCACCGGCACCGCATGCGCTTCTTTTTTCCCGGACTTCTTCGCGTCTTTCTTCTTCTTTTTCCCCATCGCTCCCTCGCAGTTCCTACCCTACCATTCAACTCGGTCATCCCGAGTGCCGCACTGTGGGGCCCCGTCGCGTTGGTCGCGATGGGGCAAGCGGCGCGAGGGACCTGCTTTCCAAAACCTCCCGGCTCGACCGCTCACCTGCGCTCCCCAACACATCTCCGTGTCCTCTGTGCTCTCCGTGGTGAAAGGCTCTGAATCCCCACCCCGCTCCCCCGCATCCGAAATCCATCCGATCTCCCGTGAGAGACTAAACCACGAGTGCGCGTCGACTGCTACCCCATCTCGCTGCTGCCCCGGCTCTCGCGGCTCTTTCTCGACTACACCGCGAGCCACGAGCCCATCGCGCCCTTCTACGCCGCCACTCCCTTCTCCTGGAAGCCCTCCGCGCACAATCCCACTCATCGCGCCGCCCTCGCCGATCTTCTCCGCGACCAAAACCTCTCGTACGGCGCCGGCGAAAAGACCCTCGCCAACATCGAGAAGCTCCGCAACGGTGCCAGTGCGATCGTCACCGGCCAGCAGGTCGCGCTCTTTGGCGGACCCCTCTTCACGCTCTTCAAGGCCGCGACCGCCATCCATCGCGCCCAAAAAATCGATACGGATACCGGGGCCCCCGGCGAGCTTGCTCGCCGGGGTGGTGGCGCCGTCCCCATCTTCTGGCTCGCCTCGGAAGATCACGACCTCGCCGAAGTCGATCACGTCACGCTGCCCGCGCGCCACGCCCTGCACACGCTGCGCCTGCATTCTGAAGAACCACATTCCGGCCGCCCCGTCGGCTCCATCCCGCTCGGCCCGCAAATCACCCAGCTTCTCGACCGCGCCGCGGAGCTCATCGGCGGCACGCCCGAATTCGATCTCCTCGCCGCCGCGTACACGCCCCAGGCCACCTACGCCTCCGCCTTCGCGCGCTGGCTTTCCGCCGTCTTCGCCGATCACGGCCTCATCGTCCTCGACGCGTCCTCGCGCGCCTTCCACGCACTCGGCGCGCCCGTCCTGCGCCATGCCCTCGAGCACGCCGCCGACCTCGAAGCCGCCCTGCACCAGCGCGACCGCCTCCTTGCCGAGCGCGGCTACCACTCGCAGGTCCTCGTCGCGCCGGGCAGCAGCCTGCTCTTCCTCATCGACGAAGCCACCGGCGCGCGCCAACCCCTTCGCCACAAAAACGGCTCGTGGATCGCCACTCACATGGGTGCCCCACCCTTGTCCGCAGGACAGGGTGGGATAGAGAAAACTTCGGGTGCCCCACCCTTGTCCGCAGGACAGGGTGGGATAGAGAAAATCTCGGGTGCCCCACCCTTGTCCGCAGGACAGGGTGGGCCAGAGAAAACCTCGGGTGCCCCACCCTTGTCCGCAGGACAGGGTGGGCCAGAGAAAACCTCCTACTCCACCTCAGATCTCCTCGCCATCCTCGACGCCGCCCCCGAGCGCCTCAGCCCCAACGCCCTCCTGCGCCCCGTCTTTCAGGATTACCTGCTGCCCACCGCGGCCTACATCGCCGGCCCCGCGGAGATCGCCTACTTCGCGCAGTCGCAGGTGCTCTATCAAGCGATCCTCGGCCGCAGCACGCCCATTCTGCCGCGCCTCAGCGCCACGCTCATTGAGCCGTCCATCGGCAAAGTCCTCGCCCAGCACGATCTCTCGCTCGCCGACATCCTCTCCGCGCATCCCGACGAGCTGGCCCACCGTCTCGGCGCGCGCGCCCTGCCCGTCGAAGGCAAGCTACAGCTCGCCGCCACCGGCAACGCGCTCGACGCGGAACTCCAGCAGCTCATCTCCTGGATGGAATCGCTCTCGCCCTCGCTCGGCCGCTCCGCTCAGGTCTCGGCCTCGAAAATGCGCTATCAGATGAACCGTCTCCGCCGCCTGGCCGCCAACTACCAGCTCCAGCGCGAAGGCAGCATCCGCCGCCACGTCGACACGCTCTTCTTCAATCTCTTCCCTGACCGTCACCCGCAGGAGCGCAGCATCGGCGGCGTCGCGTATCTCTCCCGCACCGGATCCCCGCTGCTCTCGACGCTGATCGACCAATCCGCCGACGACTGCCCCGGCCACAAAGCCATCTGGCTGTGACCACACAGCAGTACGTTTGCACTGATTAGAGGAAAAAGTGGAGTACAATTTGCACAACCACCAATGGAGCGTGAGCTTCTTGGATGGGAAATTCAATTCTCTTGCGGGGCAAAGGCCTCCAAGCAGACGAAAGGAAAACACATGGTACTCACCATCCCTATCGCCCAGGAGCAAATCCGCTCCTTCCAAGACCCCAACCGACCCTCAATCCGCATCCTCCACGCACTGGTTCGCGTGCTGGATTGGCCAGACAACGTCCCGCTTGACCCCGACCCGCGCGTCCCGAAGGAAAAGGGGCCGGTAGTCAAAAGGATCTCTGCGTCGCTTGGCAGGGGCGACGGCCGCTTCCACCTGCTAAACAGGGGGATCACCCTCTCCGTCAAGAAAGCTGAGTTTGACAACCAAGTCGGAAAACTGCGCCTCCACCTTCCAGATGACGAAACCTATGGGATTATCGACGGAGGCCACACGGACTTCGCGATTAAGAGTACAGTGAAATCGCATCGCGACGCCGGCAATGAACAGTTTCTCGGCAATCAGTATGTTCACGTTGAGATCCTTTCAAGGATCGAGAATGATCTCGCCGACATCGCCGAGGCGAGGAATTACAGCGCGCAATTGAAACCCTGGACACTCGCCGCCTACCGCGATGATTTCAAGTGGTTCCTCGATGCGCTAGGGGAGGATTACTGCCGCTCTATCAAAGTGAGCGAGAACGATCCACAGCCCGTCGGAATCCTTGACCTAATCCAAGTCATGTGTGCGATAAATCCAGCTCTATACGAACCGACAAGCACATCCATCAACGAGACATACAAAAACGCGGGCAAGTGCCTTCAAAACTTCGTGCAGAAAGACGATCCGTACAAGTTCAGGGCCTTGAGGCCGCTTTGCAGGGACATAGTTCGTCTGTACGACTACATCCGCCTCAACTGGAAGACCGCCTATAATGCGGAAGACGAAACTGGACGGAGAGGGCGGATCGGTGCCGGGTGGAAATGCAAAAGCGACAACGCAACAGGTCTGCGCTGGCGACCTATCATTTCCTCGAAGACAGGCCGGTCCAAGGAGAGCTGCCAATAGAAAAGGGCTTCGCCATCCCCATGATCTCGAGCTTTCGAGCCCTCATCGTGAAAGACCGCAAGGGTAAATTGAGTTGGTACACTGACCCGTTCGCGTATTTCGATGAGCACGGCTCACACCTGGTGCGCCTGATCATGACTGCAAGCGACCAGTCCGGCGGCGATCCTCACCAAGTTGGCCGCGATCCCCAGGTCTATACCTCCCTCTATTCGGAGGTGCGTCGCTGGTGTCCTTGATGGAAATTAGAGAGCGAACTTCTCAGAGGAATAACCGCGCGGGCCCCGCCTGAGCGGCGGGGCTACGTCTCCCGATGGGCATGGGTCCCAGAGTCGGCCGATGCCGGGTGCCCCACATACGCCCATGTGTTCGCAGATGTGGGATCGCGTCAAGTCCATTACGCCGCCGCGCCACTTTTCTTGAACGCTGATCACTGCACGGCGAACACTACCCCTAGCCCGTAACCCCTAACCCCTATCCCCTGCCCCCTACACCCTACCCCCTGCCCTGCGCTACACTCACCCTCGTACGCGGATTCGCACCATGGCCGCCAAATCCCATTCCACCATCGACGTAGCCTGCCCCGACTGCGGGGCCCTCCTCAAGATCGATCCCGAAACCCGCGCCGTCATCGCCCACACCCCCGCGCCCCGCAAGCGCACCTTCGAGGATTTCGACCAGGCCACCCGCGCCATGAAGGAAGCCGAAGAGCGCAAGGAGAGCCTCTTCCGCCAGTCCATGGAAGCCGAGAAGAATCGCGAAGATGTCTTCAACAAGCGCTTTGAAGAGGCCATGAAAAAGGCCAAGGAAACCCCCGACACCGGCAAGCCGCTCCGCGAATTCGATCTCGACTGATCTCCGCGGCATCTAACTTTCCTGGGAGCGTCGAACACTTCATGGATTCCGAGACCAACCTCATGCCCTTCCCGCAACGCAGTGAAGAAGACAGCCTCACCTGGCACCGCGGCGTGGCCGCCGGCTCGCTCGTCGCCGGCGCGCTCCTGCTCGTCACCGGATACCGCCGCGCCGGTCTCGCCGTCGCCGCCGCCGGAGCCACCGTCGCTCTCCTTGAAAACCCCGAAGCCGTGCGCAATTTCTGGAATTCCATTCCCGACCTGGTCCACACCAGCCAGGATTTCCTCTCCCGCGCCGAAAGCCTCATCGACGACATCAATCGCCAGCGCGCCCGCATCCGCAACATGCTCTCTCGCGAAGCCTGACGCTCACAGATCCGCGCTCTCACCATCGCTCCGCTCATCCGTCCAATAACGTTGCGCCCCCGCGGCCTCGCGCCGTCCCTGATCCCTGATCCCTTCAATCCCTATCCCCTCGCCGTTACACTAAAACCAGCATGAAGCGCACCATCACGCACTACGAGCTGGAGCGCAAGCTCGGCGCCGGCGGCAGCGGCGTCGTCTGGCTCGCCAACGACACCCAGCTCATGCGCCCCGTCGTCATGAAAGTCCTCCGCCGCGGCGCGCTCACGCCCGAGCAGATGCGCACCACCGTCCTCCGCGAAGCCCGTCTCGCCTCCGCCATCGAGCACCCCAACGTCTGCGCCATCTACGAGGTCGGCGAAGAGGGCAACGAAGCCTTCATCGTCATGCAATACGTCCCCGGCCAGTCGCTGGATAAGCTCATCGCCCGCGGTCCCGCCACGCTTCCGCTCCTGCTCTCCGTCGGCATCCAGATCGCCGACGGCCTGCACGCCGCGCACGTGCTCGGCATCTTCCATCGCGACCTCAAGCCCGCCAACGTCATGCTCACCGACGGCGGCCTCGCCAAGATCCTCGACTTTGGCCTCGCCCGCCGTCTCCCGCCCGAAAAAATGGACTTCGATCCCGCCACCGCCGGCCGTCGCAAGCCAGGCGCGCCCATCGCCACCTACACCGCGCGCGGCGGCACCGTCGCCTACATGGCTCCCGAGCAGTTCGTTACCGGACAAAGCTCCGTCCAGTCCGACCTCTGGGCCCTCGGCGTCATCCTCTACGAGCTCGCCAGCGGCCGCCATCCCTTCGTCCGCCCCGACCTCGAAGAATTCCAGGCCATCCGCGCCATCCAGTACCAGGAAGTCGCGCCGCTCGACGCCATCCCGCCCGAGCTCAGCTCCGTCATCCTCACCCTGCTCAAGAAAAATCCCGCCGACCGCTACGCCTCCGCCGCTGAAGTCCGCGAGGCCCTCAAGACCATCATGAAGACGCTGCAGATCGAGACCGGCACCATCCCCGGCGATGCCGCCGCTGTCCTGCCGCCTTCCACGCCCGCCGAAGAAGAGAAGCGCGCCACCGGCCTGCTCTCCATGCTGGCCGAGCGCTTCCGCGAGTCCGCCCCCGAGCGCGTCCGCGAGAACTCCATCCTCGTCCTCCCCTTCCGCAATCTCGGCGCCGCCGACGTCGCCCCGCTCTACGGATTCGCCCTCGCCGACGCCATCGCCACCCGCATCGCCCGCATGTCTTCGCTCGTCGTCCGCCCCTCCAGCGCGCTCATGAACGTCCCCGTCGCCCACATGGACCCCCTCGCCGTCGGCCAAAAGCTCCTCGTCGACTGGGTCCTCACCGGCAGCTTCGCCCGCTCCGCCGACGGATTCGACCTCAGCTGGCAGCTCCTCGACGTCGACCATCAAAGCGTCCGCGGCGGCGGCTCCATCAGCGTGCCGTCCTTCGATCTCATCGCTGTCCAAACCGAGATCTGCAACGAAGTCTTCGCGTCACTCGAAGGCACCGGTGCCCTGAGAACGTTCGCTGGACGCGAAGCCCCAGCCGAGCGCGCAGCCCCTCCTCGCACCGCTTCCATCGGCGAAGAAGTCAGCGAAGAATACCTCCAGGCTCGCGCCTCGCTCTCCGGATTCATGCAGCGCACCGGCAACCGCGCCGACCTCGACCGCGCCCGCGACACCTTCGAAGCCGTCACCCAGCGCGATCCCTCCTTCGCCGCCGCCTTCAGCGGCCTCGGCATCGCCGAGCTCCAGTACATCCGTTACGGATTCGGCGGCCACATGCACGTCATGGCCGCGCGCCGCGCTCTTGACCGCGCTCTCGAGCTCGATCCCGGCTCCGTCGAGACCAACCTCTACCGCATCTACATGCTCCTCTCCCGCGGCGAAAAGGAGTCGGCCCGCCACGGCATCGAGCACCTCCTCCGCACCGCCGCCAACGACTGGAACGTTCATCTGGTCGCCGGCCTCACCCTCCGCCTCGACGGCATGTACGACGAGGCCATGGCCCAGTTCCATCGCTCGCTCACGCTCAACCCCTCCAACGCCGCCGCCATCTACAACCATCGCGCCCGCGTCTACCAGTATCAAAACCAGCTCGAGCTGGCCGAGGAGGAGCTGCAGAAGGGCCTCACCCTCGAGCCGCGCTACCCGCTCCTGCGCACCTCGCTCGCCTACCAGCGCATGCGCCAGGGAGACCTCGCGCAGGCCATCGACGTCCTCGAAACCGTCATCCGCGACGACGCCTCCATGCGCATCGCCGTCCCCACGCTGGCCATGTGCTACGTGCAGCAGGGCGACCGCGCCCGCGCCGCCTCGCTCATCACTGAGGAGTCCATGGCCGCCGCCGAAGCCGACAGCGAGATGGCCTATCGCCTCGCCACCTACTTCGCCGTCGATGGAGACGAAGCCGAAGCCCTCCACTGGCTGCGCCGCGCCATCTATCTGGGGAACGAGAACTATCCCTGGTTCAGCCGCAACCCGGCCTGGAACCGCCTCCGCACCCACGCCGACTTCGAGCGCATCCTGGAGGACCTGAAGAAGTCCTTCCGCCGCAACCAGCGCACCTGGAAACGCCTGCTGGCGGAGTCAGAAGCGTGCATGGCGGCGCGACACTCGGTGGAATCGAAGAAGTAACGGTGTGGAAAAACCGGTACCAATTAAGGACAGAGCCTGAATCGGAACACCCGCCATGACGATGTCAATTATGTACCCGGATTTCAACTTCCATTTCGTTCAGAGCACCCTTAGATTTGAGTCAGGCCAAGGGCAAGCGCCACGAGCAGACCCGAGCTGTCAGATGCAGGCCAGGATCTACTCCGGGCGGTCGGAGGGCGCAAGTTCCGGACGATTATCGCCGATCCGCCTTGGCAGTCGAGAGCAGGATCGGGAAAATCACCCGCCGAGCGCGAGCGGCTCTCGCGAAACGGCTCCATGGCGGTGAAGACATATTCGCATAGCCGGTACCGCTCGTCGCGTCCGAGACAGCCCACCTGTCCAGTGGGTCCCAATGCTTTGCTGCCTGAAGGACTCACGGTGATGGATGCTTGGGGCTTCAAGTTCAGGAGGAACCTGGTGTCGGCACAAAGTGAGGATGGACGGCGGCTCAGACGGTCTCGGCGTCGGACTCTATTTTGTAACGGCAGCGAACTGATTCTCTTCGGAACCCGCGGAAAAAACGCGAGAACGCTCCAATCAGGCCGTTCCCAGGTGAAGCTCGCCTCGAGGCGCAACGACTCCTCGAAAGCCCGACGAACAATACCCGATCATCGAGGCGTGCAGCCCGGCCCATACTTGGAGCTGTTCGCGCGCGGCGATCGAAAAGGCTGGTTCGGGTGGGGCGATCAAGCCGACGATTCGTACGAGCCGAGCTGGAAAACGTACGCAAACCACTCCCAGAGCGCACAGGCCGACCTAGGATTTGGCGACTAACCCTCTCAGGGCTCAATAATCCGAAACGCGAACATGACCACGACCTCTCGCGCTTAGACTGCCGAGTCGAAATTTGGCGACTTTTGCTGCCTCGAATTACACTTCCACTTGACGAGGCCACGAGAATGTTATTGCGTCCATTGAGCTTTACGAAAAATCTTGGCGGATTCCAAAATGCTTATGCGGCGATTCGCAAGGGTTACGCACCCGGCATCTCGGTCCAGCAGTTCAGGCGCCGATGCGGTCTCGGCGACGGGCAATCGCTACTCGTTACCGAGTTTCTCCTCGGAACACAGATCCAAGGAGACGAAGAACGCATACTGGCCGACACTCTCGTTGTTCAGACTTTGAGTTCGCCCCACAGCCCGCTAATTGCCCGGCTGTACTTCTTCGCGATCAATCTGAATATGCCAGGCGAGCGAATCAAAGAACTGCATTCACATCCGGCCGACATACAGAACGAACTCGTTCGGCAATATCTCTACGCCGACGATAGCCTTCAGCCTCAGAGTTTTGACAAAGATCGCTCCCTGGAGCCAACGGTCAAGGGAATCGGCCAGTTCCACTCTCGCGATGCCCTCCGAAAATGGGTGACTAATTACAGCTATATGTTCGGCCAGTGCGGTTTTGTGCCCACGCCCGGGAACCGCCTCGAAACCTTCCCCGATGCGTGGGCAGCTCTCGCCCTTCGGCTCTTCTTCGAGAGATATGCTGCGACAAACCCAAATCCCGATGCGGTCGAACTGATTGCCGAGGCGAAATCCAGGGAGCTGCACAAGCTGCTAGGAGTCCAAGTGCATGGCTAGATGAACGAATCTCAGGCGCCGCCGATATGTTTCTGGCGGGCGAGGAGTCCGCATTCCAGGGCTTCGAGGAGACTGACAGGGAACGTCAAGCGGCCGCTCATGGAGATGCACCGCCTCCTCCGGCCCGCGGAGAAACACAGCGAAGAGAGACTTCTGTTCGCCAACTCCTCCGCAGAAGCGATAATGTTCGGTTCCTGCATACGGTCTACGCCGGCGAATGCCAACTCTCGGGAGTAGGCTGGTCATGCCCGACGGCTCGTTCTCAGTTGACTGCGCTCACGTTCGCCCGCTTGGAAGGCCGCATTCCGGCGAGGATGACGTTTCTAACATGCTCTCGCTATCGCCGACCATGCACCGTCTTTTCGATCGTGGATGTATTCGCATCGATCCAGACACGCTGTCCATCAGATTGCTCCACGGCAACCACATTCCTCACCGTGACCGCCTCGTGCTGAAAGGAGGACACCGGATAAAGCGGCAGAATCTCGACTATCACGTCTCGGAAGTGCTCCGAGAGCCGATTTCCCGATGATTGCCAGCCTCCCCACCTTGTCGCTTCCGCTGCGACAGGTCATGCGAAGCCACATGTCTCCCGATCTCTGATCACTCACGACTGATCACTCGCCCCCTCACACCGCCGCCCCAATCGCCGCCACTCGACCCCTCGTCACTTCCTTGCTCAGCCGCTTCCGCCCTCACCCCCCGTCGCACCCCAGCGAAAACCGCAGCGCCGCACAAATCTCCCGCATCCGCGCGGAGCTGAGCTGCGCCACCCGCTTGCCCAGATCGTCTCGCCGAACCGTGACCGCGTTGTGCAGATTCACCGCGCAGCGCGCTTTCATGCCGTCCTCTTCGCCCAGCACAACCTCAGAGGGCACGCCGCGGATCGTCGACGTGACGGGAGCAACGGTGACCGCGGAAAGATACTCGAGAGCGCTCTCCCGCGTCAGCACCACCACCGGCCGTCTTTTGTCCGGCCGCCCGAAGGAGTACAGCCGAACGTCGCCTCGTCCTATTCTTCCGGCCACGCCGCCCTCCCGGCCCACAATCTCATTTCTTCCGAGTCCTGCGGCTGCCCGGAGTAGCCCGCACGGTCCCGCTCCTCCAGCGCGCGGAGTTTCCAGCTTCCGCAAGTGCTCCCGCAGCGCTTCACGCACCAGAGCGGACCGGTTCCGCTTGAGCTTGCGCGCCGCCCGATCCGTAGCCGCCAGCAGCTTCCGGTCGAGCACTACCTGCACCGTTTCCATCGCTGTTCCCATTGTCGACTCCACTCCACAGTCTACTCCACAGTGGATGCGGAATCGGTCTTCTTCCGCTGCCTCCCCCGGGTGCCCCACCCTTGTCCGCAGTCTTATCGCGGACAGGGTGGGCGGAGTCACACCACTCCCGACCTCTATTCCCTATAACCCATCCCCTGCTCCGCCCCCCTCACACCGCCGCCGCAATCGCCGCCTCCCGATCCTTCTTCCGCTCCAAAAAGTCGTACCAGCTCTCCCCCTCCTGCGGAGCCACCATCTCCGTAACCTTCCCTTCCGTCCGCACCAGCGCCCGATCCCACTGCTCCTTCACCCCGGAAACACCGACCGGTGCATCACCGCCTCCGGCCCAGTCCCGGGTGCCCCACCCTTGTCCGGGGCCCCCGACGCGCCTGTAGTTGGCGCGACGGGGTGGTTGTCGTCGTTTCAGGCGACAGGGTGGGTCCAGCAGCAGCCTCTGCGGCAGCCGGCTCGCTGATCGCCGGTTTCTGATCCCCGATCCCTGATCCCTGATCACTGTTTTCCGGCTGCTGGCCGCTGGCCGCTGGCAGCTCGTCACTCATCCCCGCCTTGCGCAGCGCCTCCTTCCGATCCCACTCCGCGCGGATCACCGCCCTCCTGGCGTCCTCCTCCTCCATCCTCTTGAACTCCTGGCGGTATTTCTCCGCCCCCTCGTCGATCCCCCGCATCAACTCATCCCACCACGCTCTGGGATTCTCCGCCGCCTTCGGTTCGTCTGCGGCGGACGCAGTTCCTGCACCCTGCACCGTGGCCCCTGCCCCCTCCTCCATCCTCTCCACGAACCGCCCCATCAGCCCGTCCAGCTTTTCCGCGCCCATCCTCTCCGCCAGCGCCGCATACCGCAGCGCCGCATTCTGTGTCGCCACGCGCCGATCCAGCCTCCGCTCGGCGTCGCGGCACCCTTCCAGCATCACGCGCCCATTCGCCGGCGGAATCGATCCCAGCGCCATCGCCCGCACCGTCTGCGACCGCACAAAGGCGATCGACGCCTCGTCATCCAGCAGCGGAATCGTCAGCGCCATCAGCCCGCTCGCCTCGCGATACCGCGCGTGCGCGTGGCAACGAGTCTCACCCACCGCAGGAATCCCCCGGCACGGCTCCCCATTCTCCCGCACCACCTCACACCGCCGCCCCACCACGTGACTCTGCGCTTCCTCCCGCCCGCTCTGCTCTTCCATTTCGCTCATGACCTGTTTCGCTCTCCTTGCCCCTGGTGAACTCTCGGGTGCCCCACATCTGCCCGAAGTTGGCAGATCTGGGAGGCCACTGCTCCATCCCCGGCGTAACTCCCCGCGCCGAAGGCGCAACGCTGACTAGCCCAGCACTTCAGTGCTGGGAAAGCTCGCATGAAAACTCGAGTCCCGGAGGGACGGCGCTGCAATCCCCAAAAAAGAGAGGCTCGCCACCCGGCGAGCCTCAACCCTGACCCCTACTCAAAAGGCCCCGCACGGGGCGGAGCCTTTTTTCTTACCATCTATATTCAGAATACCAATTCCAGACAATTAGCCCGCCAAATATCTTTGGCCTTTTTCGCCTAACTCGCGCGCCAAACAAACAACTTATCCTAGCCCATTACTTCCGTAAGGGCTTGACAATGGTTTTTCATACTCCTGGAATCCCTGGGGTGCGAACACGCGAACCCTATTGACCAAACGATAACAGGGATTGCCTTCCTCGCCACCCTATGAAACCTGCCCCTAACCCCCATGGATTCAACTCGGTTTACCACCCCGACACCCCATCAATCCAATCGATACTTCGTCTCCGCCAGGTGGTAGAGCGGGCGCCAGACCAATCGGTTGATGGTGACGACCATGAGGGCCATGATCATGGTTCCGGCTAACAGGACGGCGTAGTTGGCCTGGTCGCTGGCGGCGCTGATCTGCGCGCCCAGGCCGAGGGTCATGAGCGTGCGTCCTTTCACCTGAAAGTACTCGGCGACGATGGAGGCGTTCCACGCTCCTCCCGATGCGGTGATGAGCCCGGTGATGAGGAAGGGGAAGATGCCGGGGAGGATGACGGTGGTCCATCGCTGCACGTTCGAGAAGCGGAAGAGCGTGGCGATCTCCCTGAGCTCGGAGGGAATGGCCTGGGCTCCGGCAATGACGTTGAAGAGGATGTACCACTGGGCCGCGAGCAGCATGAGCGCGATGGAGCCGAAGCCGAGCGAGACGCCGAGACGCGCGAGCGCGATGAGGATGAGCGGAAAGAGCGCGGTGGCGGGGAAGGACGCGGCGATCTGCGCGATGGGCTGGAGCAGGCGCGAGAGGCGAGGCTGGAAGCCGATGGCGACGCCGACGGGAATGGTCCAGAGCGAGCCGAGGAGGAGCGCGGCGTTGACGCGGGCGAAGGTGAGGCCGGCGCCGGCGAGGAGGGTGAGGAACTCGGTGCGGTGGATCTCTTTGAGGAGCAGGGCGGCGTGGAAGGCGGCGACGGCGATGAGGCCGAGCAGTGCGACGCCAACGATCCAATAGGCAGCGGTGACGCCGCGGCGGGATTCGGTGCGCGGCGCGCGCGGCTGGCGGGCGCGGTCGGCGAGGGTGGAGTAGAACCACTCCGACATGGGGCCGAAGGTGCGGCGCCCGATGGAGGCGAGGATGCGGGAGTTGCGCAGGGCGTGGAGGACGGGCGAGGTGACGCGCTCCTCGCTTTCAAGAGTCTCGAATTTGAACTTGTCGGACCAGGCGATGAGCGGGCGCCAGAGGAGCTGGTCGATGACGACGATGATGAGGACCATGGCGGCGAGTCCCCAGGCGAGGGCACGGTAGTCGCCCGCGGAGGCGGCGGTTTGCAGATACGAGCCGAGGCCGGGGAGGCGATATTCGCGGCTGCCGACGGGGAACATCTCGCAGACCATGAGGAAGAACCAGCCGTTGGCGACGGAGACGATGGAGTTCCAGATGAGGCCGATGGCGGCGAAGGGCAGCTCCAGCTGGAAGAGGCGCTGGAGGCGGGAGAAGCGGTTGATCTCACAGGCTTCCATGAGCTCGCGGGGAATGCTTTTGAGCGAGGTGTAGAAGCTGAAGGCCATGTTCCAGACTTCGCCGGTGAAGATGAGGAGGATGGCGCCCGCCTCAATACCGAGCTGGCGGGATGGGAAGAGGGAGATCATGGCCAGCATGACGCCGGGGAGAAAGCTGAGGACGGGGATGGACTGGAGGATGTCGAGAGTGGCGATGAGGAGGGCTTCAAGGCGCTTGTTGTAGGCGGCGGTGTATCCGTAGGCGATGGCGAAGGCGAGCGAGAGCGCGTAGGCGACGAAGATGCGGACGAGGGAGTAGACGGCGTAGAGCGGGAGATGCGAGGGCGTGAGGTGGATGACGACTTCGGGGATGGCGGCGCTGAACCAGAACTTGGCGATCCAGAGAATGGCGTAGAAGCCGGCGAGGAGGGCGGCGGCGACGGTGAGATCGAGGAAGAAGGGCCAGGTGCGCTCGACGGCGAGCTGTTTGGAGAGGGTGAAACGGGGCCTCATTTGGCCGGCTCCGGCGCGGGATCCGGATCTCCTCATGCTCGTGCTCGGCAAGCACGAAGCGGCGGCGGGAGTCGTCCCAGTCAAAGAGCTCGGCGTAGCGGCCCCAGGAGATGGCGGTTTCGAGCTGGCGGCGGCATTCGTCGTCGGAGAACTGCTCATCGAGCATGTCGAGGAAGAATTCCTCGGGAACGGAGTGGTCGGTCTTGTTGGCGAGGGCGCGGGTGATCTGGCGGAGGAGCAGGACGTGATCGACGGCGGCCTGGCGGAAGAGCTCTTTCTGCCTGAGGATCTCGGATTCGGCGTAGGCGCGGCCTTCGGGGGTGATGGCGGCGTCGCCCTCCTCAATGCGGAGGAAGCCGAGGAGCTGCGAGGCTTCGACGATGGGGAAGAGGTCGTCGATCTCGAAGGCGAGCTCGTCGGCGAGGCGGTAGATGTCGGTGCGGCCGCCGAAGTCGATGATGAGCTCGAGGAGGCCGGCGATGCCGCCGGGGCGGGCGTGGGGGAGCATCTCGTAGCGCATCTGGCGCTGGTCGCGGATGCGGCGGCCGCCGGCGATCACGGGCATTTCGGCGGGGACGACGTCGGGCTGGGTGAGGACCTTATAGATGTAGTCGACGAGGGCGGTGAAGGCGGCGTCTTTGCGCTCGCGAGGCTGCGGAAGCGCGACTTTGAAATCGGTGCGGACGTGGCCGGGATTGCGGCCGAGGACGATGATGCGGTCGGCGAGGAGGACGGCTTCCTCGATGTTGTGGGTGACGAGGAAGATGGCTTTGGTGGGGATGGTCTTCTTCTGCCAGAGCTCGAGGAGCTCGCCCCGGAGGTTGTCGGCGGTGAGGACGTCGAGGGCGGAGAAAGGCTCGTCCATGAAAAGGACTTCAGGCTCGACGACGAGAGCGCGGGCGAATCCGACGCGCTGGCGCATGCCGCCGGAGAGCTCGCGGGGGTAGGCGGCTTCGAATCCGTCGAGGCCGACGGTGTCGAGGATCTTGAGGCTGCGGCGATGGCGCTCGGTGGCTTCCATGCCACGGGCCTTCAGCGGCGCCTGAACGTTCTCGAGGACGGTGAGCCAGGGGAAGAGGGCAAAGCTCTGGAAGACGATGGAGACGTTGGGCTGGGTGTTGGCGACGTCCTGGCCATGCCAGAGGACCGTGCCGGCGGAAGGGCGGGAGAGGCCGGAAAGCATGCGGAGCAGCGTGGATTTACCGGAACCGGAGGGGCCGAGGAGGGCGACGATCTCGCCGGGAAAGATGGCGAGGTCAGTGGGAGCAATGACCTGAATGCGCGCGTCCCGCGACTGCGCGTAGAACTTCTCGACCTGCCGTGCCTGGATAATCGGTTCGGTCATTTGCACCATAGGGCCTGCGGATTTCCACTGCAATCCGGCGGGAGGGCATCGGGGAAATTATGGCTGATTTCAATGTAAGATGGGAGGGGTTGCTGCGGGATGAAGCATCTCCCAAAGTCAGCGTATCATCCCCAGGTATAGCCCCGTCCGGCCGATCGGAAGCGCCGGTTACCCTGATTCATTCGATTTTGAGGATTTGGTAAGAAGCGAATGCCCGAACAGCAGACGGCGAACCAAGCGAAGCCCCGAGTGCTCGTCGTGGATGACGAGCGCGTGATTGCCGACACCCTGGCGATCATCCTGAATCAGAGCGGATTCCATGCGACAGCGGTGTACAGCGGCGAGAAAGCCGTGGAGATGGCGGAGAAGCTGCGGCCGGACATGGTGATCAGCGACGTCATCATGAACGACCTGAACGGGATCGATGCGGCGATCCAGATCCGCGCCATGCTGCCGGGCTGCAAGATTTTGCTGTTCTCGGGACAGGCGGCGACGGCCGATCTGCTGGACCGGGTGCGGAGCCAGGGGCACGAGTTCGAGATCCTGGCGAAGCCGGTCCACCCGCAGGACCTGCTGGCGCGGCTGCGGAGCTGAGAGCCTGTGGCGGCGGACGGCGAGCCAACGCAGCGACGGGGTGGCCTCGATGAGTGACTCGGCGACAAGGGCGTCTGAACGAAGCCGCAGGCGTGGCGGGAAGCCGAAGAATTGCACTAAACGTCCTGGGCGAGGAAACGGAGCTTCGCTCTCAGGCGATCAGTCCCGTCTCTCGACAGAGCCTCCGTCGGCTGGCAGCCAGGCAGGTTGGCATAGACCAGCATCCCTTCCTGCAAAGCGAGGATGCCCCGCAAGCGATATTCCGGCATTTCGGTGGGTGAGGTTGAATCCAAGGCGTTCAAGATTGACCAGACTCGACAAAGCCAGATGAGATCTACTACCCGAATGGAAACACCAATAGAAATTCTGACGGTCACCCGGGACGAGCGCGACGGGATCATTGTGAGCTTCTCGGACGGCACGACTGGCGAGTATGTCGTGGAGGAGCTACTGGGACTAAGGCCGAAGAGGGAATGGACTAAACCGCCTCCAGAATCGGGTTCGGATCAATCAGGCTGACCCGTTGAGTCCGTCGTGGCGGGTTGCGCCGGGCTCTGCCAACATGGAATTCGATGGGAGGAATCCGCCGCTCACACGAGCTTCGCCCGTTTGGCGGATCGTGCTCGACTGGGTGGGGGGTCGAGGAGTTTGGGCTTTGACGAATTCTCCTCTGGTAACCGGTCGTGCAAAACCGCGTTGAGCAGCGACTTGTGAACCCGAATGCCGCCATTGTAATCAATGTAGCCGAGCTTCCTGAAGCGATTCATGAAGAAGCTGACACGCGATCGAGTGGTACCGATCATCTCCGCAAGAGTCCCCTGCGTTACCGGTGGGATCAGTGCCTCCGGCTTACCCGGTTCACCATACTCCGCCATCAGCAAGAGCGTCCGCGCCAACCGCCTCTCGCTGGAGTTGAATAGCTGATCGAGGAGATCCGCCTGGGTTCTCATGCCCCGAATCACGATGAACTTCAAGAAAAAGGTGGAGAAATCATGCTCCTTCTGCAGGACGCGGAGTATTTCCGCCGTCGCGATCCTGAGGACCGTGCAGTCGGTAATGGCTGAGGCGGTGACCGTTCGCCGCGTTCCCGCTCCGGCGATCGACTCCTCGCCAAAGAAATCCCCGGCGGCGAGCAACGTAACCGTCGCTTCTTTGCCGTTGCTGGAAATGACGGTGAGCTTCGCCCGGCCAGTCTGAAGATAAAACACAGCGTCGGCTGGGTTTCCCTGGGAAAAGAAAATCTGCTTTGCCGTGTGATTGCTGATGCTTCGTCCTGGCCCTTCGGCTGCGAGAAAAGCGGCTATATCAAAGGGCCTCCCGGTTACTCTACCCATCTAGACGGCCTCTTCCTGAGTGTGGTCTGGTCACGGATAATCTTCATCAGCGCTGCGTCGGGCCGGCGACGCTGCCATCATCCCGTTCCAGTGCGCGCGCAATTCTTCTTCGAAGCGAAGATAGCATTGCAACCGGTAATTGTCTGTTCCGTTTAGCACACCTCGCTATATCGATTTGGACAGGCACCAGGAGCAGCTTCTCAAGGGTTGATCGAATGGGTGGGCCGCCATCTGGCGGTGAACCCTCTGAGAAGCGCGGCCGGGAGCCGCCAGAGGCAAGAGTTGGCCTGGCTGCAAGGTTTACCTGAACGGGATCGACGCGGCGATCCAGATCCGCGCGATGCTGCCGGGCTGCAAGATTCTTCTGTTCTCCGGGCAGGCGGCGACGGCCGATCTGCTGGAGCGCGTGCGGCAGCAGGGGCACGAGTTCGAGATTCTGGCGAAGCCGGTACACTCGCAGGATCTGCTGGCGCGGCTGCGGAGCTGATAGAGCCAGGGATCAGTAGTCAGGGATCAGGGATCAGGGGTCAGGGGTGTCAGTGATCAGGGTCACCCTGGCGCCGATGGCGGACCAAGACCCGGACTCTCGCTGCCTCGCCATGCTCGCCGCATTCCGGTGAGGCCAGCGGCTCCCCTGGACGGTTTTCCTTGATCGCCTCCTGCCTGCATTCGGCTCTCCGTGTGCAAAACGCCGGTGAATTCACGCCCGGTTCATCCCCTCTTTAGCTCCCGTTCAAATCCAGGCAGCACAGTGGGAGTCGGACACCCCGCGTGACGGGGCGCTCGCGATGGAGGCGTGCCATGATTCCCACCTTCCCCCGGCGGACCGCGTGTGTGTTGATGCTGATGGCGCTGAGCGCAACGGGCGCGTCGCACGGGCAATCGAGAATTGGATCCACCAGCAGCGGGCCGGGCGCCATGACGGGCGCGAGCGCACCGGCGGCGCCCAGCGGCCACGGCAGCGTGAGCGGGACGGTGAAGGATACGAGCGGAGCGGTGGTTGCGCACGCGCAGATCGTTCTCCAGCCCGGTGGAAACACGGCAGTGTCGAACGCACAAGGCGATTTCTACCTGCAGAACGTGCCGGCCGGCAAATACACGATCACGATTTCGGATATCGGCTTTCAGGATGCCGTTTCCACCGTCGTTGTCACCGGCGGGCAAAACACCGTGGCCGACACCACCATGAAAGTCGCTTCCACCAGCCAGCGCGTGGTTGTGACCGCGAATGTCGGAGGCGACGTTGCGGCCATCAACGAGCAGCGCACATCGGCGAACATCCTGAACGTGATGACGGCTCAACAAATTCAGAACCTGCCCAACGCGAGTGTTGCCACGGTTCTGGGCCGCATGCCCGGGGTCACCGTTCAGATCAATGAAGGCGAGCCGCAGTACGTGCAGATCCGCGGCACCGAGCCACGCCTGAGCAACACCACTATGGATGGAGTCATCGTTCCGGGACCTGACCCCCAGGTGCGCCAGGTGGATCTGTGGGTGATCCCCGGTGATCTGGTGGGAGCGGTGCAGATCAACAAAACGCTTTCCGCGAATGAGGATGGCGACGCCATCGGCGGGTCCGTGAACATGCAGATGAAACAGGCTACCAGCAACCGGCCGACGCTCGATCTGGAGAGCGTGGGCGGCTGGAACCCTATCGACACCGGCCAGCCGTGGTTTCGCGACGATGCGACGGTGGGGAAGCGCTTCGGCGCCAACCAGCGGTTTGGCGTCATGTTCAGCTTCAGCTACGACCTGAACGATCTGGGCACCGATGACGTGGAGCCCACGCCGGACCTCGCCCTCAACAGCAATGCCACGGCTTACGACAACATCTCGCTTCGCCAGTATTTTTACAATCACACGCGTTATGGTTTTGGCGGGAGCGCCGACTACAAGCTGAACGAGGGATCGGACCTGTTTGTGCACGGCCTGTTCTCGAACTTCAAGGATTACGGCCAGAAATACGAGTACGACATCAGTTCCAATGCAGGGACTCAGGGCCAGTCGCCGGGCGGGGGAGGCATATCGTTTTCCAACAGTCTGCGCCGGCCGAATTATCAGATTTCGCTGCTGACCCTGGGCGGGGATCATGTTTTCAAAAGATCGTGGGCAAAGTGGGTGCTCTCGGCGGGCCACTCGCGCGAAGGAAATGCGGCAGGCAATCCGGGCGCGGACTTCGATCCTCTGAATATGGCGAACGGAAATCCGGTGGGAAGCGACTGCGTCTATACCCCGGCGGCCAATCGCAGCATTTATCGGCCGCAGTTTAACTGCGGGAGCGACCCGATCTATGATCCGACGCAATATTTCCTGAACGACGTCAACCTGACGTCGGGGGATGCTGTGCAGCTGAATTTGACCGCGGCTGGGTCCTACGGGCTGAACTACGATTTGGGGACCCACGCGTCGACGCTGGAGTTCGGCGCGCAGATCCGCAACGAGCACAAGGGGCAGGATGCGACTTCGCCGACTTACGATTGCGATGCCATGGCCAACGCCACCAATCCCAACCCCGCTCCGTGTACCGGGACGCCGCCGCTGATGTCAATGTTCAGCAGCAGCTTTAAAGACCCCTCCTATTACGGCGGCAGCTACCAGATGGGTCCGATCACGCATTTCGAACAGATCGCTACATGGCTGGCAAATAATCCCGGTGTCATTCCGCTGGACGTGGAAGCGACCCACCTGAACTCAGACCCTGCCAATTACAACCTGCAGGAGAGAATTACGGCGGGCTACATCATGAACACGCTGGACCTGGGCAGCCGGGCCAGCCTGCAGACAGGGCTGCGGATCGAGGCGACGAACGAGTCCAATACCGGCTATCTGGTCACAGACGATGACAATGGCGAGTGGCTTTCAACGGCTCCAGTCCACGCGGCAGGGTCCTATATCAGCCCGCTGCCGAGCGTGCAGTTTCGCTACCGGCTCGACCAGAACTCCGACATCCGCGCCGTGTATGGGCGCGGGATTTCCCGGCCCAATCCGTACGACCTGGTGCCGTACAAGACGCTGGATGAGTCGACCAATCCCAACACGGAGAGTATCGGTAATCCGGCGCTGGTGGCCGAACACGCCAACGACTACGACATTCTGTACGAGAAATTTTTGCCCTCGGTGGGCATGATCGAAGGCGGGTATTTCTACAAGCAGCTGGGTGACCCTCTGGTTCCAACGCAGACGATTGTGCCCAACCCGTTTCCGAATCCGATCACGCCAACGGTGTATCTGAACCAGACGATCAACAGCGGACACGCCTACGTACAGGGAATGGAATTCGCGTATCAGCAGCACCTGACCTTCCTGCCGGGCGTGCTGTCGAATGCGCGCATCGATGCCAACATGACCTGGACGAACTCGAAAGACTACGGTCTGCCGGGCCGCACGGATACGCCGCCGCAGATCGGCCAGGCGCCGTGGTCGTATAACATCACTCCTTCGTATGCGACCAAACGCGGGATCGTCGAGCTCGGCATCTCCTACGACGGCCCCAATCTCGCCGCGTATCAGTGGCAAACCGGCAACATCGGCACGGTCACGGGGCCGTTCGGGGACAACTATTACTACGGGCGCACGCAGGTGGATGCCCAGGCGACCTACTATTTGGGCCGAGGGTTCAGTGCCACCGCCTCGGAGGAGAATGCCAACAATGCGGTTCTCGGCTTCTACAATGGCAGCCCGCAGTACATGGTGCAGCGCGAGTATTACAAGCCGATCTATTACGGCGGACTGCGCTGGGATTTCGGCGGCGAGCGCTAAGATGTTCGCAGGCCGCCGGGGCCTCTCAACGGCGGCCTGTCTTTTTGGGAGAACCAATTGACTGCATCGATGCTGCGGCGGATTGCGCTGCCTGTGCTGGTGCTCGCGAGCTGCGGAGTTGCGCCCGGCCAGGCGCAGGCGCGAACGAAGAATCCAGAACAACTGGAGTATGTGGTGGTGCTCACGCGCCATGGAGTGCGGGCGCCGGGGGGCAAGTTGTCGAGCTACGGGCGCTACTCGGCGCTGCCCTGGCCGACGTGGGATGTGCCGCCGGATTATCTGACGCCGCATGGCTATCAACTGATGAAGCTGTTCGGCGCCTACGACCGGGCGTGGCTGGCGCAGGAGGGGTTGTTCGGCGCATCGGGGTGCGTGGATGCGGCAGGGGTGAGCATTGTGGCGGACTCCGACCAGCGCACGCGCGAAACGGGGAAAGCGCTGGCCGAGGGAATGTTTCCAGGGTGTGGGATCCGGGTGCAGGCGTTGCCGGAAGGAACGCACGATCCGCTGTTTCATGCGATGGCCGCGGGGGCGGCGCGGTCGAATCCCGCGCTGGAGACGGCGGCGATCGCCGGTCGCATGGGCGGCGACGCCGGCAACCTGACGCTCGCGTATCGCGCTCAACTGGAGGAGCTGGAGAAGGTACTCAATGGGTGCGGTCACGCCCCTGAGGGCGCTCATCCGCCTGTTTCGCTTTTCGATGTGCCGGCGACGCTACAGGCGGGCACGCCGAGACATCCGGTGGAGCTGAGTGGGCCGCTGATGACCGCCTCGACGGTGACGGAGAATTTCCTGCTGGAATACACGAACGGCATGCCTGCCGCGGACGTGGGATGGGGCTGCGTGGACGGGCAGGAGCTTCGCTCGCTGATGCAGCTGCACAGCGCCGCCGAGGACATGAAAGGCCGCACGTTCGCAGTCGCCAGGATCGATTCCGCGAATCTGTTGCAGCACATTCTGGCGGCGCTGGAGCAGCACGCGACGGGCGAGCCGGCGCGGGGAGCGCCCGGAAAACGGGGAGATCGGCTGCTGATTCTGTCGGGGCACGACACGAATATCGCGAATGTGGCGGGGGCGCTCCGTCTGGACTGGATCCTGGACGGGCGCCGCGACGATACGCCGCCCGGGGGCGCGCTGGTGTTCGAGCTGTGGCGCTCGCGGGACACCGGAGCACTGTCCGTTCGGATCGAGTACACCGCGCAGACGCTGGAGCAGATGCGCGCGGCTGAGGCGCTGACGCTGGCGACTCCGCCGGATCGCGTGCCGGTGTTTGTGCCGGGTTGCAGCCGAGAGGACATGACCTGTTCCTGGCAGGGCTTTGCGGCAACGGTGCGCCAGGCGCTGCAGCGCTGACGGGAGCAGGTTCCAGCCGGAACAATCAGCAGCAGCGGCCGGGCGCAGCTCTGGCCATTGGGGTGGGGGAGATTTTAAATTCTTCCCTGGCAACCAATTTCAGAGGAACGGCATCCCTCCCCCTAGCTCAATCTATCTTCCTCCCCCGCGACGCATGGGTCGGTCAGAATAATAACGGCTCCCTGCGCGTCAATTTTGATTGAGAATGGTACGACCGATGTTCTCAACACTCGATGAAGGCAGCCTGGCCACAGCTTCGCTTCCCCGAGCGGTGCGGCACTGCCGCCTGATTCTGGCGGCCGCGGGCGCATGCCTGGTGATGACTGCTCCGGCTCTCAGCGCGCAGCGGGCCGTGCAGCAGACCGTGCAGCAGACCGTGGCGATCAATCAGAATCCCCTGAAGACGATGAGCCTGGAACAACTGGGCAATATCCAGGTGACCACGGTCTCCAAGGAGCCGGAGGAAGTGTGGAAGACGGCGGCGGCGGTTTATGTGATCACGCAGGACGACATCCAGCGCTCGGGGGCGAGGAATATTCCCGAGGCGTTGCGGCTGGCGCCGGGGGTTGAGGTGGCGCGCATTACGGCGGGTGAGTATGCCGATCGGCATCCGCGGATTCAACAGCCGGCTGTCGCGGTACGTTCTGGTGCTGATCGACGGCCGTACCGTGTACACAACGCTGACGGCGGGAACGTATTGGGAAACGCAGGACACGTTCCTCCAGGATGTGGACCGGATTGAGGTGATCCGTGGGCCGGGGGGCACGATCTGGGGGCCGAATGCGGTCAACGGGGTGATCAACATCATCACGAAGAATGCCAGCGATACGCAGGGAGCGGCGGGTACGGCGGGCGGCGGCAATGTGGAGCAGGACTTCGGAGATGCCCGCTTCGGCTATGGCAACGGCAAAGGGCTGAACTACCGCGTGTACGTAAAGGGATTCGGATGGGCGCCGGAATATCACGCCGACGGCAACAACTACGACGACTGGCACGGCGGGCAGGGCGGATTCCGGATGGACTGGGACCGGCATGGCCGCGACAGCTGGCGGCTGCAGGGCGATGTGTACGGCCAGGATTTCGGCGAGCGGGCGGGGGCCGCGAGCTACAATCCCCCGGCCAACTACGACCTCTCGGGCGATGCGACTCTTTACGGAGGCAACGTCCTCGGGAGCTGGAGACGCGTGCAGGGGAAGGACCGGGATCTGGACGTGGAAGCCTATTATGCCCACGACACGCGGAACGAGGTGAATTTCGGGGACATTCGCAACACGGTGGACGTGGACTTCAACGATCGCTTTCCGCTGCGGCGGCAGGAGGTGTCGTGGGGCGGCACGGTGCGCGCGAGCCACGGCCATGAGACAGAGCTGTACTCCGGACTGACGTTCACGCCGTCGCAGAGGACCGACCTTCTGTATCAGGCGTTCGTGCAGGATGAAGTGAGCGTGGCGCCGAACCGGCTGTCGTTGATTGCCGGGACGAAGGTGCTGAAGACGAACTACACGGGCGTGCTGGCGGAGCCGGATGTGCGGCTGATGTATACGCCGACCGGGACGCAGACCTTGTGGGCGGCGTACACGCACGCGCTGCGCACGCCGGCGGACGTGGAGCGGGATTTCAATCTGTCGAGTTTCCTCGGCTACCAGTCCGGGCTGCCGGTGATGGCGCGATTCAGCGCGAATCCGAAATTTCGCTCGGAGCAGGTGAATGGGTATGAGGCGGGCTATCGGGTATCCGCGGGCAGCAAGTTCTATCTGGACCTGGCCAGCTTCTACAACCATTACGGCGACGCATTCAGCGAAGATCTGGTGCAGGCGCCGTACGTGGAGACGAATCCGGCGCCCACGCACGTTCTGATTCCGGCGCAATTCGGCAACGGGCTGGTAGCGACGACCACCGGCGGAGAGATCGCGCCGGAATGGCGGGTGACTGACTGGTGGCGGGTGGGGGGCTGGTACAGTTTTCTGGAAATGCACGTGAAGAAGGGGACGAACTCGAAGGATATCGGGAGCGCGCCGGCAGAGCAGGGATCGAGTCCCGAACATCAGGCGCTGATTGAAAACGGGTTCGATCTGCCGAAGTCCGTGGGCGTGAGCACATATGTGCGCTACGTGAGCGCGCTGCCCGGCATTCAGGTGGCCTCGTACTGGACCGGGAATGCGACCGTCCACTGGGCGGCGACACGCCACATCGGACTGACGGTTGCGGGCCGGGATCTCTTCCAGCCGCACCATGTTGAGTTCAGTTACGATCCAGGGCCGGCGGTCGGGATCCGGCGCAGCTTCTACGGCGAGATCACTTTCAGCCGGTAAGCGGGGCGGAGCCGTCGAGCGCTGGTGTGCATGGAGATCGAGCCTTCGTATTTCTGCACGATTCCCTTGCTGACCCAGAGGCCGAGGAGATTCTGCCGCTCCGGAACCTTTGGCCGGCCTGGGACGTATGGCTTCACAGGCTCCCCAGATTTCGGAAACAGAATTCATCTCCCCGAGGCACAGCGATGCGGATCTTCCCGGACCGGTTCAGGCAGCTCCTGCGGAGGCTCGGGCGCGCTCCGCTGTTCACAGCGCTTACGCTGATCACGCTGGCTCTGGGCATTGGCGCCACTACGCTGATCTTCAGCGTGCTGGATGGAGTGTTGCTGAGGCCGCTGCCGTATCCACAGCCGGAGCGGCTGATCGGGGTCTGGTTCCACTCGCCGGTGGTCAATTTCCAGGACCTCAACATCGCGCCGTTCCTGTACTTCACCATCCGGGAGCAAAACAAAACGCTGGAGGACGTGGGCGCTTACACCGGCGACTCGCTCACCGTGACCGGCACGGGCGAGCCCGAGCACGTGAGCGGGCTCGATGTGACAGAAGGCGTGCTGCCCATTCTTGGCGTGAGGCCGGCGCTGGGGCGGTTGTTCACGCAGCAGGACGATACGGCGGGCGCTCCGCAAACGGTGATGCTTTCCTACGCGTACTGGCAGAAGAAATTCGGAGGGGCGCGTTCCGTCATTGGGCAGTCGATGACGGTGGACGGCAAGCCACGGCAAATCGTCGGCGTGCTGCCGCGAGGATTTCATTTCCTGAGCTGGGATGACGCGGCGCTGGTGGTGCCCATGCAGTGGGATCGTTCGACGACCAAGCTCGGGGATTTCAGCTATGAAGGGCTGGCGCGGCTGAAGCCCGGCGTGACGATGGCGCAGGCCAGCGCGGATCTGCAGCGGCTGATCCCGATCTCGATCCGCAGCTATCCGCCGCCGGAGGGCTACAGCGAAAAGCTGTTTGAGTCGGCCAGATTCAGCACGAATCTGCGGCCGCTGAAGCGGGACGTGGTGGGCGATGTGGGCCAAGTGCTGTGGGTGCTGATGGGCTCCATCATCATGGTGCTGCTGATTGCCTGCGCGAATGTGGCGAACCTGCTGCTGGTGCGGGTGGAAGGACGGCGGCAGGAGCTGGCGATCTGTTCGGCACTGGGCGCGGGGTGGAGAAGGATTGCGGGCGATCTTCTGCTGGAGAGCATCACGCTGACCCTGATCGGCAGCGCGCTGGGACTGGGGCTGGCGTTCGCGGGCCTCCGCATGCTGGTGGCGATGGCTCCGGATTTACCGCGCCTGCACGAGATCGGGATCGACCTGCCGGTGCTTCTGTTCGCGCTGGCGCTGGCGGTGGTTACCGGAGTGCTGATCGGGCTGATACCGGTCTTCAAATTCACGGGAGGCCACCTGAGCACGTCGTTGCGCGAAGGCGGGCGCGCGCTGAGCCAGAGCCGGGAACGGCATCGCGCGCGGAGCACGCTGGTGGTGATCCAGGTGGCGCTGGCGCTGGTGCTGCTGATCTGCTCCGGGCTGATGATTCGGACGTTCCGGGCACTGGAGCAGGTGAACCCCGGATTCAGCGATCCAAATGCGCTGCAAACTTTCCGCATCTGGATTCCGGACACACAGATTCCGGACAAGAATCGCGATCAGCTGATCCATATGGAGCAGGCCATGATGGGCAAGCTGGCGGGGCTGCCGGGGGTGCAGTCGGTGGCGCTGACGAGCGCGGCGCCGATGAGCGGAAACGAATCCAACGATCTGATCTATGCCGCGGACCGGACGTATGGCGAGGGGGAGATTCCGCCCATCCGGCGCTTCATCTATGTGTCCCCGGGACTGTTCGGGACGATGGGCACTCCACTGCTGGCGGGACGCGACTTTACCTGGGAGGACACGTACGACAAGCTCCCGGTGGCGGTGGTTTCAGAGAACTTTGCGAAGGAGTACTGGGGCAGCGCGCAGAATGCGCTGGGCAAACGGATCCGCTCGGGATCGGCGGACGACTGGCGCGAGATCGTCGGGGTGGTGGGCGATGTGCACGCGGACGGGGTGGAGCAGAAGGCTCCCACAACGGTCTACTGGCCGCTGATGATGAACAATTTCGATACGCAGAAGGAGAGAGTGCAGCGCGGGGTGACGTATGTGATCCGGACGCGGCAGGCTGGGTCGCAGGCGTTCCTGAGTGAGGCGCGGCGCGTGATCTGGTCGGCTGACGCGAGCCTGCCGCTCGCCGATCCGAATACTCTGGGTTATTACTACGCGCGCTCGATGGCGCGGACGTCGTTCACGCTGGTGATGCTGGGGGTTGCCGGACTGATGGCGCTGCTGCTGGGCGTGGTGGGCATCTACGGCGTGATTTCCTACTCGGTGACGCAGCGCACGCGGGAGATTGGGATTCGGATGGCGCTGGGAGCGCAGCGGGGCGAGATTCTCGGCTTGTTTGTCCGCCACGGACTGGTGCTGACAGGCATCGGCATGGGATGCGGAATGGCAGCGGCGTTCGCGGCGATGCGCCTGATGCAATCGCTGCTGTTCGGGGTGAGCCCCTACGATCCGGTGACGTATGCCGCTATCACGGTGACGATTTTTGCGACCGCATGGCTGGCCTGCTGGCTGCCATCGCGCAAAGCACTTACCGTGGACCCGATGAACGCACTGCGCGCGGAGTGAGGGGGAGAGGACGGCGAAGGTTATTCGGACGGGAAGCAGCGTGGCGGAATTTGGACTGCTGCCATAAGGGGCGCGGGCGGGCAGGCAACGTTGGCGGCGAGGATTACTTCTTCAGGTCCGCGGTCCAGTTAGTGACGAGCGTGAGCGGCTCGGTGCTGGCCTGGACCACCGACTGGTTGATGAGGAACTTCTTGCCGTCGGCGGGGACGGCATAGGGACCGTAGGGTCCGTCGACCATCGGCGATTTGAGAAGCGGATGGGGCGTTCCGAGCTGGACGCCTCCTCCGTTCTCCGACACATCCACCGCCATGAGCTGATCGCCCTGGACGAAATAGAGCTCCTTGCCATCGCGGCGCCAGGCGGGGTTTGAGCCGCCAGAGACCGAAACCTGCCATTTGCTCGAGCCGCTGGGAAATGGCTGGAGGTAGACCTCAAACCGGCCGCTCTCGTTGTTGGCGTAGGCCAGCCATTTCCCATCGGGAGAGACAGCGGGGGCTACGTCGAGAAACTGCGTTTGCACCAGGGGAAAGGGTTTCTTATCGCCGAACATGGGGAGGGCAAAGATGTCCCATTCGGTCTTCGATTTCGGGTCGAGGCGCATGAAAACGAGGTAACGGCCATCGGGCGATATGGAGTATGGGGCGACCTCAGCGCTGCTGTCGAGCAGCGTCTCCGCAGGTCCCGTTCCATCCGCATTCTTTCGAACCAGGGTGGTCGGAGTACCAACCGCCCCGGAAGCATACACGACCGATTTGCCATCGGGCCACCACACCGGATCCAGGCTCTCGCCCGGACCAAACGTGAGCCGCGTTCTGGTGTTGCGCGTGAGGTCCACAACCCAGATGTCAGCCGTGCCGCCGCTGTTGATACTGAGGGCCAGCCTGGCGCCGTCCGGCGAAAGGGTGGGGAAGGAAAAGTTTCCGCTCTCCGGAAATATCGAGTTGCCTTGCTTGCCGGAACGGTCATACCAGAAGAGCTGCGAGCCTCCGCCGACGGAGCCGCCCTGGTAGAGGAGCTCGCCGGTTTGCGACGCGGTGACGACGGGAGCCCAGACGTCGGTGTTCACCGCGACGTGGTCGGCGAGCGGCTGGGCATCGCCTTCCAGGGCGAGCTTGGCGGGATCGAAGCGCTGGGCCATGAGAGTGTTGTCGCGGACAAAGAGGAGATATCCCGCAGCATACGTCGCGCCCGCATTGGTCTGGAGGAGCAACGTGCGCTGGTTCGAACCCAGCGCGTTCAGATAGATGCCTGTTTCTTTGGCCTTGGCGGAATGAGCAAAATAGAAGTAGTGCTTGCCGTCAGGAAGGAACTGCGGCCAGCGCTCGGAGTTCTCCGTCCCCTGCAGCGTGGTGAGCGGGACAGCGGTGCCGCCGCCCGCATCCACGCGCATGAGGGCCGCATCGGCGGCAGGGGCGAGAATGATCGTCCCATCCATGCTCCAGGCGCCGCCACGTCCGCTGGACGCAGCGCAGAGCGCCTGCGGCGGGCCCCCATTGGCATCGATCCTGTTCAGTTCCTGGTTGGCGAAAAACGCCACGAAGCGGCTGTCGGCCGACCAGAACGGGTACGTTGCACCTTCGGTTCCAGCCAGCGGTTGCGCCACGGACGAATTGAGCGGCTGCACCCACAGCATCTGATGGCCGTCGGCAGCACTGGCAACGAAGGCGAGACGCTTTCCATCCGGCGAGAGCACGGGCAAGCCACCGGTGTTGCCGTTGATGGCCAGGCTGGATTTGTCGGGTGGCAGGATGTAGGAGTGGACGGAGGTGGTCGGGGTGCTTTGGGAGGCGAGCCAGAGCCAGCCGACTGACGCAGCCGCAAGAGCGAGCACGCCGGCCACGGCCCAGGGGAGCCAGATCCATCGGCGAGGCGCGGAGCTTGCGGATGCGGGAGTTGCGGCAGTTTGCGGGGCCTCGGCGATGGCCTGTAGCTGGAGCTTGAGGTCGTGCGCGGTCTGGACGCGCTCGTCGGGGTCCTTTTCCAGACAGATTTGAATGAGCCGAGCGAGCGCCAGAGGCGTGGACGGCTGCAATTGGGTAACGGAGGGCGGATCGACGGCGAGGATTTGCCCGACGATGCTGGCCTGGGTTTTGCCCTCGAAGGCGCGCTTGCCGGTGGCCATCTCGAAGAGCATGACGGCGAAGGCGAAGATGTCGGAGCGGGCGTCGGCTTCCATGCCCTGAATCTGCTCGGGAGACATGTACTGCACGGTGCCGATGACGGAGCCCGCCATGGAGACCGGCGAAGCCGGCGAGGGCGCGGGGCTGGTTTGGGTGAGCGCGGCGAAGACGGAGACGGACTTGCCGGAGCCGGTGCCGGCGGCCATGGCTGTGGGCGATGGCTTGGCGAGGCCGAAATCCAGCAGCTTGGCGCCGGCTTTGGTGAGCATGACGTTGCCGGGCTTGAGATCGCGATGGACGACGCCGGCGCGGTGCGCTTTTTCGAGCGCGTCGGCCAGCTCGATGGCGATGCGCAGGAGCTCCGGCGTGGGCAGCGGGCCTTTCTTCAGTCGATCGGCGAGGGATTCGCCCTCGAGGAATTCCATGACGAGGAAGTCAGTGCCGTTCTCGCTGCCGACGTCGTGCAGGACGCAGATGTTCGGGTGCTGGAGCTGAGAGATGACGCGGGCCTCGCGCTCGAAGCGGGCCTTCAGATCCGGCGAGGCGATGAGCGATGAGTTGAGGATCTTGATGGCGACGGTGCGGTCAAGGCGGGTGTCGCGGGCGCGATAGACCTCGCCCATGCCACCGGCGCCGAGGGGCGCGACGATTTCATACGGCCCGAGCCGGCTTGCTGCAGCGAGCGTCATTCCATCCTCTGGGGAGAGTGGAGGAAGTGTATCGCAACCCGATGGAGCGGCGCGAGAACTTCCTTGTTGGTCCAGGACTGCTGCCGGCGGTAGTCAGTCATCGATGGCCAGCAGTCAGCGATCTGAATTGCGGACCGCATCCCGCATTACTGCGGCGAGTGCCCGCGCGGATACCAGGTGATGCGCACTTCGGCGGTGGTGTCGTTGTGCAGGGTATTGGTGTAGACGGGGTAGGTGAGGATGGGAGCCTTCCAGCCCTCGTACTGTACGAGGCCGCGGATCTCGAGGTCGTGGCCGATCCACTCGCGCACCGAACCGGCGAAGTCGTTTTGGGTGGTGCCGCCGGGGAAGAACTTGATGGACGCCTTGGCGCGGCGGTACATGAACTGCACGTCGCTTCTTCCGGAGAGGTGATAGGTGAGCCAGCCCTGGCCGCCTTTGGCCTGGCGGCCGATCCAGTCGCCGAGGAGGAATCCGTTGTTGGTGGGGCCCTGTTTCTGGATGCCCTCGAAGTAATAGAAGGCGCCGCGGACATCGCGGGAGCCCACCGGTCCCGCGTCGGTGCTGGCGCCTTCTACGCGCAGGCTGAGCTGCTGCAGGCCGGGGAACCTTGCCAGATAAATGCCGGGATGCACGGCGGCGCGGCGCGGAGCATCGATAGGGCTGACGTCATCGTGAACCAGGGAGTCGGTGTATAAGGTGACCCAGTCGCGCAGGAAGGGGAGGCGGTAGTCAAAATCGAAGGTGCCGAAGCGCGCGCCGGGATCGTTTCTTGAATTCTTCACCGCGTACGATACGTTCTGGAAACTGAAAAAGCTCTTGAGGAAAGTGTGCAGGGTGATGGGCTCGTGGCCCAGGCCGCCCCAGATGACCATGCGGCTGAAGCCGAATTCGAGATTGCGGGTGGGCTTGAAGCTGATTTTCTCAACGTGAACCCAGGGACCTTCCGGATCAGTGTGGCCCTTGAGGCTGCCGACGGCGAAGTCGTAACGGAAGGGGCCGGTGAGGCGGGAGACCAGAGGGATGCGGAGGGGCTCGACGCGATCGATCTGAAACTGATAGACGCCCTCGGCGTTGTCGCTCCACAACATGCTGGCGCCGCGATCCGGACCCATCCAGTGGTCGCTCTTGCCGAAGGAAATCTCGTGGTTGAGGGCGTGAAAGGAGAGCGTGGCCTCCATGATGCGCGCATTGTTTGCGCCGTAGAGGGGGCCTTCCGGGAGGGTGGGCTGCAGCGCGTTGGTGGTGATGGGGATGGTGTCGATATCGTCCGAGAGGTATTGCGCCAATGCCGGCGAATAGCCTGCTGCGGGAGCGCCGCGTTGGTACTCGCCTCGGTAATAGAGTGAGAAACGGCCCGCTTCAGCGCGGAAACTGAAGCCGGTGTAATCGTTGAAGCCGCCCTGGTAGGGCCGGCCGTAATCGTCGACGATTGACTGGCCCAGATGAAAGCTGTCGCGCAGGACCGTGCCGTTGATGCCGCGAAAATCCTGATAGACGCTGTCGAGCTGCGCGCCGGGATGAACGAGCGTGGTGGCGTTATCGATGTCGGGCTGGACTTCCTGGAGCACCGCCAGGTAGATCTGCTTTGCCTGGTCGTCGTCGCTGTTGTCGATGGCATCGGCGCTCTCCTGGAGCATGTGGGCGATGCTGAGACGGGTCCAGGGACGGAGGCCGAGGAAAGCGGTGTCGAGAAAGCCGAGGGAGTGCAGACGGTCCAGCTCCGGATAAATCCAACTGTCCATGGGCACGTAGGTCGAGCCTTCCGCGCTGGTGATGATGACCGGGGGAGCCGGTTGGCCGGCGAAGGGATTCGGCTGCGTTGCCTGGGCCTGGAGAGAAGGAGCGAGCACGCCAGCAAGGAGCGCTGCGGACAGGAAAAAGGAGGATCTCAAGGGCACCTCGGCGGGTTCCAGCATTCGTGCGGCGCGGATCGGCGGAGCCTGCCTGTCCATTGTGCTGCCACAGGTTGTCTGGTGATTTCAGCCTGGACGATTGATGGGGGGATGTCAAGGCGGGGAGGGGCAGGAGTCAGGAGACAGGAGTCCGTAGTCCGTGATCAGGGGAAAAAGAGAATGAGGCAGGAGGCGCAGATTCGCGAGCAGCGGGGCATGGCGCATTTTAACGCGGGAAAAACAGGTTCGTGCTGCCACAACTGCCATCGCTGGGCAGAAGCGACGGCATCCGCAAGCAAGGACAGCCGCAGATTCTTCGCTCACCACCCCCGAACGGAACAACGTTCGGGGGCCCGTTCGCTCAGAATGACAAATCCACTCAGTCTGCCTTACGCGTGCGCCGGATCGGCGCGTTCGGTGTCGACGTGCAGGTCTTTGAAGGCAGCCTGGGCTTTCTTCGCGTCGAACTTGCCGTCGCGGACGAGTTTCGAGAGCGTCGCGGTGACGACGGACTCCGCGTTGACCTCGAAGTGGCGGCGCAGGTGCTCGCGATTGTCGCTGCGGCCGAAGCCGTCGGTGCCGAGCGAGACGAGGCGCGTGGTGAGCCACGGCGCCAACTGGTCGGGCACGGCCTTCATGTAATCCTCGCGGCGATGATGGGACCTTTGGTTTTCGCGAGCGTGGAGACGATGTACGGGGTCTTCTCCGGCTTGTCGGGATGCAGGCGGTTCCAGCGCTCGACGCCGAGGGCTTCGCGGCGCAGCTCGTTGTAGCTGGTGACGCTCCAGACATCGGTGTGCACGCCGTATTTGTCCGCGAGGATGTCGTGCGCGCGAAGGACTTCGTTGAGGATGGGACCACTGCCGAAGAGCTGTGCCACGGCCTTGCCGGCGGGCGCAGCCTTGAGGCGATAGATGCCGCGCAGAATGCCTTCGCGCGCGCCTTCCGGCATCTCGGGCATGGCGTAGTCCTCGTTGTACATGGTGATGTAGTAGAAGAGGGCCTCGTCTTCCTGGTACATGCGGCGCAGGCCATCCTGGAGGATCACGGCCATCTCGTAGACGTAAGCGGGATCGTAGCTGACGCAGGTGGGGATGACGCTCATGAGCACGTGACTGTGGCCATCCTGGTGCTGGAGGCCTTCGCCGAGCATAGTGGTGCGGCCCGCGGTGCCGGCCATGAGGAAGCCCTTGCCGCGCGCATCCGCGAAAGCCCACATCATGTCGCCGACGCGCTGGAATCCGAACATGGAGTAGTACATGTAGAAGGGAATCGTGGGCACGCGGTAATTGGCGTACGCCGTGCCCGCGGCGGTGAAAGAAGCCATGGAGCCAGCTTCGGTGATGCCTTCCTCGAGGATCTGGCCGTCGCGCTCTTCGCGGTAGTAGAGGAGCATGTCGACGTCGTGCGGCTTGTACTTCTGGCCTTCGCTGGCGTAGATGCCGACCTGGCGGATGGCGGACTCGAGGCCGAAGGTGCGGCCTTCATCGGGCACGATGGGCACGATCGAGCTTGCCGGTCTTCTCGTCCTTCATGAGATGGCGCAGCATGCTGACGAAGCCCATGGTGGTGGAGACGGCGCGGCCGCTGCGAGCCGCTGGTCCACTCGCCGAAGTCTTGGATCGGGGGCGCCTGGAAGTCGATCTTCGGCACTTCGCGCCTGGGCATGTAGCCGCCGAGCGAGCGGCGGCGCTCCTGCATGTAGAGCATCTCGGGCGATTCCTGCGGCGGACGATAGAGCTTGCCGGCGCGGGCATCGGCCTCGGGGATGGGCAGGTCGAAACGCTTGGTAAAATCGACGAGCGCGTCGTCCGCCAGCTTCTTTTCCTGGTGCGAGGCGTTGCGCGCCTGGGTGCTGCCGAGTCCGTAGCCTTTGACGGTTTTGGCGAGGATGACGGTGGGACCGCCCTTGTGCTCGACGGCGCGCTTGTAGGCGTTGTAGATCTTGCGGGCGTCGTGTCCGCCGCGATGCAGGTGGAAGATTTCGTCGTCGGACATGTGCTCGACGAGCTTGAGCAGCTCAGGATACTTGCCGAAGAACTCGCTGCGGATGTAGGCGCCGCCCTTGGCCTTGAAGGCCTGGTATTCGCCGTCGACGCACTCTTCCATGCGCTTGAGCAGCAGGCCGGTGTGGTCGCGCTCGAAGAGAGCGTCCCAGTCGGAACCCCAGATGACTTTGATGACGTTCCAGCCCGCGCCGAGGAAGACGGCTTCCAGCTCGTCGATGATGCGGCCGTTGCCGCGCACCGGACCGTCGAGGCGCTGGAGGTTGCAGTTGACGACGAAGATGAGGTTGTCGAGCTTCTCGCGGCGAGCGATGGAGAGCGCGCCGAGGGAATCGACTTCGTCGGTTTCGCCGTCGCCGAGGAAGGCCCAGATTTTGCGCGGCGTGGTCTGGATGAGACCGCGATGCTCGAGGTAGCGCATGAAGCGCGCCTGATAGATCGGCGTTCAGCGGGCCAATGCCCATGGAGACGGTAGGGAAACGCCAGAAATCGGGCATGAGCCAGGGGTGCGGATACGAGGAGAGGCCGGGCGTTTCGCGCAGCTCGTGGCGGAAGTTGAGGATGCGCTGCTCGTCGAGGCGGCCGAGCAGAAAGGCGCGCGAGTAAATGCCCGGGCTGGCGTGGCCCTGGAAGTAGATGAGATCGCCGGGCTGATCGCCATAGGCGGCGTGGAAGAAATGGTTGAAGCCGACTTCGAGCAGCGTGGCCAGCGAAGAATAGGTGGCGATGTGGCCGCCGATGCCGTGGTCCTTCTTGTTCTGGCCGTGCACCATGGCGAGGGCGTTCCAGCGGATGAGGCTCTCGATGCGGCGCTCGAGCGCGCGGTCACCGGGATACGGGACTTCTTCATGCTTCGGGATGGTGTTGACGTAGGGCGTGACCAGCTCGCTGGGCTGCGAAATGCCGGCCTCGCGGGCGCGCTGTTTGAGCGCGGCGAGGATCTCAGCGCCCTGATCAGGGCCCTCGGCGACGACCACGTCGTCAAACGCTTCGATCCACTCGCGAAGCTCCTGGGAAAAATCAGTCTGGGCGGGAACGGTGACTTTCGTTGTCATAGAACCTCAGTAAAAACGTGTTCGCCATCGTTGGCCGCGCGGGCCGTCTCGGCGCCGGCTTCGGCGAGAATCTCGCGGCGCCACTCGTGGGCGGGCAGGCCACGCGCTTCCAGCCAGTGTTCGAGATGCGCGACGGCGTCTTCTGTCTCTGCGGTGCGCGCCGGCCATGGGGCGCAGAGAATGCGCGTGGGGCCGGATCCTTCGCGGGCGCGGACGATGGACTCATGCGCGACGCGGAAGAGGGCAATCACGTCCTGCGCGTCAACGGGAATGGAGATGAGGGGATTGGTGTCGGGGGCGGACCGGGTGCGGGGCTTGCTGATTGTGGGCGCGGCGGGCGCGTCCTCCACAAAGAGGACAGGCAGCCTGGCGCCGCCGGCGATGGTTTGCGCTTCGCGCAGGAGATCTTCCGCCGCTCCGCTGGAGACGACGACGGTGACGCGCTCGTTCTTTTTCAGCCGGTCCGCGGTAGCGCGCGCGAGGGCAGCGATGACGCGCTCGGCGAAGGGCGCGGACGTCTCGGTGAGGTGTATGGCCGTGGGGATTGGATCGTCCGCCACGAGCGTGTCGCCGGTGCGCAACTCGGAGCTGACGGCGGCCAGCGCGGCCTCGCGGCCCTCGCGCGCGTGCCCATGGCCGTTGGCTTGCTGCACGCCGAGGCGCAGGCGCAGAGTGAGCTCGTAGAGCTGGCGGAATTTCGCGTCGCTGATGAGGGTGTGGCCGTGCTTGCCGTTCGCCGCGGCAGACGGAACCCTGCTGCTTGCCTGGATGGCCATGCTTGCTGAGATGTTCCTCGCGGGGATGCGGATGCGGCCTTTGGTGCGCCGGCACGCCGGAACCGCGCGTGCGCTGCGCCGTTCCCGCTCTATAAAAATTGTAGCGCAGCGACAGGCGGGAGCGCGCGGGAGGCGGGAGGGCGCTGCTTTTTCGATCGCAGGTGCGGGATGTCCGAATTCCGGACGCGAGGGGGGGTACGGAGTGGCTCAGATTTCAACAGATTTGTGCATAACCCGGTGGATTACTCGAGGGTCGCTGGCTGCAAGGCAGGATTGGTGGGCGCTTGAGCGTTCTGCACTCGGAGCGATGCAGTTTTTCAGGAGACGGGAGACGGGAGACAGGAGTCGGTAGCCGGTAGCCGGTAGCCGGTAGCTGGTAGCCGGTGATCAGAAGCCACGCTGTCAGGTTGAGTAGTCGGCGTTGATGTGGACGTACTCGGCGGTGAGGTCGGTGGTCCAGAAGCGGCAGGCGACCGGGGCCTGGTGCGAGCTGGATGGCGATGGAGAATTCGGGCTGCGCGATGATAGGCGTGGGCGGCGGCTTCGTCGAAGTCCGGGCGCGCGTCCGCCACTGGCGGCAGATGGGCAGAATTGCCGAACCAGATGTCGATGCGCGCGGGATCGATTGACCGCGCCGGAGTAGCCGACGGCTGCGATCAGGCGTCCCCAGTTGGGATCGCAGCCGGCCCAGGCGGTTTTGACCAGCGGCGAGTGGGCGATGGCCTTGGCGATCTTGAGCGCGTCGGCATCGGTGGCGGCGCCTTCGATGTGCAATTCGACAACATGGGTGATGCCCTCGCCGTCGGCGACGATCTGACGGGCGAGCGAGGTGCAGACCTGGGTGAGCGCGGCGGCGAAGGCGGTGTTGCCGACGACGGAGCCGCTCACGTCCGAGCGCCTGAGGCGAGCAGGAGGACGGTGTCGTTGGTGGAGGTGTCGCCGTCGACGGAGATGCGGTTGAAGCTGACTTCGATGGCGGCGCGGAGGATAGGCGTCGAGGACGGCAGGCTCGATCGCGGCGTCGGTGAGGACGTAAACGAGCATGGTGGCGTGAGGCACGAGCTGCGGATGAATCATGCCTGAGCCTTTGCCGAGGGCGGCGATGCGGACTTCCTGGCACGGTCCTGGCCGCCGATGTCGATGGCGGGCAAAGGCGGTTTTCTCGACGCGTGTCGGTGGTGAGGATGGCCTGGGCAACTTGCTGGAAGTGGTCGAACTCCGAGCTGAACGATCGGCGAGCAGCGGGAAGGGCGGCGACGAGCTTCTCGGCAGGCAGGGGGACGCCGATGATGCCGGTGGAGGAGGGAAAGACTTCGTCCGAGCGGTGCAGCCGAAGGTTGCGGCGGCGGCGCAGCAGGCTTGCGCGCAGCGGCCAGACCCGCTTCGCCAGCGGCGCAATTGGCGTTGCCGGCGTTGACGGCGGCGACGCGGACAAGGCCGCCGCTGGCGCTGGAGATGGGCGGTCGATAATGATGGGCGCGGCGTGGATGCGGTTGGCGGTGAAGATGGCGGCGGCGCTGGCAGGGCGATCGGCCACGATGAGGGCGAAATCGGGCTTGCCGCTGGCCTTGATGCCGGCTTTGGCGGCGGCAAATCGGAAGCCGCGAGGGGGGGCGTCGGGAGGGGTCAGGGATTCGTCGGGCATGGGCGATATATCAATGTAACAAGTTCGCCGTCTGACATAAATTTTTGCGTGGGCGAAGCCGACTTCCTGCTGATGCGGAACGTGAATGTGGCGCGGGGCGACAACGTCGTTCTGCACGAAATTTCGCTGCGCCTTGCGACGGGCGAGCATGTGGCGATCCTGGGACCGAATGGGTGCGGGAAATCGACGCTGATCAAAACGATCACCTGCCAGTGCTATCCGATCGTGACGCCGGAAACCGAGCTGTTGCTGCTGGGGCGGAAGCGATGGGACGTATCGCAGCTTCGCTCGCATCTGGGCGTCGTGTCGGCGGAACTGCCGGGCGAGCGCACGCCGGTGACGTCGGGGCTGGACGCGGTGATCGCGGGATTCTTCTCGGCGTCTACTTTGTGGCCGAATCTGCACGTGACGCCGGAGATGCGGGTGCACGCGCAGGAGGCGCTGCATCTGATGATGGCCGAGCATCTGGCGGGGAAGCTGGTGGGGGAGATGTCGGCGGGGGAGCAGCGGCGGATCATGATCGCGCGCGCGCTGGTTCACCAGCCGGAGATGCTGCTGCTGGATGAGCCGTCGAATGCGCTGGATCTGGCGGCGCAGCGCGAACTGCGCGAGGCGCTGCGAAGGGTAGCGCGGCAGGGCGTGGGCATCGTGATGGTGACGCACCACCTGGCGGACATCATTCCGGAGATCGATCGCGTGATCCTGATGCGGGAGGGACGGATCTTTGCGGATGGGCCGAAGCGGGAGCTGATTACGGCGGAGACGCTGCGGGCGCTGTTCGGCGTGGAAGTGTCGCTGGTGGAGCATGAGGGATCGTGGCACTCGTGGTAGGCGGTGATCAGTTGTCAGTGATCAGTTGTCAGTGATCAGTGGTCTGTTTCAGCCCTGTGGTTCAGGCAAAAATGCGACTGACCGTGAGGATTTCGATTGTCGCCGTGATGCTCGTGGCGATGTGCGCCTCCGCCAGCGCGCAGATGCCGATGGGCGGGACGCCGCACACGTTCGAGCAGGAGATTAGAAGCCACGACACGTCGGGTACGGCTGCCGAGCCGAATTCCGTGCCGCAGCCGATGTGGATGGCGATGCACGGCGCGTGGATGACGATGTTTCACGGCAATGCCTTCGTTGCCGATATCCAGCAGACGAGCCCGCGCGGCGGCGACAAACTCTTCTCGACCAACTGGTGGATGCCGATGGCGCAGCGCGGCTGGGGCCGCAGCCAGCTAACGCTGCGCGCCATGCTGAGCCTGGAACCGGCGACGATTACCGGGCGGCAGTATCCATTGCTGTTTCAGCAGGGTGAGACGGCGTATGGGAATCCGATTGCGGATGGGCAACATCCGCACGATTTCTTCATGGAGACGGCGGCGATCTACGATTATTCGATTTCGAGCCGGACGCTGGTGAGTTTCTATCTGGCTCCGGTCGGCGATCCCGCGATTGGGCCGATTGCGTTTCCGCATCGGGTGTCGGCTTTGGAAGATCCGGTCGCGACGCTCGGCCATCATCAGGAGGATTCAACGCACATCTCCGACGGCGTGGTGACGGCGGGGCTGGCGCACGGGTGGGCGCGGATGGAGGCCAGCGGATTTCATGGCCGCGAGCCGAACGAGCAGCGGTGGGCAATTCAGCAGGGAGCGATGGATTCGTGGTCGCTGCGGCTGACGCTGCAACCCGGACAAAACTGGAGCGGGCAGGTTTCCTACGGACGGCTGCACAGTCCGGAAGCGCTGTATCCGACGGAGGACCAGGCGCGCACGACCGCATCGATCCTGTACAACCGAGCTTTGCATGCCGGGAACTGGGCGAACACGGTGGCGTGGGGACACACGCGGTCGATTCCGGATGGCGCCATTGAGAACAGCTACCTGCTCGAGTCGACGCTGCGCTTTTGGCGACGCAATTATGCATGGACGCGGATCGAGGATGTCGCGCGCACGAATGAGCTGCTGCTCGGGGAGCGTCCTCTGCCGCCTGGTTTCCAGGAGGAGCCGGTGGGGCGCGTGCAGGCCTATACGTTCGGGTACGATCGCGATTTGCCGCGGCTGCCGCATTTCGAGACAGCTCTGGGCGCGCAGGTGACCGCATACGCCGACAGCACGAAATTGCAGCCGGTGTATGGAACGGATCCATTGGGGGTGGTGGTGTTTTTGCGGGTGCGGCCGGTGGGGCGGGGACAGTGAGGGGAGTCGTCGAGAGTTGCTCACCTTATTCGCGATGAGGCTGCGGACAAGGGTGGGGCACCCAGCTTGATTCCTGGTCTTGATTCCGAGGCTGGGCCGCGTTAACGTAGCGGTACACGGGAAAGGAGGATGATCCAGCCTATGAAAAATTCCGATGGTAGTAGTTGCACGACGACACGTGAGGTGACTGAGGCTTAGAGCCGCTTTTCGCCGGAAACCTAAGTCCTGGCGTCAACACAACGCCGAGGCCCGCCAGACCGGTCCTGCACGATTGCAGGGCCGGCGCGCAAGCGAATGGCGCCTCAGGTCAAACTCCACAGCTCACCGGTGATGAAGGCCCGCATGCCGAACCAGGCAGCGGGCCTTTCACGTTTGGGGCTGGGACATCCGCGGCTATATGACCATGGTAAGATGACCATAGTCATATGGAGAAGAACCGTGAAAACGCTTCCAGCAGGAAAATTCAAGGCGCAGTGCCTCGCGTTGATTGATGATGTGTACGAGCACGGAGGCGAGGTGTTGATCACGAAGAGGGGCAAGCCCAAGGCAAAACTGGTGCCGATTGCCGAAAGGAAGCCCGAGAGCACCTTTGGGTTTCTGAAAGGGAGAGCCAGGGTAGTGGGCGACATCGTCTCGCCGATCGTTGAGCCCGGGGAATGGGATCAGGATGTCTTTCCGCCGAGCACTCGGGAGCCGGGGCGTGACCGCGAGAAGATCAAACCGGAGCGTTCCGGGAGGGCAAGGCGGCGCGCGTGATCGCACTGGACACGAATGCTGTTGTCTGGCTCGGCGAGAATCCGGAGCGGCTATCCCGTGCGGCAGTTCGGGCCATTGAGAGCGCGGTGGAGAGCGGCGAAGGTCTCATGGTTTCCAGCGCATCCTTTTATGAGATTGCGCTGGGGATTCAGCGCGGACGAATTGAGACTTCGGCCACGATCGAGGAGCTTCTGGCTGCCATTGAGCGCCGGTTCATGGTCGCTCCGATGACGGCGGAGATTGCGACCGCCGCGGCTCAGCTTCCCACGGAATTTCCTCGCGATCCGTTTGACCGCATCATTGCCGCGACGGCCATGGCGCACCGCGCTCCTCTGGTTACAGCGGATGAGCAGATTCGCAAATCCCGCGTTCTTCGCGTGATCTGGTAGGCGTCTCGTCGCGCGTCGCATGCGGACGTAGAATGTCCTCATGGAACCCCTGGTCATTGCAGGCAAAGCGTTTCAGTCCCGTTTGATCGTGGGCACGGGCAAATACAAGGATGGGCCGGAGACGCAGGCGGCCATTGAAGCGTCGGGTGCGGAGATGGTGACGGTGGCGGTGCGGCGCGTGAACCTCGACCGCTCGCGCGAGTCGCTGCTGGACTACATCGATCCACGGCGGTATTTTCTGCTGCCGAACACGGCCGGCTGCTACACGGCCGATGAGGCGGTGCGGGCGGCGCGGCTGGGGCGGGAAGTCGGGATTTCCGATTGGGTGAAGGTGGAGGTGATCGGGGACCAGGCCACGCTGTATCCCGACGTGCAGGCGACGCTGGAGGCGACGCGCACGCTGGTGAAGGAAGGATTCACGGTGCTGCCGTACACGTCGGACGACGTGGTGTTCGCGCGCCGGCTGATCGATGCGGGAGCGGCGGCGGTGATGCCGCTGGCAGCGCCGATTGGGAGTGGGCTGGGGATCCAGAACCGCGCCACGCTGCAGATTCTGCGGGAGAAGATCACGGAGGTGCCGCTGATTGTGGATGCCGGCGTAGGGACGGCGTCGGACGCGGCGCTGGCGATGGAGATGGGCGCGGACGCGGTGCTGATGAACACGGCGATTGCGGCGGCGGCGAATCCGATTGTGATGGCGGAGGCGATGCAGCACGCGGTGCTGGCCGGACGCCTGGCGTATCTGGCGGGACGCATGGCGCGGAAGCTGTACGCGACGGCGAGCTCGCCACTGGAAGGGGTGAGCCGGTAAGGCGGGGATCAGTGGTCAGTGATCAGTTGTCAGTTGTCAGTGATCAGACGTGGCCGTTGCGAATCTTTGCCGTTTCTACGCCGTCCTCTTGCGGTAAACTGCTGATGAATTCCTTCGGGTTCGGCTCTCCTGCGCTGAGGTTGCATCGATGCGTGTTTGCGGTATTGACTGCGGGACCGAAACCACCGGCTACGGCATCGTCGAGTGGGACGATCGCACCCGTGATCCACGCCTGGTTTCTCTCAGCTTTGGGGGAATCTGCCCGCCCAAAAAGGCCGCTCTGCCGCAGCGGCTGGCCTTTGTTCATGCGGAATTGGTGACGCTGCTGGCACGGTTCCAGCCGGATGTCGTCTCCGTGGAGGAAGTCTTCTATTCGGTCAACGCGAAATCGGCGCTGAAGCTGGGACATGTGCGCGGAGTGGCGCTGCTGGCCGCGGCGAGCGCGGGGATTCCAGTGGCCGAATACGCGCCACTGACGATCAAGGCAACGGTGACCGGGTACGGACTGGCGGCGAAGGAGCAGGTGCAGTTCATGGTGGCGCGATTGCTCGCGCTGGCGGAAACGCCGGAGCCCGCGGACGCCGCCGACGCGCTGGCGATCGCGATTTGCCATATCCATCACGCGCAAACGCTCTCGTTGCAGGAGGCTCAGGTCAGCTAGCCATGCGGATCCGCCATGTTCCCACGCTCCTGGCCGTCGCGCTGGCTGCCGGCACCCTGGCCGCGCAGTCACGGCCGACGAGCCCCGCGCAGGCACAGCTTTCCGACCTTACCGTGGGGTCGGGCCGCATCGTGTATACGTTCGATCAGCCGGAACTGCAGCCGCCCCACTACACGATCACGATTGAAGAGAATGGCCTGGGGCGTTTTGTGTCGAAAGCCGGCGCTCCACCCTCCGATGGGAGCGACGACGTGTATCCGGCGCCAATGGACCGCGAAATTCGCGTGGATCCGGGACTGCTCGCGGATCTTTTTCGCTATGCGAGGGCGCACGAGTACTTCAACGAAGACTGCAACCGCAGCGGGCGGCGGGCGTTTACGGGCAATAAGACGATCACGTACGTTGGGCCGGATGGCCGCGGGTCGTGCGCGTTTGTGTGGGCGTCCGATGCCGAGTTGCAGCAGCTGTCGGACCGGTTGAACGCGGTCGCGTTCACGCTGGAGATCGGGCGGCGGCTGGACGTGGAAGTGCACCACTATCCGCTGGGCCTGGACGCGGAGCTGGAGTCGCTGCAAAACGCGATCAAGGAGCAGCAAGCGTCGGACTTGCCGAATATCGCGCCGGAGTTGCAGTACATCGCCTCCGATCAGGACGTGATGGACCGGGTGCGGCGGCGCGCGCTGGCGCTGCTGTCGGGAGCGAGGAGCCAGTAGCCAGTAGCCGGTAGCCGGTGGCCAGTAGCCGGGAGCCGGTAGGCGGTGGCCAGTAGTCAGTAGCCGGTAGCCAGCAGCCGGTGATCAGGAGTCCGGAGTCGGACTCCGTTCTGTCGAAATCCTGTCGTCTTCCAGTCCTCTTTGCCCATCCGGCATACCCCTATTGTGAAAGCTCGGTTAATTTCGCAACTCCTACCCGGGAGAAAGGCCAATCCGGCGTGGGAACGCGGTATTCTCCCTTCGCAGCGGAAGCCCTGTTTTCCGCTTCGGCCGTAACCCTAAAGTGTTCCATCACTCCGGGATGCAGGTTTAACGATGCCGCAACATTGGTTCCCTAAGATAGCGGCTGACGGCGATATCGCCTGAGGAAGGGGAGGGACGATGATGCAGTTTTGGAAAAGCGTGGAAACGATGAAGCGGGGGGATGGACGAAAGATGAGCAAGTTCAGCAAGATCATGAGCGGGCGGCTGTTTCTGGGAGCAGGCGTGGCACTGGCATGCGCCTCCGTCCTGGCGGTCGCGGCGTACGCGGCGGGAACCATCACCGGCGCCGGCAGCACCTGGGTTTATCCGCTGGTTGCCAAGTGGTCCGCAGCCTACCAGGCGAAAACCGGCATTCAGGTGAACTACCAGTCGATCGGATCGGGCGGCGGAATCGCGCAGATCGAAGCCGGGACGGTGGCCTTTGGCGCGAGCGACATGCCGCTGACCCCGGAAGCTCTCCGCGCCGCGGGGCTGATTCAGTTCCCGACGGCGGTGGCCGGCGAAGATCTGGTCTACAACATTCCAGGAATCGGACCGGAACAACTGGTTCTGAGCGGGCCGGTGGTTGCCGATATCTATCTGGCGAAAATCAAGAAGTGGAACGATCCGGAGATTGCCAAGCTGAACCCCGGTCTGAACCTGCCCGACATGGACGTCACGGTGGTGCACCGGTCCGACGGCTCGGGGACGACCTTTACGTTCTGCGATTACCTCTCGAAAGTCAGCCAGGAATGGAAGGAAAAAGTGGGCGAAAACACCTCTGTGGCCTGGCCGACCGGGGTTGGCGGAAAAGGCAATGAGGGCGTGGCGTCGTATGTGCAGCGCATCCGCGGCTCGATTGGCTACGTCGAGTACGCCTACATCGTGGAGAATCATCTGGCCGATGCCCGTATGATTAACCGCGACGGCAAGATCGTCGCACCCAGCCTCAAGGGCTTTCAGGACGCGTCGGCGCACGTGGACTGGACCAAGGCGCAGGACTTTTACGTGATCCTGCCCTACCAGCCCGGCCCCGATACCTGGCCGATTGCGGGTTGCACGTGGCAGATCCTGCGGAAGAATGCTCCCAAGGCGCAGAACCAGGCCGTCATGAGGTTCTTCGACTGGGGCTTTGAGCACGGACAGCAGATGGCCACGTCGATTGCTTTCGGCCCCTTGCCGCCGAGCACCGTCAATGCTATCAAGGCCTATTGGCAGAGGGAACTCGGCTACGGCATGTGAGTGGTGCTGCCGCCAGTTTTGTAAGCTCTTGCAATAAGGGAACTGTATGAATGATTCGGATGCTGTGGCGCAGGCCGGATTAGGGCCTGCGTCCACGGTGCCGGAGGCACCAGGGAGATCGTGGCGCCTGTCGGGCGATTTTTTGTTTCACCAGGCGGCGGTGCTGGCGGCGTTCCTGGCCGCGGCGGCGCTGTTTGCCACGGTGATCGCGATCACCATCGACAGCTGGACGTCGATCCATACGTTTGGCGTCTGGGGATTTCTCAAATCGAGCGAGTGGAACCCGGTTACCCAGACGTTCGGGGCATTTCCGTTCATTGTCGGGACGCTGGTCAGTTCGGCCATTGCCCTGGTTCTTGCGGTACCGCTGAGCTTTGGGGTCGCGGTGTTCATCGCCGAGATTGCCCCAAACTGGATCAGGAAGCCAATCGCTGGAGCCATCGAGCTGCTGGCGGGCATCCCCAGCATTGTTTATGGCATGTGGGGTCTGCTGGTTTTCGCGCCGGTGTTTGCCAATATGGAGCCGTGGATCAGCAACACATTTGGAAACATCCCGGGGATAGGCGCGCTGTTTCAGGGTCCACCGATGGGGATCGGCATGCTGACCGCGGGGATTATCCTGGCGGTCATGATTCTGCCGTACATCTCGTCGATCATGCGGGATGTGTTCCTGATCGTGCCATCGTCGCTGCGTGAATCGGCGTATGCGATGGGGTGCACGACCTGGGAGGTGGCGTGGCACATCACGTTGCCGTATACGCGCTCGGCGGTGATCGGCGGGATTTTTCTGGGCCTGGGCCGCGCCCTGGGCGAGACGATGGCTGTGACTTTCGTGATCGGCAACAGCAACATGATCTCGTCAAGCCTGCTGATGCCCGGCGCGACCATCCCTTCCGTCCTGGCCAATGAATTCACGGAAGCGACGACCAAGCTCTATGTGTCTTCGCTGATCTACCTGGGGCTGGTCCTGATCGCGATCACGCTGGTGGTGCGGTTTCTGGCCGTACTGCTGATACGGCGCCTTGGCCGCGGAGAAGGAGCGTCAACGTGAGCGGCGTGGTTGCAAGGCGCCGCGTCATCGACGTGGCCACCAAGATTCTGATGGGCGTGGCGACGCTCATCGGGATATTTTTCCTGTTATGGATCCTGTGGACGACGCTGAGGTTCGGCGTGGCCGGCCTGCACTGGGATCTGTTTACCAAGGACACCCCGCCGCCGGGCACCGACGGCTACGGGCTTCGCAACGCATTTGTCGGGAGTCTGATTCTGCTGGGGTTATCGCTGCTGATCGGAGTGCCGGTGGGATTGATGGCGGGCACTTGGCTGGCGGAATATGGCTTTAACAGCCGGATTGCGAACGCGGTGCGATTCATCAACGACATCATGCTGAGCGCGCCGTCGATTGAGATCGGATTGTTTGCCTATGCGATCATGGTCGACCCCATGGGACACTTTTCGGCGCTGTCCGGCAGTTTCGCGCTGGCGGTACTGATGGTTCCAATCATTGTGCGCACGACGGACGAAATGCTGAGCCTCGTGACCAGCGACATGCGCGAGGCGGCGATTGCCCTGGGAGCGCCGAAATCGGTGGTGATCACCAAGGTGACGTGGGTTGCAGCGCGCGCAGGCATTCTGACCGGGATATTGATTGGTCTGGCCCGTATCTCCGGCGAGACAGCCCCGCTGCTGTTCACCTGCCTGAACAACCAGTACTTTTCGACCGACGTGATGCATCCCATGGCCAATATTCCGTATGTGATATTCCAGTTTGCGCTCAGCCCTTATACGAACTGGCAGCAAATGGCCTGGGCTGCGGCATTCATCACGGTGGTGTTTGTGCTCGTGCTGAGCGCGCTTGCGCGCTTTTTCCTCGGAAGGGTGCAGGTGCAGAAATGACTCCCGATCCAGCAGAAGGATTCTCCATGCCGAATGTCCCCGTTTCCATCAAGCCGACCGCCGCGATCCATCCGGCTGCCAGCGCGCACAGTGGCGTGACGGCTCGACAGCCGGTGAAGATCGCCGCCCGAGACCTGAACTTCTACTACGGCAAGTTTCATGCCATTAAGGACATCAACGTCGAGATCCGCCAGAACACGGTGACGGCGTTCATTGGGCCGTCGGGATGCGGGAAATCGACGTTGTTGCGGATTTTCAACCGCATTTACGATCTCTATCCGGGGCAGCGTGCCGAGGGTGAGGTGATGCTGGATGGCGAAAACATCCTGACGCCGAAGAAGTTCCCGCAACTGCGGGCCAAGGTGGGCATGGTTTTCCAAAAGCCGACGCCCTTCTCGATGTCGATCTACGAGAACATCGCGTTTGGGATTCGGCTGTATAAGAGGCCGCCGCGGACGGAAATGGACCATCGCGTGGAGCGTGCTTTGGCGGGGGCCGGCTTGTGGGATGAAGTGAAGGAGAAGCTGAACCAGTCGGCGCTGAGGCTTTCCGGGGGCCAGCAGCAGCGGTTGTGCATCGCACGAGCTCTGGCGATCGATCCGGAAGTGCTGCTGCTGGACGAGCCGTGCTCGGCGCTGGATCCGGTGTCCACCGCAAAAATCGAAGAGCTGATGTTCCAGTCGAAAGCGAATTGCACGCTGGTTGTTGTGACACACAACATGCAGCAGGCCGCACGCGCGAGCGACTACACGGCGTTCATGCTGGGCGGACAGCTGATCGAAGTTAACGAGACATCCACCATCTTCACGAGACCTTCCGACCGCCGCACCGAGGATTACATCACCGGCCGGTTCGGATGAGCGGTGACAAGCGCAGGGGAGGAGGCAGGAATGCGTCACTTCGACGAGCTGCTTGAAGAACTTCGGAAGAAGCTGCTGGACATGAGCGGGCTGGTGCAGTCGGCGATACGGGGGAGTGTGCATGCTCTCGAGGCGGCCGACGAGTCAGGGGTGCAGTCCGTCTACAAACGGGAGGGAGACATCAATCGGCTGGAGCTGGAGATTGACGAGATCGCGACCAGGATTCTGGCGCTCGACCAGCCAGTAGCGAACGATCTGCGGTTTGTGACGGCGGCGAGCAAGATCAACAACAACCTGGAGAGAATCGGCGACCTGGCGATCAACATCGCCGAGCGCGCCGAGTCGCTGATCCGGCATCCGCACCCGGCGATTCGCACGGACATTCCGAAGCTGGCGGATCTGGCGGAATCGATGGTCGGGCAGGCCCTGGAAGCTTTAGTCCGGCGGGATGCGGGCGGCGCGCGGACGGTGCTGGTCTCCGATGACGCCGTGGATGCGCTGCGCGACTCGATTCTGAATCACCTGATCCGCCAGATGAAGAAGAACTCGGCGTCGGTGCAGGCGTGCGTGGATCTGATGTTCGCGGCCCGCAATCTGGAGCGAATTGCGGATCACGCCACAAATATCGCAGAGGCGGTGGTTTTTATGGTGGAAGGGGTCGATGTGCGCCACCACAGAATCGATCACATATAGAGCGAGAGGCTGGTCCGGACGGCGCGATCAGCGATGCGGGCGGCCGCCGCCTCCACCGCCAGAGGGATGCGAGCCGCCTCCGCCATGCGAGCCGCCGCCGTGGGAGCCACCACCGCCTCCGCCATGGGAACCACCACCGCCGGAGGGATGCGAGCCTCCGCCGCCAGAGGGACGAGGGCTGCCGCCCGAAGACTCACGCGGCGCCGGCGCTGGCCGCGACGGTTGATAGCTGAACGGGGAGCCGCTCCCTCGCTCGACGGGCTGGCGAACGACAGGCGACCCACCAGGACGAACGCCGACGGGACCCAGTTCAGGATGCTGGCGCGCCAGCGAAGTCGTGTAGGTTTCGCCAAGCGGGCCGCGCTGGGTCGGGTGCATGCCGGCCTGGAGCGGAGCGATCGTCGTGCCATCGAAATCGAGCGGGCGCGGCTGCAGCGTCTTCACGTGGTCGAAATTGACCTGCGGGCCGCGCTTGACGGCGATCAGCCGCGGCAGAGGCAGCCCGGTTCCGGGCTTGCGAGGCCGCATGGGCGGCAGGTAGGCCGGCGGGTGATGTCCCAACCGGGGCGCAGGGAACCAGCCGATGCCGTATCCGCCATATTCGCCGCCTCCGTTCCAACCCCAGCCGCAGCCGCCGGGAGCCCAGGCCCAGCCCCAGCCGTCCAGGTAATCCCACGTGCCGCAGTGATAGGGCCACCAGCCCCAGGGATAGGCGGAGATCCAGGTGTAGCCAAAGGAGGGGTAGTAGCCCCAGTAGCCATCGCCGAAGGGATCCCAGTCGGCATCCACGCCGTTGGGTGACCAGACCTGGCCATAGCCGGGCACGTCGTACCAGCTACCGTAGTAGTCCAGATCGTTCCAGGAGGAGTCATCGGGATTGCTGGTGGCGGCGCGCGCGGTGGTTTCGCTGGATTCCATGTCAGCGAGGGCCTGGTCGCGGTCGGAATTCCACTGATCCCAGGAGTTGGCGGTGATGCTGTCGGCGACGGTGAACTGGCCACCCTGCCCGGGGTAGGTCTGGAAGGTCTGATTGGGGTGCACGTCGACGGAAACGCCGTCGCCGTCGGCGACATGGACTTCGCCCTGCATCACGGCGAGTTCGTTCGGATCGTTGTCAAGATTGACGCGGAAGATGGATGCGCCGTCGGACGTGGCGGCTTCCTGATCGAGGCCAACGACGAACTGGCCATCGCGACCGGTTAGCTCGTAGTAACTGAGGCCGGTGAGGGCGTCAACGCGGGTGACGGTGTTGCCGGCGCTGTCGCGATGGAGGAGGGTGAGCCGGAAGGAACTGTTGGGCGCGAGCCGGGCCACGCTGCCGTCTTCGAATTCGATTTCGAGCTGGCCGTCTTCGCCGGTAACAAAGCGCATGCCTTCGACGGCGGGCATGTTGGGCTCGGCCTGATTGAAGGCCACCTGGCCGTCCTGCCATACCTGTACCTGACCGGAGACGTCGCTGATGCGAACGGCGCGGACATTGGTCTGGGCGGGGGCAGGATTTTGTGCAGCGGTGGCTGCGTCGGAAAACGGCGATGAATCCTGGGCCGGTGCCGCGACTGTGAACGCCAGGGCGACGAGGGCCGACAGGAGCACGATGCGGCGCAGACGGTGCGAGAACTGAAGAGAGAGACTGCGGGACAGAATACGGTGCTCCATGAAGACACCTCCGAACCACACTCAGTTCTATAAACGTGCGAGGGTGGGCAGAAGTTTCGACTTTATTGTCGCGCTTCGCCTACCCTGTCGCAACTGCGCAGCCAGAATGGGGTTTCCGGGGCTTGAAAGGCAGGTTACCGTCAAACATTAGTGGAACAGGCTCACGGGGATGGCGTTGGCCATGGCCGCGTAGCCAGCGTCGCCGGGGTGCAGGTGGTCGCCGCTATCCGCGGTGGGTGCGTAGGTGAGCGGATCAGCGGGGTTCTGGGTGGCCTTGTCGAAGTCGACGACGCCATCGAAGACGCCGCTGGTGCGGATCCAGGCGTTGACGGCTTCGCGAATCTGCTCGCCGCGATCGGTGTAGTAGACCGCGCCCTTGTAGGGCGTGAGCGTGGCTCCGAAGACCTTGATGCCGTGCTCGTGCGCGCGGGCGACGAGCTGGGTGAGTCCCTGCTCCAGATCCTGCGCGGTGAGGTTGTAGTTGGGCCGGTTGGGGTCGTGCAGCGCGCCGATGTCGTTGATGCTTTCGAGGAGGATGACGTACTTCACGCCGGGCAGCGCGAGGACGTCGCGGTCAAAACGGGCGAGCGCGTTGGGGCCGACGCAGTGGATGAGGACGCAGTTGCCGCCGATGCCTTCGTTGAGGACAGATAGGCTGGCGGTTGCGGGATTGTCGTGGAGGCGGACGGCGAGATCGTCGGGCCAGCGGTGATTGGCGTTCTCGGTGGCCCAGGCGCCGTCGGTGATGGAGTCGCCGTAAGCGACGACGGCGGCTGCATGCGGCGCGGCGGGTTCCACATCGACGCCGCTGAGAAAATACCAGGACGAGATTTTGACGGGCGTATCGAGCTGCGGCGCGGCGACGTGATTGCCGGTCTCGATGAAGTTGTCCTGCTGCGCGCTGCCGTGGAAGGCGGCGGTGCTGACTTGCTGGAGCGGCAGGTAGAGGCTGATGGCGAGGTTGGCGAAGGCGGGCGTGGGCATCGCGACGGCATCGCTGACGACGTTGGCTCCCGGCGGGATGACGATGGAAGGCTGGCCGGCGAAGGTGAGCGCGTGGAGCGAAGTTGGGTCGACGGCGGTTTCCGCGGCGGCGTCTTCGGCGGGTTGTGGTCCGTTGGGATCGCCGGTGGAGAGGGCCAGGGTGGCGGCGTCGATGCGGAGGGGCTCGGTGCCGAATTCGTTGGTGAAGCGGACACGAAGAGCTTTGCCGGCGAGCGAGGTGTGGACGATCTCGCGGAGGGTCGAGTCCACGAGGGTGGGCGTGGTGTGCCAGGGATCGCCGTCGTAAGGCGAGGCAGCCCACGTGCCGACCCAACGGGCGGGAGCGGCGGAGGCGGGCTGCTGGGCGAGGGTGGGAGCGGGGAACACGAAACCGGCGAGAAAGATTGTGGCGATGAGGGTAAGGCTGGCGGAGAAACGCGGCGGAAGAGACATGCGGGAGAGACTCTCCTGAGATGGGGAATCGTGAGAACGTCCATGATACTCGGCGGTCTGGAGGTCCCAATCCACGATTGACGGCTAAGCTTGCTTGTTATAACAATCGTTACAAGCGAGGCGGCCATGGCAACCACGGCAAAAGTGACGACGGTGGGCAGTTCGACAGGGATTGTTCTTCCCAAAGAGATGCTGGAGCGCCTGCATCTGCGGCGCGGAGACTCTGTCTATCTGACGGAGACGCCAACCGGGGTGCACCTGACGCCCTACCGGCCTGATTTTGCGGAGGCCATTGAGGCGGGGCGGAGGGTGATGCGCAGGTACCGGAACACGCTGCGGAAGCTGGCGGAATGAAAGAGCCACGTTGGATGGCCGTGGACGAGGTTCGCGCGCTGCACGGGATCCAACTCGCGGCATTTGGCGGTCCGGAAGGGCTTCGCGATGAGGGATTACTGGAATCGGCGCTGGCGCGTCCCAAGCACGCGTTTGTCTATGAGACGCCTGTGCCGTCACTGGCCAGACTGGCGGCGGCGTATGCATTTGGAATTGTGAAGAACCATCCGTTTGTCGACGGGAATAAGCGGACAGGGCTGGTGGCAGCGTTTGCTTTTTTGGAGCTGAACGGCGCCGCATTGAAGGCCAGTGAGGAAGATGCCTACGAAGTCTTCATGAGTCTCGCGGCCGGGAGGCTGAGCGAGGCGAACTTAGCCGTCTGGCTGGAAGAGAATTCATGATCCTGGAGTGCATTTCTGCCAAAGCCCGGCAGAGGTGGGGCACCCGGGTGTGTTCAGTGATCAGTTGTCAGTGATCAGTGGTCAGACCCACCCTGTCGTCCAAGACCGGGACGACAAGGGTGGGGCACCCGGATGTGTTCAGTGATCAGTTGTCAGTGATCCGTGGTCAGGAGTCAGTGGTCAGACCCACCCTGTCGTCCAAAACCGGGACGACAAGGGTGGGGCACCCGAGTTGCTGCGATTACTTCTTTGCCTGGGCGAAGCGCTTGTTGACCTCATCCCAGTTGACGGTGTTCCACCACGCGGCGAGGTAGTCCGGGCGGCGGTTCTGATACTTCAGGTAGTAGGCGTGTTCCCACACGTCGTTGCCGAGGATGGGGAAGTGACCCTGCATGAGCGGGCTGTCCTGGTTGGCAGTGGTGATGACCTTGAGCTTGCCGTCCCAGATGAGCCAGCCCCAGCCGGAGCCGAACTGCTTGGCCGCGGCGTCGTTGAACTGCTTTTTGAGATCGTCGAAGGAGCCGAAGTCCTTCCTGATCTGCTCAGCGATGGCGCCGGTGGGCTCGCCGCCGCCGTTGGGTTTCATGATGGCCCAGAACATGCTGTGGTTCACGTGGCCGCCGCCATTGTTGCGGACGGTGGTGCGCACATCCTCAGGGACGGAGTTGAGGTTGCGCAGAAGGTCTTCAGCGGATTTGGACCCCAGCTCGGGGTGTTTCTCGATGGCTCCGTTGAGATTGTTGACGTAGGCCTGGTGGTGCTTGTCGTGATGGAGGTGCATCGTCTGCTCGTCGATGTGGGGCTCGAGCGCGTTGTAATCGTAGGGAAGCGGTGGAACTTCGTGTGCCAAAGCAATCCTCCTGGGTGGTGAGGTTCGTGAAATTTCCGGAAGGGGCCGCGCGGGCAGGGTGCGGAGAAGCCCGCGACTGGTGCGCTCTCTGATTCTAGTGGATGCGCGAGGGTGCGTGCAGGGTGCAGGGAGGAGTCGGTAGCCAGTAGCCCGTAGCCAGTGGCCAGTGATCGGATCCACCTTGTGAGGCACCCGCGCCTGCGGGGTGCAAGGGAGGGTCGGAGGCGTTTACAGTAAAAACAGGAGCGCCGTGCGATTTTGCATTCAGGGAATCGCCGCGCGCGTCTGGAACGGTTGAGCTCCTCGATGCCGGACACGCGCGTCGGCACGAGGCCGGCGTTTGTGCTGAACGATCCTCTTTCGTGACAGGATTTGCTTGCCTGACCTTGAAGACGAGAATCCGCCTCTCTTGAACCCACCCCGCATCACCCGACGAGACCTGCTGAAGCGCGCTGGAGCGGCAAGCGCGCTGGCGCTGGGACCCTCGCTGCTGGGGCAGAACCAGCAGCAGGCGCCGAAGGTGAAGGCGGGCCAGCAGCCGAAGCCGGAGTCGACGGCCGCGCAGCAGTATCTGCACCCGCCGGGGCTGTTCATCAACCGGCCGCAGGTGCAGGTGACCAAAGAGGGCGAGGCGCTGCTGGAGGACATGGAGGGGCGCATCTCGGACTTCTTCTACAACGAGGCAAGCCCGCGCACGGGGCTGGTGCGGGATCGGGCGGCCATGGTGGGGCTGTCGACCAGCCGCGTTTCCAGCATTGCGGCGACCGGGTTTGGGCTGACGGCCCTGTGCATCGCGCATAAGCGGAATTACCTGACGCGGTTTGAGTGCGAGCAGCGCGTGGAGAGGACGCTGGCGTTCCTGCTGGAGGATTGCCCGCACGAGCACGGATTCCTGTATCACTTCATCGATATGGAAAGCGGACAGCGGATGTTCGGCTGCGAGCTGTCGTCGATCGATACCTGCTGGCTGCTGTGCGGGATTCTGACCTGCCGGCAATATTTTGCCGGCAATCAGCGGATCGAGGCGCTGGCGACCACGTTCTACCGGCGCGTCGACTGGCAGTGGATGACGAACGGCGGCAAAACGCTCTCCATGGGCTGGCTGCCGGACCAGGGATTTCTGAATCATCGCTGGGATATCTACTCCGAGCTGCTGGTGCTGTATCTGCTGGCCATCGGCTCACCGACGCATCCGATACCGCCGGATACGTGGAACGCGCTGCAGCGGCCGGTGATCCAGTTCGGCGGCGTGACGTACATCAGCGGCGTGGCGCCGATCTTCATTCACCAGTACGCGCATGCGTGGTGCGATCTGCGCAACCTGGCGGACCTGCACGCGAACTACTTCACCAACTCGATTGCGGCGACGCGGGCGCACCAGCTGTGGTGTTTGACGATGGGCAGGAAATTTCCGTGGTGGGATCAGGATCTGTGGGGGCTGTCGGCGTCGGATTCGCGCGAGGGGTATCGCGTGTGGGGCGGGCCGCCGACCATGGGCGATCCGGACGGGACGCTGGTGCCGTGCGCGGCGGGCGGATCGATGGTGTTCCTGCCGGCGGAGTGCTCGCACGTGCTGGTGAGCATGCGCGCGGAGTTTAAGGACAAGGTCTACAGCCGGTACGGATTCGTGGACGCTTTCCACCCCCATGCGAAATGGTTTGGGCCGGACGTGCTGGGGATCGATCAGGGCATCATGATGCTGATGGCGGAGAATCAGAGGACGGGCTTTGTGTGGGAGCAGTTCATGAAGAATCCTGAAGTGAAGCATGCGATGGACCTGGTGCAGTTCCATCCGGACCCGGACGCGAACGATCAGGTGATGTAGGGCAGGGGTTACGGGATACGGGTTACGGTATAAGCGTCCGTGTTCGGACGTTCGGAGTCTGAAATCAGAGGTCAGGGGTGTAGTCATCATGGCGGATTCGGAGCCGCGGTATCGGTGGATGGACGGGCAGGGCGAAGCGTTCGGCGCGCCCGGGCTGGAGCCGCGCTGGACCTCCAGCGCCAAGGACACGGTGAGCACGGCGTATGCCGCGTCGAGCAAGGTGTGGTTCACCGTGTCGCACGGCATCCTGAACGAGATCTACTGCCCCACCATCGACCGGCCGCAGATCCGGGATATGGAGTTCCTCATCACCGATGGAGAGACGTTCTTCCACGAGGAACGGCGCGACCTGATCCACGAATTCGACTACATCGACCAGGGCGCGCAGGCGGTCGTCGTGCGCAACCGCGACCCTGAGGGGCGCTACACGATCGTGCGGCGGATGATCTCCGATCCGCACTATCCGGTTGTGCTGGTGCACGTGCGCGTGGAGGGCGAAGAGAGCTTTGTCTCGCGGCTCAGGCTGTACGCGCTGCTGGCGCCGCATCTGGAGGTCGGCGGGATGGGGAATTCCGCGCGCGTGGCCGATGTGGCGGGCAAGCGGGTGGTGATCGCGTGGAAGGACGCAATGTCGCTGGCGATGACCACGGATCGCAGTTTCAGCCGCGCGAGCTGCGGGTTTGTGGGCGCGAGCGACGGATGGCAGGACCTGAAACAGAATTTCCGGATGGACTGGGAGTTCGGGTCGGCGCAGAACGGGAACATCGCGGTGATGGGCGAGATTCCGGCGGAGCACACGCGGGAGTTCACGCTGGGGATCGGGTTCGGCGAGGGGCATCATGCGGCGCTGGCTTCGACCATGGGCGCGCTGGCCGTGCCGTTCGACGAGCATCTGGAACGGTTCGTGGAGCAGTGGCATCGCGTGAGAGCGCCGCGAGAACTGGCGAAGCACGCGGGCGATGGCGGGCGGCTGCTGGGCATCAGCCACAACGTGGTGCTGGCGCACGAGGACAAGACATTTGCGGGCGCGTTCATCGCGTCGGCTTCGATTCCCTGGGGATACGCGAAGGGCGACGACGATCTGGGCGGCTATCACCTGGTGTGGACGCGCGACATGGTGCAGACCGCGACCGCGCTGTTGGCCTGCGGCCACGCGGCGACGGCGCTGCGGGCGCTGGTGTATCTGGCGTGCACGCAGAGGCCCGACGGCGGGTTCTCGCAGAATTTCTGGGTGAACGGCGAGCCGTACTGGACGGGGATTCAGCTGGACGAAGTGGCCTTCCCGCTGATGCTGGTGTGGCGGTTGTGGAAGCTGGATGAACTGAAGAACGTCGACATGCTGGCCTTCGTGGAGCGGGCGGCGGGATTTTTGGTGCGGTATGCGCCGGTGACGCAGCAGGAACGCTGGGAGGAAATGCCGGGCTACTCGCCCTCAACGCTGGCGGCGGTGATTGCGGGGTTAATTTGCGCGGCGGACATTGTGCGAGCGCATGGGGCGCCGGACGTGGGGCAGTTTCTGGAGCAGCACGCGGACTGGATTGAAAGCCACCTGGAAGACTGGACGGTGACGAATGACGGCGTGCTGCTGCCGGGGGTGAAGCGCCACTACATGCGGATTCGTCCGCCCGAGTGCGGCGATCCGTACGCGCGCGAAGAGTGCGGGGACGAGATGGTGCACATCAACAACCTTCCCGCGGACGAGCAGTCGGAGTTCGAGGCGCGTGCGATTGTGGATGCGGGCTTTCTGGAACTGGTGCGCTATGGCGTGCGGGCGGCGGACGACAAGCTGATTGTGGATTCGCTGAAGGTGGTGGACGCGACGCTGAAAGTCGAGACGCCGCAGGGTCCGTGCTGGCGGCGCTATAACCACGACGGCTACGGGCAGCGCAGCGATGGAGGGCCGTTCGTGGGCGCAGGACAAGGGCGCGCGTGGCCGCTGCTGACCGGCGAGCGGGCGCATTACGAGCTGGCGGCGGGGCGCGACGTGCGCGGGCTGATCGCGACGATGGAGAAGTTTGCCTCCGGCGGCGGCATGCTCCCGGAGCAGGTGTGGGACGAGCCGGACACGGATGGGCTGGTGCTGGGCGGGCCTGCGGGATCGGCGATGCCGCTGGTGTGGGCGCATTCGGAATATCTGAAGCTGCTGCGCTCCGCGGCCGATGGCCAGGTGTTCGACCGGATTCCCATCGTGGAGGAGCGGTACGCGAAGGCCAAACATCCGCCGAGCGGGATCGAGGTGTTCAAGGTCTCGAGGCGGCAGATTCGGAGCATGCCGGCGGGCAAGGCTTTGCGAATTACGTCGGCAAACCGCTTTCGCGTGAGGTGGACGGCGGATGGATGGGCGACGCAGCAGGATCTGGAGAGCACACAACTCGGCTATCTGGGTTCTTATGCTGATTTGCCGACGAAGCAGGGGCAGACCGGATCGCTGATCTTTACGGTGTATTGGCCGGATGAGGCGAGATGGGAAGGGAAGAACTTCGAGGTGGAGCTGGAAGGGTGAAAATCAGGTCCCTCGCTCCGCCTACCCCATCGCGCCTGTCGGCGTGATGTGGCCCCAAAGCGCTGCGCTCGGGATGACAGAATCAAGGAATTTCAGAGACAGCGCGCTAGCGCGAGGCCGCGCGCACCGATTTTCCGCTGATCTCCGCTGCGCGGGCTTCCGCAAATGCGGCCGCGCCCATCAACGCACAGCGGCTCTCCAAAATGATGTGTACCGGCGTCTGCACCAGCAAATCCGTCAGGCGTCCTTTGTCGGTGAAGGCGCGCAGGAACGCTCCGCCCTGCATCGTTTTCAGGATTTTCGGCGCGATGCCGCCGCCCAGATACATGCCTCCGGTGGCCAGCACCTTCAGCACCAGGTTGCCGGCCTCGGCTCCGTAGGCTGAAACAAACATCTCCAGCGTCTTCGAGCACAGCTCGCTGCGGCCCTGCTCGCCCACCTCGCCGATGACGGCGTTCGGATCTTCCTCCGCCATGCGCGCCTGCAACCAGGCCGGTTCCGCCATTCCTTTGACGTCGCGCAAAAATCTGTAGACATTCGTGATGCCCTGACCGGAGATCACGCGCTCCCAGCTCACGCGGCCGCCCAGCTTCTTCATCAGATAGTCGAGCAACTCCACTTCCAGCTCGTTGCGCGCGGCAAAATCGCAGTGCCCGCCTTCCGAGGCCATCGGCACGTGCGTTTTACCGTTCCACACCAGCACGCCTTCCCCCAGCCCGGTTCCAGCGGATACGAGCGCGCGATTCCCCACCGCCGCGGGATCGCCCTGGTTCAGCGTGAAGATTTGCTCCAGCTTCAGCTCGGGAATGCCGTAGCCGTTCGCTTCGAGATCGTTGATGAGGAAGAGATGCTGAATGCCGAGCGAGGTGGAGAGCTCGCGGCTGTCCAGAATCCACGGCAGATTGGTGAGGCGCAGCCGGCCGCCCCGCACCGGGCCGGGCACGCCGAAGCACGCGGCCGTGATGTCCGGCGCTTCGCTCTCCAGCAGGAAGTGCCGAACGATCTCCTCGAGGCCGGCAAATTCCTGCGCCGGGAAGCGCTCCTCGCGAACGTGCACCAGCTGGCCGTGCTGAAACCCGTATAACGCCAGCTCAACCTTCGTGCCGCCCACGTCCCCGGCCAGAATCATCGTTCGATCTCCAGTACGCCGTTGCCCTGCTCGTCGGCCGCCGGCAATTGCGCCGCCGCGGCCCCGCCCAGCAAGAATAGCAGCCGCCCGTTGCGCGGCTGGATGAGCTGCGAGGGCAGCGTCTCCGGCTCGTACGGCCCGCGCAGCACGCGACGGAGCGGATCGGCCTTGTCCGCGCCATCGATGAGGAAGAACACATCGCGCGCCGCGTTGATCACCGGCCAGGTGAGCGTGACGCGCTGACTCTGTTTCTGCTGCGGCACCTCGTTGGCCACCGCGATCCGCCCCATCTCGTGCAGCGCTTCGGTGTGCGGGAACAGCGACGCTGTATGCCCGTCCGGTCCCATGCCCAGATGCACGACGTCGAAGGTGGGAACCTCCGCGCCTTCCAGGCGGAAGTGCGCGCGAATGGCGGATTCGTAGGTGTTCGCCGCTGCCTCAGGCCTGAGCTCGCCCTCAATGCGAATCGCGCGCTCCGGCGGGAACGGCACGCGGTTCAGCAGCAGCTCGCGCGCGGCGCCGAAATTGCTGTCAGGATCGTTGGGCGGAACGCAGCGCTCGTCCACCCAGAACACCCACAGCCGATCCCAGGGAACGGCCTCGCGATACGGCGCTTTGGGGTCGGCCAGCAGCGAGAACACCGGCTTCGGGCTGTTGCCGCCGGAAATCGCGATGCGCGCTACGCCGCGCGCGGTTACCGCGGCTTGAATGCCCTGGACAAAGTGCTCCGCCGCTGCGCGCACCAGCGCGTCTCGCTCGTCGAAGACGTGGTACTCAGCACGAATGGTTCTTGCCATGATCCTCGGCCTCATCGGGGATAGGGTGGGGGAGTTTTACGACTTCGGCGCCACCGAGTGCCAGTGATAGCCATCGCGCCCGATCAGCTCGTCGCCGCACTCCGGACCCCACGTCCCGGCCGCGTAATTCGGAAACGTCTGCGGCACCTTCTGCGCCCACGCATCGAGTACCGGCGTATACAACGCCCACGTGGTCTCGACGCCGTCGCGATGCGCGAAAAGGGTCGCATCGCCGAGCATGGCATCCAGCAGCAGCCGCTCGTAGCCGTTCGCCGACGATGCGCCGAAGGCCTGCGCGTAGCCGAAATCCATGATCACCGGGCACACGGCCATCTGCGGTCCCGGCACTTTCGCGCCAAAGCGCAGCGAAATGCCCTCGTCCGGCTGGATGCGCATGGTGAGCAGGTTCGGCTGGATTTCCGTGCAGCCGCCGGGGGTGCGGCCGTCAAAAAGTAACATCGGCGGTTGCTTAAATTGGATCGTAATCTCCGTAACGCGGCTGGCCAGCCGTTTGCCGGCGCGCAAATAGAACGGCACGCCCGCCCATCGCCAGTTTTCAATCTCCAGGCGCAGCGCCGCGTAGGTCTCCGTCTGCGACTGCGGATTCACGCGGTCCTCTTCGCGGTAGCCCTTCACCTTCCTGCCGTCGACGATGCCGGGCCCGTACTGCCCGCGCACGCAGTCGAAGATGTTGAGGGGCTTGATCGAGCTCCACACCTTGATTTTTTCGCGCCGCACGGCCTCCGCGGCAAAGCTGGCCGGCGGCTCCATCGCGATGAACGACAGCAGCTCCATCATGTGGTTCTGCACGACGTCGCGCAGCGCGCCGGCCTTTTCGTAGAACGGCCCGCGACCCTCAATGCCGATGCTCTCCGCCGCCGTAATCTGCACGTGATCGATGAAATTCCGGTTCCAGATGGGCTCGAAAATTCCGTTGGCGAAGCGGAACACCAGCACGTTCTGCACGGTTTCCTTGCCGAGGTAATGATCGATGCGGAAAACCTGGCTTTCGCTGAAGACCGTGTTCACGTCATCGTTCAGCGCGCGCGCGCTTTCCAGATCGTGGCCGAACGGCTTCTCGATGATGACGCGCACATTCCCGTTTTCCGGCTTCGCCATGCCGTGCGCGCCCAGCCGATGCACGATGTCCGCAAAATATTCCGGCGCCGTCGCCAGATAGAAAAGCCGATTGCCACGCGTGCCGCTTTCGCGGTCGTACTGCTCCAGCAGCTTCTTCAGCCCCGCGTAGCCGTTGTCGTCGTCGAAATTCATGGCGTAGTAGCCGATCTTCCCGACGAACTCGTCCAGCTTGTCCTCGCCCTCGTGCACGCCGCCGAATTCGAGGATGCCCTGGCGCATGTCCTCAGCGAAGGACTTGCCCAGATCGCGCCGCGCCACACCGACGATGCGGAATTGCGCCGGCAGCAGCGCAGCCTGCTCCAGATGGAAGAGAGCCGGCAGCAGCTTGCGTTTGGTGAGATCGCCGGACGCGCCGAAGATCACGACGACCGCCGGCTCCGGAATTCGCTCCTGCACCTGCGCCGCCGCCTGCTTCACGTCTTCCGGCGAAATTCTTAATTCCGTTGTGGCCATTTCTTCCTCCGCCCCGCTTCTTTTCGCCCGCGGCCGCTTTTTAGCTAGCTGGTTTCTAACAGCTCCGCCAATTGCGCGGCCAGCTTCGCCGAGCCCTCATACCGAATCGCGTGCATGCCCAGCGACGCCGCGGCCTCCGCGTTCTCCGCGCGATCGTCGATGAAGACTGTCTCTTCGGGATCGCTGCGCAGCACATCCAGCGCAACCTGATAAATCCTGCGGTCCGGCTTGCGCAGGCCCACATAGCACGACGTGAAGAACGCGCTCAACCACTGCGTGAGCCCGAACGTCTGCAGCCGGTAGTCGTTCATCGCGCGCGACTCGTTGTTCACGGTAGCCAGCACATACTTATCGGATGCCGCCAGCCCCTGAAGGATTCCGAGCGCGCTGTCGGCCAGCACCGTGGATTGCTCGCGCATCGCGGCCAGAAAATCACCCTCCGTAAAGTTCCGCGGCTCGAAGAACACGGTGTGCACCAGGTACTCGTTCACGGAGATTTCGTCTTTCTCCCACGCGTCGGCCACTTCGGCGTGCCGGTGCTCGAAGACCGCCGTGTCCAGCCCGAAGCGCGGCACTACCGCATCGCGCTGCTGATGGTCCCAGCTGTTCGTGAGCAGCACTCCGCCCACATCCCACAAAATGGTGCTGATGCCGCTCATGGCGCTCCGTTGCGAACGACTGTAGAGATTCCCGGGGACCCGAATGCGATGCGGCGAACGGTGATCAGCGATGGAGGAACATGAATGCTGACTGCTGTCCGCCTCTTAGCTGACCGGCCTTTCGCTAGCCGCCTTTTAGCTGGCCGTCTTTTCGCTGCCCGGCATGTTGCGCGCTTCAATGGCCATCACCTTGTTGAGCCGCCTCACGTAGCGCTCCACCTGCGACTGGAACTTCGCCTCCAGAAATGCGTCAATCAGGTCGAACGCCAGCGCCGAGCCAATGATGCGCGCGCCCAGCACGAGCACGTTCATGTTGTCGTGCTCCACGCCCTGGTGCGCGGAGTAATGATCGTGGCACATGCAGGCGCGGATGCCGGGCATCTTGTTGGCGGCCACGCACACGCCCACGCCGCTGCCGCAAATGAGAATGCCGCGCTCAGCCTGCCCGGCCTGGAGCGCGCGTCCCACGGCCTCCGCGTAATCCGGATAATCGGACGGTTCGGCATTGAACGCGCCCAGGTCGATCACCTCATGCCCGAGCTTTTCCAGATACCCGCGCACTTCTTCTTTCAGCGCGTATCCCGCGTGATCCGCTCCAATCGCCAGCTTCATGCAAACCTCTGCGTACGAATTTGCTCTGAACCCTGAGCCTCTTGCCGCCATCGCCGGTTCTGATTTCCGAGCGCGTTCCACCAGCGCCTTCGCCCGCGCCGCGACGTTTTCCGCGCTGAAGCCCAGCTTCTCCAGCACCGTCGTCCCCGGCGCCGACGCGCCAAAGCGATCCAGCCCGACCACGTCGCCGTCGCAGGCCAACATACTTCCACCATCCCAGCGTCGCGCCCGCTTCGACGGCCAGCTTCGGCACGCCGTCCGGCAGAATCTCTCTCCGATAGCTCTCCGGCTGCTCGTCGAAAATTTTCACGCTCGGCATCGACACCACGCGCGCCGCAATGCCGTCCTTCTTCAGTTGCTCCGCCGCGCGGATCGCCGGCCACAACTCCGCGCCGGTGCCGATCAACAGCACATCCGGCGCGTCGCCGCCGCGCTCCACGCACGTATCCGCCCTTGCGCACGCCTTCGAACACCTTCTGTTTGACCGGATCCAGCAGCGGCAAATCCTGCCGCGACAAGTGCGAAGAACGATCGGTCCCTTGCGCTCCAGCGCCAATCCCCACGCCGCCGACGTCTCATTCGCATCCGCCGGGCGGAAATCCGTCAGCCGCGGCACCGCGCGCAGCATGGTCAGTTGCTCCACCGGCTGATGCGTGGGCCCATCTTCGCCCAGCCCGATGGAGTCGTGCGTGAAGACGAAGATCGAGTGCACGTCTCATGATGGCCGCCATGCGCAGGCCGGCTTGGCGTAATCGGTGAAGACGAAGAACGTCGACCCATACGGAATGACGCCGCCGTGCGCGGCCATGCCGTTCACCATCGGCGCACATGCCGAACTCGCGCACGCCGTAATAAGATGTTGTCGCCGGCCGGGTCCAGGTGGAAATTCTTGCTGTCCTTAATCACCGTCTTGGTCGAGGTCGACAGGTCCGCCGCGCCGCCGAACAGTTCCGGCACCTGTTTCACAAACGCATTCATCACCGTGTTGCCTGCGGTGCGCGTTGCGACCGGCTTGCCGTCGGCCGGGAACTGCGGCAGGCTCTGCGCCCATCCGTCCCTGAGGCGGCCCGCCTGCACGCGCTCGAATTCCGCCGCGAGATCCGGAAACTGCTGCTTGTACTTCGCGAACAGCGCGTTCCAGTCGGATTCTTCCTTCGCGCCCTTCTCGACGGCCTGGCAGCCAGTTCTTCGCGGCGTCCTCGGGCACCCAGAACGTCTTGTCGTCGGGCCAGCCCAGATTGCGCTTCGTCTCCTTCACCGCTTCGTCGCCCAGCGCCTCGCCGTGCGCCTTGCTGGTGCCGGCCCTGGGGCTGCCGTAGCCAATCACGGTGCGCACCGCGATGAACGAGGGCTTTGAGGTTTCACGCCTTGGCGACGGCGATGGCCGCTTCAATCGCTTCCAGGTCGTTGCCGTCTTCCACAATCTGCACGTGCCAGTTGTAGGCATCAAAGCGCTTCAGCACGTCCTCTGTGTAGCTCAGCTCGGTGGGGCCGTCGAGCGAGATCAGGTTGTCGTCGTAGAGCAGGATCAGCTTGCCCAGGCCCAGCGTGCCGGCCAGCGAGGCGGCCTCGTGCGAGACGCCTTCCATCAGGTCTCCGTCGCCGCACAGCGCGTAGGTATAGTGGTTCACAATCTCGTAGCCGGGCTGGTTGTAGATGGCAGCCAAGTGCTTCTCGGCCATCGCCATGCCTACGGCCATGGCGAATCCCTGTCCCAGCGGGCCGGTGGTCACCTCCACGCCGTCGGTGTCGCCGTACTCCGGATGGCCTGGCGTGTTCGATCCCCACTGGCGGAACTGCTTCAGATCGTCCAGCGACACCTTGTAGCCGGTGAGGTGCAGCACGCCGTAGAGCATTGCCGACGCATGCCCGTTCGACAGCACAAAGCGGTCGCGATTCGTCCACTTCGAGTGCTTCGGGTTGTGCCGCATGTACTTATGAAAGAGGAGGTACGCCATGGGCGCGCAGCCCAGCGGCGCGCCCGGATGCCCGCTGTTGGCCTTCTGCACCGCATCCACGGCCAAAAATCGCAGGGCATTGATCGACAACTGATCCAGTTCGTTCATAAAGACTTAAGTCTCCTCTTTCGCAGGAATGCAGAGCGTTGCAGGATGGTCAGCCGCGCAAGTTCGATTGTCTCTCTACCCAATTGGATGACGCAAACCGGGCGCTCCACCACAGAGCACACAGAGAGCGCGGAGGGATCGAGAGCGCGAACCTGGTTGGGTACTGAGCGCGGCGGCCCGGTTCTTCGATAATCGAAGCGTGGCGAGGCAAGCGCAATCCGAGCGCGGGAATGTGGGGCTCCTGGGCGAGTACCTGGCGTATCTGCGCGTGGAGAAGGGGCTGCGGCCGCTTTCCTGCGAGGCCTACAAGCGCGATCTGCTGCAGTTTGCGGAATTTTTGGAGTTGCAGCCGGCGACGTTTCTGGACGCGACGCAGGCGCACGTCGCGGGATTCCTGGAGCACCTGAAAAAGCATGGAGTGGAGTCGCGGTCGGCGGCGAGGAAACTGTCGTGCCTGCGCGGGTTCTACAAATGGCTGCTGCTGGATAAGCGCATCCGGCGCGATCCCACGCTGAACCTGGAGTCGCCGGCGACGTGGAAGGTGCTGCCGAAATCGCTGGCGGTGACGGAAGTGGAGGGGATGCTGGAGCGCGCGGCACTGGCCGCGGAGCATCCGCAGGCCGATGCCGTGGCGCTGCGCGATCGCGCCATCCTGGAACTGCTGTATGCGGCGGGGCTGCGGGTTTCCGAGCTGACAGGGCTGAGCGTGGCCGATCTTGTCGCTGGAGGCGGGGCGCGCGCTGGTGCGCGGCAAGGGCGACAAGGAGCGGATTGTGCCGCTGGGGCAGCCGGCAGTCGAGGCGCTGCAGGTTTATCTGAAATTTGGGCGGCCGGCGCTGGCGCGGCGGGCGTCGAGCCGGCTGTTTTTGTCAGCGCGCGGGCAGCCGCTGAGCCGGGGATGGGTGTGGCATCTGGTGAAGCAGAGCGATGGACACGCGAGCCCGCACAAGCTGCGGCACAGCTGCGCGACGCACATGGTGGAGCGCGGCGCGGATTTGCGCACGGTGCAGACACTGCTGGGCCACGCGGACATTGCGACGACGCAGGTGTACACGCATCTGGCGCTGGGGCGGCTGAAGGCGGTACATCGGGAGCATCACCCGCGCGCGAGGCGCGTGGTCGGTAGCCAGTAGTCAGCGAGTTAGCGGGTTAGCAAGTTGGCGAAAGCGGCGGGCAGCGGGAGCTGGATGGCTCAAAAAAAGAATCCGAAGCGGCGCGGCGGGTGGAGGAGTTCCTCGCCATGCTGGCCACGGAGCGGAACGCGAGTCCGCACACGGTGCGGGCGTACGCGCGCGAGCTGCGCGGGTTTGCGGATTTTCTGGCGAAGCAGTACGGGGCGCGGCTGGCCATCGCGAAGATCGAGCATCCGCAGATTCGTGCGTATCTGGGCGAGCTGTACGGGCGCGGGCTGGGCAAGGCGTCGGTGGCGCGGGCGCTGGCGGCCATCCGGTCGTGGTTCAAGTGGCTGGCGCGGCACGGGCTGGTGGAGCAGAGCCCGGCAGCGCTGGTGAGCACGCCGAAGCTGCCGAAACATTTGCCGCGGGTGCCGACGATTGAAGAGATGAATCGCGTGGTGGAGAGCGCCGACGATGAGACAGCCGCATGGCCGGAGCGGGACCGCGCGATCTTCGAGCTGCTGTACGGATGCGGCATCCGCAACGCGGAGCTGGTGGGGATCGATCTGGGCGACATTCAGTGGGCGAACGAGGCGATTCTGGTGCGCGGCAAAGGGAAGAAGCAGCGGCTGGTGCCGCTGGGAGATGCGGCGGCGCAGGCGATCCGGGCGTATCTGCCGGAACGCGAGGCGAAGCTGGCGGCGGCCAACGGCGGGTCGGGGAAATTGTCACCGGCACTGTTACTGAATGCGCGGCTGCGCGGGAATGGGCGGCTGACGACGCGGAGCGTGGGGCGGATCGTGAAGCAGATCGCGCTGGCGCACGGGCTGCCGGCGGATGTGCATCCGCACACGCTGCGGCACGCGTTTGGCACGCACATGCTGGAGGAGGGCGCGGACCTGCGCGCGATCCAGGAGCTGCTGGGGCACGCGCGGCTGTCGACGACGCAGCGGTACACGCAGCTGACGGTGGGGCAGGTGGCGGCGGTGTACGACCGGACGCATCCGAGGGCGAAGTGAGAGGCAGGGTTTACGGGATACGGGTTACGGTTTAGAAGAGCCTCGCGCGGCGGGAATTCTGCCGATGGGTAAGGTGAGGCTGGCGAAGCAAGGGCGAAGAGACGCTTCCCGAATAACCAGCGCGCAATTGCAGCCGCATCCCAACTGCCGTATGGCTTCGACAGTGTGGAAGGGCTACATCTCCTTTGGGTTGATCTCGGTGCCGATTCGGCTGTACGTGGCGGCGCGCGAGCATCACGTCAGCTTCAACCAGATACACGCCGTGTGCGGGACGCGGATCAAGCAGCAACTCTACTGCCCGCACTGCGAACGCGTGGTGGAGCGCAACGAGCTGGTGAAGGGCTATCCCGTGGGCAAGGACGAGTTCGTCCAGGTGACGAACGAGGAGCTGAAGGGGCTGGAGGCGCAGTCGTCAGAGACGATGGAGATCCAGCAGTTTGTGAAGCTGGCGGAGGTGGATCCGCTGTTCTTCCAGACTTCCTACTTCAGCGTGGCGGAAGATGCGGGGCGGCGCGGGTATGCGCTGATCCGGCAGGGCATGGACCACCTGAAGGTGGGCGCGATCGCGAAGATCACGCTGCACCAGCGCGAGCAGATCGTGATGATCCGGCCCTACGAGAAAGGGCTGGTGCTGCACACGCTCTATTACCCGGAGGAGATTCGCGCGGTCGCGGAGTTCGAGAACCAGCCGGAAGTGGACACAAAGAAGGCGGAGACGGAGCTGGCCGAGCAGTTCATGAAGCAGCTCATGGGCGAATTCGATCCGGAGCAGTACAAGGACGAATACGAATCGCGCGTCGAGCAGCTGATTGAGAGCAAGCAGGGCGAGGCGCCGGCTCCGGCGAAGCAGCCGAAGAGGAAAATGGCTCCGGTGATCGATCTGATGGACGCGCTGAAGAAGAGCCTGGCGCAGCAGGAAAAGGCTCGCGCCGAAGAAGCCTGCCGCAGCGGGTGACGGCGGCGGCGCACCGGCGGAAGAAGGCGAGTTAGCTGCCAGTAGCCGGTGGCCAGTAGCCAGTAGGGGTAGTCAGATCCCACCCCGTCGCCAACTGCGGGCGACAAGGGTGGGGCACCCCGGCCAGTTAGTGACCAGTCGTCAGTGATCAGTGATCAGCCCAAAATTGAAATGCGCCCGAATTTCCGCGGCCTGAAGGCCGGGGCTTCTACCGTCGTCCCGCTGCGCGGGACCGCTTCGCGCAGGGGCTAAAGCCCCGATCATTTTGCGGCTTATCGGCACGACTAAAGTCGTGCCCTGATACAAAGCCTCGCCGGTTGTTCAGCTTTGTATGTCCGTGACAGATCTGAGAATCTTCTGGATCTCGCTGGCGCGGCGGCCGCGGATGAGGATGGTTTTGGTACGGGCGTGCTCGCCGCCGGCGATGGCGATGTCGGCGCGGCGGACGTGGAGCAGATCGGCGAGAAATTCGATGAGCGCGGCGTTGGCGCGGCCTTCGACGGGCGGCGCGTGGAGAGCAATCTTCAGCGCGGCCTGATCGCCCTCGCCAACGATGCCTACGACGGCGGTGCGGCTGGCGCGCGGAACCACGCGGACGAGAAAGCGGGCGCCGTCGCGGGAATCGGTGACGGGAAGGTTCATGGTCACCTCGGCTGCGGCCGCTCACCGAAGAGCGCGGTGCCGATGCGGACGAGCGTGGAGCCTTCCTCGATGGCGATCTCGAAGTCGCCGGACATGCCCATGGAGAGCGTGCCGAAGTTGAGCCGCGGATGCTGGCGGGCCAGCGTGTCGCGCAGGGCGCGCAGGCGACGGAAGCACGCGCGCGCCGACTCCGGGTTCTCGTCGAAAGGTGCGATGGTCATCAGGCCACGCAGGGGCAAGCCCGGCAAATCGGGCAGGCGCTCGAGCAGGGCGGACAACTCGGGGCTGTCGGGGGCGAGGCCGGCTTTCGTCGGCTCGGAGCTGAGCTTGATCTCGAGAAGGATGGGCAGGGTTTTGTTCAGACCGGCGGTGGCGTCCTGGAGGCGTTCGGCGAGCCGGAGGGAATCGACGCTGTCGATCGCGTCGAAAAGCTCGGCAGCTTTCGCGGATTTGTTCGACTGCAGGTGGCCGATGAGGTGGACCTCCGCAGCGATGCCTAACTCGCGGAGGCGCGGGCGCTTCGCTTCGAATTCCTGCACGCGGTTTTCGCCGAAGAGACGCAGTCCGGCATGCGCGGCCTCGGCGATGGACTCCGCCGGATGCGTTTTGGAGACCGCCATCAGATGGACGTCGCTGGGCGCGCGGCCGGCGCGGCGGCATGCTGCGGCGATGCGCTCCTCGATGGCTGCCAGATTGTTGGAGAAGGAAGGCACGCTTCTCATCTTAGCCGCCAGCCGCCAGCGGCCAGCCGCATCGATTCAAACCATTGCAACATCGGCGACGTATTACTGAAGGATGTTCGAGTTAGATGGCATCACGGTGCGGGCCGCAGGGCAGGTATAGGCTAAAAGCAGGGAGCAGGGATGACATCGACTCAGGCAATTCCGGTGCAGCGTATCTCGCACGAGGAGTTGCGGCAGGCGGTTCTGCATCCGGCGCCGCGCGTGGCCGTTTTTGACTGCGACGGCACGCTGTGGAGCGGCGATGCTGGGCTGGGGTTCATGACGTGGTCGATGGAGGCGGGGCTGCTGTCGCGCAACGCCAGCGACTGGATCGACGCGCGGCACAGGCTCTACCGGCAGGGCCAGGTTTCAGAAGAGAAGATCTGCGGCGAGATGGTGCAGGTGTACGCGGGACTGCGCGAGGAAGAGCTGCGCCGGGCCGCGGCCAGGTATTTCGCGGCGCACGTGGAGCCGCAGATTTTCCAGGAGATGCGGGAGCTGGTGGATGAGCTGCGCGCCGCCGGGGCAGAGATTTGGGCCGTCAGCTCGACCAACAACTGGGTGATTGAGGAAGGCGTGCGGCGGTTTGGGATTGGTCCGGAACGGGTGCTGGCGGCGCAGGTGCTGGTGCACGACGGGCTGATCTCCAGCGATCTGGTGGCCGTGCCGACCGACGAAGGCAAGGCCGAGGCACTGAAGCGGGCGGGCATTTCCGTGCCGGGAGCAGTATTCGGGAACTCAATTCACGACGCGGCCATGCTGAAGATGGCGCTCACACCGATTCCAGTGAATCCGTCGCCGGCACTGCTGGAGATTGCGGCGGAGCGGAACTGGCCGGTGTTCTATCCCGCGGCGGTGCTGGCCGATCACAGCAAATGAAGATCGCGTCGCTGCAGCCGAGCGTCAGCATCACGCTGGATCGGCTGGGTTGCGCGGATGCGCTGGTGGCCTGCACGCGCTGGTGCCTGGCTGCCGTGCCTTCGCTGCGCGAGCGCGGCATCGCGGTAGTGCGCGATTCGTGGTCGACGAGCGCGGAGGAGCTGCTGGCCGTGCGGCCGGACGTGGTGATCGCGTCGGTGCCGTACCGGAACGAATCGCTGGCGGCGATCCTGAAGGCCGGATGCCCGGTGCTGGCGCTGGCGCCCCATTCGCTGGCGGATATCGAGCAGGACATTCGCCTGATCGCGGCGCTGGCGGGCGCGACGGAGCGCGGCGAGGAACTCATCCGAGAGATGCGAGCCGCGATCGACGAAGTGCGAGCAAAGACCGCGGGCGTGGCGCACCGGCCGCTGGTGTATTGCGAGGAGTGGGGCAAGCCGCTGATCCACTCGCAATTGTGGGTGAAGGAACTGGTGGAGGCGGCGGGCGGGGAGTTTTTGGGCGAACCGGGAGCGGTGACGACGGCGGAAGCCGTGGCGGCGGCTGATCCGGAGGTGGTGGTTGCCGCGTGGTGCGGAGCGGGGGACCGGGTGCCGCTCAAAAATCTGGCGGGGCGTCCGGGTTGGGAGCAGACGCGGGCGGTGCGGGCGGGGCAGGTGTTCTGCGTGGCGGACGAGCTGCTGAACACGCCGGCGCCGACGCTGGTGGAGGGGCTGCATGCTCTGGCGTCGGCGATCCACCCCGAGATTTTTGGGAAAGCGAACGGAATTCGAAGGCTGGATGAGACCCTTCCGGGCGGTGAGACGTCTAAAGTAACGGTGAATATGGGAGATACGGGCCAAAACGGCGAGCCGAAGCCGCTGCGCTACGTGGCGGCGGGCCTGATTCTGCGCGGATCAGAGGTGCTGATTTGCCAGCGCAAGGCAGGCTCAGCGCTCGCGTTCAAGTGGGAGTTTCCCGGGGGCAAGATCGAGCCGGGCGAGTCCGCGGAAGAGGCGCTGCGGCGAGAGCTGGATGAGGAGCTGGGCATCGCGGCCGAGGTGGGGCCGCGCATCGCGCATGTGCGGCACCAGTACCGCAACGGCGGCGCGGTGGATCTGCAATTTTTCGCCGTGCATCGCTTTGAGGGCGAGATGGTGAACCGCGTGTTCGAAGACATGCGCTGGTCGCCGCTGAAGGATCTGCCTGGGTACGATTTTCTTCCCGCGGATCGGGACCTGGTCCGCGATTTGGCGGAAGGCAAGCTGCTTTAAAAACTAGTTCCTGGTTGCTAGTTGCTAGTTCCTGGTTGCTGGTTCGCGGCCAGCCTGTGGCTGCGATGCCTGCGGGGCGCAGGCGGATACGATCCGCTATAGGCCGACTGGCGTTCGACGACGGATTGGCGCATCCTGATTGCGTGGGAGGGGATGCGGCATGGCGGCGGGAACGAATCATGGAGTCGTGAGCCGCCGAAGCGCTCACTCGGTGGATGAGACGGTAGAGCGGCTGAAGAATCTGCTGGAGGCGAAGAGCGTGAAGCTGTTCGCGCTGGTGGATCACAGCGGCGAGGCGGAAAAAGCCGGGATGCGGCTGCCTCCAACGAAGCTGCTGATCTTCGGGAATCCGGCGGCGGGAACTCCGTTGATGCTGGCGGCGCCGGGGATTGCCATCGATCTGCCGCTGAAGATCCTGGTGTGGCAGGACGGCGAGGGCCACGCCTGGCTCTCGTGGAACAGCCCGGACTATCTGCGGCAGCGGCATGGCGTGCCGGAAGAGCTGGTGAAGGCGCTGGGCGCGGCGGAGATGCTGGCGGCGCAGGCGGCCGCGTAGAGAGAGAGATTCGATTGCGTCCGTGGCCTGTGTGCGGCGCGTTTCCGCGCCTTGAAGCGCAATCCGCAGTAAGATGGGCGATTCAGTCAATTTTGAGCGGTGCCAGGAGCGTGGGATGAGACGTGGGTGTTTTCGTCGGTTCGGGATGGGGATGGCGGCGGCTCTGCTGCTGCCCGTGGCGTGGGGACAGTCGCAAATTTCGCTGACGGTGGACACAACGCAGTCGCCGCTGAAGATTCTGCACGTCAACGAGGCGATTCCGGTGAAGCCGGGGCCGCTGACGCTCTATTACCCGAAGTGGATTCCGGGCGACCACTCGCCGTCGGGACCGATTGCCAATGTGACGGGGCTGAAATTCGAGGCCAACGGAAAGGTGGTTCCGTGGAAGCGCGATCTGCTGGACGTGTTCACCTTCCACGTGGATGTGCCGGAGGGCGCGACGGAGCTGGACGCGCACTTCGATTACCTGGAGCCGGACGGTGTTTCCGCCACGGACAAGCTGCTGGTGCTGGAGTGGAACGAGGTCGCGCTGTATCGCGCGGATGAGCCGGCGGAGCAGCAGATGTTTGCCGCGAAGCTGATTCTGCCGGAGGGATGGAAGTTTGGGACGGCGCTGCCGGTGGAGAGCCAATCCGGAAGCGAAGTGACCTTCACGCCGGTCTCGCTGAACCGGCTGGTGGATTCGCCGGTGGACGAGGGCGAATACTACCGGATGATCGACCTGACGCCCCCGGGCGAGCCGATCCATCACGAGATCGATTTGGTGGCGGACAGCGCAGCGGCGCTGAACATGAGTCCGGCGGTGCAGCAGGATTTGACCAACCTGGTGAAGCAGGCGGGGCTGCTGTTCGGGACGCGGCATTACCGCGATTACCACTTTCTGCTGGCGCTCAGCGATCACGTGGCGCACTTCGGGCTGGAGCATCACGAGTCGAACGACAGCCGCCTGCCGGAGCGGACGATGCTGGAACCGAGCGCGGCGTTTGTGGTGGGCAGCCTGCTGCCGCATGAGTACGTGCACTCGTGGAACGGGAAGTTCCGGCGGCCGGAAGATTTGAACGCACCGTACTACGAGCAGCCCGAAGAGACAGATCTGTTGTGGGGCTACGAGGGGCTGACCGAATATCTGGGACCGATGCTGGCAGCGCGCAGCGGACTGTGGACGCCGGAACAATATCGCGACTTCCTGGCGAGCATCACCGCCTCGCTGGGGCCGGGGCGGCCGGGGCGCACGTGGCGTCCGCTGCTGGATACGGCGGTGGCCGAGCCGGGTCTGGGCTTCGGGCGTGGCTGGATGAGCTGGCGGCGCGGGACGGACTACTACGACGAAGGCGACCTGATGTGGCTGGAGGTCGCGACCGTCATCCACGACACCACGCACGGACAGAAATCGATTGACGACTTCTGCCATCTGTTCCACGGCGGACCGAACAACGGGCCGGAGATGAAAACCTACACCTTCGACCAACTGATAGACGCGTTGAATCAGGTAGCGCCGTACGACTGGGCTACGTTCTTCCACCAGCATCTGGATTCCACGTCGGCGGAGCCACCGGTGGGCGGCCTGGAAAACGCGGGATGGAAGCCGGTGATGAACAGCGAGCCGGTACGGCTGCCGGGACGGCGCGGCGGCTTCGGCGATGCGTACTCCCTGGGGCTGCAGGTGGGCCCGGATGGGACGATCTTCGACTCCATCGTGGGCAGCCCGGCGTACCAGGCGGGCGTGACCTCGGGGATGAAGCTGGTGGGCGTGAATGGGCGCGTGTACACGCCGGAAGGTCTGGAGGATGCGATCGAGGAGGCCGGCAGCAGCTCGGCGCCGATCACGCTGCTGGTGGTGGACGACGACTACTATCGCACAGCGAAGGTGGATTACCACGGCGAGCAGCGGTATCCGCACCTGGTGCGCGAAGAGGGCAAGCCGGATTACCTGGATGAGCTGATTGCGGCGAAGCAGTGATCAGGAGTCAGTGATCAGTTGTCAGTGATCAGTAACGGCCTCGGAGCGATCCGGGGCCGTTGCTTTTACTGACTACTGACTCCGGACTACTGGCTACCTACTCTGCGTCGAGGGCGGGCGTGATGGCCGTGGGCTCCATCGCGGGCGGCTGCGCGGTGAGGCGGCGGTAGGAGAGGAAGAGGCTGCCGCGCCAGCACACGATCATGCCAAAGGCGAGGATGAAGAAGGTGCCCGCGGTTTGGGGCACGGTGAGGAATTTGCTGAAGAAGCCATCGGCGAAAAAGCGGATGGCGAGCAGGGCGAAGATGACGACGAGAAACGCCGGCGAGCGCTTCATCATGACGACTGCGCCCTGGCGGTGGAGCTTGGTGGTGGCCACCAGCGGCCAGGCGAGCAGCGTGGCTCCGGTGGCAAAGGCGATGAGCGCCCAGCTCCACGGAATGTGGAAGTCCGGCACCGCGAACATGCAGAAGCCCGTGGACATGCCCGCCGGGGGAATGAGGATCTTTTTCAGCGTGACGGCAGTGCGAGTCTCGCGGATGCGCCAGATGATGACGACCGTGCCTCCGACGAGGATGGACAGACCGTATTCAAAGGGCGTGATATGCGGCATCAACAACGGATCTGAGTCCTTTGCGGCAGGTGTGCTGCCCACATCTGCCAAATTCAGGCAGAGCCATTCGAATTCGTTCAGGCCAGGTTGTGGGGCACCCGAAGAATCTGGGAAACCGGGCGACCGCGATTTGAGTCGGGCAGGCTGCCGGGGCGGCCTGTCTCTAGGATAACGCCGGATGGGCCTGGATGCCTGCGCATTCCCATTAGCCGCCAGCAGTCAGCAGCCAGTGGCCAGTGTTGGCGCACCGGTTCCGCTGCCGTTGCGATTTGCTGTGTGCCGCCGTAATCGGTCCCCAGAGCGGAAGCAGCTCCTCCGCTATACTGCCCGAATGATTCCCGTCGGGTCACACCCAGCCTGGCATCCGTTTTTTGAAGCCCTGGGGTACGTGAGTGGCTATGCCGTGTTTCGCTGGGCACGCATCCGCCGGGGCGACGTTGTCGAGGAGCCGCAGCGTTGGACCGTGATCGCCGCAGCCGCTGTTGGGGCGCTCATCGGCAGTCGATTGCTTGGGTTGGCCGAGCAATGGCCGACCGTTTTTGCAGCCGCTCGATCCGGCAGCCTTCTCCCCCTGCTTTTCGCGTCAGGCGGCAAAACAATCGTGGGCGGGCTGCTGGGCGGCTGGATCGGTGTTGAACTTGCTAAACGCTTCAGCGGCATTCACTCGCGCACAGGCGACTTGTTTGTGCTGCCGCTCTGTATCGGGATCGCGGTGGGACGTATCGGATGCTTCGTTGCGGGACTGGCCGACGATACCTATGGGAAAGCGACGAAACTTCCATGGGCGGTCAACTTCGGCGACGGCGTTCCCCGGCACCCGGTTCAGCTGTACGAGATTCTGTTCCTCCTGATCCTGGCCACCGTTCTCACTCGACCGGTGAACTGGCCGGAGGGATACAGATTCCGGTTCTTCCTGGCAGGGTATCTTGGCTGGCGGCTCGTCATCGATTTCATCAAACCGCAGCCGCTGGTGGCCGGAATGAATGTCATTCAATGGGCGTGTGTCGCCGGATTAGCGGTTCTGACGGCACTCTTCCTCAGCGATGTCCGCATCCTGCGCAGGAAGGGAACTGCTCATGCCGCGATTGCTTAAACGCGTGAACTTCCCGAAAGTCGTCACCGTGCTGGCGATCAGCCTGGGTGTCGGCCTCGGTTTGTGCGGCCTCAACTTTGCCGCCGTTTCCGCCCTGCCGGGTGGTAATGGTGGAGTGACCGCGGTGTTGTTCGTTGCGGCGTGGCTCGAACTTTTGGTCATGGTTCTTTCTGCCGGGGGTCTGGTTATTACCCTCACCACCTGGGGAGTGGTGAAGGTCATCCATGGCGGCATTAGCGGCCGCTCTGACCCGCAGCGCCTCTTCGATCGCGACGACGAGTCCGGCGACCAACCCTGAGAACTCGAGAATGCATGAGTACGGTTTCGAAACTGTCACACTTCAGCTTGATTCACGATGATCGACAGGTAGAATCCGCGCATGGACCGAAAGAAGTTGCTGACGCTGGTATCGGTGATTGGGCTGTTGGCCTGCGGAGCATGCTTTCTGCCGCCGCCGCGTCCAGCGCGGATTCATCTTCGCGGCTTCCAGAACGTGCTGGTGAAAGTGACAAATGGTCCCGTCCCGGGACTCGTGGACAGGGATGAACTCGGGCGGGAGATCGCCGAAGCGATCAACACGAAGACGCAGGGCCGGGGCCCGACGGCGCACTTCGGAGAAGAGGCTGCACCTGGAGAACCCGTTCTTTACCTCTACCTCATGAGGGAGACGGCGACATCCGAGCCGGTCAAATCCGGGGCTTACGAGTGGAGTCTTACCCTGACCATGGACGCTACTCTGAGAGCTTCGAACAACGTCTTCCTGGGCCAATTACCCATGCGCCAGCATCATTGGACGGGCACGTTAGCGGCAGCGACTCCGGAGCTCGCCTGGCGCGATCCTGTGGTGCGCAAGTGGCTGAACGATGTTGCAAACCAGGTTTCTCTGTCTTTGCTGTATGGTGACCAGGCGAGCCGATAACACCCAGGAGGGGTCTGCTTCCTCAGGACAATCAAAACCTCATGACTGAAAAGCTCCGGCCGTACCTCTTTTACGACGTGGCGATCTCGATCTGTTCGACGTGCTACCGGCGCGATCGACGCCAAGATCGTTTTCGAAGACGGCAAGGTGTGGATGCTGAAGCGATGCCCGCAGCACGGCCACTCAGCGCGTTCTGGTCGCCGACGACATCGACTATTACCGTCGCTCGCGCGAGGTATTCATCAAGACGCCGGAGCAGCCCATGGTCTACAACACGCCGATCAAGTATGGCTGCCCGTACGACTGCGGCCTCTGCCCCGATCACGAGCAGCACAGCTGCCTCACCCTGGTTGAGATCTGCGACGCCTGCAACCTGACCTGCCCGATCTGCTACGCGGGCAGCGGGCCAGCACCGCACCGAATACCGGTACGCTCGACCAGATTGAGGCCATGCTGGACTGCGTGGTGCGTAACGAAAAGCAGCCCGACGTGGTGCAGATCTCCGGCGGCGAGCCGACGCTGCATCCGGATTTCTTCCGCGTGCTGGAAATGTGCAAGGAGCGGCCCATCCGCCACCTGATGGTGAACACCAACGGCATCCGCATCGCGCAGGACGAGGAGTTTGCCAAGCGCCTGGCGGACGTTCATGCCGCAGTTTGAGATCTACCTGCAATTCGACTCGCTGAGCGCGAGCCGCTGATGCAGTTGCGCGGCGCCGATCTGCGCGCCATCCGCGAGAAGGCGCTGGAGCGGCTCAACGAGCTGGGGATCTCCACAACGCTGGTGGTCACGGTCGAGCGCGGCGTGAACGACGGCGAACTGGGCGCGATCGTGGATTTTGCGCTGCCAACAGCCGGCGGTGCGCGGGGTGACGTTTCAGCCGGTGCAGCAGGCAGGGCGCGTGCAAGGGCTTCGACCGGCGCGAGCACCGCCTGACGCTCACCGAGGTGCGCCGCCGCATCCTGGAACAGACCAGCGTCTTTCAGGCCAGAGGACCTGATCCCGGTCCCGTGCCATCCGGATGCGCTGGCGATGGCCTATGCGCTGAAGCTGGACGGCAAGGTGGTGCCGCTGACCGGCATGGTGCCGCCCGACGTGCTGATCGACGGCGCAAAGAACACCATCGTCTACGAGCAGGAGGCGGCATGCGCGAGCATCTGTTCAAGCTGTTTGCCACCAATCATTCGCCGATGTCGCAGGCTTCAGCACGCTGCGCGAGCTGCTGTGCTGCCTGCCCAAGGTGCTGATTCCCAAAGAGCTTGGTTACAAGAATCTGTTCCGCGTGCTGATCGTGCAGTTCATCGATGCGGAGGCATTCGACGTGCGCAGCGTGAAGAAGAGCTGCATTCACATTGCGCATCCGGACGGCAAGCGGCTGATTCCCTTCGACACATTCAATATGTTTTATCGCGGAGATCTGGAATCCACCAGGCTTGCCGCACTGAGGCGTTCGGAAGCAGACTCCGTTCCTGTAGGCGCTTCGGAAGTTTGACTGCGGAAGGTCTTGACGGGCGGCTCCGCCCGGGCGTAGCTTCTTCGCATGGGCGAAGAAAAAGCGAATACACTCTTCCCAATCCTGAGCCTCGGGGCCGGTCGGCGTCGCTCGGCTGGCGGCCGAGGCAGACGAGGCGGATGCCGGGCGCGACGGGCATGGCGTCGAGTTCCGCACGATGGCGGCGCGCTCGATCCTGAACCGCATCGTTTCGAAGCGGATGCCGTTCTTCGACGTGGGGGATCAATCCTTACCGCGGCTGCGAGTTCGGCTGCCGCTACTGCTATGCGCGGTACACGCATGAGTTCCTGGACAAAGACGATCCGGAGCTGTTCGAGCGCGAGATCTACATCAAGGACCACGCGGCGTGGCTGCTGCGCCAGGAACTGAAGCAGGTGCGGGACGGCGAGGAGATCGCGATGGGGACGGCGACCGATCCCTACCAGCCGATCGAGCGGCGAGCGCAGGTGACGCGCAGCCTGCTGGAGGTTTTCGCTGAGCATGAAGGGCTGCGCCTGGGGATCGTGACCAAGTCGACGCTGATCGAGCGGGACGTGGAGCTGCTGCAGCGCATCGCGGAGCGGAACGTGCTGCGGATTTGCCTGACGATCACCACGCCGGATGCGAAGCTGGCGCGGGTGCTGGAGCCGCGCGCGCCGCGGCCGGACCTTCGGTTCAGGACTGTGGAGCGGCTGCGGGCGGCGGGGCTGCGGACGGGGATTCTGTGCTCTCCACTGCTGCCGGGGATTACGGACACGCGGGAAGCTTTGGAGAGGATGGCGCGGCGAGCCGAGCGGGCGGGGGCGAGCTTCTTCGGGTCGCAGCCGTTGTTTCTGAAGCCGTGCTCGCGGCCGGTGTTCCTGCGGTTCATTCACGAGCATTTTCCGGCTCTCGAGGCGCAGTATGAGGAACGCTATCGGAATCGCGCGTTTGTGCCGACGGCGTATCACGAACGGGTGAACGCGCTGGTGCGGGCGGTAGTGCGGAAATACCGGCTTGGCGACCGATTCCACGAAGGCGCGCGGAAGGAGCCTCAGCCGGTGTGGCCGACGCAGGGGGAGTTGTGGGCGGTCGGAGACGGCAGCCGCTAGTGTGGTGTGTCGCAAGTCTCTTTACGGCGGATGTCCAAACGGAAAGCAGGTCCCTCGCTCCGCCTACCCCATCGCGCCTGTCGGCGTGATGGGGCCCCACAGCGCTGCGCTCGGGATGACAGAGTAAAGGAATTTCAGAGACAGAACGCTAGAACGTGGCGGCGCGGACGCATAATTCGACGCCGACCAGCAGGAGGACGATGGAGAGCGCGAGGCGCAGCTGGCGGTTAGGAATTTTCGGAGCGAGATTGCTGCCGATGAGGGCGCCGAGGATTCCGCCGATGGTCATGTGAAGGAGCAGGGCTGCGCTGTAAGTGCCGCCGAGGATATGCATGCCGCCTCCGACCAGCGTGATGCCGAGGCCAAAGGCGATGTCGGTGCCGACGATCTGGCTGGCGGACATGGAGGTGAGGCTCATGAGGGCGAGGGTGCCCAGGGCGCCGGCTCCGGAGGAGGAGAAGCCGACCTCCGCGCCGATGAGGACCATGATCGCCGCGATCCAGGCGGGCCGGTCGCGTGGGACGCTTTGGCGCGGGGCGGGGCGCAGGTAGCGGTAGATGTGCCAGCAGGAGGAAAAGATGATGACGCCGCCGAGGACCCAGTAGAGTGGTCCCCAATTGGCAGTGTGGGCTGTGTCGCGGAGGAGCACGGCTCCCAGAACGACCCCCGGCAAGCCGCCGACGAGCATCCAGGCCAGCATGCGGTAATTCACTTGTCCGCGGAACATCTGGACGGGGGCGGCGATCAGCTTGACTACCGCGGAATAGGCCAGGGCCGTGCCGACGGCGACCTCAGGAGGAACGCCGAGAAACAGGATCAGCAACGGAGCCGAGATGGTACCGGCGCCCACACCCGTGAGGCAGATAATGATCGCGATGACAAACCCGGCGATGTAATCCATGGTGACGGCCTCGGGGTGAGCACTCGGGGTGGTGCGGCCGCTGGCACCTCACGCCGAGGATGGATTCAGGGCATCGTGCAATGAAAACAGAACCAGCGCTGCCGCATTCGGATCGCGGAAATGACAGCGTTTCAGTGGGGTCATTCTACAGGAAGCCACTGGGGTCGATGGCTCGGCGCGGCAGTCCGCGAAAAAATCTATCGGGCATTTCTGTCCGGCATTCGGCCAGTCTGGCGGAGATTTATTGCGCGATGGTTCAGGAGTCCTATAATTTCGTTAGTTTTTCCTCTTCGCGGCATCCTTCCATGACTCTGGCAGAAGCAACAGAAGCCCTCCCGGTGCAGAACATCCATTGGCCGAACTTTTATTGCGTCGGAGCTCCGAAGGCGGGGACCACGTTTGTGTTCGAGCACCTGAGGGGGCATCCTCAGGTCTTTCTGCCCCGCTCCAAGGAGCCCGAGTTTTTCTCGACGTATCCCGCCACCAGCGCGGAGGAGTACAGGCGTCTCTACGCGGGAGCCGGGGGCTTTGCCGCGATCGCGGACTTCAGTCCGTTCTATCTCTCCGATCCGGGCGCGCACCAGCGGATTCACGAAGCTTCGCCGTCCGCAAAGATCCTCATCCTGCTGCGGGACCCGGTCGCGCGCGCGCATTCTCATTTCCTGATGTACCGGCGAACCGGGGTTGAGCCCGAAGAGTCCTTCCTGAAGGCGCTGCGGAGATACTTCGAGAGCGAAGGCAGAGGCGACGAGTATTGCCGGGACTGGAAGAGCTCCCGCGAATATGTGGAATCCGGCATGTACTACGGACAAGTGCGGCGCTATGTGGAGACCTTCGGGGCGAGACAGGTGAAGGTGCTGCTGCTGGACGACCTGACCAGGGAGCCGCGCGAGACGATGCTCCAGGTGGCGCAGTTTCTGGGAATCGATCCGGCGCCGTTCGAGAAGACGGAACTCTCCGGCGGCGAGGGGTCGTTCCGGGCACCCCGGTATCAGGGCCTGTATCGGATGGTGCGCGACAGTGAGATGAAAAAGCGCATCATGCTGTACCTGCCCGCCCGGCTTCAATTGTGGCTGCGGGAAAGCCCGCTTCTGTACGGCCACGCGAAGCCCTCGATCGACCCGGAGGCACGACGCTATCTGCAGGAAATCTACGGTCCGGATGTCGACCAGCTGGAAGAGTTTCTGGGACGCAAGTTCCCCGAACTGCGGAAGTCCTGGGCGTAAATCCGGACGTGCTGCGGGTCTGGTGTGGGCGCTCAAAATCCCGTTGTTCATCTGGTATGATGAAGGCCTGATTCGCACAACGGACATAGCCAGGCGTTCGTCGCTATCGGCAGCAGGCCGCGGGATTTGCACCCACTGAGAACATCGAATAACAGATGGGTTCTTCGGAAGAGGGATTCGGAAAAGCCTGCCTGTCGCAGTTGTTGCGGGTCACGGGTGCATTTCCTGCCTTTGTAGTCTTCCCTTTTACGAGAAATTCACACTTTGGACGGAGCAGATGAGCGGGTATCTCGCCAGCCTGGAAGCAGAATCAATCGAAATCATCCGTGAGGCAGTTGCGCTGGCGGAAAAGCCGGTGATGATGTACTCCATCGGCAAAGACTCCTCCGTGATGCTGCACCTGGCGCGCAAGGCCTTCTGGCCGGCGCCGCCGCCGTTTCCGCTGCTGCATGTGGACACGACCTGGAAGTTCAGGGAAATGATCGAATTCCGCAACCGCGTGGCGGCGGAGTGCGGGATGAAGCTGCTGGTGCATACCAACCACAAGCGCAAAGCCGAGGGCGTGAATCCGTTCACCTACGATTCCGACACCTACACCGGGCTGATGAAGACGGAGGCGCTGAAGCAGGCGCTGGATGAGGGCCAGTTCGACCTGATCATGGGCGGTGCGCGGCGCGACGAGGAAAAATCGCGGGCGAAGGAGCGGATCTTCTCGTTCCGCTCGCCGGGCCATCGATGGGATCCGAAGTTGCAGCGGCCGGAACTCTGGAACATTTACAACGCGCGCATCCATCCGGGCGAATCGATCCGCGTCTTTCCGCTTTCCAACTGGACGGAAGCGGATATCTGGCAGTACATCGCGGACGAGAATATCGAGATTGTGAAGCTGTATTTCGCGGCCATGCGGCCGGTGGTTCGGCGCTCGGACCAGTGGATCATGGTGGACGACGAGCGCATGCCGCTGAACCCCGGCGAGCTTCCGGAAATGCGCATGGTGCGCTTCCGAACCCTGGGCTGCTATCCGCTGACGGCGGCGATGGAGAGCACCGCGACCACGATCGCGGAGATTGTGGAAGAGACGCAGACGGCGCGGACCTCCGAGCGCCAGGGCCGGCTGATCGATCACGATCAGGCCGGGTCGATGGAGAAGAAGAAGGTGGAGGGCTACTTCTGATGCAGGACGTGTTGCGGTTTATCACCTGCGGCAGCGTGGACGATGGGAAGTCGACGCTGATCGGGCGCCTGCTGTGGGAATCGAAGCAGGTCTTCGAGGATCATCTTTCCGCGCTGGAGCGCGACTCCACGCGGTACGGCACGCAGGGCGACGCGATCGACTTCGCGCTGCTGGTGGACGGACTGCAGTCGGAGCGCGAGCAGAGCATCACCATCGACGTGGCCTACCGCTTTTTCGCGACGCCGCGGCGGCGGTTTATCGTGGCGGACACGCCTGGCCATGAGCAGTACACGCGCAACATGGCGACGGGCGCGTCGACATCGGAGCTGGCCGTGCTGGTGGTGAACGCCGGCAAAGGCCTGATGGTGCAGACGCACCGGCACGCGCGCATTGTGTCGCTGCTGGGCATTCGCCACCTGGTGATGGCCATCAACAAGATGGACCTGGTGGAGTGGGACGAAGAAGTCTTCGAGAAGATTGTGGAGGAGTTCCGGCCGATCGTGCACGATCTGGGATTCCAGTCGTTCCAGCCGATTCCGGTCTCGGCGCTGAATGGGGACAACATCACCGAGGCGAGCGCGGCCGCGCCCTGGTACAAAGGGCCTTCGCTGCTGCAGTATCTGGAAGAGGTGGACGCGACGACGGACGTGCCGGATCTGAAATTCCGCATGGCCGTGCAGCTGGTGAATCGGCCTACGCATGATTTTCGCGGCTATTGCGGACGCATTGCCAGCGGGGAAGCAAAGGTGGGCGACCGGGTGCGCGTGGTTCCAGGCGGGCAGGAGACGAAGATTCGCTCGATTGTGACGTGGCAGTCGGAGCGGAAGTCGGCGAAGGCGGGAGAATCCATCACGCTGTGCCTGGCCGACGAAGTGGATGTGTCGCGCGGGAGCGTTTTGGCGGCGGCCGCCGATCCGGCGGATCTGAGCGACCAGTTTGAGGCGCGCGTGATCTGCCTTTCCGACCACCATCTGGTGGCCGGCCGCTCGTATCTGATGAATCTGCACACCAGCCAGGCCATTGCGACGATCACCGCGATCAAGCATCAGGTGGACGTGCGCACGGGCAGCCACATGGCGGCGAAAGCGCTGGAGATGAACGATATCGGCGTGGTGAATCTCTCCACGGACCGCCCGGTGCCGTTTGAGCCTTACGATCGGTGTCGCAGACTGGGGAGCTTCATCCTGGTCGACCGCATCACGAACGAGACGGTGGGCGCGGGGATGGTCGACTTCTCGCTGCGGCGCGCGGCGAATATCCATTGGCAGCATGTCGACATCGACAAGCACGCGCGGGCGCGCCAAAAGCTGCAGAAGCCGATGTGCCTGTGGTTTACGGGCTTGTCGGCTTCGGGGAAGTCCACCATCGCGAACCTGCTGGAGAGGCGGCTGTTCGCCGAGGGCAAGCACACGTACATGCTGGATGGCGACAACGTTCGCCACGGGCTGAATCGCGATCTGGGATTCACCGAGGCGGATCGCGCGGAGAACATCCGGCGCGTCACGGAAGTGGCGAAGCTGCTCGTGGATGCGGGCCTGCTGACGCTGGTTTCCTTCATTAGTCCCTACCGCTCGGAACGCGAACTGGCGCGATCGCGGTTCGAGGCGGGCGAGTTCATCGAAGTGTTCGTGGATACTCCGCTGGAACTCTGCGAACAGCGCGATCCCAAGGGGCTGTATGCGAAGGCGCGGCGCGGAGAGCTCAAGAACTTCACCGGCATCGACAGCGACTACGAGCCGCCGGTTTCGCCGGAGATCCACCTGCACACCGAGACGGAATCGGTGGAGCAGTGCGTGGAGCGGATCCTGCAGATGCTGGAAGAGAGAGCGCGGGCGAAGGAGAAAAAGCAGTGAGTGCAACGGGCAATGTGCGTGACGAGAACCAACTGCGCGAGCTACTGCCGCAGGTGGTTGAGATCGCTCGCGAGGCGGGCAAAGCGGTGATGCGGGTCTACGCCGAAGTCAATCCGGCGGTGGAGTACAAGCGGGACAATTCGCCGCTGACCCAGGCGGACCTGGCGTCGCATCGCATCATCGATGCGGGTTTGACGCGCATCGCGCCGCAGTGGCCGGTGCTTTCCGAGGAGTCGAAGGAGATTCCCTTTGAGCAGCGCAGCGCGTGGCAGCGGTTCTGGCTGGTCGATCCGCTGGATGGGACGAAGGAATTCCTGAAGCGCAATGGCGAGTTCACGGTGAATATCGCGCTGATGGAAGAGGGGCGTCCGATTCTGGGCGTGGTGTACGCTCCGGCGATCGACAAGATGTACTACGCGGCGCGCGGCGCGGGCGCGTGGAAGGCGGAAGGCGGGCACGCCGCGGCGATTCGCATCGGCCGCGCTGAGCACGGCCGCACGCGCGTGGTGACGAGCCGCTCGCATGCCTCCATGGAGGACAACCTGGATGCTTTCACAGGCGGCGATCGGGACTGCGAATTCGTCACCATGGGGAGCTCCCTGAAGTTCTGTCTGGTCGCGGAGGGCGCGGCGGATGTGTATCCGCGCACCGGCCCGACCATGGAGTGGGACACGGCGGCGGCGCAGTGCGTGGTGGAGCAGGCCGGGGGCACGGTGACGGACATTGAAGGCAATCCGATGCTCTACAACAAGCCGGTGCTGCTGAATCCGGGATTTGTGGTGCGCGGCGAAGCGAAAAGCTAGCCTGATCGTTCGTAACCGGTTTTGACCGCTCCCGCGGTTGCGGCCCCACAGATCTGTTGCGTATAGTTCGAGCAAAGCGCAGCAGCGTGCCACAAAGGAGCCGAAATGCCGGGAGAGGCAGCAGCCGTCATCGGGAAGTCAGTGCAGATTCGAGGCGAAGTGAAGGGCAACGAGGACCTTCTGGTGGAGGGTCTGGTGGAAGGCACGATCACGCTGAACGACAACCGCCTGACGGTAGGCGCGAATGCGCGCGTGCAAGCCAACGTCTCCGCGCGTGACGTGGTGGTGCAGGGCACGCTCCAGGGCGATGCCCATGCGACGGGCCGCGTGGAACTGCGCGCCGGCAGCCACATGACCGGCGACATCCATGCCTCCCGGCTTTCCATCGAGGAGAACGCAATTTTCTCCGGCAAGGTGGAGCTGAACACGCCGGGCAGCGCGGAGAAATCGGTGGCCCAGGCCGGAACGCACGGGACGGCGGCCACAACGCCGTCGGGCGCGCTGTTCGCAGGGTAAGGCGACTGACAAAAGCCAGTAGCCAGTAGCCGGTAGCCAGTAGCCGGTGATCGCTGCGCCGATTCTGATTGCCTGTGCCTGGCAGCGCATGGCACGATGGGTGCCATGTTTCCCCACAGAAAGCTGCTGCTGGTCTCGCTGGTGGCCTGCGCCTTTGCCGGCACGGCGTGCGGCGAGTCCATTGTGACGGTCCCCCCGAGCGCGTGCGTCTGGCACGCAGGCGACAACCCGGCGTGGGCGGCGCCCACTCTGGACGAGAGCGCCTGGAAGCCACTGAGCGCCTGGGCAATCAAGGGGAATCAGCCGTGGATGTGGGTGCGGTGCCATGCCGACCTGTCCGCGCTGCGGCAAGCGACGCATCCGGCGCTGCAGGTGTACGCCTGGACGGCCTATCAGCTCTTTCTGAACGGGAGCCAGGTGGGGCACTTCGGAAACCTGGAGAATGGCCAGTCCAGCGTGGATCCCGCGGCGGTGTTTCCTCTGGCCGCGGGAAACCTGACGCCCGGCGCCGGCACGGTGGCGCTGCGGATGAAGTATCGGGTGCTCGAGTCTCCGGAGGGAAAGCCGCCGGTTGTTTTGGCGGGCGAAGCAGGATGGCTGCGGGATCGGAGCGACAGCGAGTTTCTGGCGGGCGCGAAAACCTATCTCCCGGTAGTGGTCGGCTTCGGCGTGATCGGGGTGATGGGGTTTGTCCTGCTGGGACTCTATCTGAACGACCGCAGCCATCTGGAACTGCTGCTGCTGGCGCTGGTGTGCTGGTGCCTGGCGCTGCTGCGGGTGTGCGACTTCTGCACGGCTGCGATGGTTCCGATTCCAGACTGGATGATGTGGACGGCCTACGCGGTGGGACAGGCTATGGTCGTTCCCCTGCCGTGGTTCATGTTCCGGCTGGCGCGCCGGCGGGTTCCGCTTTTCTACAAAATCCTGATCGCGGTGGCGCTGGTGTTTGTCGTGAATTGCCTCAGCAACGCGATTTTCCCGGCGCGCGTGAGCCTGTGGGCCGATGCCGTTTACAGCGGCAAGGGGGGATGGGTGCTCCTGGTCGTCGGCGGCATCCTGATGACGTCGCCGTTTGCGGCGTTCTGGCCGTGGAAGAAGATTCCCAGGGGCATGCGGCCGCTGGCTGCCTGCGCGATGCTTTGGGCGCTGATGGATGTGACCTGGTTCGCTGCGGAGACCTGGCAGGCCGCCAGCTCCGTGGGCGACGCATTCTTCGTGCGCTGGCGGCCGGAGCTGCTGGAGCTGCGCGTGATCGGCACGATCTCCGCGGTGATCGCGCTGATCGGGCTGCTGTTCCGCGAGCATCGGAGAACCGTGCAGGAGCGCGCTGTGCTGGCGGGCGAGATGCAGGCGGCGCGCGAAATCCAGCGGATGCTGGCGCCGGAGAGCGTGGAGACGGCTGCCGGGGTCCGCGTGGATGTGGCGTTCCGGCCGATGCGCGAAGTGGGCGGCGACTTCTATCTGTGCCGCGCGCTGCCGGATGGGCGCCAGCGCGTGCTGGTGGGCGACGTGAGCGGCAAGGGCGCGGCGGCCGCCATGACGGCGACACTTCTGGTGGGCGCTGCCGAGCGGCGCGAAGGAGATTCCCCCAAAGCGCTGCTGCAGCACCTGAACCTGGTGCTGCATGCGAGCCAGGTCGGCGGTTTCGCGACGTGCCTGTGCGCGGATCTCGCGCCGGACGGCACCGTGACGGTGGCGAATGCCGGACATCTGGCGCCCTATTGCCGCGGCGAAGAGGTGGCGGTCCTGCCGAGTTTGCCGCTGGGCGTGAGCACGTCTGACGCGCCGTATGAAGAGCGGCGGGTCGCGTTGGCCGAGGGCGAGACGCTGACGTTCCTGTCGGACGGCGTGGTAGAAGCGCGAGACGCGGAGGGCCGGCTGTTCGGGTTCGAGCGGACGCGCGCCATCAGCGAGGACGCCGCGGAGAAGATTGCCGAGACGGCGCAGGACTTTGGGCAGCAGGACGACATCACCGTGGTGAAGCTGACGCGCAAAGTCGGACGAGCGGCGGCGGTATTGGTAGCGGGCGCGGTGCCGGAGGCAGTATGACCGACGAGAGAAGGCAGCAGGCAGGGGACAGAAGGCAACAGCCGGGAGACAGACGGCAGCAGGCGGACCGACGCCGGACGACGGAGAGACGGCAGGCGGGGGACAGACGCCTGCCGGTCGCGGACAGAAGGCATCGGGCTGGAGACCGTAGTGCGTAGCCAGTAGCCGGTAGTCGGTTGCCGGTAGTCGGGAACGGCTCCGTTCGTTCTCGGAATAATGGCTCTTCCGACTACGGACTACGGACTACGGACTACGGTCTCCCGTCTACTCGACATGCATCGTGGCGTGCAGCGGCGTGTCGTCCGACGAGCCGCCGGCGACGATGGTGTAGTCGCCAGGCGCCATCGTGAAGGCGTTCCTGCTCACATCGAAGACAGACAGCGTGAGCTGGTTCATCGGGACGGTGACCGTCTTCGATTCGCCGGGGCCGAGCGTTACGCGGTCCCATCCGACCAGACGTTTGAAATTGTTCTCGCCCGTAGAACCCGGCAGGATCGCATAGACCTGCGCGACTTCCGTCCCGCTGCGTGAGCCGCTATTCGTCACCGTGAGCGTGGCGGTGTGCTGCGCCGCATCCACCGACAGGCTGGAGAACGAATACGTGGTGTAGGAGAGCCCGAAGCCGAAGGGGAAGAGCGGGGTCTTGTTCTCCGACTCAAACCATTTGTAACCGACGCGCGCGCCCTCGACGTTGTAGTCCACGTTGAACGGCACCGGTTTGTGGTGGTACGCGTTTTCGGGCAAACCGCCGGGCTCGGTTTCCGTACTCAGGCCGGGAACCTGTGGGTGCGGCAGTTGCGCATCGTCTTTCGGGAAGGTGATGGGCAGGCGGCCGGAGGGGTTGACGTCGCCGAAAAGAATGTTGGCCAGCGACTGCGCGCCGCCGATGCCGGGGAACCAGGCTTCGATGACGCCCTGCACGTGATCCACCCAGGGCATGGCGACCGGACCACCGCTCTCAATCACGACGATGGTGTGGGGGTTGGCCTTAGCGACGGCCTCAACGAGCGCGTTTTGATCGATGGGCTGCGAAAGGATCGGGCGGCGCGCCTGGGCGTTCCAGCCTGTGACCTCCTGGGCGTCCGGCAGAGCAAGCGTGGGACGGTCCATCCCTTCGCTCATCCACTGCTGGACAAAGACGATGGCGATCTGCGACTTCGCCGCGAGCGCGGCAGCAGCCTGGACATCATCGCCTTCGTTGAACTGGATATCGGCGCCAGGATCGTGCAGGCGGATGTTGCGTTCGGGCGAGGACGGGAACCAGACATGCTCCAGCCAGATCGCCGAGCCGGGATGCGGATGGACCGCGCCGCCGCCAGGCGCGTCGACCTGCGCGGAACCGCCGCCGGAGAGGACGGCGACGTCGGCATGCGCGCCGATCAGCGCGATGGAGTGGACGTTATCGGCGGAGAGCGGCAGGATGTGATCCTGGTTGCGGAGCAGGACGATGCTCTCGTCCGCGATGTGCTCGGCGTCGCGACGGCCGAGGAAGGGATTCACCTCTTCCACTTGCGGCGGGTTGTCGATGACGCCGTTGGCGAACATGCTGCGCAGGACGCGATGGACAGCGTCATTGAGCCGCGCCATCGGCACCTGGCCGTCCTGGATGGCTTTTTTGAGCGGATCGCCGAAGTATTGGGAGCCGGGCTGCTCCTGGTCGAGGCCGGACAGGAAGGCGTGGACGCTGGAGTGGGTGCCACCCCAGTCGGAGAGGACGAATCCCTGGAAATTCCAGTCCTTCTTCAGAACCTGGTTGAGCAGGTGATCGTTCTGGCAGGACCAGTCCGCGGCGGTGTTGGGAGGCGTCACGGTTTCCTGGTTGTAAGAGCACATAACGCCGGCGGGATGGGCCATCTGGATGGCGATCTGGAAGGCAAGCAGGTCGCTTTCGCGGGCGGCGCGCTCGGTGATCTCAGCGTTGTAGATGGTGCGGCCGGTTTCCTGGTCGTTGAGGGCGTAGTGCTTGATGTCGCCCATGATCTGGTTCGACTGCACGCCTTTGGCGAGATTGCCGACCATGGTGCCGGCCAGCAGCGGGTCTTCGCCCGCATATTCGAAGTTGCGGCCGTTGCGGGGATCGCGGGCGAGGTCGACCCCACCGCCGATGGACATGTTGTAGCCGGTCTCGCGCAATTCGCGGCCGAGAACGTCGCCGAAGAGGAAGAGGGCTTGCGGGTCCCAACTGGAAGCCGCGCCCAGCACGGAGGGGAGCAGCGTGGCGTAGTGGCTGCCGGCGCCGGAGAGGCGGACGCCGACGGCGGAGTCCGCCATATTGATGCCGGGAATGCCGAGACGCGGGACGCCCTGCACGTATCCGGCGCCGCCCAGCGAGCCTTTGGGAATCTCCGCGTTCTCGCGAAGGCCGTTCCAGCCGGTGCCGTGAACGAAGACGAGCTTTTCGTCGAGGGTCATTTGCTGGATGACCAGGTCGGCGCGCTGGTCGGGAGAGAGCGACTTGTTCATCCACGGCCAGTTGTGCGCGGGGGTCTGCTGCGGGGTGGATTGCGCGGACGCGGCCAGCGCCAGCGCGAAGCAGGCGGCGGCGCAGACAAGCAGACGCTTGAGAGAAAATGAAGACATTTCAAAAAACTCCTGGTCAGACCTGCCATGCTACTGGGCACGAGATACGAGCGTCAAGCTGAATCGATTGAGCAGCACTGTTTGCAGGGGCATTGTCAAAACGGATGCCGGAATGGAACGCGGACACGATGGATGGACGACGCGACCGAAAACGCAGGCGCAGGATCGCGCGCGGGCACCGGCCGGCCCCTGTCTTCGGCAGACATTCGCCTGGTTTTGCGATAGGCTTGGGCTTCCCCAAAAAAGGACGGGCTCGAATGCGACCACTCTGCTGCGAACGATTCCGGAACAGCGCGGGGATGACGCGTATTTTTGGTCTGTCCATCCTCGCGGCGCTCTGCCTGCCTTCGGCGACAGCTCAGACGGCGAGCACAACGGGCCAGCAGCCGGCAGAAGCGCCCACGAGCGGCCTGGTCCTCCAGCAGACGGTACGCCGCGTGGTGGTGGACGTGGTGGTGACCGACAGCCATGGGAATCCGGTGACCGGGCTCAGCGCGGACGACTTTCAAATTCTCGAAGACGGCAAGCCGCAGGGGATCCGGCAATTCGATGCGCGCACGCCGGCGAGCGGGCCCATGCTGCCGGCGCGTCCCGCGGCCCTGCCCCCGCTGACGTTTGTGAATTTGCCGGCGACGCGGGAAGAGGATCATGCGCCGCTCACCGTGATTTTGTTCGACGCGCTCAACACGCAACTGCGGGACCAGCTATATGCGCGCCAGCAGATGGTCCGCTTTCTGAAACAAATGCCCCCGGGCGTGCCGACGGCGATTTTCGTGCTGAGCAACCGGCTGCATCTGGTGCAGGGCTTCAGCGGAGAGCGGGAAACGCTGGTCGCGGCGGCGAAGCGGCAGGGGCCGGTGGCGGATCAGGAGGGGCTCCTGCCGGACACCGGCTCCAATGGGCCGGCATCAGTGCTGACGCCGGAGCGGGAGGCGCAGTTGTCGCCGGCGGATACGACCGCGCCGCCGGGAACGCTGCCGGCGCAGGGTTCGGTGGTGCCGGGCGTGAGCTCGAATCAGCCGGCGGATGCGCCGGTTTCCCTCGGCGGCCCGATGGCGGCGGGGACGCTGCTGGTGGCCATGGCCGACCAAACCACCGGGAACCTGCTGGACCGGCGGGTGGACCTGACGCTGACGGCTCTCCAGCAGATCGCGCGGTTTCTGTCCTCCGTCCCGGGACGGAAGAACCTGATCTGGATATCGGGGTCGTTTCCCATCACGCTGGGGCCGGATTCGGAAGCGGGGCCGATGCAGTTTGCGAATGAGCGCTCGTATTTCCAGCGGATCGAAGATGCGGACAATCTGCTGTGCATGAGCCAGGTAGCCGTGTATCCGGTCGATGCGCGGGGGCTGGTGGCCCCGATTCTCCAGACCGGCCAGACCGAGGCCTACGCGGAGCAACTGGCCGCCGAGCATGCCAGCCTGGACCAGATTGCCGACGACACCGGCGGGACGGCTTATTACAACACCAACGAGCTGGTGAAAGCGTTCCAGTCCGCGGTGAGCAACGGCAGCAACTACTATTCGTTGACCTATGCGCCGACGAATCCGAATTTCGATGGCAAGCTGCGGCACATCCGGGTGATGGTGAACGGGAAGGGCTACCACCTGGCGTACCGGCACTCCTATTACGCGGACAATCTCGGCGGAAAGGCCGCGGCGGCGGACGAGCCGGCCGACGTGCAGCCGGGTTCGCTGATGTCGGCGCTGGAGTTTGGCGCGCCGCAGGCGCACGAACTGATCTTTGCCGCACGGGTGGCCGCGGTGGGCGCGCCGGCGGCTGCGACCCCAGACCAGATGGCGAAGCTGATCCCGTACTTAGAGGGCGCCGCTCAGGCGGAAGGGCTGAACTTCCACGCGCCGAAAGGGCCGGTACCGATGCAGCACTATCTGGTGCAGTTCGGGGTGATGGCGCGGCAAATGACCATGCCGCAGGAGAACGACGGACAATTCCACGCGAACCTGTCGTTTGCCGTCATGGCGTACGACGCGCAGGGGAACGAGCTGGGCGGCGAACAAACGACGGTGGAAGCGGGCATCCCGGCGGCGAAAATGGATGAGCTGCGCAAGCAGGGCTACCAGGCGGTGGAGAACGTCTACGTGCCGGTGGATGCTGCATCGCTCCGGGTCGCGGTGCGGGACGGCCTGAGCAGCCGGATCGGATCGCTCGAAGTGCCGCTGCCGCTTGCCCCTGCTGGGCAGCGCTGATCAGGAGGCCGCGGGCGCGCGGAGATGCTGGAGGAGGGCTTCGGCGGCATCGTGCGCGTCGCGGGTTTTCAGGTCCGCGTCCAGTCGAACCACCTGGGCCTTTGGCGCGACGGAGCGGACGGCCGCCGTGATGGTGTCGGCGGCCACCGCCGGCGTGCTGGGACCGAGAAGAAGAATATCGGGCCGGCTGACGCGCAGCAGGACCTTGGCGTCGCAGACCAGGCTGGCCGAGTTGACGGAATACCCATGCTGCGTGAGGACGGCGGCGGCAAAGCTGGAGAAGTCGCCCGACTGGTCGACCAGCAAAACGCTGGGGCCGGACTTTTCGGCGGCGGCGCGGCGCGCTTCCGGGAGCAGGAACGAGAGGATCGCGTCTTCCTCCGTAGGGAAGGCCTGCAGGATGGAAGTGAGACGCGTCATGGTGAGGAGCTCGGTGACAAAGGGCGGGGGCGCGGCGAGGCGCAGTCCTCCGGAGCGCTTCTGGAGCATGGTCGAGTAGCGAACCAGCAGGCCGAGTCCGGTGCTGTCGAGCCGGGTGACCTCACGCAGGTGGATCACGACCTGGCTGAGGTGGCGACGGGTGTCCCGGTTCAGCGCGGCCTCCAGCGCGTCGGCTTCCTGCCCGGCGAGGATTCGGCCTTTGCACTCGAGGACGTGAACGCGGCCGCAGACGCGGGACTCCAGTTCGAGGAACATAGCTCTACCTTTCTACAGATACGAGCGGTTACGAACAAGCAGGAAAGGGGATAAGAAGGCCGGGTGGGCATGCTTTCCGGCGGCCAGCGAAATTTCTCCCCGGAAGCGAGACAATTTGCAGGGTTTTGCTGTCTAATCCAGCTAAGCTGGATCGTTCCCGAAGTGCAGAAGATGAGGCGAGTCCTGCCGAAGGGCAGTCCGGACGCACGAATCGTGTCGGGGAATGGCGGGCGCAGCCGGGGACGCGGAAGGCGGCGTAAAGCTTGGGATTACCAGGAAAATCATCGGCGGGACGGCTTCCCCAAAAGCCGTGTTTGCCAACTACGGAACCACTCAATAAAGAGGACCCCCTGTGACAAGCACGTGGATTGTACGTCGTTTGGCCGTGACAGCTTGCCTGTTCGGAAGCTGGAGTTTGCTCTCCGCGCAGACCATGAGAAGCCGGATCGTCGAGGAGATCAACCCCAACAATACCGTAGTGCTGCGCGGAACGGTGAGCCCCCGGATTGCGCCGCAGATGCAGATCGGACGCATGCCGGCGTCGACGCCAATTGAGGGGATCACGCTGACCTTTGCGCTGACTCCGGAACAAAAGGCTGAGCTGGATGCGCTCATCCAGGCGCAGCAGACCCCAGGCAACCCGGAATACCACCAGTGGCTGACGCCGGCTACGTATGCCGCGCGCTTCGGGATGAGCCAGGCGGATTTGGAGAAGGTGGAGACCTGGCTGGAGTCGGAAGGCTTCAACGTGGAGCGGGTGGCGAACAGCCGCACCAGCATCAAGTTCTCCGGCACGGTCGAGCAGGTGGAGACGGCCTTCCAGACGCAGATGAACCGGTACCGGGTGGACGGCGAAACGCACTGGGCGAACGGAACGGACCTGTCGATTCCGGGGGCGCTCCAGGGAGTGGTGCTGTCGGTGGGGAACCTGAATGATTTCCGTCCGCACTCGATGAAGCGCCCGGCGGTTCTCAACTCGGCGGCGGTGCGGCCGGCCTACACGTCGTCGGTGACCGGCGATCATTTCCTCACGCCCGGAGACGTGGCGACCATCTACGACGTGAAGGCCGCGTATCAGGCCGGATTTGACGGATCGGGCGTAACGCTTGCGGTGATGGGGCAGTCAGCGGTCGACGTTGCGGATATCGAGGCCTTTGAGAGTGCAGCGGGACTGCCGAAGAAGGATCCCACGATGATCATTGTGCAGGGTTCCGGCACATCGACGACCGTGGCCGGGGATGAGTCGGAATCGGATCTTGACCTCGAGTATTCCGGGGCGACCGCGAAGGGCGCGACGATCGATTTTGTCTACACGGGAAACAACCCTAACTACGGAGTCTTCGACTCGCTGCAGTACGCGATCGATGAGCAGATCGGATCGGTCCTCAGCATCAGCTACGGCGCGTGCGAAACAGGAATCACGGCGACCGATTTCTCGGAGCTGGAGCAGATCCTGCAGCAGGGCGCCAGCCAGGGGCAGACCATTCTGGCGTCAGCCGGGGACAGCGGCTCGACCTCCTGCTACGGGTACACGAATTTGACCACCGCGCAGCAGGAGGCGCTGGTGGTGAATTACCCGGCCAGCAGCGATTACGCGACGGGGGTGGGCGGGACGGAGTTCTCGTCCGCCAATGTGGCGGCAGGCAATACGACCTACTGGCAGTCGTCGAATAATGCCGATGGCAGCTCCGCGCTTTCCTTCATTCCGGAGCAGGCGTGGAACGACGACGTCACCTGCGGCCAATACGCAACGCAGTACAACCAGCCGGCCGCGGCCCTTTGTTCGGGCGGGGGCGGCGTGAGCAGTCTGGCCTCGCGGCCCAGCTGGCAGACCGGCGTCCCCGGCATCTCCGGGGCGATGCGGCTGGTTCCGGACGTTTCGCTCGATTCCTCCAACGTGAACGCGCCCTATCTCTACTGCACCAGCGATCAGTCGTCCTGGAGCAGCGGACAAACGGGGAGCTGCACGAACGGCTTCCGGGATTCCACCACGGAGGGCTACCTGACGGCGGCCGGTGGAACGAGCTTTGCCGCGCCGATTTTCGCCGGGATGATGGCGATCATCGTGCAGAAGACAGACTCCAACCAGGGCATTGCTGCGAAGGAACTGTACACGCTGGCGGCCAACGGGGCGACCTACGCGGCAGCCTTCCACGACACCACAGTCGGCGGGAACCAGTGCACAGCGGGATCGACCTATTGCTCGTCGGCGGGCGCGGGAAGCTATGCGACCACCACCGGGTACGACGAAGCCACCGGGCTGGGCTCAGTGGACTTTGACGCTCTGATGACGGCGTGGACCAGCACCGCGACGCTCCATGCTTCGACCACCACGGCGGCGGCGGCCAACGGCACGGTGACGGCCGGCAACAGCGACAACATCACCATCACCGTGGCCCCGGAGGCCGGCGGGGGCACGCCGACAGGGACCCTGACGATGATCGTGGACGGCACGACGGAAACCACTTCGCTGGCGCTCACGAACGGCTCGGCGACCTACAGCTATGCGACCACGGCGACCACGATGAATGGAGCGCACTCGATTGAGGCGATTTATTCCGGAGACGGCACCTTCTCCGGTTCGTCGGCCACCATCGTGGTGACGGTGACGGGCGGGACGAGCGCTGCAGGGTTCGGGCTGAGCGCCTCGCCGACGACGATCTCCGTGAAGTCGGGAAGCTCCGCGACCACAGCGGTCACCATTACCTCGCAGGGCGGGTACGCGGGCACGGTGGACTTCACGCTGCAGACGACCAGCGCGGCGCTGGAGGCCGACGGCTGCGCCTCCATCACCAACACGGCCGTGGCTGCGAACGGCACAGCAACCGCGACGCTGACGCTGTATACGTCGCTGAGCTCGTGCAGCCAGGCAAGCCTGCGTGCGGCTCCCGGCTCGTTGGTGCGGTTTGGCAACGGCGGCGGCGCGGCGCAGAACCATTCGCCCTTCGGCGGGGCATTGCCGATCGGCGCGTCTGCGCTGGCGGGAGTGCTGCTGTTCGGCTTCCGGAAGCAGCGGTCGAAGCTGTGGACGATGCTGGGGTGCCTGATGCTGGCGCTGGCGCTGGGCGGATTCGCTTCCGGCTGCGGCAGCAGCAACAGTGGCGGCGGTGGTGGCGGCTCCAACGATGTGCCGGCCGGCTCCTATGCGATTACGCTGACGGGGACCGACTCGGCCAACTCGAGCGTGACCACGTCTGTGAACCTGACGCTGAATGTGACGTAAGAAGCAGGGGTTACGGGGTACGGGATACGGTATAGAAAAAGGCTGGGACGCGAGAAGCATCCCAGCCTTTTTGTTTGTTCACTGATTGCTGCTCGATGATCACCGAGTACTGAATGTGGCGTGCTGGTATTCCTCGTACGGGCCCTTGAAGTCCTCGATCGCGCCTTTGTCGAAGTGCCAGATGCGCGTGGCGACCTCATCAATGAGATCGTGGTCGTGCGTGACCAGGAGGACGGTCCCCTCGTAGCGCTGGAGCGCGATGTTCAGCGCGTTGATGGCTTCGAGGTCGAGGTGGTTCGTCGGCTCGTCGAGGATGAGCAGGTTGGGCTTGAGCAGCATCAGCTTGCAGAAGATCAGCCGCGCGGCCTCGCCGCCGGAAAGAGCGGCTGTCGGTTTCATGCCTTCCTCGCCGCGAAAGAGCATCTGGCCGAGAATGCCGCGGATGTCCTCTGTGGTGGCCTTGACGTCGAACTGGCGCAGCCAGTCGACAACCGTGGTGCCCGGCTCGATCACGCCGGTGGTGTCCTGCGGGAAGTAGCCGATCTGGACTTCGTGACCCCACTTCACCGTGCCCGCGTCGAGGACGAAGTCCTTCTCCGCGAAATCGCGCTGGTTGGCCAGCAGCGACTTCAGCATGGTCGTCTTGCCCTGGGCGTTGCGGCCGATGAGGCAAATCTTTTCGCCGCGCATAATGCCGCCGGAGAAACCATCGATGACGGTTAGGTCGCCGTAGGTTTTGCGCAGGCCTTCGATGTCCGCGACGTATTTGCCGGAAGGCCGGTTCTGGTCGAAGCGGATGTAGGGGCGCGCGATGTTGGAGCGGGCCAGCTCAGTGGTTTGCAGCCGCTCCACTTCCTTTTTGCGGCTGGTGACCTGCGAGGACCGCGTGCCGGCGGAGAAGCGCGCGATGAACTCGTTGAGCTGGGCGATCTTCTTCTCGCGCTGCGCGTTCTCGGATTCGAGGCGCGAGCGGATCTGCGTCTTCGCCAGCACCATGTCGTCGTAGCCGCCGGTGTAGGTGATGATCGTCTGGTAATCGATGTCGGCGATGTGCGTGCAGACCGAGTTGAGAAAGTGCCGGTCGTGCGAGATGGTGATCACCGTCCCCTCGAAGTGCTCGAGGAAGTCCTGGAGCCAGTGGATGGAGTCGAGATCGAGGTAGTTGGTGGGCTCGTCGAGCAGCAGCGCCTGCGGCTTGCCGAAGAGCGCCTGGGCGAGCAGGACGCGCACCTTCTGGCCGCCCTGCAGCTCGCTCATTTTGCGCTCGTGCAGCTCGTCGGGGATGTCGAGACCCTGCAGCAGCACGGCGGCGTCGGACTCCGCGGTATAGCCGTCCTCTTCACCGACGATGGCTTCCAGCTCGGCGAGGCGCATGCCGTCGTCGTCGGTCAACTCGGATTTCTCGTAGATCCTGTCGCGCTCGGCGAGGGCGGCCCACAGGCCCTTGTTGCCCATGATGACCGTGTCGATGACGCGGAAGGCGTCGAAAGCGTACTGATCCTGGCTCAGCACGGAAAGCTTCCTGGGCCGGACGACGTTGCCCTTCTGTGGGTCGAGATCGCCGGAGAGGATCTTCATGAAGGTGGTTTTGCCCGCGCCGTTGGGGCCGGTGAGCCCGTACCGGCGCCCGGGCGTGAAGGTGGTGGTGACCTCTTCGAAGAGGACTTTGGCGCCGTAGCGCATGGTGATGTCGGAGACAGAAATCATCAAACTCTCAAAAAACAGGGATAGCTCAAGGATAACGGATGTGATGCAGACGAAGGGACTGGAAGGAGCTTGATCGCGAGCGAGTATATACGTTATTGTATATACAAATGCGATTCGTCTGGGACGACGCGAAGAACCGCAGTAATCGGAAAAAGCACGGCATCGGCTTCGACACCGCCGTCGAAGTCTTTCTCGACCCGATGCATCTTACCCGGCAGGACCGCATTGTTGATGGGGAGCAGCGCTGGCAGACCATCGGAAGGGTGAACGGGCTTTGGCTGGTGCTGGTAGCCTACTCGATCATTGACGAAGACGAAGAGGTTCTTCGCATCATCTCCGCCCGCCGCGCTAACCGCCAGGAGCGTACCGAATATGAAGAGGCAAACGAAGTCTAAAACCACGACCTACGAGTTGAAGCCCGGACGTCCCCTCACCGCCCGCCAGAAGCGCGAGCTTGAGAACCTCGCTGCGATGCCCGAGTCCGCTATCGACACCTCCGATATCCCCGCATCTCCGCCGGGGGCCTGGAAGCACGCCATCCGCGGCAAATGGTATCGGCCAGTCAAGCGGCCTGTGTCCATCCGCTTGGATGCCGACGTGCTGACGTGGCTCAAATCTCAGGGCAGCGGGTACCAAACACGGGTGAACAGTCTCCTTCGGGAAAAGATGCTGCAGGGGAACCGCAAATAGAAGCTTTCCCCGAAGATACGCGGCAGCAAGCCGGGCAGGATTTTCCGGGACCGGGGAAAATCTGCTTGTTAACAACTTGGCAATCGCATCAAAAGCCCCGCAGAATCAGTAGGATCGCTGCCCATCCGTGGTGGCAGCGCGTGTGCTTCCTGACGTGCCGGAGTTTTGTCTCACGGAGGCACTATGGAAGACCTTTCCATGCAGCACACCGTTTCGCCGGTGGTGAAGTTGGCGGCGGCGGTGATCAGCGCGGCGGTGATCGCGGCGGCCGGCGTGGGCTACGCGGTCCACGAGCATCACGCGGCCGACCGGTTGGCCGCCCAGAACCAGCAGGTGACGAGCGAACTGACGTCGACCCGCGGCCAGGTTGCGGATCTGACGACGCGGGTGAACGCGATGGTCGCTCAGCAGCAGCAGGAAGAAGCCGCGCGCCAGGCCGCGGCTGAGAAGCCGATCGTGCACCGGCTGGGCAAGCCGCACGCCGGACACGTGGCGCCGTCGCGCTGGAAGAAGATGCAGGCGCAGCTCGACAAGCAGGAGCAGGAGATCGAGCAAACCCGCGGCGACCTGACCAGCACCAGCACGCAGCTCAGCGGCTCGATTGCGCGCACCCATGCCGAGCTGGTGGTGCTGGAAGCAAAGGGTCAGCGGAATTACGTGGAGTTCGACCTGTACAAGGAGAAGCAGTTTAAGCGCGAGGGGCCGGTGGGCGTAAGCCTGCGCAAGGCCAACGTGAAGCACCAGTTCGCCGACCTGCAGTTGATGGTGGACGACCGCGACCTGACCCAGAAGCATGTGAATCTGGATCAGCCGGTCGTGTTCTACACGCCGGACAGCGAGCAGCCGATCGAAGTCGTCATCAACGAGATCAGCAAAAACCATATTCACGGGTACGTGAGCGCGCCGAAGTACGGCAAGAGCGATCTGGCCTCGATGGCGGATGCGGCAGCCAATGGAAATCCGAATCCGACGCCGCCGGCAACGGCGCGGCGGGTGCTGACGGTCCCTAAGCAGTAAGACCGCGATCTGGTTCTATGGCTTTTCAGCCGACTCGACCGTTTCACCGAAGCAAAGCCGGTTGCCCTCGGGATCGTAAAGATCGAAGTCCTTCATGCGGTAATCGGTAACCTCGAGCGGTCGATGGATGGCGACTTTTCGGTCCAGGAACTCGGCGTAGAGGGCATCGACGCCCCGCACGTGAATGTAGGCCGTTCCGGGGCCGAATTCGTCATCCCGCGGTCCAATCGCGAGCCGGATTTCGTCGCGGCCCACCATGGCGTAGGTGGGTGGGTCCCGCCAGAGAAGGCGGATTTCGAACCCCAGCACGTCGCGGTACCACTCGGCCAGCGTTTTCACGTCGCGGGCTCGCAATCCTGGATTGGTATAGAGCAGGCGCGGCATGGCGCGATGATAGCGCGGTTCGATGCATCCATGTTTTTGTGCGGCCCGGCCAATTCGCTATACTTTGCGGTGGTCCTGAAGTCTTTCCTATGAAAATTCTGGTGTGCATCAAGCAGGTTCCGCAAAAGGACGCGCCGCTCCGGCTGAACGCGGAGGGCACGTGGATTCGCGACGACGTGTCGTGGGAGACGAACGAGCCGGACGCTTACGCGCTGGAAGAAGCGCTGCGCCAGAAAGAGAAGCATGGCGGCGAGGTGACGGCGATTACTGCGGGACCGGCGCGCTCGGCGCAAGTGCTGCGCGAGGCGCTGGCCAAGGGTGCGGATCGCGCCATTCATCTCGAAGACGACCGCTTTGCGCAGCTCGACTCGGGCAACACGGCGCGAGCCATTGCCGCGGCCATCGCGGGCGAGAATTTCGACCTGATCGTGACCGGCCTGCAGTCGGACGACTTTGGCGCGGCGCAGACGGGCGTGCTGCTGGCGGAGATCCTGGGGATTCCGCACGCGACCATCATCATTGGCATTGAGAAGACCGACAACGGGCTAAAGCTCAAACGCGAGCTCGAGGCCGGGCACTACCAGTACATCGACATGCCCATGCCCGCGGTGCTGACCATCCAGAGCGGCATCAACAAGCTGCGCTACGCCACCCTGATCGGCATCAAGCAGGCGAAGATGAAGCCGCTGCGCAAAGTCGCCTGGGCGGAAGTCGAGGCGAAGCTGAGCCCGCACATGCAGAAAATCGAGAAGCTGTACGTGCCCGGACGGCAGAAGCAGACGAAGAAGATTGAAGGCCCCGCGGGTCAGGTGGCGAAGGAACTCGTCGAGTATCTGAAAAACGAAGCGCGCGCGCTATAGGGAGAATTTGCGGGAAGTCGGATCCCGCCTGACAATCGTGGGCCATTTTGCTTAATATTGTTGACATTGCATTTCGAGGAGCCGAAGCGACGATGGCGAACCTGAGTATCCCTGTGGCGGAACGGAACATGACACCCTCCCAGGTGGAAGCGCTGGACAAGCGGCGGCAGCGGGGCCTGATGTATCAGGTGCTGGCCGGGCAATTCGCGTTCTTTGCCGTGCTGCTGCTGTGCTGGACGGGGCAGGACCTGACCTACGGGCCGGGCTGGATGCATCCCATGTTCTATTACAACCTGGTGTGCGGGATTCTGGCCGTCATCTTTGGGCTGTATGGCGCGTATCTGCGGCGCGGACGGATCCACGAGTACTAGGGTGTAGGGAATAGGGTGCAGGGTGTAGGCGCGGCTTGCGAGCCGCGCTTTTTCCTGAGCGCAGGTTGGCGCAATTTTTAGGAGCGGCATCATGGCGGACACAATCCTGGTAGTGGCGGAACAAAGAGAAGGCAAGCTGAACCGCGTTTCCTTTGAGACGATCGCGGCGGCGCAGGCCATTGCGCGCGATACCGGCTGGGGCGTCGAAGTGGCGCTGGCGGGAGCGGGCATCGGCGGGCCGGCGCAGGAGCTTGCCGCCAAAGCCGCGAGCCGCGTCTACGCGCTCGAGGGCGAGTCGCTCAAGGCGTACACGTCCGACGCGTACGTGGCGGCCTTGAAGGCCTTCGTCGAGCAGAAGCAGCCGAAGCTGGTGCTCTTCCCGCATACCTACCAGGTCCGCGACTTTGCGCCGCGGCTGGCGCTGGCGCTGGATCGCACGCTGATCTCCGACGCGACCGGCTACAAATATGAAGGCGGCAAGCTGCTCTTCACGCGGCAAATGTTCCAGGGCAAATTCACGGCGGACGTTTCCTTCGGTGGCGACGCGCCCTGGATGGCGACCCTCCAGATCGGAGCCTTTCGCGGGGATCAGGCCGCGACGGGCCAAACGCCGGTGGAGACGGTAACCGCCGCCGGCGCCGGCGGCGCGTCGCGCGTGACGCCGCACGAGGTCTTTCAGGAAGCGAAGCAGATGGTGGACCTCTCGCAGGCGGAGACGATTGTCGCCGTCGGACGCGGCATCCGCGAGCAGAAGAACATGCCGCTGGCGGAGAACCTCGCCGCGGCGCTGGGCGGCGAACTGGGCGCGTCGCGGCCGATCTGCGACAACGGCTGGCTGCCGCTGGAACGCCAGATCGGCTCGTCAGGGCAGACAGTTGCGCCGAAGCTCTACATCGGCCTCGGCGTCAGCGGGGCGATCCAGCACATTGTGGGGATGAAGGGCGCGCGGACGATTGTGGCGATCAACAAGGACCCCGAAGCGCCGATCTTCGAAATCGCCGACGTGGCCGTGGTGGGCGACCTGTTCCAGGTCGTGCCCGCGCTGACGGAAGAGATCAAAAAAGCGAAGGCCTAGGAGAATGCCAGCTAAGAGCCGATGGTTTATCGCGATCCTCGTCCAGGAGTTGCGTGTATCCGAAGCTACCGGCAACGTGGTTTGGAGAAACTTCCACCTTGTCCACGCGAACAGTCCCGAAGCCGCTTACCGGAAGGCCAATCGCATCGGGGAGAGCCTCCAGGGCGAATGGCGGAACTCCGAGAAGCAAGCCGTACGATCTCGATTCCGAGGCGTCTCCGACCTGGTGCCGATTTACGAGGAACTGGCGGACGGAGCAGAAATTCTCTTCGAGTCTCGCGAAAACCTGACGCAAAAGCAGATTGAGAAGATGGTTAGGGGCAAAAGGGGCCTTGCGGCTTTTCAGGCAGAGGAAACGGGCCGTGCCGCCAAGGCTTCTCGTGGCGCTCTGGATGGCCAACCGCGCCAGTCTCGCGGGCGACAGAGTCGGCCAGCCAAGCCAAGGTCGCGATAGACCAGCAAACAAAGAACGGACACCGGCTTGCGCGCTGGGCTATACTCGGCCATCCCCAGCGGTCCCTGATGTCGACAATTCAGCCTGCGCTCGAAAATCCGGAGCACTCCGGACCTGCGGCCGTCCCGCCGCGGAGCGAGGAAGCCATTGGCCGCTCGGCGCTGCGCAAGGCGAGCCTGCGCCTGCTGCCGCTCATCGGCCTGGGCTACGGCATCGCGTTCATGGATCGCGTGAACATCAGCTTTGCCGCGCTCCAGATGAACCGCGATCTGCACTTTTCTCAGACGGTCTTCGGGCTGGGCGCGGGGCTGTTCTTCCTCAGCTACGCGGCGCTGGAAATCCCCTCGAACCTGCTGCTGGTCCGCTTTGGCGCGCGGCGCTGGCTGGCGCGGATCATGCTCACGTGGGGCCTCATCTCCATCGCGATGATGCTGGTGCGCACCCCGGCGGAGTTCTACACGGGGCGGCTGCTGCTGGGCGCGGCGGAAGCCGGCTTTTTCCCGGGCGTCATCTTCTACCTGATGCAGTGGTTCCCGGCGGGCGAGCGGGCGAAGGCCATCAGCCGGTTCTACATTTCGTTTCCGTTGGCCACGGTGTTGATGGGCGCCGTGGCCGGATGGCTGCTGCACCTGAACGGAACGCTGCATCTGGCGGGCTGGCAGTGGCTGCTGCTGGCAGAGGGAGTGCCGGCGGTGGCGATGAGCGCAGTGTTCCTGCTGGGTCTGGCCGATTCGCCAACGAAGGCAGTGTGGCTGACCGAGCCGGAGCGGGAGTGGATCGCGGAACGGCTGGCGAACGAACCGGTGCGCAGCGTGCACAGCGAGCATGATCTGGCGCGGGCCTTCCGCGACCGGCGCGTCTGGCTGCTGGGAGGCTTCAATTTTTTCCTGTTGATGGCGGCGTACGGCTACACCTTCAGCGCTCCGCAACTGGTGAAGCAGGTAACGCGGCTCGGCAATACCGGCACCGGCCTGGTGATTGCGGGAATCGGGGTCCTGGGCGCGGTATCCATGCTCGTCAACGGCTGGCACTCCGATAAAACCGGGGACCGCCGCTGGCATCTGGTGCTCCCGATGCTGCTGATCGCGGCCGGGTATGTGGCGGCGGGCTCGTCGATCCGGCCGGTGGTGGTCTTGCCGGCGCTCGCTGTCATGTTCTGCGGGCTCACGGCGGTCCTGGCGCCCTTCTGGACCATTCCGCCGGAGTTCCTGCGGGGGCGCTCGGCCGCCGCCGGCATTGCCACCATCAACTCCATCGGCATTCTGGGCGGATTTGCCGGCCCCTACCTCATGGGCGTGCTCACCGACTGGACCGGCGGCTTCCAGCGAGGGCTGCTGGTGCTCGCCGTGCCGGTGCTGCTGGGCGCGCTGCTGATCGAATTGGTGCATCAATACTCTGTGGAACCAGCCGTTCCGGCGGAGGGCGCTTTGCCGCCCTTAGCGGATGGCTGAGCAGAACCTTCGCTCTCCCTGGTAAGATAGTCGGTCCTATGATCGTTTTCAGAAAAGCGATAGAAGGCGTGGAGCGTCCGCAGATGGAAGCGGACGTCGTGATCGTGGGCGGCGGGCCGGCGGGGATGGCCTGCGCGCTGCGGCTGGCGCAGCTCGTAGATTTGCATAACGCCTCGCATCCAGATTCCCTGCTGTCGAAAGAGAACATCTACGTGCTGGAGAAGTCGCGCGAGGTGGGCCAGCACTGCCTCTCCGGCGCGCTGCTCGATCCGCGCGCGATGCGCGAACTGCTGCCCGGCTTCGAAAACGAAGCGCCGCTCGATGCCGAGGTCACGAAGGAGTCGGTGTATTTCCTCACGGCGAAGGGGCAGCGCAAATTCCCCATTGTGCCGCCGCCGCTGCGCGATCACGGGAACTACGTCATCTCGCTGAACAAATTCGTGAAGTGGATGGGCCAGAAGGTGGAAGAGGCCGGCATCACCATCTTCACCGGATTCGCCGGCTCGGAGCTGCTGTGGGCTGAAGACAGCCATGACTGGGAAACCGCGCGCGTCGCCGGCGTGCGCACCGACGACAAGGGCGTGGACAAAGAGGGCCAGCCGAAGGCGAATTTCGAGCCGGGCTACGAACTGCGGGCGAAGGTGACCATCCTCGCCGAGGGCCCGCGCGGCAATTGCGCGAAGGCGCTGATCGGGCGGCTGGGCCTCGAGGATCCCGAGCACGCGCAGACCTACGGCCAGGGCATCAAGGAGCTGTGGGAGATTCCCGCCGGGCGCGTCGCCAAGGGCGAGGTGATCTACACGCTCGGTTATCCGCTGACGAGCCGCGAGTACGGCGGCGCGTGGATCTACGGCATCTCGGACACGCTGATTTCCGCCGGCTACGTCACCGGCCTCGATTACCAGGATCCGCGCACCGATCCGCACCACGTCTTCCAGAGCTTCAAGGAGCACAAGTTCGCGCGGCGCATCCTGGAGGGCGGCAAGATGATCCGCTACGGCGCGAAGAGCCTGCCCTACGGCGGCTGGCTGACCATGCCGCGGATCTACGGCAACGGCTGGATGCTGCTGGGGGATTCGGCGAGCTTCCTGAACTCGCAGCGGCTGAAGGGCATTCACCTGGCGATGAAGAGCGGCATGCTGGCGGCGGAATCGGCTTTTGCCGCGCTGCGCAGCGGCGACAGCTCGCTCGCGACGCTGGGCCAGTACAAATCCGCCGTGAACGAGAGCTGGATTCACAAGGAGCTGTGGCCGGTGCGGAATTTCCATCAGGCATTCGAGCACGGGCGTATCGAGGGGCTCGTCAGCGCGGCGGTGCAGCAGGTGATGGGCGGCGCCGTCTTCGGGCCTGATAAGAAGAACCCCGCCGGCTACCGGCTAATGCGGCGCATCGACGAGCTCGGCCCGTCGGACGAGGAGCGCGCGCCCATCGTGTGCAACGCGAAGGGCGACGGCAAGCTCACCTTCGACCGGCTGACGGATGTCTTTCACTCCGGAACCCGCCACGATGAGGATCAGCCCGTGCATCTGGTGGTGGAAGATCTGAACATCTGCCGCGACCGGTGCACGCGGGAGTACGGCAATCCCTGCCAGTATTTTTGCCCGGCGGCGGTGTACGAGATGGTGGAAGCAGAGCCATCGGGCGATGGCTCTCCCGCACACTCCGGCACGAAGGAGCTGCGCATCAACTTCACTAACTGCGTGCACTGCAAGGCCTGCGACATCATGGACCCGTACCAGATCATCACCTGGGTGCCCCCCGAGGGCGGCGGCGGACCCAACTACGACGGAATGTGAAACCTTCGCGAACAGCGCGAAAATAAGATTGCGCCCGCAGGTACCCTGTGAGATAGTCAGAGCTATCTTTCCGGCCCTTTCTCCCCCGACCGCTGAAAACCCCACAGCAAAGGGCCCGATTGCGGCAGCCGTTGTCCTTTTCCCGCGATCGATTGAGGAACCTCGGAGCAACAATTCACCAATGTTTCCGGAACAGCCGGAATGGGGAAGTGAGTCATTCGATGGAGACCAGGAGGGTATCGTGCCCAGGGTGCTATGAGCGGGAGGAAGTCCATCGCTCGCACCTGAAGTTTTGGGATGTGCCTTTTCTGCTCATCGGGATGCGGCCGTACCGCTGTTTATTGTGTTACCGGCGCTTTTATACCTGGAAGCGCGGGCCAGCCCGCGTGCGCAAGGCTGCCGCGAAGGGCGTCTGATCCGCGGGTGACTCCCGCGGCGCTCTGCGAGAGTCTGGCGCAAGCCTGACAGCATCGAATACAGTAGTGATTCATGGCCCCGGTTTCAGCCCTGCGCGAAAACCCCCATGCTGCCGCCCGCTCGGGTGAGCGGCTCACGGATCGCCATGGGCGCCGGATCACCGACCTGCGCATCTCCATCACCGATCGCTGCAATTACAAATGCGTGTATTGCCGCACCGGCAATGACGGCGCCGTGTACGCGGAGCTGGCCATTGCCGACTACCTGCGCATGGCGCGGATTTTCGTCTCGCTGGGGATCGAGAAGATTCGCCTGACCGGCGGCGAGCCGCTGCTGCGCCGCGAGCTGCCGGAGCTGCTGCGCGAGCTCAGCGCCCTCCGCACTCTGGACGGCGCTCCGCTGGACCTGGCGCTGACCACGAACGGGCATTTGCTGGAGGGGCTGGCGGAGCCGCTGCGCGCCGCCGGACTCACCCGCATCACCGTAAGCATGGACGCTGTGGACGCGGAGAAATTTGCTCGCATTACGCGCGTCCCCGGCAGCTACCCGCGCGTGCTGGGCGGCATTCGCGCGGCCAGGCGCGCCGGTCTCGATCCGGTGAAGGTCAACTGCGTCCTGCTGCGCGGCTTCAATGAAGATCAGATCGTGCCCTTTGCGCGCTTCTCGCGCGAGGAAGGCGTGATCGTCCGCTTCATCGAGTTCATGCCTCTTGAAGAGGATCGGCTGTGGACGCCGGAGTCCGTGGTATCGCTGCGCGAGATCACGAGCGCGCTCGCCACCTTTCGGCCCCTCGTGCGGCTGGCCCCCAACGCGGCCAGCGAAACGGCCGTGCGCTACACCTTCGATGACGGGGTGGGCGAGATCGGTATCATCGCGCCGGTGACGCAGGCTTTCTGCGGACATTGCAGCCGCGTGCGCCTGACGTCCGACGGCAAGATTCGCACCTGCCTCTTCTCGCAGTCGGACCACGACCTCTGCGGCGTGCTGCAGCGCGGCGGCAGCGACGACGATCTGGCTGCATTCATCCGCCGCACCGTCGACCAAAAGGAAGCACGGCACCACATCGGCGAGCCAGGCTTCCTGAAGCCTTCCCGCAGCATGGTCCACATCGGCGGCTGACCGCCGCGGGCGGACGCGCTTCGCGCCTCCCTATAATGGGGCGAATGCCTTCGGGAAAAACTCCGCGCGACTTTACGCTTCTGCTGGTCACGGCCCTGGTGATCGCAACGGCGGCTGCAGCCCTCCAGATCAGCTCCCCGGCAAAGGGATCGAACCCCGCCGAAGCCGCGCGGCTGAACAGCATCGGCATCGCGATGATGAACCAGCAGCTCACGGAGAAGGCCGCCGCGGAGTTTGCCGAGGCGGAGGCCGCCGATCCGACGGCGGCAATTCCGGTGCTGAATCGCGGCATCGCGCTGCTCTACCAGGAAAAGCTGGGCGAGGCCGAGCAGGCATTGCGGCGCGCCGCACAGATGTCCCCGAACGATCCGCGCGCCTGGTACAGCCTGGGACTGGCGCAGATGGACGAGGCGGAGCAGCAACAGGCGCTCGCGGAAATGCAGCACGTGCTCACGCTCGATCCCAGGGATGCGGATGCGCATTACTTCGCAGCGCAACTGCAGATGAGTCTCGGCCACATTCCGGAGGCGATTGAGGAATTTCACGCGGCGCTGCGGATCGACCCGAACCACGCCTCGGCGGAGTTCGGGCTGGCGCGCGCCTTGCAGCGCTTCGGCCAGCAGCAGGCGGCTCACGCCGAGGTGCAGAAGTTTCAGCATCTGGTGAACGCGAAGATTTCGTCGCCGCTGGCGCTGGGTTATGGCGACCGCGGGCATTATTCAACCATGGAAGAAATGCCGCGGCCCGCGCAGGCTGCCGAGCCAATGATTCCCGTCCAGTTTGTGCCGCAGCGCGTGATGCAGTTTGCGCCGTCGCAGGTTCGCCAGGGCAAACGCAACGCGAGCGCTGCGGAGGCGGGCGGAGGCGCATGCATTCTGGACGTGTTTGCGCCAGGATCGCAGGATTTGATCGCGATGAGCAGCGGCCCGCAGGCCATTGCGGTCTACAAGAACCACCACGATGGGACTTTCGAGCAGGTTCCGGCCAGCACCACGGGCCTCGATGCGACGGGTCAAGGCGTGTCCTGCGCGGTGGGCGACTACGACAACGACGGCAAGCCGGATTTGGCGGTCGTGGTGCGCGGAGCTGACGGGCGTGGCCGAGTGATTCTGTACCACAACCTGGGCGGCGGCAAGTTCGAGGATGTGTCGGCAAAGGTTGGCATCACGCCGAAGAACGACCCGGTGGCATTGACGTTCGTGGACTTCGATCACGATGGCGACCTAGACCTCTTCGTCACTGGGAAAGCGACCGCAGCCGACGGTCCGAACGTGATGTGGCGCAACAACGGCAATTCCACCTTCACCGACGTGACGGCGGAGAAGGGGCTGACGGGGCAGGGAAGCACGACGCAGGCCGAGCTGTCGGACATCAATAACGACCGCGCGGTGGATTTGGTGGTGACGGGCGCGAGCGGCGCGCCGACGATTTATTTCAACCAGCGCGAGAATCCGTTCCAGCCGATGTCCCTCTACAGCGAGCATCTGCCGCCCAGGCGCGGCCTGGCCATCTTCGACTTCAACAAAGACGGCTGGATGGACGCAGCCGTGACGCACGACGGCGCGCCAGGGCTGACGCTGTGGCGCAACGTCGATGGCAAGCGCTTCGAGCGCGTGCCGCTGCCCTTGCCGAAAGACGTCATCGTCGGCTACGGCGTCACTCCCATTGATTTCGACAATGACGGTTGGGTCGATCTGGCGGCCGTGCTCGAAACGAAGCGCGGCACGGAGCTGCGCGTCTTCCGCAACCTGGGTCCGCAGGGCTGGAAAGACGTGAGCGCGGAACTGGGACTCGACAAGCTCGACCTGCGCGATGCGCGGGACGTGATCGCGTCCGACGTGGACGGCGATGGCGCGGCGGATCTGATCGTGACGCAACTGCACGGCGCGCCCATCGTCCTGCGCAACGTCGGCGGCAGCAAAAATCATTCCCTGCGTCTGACGCTCGTCGGCCTCGCGGACAACAAGAGCGGCATCGGCACCAAAGTCGAAGTGCTGGCCGGCGGACAGTGGCAGAAGTTCGAGATCGCCGGCGGCTCCGGCTATCTCGGCCAGAACTCACTCCAAATCACCGACGGCATCGGCCAGGCGAGCCGCGTCGACGTCGTCCGCCTGCTGTGGCCCACGGGCGTACCGCAGGACGAGATCGACGTCGATCCGAGCAAGCCGCTCCTGCTGCACGAACTCGATCGCCGCGGCAGCTCCTGTCCCGTGCTGTTCACGTGGGACGGCAAGCAGTACAAATTCATCTCCGACGTGATCGGCGCGGCGGTCGTCGGACATTGGGTTTCGCCCACCGCGACCAACCGCAACGATCCCGGCGAGTGGATCAAGGTTCCCGGCGGCGATCTGCAGCCGCTGCACGGGCTGCTCAGCGTGCGCTTCGGCGAGCCGATGGAGGAAGTGAATTACATCGACCAGCTGCGGCTGGTCGCCATCGATCATCCGGCGAATCTCTCCGTTTATCCCGACGAAAAATTTCTGAGCGAGCCGCCCTTCGCCACCGGAAAAGCCGTCGCGGTGTCCGCACCGCATCCGCCGGCCAGCGCGTGGGATAACGAGGGACATGACGTTCTCGGCCTGCTCAACGGAACGCAGCACGGCTATCTCCACGACTTCAAACCGCTCAGCTACGACGGCTTCGCCAACCCGCACGCGCTCACTTTGGACTTAGGTCCGTGGACGCCGGCGCATCCGCTACGCCTGCTGCTGCGCGGCTACGTGGACTACTTCAGCGCCAGCTCGATGTATGCGGCCTGGCAGGCGGGTCTGCATCCCATCCCGCCGCGCGTGGACGCCCTGATGCCCGACGGCCACTGGAAGCGAATTCTCTCTGACATGGGCTTCCCCGCGGGGCTGCCGCGCACCATCGTCGTGGATCTGACCGGCAAGCTGCCGCCCGGCGTGCGCAGGATTCGCATCACGACCAACCTGCAGATTTACTGGGATCGCGCGCTGGTCGACAACGGCCCGAACGAGATCGGCGAAGTGCGCCAGACCGAAGTCCCCCTGGCGATGGCGCATCTGGCGTTTCGCGGCTACCCGCAGCAGATTGAGCTGAAGTCGCCGGGCGAGCTCACCTACGACTACAACCGCATCAGCCAGACAGGGCCGTTCCTGTGGGCGCGCGGCCTGTACACGCGCTACGGCGACGTGACGCCGCTGCTGCGCAAGATCGACGACGAGTACGTGATCTTCGGCACCGGCGAGGAGATCGATGCGGAATTCCGCGCAACCGCCCTGCCCCCGCTGCCGCCCGGCTGGCAGCGCGACTACTTCTTCTATGCCAACGGATTCGTGAAGGACATGGATTTCTGGGAAGCCGAGCCGTACACCGTCGGCGAGCTGCCATTCCACAGCATGAGCGCGTATCCGTATCCCGCCAGCGATTATCCCAACACGCCCGCGATGCAGGATTACCTGCTGAACTGGAACACGCGGTACGAATCGGGCAGGAAGCTGCAGCGGTGGGATTTCGATTATCAGCCGGTGAAGGAGAAGCCGATTCAGTAGGCTGTGATCAGGGATCAGGGATTGCTGACTCCTGACTCCTGTCTCCTGTCTCCCGTCACATCTCCCGATAACTCCGCTGATACGTCTGCGTGATGCGGTCGTGCCAGCTCAGCCCGTCTTCATCGAAGAAGATCCACAGGAAGCCCAGCCCCAGCGGCAACGCGGAGAGCAGCAGCGCGGCGATGCGCACGCGCATGACGTGGCGGCTCGGGTTCTCGTCGTCAAAGGTGCACAGCGCGATCTTCGCGTAGCGCATACCCGGGGTGGCCGCCGAGAGCGAGAAGAACAGGTACTGGAAGAGCACCCACATCACGAAGAGGCTGGCCCCGGCGCCGGCCACGGCGGTGCGTCCGGCGGGCGGATGCGTGGTGCAGGCGACAAAGACCAGCGCGAACACCAGGAAGGCTGCGAGCGTGATCGCCACGTCGACCACGCCGGCCATCAGCCGGTCCATCAGCGGCGCGACGTAAAGGGTCAGGTCGCCCGCGGCCCCGGCGGGCGCTGCCGGCTTTTGCGCACGCGCGGGCATTTCCGCATCCAGGCGGATCGACAGCCATTCGGAGCCTCGCGTGGCAACCGGCGCCGCTTCCGGCTCAGCCTCAAAGATGCGCAATTGCGCGGCGTTCGCCGCGGCCGCAGGCGCGGCAGCTTCGGGCGCAACCATCGGTTCCGCAGCGACTGCGTCCTCCGCCAGGCGCGGCCGCGCTTTGCGCGGAGCCACCAGCTCGCGGGGAAACTCGATGACGCGCGCCGGCAGCGGACGGTCCGGTTCCACCACGGCTTCTTCCAGCGGATCCAGCAGGCCGAGGCTGGCTGCGCGCAAGCGGGCCATCGACTCAGCATGGGCCTGCGCCGGAGCGTTGCGCGGCGCCGGCAATGAATCGGCGCTGACGAAGTAGCGGAGCAGGTCAGGCTGCCACGGGAGTGGGTCGGGCTCAAGGCTGTGCGGCTCGGGCTCGGCGCGCGGCTCGGGCTCGAATTCCTCGGCTATCTCCGCAGCGTGCGCGTGCACGGCGGCTGCGGCGGCATGGGCCGCTTCCGCTGCGGCGGCGGCCGCCTGCGCAGCTTTGGCAGCCGCTTCCGCCTGGGCGGCGAGCATCTCCTTGTACGACGGGACGCGGGCGTAGCGCTCGGCCACGCGCGCGGCGATCGACGATGGCGAGACCGCGGTCTCCATGCCGGGCAGCGCGGGCTGATTCTCCGGCGCCCGGCCGCGGCGAGTGCGATGCGCGCGCACGCGAGCGCTCACCTCGTCCTTCCACGCGGAGGCAGTGGAGTTCGGCGGCGGCTGGGGGTCGGCAAGCGCGGAAGGGGCGAACGGCGACAGACTCAAAGCAATCCTCGATCGTGCTGGGTTTCCGTTGTCGATACGAGCGCCGCCGCGGCGAAACTCCCGCCGCACTTCGGCGTCTGATGCTTACGAGCGCGCACCATTGCGGGAAGAAGAAAAGAAGGCCGTGAAGAATGATGGGAATCGCGCGGCGAAGGCCGACGAACGGCGTCTGGCCACGGGCGAGCAATCACTGGCAAGCCTCCAATGAGCTGTGAGATCGCCGGATTGTCAGCCAGAGCATCGCGGATGAAGACCGCCCGAAGCTTCCCCTGTTGCTTTGTTATGCTGGAGTTGCCCCGCGCGATGAAAACCCGCTTGCTTTGGTGTATCACGCTGTACCTGCTGTGTCATCCGCAGGTTTGGGGACAGAAGGTAACCAGCGCGGTTCCTCCGTCTCCGCAGGCCGCATTGCCCAGCGAACCGAGTTGGCAGAGCACGCTGCCGGAGGCGCAGGTGGTGCCGCAGCCGGCATCCGGCGTGCCCGTCGAAATCGACGCAAAGAATCAGTCCGAACAAACGCTGAAGACCGGCGCCGTCTACACGCTCGACGGCGACGTGGTCATCCATGACCGCGGCTACATCGTTCACGCCGATCACGCGACGTACAACACGGGAACCGGCGAGATCGTCGCCAGCGGCCATCTGATGGTCGACGGCGGTCCCGACGATGAGCACTTCACCGCCAGCCACGGCACGGTGAATGTGAAGCAGGACACCGGCGATTTCTTTGACGTGGTGGGCACGGTGGGCGCGGAACGCAGGCCGCACGGGCGGATGATCTTCACCGCGCCGAATCCCTTTGCGATCACCGGCAAGGAAGTCCGGCAACTGGGCAAGGGCAACTATCAGGTCATCCACGGCACCATGACCTCGTGCCGCCTGCCGAAGCCCGACTGGCGCATCCTGGCCCAGGACATCCGCCTGAACCATGGCATTGCCAGCACCAGCGGCGCATGGTTTCAGTTGTTTCATGTCCCGCTGTTCTATTTGCCTTACGTCACGCACCCGGTCAACGTGCAGCGCTCCTCCGGCATTTTGCTGCCCTACTTCGGCAACGACACCACGCGCGGGTTCATTGTGGGCGAGGGAGTGTATGTCACGCTGGGCCGCAGCGCCGACTTCACGCTGGCCACGCAGTACTGGTCGAAGCGCGGCTTCGCGCCGAACGGGATGTTCCGCTATCGGGGGCGAGGCCCGGATTTCGGCAACGTGCGCTTCCAGAGCCTGCTGGATCACGGGCTGCTGGAGAGCAACGGCGCGCGCGTGAATCAAGGCGGCGTGGACGTGGCAGCCGACGGCCGGTACGACTTCACGCCGCACACGCGCGGAGTCATCGATGCGGAATATCTCAGTTCGTATGTCTACCGGCTGGTGTTCCAGGAGAACTACGCGATCGCGATTGATTCCGAAGTGAAATCGCAGATGTTTGCGACCCACGAAAATCACGACCTGTGGGCCAGCCTGCGCATGAACCGCTATCAGGACTTCCAGAGCTCGACGGTCGCCGGCGACGAAGTGCGCATCCTGCACCTGCCGCAGATCGACGTGGAGGCGGCGGACCATCGTCTGGGCGTATCGTCGATGGATTGGAGCTTTACCGGATCGGCGGGGGCGCTCTCGCGCTACGATTTCCCGAATTTCCGAACTTCAGCCGAAGTGCCGCGCGTGGACTTCTATCCGAGGGTCTCGCTGCCCCTGCATTTTGCGGGATGGACCTTCCGCCCCCAGGCCGGCCTGCGGGAAACCTGGTACGGCAAGAGCCAGTTCCCCACCAGCCTGGAGCAGATTCCGGTGGTGCGCACGGCGGGAACGAGCCGGACCGCCATCGAGGCCGGGGCCGAGCTGCGTCCGCCGGCCCTCGAGCGGGATTTCAGCGCTCCCTGGCTGCGGCGGCTGACGGGCGGCGATGTGCGCCACGTCATCGAGCCGGCTATCCAGTACCGGTATGTGACCGGGATCAATAATTTCCGCGAGATTCTGCGCTTCGATCAGACGGACGTGGCGAGTAACACCAACGAAATTGAATACGGCATGACGCAGCGGTTCCTGGTGCGGAACCGGACGCCTCGGCCGTGCCGGAACAACCAGGCGCCTGCGCCAGGCAGCGAGAATCCGCCACAGGAGAGCGGCCTGGAGAATGGGCAGGGCAATGGGCAGGATACGACCGGGCAGAGCGCCGAATCGTCAGGGCTGGCGGAAGTGACCGGCTGGGGCATCGGCGCTGCCGCTCCACCGGGCCGCAATGGCGCGCCGGCGCTGTGCGGCGACCAGACACGGGACTGGGTGACGTGGCGGCTGGCGCAGAAATACTACTTCGAGCCCGATTTTGACCGTGCCATCACGCGCGGCACGCCCAACCCGCTGGACACGACGCTCGACTTTACGGGCGTGGACTTCCTGACCGGCCCTCGGCACAACAGCCCGGTGATTTCGCGGTTGCGGCTCCAGACTACGCAGGCTACCGACCTGGAATGGGACGTGGATTACGACGTCAAAAAGGGGAAGATCACTTCCAGCAATGTCTTCGCGGCGTTCCAGCGTGGGCTGTACCGCCTGCAGTTCGGAGACGCCTACATGAACGTGCCGCTCGGCGTCACGCCGCTGAGCACCACGCGGATCTACACGCCCTCTGCAGAGAACCCGTTCAATCAGATCCATTTGACGGCGGTGCACGGGGCCGCAAACAAGCTGGGATTCAGCGAGGGCGCCAGCACCGCCTACGATCTCGTGCACCAGGAACTGCAGTATGGCGCGGTGCAGGCACAATACAACTGGAACTGCTGCGGGATCGATTTTCAGTACCGGCGGTTCTCGCTGGGGTCCATTCGCGACGATACGGAATACTTCTACAGCTTCAACCTGGCGGGGCTGTCGAACCTCGGCGATCTGCGGCACCGGATCAGCCTGTTCTGACGGAAGCCTGCTGCTTCCCAGGCGTTACCGATGGTTCTGCCCGGAAAACATGCCTCCCCGCCGCGACGGGAAGAACTGAGATAATAGGGCAACATCTGGACAGCTTCTCCGCGGAGCGGCGGATCGCCGGGCAGACCGGGGTTCCAACGGTTCCGTTGCGGCGGAGGCTGTCGTACACGGCCCCGGGCATGGCTTCCGGGCCAAAAGGCGGATTTTCTTGACCAGCAAACTGTTTGCCCTTGTCTGCGCTGCGTTCATGGCGGCGGGTGTCTGCGCTGCGCAGCAGGCTGCATCTCCCCAATCCGGCGATCCCGCAGGCCAGGGGGTCCCGGCGTCGCTGAGCCGCAAGATCGAGATCATGATCCGGTCGGAACTGGGCGTTCCGCCGCAATACAACATCGCGATTGGAGCGCGCGCAAAAAGCGACGTCACCGGCTATGACACGGTCCCGGTCACGTTTTCGCTGCCCGCCGATCCCAGCCGCGGCCAGACCGTAGATTTTCTCCTGTCCAAAGACGGGAACACCCTGGCGCGGCTGTCGAAGTGGGACCTGGGCAGCGATCCCATGGCGGCGGTGCCGACGACGGGCCGGCCGGTGCGCGGCGATTCCGGCGCGAAAGTGACCATCGTCAATTTCGACGATCTCGAATGTCCGTACTGCGCGCGGCTGCACACGGAGTTTTTCCCCGACACGGCGAATCACTACAAAGGCCTGGTCAAGTTCATTTACATCGACTATCCGCTGACGGAAATCCATCCCTGGGCGATGCATGCCGCCGTCGACGCGAACTGCCTGGCGGCGCAGAACGGACCGGCGTACTGGAATTACGTCGACTATCTGCATAACAACGGGTCGGAGATCAGCGGGTCCGGCAATGATCCGGCCAAGGCCTCGGCGCGGCTGGATCAGCTGGCCCAGCAGGAGGGCGCTCGCGACCATCTGGATGACGCCAAACTGCAGGCCTGCCTGACGAAGCAGGACGAGAGCGATATCCGGGCGGAGATGAAGGCCGGCGAAAAGCTGGGCGTGGACGCGACGCCGACGTTCTTCGTGAACGGAGAGCGCTGGTCCGGCATGCTGGAAGAGCCGCAGTTGTGGATCATGATCGACCGCGCGCTCCGCGAGCAGGGAATCACGCCCCCCGCGGAAGCTCCGGCGCCAGCCGCGCAGGGACAGGCCGGCGGCGGGGGCGGGAAATAGCTCTATGCATCGCCCTCCGGCGGTTTTATTCTGAAACGTGCGCGCTGCCCGCGGGGCGGACGGCGCGACAGCAGGGAGAAAGGTTTGTCATCCAGTAAGTTCTTGTCCGGCGCCTTCGGCGCTCGTGGTTCCTGGAGCAAAATCGGAATGGTCTGTGCTGCTCTGCTGCTGGCGCTGGGCAGCGGCTGCAGCCGCTCGCATGACGCGAACGTGGTGGCGACCGTGAACGGGAAGCCGATCATGCGCGCCGAAATGGAGCAGGTGTATCAGGCCAACCTCGGCGACTCCAACCAGCAGCCCTCGGCCGTACAGGGGGACATCATGCGCCTGAACATTCTGCGCGAGCTGATCGACACCGAGATCGTGATGCAGCGGGCGGCGAAGCTGAACCTGACGGCGACCGACGATGAAGTGCAGGAACGACTGAATGAGATCAAGGCGCCGTTCACTCCCGACGAGTTTCAGAAGCGGCTGGACTCGCAGCACATGACACTCGACGATCTGAAGCGCGAGATCCGGCGAAGCCGCACCGAAGAGAAGCTGTTCAACAAGGAAATCACGTCGCGCATCAATGTGACCGACGCGGACATCGCGTCCTATTACAACGCCCACAAAGCCGAATTCGATCTCCTCGAGCCGCAATACCGCCTCGCGCAGATCATGGTGACCTCCATCCCCATGCCGCCGCAGCAGGTGGGCAACCTGCAAAACAGCAAGGCCATGAACGACACGGAGGCGAAGCGCAAGATCGAGATGCTGCACAATCGCCTCGAGGCCGGGGACGACTTCAACGCGCTGGCCATGAACTTCTCCGAGAGCCCGAACACGTCGGGCAACGGCGGCGATATGGGGTATATCGCGGAGTCGCAACTCCGCCAGGAGCCTGAGGTCTACGCGGCGGTGACCAAGCTGAAACCGGGCGAGGTCACGGATATTCTCCCCGTCTACGCGCCGGGCGATACGAAGAAGCCGGTGGGGTACGCCATCTACAAGCTGATCGATCGCGAGGCGGCCGGACAGCGGCAGCTGGATGACCCGCGGGTGCAGCAAAAGATCCGGCAGGATCTGCGCGACAGCCGCGAGCAGTTGCTGAAAAACGCCTATCTGGAGATGCTCCGCGACCAGGCGCAGGTGGAGAATTATTACGCGGAAGAGATCCTGAAGAGCAGCGCACAGTAGGCTGGGCCGGCCGCAACCCCGGCTCTCCCGCTTTCAGGGCGCAATCGCTGTTCGGTCGATTGCGCCGACGGCCACAAGGTATCCATTCTGAGCTTTTCGCAGGGTCGCAGGGCCGAATCCCGTCCGGTTCCGGGCCGGCGGAAAAGATAACTTTCGAGCTAACAACTGTCCAGTACTGGCGCGCGGATCGGGCAAGCCATTTTTTCCCATTGACAAGGCCCGGCGGGGAAGCGTACAAGGATGGAGCACCGTTAGGTAAACCGAATTAGCGGCGAAAAAGCCCCGGTTTGCCTCCGCGTGCGTTCACCAGCAGGGGAAGTCGCGGTCGCCTGGCTGGGAATCGTCACAATCGGGTCCAAATAAAAATCCGCGGCAAACGTTCTGTCTGTAGTTCCTGGGAGGCACAGGAATGCATTTCCTTCAGGCGTCCAGAGCCGGCGCGTATGCGCACATCTCGGACTGCTTTCCCGAGCGCCTTCGGCGTGCCGGGTTTCTTTCTAAAACGTTTTTGCAGGGGTTACCCGCCGGGTGACGGGCCTATTTCTGTCTTGACGGCGTAGATTTGGCGCGTATATATTTGGCGCGCACATAAAAAGACGTAATTGCGGAATCGATTTTGCAGAGGCTTTCGTTGAATCGGTTCTCAACTGGCACATGCACTTATTTCAGGAGGAATCGTGACTAACAAGCTAGGGCAAGCGCCGCCGGTGATCGCCGGCATACTCCGGGGGAGGGGCCGCCTGCTGTTCGGCATCCTGCCGGCCGTCTTCATGCTGCTGTGCCTCGGAACCCCGACGCGGGTGCAGGCGCAGACGACCGCGACCGTCACCGGTACGGTCGAAGATACGACAGGCGCGGTGATTCCGGGAGCGACTGTCACTCTGATCAGCGACGCGACGCACACTCAGCTGCATGCCGTGAGCAGCGGCTCCGGGCTGTACGCGTTTCCGTCTCTGATCCCGGGCACCTACACGATCCGGGCGGAAGCCAAGGGATTTGCCCCGAAGGAACTGACTGGAGTCGTGCTGAACGCCGGCGACACCAAAGAGATGCCGCCGCTGCAGTTGGCGGTCGGCAGCGCCAGCCAGACCGTGACGGTGCAGGCCATCACGCAGATGATCCCCATGAGTACGGGCTCGCGTTCCGACGTGCTGGACTACAGCGACATTCAGAACATCGATCTGCAGGGCCGCGACGTCACGGAGCTGCTGAAGGTGCTGCCCGGCGTCGTGGAAACCCCGAACGGCCTGAGCAATGGCCCTTCGTTCAGCGCGGTCACGGTGACGGCGCAGACCAGCGCGGTCGGTAACGGACTGAACATCAGCGGCGCAGAGTACCGCGGTCCGCAGGCCCTGCTGTCGGACGGCGTCGATGTCATCGACCCGGGCGACATGGGCGGATCCATCGGCACGGTGACGCCGGAAATGACGCAGGAAGTCAGCGTGCTCACCTCCGACTTCGGCGCGGACCAGGAATTCGGCCCGGTGGTCGTCAGCACCATCAGCCGGTCCGGCGGCGATCACTACCACGGCGAGGGATATTTCGACGCCCGCAACGACGCGCTGAACGCCAACGACTGGCTGGATAATCACGGCGGCCATCCCAAGGCGGGAGCGGCCTACTACTATCCGGGCGGCAACTTCGGCGGTCCGGTCCCGAAGACCCACAAGAAGCTCTTCTTCTTCGGCGGCTATGAGCGCTGGCTGCAGAACCAGGGCAACGCCAACGTGCTGGAGTCCTACATTCCCAGTCCGGCGATGATGTCCGGCGACTTCACCACCGACAACCCTGCCAACGTGACGCTGTGCGGTTACAACGGCGGCGGCTTTACCGCGTCCGATACCGGGCACTGGTGCAACGATTTGACGGGCACGGATCTGCCTGCCGGCGATGCATTGATTCCGGCAGCGGCAGGCCAAACCGGCCATATGATTCCGGCCGATGACATCAGCGCGGCGTCCGGGCCACTGTCGAGCTTCTGGCCGAAGGTCTGGAACGCCGATGGAACGCCCAACCCGGCGGCGGGATACTCCAACCCGGCGACGACTCCTGGCGGCTACGACTACTTCGAGCCCATCATCAACCACGTCAATGGCTGGGTGTGGCGGGCGCGCGTCGACTGGCACTGGACGGACAAGACGCAGGCGTACATCTCCTACCAGCAGGAATTCAGCTCCTCGCTCGATCAGGGCAACGGCGCTCACATTTACTGGACGCCGGGCGGCTCGATTCCCTATCCGGGTGGCGGCCTCTTCCAGTACTCGTATACCAAGACAGCGGCGGGTCACCTGATCCACGAATTCAGCCCGACCCTCACCAACGAGTTGATCGCGAGCTGGGGCGAAGGCAACCTGCCCAATCAGCCGGCCAACCCGCAGGGCGCGTGGCGTTCGACGCTGGGCTATCCCACGGGCGCTGGTTTTGGCGAGGTCTTTGCGCCGGGATCGAAACTGGCTCCCGCGTATAACCAGTCCTACACCCAGTATCAGGGGCCGGACTTCTCCCAGGGCGACGATTACGAGCCTTCGGGCATCTATCAGGTCCGCAAGGAGGTTCCAGCCTTCGCCGACAACCTGACCAAGGTCATCGGCTCGCACACCGTCAAGGTGGGCGCCTTCACGCAGAACACGCTGAACTACCAGGGCGGCGGCCAGCAGATGAACGGTAGCTTCAATTCATTCCAGCTGGGCGGCAACGTCCACATCGATCCGTTCCTGGGCTATGACATCGGCTCGCCGAACAACCCCACGGCGAACTTCGTGATGGGCGTGACGCCCAGCTACAGTGAGGCCAACAAGTCGCCCAACAGCGACATGGCCTATCAGAACACTGCGGTCTACATCAACGACAACTGGAAGGTCAACCGCCGGGTGACCGTAGAAATCGGCGCGCGCTTCGAGCACGTCGGCCACTGGTACGACCGTACCGGCAACGGCATGGCGGTCTTCTTCCCGGCTCGTGTGGCGCCTGATTACTATGCCGGCAAGGCCGAGCCGGGCTTCTACTGGCACGGTATCGACAACGGAATCCCGTTGAGCGGGTTCCCCAATCGTCTGTTCTTCCTGTCGCCGCGCTTCGGCCTCTCGATTGACCCGTTCGGCAACGGCAAGACGATGGTGCGTGGCGGCTGGGGCGCCTATCGCTGGGCTGACCAGTACAACGACTACGCCAACATGCTGCAGACGGCCACGAATATCCAGAGCTACGGTTCGCCGGGCCAGCTCAACCTGCTGGAAGGCGAAATCGGCTTCATCAACACTCCGCTTGGGCAAAGCCTGTCGGCTACGTACCCGGGTCTGTATCCGGCCGGTCAGGCCGGCAGCCCTGGTTTCGTGCCGGGCAAGCAGGGCATCAGCGGCGGCGAGGAGGGCGCCAACCCAACCGATTACGGCATGCCGCTCACCTATACCTGGAACCTGACCATCGACCAGCAGCTACCGTGGAACTCGCTCTTCGACATCGCCTATGTGGGCAGCAGCAGCAGCCAGATGGACGACAACGGCGAAGAGAGCAACGGCTCCGGCTACGGCGCTATTGCCAACCAGAACAACGTGCCGCTCGGGGCGTTCTTCAAGCCCGATCCGGTCACCGGCGTCATCTCGCAGAACCCGGAAAACCTTGGAACCCAGTTGAACGGAAGTCCTTCCGGCAACAGTGAGGTCGACTACCATCCGTACAATATCGAGTACGGCGGCAACTCGGTCACCATGGACTCGATGACGTTCTACTCCAACTACAATGCGTTGCAGGCGGCGTGGACGAAGCGGGCCGGCCGGTTCAACTTCAACTTCAACTACACCTGGCAGAAGCAGTTGGGTACGGCAGCTTACCAGATCAATCCGTTTAACGAGCGCCTTGATTACGGTGTGCTGAACGTAGATCGGCCATGGCTGTTCAACTCCGATTACATCTACCAGTTCGGTAATTTCCTCCATTCCAATGCCATCGCCGATGGCCTGGTGAATGGCTGGACGATCTCCGGCATCACCTCGCTGCAGGGTGGCGGCAACATCCAGAATGAGCAGGGTGCCAATCTGGGGATGGGCCTGCAATATGTTGAATCAACCGGCTGGGATCGGCAACGGACTCGGCTCCAACACCTACTTCGGCACGGACGCCGGTCTGGCGATCATGCCGAAGATCACCTGCAACCCGAAGTCGGGCCTGAAGAGCAACCAGATCCTCAATCTGGCCTGCTTCACGGCTCCGGCCCCTGGCCAGCAGGGTGGGCAGAACTTCCCGTACTTGTCCAACGTCAAGTACGTGGAGAACGATCTGGCAATCTACAAGACGTTCAACGTGCACGAGCAGCAGAACGTTCAGTTCCGCCTCTCGGCGTTCAACTGGATGAACCACCCGCTGCCTCAGGTGAGTGGCGGAAACCAGGTCGCGCCGTTCTACGACGTCGATTACAACACCCACCAAATTACGTGGGTGCCGAACAAAAACTCTCCGGACCCCGGAATTCTGGACAGCAAGTCTGGAACGCCGACTCAGAGAATCCTCGAGCTGAATATCAAGTACAACTTCTAACTCAGCTCAAACTGAAACCTGGAAGGTGGCCGCTTGCGGCCACCTTCTTTTTTGCTCGCCTCCGGCCACACCCAGTCGCCTGGCACGCGGATTCTCCGTGACACGCGCCGAGCCAAAGCTCGATACTGAAACATACGGGTCAGGATTGCCGATGCAGGCCAAAGTTATTGCAGTTACCTTCCTCCTCGCGGGGATGATCGTTTCCGCCGCGGCGCAGGCGCAGGCGCCGCCCGCCGGCAGCCGGGACGTCGGCGCCATCCTGCAGCGCCATTACGACGCCGCCCAGCGCTTCCAGTCGCAAGGCAACCTGCAGCAGGCCGCCGGCGAATACCGTCTGTTTCTGGGGGACGCCCTCACGGAGCTGGCCCTGGGAGAAGCCCAGCTCGGCGACTACGCGAAGGCGGCGCCGTACTTCGATGGAGCTCTGGCTCTGGAGCCCAATTCGCCCCAGCTGCGGCTGGATTATGCTCGCGCCGCCATGGATTTCGGCGACCTCGATCACGCGCACGCTCTGGCGCAGCAGCTCGTTGCGGAGGAAGCCGGCAATCCCAAAGGTCTGGCCGCCGCGCACGAGGTGCTGGGCCGCACGCTGCTCCGGATGAATGAGGATCAACAGGCAAGAAAAGAGCTGGAAACGGCCGTGGCGCTGAATCCGGATTTTACGGACTCCTACAACCTGGCCGTTGCCTGCCTCGATATGGACGACGACCAATGCGCGGATCGGGTGTTCACCTCGCTCGAAGCCGCCTATGGCGACACGCCGCAGATTCACATGGAATTCGGGCGCGCGTGGGGCGAGTCGGATTTCCAGCCGCGCGCGGAAGCTGAATTTCAGAAGGTCATCGCGGAAGATCCGAAGTTCCCGGAGGCGCACTACTGCCTGGCGGCCACCTATCTTGGGGAGAATGTTCCCTCCAAAGTGCCGCTGGCCGAGAAGGAGCTTCAGGCGGAGCTGGCGGTCACGCCCAACGATTTCCTCACCTATGCCGCTTTGGGCAAGCTGGCCGTCCTTCAGCAGAAATATGCCGAGGCCGCGAGGTACCTCAGCCGCGCCATCCAGCTCAATCCCAAAAGCCCTGACGCCTGGCTCTACCAGGGGCAGATGCAGTACAACCAGCAGCAATCGGCGCAGGCGGAGAAGTCATTGCGTCAGGCTATCCAGCTCACCACCGATCCTTCCCGCAACCACTATCAGATCCAGAAAGCGTATTACCTGCTCGGCCGGATCCTGATGCGCGAGGGCAAACAGAAGGAAGCCTCGGCGCAGATGCAGATGGCGCAGAAATACCTGCAGGCGGATCTCTCGCGCGATCAGAGCCGAGTCTCCGGCATGCAGGGCCGGCAGTCCCAGGGCCTGGGCGGCGCCCAGACCACGCTGTCCCTGCAGGACACCACGGTCAACGCGGATCCGGCGGCGGTGCAGCGCCTCGCGGCCTTCCAGAAGCAGATCGCGCCGGTCGTCGCGGACAGCTATAACAATCTCGGCGTCATCGCCGCTTCGGGCAGGGATTTCTCCGCCGCGACCTCCTGGTTCCAGAGCGCCGCGGAATGGAACCCCGCCATGCCGGGGCTGAACCTGAACTGGGGGCGCGCCGCCTTTGCCGCCGCGCGCTTTGGCGACGCGGTGATGCCGTTGACCGCATATCTGAAGTCCCATCCCAGCGACACGCCGATGCGGGAAGCGCTGGGCATCAGCGATTACATGGTGCAGGATTACCGCGGGTGCGTGGCCACGCTGCAGCCGCTGGGCGCGCAGCTGGATGCCACTCCTCAGGTGTCCTTCCTCTATGCGGAGTCTCTGGTGAAAACCGGCCAGGCGGCCGTGGGCATCCAGCGCCTGACCGCGCTCGAAAAGGCTCATCCAGATGCGGCCTCCGTGCACCTGGCGCTTGGCCAGGCTTACCTGGTAACTGCCAAGGCCAGCGACGCCGTCCGGGAGCTGGAAACAGCGGTGCGCCTGGCGCCGCGCGACCCGCAGTATCACCACGAGCTCGCCCGCGCGTACCAGGCTGCTGGGCGCACGGCCGACGCGGACCGCGAAATCCGCGCCTGGCAGTCGCTCCGGGCTCAGACTCCCCATGGTTCTGCACAACCGGCTGCGCCCCGGTGGGGCCCGGCGCGCCATCCACTCCGAACTGACCCGAAAGCACGGCTCCGCCTTGTGACAGGCCACTGCCGCGCATATTCTGAGAACACGCCATGGATTTCGAACAACTGCGGACCTTTCTCGAGGTCAGCCGCCTGAAGAGTTTTTCGCGGGCGGCGCAGAAGCTGCTGCGCACGCAGCCGGCCATCTCCGCGCAGATTCGCTCCCTGGAACAGGAAGTGGGCACGCGGCTCTTCGATCGCGACGGCGGCAAGGTCACCTACACGCCGGCCGGCCGCCTCTTCGAGCCATTTGCCGAGTCCTGCATGGAGCGCCAGCGGCACATTCTGCTGGCCATTGCGGAGCAGGAGCGCTCGCCGCGCGGCCAGCTCAGCATCAGCGCAAATGAAGCCACCCATCTGTATGTCCTGCCGCAGGTCTTCGCGCAATTCCGCAGGCAATATCCGCGAGTGATGCTGAATGTGGTCCGCGCCGAGCGGCTCAGAACGCTCGAAAGCGTGGTCAATCGCGAAGTGGACTTCGGGGTGGTTTCGCTGCCGGTGCGCGACCCGCGCCTCACGGTGGAGACGGTCCATCGGGACGAGCTGGCGCTGGTGGCGCCGAAGGGGCACCCGCTGGCCGGGCGCGACACTGTGAAGATTCCCGAGGCCGCGAAGTTCCCGCTGCTGCTGCCGGCGCATGGCCGCCGCCGCGAGCAGCTCGACGAGCTGTTTCGCGTGAATGAGATTGTTCCGCGCATTGCCATGGAGGTGGAATCCAGCGAAATGCTCAAGCGCTACGTCGCCGTGGGCCTGGGCCTGGGATTTCTGCCCCGCACCAACGTGGCGGAGGAGGAGCGCGCCGGCTCGCTCAGCGTGCTTTCGGTCGCTGGCGTCCGCTTGCCGCGCGACCTGGCCCTGGTCTTCCGCAAAGATCGCCAGCTCTCCCGCGCCGCGCAGGAATTTCTGGAGATCGCCACCCAGTGGTACCGGCGGCGCGGCGCGGAAACCGCAGCGCCCCGCAACGCCCGTGCCTTATGATTGAAAACGGCGTAAATTCTAAAATCGGAACCCCCGTAAGCCCATTCTCTGTGATACGTTTCATCGGGGTGGAGTTCTGCCGGGGCGGAAATGCCGTTCCCGGAAGCCGAATACTGCGCCGCACGAGCAGAGAACGGAAGGAGTACAGAATTGGGAAAAAGCATGGTGCCGCGCCGCTTGTTTTTTACGAAGGGCGTCGGAAAACACAAGGAAAGACTGACCTCATTTGAGCTGGCGCTGCGCGATGCCGGCATTGCCGCCCAGAACCTGGTGCGGGTTTCCTCCATCTTTCCGCCGCAGGCCAGGCTGATCACCCGCAAAGAGGGGTTGAAGTACCTCAGCCCGGGCGAGGTCGTCTTTGCCGTCGTGGCGGAGAACTCCACGCGCGAGCCGCACCGCCTGGTGGCCTCCAGCATCGGAGTCGCCATCCCGAGCGATCGCAACACCTACGGCTACCTCAGCGAGCACCACAGCTTTGGAGAAACCGAGGAGCAGGCCGGCGAGTACGCGGAAGAGCTGGCGGCCGAGATGCTGGCCACCACGCTGGACGTGGATTTCGATCCCGACACAAGCTGGGACGAAAAGAAGGAAATCTACCGCATCTCGAACAAGATCGTGCGCACCGCGAACGTGACGCAGTCGGCCATCGGCGACAAGCGCGGCCGCTGGACGACGACCATCGCGGCGGCGATTCTGATTTTCGAGTAGGCTCCCGGCAACAAGCTGCGGCGCGGGTCAACATGGCCCGCGCCCTTTGCGCCTTTTACCCGAACGAGAAAGCATCACGGATTCCTATGGCGTCTCAGACGACATTTCGCGTGGGCCTCATTCAGATGAGCTGCGGCCCCGATCCGGACGCCAATCTGGAGAAGGCGGCCGGCCGCGTGCGCGAGGCCGCGCGCCAGGGAGCGGATGTCATCTGCCTGCCGGAATTGTTCCGTGCCCAGTACTTCTGCCAGCGTGAGGACATCGCCCTTTTCGATCTCGCCGAGCCCATTCCCGGGCCCAGCACCGAAAAGCTGGGTGCCGTCGCGCGCGAAGCCGGCGTCGTGGTCATCGCGTCGCTCTTCGAGCGCCGCGCGCCGGGACTCTATCACAACACTGCGGCGATTCTGGAGCGGGACGGCCGCATAGCCGGGCTCTACCGCAAAATGCACATTCCCGACGACCCGCTCTACTACGAGAAGTTTTATTTCACCCCGGGCGATCTGGGGTTCCGCGCTTTCGATACCTCAAGAGGCAAAATCGGCGCCCTGGTCTGCTGGGACCAGTGGTATCCGGAAGGCGCGCGCATCACGGCCCTGCAGGGAGCGAACGTCCTGTTCTATCCCACGGCCATCGGCTGGCATCCGCATGAGAAGGAAGAGTTCGGCACGGACCAGTATGAAGCGTGGCAGACCATCCAGCGCGCCCACGCCATCGCCAACGGCGTCTACGTCGCGGCCGTCAACCGGGTGGGTCACGAGAACGGCGACATCCGCGGCAATCGCGCGGAAGGCCCCGGCCTCGAGTTCTGGGGCGGATCGTTCCTCGCCGATCCGTTTGGCCGCGTCGTCGCGAAAGCCTCGCACGACCGCGAGGAGATTCTCATCGGCGAAATCGACCTCGCGCGGATGGAAGACACACGCCGCAACTGGCCGTTCCTGCGCGACCGCCGCATCGACGCTTACGGGCCGATTGTCAGCCGCTTCCTGGATGACGAGGCGGAATGAGGGAAGCGCGCGCCATCGAGCTGACGGGCACGCCGCACGATCTCGGCTACCGCATGCCGGCGGAGTGGGAGCCGCACGCCGCCACCTGGCTGGCCTGGCCGCACAATCCCATGGACTGGCCCGGCAAGCTGCTGCCCATCCCGTGGGTCTACGCCGAAATCGTGCGCCATCTCTCGCGCGCGGAAGACGTCCACATCCTGGTGAACGATGCGACGGCCGCCAGACGCGCCGAGGGCGTGCTGCGCCGCGCCGGCGCCAATCTCTCTCGCGTGCGGTTTCATCAGTGGAAGACCGATCGCGTCTGGACGCGGGATTCCGGCCCCATCTTCGTGAAGAAAGAAGCCATGGGCCCGAAGAAATCCGCCCTGGCCATCACGAATTGGAAATTCAACGCGTGGGCCAAGTACCCGGACTGGCGTAACGACGATCAGATTCCGGGGCGCGTCGCCGACCTGCTGCGCCTGCCGCAGTGGATGCCCTCCATCGAGACGCCCAGCGGCCCGCATCGCGTGGTGCTGGAGGGCGGCTCGATCGACGTGAACGGCGAAGGCACGCTGATCGCCACTGAGGAATGCCTGCTCAGCAAGGTGCAGGCCCGCAATCCCGGCATCAGCCGCGAGCAGATGGAGCGCGTCTTTCGCGATTATCTCGGCGTCGAGCAGGTGCTCTGGCTCAATCGCGGCATCGCCGGAGACGACACCCACGGCCACGTGGACGACATCGCCCGCTTTGTCGACCCGAACACCATCGTTGCCGTGGTCGAGCCCAACCCGGACGACGAGAATCACCTCCCGCTCCAGGAGAACCTGGACCGCCTGAAATCCGCGCGCAACCTCCACGGCAAGCCCTTCCGGGTGATTGAATTGCCCATGCCGGAGCCGGTAGTCTTTGATAAGCAGCGTTTGCCGGCCAGTTATGCCAACTTTTACATTGCCAATGGGCGCGTGCTCGTGCCAACCTTAAATCACTCCGTCGATCGCACGGCGCTCAACATTCTTGCGGACGCGTTTCCCTCGCGCGAAGTGGTGGGCATTTACTGCGGAGACCTGATCTGGGGCCTGGGCGCCATTCACTGCATGACGCAGCAGCAGCCCGAGGCGGAGTCCTGATGCCGAATCATCTTGAATGGCTCGAAGACTGGTACCAGCGCCAGTGCGACGGCGCCTGGGAACACAACGAGGGGATTCGCCTGGAGAGTCTGCGCCGGCCTGGATGGCACCTGACCATCAGCCTGGAGGGGACTTCCGCGGAGGGCGCCGCGCCCAATCGGATGAACTTCGACTCCACCGCCGGGGAGTGGATCGACTGCACGCTGGCCGAGGGCCGCTTTGAAGGGATGGGCGATCCTCGCCGCCTCGAGCAGATCATCGGCGTCTTCCGCAAGTGGGTCGAAGGGCCGGCATAAATCGCCGGAAAACATGGCACAGAACGACGAAATTCTGATGCGCGCGGCGCTGGCTGAGGCGCGTGCGGCTGCGGAAGCGGGCGAAGTCCCCATCGGCGCCGTCGCCGTCGCAGGAGGCGAGATCGTCGCGCGCGGGCAAAACCGCGTGCTGCGCGACTGCGACCCAACCGGCGCATGCTGAGATGGTCGCCCTGCGCGCGGCAGCCCAGGCGATGGGCAACTACCGCCTGACCGAATGCGAACTCTTCGTGACGCTGGAGCCCTGCGCCATGTGCGCCGGAGCGATGATTCACGCGCGGCTCGGCCGGCTCGTCTACGCTGCGGCTGATCCCAAAGCCGGTGCGGCGGGCTCCGTCCTCGAAGTGCTGAACCATCCCCGCCTGAACCACCGCATGGCCGTGACGGCAGGCGTTCTGGCCGACGAATGCGGCGAGCTGCTGCGCGGCTTCTTCCGCGAGCGGCGCTGATCCCCAGCCGATCCCATAAACTGGAAATGCATGCCGGGCCCCGTGAAGCTGATCGTCATCGATATCGACGGCACCCTCCTGCCTTCCGCCGGAACGCGCATCAGCGGCCGCAACATCCGCGCCCTGCTCGAAGCGGAAGCCGCCGGCCTCCAGATCGTCATCGCCACCGGCCGCCGCCAGGCGTATGCCGCGCCGCTGATTGCGCCCGTCGGGCTCCGGCCCGGCACCGTGATGATCACCTCCAATGGCACGGTGACGCGCACGCTGGCCGGCGCGCCCATCGATCGCATCACCCTGCCGATCGAAACCGCGCGTGCCCTCTGTCCCGCGCTGCGGCCGCTTGGAACCACCGTCTTCACCTTCGATCGCGAAGGCCCCGGCGAGATGGTGCTGGAATCGCTCGATCACCTGCACCCGCGCATGACGCCCTGGGTGGAGGCGAATCGCTCCTCGATCCTCCAGGTTCGCCCGCTGGAGCGCGCCTTCGATCAAGGCGAAGAGCCGGTGCAGGGAATGGTCTGCGGCACGGTGGCTGCCATGCGCCGCGCGCAGCAGGGTCTGGACGCGGGCGACCTGGCGCCGCACATCGAGGTGCACCGCACCGAGTACGAGGCGCGCGACCTCACGATTCTCGACATTTTGCCGCCCGGATGCTCCAAGGGCGCGGCGCTGCAGCGGTTGGCCCGGCAGCAGGGCATCGAACGCGAGGAGATTCTGGCCCTCGGCGATAACTGGAACGACCTGGAAATGCTGGAGTACGCCGGCCAGGCCGCCGTCATGGCCAACGGCGCGCCCGATCTGGTGCGCGAGGTGCGGCGGCGCGGATGGCTGGTGGCCGCGTCGAACGACGAGGATGGCGTGGCTCAGGTGCTGGAGAGCGTTCTTGCCCGGTCGCGCGTCTCAGGAATGGTAGAGTAAATGGAAATGCCGCGGCATTGGTGCAAATTCCTGACTGCAGCGCTGGCCCTCGTGTGCCTCTTCGGGTGCTGCGCCGCCGCCGCTCGTGCCGCCGAGCGCGTGACCCTGAAGAACGGGTTTGACCTCCTCTGTGACCACCGAGCCGTCCACGGCAACACGGTCCGCCTCTATCTGGACGCGACCGGCGCCAACTATATGGATGTGGACGCATCCGAGATCGCGTCGATCGAGACCGTTCAGCTGCCGGCCGCGGCGAGCAGACCCCAGGCGGCCACGCCTACCCAGCCCGGACCGGAAAAGCTCTCAGAGCAGGACCTGCGCTCCATGCTGGCCCGCGCGGGCGCTGCGTTCGACATCGATACTGATTTGCTGGCCAGCGTGGTGCGGGCGGAAAGCGCCGGCCATCCACGCGCCGTCAGCCGCGCCGGGGCGCAGGGCCTGATGCAGCTGATGCCAGGCACCGCCGCTCAGTTGGGCGTTGCCAACAGCTTTGCTCCGGCTCAGAACATCGACGGCGGCACCGCGTATCTGAACGAATTGCTGATCCGCTACCACGACAACCTGGTGCTGGCGCTGGCCGCCTACAATGCCGGCCCCGCCGCGGTAGATCGCTGGCAAGGCATTCCGCCGTATCGGGAAACCCAGGCCTACGTTGCGCGCGTGATCCACGAGTACAACCGCCGCTACGAGTTGCGCCGCCGCGAGCGCCAGGTGGCAGCCCTCCCGCAACAGGCCGCGCAGCCCGCGCGCTAAGCTGTGCCTTTCCTCCTGGAGCCTCGATGAACCCACGCAATAAGCGGATCCTCTGGCTGATTGCCCTGGTTCTCATCGTCGCGCTCGTCTGGTTCGGCCGCCACCACATTCATTTCAACTGGACCGTCTTCGTCGAGCAGATTCGCCAGGCGGACTGGCACAGGATCGTGCTGGGCCTGGCCTGCATCTACTGCGGCTACATCCTGCGCGGCTATCGCTGGGCGCGCCTGATGCGCCACAAGGAAAAGCTGCCGCCCTTCTCGCTCGTCGGCACGCAGGTGATGGGCTTTACCGCCGTCGCGCTCATCGGCCGCGTCGCCGATCTGTCCCGGCCGTATCTCGTAGCGAAGAAAACCGGCCAGCCGCTCACCTCGCAAATCGCTGTGTACATTGTGGAGCGCCTCTTCGACTTTGGCGCGATGGGGCTGATCGCCTTTTCGGTGATCGCGTTTTCGCCCGCGGGCGCGCTGCCGCACCCCGAAATCGTTCGCAGGGCGGGATTCTGGGGGCTCGGCCTGACGCTGGCCGGTGGGCTGTTTCTTCTCGCTGTGCGGCTGGCCGGCGAAAAAGTGGCCTCGATGCTGGGAGGCGCCCTGGCCGTCATTTCGGCGAAAGCGGGTCAGGCCGCGGAGAAAAAGATTCGGACCTTCCACGCCGGCCTCGATACCATCCGCACCTTCTCCGATTTCGCGATTGTCGGTGCATCGTCGCTCATCATGTGGATGCTCATCGCGCTGGCTTATCTGCTCACGCTGCGCGCCTTCATCGCCAGTCCGCCGCTGGCCGCCATGACGCCCGCTCGCGCCGTGCTGCTCATGATCTTCAGCGGCGGGGTGAGCGCGCTGCAATTGCCCATCCTGGGCTGGTTTACGCAGATCGGCTTCGTCGCCGCGGCCATTGGCAACTTCTTCGGAGCCTCGCCGGAAGCTTCCCTGGGATGCGCCGCCGCGCTGCTGCTGGTCACTTTCCTCGGCATCGTGCCGGTGGGTCTGGCGTGGGCGCGCTTCGACCGCGTCTCGCTGATCAAGGTGGTCGAAGAAAGCGAGCATGCCGGCGAGGCGCTCGCCCACCACGCCCCGGAAGAGCCCGCGCGGCGGGTCTAAATCAGAGCCGCTTCCGCATTGCTCGCCGCGTGGTATCGGTAATTACTCCATACACCGCGTGGCTCACCCACTCGCTGATGCGCTCCTGCGTCGGCTGCTGATTGGGCGTCGCGCTCAGCTCCATCTTCGGCAGCAGCCACTCATGCGTAATCCGGTTGAGCGTGACGCCGAAGGCCGCGCCGCGCCATGCCGCCAGCGAGGGCTCGAACTCCACCAGCGCGCCGTACGCCGCGCCCGCCAGCGCTCCAAAGACAAAATGGATGGTCTGCTGCGCCACCTGGCGCTCCGTGCCTTCGAGGCTGCGATGCGTCACCTGCTCGGCCCACGCCACCGGCGGCGGGGTGCGGCCCTCCGGCCGCGGCGGGAAGAGGTGTTCGGCAGCGAGTTTGGCGCCGGCTCCAGCCAGGCCGCCCACCATGCCGGCCAGCGCGCCCTTCACCAGATCGGGAGCGGGTTTGTCCTTGCTCATGCTCGTATAGGATGCGTCGGCTCCCACGATAGTCCGATCCTGCCACAGTGACAAATGTTCCGACTCCTGACTCCTGACTCCTGTCTCCCGCCTCACCCCCGCTGCTAAAATCAACTCAGCCAGATGAAATGTCCATACTGCGGTTTCGCCCAGGACCGCGTCATTGACTCGCGGGAAAGCCGCGAGGCCGATTCCATCCGCAGGCGCCGCGAATGCGAGCGCTGCAACCGGCGCTTCACCACCTACGAGCGCATCGACGAGATCCCGTACATGGTGGTGAAGAAGGATGGGCGGCGCGAAAAGTTCGAGCGCCAGAAGGTGCTCAGCGGCCTGTTGCACGCCTGCGAAAAGCGGCCCATCTCCGCGGCCAAACTGGAGCAGCTCGTGACGGAAGCCGAAACCTTCGTCACCGAATCCGGCGAGCGCGAGCGCACCACCACGGAGATCGGGGAGTTGCTGATGGACCGGCTGCGCGCCCTCGATACCGTCGCCTACATCCGCTTCGCCAGCGTCTATCGCGACTTCAAGGACGTGCGCGAATTCAAGGAAGAACTGGAGCAGTTGCTCATGCAGCACTCCGGAAAACCAACGAAAAAGGCCAAGGGCTGAGCCCCGCGGCGGCCGCCGCAATCCTGGCCCCGGAGAAAAGATCTTGTCCAAAACACACACCATTACACTCATTCCCGGCGACGGCATCGGGCCGGAAGTCACGGACGCCGTCGTCCGCATTCTGGAAGCCACCGGCGTGCAGTTCGCGTGGGAGCGCTTCGCCGCCGGCGCCGGCGCTTATGAGAAGCACAAGGAATACATCCCGAAGGAGCTGTATCAGTCGATTGAGCGCAATCGCGTGGCGCTGAAAGGTCCTGTCGCCACGCCCATCGGCGGCGGATTCGCCTCCATCAACGTCACCCTGCGCAAAAAGTTCGAGCTCTACTCGAATTTCCGGCCGATCAAGAATCTGCCCGGCCTCGAGACGCGCTACCCCGACGTCGACCTCATCATCATTCGCGAAAACACCGAGGGCCTCTACGTCGGGCTGGAGCACGAAGTGGTTCCCGGCGTCATTGAATCGCTCAAGGTGATGACGGAGAAGGCCTGCACTCGCATTTCGAAGTGGGCGTTTGCCTACGCGCAGAAGCACGGCCGCAAAAAGATTCACGCCATCCACAAAGCGAACATCATGAAGATGTCGGATGGCCTCTTCCTGCGCTGCGCGCGCGATGTCGCGAAGAACTATCCGGAAATCACCTACGGCGAGCACATCATCGACAACACCTGCATGCAGCTGGTCATGAACCCTTACCAATACGACATGCTGCTGCTCGAAAATCTTTACGGCGACATCGTCAGCGACCTGTGCGCGGCCTTTGTGGGCGGGCTCGGCCTCGTGCCCGGCGCGAACATCGGCGACCACGCGGCCATCTTCGAGGCGGTACATGGCTCCGCGCCCGACATCGCGGGCAAGGACATCGCCAATCCCACCGCGCTCCTCCAGTCGGCCGTCCTCATGCTCCGCCACATCGACGAAGCCGATGCAGCGGATCGCGTGCACGCCGCGCTCGAAAAGACCTATGCGGCAAAGCAGTCGCTCACCCGCGACGTAGGCGGCACGGCGGGCACCAGCGCCTTTGCCGACGCCGTCCTGCAGAATCTGCAACCAGCGCAGTAAGATTGGCGGCGTAGCGAAACTCCGGGGGAGGGAGCCAACATGAGGCTGAAGAACGTCACGATCGTTGCGGCGACGCTGAGTGCGCTGCTGCTCGCCGCCGGCTGCAAAAGCAAAACCGCGCCGGCCGCGCAGCCGACCCTTGCGACGATTGACTGGAGCACCGCGGGCACCATCGAGGGCACCATCCACTACGCCGGCGCGCCGCCCAAGCCCATCCGCATTGACATGTCGCAGGACCCCGCCTGCGCTGCCGGCCCCGCGAATTTCACCGAAGGCACGGTGGTCAGCCAGGGCGCCTTCGCCAACGTCTTCGTCTACGTGAAAACCGGCCTCGAAGGGAAGTCGTACGTGCCGCCGTCGCAGCCCGTCGTCATGGACCAGAAAGGCTGCCGCTACGTCCCGCACGTCCTCGGCGTCATGGCCGGTCAGCCTGTCTCGTTCACCAACAGCGACGCCACCGCGCACAACATCCACATCGCGCCGGCCGTGCCCGGCAATCCGGAGACCGACTTCTCGCAGGCCCCCGGCCCCGGCTCCGATCAGCGAACCTTCCCCAAACCCGAGCTCATGATGCCCGTGCGCTGCGCCATGCACCCCTGGATGCAGGGCTTCATCAACGTCGTGGCCAACCCCTTCTACGCCGTCTCCGACGCGTCGGGCCACTACCAGATCCGCGGCGTGCCGCCGGGAACCTACACGTTGGCCGCCGACCAGGAAACCATGGGCGAGAAGACCGTGACCATCACCGTCGGCCCAAAGCAGACCGTGACCCAGGACTTCACCTACGGGAAATGATCAGGATCGGCCTGTGGCGTGATCGCCAAATGTTCTGGCCCTGCGATGCGGTTCCACGCGCAAAGCGGTCCCGCACAGCGGGACGACGGTAGAAGCCCCGGCCTTCAGGCCGGGGGAAATGGAGCCACAGGATTCGGCCTTTAGGCCCGGAAATTCGTCGACACCCAACCTATCTTGGCCCGGCGTGCCCCGCTCCCACCATTTACACTATCGTCAAACGGCACAACTCAGGTCGGCCGCGCCCAGGCGCCCGGCCTGCGGTGTATCCCAAAGGGCAAACGATGCGGCAAAAGATCGGCATCCTCGGCGCGACCGGCATGGTCGGCCAGCGCTTCATTCAGCTTCTCGAAAACCATCCCTGGTTCGAGGTGGCGTGGCTCGCCGCCAGCGACCGCTCCAGCGGCCGCTCCTATGGCGAGGCCGTGCGCTGGAAGCTGGACACGCCGCTGCCCGCCCGCATCGCCGCCATGCCCGTCTCGCCCGCCACGCCGGAAGGCGCGCCCAAAGTCATCTTCGCCGCGCTGGACGCTGACATCGCTCGCGATCTCGAGCCGAAGTTTGCCGCCGCCGGCTGTGCCGTCATCTCCAACTCCAGCGCCTTCCGCATGAACCCGGACGTGCCGCTCGTGATCCCGGAAGTCAACGCCGAGCATCTGGTGCTGGTCGAAAACCAGAGCTGGCGCAAGGCATCCGGCGGCTACATCGTCACCAATCCCAACTGCTCGGCCATCGGCCTGGTGCTCGCGCTCAAGCCCATCGTGGAGCGCTTCGGCATCGAGGCCATCTTCGTCAGCACCATGCAGGCCATCAGCGGCGCCGGCTATCCCGGCGTGCCTTCTATAGACATCCTCGGCAACGTCATCCCCTTCATCAAAAACGAAGAAGAAAAAATGCAGGAGGAGACGCTGAAGCTGCTGGGCCGGTTGAACGATGGCGTCGTCGAGCCGCTCGCGGCGAAGATGAGCGCCCACTGCAACCGCGTCCCCGTCGAAGACGGCCACACCGAAAGCGTCAGCATCCAGCTCAGCCGCAAAGCCACGCGCGAGGATCTGCTTGCCGCGTGGGCGGAGTTCGCGCCGCTCGCCGGACGCGACCTGCCCACCGCACCCGCGCAGCCCGTGGAGTTTGTCGCCGCGGACGATCGCCCGCAGCCGCGCCTGGACCGCATGCGCGGCGCCGGCATGGCCGCCACCGTCGGCCGCCTGCGTCCCTGCGGTCTGCTCGACTGGAAATTTACGGTGCTCTCGCACAACACCATCCGCGGCGCTGCCGGAGCGGCCCTGCTCAACGCCGAGCTGCTCGTTTCGCTCGGCAAACTCGATCCGGTGGCAGTGCCCGCATGAACCGGCTCGTGGTCATGAAATTCGGCGGCACCTCCGTCGAAGACGCGGCAGCCATCCAGCGCACCGCGCGCATCGTCTCCGACCGCGTCGCCAAAGGCCTGCAGCCGATTGTCGTGGTCAGCGCCATGGCCAGAGTCACGGATCTGCTCATCTCCGCCGCCAACATCGCGGCCCGCGGCGATCGCGCCAGCGCCCTCGCCATCACCGAGCGCCTCCGCATTCGCCACAAGGACACGGCTACGCAGCTCATCCACGCGGCGCGACCGTCGGAAGCGCAGCCGCCCCGTCCCGACCCCGAAGAAGTCGCTGCGCACGCCTGGATCGAAGCTGAGTTCGACGGGCTCGAGGAAATCCTCCGTGGTCTCGCCGCCGTTGGCGAGCTCACCCCGCGCATTGCGGACATGGTGGTCTCCTACGGCGAGCGCGCTTCCAGCCGCATGATTGCGGAAGCCTTCGCGCGTTTCGGCCTCAGGTCTGTCCACGTGGACGCGCGCCAGTGCATCGTCACCGACGCGCAGTACGGCAGGGCCATCCCGCAGGATCATCTCATCGAGCAGCGCCTGCAGCAGCACGTCGCGCCGCATGTGGCGGAGGGCCGCGTGCCCGTGATGGGCGGCTTCATCGGCTCGACGGAGCAGGGCGTCACCACCACGCTTGGCCGCGGCGGCTCGGACTTTACGGCCGCTCTCGTCGGCGGCGCCATCGATGCCGGCTCCATCGAAATTTGGACCGACGTAAACGGCATCATGACCGCCGATCCTCGCGTCTGTCCCGATGCGCTGCGCGTCAAGATCATCAGCTTCGAGGAGGCGGCGGAGCTGGCCTACTTCGGCGCCAAAGTGCTGCACCCGGCGACGATTCTGCCGGCGGTCAGGAAAAACATTCCGGTCTTCGTGCTCAATTCGCGCAATCCGGAAAACGGCGGCACCCGCATCACCGCGCTCGCTCCGCACTGCCGCAGCCCGTTCAAATCCATCGCGGTCAAAAAGCGCCTCACCATCATGGACATCGTCGCCAGCCGCATGCTGCTGTCGCACGGCTATCTGCGCGCCATCTTCGAAGTCTTCGACAAGCACAAGTGCCCGGTGGACATGGTCTCCACCTCTGAGGTCAGCGTCTCGCTCAGCGTCGACTCCAATGAGAAGCTGCCCGCCATCGCCGCGGACCTGAACCAGCTCGCCGACGTGAAATACGAAGGGCGCAAGGCGCTGGTCTGCATGGTGGGCGAGAACATCCGCGGCCAGAACGGCATTGCGGCGCGCGTCTTTGAGAGCATCCGCCACATCAACCTGCGCATGATTTCCCAGGGCGCATCCGAAATCAACATGAGCTTCATGATCGAGGAGGACGATGCCGAGGAAGCGATTCGCTCGCTTCACGCCGAGTTCTTCAGCGATCCCGACCCGGAAATTTTCGATGTGGAAGCCCGGCCCCCCAAACCTTAGCCGCTGTTACTGATCACTGACTACCGACCATGCTCCTCCTCATTCTCGGACGCGGAAAAACCGGAAGCCTGGTCGCGCACGTCGCGCGCGAGCGCGGTCACAGCGTCCGCGTTGTCGGCGAAGAAGAGAATCGCAACGCCTCTGCGCTCACCGCGCCCTTTCTTGCCGGATTCGACGCGATCGTCGACTTCACCACGCCGGAAGCCGCCGTCCAGAACATGCGCGCCTGTCTGGCCAACGGCGCGCGCGTCGTGGTCGGCACCACCGGCTGGTATGCGCATCTGGCCGATATGCGCGATCTTGCCCTCCGCAAGGGCGGCGCGCTCCTCTACGGCACTAATTTCTCCGTCGGCGTGCAGGCTCTGTTTCGCGTGGCGCGCGAGCTCGCGCTCGCGGCTCCCGGCTATCAGTTTCACATCACGGAAACGCATCACGCCGCGAAGAAAGACGCGCCCTCCGGCACCGCGCTTTCGCTCCAGCGAATTCTGGAATCCGCCAGCCCCGGCCTGAAGGTTGAGATCACCTCAAAGCGCGAGGGCGAAGTCCCTGGAACGCATGTGATCGAAGTTCGCTCAGAGAACGACTGCCTCACCCTCGCCCACGAAGCCTTTTCCCGCCGCGGATTCGCCGAAGGCGCAGTCCGTGCCGCAGAGTGGATCGCCGGCCGCACCGGCTGCTGGGATTTCGAGGGGATCTTCCAGGAATTGAAGTAGCGCTACAGGCCTAGCTGCTCGTCCGTCCTGGGCACGGCGCTGCGCAGTCGCTCCTTCACTTTACGCGCCGGGATGCCGGCGTAAATCCCAAACGGCTCCAGGTCGCGCGTCGCTACCGAACCCAACGCCAGAATCGCCCCCGCTCCAACATTCACGCCGGGATTCACGGTGGCCCGTGCGCAGATCCACGAGTACGCGCCCAGCTGCATGGGGAAGTGCACATAGCGAAATTCGGGGCTGTTGTAATCGTGCGTCGCTCCGCAGATATACGCTCCCTGCGAGACGATGCAGTGCGAACCCATGGACAAAGGCGAGGGATTGTAGAGTTCGGCGTCGTCGGCCACGGCCACCAGGTCTTCGCAGATTAGATTCCATGGCGCCCAGATGCGCGCCCTCGGGTAAAACTTGCAGGTTGGCCCCAGGCGCGCGCCGAACAGCCGCAGCAGCAGCGCTCTCCAGGCGAAGAACGGCCGTGGCGAAATGCGAAACAACAGCGCGCAGCACACGTTCCACAGCAGGCGGCGGGCGCGATCGTGCAGCGGCAGAGCCGGCCGCTTCATCGGGTCAGGGTCGCGTTCAGACGATGTCTCCTTCACCGCGACTGTCCCTTCCTCCTGTTCTCCGCTGCGCATGGTACAACATTACCGTAACCCTTCCTTCCGGAGACAAAATTGATGCGCAGCGTTCGACTGGGCGAGACTGGCTTATCGTCCTCGGTGCTGGGCTTCGGCTGCTCCGCTCTGCTGGGTCGCAGCGGGCGGCGGGAATCGCTGCGCGCTCTGGCCGCCGCGTGGGATGCGGGCATCACCTTCTTCGACACCGCCCGTTCCTATGGTTACGGCGAGTCGGAGTCGCTGCTGGGCGAATTCCTGCGCACGCGGCGCGACCGCGCGATCCTCGCCACCAAGTTCGGCATCCTGCCCTCTGCGCAGCCGCTCTGGAAGCGCGTTGCGAAGCCCGTAGTTCGCGGTCTGCTCTCGATCGCGCCCGGCGCGCGTGGCGTGGTGCGCAGGAAGACGGCCGGCGAGTTCGTTCCCGGCCAATTCACGATATCCATCCTGGAGCAGAGTCTCCACGAGAGCCTGCGCCGGCTGCGTACTGACTACGTCGATCTTCTCTTCATGCATGCGGCTCCCGCTGGCGTCCTGGCGGACGGGGAACTGCTCGGTGCCCTCGCCAGGCTGGTGAGCGCCGGCAAGGTCCGCGTCGCCGGCATCTCCTGCGAGCCTGATGTGGCCGCGCTGGCCCTGCGCCAGAATCCGCCCGCTCTGCACGCCATTCAGTTTCCCTGCAACATCTTCGATCTCTCGGCGGCGGGGAGTCTCGACGACCCCGAAAACAGCGGCTGGGCGAAAATGGCGAACCATCCATTCGGCGGCGCAGCGCGCGTCCAACGCTGTCGCGAAATCCTGAAAGAGATTGCTGCGTCTTCGGAGACTCCGGTGGAGCTGCGTAACAAACTAGGCCGGGTAGACGATGCGATCCTGGCCGATGTCGTGCTGAACCTCATCCTTCAGGGCACCGGGATTCACGTTGTGATTCCCGCGATGATGAAACTCACGCATCTGCGGCAGAACGTGATCGCGATCGCCAACTCGCGTTTCGAGCCGGGCGAGATTGAATGGCTACAGTCAATCGCATGTGCCTGGGGAGGCAGGGAGGGAACGAATCCTGGCCAGCAGCGTGGAGGTCTGGCATCAGGAAGGTAGGGAAAAATCCTGGATCGGTTGTTCGAGTTCTTCCGCAGTTTTCGCGGCGACCAAAAGACGCAGAGAGCCCTGTTTCGCAACATGCGGCAGATCGGCAGGAAGTATCTCCCTGTATGCGCTATTCCCGTTCACATTCAGGTAGCCGAAGCAGCGGTAGGAAACATCCCACAGCGACTGCAGTGTGTCTCTGGCGAACGCAGGTCCATGCAGCTCAAAAGCCATCCTCGGGGCGTGTTCGGACAGAAGTCGGGTGGCTCCCTTGACGACGAGCGCTTCAGCTCCCTCAACATCCACCTTAATGACAGCTGGCACAGGAACCTGGCCAGTCGCGATCAGCGTGTCGAGTCGGGAAATGGGGACCTGCACAGCCTTCGGAGGTAATCCGTACTGGCTCCGTGACCGCGACGCCCGGCCGTGCATCACCGAGTCCAGCGATCCGCTGTTGGACGTGAGGTCGTCAACCTGGAAATTCACTGTCCCGTCCTCGTCCCCAACGGCGAAGGGCATGATGGTGACCTTAGAAGCGCACCCACCGAGTTCCAGGTTCTCTGCCAGCATGAAAAGGTTGGAGGCCATCGGCTCGAACGCGAATACCTGGCCGGCCTTGAAGTGTTGGGCCATGAATCGGCTGTAAAACCCGATGTTTGCGCCTAAGTCGAAAACAACGTCCCCTGGCCGGATGAACCGCTGGAGCGCGCCCAGCGTAAAACCTTCCTGGACAAGTGGGCGGCGCAACCAAAACATTCGATGCTGGCGCAGACGAATGGCAAATTTTCCCAGCGGAGGGATGTTCCGGCGGACCTTCACATCAGGGATGAACTTAAGCACCAGTCGTCCAAGCCGTGGCGTCGTCCTGACTTTATGGTGAAGATATCTGAGCACCGTTCCTGCCTCTCGTTGAAATCTGTTGGTGCGCGAAACCGTGTCGGATTTGTCCGGGAATCGTTAGCATAGTCTACAAGAGTCACCTTAGCTCGAGAAACCATTTGCCAATGATCCTTGATCGCATTCCAGATCCGAGGCGCACCTGGGACCTCTGCATCGTCGGTTCCGGCCCGGTCGGCATGGCCCTGGCCATGGAGTTCGACCGCCTCGGCCGCGAGGTTCTGGTGCTGGAGTCGGGCGGTCGCGACGTCGATCCGCAGCGGGCCGAGGACTCGCGCGCGATCCTGCTCAGTCCGCAAACCCATGCGCCCATGGAGATCGCCACTTGCCGCGCGCTCGGCGGCGCCTCGTGGACATGGGGCGGCCGCTCCGTTCCCTTCGACCCGATCGATTTGGCGGACCGGCCCTGGGTGCCGCACTCCCACTGGCCCGTTGCGCTCGATGAGTTTCTCCCCTGGCACGCCCGCGCGGCCGAGTATCTGCTTTGCGGCAGCGATCGCTTCGTCAGCACGCCTGCGCATGCGCCCGCAGCCCATCCGGACCTCGATCTCCAGTGCATCGAGCGCTGGGCGACCGAATCGCGGCTCGCCCTCATCCACCGCGCGCGGATCGAAGCCTCGCCACGCATTGCGCTGTGCGTCAACAGCACCGTGGTCGATCTGGAATTCGATCCCGGCTGCCAGCGCGTGAACCGCCTGGTGATCGCAGGTCCTGGGGGCCGCACGACCGTTAGTGCCCGTCAGATCATCCTCGCGCTGGGCGGCGTGGAAACCACTCGTTTGTTGCTGACTGTGCAGCGCCGGCTCCCGCAGCTCTTCGGCGGAACGAACGGTCCGCTGGGCCGCTTCTACATGGGCCACATCTCCGGGAAAATCGCCGACATCATCTTTGCTCGCCCCGAGTTCATCGCCGACTTCGATTTCGAGAAGGATGCCACCGGATCCTTCGTGCGCCGCCGCATGGTGCTCACGCCCGAAGCGCAGCGCGAGCATCGCCTGCTGAACACCGCGTTTTGGCCGGATAATCCGCCCTTTTACGATTACCGCCATCGCAGCGGAGTGCTCTCCGCCGTATTCCTCGCGCTCAGCTTCCCGCCTACCGGCCGCAGAATTCTTCCCGAAGGCATACGCCTCGCGCACATCGGCTCGAAGCCGCGCCATTACGGGGCGCATCTGCGCAACGCAATTCTTGGCGCGCCTGCCGGAGCGCGCGACGTCCTGAACATTCTCCGCGACCGCTTCCGTTCGGAGCCGCGCAAGCCAGGATTTCTGGTGCGCAACCGCACCGGCCAGTACGCGCTCCATTATCACGGCGAGCAGGAGCCGAATCCGGAGAGCCGCGTCACGCTCGCGGGTGAGCGTGATCGCTTCGGCATGCCCCGCGCTGCCATCGACCTGCGATTTACGGAGGGCGACGTGCGCAGCGTGATCGAGTCGCACCGCGCGCTGGACTCCGCGCTGCGCGCCTCCGGCCTCGGCCGGCTCGAGTATCGCTATCCGGAAGAAGAGTTGGCCGCGAGCGTGCGGGCTCAGGCGGCGGACGGCTACCACCAGGCGGGAACCACGCGCATGGGCCGCGATCCGCGCTCGAGTGTTGTGGACGCGAATCTCCAGGTTCACGGCTTGGAGAATCTGCACATCGCTTCCTCCAGCGTCTTCGCCACCACCGGCCAGGCCAACTCGACCTTTCCCGCGGTAGCGCTGGCACTTCGGCTGGCCCATCGGCTGCACGGAGCCATCGAGAAGAATCACTCGGAAACTTCAGCGCTTGCCGGACGCTGAGCGCAACATCTCCCGCGTCTTCAGCACGATCATGTATTCGTAGGTTGCCTGGAGGTTCGAGTAGGCGAGGCCGGCGCGTCCGTCAAGAATGGCGCCACGCACGAACATCATGTAGCACCACTTGATCAGCGGGCGTGCCGGCATCCGGTAGAAAAACGCCTTTTGTGCTACTCGGCGCGCGTGAAAATCCTTTTCGAACAAGGCCGCCCGCAGGGATACGCCGCGGCTGTCCATTCCTGACGCGATCAGCCGCGCCTCCATGGTGGAGTAGGTGTTGTGTTTCTCCAGCCAGTGCGCCATTCCTTTGGAAAAAGGGAAGTGGTCGAGACAGGAAGTCAGATCTCCGACCTGGCCATCGACCTTGAGCACCTCGTTCACTTCCCGCTCGTAATGTGCGCGTGCGCGCCGAACCAGCCGGATGTAGTACGGGGAAATTTGCGCATGCTTCAACCAGGTGCCGTTGAGAAAATCGCGGCGGCGCATGCGGAAGCCGGCAATTGCCGCCGGTGCCGCAGCCGCGGTTCGCTGCATCTCCTCGATGAGGTCCGGAGTGGGCCGTTCATCGGCATCGAGAATAAAAATCCATTCATTGCGAAAAGGCAGAGTGTCGAGCGCGGCATTCCGCTGGCTCGCGTAGCCGTCGAAGGCTCGCTCGGTGACGTGCGCTCCGGCGGCGCGGGCGATCTCGGCGGTACGGTCGGTGCTGAACGAGTCAAACACATGAACGTCGTCGCTCCACGCGACGCTCTTCAGGCACCCGGGCAGGTCCTGCTCTTCGTTCTTTGTCAGGATCAGAACCGAGATCATGCCCCCATTCTATCCATGCTGCCAAACCGGCCATGGAGCCTTCCGCATCTGCCCCGCGACCGGTGTAGACTCAACGGCATATGGAGCTTCGGGGCTGCGGCACCGCGCTGGTCACGCCCTTCCGCGCGGACGGAAGCATCGACGAGCCTGCCCTCTTCTCGCTCGCCCGCTGGCAGGTAGAGAGCGGCATCGACTGGCTGCTGGCCTGCGGCACCACCGGCGAAACGCCCACGCTCGAAGAGGCCGAATGGCTCCAGGTCATCCGCATCGTCGCGGAAGCCGCCGCGGGGCGCGTGCCCGTCTGGGCCGGCTGCTCGCATAACTCCACGCGCCACGCCGTCGCGAAAGCCGAGGCCGCCGCGCAGGTGCCTGGCATCACCGCCATCCTCACCGCGAATCCCTGGTACAACAAGCCCACGCAGGAGGGCCAGTTCCAGCACTTCCGCGCCATCGCGCAGAGCGTCCCGCTGCCGGTCGTGCTCTACAACATCCCCACGCGGTCGGTGGCCAACCTGGAGCCTGCCACCGTGCTGCGCCTCATCAGCGCGGCGCCCAACATCGAGGCGGTCAAGGAATCCAGCGGCAACATCGTGCAGATCGCGGACCTCATCACCCAGGCCCCGCCCGGGTTCCGCGTCTACTCCGGCGACGATCTGCTGGCCCTGGCGACGCTCGGCGTGGGCGGCGCAGGCCTGGTGTCGGTCGTTTCGAACCTGATCCCCGCGGAGACCGCACAGATGGTGCGCGCCGCTCTGCAAGGCGACTGGCCCGCAGCACAAAGCATCCAGCGCAAATACTTTCGCTTGTTCCAGGGCATTTTTAAGGAGACCAGTCCTGGACCGGTGAAGGCCATCCTCGCCATGATGGGCCGCCTCGGCGAGCACTACCGGCTGCCCATGGTGCCGGTGCAGCCCGCCACCCGCGCGTATCTCGAGAAGCTCGCCGCCGAACTCGGCCTCCTCACTCCCCAGGCCGCCCGCGCCTGATCCCCCGCGCCCACCCTTGCCGTCGTCCTTATGCCAGGGTGTCTTCTGATCCCTGATCCCTGACCCCTGACCCCTGTCTCCTACTCAAAAAATGTGCTCCTCGTAATCCTGCGCTGTCGTCCCGCTCGCCTCCGCATCGGCACGTACTTTCGCCACGGCCAGCCAGTTGTCTTTTTTCGGATGCTCCACGAAGAATGGCGGCAGCGGCATCGCCACGTAGCGGCTCAGCGTCTGCGCATAGCCTTCATACAACCCACGCAACTCCTTCAGCCGTGCCATGGAATTCTCGTCACGGCAGACGCGCACGCCCTTCCGGCAAAGCTCGTCGTAAATCAGGCGGAAGCGTTCCGGCGGCAGACGGTCCGGGAGGTCGCGGGCCGGCTTCGCCGACAGAATCTGCGAGATATCCACCAGCGCATGCCGCGCCATGGCGAACGTCAGCTGCGCCTGCCGCCCGCTCTGCTCCTGCACGCTCGCGATCAGCAGCGCGCAGGTATCCAGAATCGCGGTCAGCGCGCCCAGCCAGCTCTGGTTGGTATGCTGCGAGCGAAACAGGCAGAGCAGCGGATAGGAAAGGTGGCTCTCCAGCAGCTCCGCCGACCAGCGCTCCCACTCTTCCAGCAGCGTGCTCAGCGCCGCGCCCCCGCCCTCGAACGAATGCCGCTTGATCAGCTCGAACGCGGTCGGCGGCGATCCCGCCCGCGCGTCCAGCAGCGCGATGCTTACCTCGCGCCGCGAGAACGCGCCGTACAGGACCGGGAAATATCCGATCACCAGCGCCACGAACCCCAGCCCCACGCCCGATTCCAGCACCATCAGCCCGCGAATCACCAGCTCGCGCGGCACCACGTCGCCCAGACCCAGCGTAAACAGCGTCGTGCCGCTCGCGTACAGGTCCGTCAGCAGCGGATGCGCCGCTCCGCGCGGATCCACGAAGGGCGCGGGAAACGCAAAGTAGATCAGCCCAAAGCCCAGCACCAGCGCGCCCGCCCACGTCGCGATCAGGAAGACCAGCGACAGCGGCCCATAAAAGCTCAGCATCGTTTCGCGCTTCCGCGCATGCCGCACGCGCATCGACGCCCATCGCCACGGCCGCCACGTCAGCCAGTAGAACAGCCGTGTCAGCCGGAACTGGCCGGTGGCGCGACGCGGCAGGATCACCGTCTCAAACGCGTCCAGCAGGACGGAGACGAGGCACGCGATGCCGGCAATCAGCCGCAGAGGATGCACGAAGCCAGCAGATCAGGAATCGCAGCGGGCGTCAATCAGGAGCCAGCTGCCAGTAGCCGGTAGCCGGTAGCCAGTAGCCAGTAGCCAGTAGCCAGATGCCTCCTGACTACTGTCTTCTGTCTACTGCGGAATCACAAACAGCGTGATCGACTGCGCCGGGAACGTGTACGCAATCGTGCTCGTCGTCCCGCCTCCGCTGGGCGGGGTCACGGCCTGGTTCGGCTCCGCCACAATCGCATTCAGATTGGCATTGCTGTACTGATAGACCGCGGCGTCGCCCGAGGCGTTCACGCCTTCCAGCGAAAGCGTGCTCGTCAGCGCGCCGTAGCTCTTGTTGATCACGATCACCGTCACCGCATTATCCGACGAGCGCAGCGCGCCGTAGACAGCCAGCTGATTCTGCGAGCTCGCGTTCGTCCCCGCCGAATCGCAGGACGCAGCGGCCGTCCCCGAGCACGAGGCCAGCGCCGTGTCGCCGAAGGTGGAGTCAGCCCCGTCGTAGTTTCGGTAGATCTCAAACGCCATCAGCCCCGGAGTCTGTGGCGGCGTCTGCGTCAAGTCCGGAGGACCCCACAGCGCGCCCAGGTCCAGCCCGTACTGCCCGAAGATGCCCAGCACATCCGCCTGTGTCAGCGCGCCATTGATGCTCTCCAGGCCGCCCCAGTTATATTCGTCAATCGCCGTCTTCGTTCCCGGATAATCGTTGGCCACCCACTTCCTCAGCATCGGAATCAGCTGCGGCGCCTGCAGCGGCAGGTTGCAGCTCGTGGTGTAGTTCCCATCGGTCGAGTAGTTGGGCTGCGGCAGATTCGGGTCGGTATACGTCGCATCCCACAGCGCGCGCGTCGAATTGATGCGCGCCTCCTGCTCGCCCGTGTCGCCCGCGGTCGCAAAGCCCACTGACGCGCCGTTGTACGTCGCGGCGTCGTAACCGTGGATGTCGACGTAATCCAGCAGCCGCATGCCGTATGTCGCTTGCGCGGCCTTGAACTGCTGCAGGTAGTACTCGATCATCGCCACGCCGCCATGCGCTGCGCGGTCCGTCGGATCGTCCCACGGCTGATAGCACGGCCCGTGACTCCATCCGTTCTCGATGTCCTGTTTGGAATAAAAATAATTCCACCAGTAATCGATCACCGGCCCGCTTACCTCGGCGCTCGGGTCGATCGTCTTGATGGCCAGCGCTGTGCTGATGCCGCCGTACGTCACCTCGTCGTAGGTCGAGGGAAGTGGATGTACGTCGCGATGCACCGCGTCCCACCATGCCGGCTCGTTATCCAGATCCCAGATGTTCGCGCCCTTGCCGCCGCTGGCCGGGCCGTAGCTCGCGTTCGTCACCAGCGAATTCACCCACCCGCCCGTCCACGTTCCCTGCGCCCAGGTTGCAGTGGCCGCGCTTGCCGTGGGCATCGTCGCTGCGGAATTCGCCGGCGGCGGGGCCGCGATGCTGGTCAGCGCCTGCTCGGCTGCGCCCCCAGGAATATTGCATCCGCCGGAGCTCGTGCAGCCATGCGTCCCGTCCGGATACACCCCGTTCCCGCACCTTCCGCTGTAAGGATCGATGCTCTGCTGCCCAGGATAGTTCGAGACCGGGAAGCTGCACGCGCTCGTGCTGCTGTTGGACACCCACCCCAGCACCGGCACGGTGCCCAGCGGCTCTGCGCCCAGGTTGTGTACCGAGCTCACAAACGCGGTAAAGGTCCCGCCACCCGGCATGTTGCTCGCCTGGCCGTTCTCGAAATACCAGTCGCTGGCGGAATTGCTGATGTTGGTCTGGTAGTTATAGCGCGACGTGTCATCGCCGCCCCACCGCACCACCGGAACGTTCCCCTGCGTGATGTCGTTGCCGATCGAGTAGCCATTCATTCCGTAAATCAGCGGATTGATGGCGTGCAACGCGTCCGTCGCATCCACCGTCAGCGCCGGTCCGGCAGCCGTCGCCGGCGGCTCCAGCGTCACGGTGGCGCTCCCGCTCACGCTCGTGTCGCCCACCGACGTCGCTTTCACCGTCACCGTGGCCGGAGCGGGATACGGCGTCTCATACACGCCCGAGCTGCTGATGGACCCAATGCTCCCCGTCCACCCCGACGGCCCGCTCACCGACCACGTCACCGAGTGGTTGTACGCGCCCGTTCCGCTCACCGTCGCCGCGAACTGCTGCGTCGTCCCAATCGTCGCCGTCGAGGGCGTCACCGTCACGCCGGTAATCGTGGGAGGCGCTGCGGTCACCGTCACCTGCGCGCTGCCAGATTTCGTCGTGTCTTCCGTCGATGTCGCCGTGATCGTCGCCGTCCCCGTCGTCGCCGGAGTGAAGAGGCCCGCGCTCGAAATCGCTCCAATGCCGGACGGACCCACCGTCCACGTCACCGTGCTGCTGTACGCGCCCACGCCCTGCACATTCGCCGTTGCCTGCGCCGTCTGCGAGGTGTTGATGGAATTCGAGCTCACGCTCACCGACACGCTCGTGATCGCGGCCACCGGATTCACCGTCACCTGCGCGCTGCCGGATTTCGTCGTGTCCTCGGTTGAGGTCGCGGTGATCGTCGCCGTTCCCGTTGCTACCGGAGTGAACAGCCCCGAGCTCGAGATCGTTCCAATCGACGATGGGCTCACCGACCACGTGACACCGCTGCTGAACGCGCCCGTGCCCGTCACCGTTGCCGTGGCTTGCGAGGTCTGCGCGGTCGTAATGGACGCCGCGCTCACCGTCACCGAGACTCCGGTGATCGTCGGCGGAGGCACCGTCACCGTCAGTTGCGCGCTCCCGGATTTCGTCGTGTCTTCCGTCGAGGTCGCCGTGATCGTCGCCGTTCCCGCCATCGCCGGCGTAAACAGCCCGATGCTCGAAATCGTTCCCATGCTCGACGGACTCACCGACCAGGTCACCCCGCTGCTGTACGCTCCCGTGCCCGCCACCGTCGCCGTGGCCTGCACCGTCTGCGCGGTCGTGATCGTCGAAGGATTCAACGAGACCGTGACCGAGGTGATCGTCGGCGCCGGCTGGTTCACCGCAACGCTCGCGCTGCCGGATTTCGTCGGGTCCTCCACCGAGGTCGCCGTGATGGTCGCGGTGCCGGTGGTCGCCGGCGTAAATACGCCCGCGCTCGAAATCGATCCCATGCTCGACGGGCTCACCGACCACGTGACCGCGCTGCTGAAACTGCCCGTTCCCTGGACCGTCGCCGTCGCCTGCGATGTCTGCCCCGTCGTGATGGACGTCGGGTTCACCGCTACGCTCACTGACGTGATCTCGGGACTGGTGCTGAGATTGCAATTTCCGCACGCACCGCATCCCGCAACCAGGAGCGCGCACACCACCGCGCCCACCACGCATCCCGCCCAACGCATCGCCCGCATCGATTTCAGCCCTTCCGCCAACTGTCTGGATATTCTGAGGAATTGTACGTGGCTTCCGGCGCGTTTCCTGTGCGCTGTCTCACTGTCGCGGCTTCGCTCGAAGCGGCCCGGGCGCCGCGCCGGGGCACCCGCTGTCCATTGGCAGAAAATTCATCGAATCCGCATCGCCTGGCTTCGCCCGACAACCCGCTGGTTCTTCTACACTTGACAGGTTCCTGTCTCGGTTCCGGAGGACAAGATTTGGCTCGCTTCAGCTCTCACCGCCGCGCCCCGCGCATCCTGCTGCTCCCGCTCGCCCTCTGGTTGGGCCTTCCGCTCAGCGCCAGCGCCCAGGCCGCACGGCACAGCGCCCCACCCGCTGAATCGCAGGCCCAGCTCATCGCGAATCTTCGCGCCCACATTCGCCACGTCTTCGTCATCTATCAGGAGAACCGCTCCTTCGACTCCTACTTCGGCGATTTCCCCGGCGTCGATAATCTCGCCACGCCCGAAGCCCGCGCCCACGGCTTCCGCGAGTGGGATTCCATCGGCAAAACCTGGATCACGCCGTTCCTGCTTAATGCCTCCGACAGCGTTGACGCCGACCACTCCCGCCTCGCGCTGCTCGATAAAGCCGATCACGGCAAGATGGACCGCTTCGTCGCCTGGGAGGAGGAGAACCCGATGGCGACGCCGCAGTTGGCCCGCCAGACCGCCATCCTCACGATGGGCTACGACGACTGCCGCACCGTTCCGTTCCTCTGGATGTACGCCCATCACTTCACGCTCTACGACCACATCTTCCAGGGCATGTACGGACCGTCCACGCCCGGCAATCTCGATCTCATCGCCGGCCAGACCGGCCTAACCCAGGCCGCGCGCCATCCCGAGGACCAGGCGAAGTCCCTCTTCTCCTCCGGCGATCCCGTCGTCAATGACGAGAATCCCGCCTTCGGCCCCTACGCTGAGCCTTACCAGGCCAAACAGACCCACCAGCTCGACCAGACCTACGCCACGCTGATGCTCACGCTCAAGGGCCGCGACGCCGCTGCCGACGCCAAAGTCGACATCGACGACGTGAAGAAGGATATCGGCGAGCTGGCCCGGCTCGACCATCAGTCCATTCCCTGGGCCTGGTATCAGGAGGGCTTCGGCAACGGCGAGGGCGACGACCACCCCGCCTACATTCCCCACCACAACTCGCCCCAGTACTTCGGCTACATCCGCCAGAACCCAAAGATGTGGAGCGGCGTCCACGACCTGCTGGATTTCTTCACCGTGATGCAGGACCGCCAGCTCCCGGAAAAGAGCGTCGTCTTCATCAAGGGCGGCGAAGAAAACCCCTTTGGCTGGAAGCCGGCGAATCCCGCCGCGCTGGGTTTCATGGGCGACGACGACCACCCCGGCTACTCCGACTCGCAGCTCTCCGAATCCCTCGTCGCCAAAGTCGTGAACACCATCGCCCACAGCCCCTACTGGGACAGTTCCGCCATCATCGTCCTCTGGGACGACTCAGAGGGCTTCTACGACCACGTCCCGCCGCCGCAGTTTGAAATGTGCCCGGACAAAAATCCCTGCGGCGACGGCCCCCGCATCCCGCTCATCCTGATCTCGCCCTGGGCGCGCTCCGCCGGCGTCGATTCCAACCCCGGCGACCACGCCTCCTTCGCCAAGTTCCTCGACGTCCTCTTCGACCTGCCCCCGCTCGGCTCCCTCCCCGACGAGAAGCCGTATCTCCCCCAGGGCCCCCGCGACACCAACCCTCGCCTCAGCGATCTCCTCGGCGGATTCGATCCGGCTCGGCTGGCTGGGAGGCTCGCGCCCATCCCCGCCACGCAGGCGGAGATCCCCGACGCCATCGTCGACCATTTCCCCCCCGCCATGACCTGCAAAGACACAGGTGTTCAACCAGTTACGATCCCCGGAGGCTCCCTGACCTGGCCCAAAGGCTTCACCAACCCCCTGCCCTGAACTCGCATTTGGCGTACCAACCCGCTGCCCTTGCCGTGCTTCCAATGATCCGCGGGAACCATCTCGTTCACGCCCCGGGCCCTCAAAAGTTGTTCAAAACGACAACCGCGGATGGTAACTTCAAGCAGGAGGGTAGCGGTTAATGTTGTCTCGGCAGCGTCCTGGGCTTGCATCCGGCAGGCTGAATTGGTTCTCAACCTCGGTAAAGCCCACATTCCGGGTGCTGCCTCTGCTCCTGGCCGCCCTGCTCGTTACCGCGCGCCCCGCTCACGCCGTCACCCATGCCTCCATCCTGGTAGACGCCAAAACCGGGCACGTTCTCCAGGCCGACAACGCCGACGCTCTGGCGCATCCCGCCTCTCTCACCAAGCTGATGACGCTCTACATCACCTTCCAGCGTCTGGAGCAGGGCAAGCTCAGCCTGGATACGGAGCTGTACGTCTCGCGCCACGCCGCCTGGCAGCAGCCCACTAAGCTTTGGCTCCGCCCCGGCAGCGTGATCACCGTCCAGTCCGCCATCCTGGGCATCACCACCGTCTCCGCCAACGACGCCGCTGTCACCCTCGCGGAGAACATCGGCGGCAGCGAGAGCGGTTTTGTCGAGCTGATGAACCAGGAAGCGCGCCGGCTGGGCATGACCAACACCACCTTCTGCAACGCTTCCGGCCTGCCTAATTACGATCAGTGGACCACCGCCCGCGACATGGCCACGCTCGCCCTCGCGCTCATCCACACGTTTCCGCAGTACTACCACTTCTTCGACTCGCCGGAGTTCAACTTCCGGGGCCGCGTCGTCGACGGCCACGACTGGCTCCTGGAGGAGTATCCCGGCGTCGACGGCATGAAGACCGGCTACATTTATTCGTCCGGCTTCAACATTGTCACTTCCGCGGTTCGCGAGGATCGCCGCCTGGTCGGCGTCGTGCTCGGCGGACGCACCGCCCGCGAGCGCGATGCGCAGATGATCAGTCTCCTGAACCAGGGTTTTGTCTCATCGCCGGCGGCCACGACGGAAGTGGCTGGCGCCGCCGCTCCTGCTCCGCCCGCCGGCACAGCCCTGGCGCAGCCGATCCGTACGGCGGCCGAGGCGGCCAATCCGGTGATGCGTCCTTCGATCCGCCCCGCGGAAGAAACTCTCCGCCCGGCCGAAGAAACCCTCCGCCCGGCAGCCCAGACCATGCGCACCGCCTCGTATCATCGTGACTTTGCCCGCGATGACAACTGGAGCATCCAGATCGGCGCCCGGTTCCGCAGCGAGCGTTCTGTAGTTCGCACGCTCCGCACCGCCCGCCGCGTCGCGCCCGCCCCGCTGCGCCGGAGCCACGCCGAGGTGATTCGTGTCCGCAGGGTCGGCTATGTGGCCCGCTTCTCCGACCTCAGCTACCCGATGGCCGAGCGCGCCTGCTCCACGCTGGAGTCGCGAAGGTTCGCCTGCCGCATCCTGCCGCACACCGTCGCCCGCCGCACTGAAATGGTGAATGCGGCCGCTGCCGCCGTCCTGCCCACCGGCGAGTAAGCCAGCCAGGCCTGGCTAATGGCTCCCGGCCACCGGCTCAAGGCTACCGGCCTCCCCTTTGCGCAGCCAGATACGTCGCATCCAGCTGATCGATCGACGGGCACCCGAGCAGGGTGAGCGTGAGATCGAGCTCGTCCTTCAAAATCTGGATCGCCCGCGCAACGCCCGCCTCTCCCGCTGCGGCAAGACCATACGCGTAAGCTCGCCCGATCAGCACGGCGCGGGCGCCCAGGCAAATCGCCTTGGCGATGTCGCTGCCCCGGCGCACGCCGCCGTCCACCAAAACCTCCACCTGGTCGCCGACCGCCTGCACCACCTCCGGCAGCGCGTGCAACGACGCGGAGACGCAGTCCAGCTGCCGCCCGCCGTGGTTCGAAACCACCACCGCTGCCGCGCCTTCGTCCGCCGCCCGCCGCGCATCGTCGCCGCTCAGCACACCCTTGGCCACAATCGGCCCGGGCCAGAGCTCGCGGATCCAGCGCAGATCTTCCCAGCTCGCTCCCGCGTGAGAGAGCGCGGATCCCACGTCGATCAGGGCCATCGGACCCTTTTCCGGAATGACCACGTTCTCCAGCTTGGGAACGCCGCCATCTTTCAGAAACGCGGCAAGCCAGCGGGGATGCGCGAGGATGTTGGGAAGGAAGCGCGCCTTGGGCAGCAGCGCGGAGGCCAGCAGCTCCTTCATGCCGTTGCGCGGGTCGCGCTCGCGCTTGCCCGCCAAGGGAGTATCCAGCGTCAGCACCAAAGCGGAGTAGCCGGCGCGCCGCGCCCGATCAATCGCGCCCTCGGCCGTCTGCCGCCCTCCCAGCAGATACACCTGGTACCAGAGCGGGCCGCTGGAGGCGGCCTTCACATCCTCCAGCTTGTGGCCGGAGATGGTCGGCAAGGTGTAGATGGTGCCCGCCTGGCCGGCCGCGCGCGCCACTCCTGCCTCGCCATCGGGGTGCATCAGCCGCGATATAGCTGACTGGAGCCAGGATGGCGGGGAACGCGATTTCCTGGCCGAGCACCCGCACGCTCGTCTTGCAGTCATAGACGGCCACGCCGTTGCGCGGACGAAAGGTCACATCGCGAAAGGCGCGGCAGTTTCCCTCGAGCGTCACTTCGCCGTCGGCGCCGCCGTCGAGATAGTCGAAGACCGACCGCGGAACTCTTCGCTCGGCGATGCGGCGAAGATCCTCGATATTTACGACGGCCGATGAGTTCAGCTTGTGACCTGGCATGCGCTCGTGCCCCGAACCAACCTCGAAATACTATCCGGTTTCCCGATAGAGTGTTTCGTCGGCGCTTCGATCTGGCTACACGCCACCGGCTACCGGCTACGGGCTTTCTTTCCTGTCTCCGGTTTCCGCAAATAAATCCGATAGCTCCTCGGCGGATCCCTCCTCGCCCACCAATACGTCGGCCGCGAGGGCGCTACCTCGTCGTACAGCGCATAGTGCGAGTTCAGATAATCGCTGAACTGAGGCCACAGCCTCAGCTTCTCAAAGCCCGGAGGCCCGGAAGGGAACAGGTCCGCCACCACGATCATCACGCGTGGCGGATCAGCGGCCAGCGCCGTCCAGAACGCGCTCCGGTTTGCCGCCACCGCTCGCGCGCTCCCCGGCCCGAACAAAAACTCGTCATACAGGAACCCCGTGTGCTGCACGATCCGCAGATCGTAGAGCGCGTTCAGGCAGCCTCCCACCGTGTCGATGCACTGCACCTGTCCAGAGAGCGCTGGACCTCCCATGCGGCTTAACTCCCCATCGAGAAGCCCGACCATCCCGGTATACCGCCAGTCGTACCGGCTCGCCTGCCACACCGAGTACGGGACCAGGAACAGAACGCAGTACGCCACGCCGATCCAACCCGCTGCCCGCGCCGCACCCGTCTTGCGCGTCGCCGCCAGAAAGTCCATGGCCATCATCGTCATCAGCAGGGCAATCAGCGGATACCGCTGGTACGGATATCCCTTGCCCTGCGCCACATAAGAAAACAATCCGCACGCCACGCCGATGAGCAGCGCCAGCCTCTCCCAGCTCACCCGCCGCTCCGTGCCGGCGATCCCCATTGCGATCCACAGCGCCACCAGCGGCCCCAGCGGCGCAATCGAGTGCAGCAGCAGAAACCCAAACGACTGTCGCGCGAGGCTCGCATGATACGCCGCAATCCCCAACATGGTCCGCAGAAACGCGTGGACCGCGCGCTCGCGTACCAGATACGCGAAGGCGCCCACGAACGGAATCGCCCATCCCGCGCATCCGTACAGAACCAGCTTCCGCCACGGCAGCGCCCGTCTGCGCCTCGCCAGCGCCAGCGCCGCCAACACCAGCGGCCCCAGAATCGCGAACGTCGGCTTGATGGTCGTCGCGGCTCCCGCGCACAGCCCAAACAAAAGGCTCCAGCGCGAAGCCTCCGTCCGCGTCGCCCGAAACAGCGCCGCGTACCCAACCAGCACCAGCACCGCGATCGCAAAATCGCGCTGTCCCATGTCGAAGATCCCGTCGGCGCCGTGAATCGCCGCGAATACCACCCCCGCCATCAGGCCCGCCAACCAGTCGCGCGCGATCGCCACGATCGCCAGCGTTGCCACCGCCAGCAGCAGCAGATCGAAGATCCGCCACGCCAGGGCTCCGCCGCCCAGCGTGTGCATCACAGCGGAATCCAGCAGAAACGACCCCGGCAGATTGATCTCGGCAATTTGGCGGTAGGGCGCCATGCCATGGGCGGTCAGGAACGCCACGTAATGCATGAGCGCCGGGTCCCCGATCAGCGGCCAATAGATCGTGCGCGCTACGAAGACAACCGCGCACCCCAGCAGGATGAACCCCGCGGCGATTCTGGCGATCCACGCGGCAAAGGCTTCGTCGTTGCTGGACACAGGGACATAGTAGCAAGCGTCGGTATCAGGCCCGTCAGTGCGCGCTGATGATCCCTGACTCCTGATCCCTGGCTGCTCCAACGTTACCGTCGCGTCCCGCGCCCAGGGGAATATCCATCTTTCGATGGAGGCGGTTCCGAACCCATCGGATTAGCCTCGTCTGTTCCCCAGAGAACAGGAGTGGAGGTGTCCTGGAAGGACCAGTTTGCCGATGCGCCGGACGTTCTGAAGCGCTCGCCCGACGACCGCACCATCGTGCGCGCCGGCGGCGTGCGGATCGGCGGCCCGGAAGCCGCCTTCGTCACCATGGCTGGCCCCTGCTCGGTCGAAACCGAGCGCCAGCTCTTCGAGACCGCCGAGCGCGTCGCCCGCGCCGGCGCTCAGGTACTGCGCGGCGGCGCCTTCAAGCCGCGTACCTCGCCCTATTCCTTTCAGGGCCTCGGCCTCGAAGGTCTCAAGCTCCTCGCCCGCGCCCGCGCTGCCACTGGCCTGGCCGTCGTCACCGAAGTCATGGCGGCCGACGACGCCCCGATGGTCGCCGACTACGCCGACATCCTCCAGATCGGCTCGCGCAGCATGGAGAACTACGCGCTGCTGGAAGCGGCGGCGCATACCGGCCGCCCCATCCTGCTGAAGCGCGGCATGGTCGCCACCGTCGCTGACCTGCTCCGCTCCGCGCAGTGCCTCGTCAGCCACGGCAATGCGCAGATCATTCTCTGCGAGCGCGGCATCCGCACCTTTGAGACGGCCACCCGCAACACCTTCGACGTCGCGGCGATCCCCGTGCTGCAATCCGTCTGTCGCCTTCCCGTCATCGCCGATCCCAGCCATGCCGCGGGCCGCCGCGAGCTGATTCCGGCGCTCGCTCGCAGCGCGGTCGCTGCGGGAGCCGACGGCATGATCGTCGAAGTCCATCCGCACCCCGACGAAGCCTGGAGCGACGGCGAGCAGTCGGTGAGCCTCGAGGAATTCGACGCCATGATGGCGGACCTCGCTCCCTGGTGCGAACTGCGCCACCAGCGTGTCCAGCTCGGCTACACCCTGGAGACCGTCGCGTGAAGCGCGCCGCCGCACAGATCGGCCTCATCGGTGCGGCAGCTTTCGTGGCGCTGACCTGCGCCACGCAGGTCCGTCCCGCGCAATCCAGACCAGCGAAACCCGCAGCAGAAGCCACTCTCTCCGTTCCGGTCATCTTCACCGCCGCGCCCGTCTACGACTCGCTCGCTGCTCTGCGCGGAGGCGAGCGCTTTCCTCGCGGCGCGCAGTTGATGCTCCTGCGCAACGGGCGCATCGCGCCGCTCGCGCCGGAGCTGGCTGCCAGCGCCGATGCCAGCATCTCCTTCGACGGCAAAACGGTCCTCTTCGCCGGAAAGAAAAACGCCCGCGATGCCTGGCAAATCTGGCAGCTGCCTCTCGACGGCGGCCATCCGCAAGTAGTGCTCGCGGGCAAAACCGATCTCATCCGGCCCCTCTGGATGCCCGACGGACGCATGGTGTACGCGCGCCGCGAAGCAGGCGGTTTCGCTTTGGAGTCGGCCGCGCTCGACGGCTCCAGCCTTCTGAAGCTGAGCTACGTCCCCGGCAATTTCATTCCCGATGATGTGCTGCGCGACGGGCGAGTCCTCTTCGACTCGGGCTTCCCCCTCGGCGCGGGCGCGAAGCCGGAAATCTACACCGTCTACGCCGACGGCAGCGGCGAAGAGGCCGTTCGCTGCGATCACGAACTGGCGCAGCGCGCCGGCGGCCGCTCGCACGGTCGCCAGATGCCCAGCGGCGACATCGTCTTCACGCAGGCTGGGCGCCTCGCACGCTTCACCTCAGCGCTGGCCGCCGAAGCGCCGATAGCTGCTCCTCCCGGCGACTACGCCGGCGACATTTCCGCGTTGCCCGACGGCCGCTGGCTCCTCTCGGTTCGTCGCTCCGCCGAGCGTCACAGCGAGCTCGCGGTCTGGAAGCCGCCGGTACCAGCCCGATTCTCCGGCGATCCTGAAGCCCGGCCCGCCTCTCCGGCTCTCGCGACCGTGGCGCGCAGCACCCAGCTCGATTTCATCCAGCCGGTCCTCGTCGAGCCGCGCCCGGTTCCCAATCGTCATCCTTCGGGCCTGCATGCCTGGACCACCGGCAACCTGCTGGCGCTCGACGCGCGCCTTGCGCGCAGCGGCGAGCTGGCCATCGCGCCCACGCGTGTGCGTGTGGAAACCCTGAGCGCAACCGGCAGCGTCATCGTCCTCGGCACCGCCCCCGTCGCGCCTGATGGCTCGTTCTTCGTGCAGGCTGCGGCCGATCAGCCGCTGCGCTTCATCCTGCTCGACGCGAAGAATCGCGTGCTGCGCCAGGAGCAGGGATGGTTCTGGATTCGCCGCGGCGAGCAGCGCGTCTGCGTCGGCTGCCACACGGGCCCCGAGCGCGCGCCCGACAATCGCCTGCCAGGCATCTTTCAGTTGTCCACGATCCCGGCCAATGTCACCGGCCTCGCGCATCCAGCGCCAGGAGCGTACTGACATGCGCCTGCGCTCGCTTGTCGTCATCGCCTTCGCCACCGTCGCTGCGGCGCAAGCAGCGCCTCCACGGCCGCAGCCTCCGCAAAAATCGCAAATTCGCTTCGAAGACGCGACCGCCAAAGCCGGCATCGACTTCACCCACAGCATCGGCTCCGCGCAGCTCAGTTCGCTCCTCGAAGGCACCGGCTCCGGCTGCGTCTGGTTCGACTACAACAACGATGGCTTGCCCGACCTCTACGTGCTCAGCGGCCAGACCCTCCCTCCATCGCTCACCACGCACCCGCTGGACGCCTCAACGAATCCGCCGCGGCACAATCATCTCTACCGCAACAACGGCGACGGCACCTTCACCGATGTGACGCAACAGTCCGGCCTCGACCCCACCCTCTACGCCACCGCCGTCACCGCCGCCGACTACGACAATGCCGGCTACGAAGATTTGCTGGTCACCGGCTACGGCCGCGTGATTCTCTACCGCAACAACGGCAACGGCACTTTCACCGACGTGACGGCGAAGGCCGGGATCAAAGTCGATGGCTGGTCGATCAGCTCTACCTGGCTTGACTACAACCACTCGGGATGCCTGTCGCTGTTTGTCGGGCGCTATGTCGACTTCGACCCAAAGTACCGCAATTACTATGCGGCGGATAACTATCCGGGGCCGCTCGACTACGCCGGAACCACCAATAAGCTCTTCCGCAATAACTGCGACGGCACTTTCACCGATGTGTCGGCCCAGTCGGGAATCGCCGCTGCCATCGGCCGCACCATGGGCGTCACCGCGGCCGACTTCACCGGCAGCGGCTGGGACGACATCTACGTTGCCAACGACAGCACACAGAACTTCCTCTTCCACAACAACGGCAACGGCACATTCAAGGAAATCGCCGAAGATGCCGGCGTCGCCTATGGGCAGGATGGCGAGGCAACGTCGTCCATGGGCCCAGTGGCCGCGGACATCACCGGCAGCGGCCGTCTCGACCTGTGGGTCAGCGACGGCCACTACAACCGCCTGATGAAGTACAACGGCGACGGCACGTTCACTGACATCGGCATTCCCTCCGGCCTGGCGCAGGCCAACGCGCAGTATGTTAGCTGGGGCTCCGGCGTCTTCGACTTCGATAACGATGGTCAGCTCGACATCATGGTCTTCCACGGCGGTCTGATCCACATGATCCCGATGGAGCACTCGGTCTTCCAGGGCCTCGGTGGCGGCCGCTTCGACGACGTATCCCGGGAAGCCGGTGCGGTGGTGAACGCGCGTACCGTCGCGCGCGGCGCCTGCTTCGCCGATTACGACAATGACGGCAAAGTGGACGCGTTTGTCGTGAACCTGGGCGGGCGCGGAACGCTGCTGCACAACGTCTCCACCGGAACTGGCCACTGGATCGAGATTCGCCTCCGCGGCGCGAACACTCCGGCGAATCACTCCGCCAGCAATCGCGACGGCATTGGCGCGATGGTGGATCTTTGGGCTGGCGGGCAGCATCAGGTCGCGGAGCGCGTGGCCTCGTCGGGCTATCTCTCGCAAAACGACGGGCGGCTGCACTTCGGCCTCGGCGCGGCGCAGAAGATCGACAAGCTAATCGTTCACTGGCCCAGCGGCCGCGTGCAGACCCTCGAAAATCTGACCGTCGATCGCGTACTCACCATCGAGGAGCCGCGATGAATCGTCGCATCGCGGTGGCGACTGCATGCGCGGCGGCACTGTGTCTTGTCGCGCTCTGGCAGCCCAGCCCCGTCGCCGGTGCCGCCAAACCTTCCCTCGATATCGCGGAGCCCTACGCCTCGCCGCTCGAACTGCTCACGTCTCCCGATGGATCGCTCCTCTACGTCCTCTGCGAAGGGACCGGCGACGTGCGTGTTCTCGATGCGGCGACCGGCCGGACGCTGCACACCATCCCCGTCGGCCAGGCTCCGCGCGGCTTCGCCTCTTCCCCCGACGGGCGGCGGCTCTTCGTCACCAATTCCTGGGACGACACGATCGACGTCATCGACACTCAATCCAATCGTGTGACGGCGACCTGGAACGCAGGGTGGGAGCCCTCCAGCGTTGCGGAAGATCGCGCCGGCAAAACCCTGTTTATCGCAGACCGCATCGGCAACGACGTCACCGTTCTGGATGCGGCGACCGGCGCTCGGAAGGACACCCTGGAAGCTGGTCGCGGCGCGAGTTACATGTCAGGAACCGCCGACGGCAGCCGCTTGTACGTTACGCATGTCTACCCGAATCCAGGTGCGTATCGCACGCCGCCCCACTCGGAGATCACGGTGATCGATCCGGCCAGGGCGCAGGTGATCGATCGCATCCTGCTGCCCTCCATTGCCGGAGTCTTCCACAGCGCGATTTCGCGCGATGGCCGTCTGGGCGTCGTCGCGGAACTGCACCCGAAAAATCTGATTCCCCTCGCGCACGTGGAGCATGGCTGGGTCTTCTCTGACACGCTGACGGTCTTCGGCGCGGACGTCGGCCGGCCCGTCGAAATTCCACTCGACGAGCTCGACCGCTACTACGCAATGCCCTTCGGCGTAGCGATTGCTCCGGACAAGTCCCGCATTTACGTCACCAACGGCGGCTCGAATTGCGTCACCGTCATTGATGTCCATCGGCTGCTCGCGTACATCCGCGCGCACCGCCAGCCTTTTGCCGAAGATCTCTCCGCCAGCGCGCATTACGTCATCGCCCGCATTCCCGTCGGCAAGAATCCGCGTGGCCTGGTGCTTTCGCCGGATGGCGCGAATCTCTACGTTGCGAACCGGCTCGACGACACCATCAGCGTGATCGACACACGCACGCTGGAAGTCGCCCGCACCATCCGCCTTACCGGACCCGCTCACGTCACCCCGCTGCGTCGCGGCGAGCAGACCTTTTACTCCGCGCAGTATTCCTTCCAGGGCGAGTTCGGCTGCTCCAACTGCCACATGGACTCGACCTTCTCCGGACTCCAGTGGAACCTGGAGCCCGCCGGTTTCGGCCGGAACATCGTTGACAACCGGCTGCTGGAGGACCTGCGCGGCACCGAGCCCTACAAGTGGAACGGCGGCAATCCATCCATCGCCATCGAGTGCGGACCGCGCACCGAAATGTTCTTCTGGCGCTCGCAGAATTACGACGACCTGACCCTGGCCGACCTCGTCCTCTACATCCGCAGCCTGCCCCAGCGTCCCGTCCGCTGGCTCGCGCCGGATGGGCAGCTCACGCCCGCGCAGCAACGCGGCCGCGCCATCTTCACGCGCACCGTCGATCACCTCGGCCAGTCAATTCCGCAGCACAATCAATGCGCCTATTGCCACAGCGGCCCCAAGGGCACGAACCAGAAGTCATTCGACGTTGGCACGAAGTCTCCGACCGACGACAGCGGCCTCTTCGACACGCCGCAGTTGACGAACATCGGGCTGACCGCGCCCTATCTGCACGACGGCCGCGCGCAGACGCTGGAAGAGATCTGGACGCTTTACAACCCGCGCGACCAGCACGGCCACACCAGCGATCTGACCAAGGATGAGCTGAACGACCTGATCGAGTATTTGAGGACGCGATGAAAAGAGCAGCCATCATCGGAGGAATTCTGCTGGCAGCCCTGGCGGCGCCCGGTTCCGTCGCGCGCGCAGCGCGCCCCCGCCCGGGAGCCGGCCCTGAGCGCAGTCGAAGGGGCCCAGACTCGTCCGCCATGCCGCGCTACCGCTTCGTGAATTACACGACGGCCAACGGCCTGCCCAACAACCACGTCTACTCCGTTCTCGTGGATGGCGATCGCATCTGGGCCGGCACCGACAACGGCCTCGCCGAGCTCGACCACGGCCACTGGAAGATCTACACCCCAGCCGACGGCCTCGCCCAGCAAGCCGTCCTCTCGCTCGCCCTCGATCCGCGCACCGGAGCCGTCTGGGCCGGCACCATGGGCGGGCTCAGCCGCATCTCCGCCGGCCGCATCGACACCTTCACGCAGCTCAACTCCGGCCTTAGCAACAACGTGGTTTATGGCGTTTCCGTCCAGGGCGACTTTGTCTGGATCGCCACTGCCGCGGGCGCGTGCCACCTGAACACGCGCACCGGCGAGTGGTCGCTCTACAACGAGCGCAACACGCCCATGAAAGAAATCTGGGCCTACGGCGTCTCCGCCGCGCCGGACAAAGTCTATTTCGCCATCTGGGGCAGCGGCCTGCTCGAGTACACCCAGAAAACGCGCGCCTGGGACATCTACGAGGACCCCGACGGCCAGACCGAGATCGTCCTCCTCAAAGATCAGGGCCTGATCCACGACATTACTTCCTCGGTCAGCTATATCGATGGCGTCGTCTGGGTAGCTACTTACTTCGGAGATAGCCACTACGACGGACGCTACTGGCATAACTTCCTGACCAAAGACAGCGGCCTGCCGAGTAACTTCACCAACTTCATCAAGGGAGTCGACCGCAACCGCGCCTGGTTCTGCACCGACAAGGGTCTTGCGTATTACGACGGCGCCAACTGGGCTGTCTACCGGCCCTCGCTCACCACCGGCAAGCCGGAAATGCTCGTCCGCGACGCAGCCGGACGCGTGACCAGCGTCCCCGTCGCCACCGCGCCAGCCCATAACTACATTCTCGGCATCGACTTTCAGGGCAACGATATCTGGGTGGCGACGGCCCACGGGCTGAGCCACGGCATTTACCAACCATAAGGAGAAGCTATGAATACCGTAGAAGAGTTACTCGCAGACATCGCGCAATCGCCGGTCGGGAAGCGCGCCATCACCAACCACAGCGTGCTGAACGAGGCCTTTGCCTACGCCAAACCCAGCTCGTTTTCACGCGGCATGCGCATCGATCTCAATGGCCTCGCCATCCTGCTCATCTCCGGCACGGCCAGCATCGACGAAAGCGGCCGCAGCATTCACATCGGCGACGTCCGCGCGCAGTGTCGCCGCACCTTTGCGAACATCACCGCGCTGCTGGCGAGCGAAGGCGCGACGTGGCACGATATCGTCCGCACGAGTTGCTACCTGCGCGACATCGACCGCGACTACGAAGCCTTCAACGAGGAGCGCACCGCGTTCTACCGCGAGCAGGCGCTCGACCCGCTGCCCGCGTCGACCGGCATCCAGGCCAAGCTCTGCCGCCCGGAGCTGCTGGTGGAGATCGAAGCCATCGCGATGTTCCGGACGAAGAAGGAGTAGGCCGTGAACCGGTTGGCACAATGCGGAGCGTGGGCGCTGAGCGCGGCCTTGCTACCGTGCCCGGCCGTGCTGCGCGCGCAGTCGGGCAGCGGTTCGGGAGCGCCGGCGCCAGGCCCTGGCTGCTCGTGCGGCGCGCATCCGCCGGACGTGCCGCCGCAGCGCACGGTCGATCCGTATGCCGGAACGCCGCCCGACCTCCAGCCCTATTCACATTTCGCCAAACCGTATTACGAAAACTACACGCAGACGAACGTCTACACCGGCGCCGGCCGCCTGATCCCGACACCCACCGACATCACAGAAGTCCGCATCGGGTTCCTCGGCCCCATCGCGCAGCAGGCCGACCAGGTCTACGGCCTCCAGATGCTCCACGGCGCGCAGCTCGCCATCGACGAGGCCAACGCGCGGGGCGGCTACGGCGGCAAGCCGTTCCGGCTGATGCTGCACGACGACTACAGCAACTGGCAGTTCGCCGCGCAGCCCGGCGCCACGCGGCCCAAAGATGAATCCATCTGGGGCGCGCCCATCGATCAGGCCGTCCAAATGATCTACCAGGACCACGACTGGGCGATCTTCGGCTCCATCTCCTCGGAGTCGACGCACATGGTGCTGCGCCTCGCGCTCAAGGCGGAGATCCCCATCGTCAACTCCGCATCCACCGATCCCACCGTCCCGGAAACCTATATCCCCTGGTACTTCACCGACATTCAGGACGACCGCGTCCAGGCCTACACGCTCGCCCGCCGCATCTTCACGGAGCTGCATCTGCGCCGCCCCGCGCTGCTGCGCGTCAACTCGCGCTACGGGCGCATGGGCGTGCCCAAATTCCGCGACGCCGCGCGCCGCCTCGGCCACCCCGTCGTCATCGAGCAAAAATACCTGCCCGGCCAATCCGATTTCCGCCGCGAGCTCCGCATCATCCAGCAGTCGCGCGCCGACGCCATCATCCTCTGGGGCGACCAGCCCGACACCGCCGCGATCCTCACGCAGATGCGCGCCCTCGGCATGACGCAGCGCGTCTTCGGCAGCGACCGCACGCTCGGCCCCGAGATGCTTGCCCAGGCGGGCGCGTCGGCGGAGGGATTCGAGGCGGTGTATCCCTACGATCCCACGTGGCGCGATCCGCGCTGGCTCGCCTTTGAGCAGCGCTATCAGGCGCGCTACGGCGCGCCGCCCCAGCAGTTCTCCGCGCTCGCCTACGACGCCATGAACATCCTGCTCGCGTCCATCTGCCGCGCCGGGCTCAACCGCGCGCGCATCCAGGACGCGCTCGACCAGGTGTACCAGTACGACGGCGTGACGGGGCGCATGCTCTTCGACCCGAACAACAAGAACGTGAGCCCCATGTTCTTGGGCACGGTACACCAGGGAACGATCACCTATCGGCCGGCGACGATCAGTGCTGCGCCGGGTGCCCCACCCTTGTCCGCAGGACACGGTGGGCGGAGCACGCCCCCATACGCCCGCGTCGGCGAAGGCGGAGTCGAATATCACGGTCCCGCGCGCACGGCGATTCCAGCGGGACGAGCGACGGTGATCGTTTTCGGAGCGGGCGCTGCGACCATCTCCACCAAAAGTCTGCCGACGGCAGCCCGCATCGTCGCCATCGATACCGGCCAGACCGGTTCCGCCTGGGGTGCGGCGACATCGGCGCTGGTTGAGGCGCTTTCTCGCGGAAACGTTCTCGCCATCGTCGCGCTCGACCGCGATTCCGCGCACCTGGCGGAGCAACTCTCGCTCAAGAAATTTGTTCCGGTCCTCGCGCTCGCCGACGACCGCGCGCTCACCTCGACCAACATCCCGTGGATCTTCCGCCTGCCATCGCAAACGGGAGCGGCCGAGGCGCTGCGCGTGCTGGCGGCGGCCGAGCAGGCGAGCGGCAGCAATCCGCAGAAGCTGCGCGACGTACTCGCGTCGGGACGGATGCTGGCGGGTGTGCGGTTCGCGTCGACGGGAGAGCCGGCGCAGCCCTGACTCTCGTTCGAATGTCCCTGGGCGGTAATCAGCTCGGAGATGATGGCAGCGCCAGGTCCATCTTCCGCAGCATCTCCGCGCAAAGAGGATCGGCGGCAATGTCGTCGATATAGCACCCCAGCATCACCACGATGCCCCAACCGTTCCCAAATTCCTCAAGATAGGCCTCGAGATCGGCGCGAGCGCCCTGTAGGTCTCCCAGCGCGTAGTGGATCCCGAGAAATGCGATGGGGCCGACGTATTCGCCCGCCTCCCGGCGCAGCATCAACTCGTCCTTCATGGCGAGCGCCTTCTCCGGCTGTCCCGATTTCGCATACGCCATGCCCAGCAGGCCCAGATACACCGAGGCCCGCCGCGTAACAGCCACCAGCCGTTCGCCGGTTTCGATCGAGACCGACCACTGGCCGGAATGGCACGCCGCCAGCATCTTCGCCCACAGCCCCAGAGTGTAATTCGGCTGCAATTCCAGCGCGCGGCCCGCTTCCCGCAGGGCCTCCTCATAGAGGCCCACGCACTGCAGGCCCAGTCCGTTGACCCCGCGAATCAACGGGACCTCCGGGTCGAGTTCCGCGGCTCGCCGCGCATATTCCAGGGTCTCCGCCGGCCGCCGATGCGACCCGTAATGGAGGCCAAGATAGGCGTGCAGGATCGAGGACCGCGGCTGCACTTCAATGCCGCGGAGGAACAGGCTTTCCGCGTCCGCGTGCCTGCCAAAGATCGTCGCCGACATGCCCTGCGTGAACCAGGCGTCCGGCAAATCGGGATTCAGTTCCAGCGCCTGCTTCAGTGCCGTCTCGGCCCGGGGCCTTCCCTCGCCGATGGCGATGTATCCGTAGACGGCAAGAACCGAATAGGAATCCGCGATTCCCAGATACGCCAGCGCGTAATTCGGATCGAGATCGACTGCGGCGCGGAAACACTCCAGGCCGGCACGCAATCCGCTCTCCGACCGCTGCTCCCAGAACCGCCGCCCCTTCAGATACAGTTCATACGCCTGCACATTCTCCGAGTGCCGCGTCGTTGCCGACACCTGCTGGCCGAGCAGCGTCGGCTCCAGGGTGCGGATAATCGCCGCCGTAATCTCGTCCTGAATCGTGAAGATATCCGTAATCTCCCGGTCGTAGCGCTCCGACCACAACTGATATCCGTCGGCGACATTGATCAGTTGCGCGGTAATGCGCAGGCGCTGTCCGGAACGCCGCACGCTGCCTTCCAGCACCGCTTCCACGTTCAGTTGCCGTCCGATCTCGCGTATGTCGAGATCCCCTCCGCGAAAGCGGAAGGCGGAGGTTCGCGAGGTGACCTGCAATCCCTGTAGCCGCGCCAGCCCGCTGATCAGGTCCTCCGAAAGGCCGTCGCTGAAGTACTGGCTGTCCGGGTCCGTGCTCAGGTTCGCAAAGGGCAGCACGGCAATCGACGGAATCCGCGTCTGGGCCCGGGCCCTGCCGCTGGAGCCCGAAGCGCGCGCGCGCAGCATCTCCTCGAGCGCCTCCACCACCTCGCGCGCCGAACCGTACCGGTCCCGCGGCTGCTTCGCCATCAGGCGGTTCACCAGGCTCGAGAAAGCCGGAGGGAATTCGGGAGCGATTTCCGTGAGTGGCTGCGGCTGCCGGTTCAACAGGGCGTCGAAAATTACCGCTGTGGTCGAGCCGCCAAAGGCCTTACGCGCCGTTGCCGCCTCGTACAGCACCACCCCCAGCGAGAACAGGTCGCTGCGCACGCCCACCGCTTCTCCGCGCGCCTGCTCCGGCGACATGTACGCGGTGGTGCCCACCGTCAGGCCGGGACTGGTGAAGTTTCGCCCGTCCGCCGCGGTGGGCGCATCGCCGCTCCCGCCAGTTCCCAGCGCCTCCAGGCTTTTGGCCAGCCCAAAGTCGAGGATCTTCACGTGGCCATCCCGGGTCAGGAACAGATTGGCCGGCTTCAGGTCGCGATGCACCAGCCCCGCCTGGTGCGCTTTCTCCAGCCCCTCGCCGATCTCGATCGCCATCTTTGCCAGGGTTTCAAACGGCACAGGACCCTGGCCGATCCGGTCGGCGAGCGTCTCGCCTTCCAGATACTCCATCACCAGGAAGCTCACGCCGTCCTGCTCGCCCACGTCGTAGAGGTGACAGATGCTGGGGTGGCTGACCGACGAAATGGCGCGCGCCTCGCGGTCGAAGCGCTCCCTGGCCTCGCGCGTGCCGCCCAGAGACTGCGACAGAATTTTCAGCGCGACGGTGCGCCCGAGCCGCGTATCGCGCGCCCGGTAAACCTCGCCCATGCCGCCCACGCCCAGCGGCGCGACGACCTCATAGGGGCCCAGCCTTGTTTCCGCACCCAGGGGCATTGCGTTTCAGTCTAGTCCATGGGCAGAATGCGTGTCGGAAGGAGATTCGGGGACACTCGGTGGCCGGCTGCAGTCTGGCGGGCGTCCGCTTCGCCTCCACCGGCGAGCCGGAGCCGTAGGGGTGCCCCCCATGACGGAGGGGTCAAATATTTCGCTATTGCAAAGGTGGGACTTAGCTGGGTGAGCCGCGCGGCGGCGGGCGGTAAGTTGTGCTGCGCGTATCAACGAGCGTCACGGCCGCATCGGTGATCAGGTGACGGCCGTCTTGTGATCTGTTGAGGCCGCGAGCGAGCGAATTGATGGATGCGCGGGCAGAAGCGAGACGGCTGTGAGTGATCATCTGACGACCTCGATTGCGGGGGTGACGGCCGCGATTGAGCAAGTGGCGGCCGTGAGGGCCCCAGTTGCTCGCTGCTAGTTCCTGGTTGCTAGTGCTGCTAGTTTCTGGTTGTTAGTGACTAGTTGCTAGTGATCAGAGCGCAGGAAAGCGAGTTGGCGAGTCAGCGGGCTGGCGGCCGGCTGCCAGCGGCGAGCAAAAAGGAAAGGACCGCGCGGGGCGGTCCTTTTTCTTTTTTCACTCTATAAATTCAGGATATCAGGTGGAGAGAATTAGCCCGCCAAATTTCTTTGCTGGCTTTGGCGTAGATCTCGCATGGAATCAGCAAACATTACCTTGGTGCGGAGGTGCGGGTCTTGACAGATTTTGAGTCGGACGTCGAAGAACTGAAATTGTTCCTGGAGCGGAGCGCGCGCAGGGGAGCGGGAAGGTAACGTTACCGGCTCGGCTGCGGTGCTGCGCACCTGCGCCGAGGGCCTGCGGCAGCAAGGCTGCGCGCGTTGCGCGCGCCAATTTTTGGCACGGCTGAAGCCGTGCCCTTTCAAAAGAGCGGCGCTGCATCCTGCTAATCTTGTGAACCGGTGATCCATTGAATGTCAGCCTACAAATCGAGCCGGTCTACGAGCTTCCCGAAGTGGTCTGGATTGAGGGCAGGGACCACAGGCCAGCGATTCATTCCATTGTGCGGCGGCTGGGACGGCTGTGGGCATTTGGGCAGAACGTTCTGTTGGGTTCGCCAGATGGCAGGGCCTGGAATGATGAAGCCAGGAATCTGAGACGGGACGGAGAGTTCAATATTTGCGCGATCACCGAGTATCAGGGCGGACTTTGTGTGTTCGCGAGGAACCGGAACGGCCTGAACTGCTATGGTTTCGATTCCTGGGCGGCTGAGTGGAAGGCTGTGTCGGAAATAGAGACCGAGTCGCCGTGCATTTCTCCGACATGGACAAAGGAGGGACTCGTGGCAGCGCTCCGGACCAAGGACGGTACCGAAATTCGGGGATTCGATCCGCAGCTTCAGCGGAAATTCAGCAGCTTCCTGCCCGGCGTCCCGGAGCATTGGCAGATGACAGAATCGGGGATTGGATTGTGCGCCGTACGCGATAGAGGTAGTGGTGATCCAGTGCCATGGTCGGAAGTGTATTCCACGATTGATTACGGACGAACCTGGAGTCTGGTTGATCACTTGCCCGAAACGCTGTTAGCCGGGGCAGCTGCGAGTCCCGCGAGCGCACTGTTAGGGGGAACTGGCGGCTTTCTGGCCTTGGTGGTTGATGGACAAGTAAACAGCGAGTGGAGAGAAGCCGGCGGGGACGTTGTTGCGCTGGATTGCGAGGGCGATAACAGGATCGCGGTCGTCGAAGCGGACGATCTCGAAGACCCGCATCGATTCCTCTTCTCGTCAGGGAGCAAGGAGTGGAGCGGGGTCGATACGCAATTCAGTAAGCGCGTTCGTGCAGTGAAGATGCTGGAAGGAGGGCTGGTTTTAATCGCGGATGAAAGGGGCATTTACGGCTGCAGGAGACGGCCGGTACTCGTCGTCTGACGGGTTAGGTCGAGGGTCCGGCGAAGAGGATGAAGTTGCCGTCGGGGTCGCGGCGTTCCTTCGCCTTGAGGCGAAGGAACTTCGCTCAGGATGACGGTTCGTTGGTGTTCGCGGTTCTCCGCCCACCCTGTCGTGCCAAGGGCGCACGACAAGGGTGGGGCACCCAGGACCCCCACAGCGCTGCCCATTTATGATGGGCGGCATGTTCAGGCGAGGAATCATCGCAGCAGCAGCCGGGTTGGCGGTGGCGTGTGCGCCGGCCCTGGGCCAAATGCAGACGGGTCGAACGCCAACGTTCCATCAGCAGTTCAACACGGTGCTTCAGCAGCACGGGATCGTCGGCGGCGCGGTCGCCATCGTCCATCGCGGCCAGCCGGCGACGGAGTTTTTCTACGGCGTGCAGCGGCAGGGAACGCAGGCCGCCATCGACGCGGAGACGACGTACAACTGGGCGTCGATCACGAAGACCATGACGGCGATTGCGATCCTGCAACTGCGGGATCGCGGCAAGCTCAAGCTCGACGATCCCGCGGTGCGCTATGTGCCGGAGCTGCGCGAGGTCCACGACACCTTTGGCCCGGTGGACGCGATCACGATCCGCGACCTGCTGACGCACAGCGCGGGCTTCCGGAATCCGACGTGGCCGTGGGACTGCGACGATGCGGCCAACTGCGGCTGGCAGCCGTTTGAGCCGACCCGATGGGCGCAGGTGGCGGCAATGCTGCCCTACACCAACGTCGCGTTTCCGCCAGGCACGCGCTGGAGCTACTCGAACCTGGGGTATGTGTTCCTGGGACAGATGCTATCGAGCGCCTGACCGACCAGAGTTTTGTGGAGTACGTGACCAAGAACATCCTGATGCCGCTGGGCATGACGCGGAGCTACTTCGACCAGTCGCCGTACTACCTGGAGCGGAACGTGTCGGCCAGCTATGTGCGGGCGGGCGACCAGCTGACCGAGCAGCCCTTCGACTTCGACAGCGGCATCACCACGTCGAACAGCGGCCTGAAGGCGCCGATGGTGGACATGGAGAAGTACCTGCGGTTCCTGATCGGCGACGCGGCGAACGCGGTCTACGCGCAGGTGCTCGAGCGCAGCTCGCTCGAAGAGGCATGGCAGGGCATTCTGCCGGTGACGGAGGGTGGGACCGAGACGGGTCCGTACGTGGAGGGCCAGCCGAAGATGGGGCTGGGCTACTTCACCATCGACGTGCAGGGGCATCGGTACGTGTATCACGACGGCGATCAGGGAGGCTTCTCGTCGGAGATGATGATCGATCCGGAGCGGGGCGTAGGAAGCCTGCTGATGGTGAACACCACGGACGAGGGTGCTCCGGCGGCAGGCGTGAGCCATGCCGAGCCGAATTCGGCGCCGGATGCCGGGACAGATTTGAGGCTGGTGCTGCGGAAGGATCTGATCGAAGAAGTGTTCCCGAAGGATTAGGCGGGAACGAGGCGGGGTGCGGGACTGGGTTGGGGCTTTTCCGCGTCGAGCGTGACCAGCTGCCAGGCGGAGCGGTCGCGGAGCAGGCGCGAGACGAGCGCGGTGTGCATGGCGTGTCCCGCCCGCTCGGCGATGACGTGGCCGAGGATGTGATGGCCGGCGAGAGCGAGGTCGCCGATGAGGTCGAGGACCTTGTGGCGGACGAACTCATCGTGGAAGCGGAGCGGCCCGTTCTGGACGCCGTCGCGGGTGAGGACGATGACGCTGTCCGGCGTGGCGCCGCGGATGAGGCCCATGTCGCGGAGCTTCTGCTCGTCTTCGCGCCAGCCGAAGGTGCGGGCCGGGGCGATGTCGCGCTCGTAGGCCGTGGTGGCGAGGTCGACGCGGCAGCTTTGCCGTCCGATGGGCGCGGGGAAGTCGATGGAGTAAGACACCGCATAGCCCTGGCCGGGATAGACGCCGATGAATTTGTCGCCGTCGCGGACTTCCACGTCCTTGAGAATGCGGAGATACTGGCGGCGTCGGCGCTGGGTTTTGAGTCCGGCGCGGCGGAAGGCGAGGGTGTAGGGCAGGGCGCTGCCGTCGAGGATGGGGAGCTCGAGATTGTCCAGCTCGATGATGACGTTGTCGATGCCCATGCCGAGGAGCGCGGAGAGGAGATGCTCCGTGGTGGAAATGAGGACGCCCTGGCGCATGAGGCTGGTGGCGTAGCTGACGCGAGCGACGTTGCGGCCGGTGGCGGGGATTTCGAAGTTGTCGAGGTCCGTGCGGCGGAAGACGACGCCGGAGCCGGCGGGCGCGGGAAGGACGCGCATGGTGACCGGCGCTCCGCTGTGCAGGCCGATCCCGGAGAACTCGACGGGCGCGGAAATGGTATGTTCCAGGTGCAGCGAGTCGGCCAAGCTTCCCTCGATGAAGGCATAGACTAACGCCGGGGGAGCGAAGTTGCCGTGTGGCAAATTCGCCACAGATTGGATGCCGAAAGTCACAGTACGGATGGGGGTTATTTTCGTGGAGAAGGTTGTGGAATCTGCGAGTTACGGGCCGCGAGAGACGCTGGCGGCGCTCCGTGGACGAGAAGAGCTGTTGCTGAAAACAATACGGTTGCTCGTGGAGATCGAGTCGCCGAGCGACGACAAGGCGGCCGTGGACCGGTGCGTGGACGCGGTGGCGGGCATGGCCGGAACCATGGGCGGACGGGCGAAACGGCATCGGCAGCGGTCGGTTGGCGATGTGCTGGAAGTCCGCTGGGCCGGCTCGGCGCGCGGGCTCGAGCCGGTGATGCTGCTGGGGCATCTGGACACGGTTTGGGCGATGGGCACACTGCGAGCGATGCCGTGGCGGATCGCGCAGGGGCGGGCGTGGGGTCCGGGCGTGCTGGACATGAAGGCCGGCGTGGCCATGGCGCTGACGGCGGTGGAGCGTCTGCGGGAGACGGGCGCGCTGCGGCGGCCGGTGGTGCTGCTGCTGACCAGCGATGAAGAGGTAGGGAGCGCGGCATCGCGGGCGATCGTGGAAAAGCTGGCGCGCGGCTGCGCGGCGGTGTTCGTGCTGGAGCCGGCGCAGGGGCTCAAGGGCGCGTACAAGACAGCGCGCAAAGGAGTGGGGGACTACACGGTTCGGGTGAAGGGCGTGGCCAGCCACGCGGGCGTGGACTTTGCGCGCGGGCACAGCGCGGTGCATGAGCTGGCGTGGCAGATCGAGAAGATTCGCGGGTTCACCGAGCTGGAGCGCGGGCTTACGGTGAATGCGGGGGTGATCCGCGGCGGGACGCGGACGAATGTGGTGGCGGCCGAGGCGGAGGCGGAGATCGACGTGCGGATTGCGCGGGCGAAGGACGCGGCGCGGATTGAGAAGAAGTTTCGCGGGCTGAAGGCGCGGGATCGCGGATGCCGGCTTGAAGTGGAGGGCGGGATCAACCGTCCGCCGATGGAGCGGAGCCGCGCGACGGTGGCGCTGTTCCGGCGAGCCGCGACTTTGGCGCGGGCCATGGGGTTGGAGCTGAGCGAGGCGGCGACGGGCGGCGGATCGGACGGGAACTTTACCGCGGCGTTCGGCGTCCCTACGTTGGACGGGATGGGCGGAGTCGGCGAAGGGGCTCACGCATCCAATGAGTCGGTGGTGGTCGAGCATCTCATCCCGCGAACGGCGCTGCTGGCGGAGATGATGCGGACCTTGTGAGGGCCAGGACGATGCTGAGGCTGATGGAATACGGGCTGCTGGCGGTGGCGCTGGCGGTGGTGTTCGCGCTGGTGGTGCGCGGCAAGCCGGAAGCGCCGCCGGAGGAAGAGCATCCGCTGGGCGCGCGGAAAACGCCGGAAGAGAAGCAGCACCGGGCGGGGTGAGGCGGGCGTTCTGCGATGGGTCGCGTTCTGGGAGGGTCAGGCTATTTACGGCCGGCGTCTCAGGATTGCGGAATCCCTTGCCGCGCATCGGGTCTGGCGAGAGTGCGAAACTGCGACGGAGACTGACCAACCTCCCGATCCATATCTGCCCTCGTTGAGTGCGCTGGACCGCGTTTGCCGCAGACGGTTAGTCCGGCTTTGAGGCACTTCGCGGTCTGGCCGAGCCCATACGTTTCTCGGGATTACGCTGGGACATTCGGTCCAGCAGGACCGCATTCAACAGCGACTTGTGAACCTTGATGCGCCCGTTGTACTCGATAAACCCGAGTTTACGAAATCGATTCATGAAGAAGCTCACGCGGGAACGGGTGGTGCCGATCATCTCCGCCAGGGCCTCCTGGGAAATCTTTGGAATATATTGTTCCGGTTCGCCCGGCTTGCCAAATTCCGCCATCAACAACAGAATCCTCGCCAGGCGCTTTTCACTGGAGTTGAAAAGCTGATCGACCAGATCGGCTTGAACGCGCATGCTGCGCTCCAGCAGGAACTTCAGGAAGATGTCCGAGAGACTATGCTCCTTATGCATTACCTGGATCATCTCTCCATGGCTGATTCTGAGAGCGGTGCAGGCGGTGATGGCAGTGGCCGCGGCCAGACGCAACCCAGGCATCGCCGCCAATGCCTCTTCTCCAACAAAATCACCTGCGGCGAGGAGGGTAATGATAGCTTCCTTCCCGCCGGCGGAAACAACTGTGACCTTTGCTCGGCCTCTCTGAAGATAAAAGACGGAGTCCGCGGGATCTCCCTGGGTAAAGAAGGGTTCCTTTGGCGCGAGTTGGAGGATACTTCTCCCCAGTCCGGCGCTCGCAAGGAAAGCGGCGGCATCGAATCCTGGCTTTTCAAGCTGAATCACGGAGGACCCTCCTGAAGGTGGGGCCTGCTCACGGTGGCCGGCTTTGCGGGAAGACCGCTTGCGGGTGTACGCGACCGAAATGCCGCCTGGTAACCAAAGCGGCGTGGAATGGCCGCCTCTACGCCATGACCCCTGGCTCTGAGTTGGACTATACGCCCACTGGAAGCGTTCTGTTCAATTTTGCACAACATGTTCGCGAGAGTTTAAAGTATCGTGGTTTCCGCGAATCCAGGATGGCGCCGGATGAGACGCGCCGGGAATCTCGCCATCGAAACAACCGGCACGAAAGTATCCCTGGGATGGACGCCTCACGCTCTGCAGCGAAGCGGAGAGCGCCAAGAAGGAATGGAACCGATGCTTCCTCCAGAAAAGACGCGCGATTTGGCCCGCAGCCTGGTGGCCTCCGAGGCCGAAGCAAATACCACCGCCCTGCATACCGAACCTGCAACTGTGCGCGTCTATGAGAAACTGCGCAGGCAACTGAGCGCACCGGTGGGAAATGACGGGTTTCAGGCTCTGGCTTCCCGTGCCCTGGCTCTGGCCAGGTCGCAATCGCCCCGGCTCGGCGCGGTGCAGGTAACGGCGAATGGAGGCTTGCGCGGTCTCGGCGGAGTTGAGTCCAGGACGGATGGGGGCGAGGACGGCGAGGATGGCGAGGCCGGGATCACTCTGATTGCGCAGTTGCTCGGGCTGTTTCTTACCTTCCTTGGCGAGGCAACGACGCTTCGTTTGATTGAAGATCTGCGCCTTCAGGCTGAAGACAGGACTGAGCCGGCTGCGACCGCAGGGGACAGGACGGACTCAGAGGCCGATCGACTGCTCATGGCAGCGGTTTTCGAGGACCTTCTGCGAGAGATAGACCGGCTGAGGAGTGTGAGCGACCGCATTGAAACGCTCGCGGACAAACATCCCGGCATGGAAGATGGACTGGTGAGCGTTGCGGGAAACCTGCGCAGTATTGCCACGGTTTTGGATGTCTTTACACTGATCCGAAGCAAGGCTGGCGGCCCGCAGGGAGAGTCACCTGACCTGGAAACGAATCTCTACATGAATTGAACTCCGCGAGCGCGCAATGCAGTTCGCCCGCCCGGGATCTGAAAGCGGGACGCCGCCACCGCATGCCGGCGCCGAAAAGACGGAATCGTCCGATCCTCGGCGTATGACGAGTATCGGAACAACTTGTCCTGAGGGATGCAGGGTCGAAAATGACGATTCGCCCGGAGACACGCGAGCTGGCACGGCGTCTTCTAATTTACGAATCCAGGGCGGGTCGGTCCCCCGAGCCAGGGACGTCTCCAACTCTCCGCGTGTATGAGATGCTGCGACGCAGTCTCAACTCATTTGCCGGAGTTGCGGGTTTTTATTCGCTCGCCTCTCGAGCCCTTGTGCTGGCCAGATCAGAAGATCCCGTCTTTAGCGAAGCCCGGGTTACAGAGGATGGAACATTACAGGGCCTGGGCGAGAATGAGCGCCCAATCGACTTTGACAAGGGGGCCGGCGGGGAGCCGCCCAGCGAGGCAGGCATTGTTCTCATCTCCGGCCTGCTCGGCCTGCTTCATATCTTCCTTGGCGAAGCTTTAACGGCCAGCCTGCTGCGGATTACGTGGCCGGGGGCAGCGCTCGACGATTGCAATTTTGAGAAGGGGAAAAACGCGTGAGCACACAAGGTAGAGTGACGATCAACAAACTGCCGACCGGGGTTCCGGGCCTTGACGAAATTGTGGGCGGGGGCCTCCCCGAATTCTCATTCAACATCATCGCGGGCGCCCCCGGAAGCGGCAAGACCACGCTGGCGCACCAGTTTGTGTTTGCCAATGCCACGCCGGAGCGTCCAGCTCTCTACTTTACGGTCCTCGGCGAATCCGCCATCAAGATGCTGCGATACCAGCAACAATACACGTTCTTCGATCCTTCCAGGCTGCCGGACGCCATCCGCTTTATCAACCTGAGCCACGTTGTCCTGGAGAAGAACCTGGGCGCGGTTTTGGAGGAGATCACCAAAGAAGTTGAAAAGGCCAACCCCGCGGTCGTGGTTGTGGACTCCTTCAGGACCATGGTGCGCGAGCCGCAAAGCGATATGGACCTGCAATCTTTCATTCAGCGATTGGCGCTGTTTCTGGCCAGTTGGCAGGCGACAACCTTCCTGATCGGTGAATATGCCGACGACGAACTGCGCGACAATCCCATCTTTACGGTCGCCGACGGGCTATTCTGGCTGCACCAGATAGCGGAACGAAATTCCGTTGTGCGGAAAATGCAGATCATTAAACTGCGTGGTCAGGATTCCGTGCCGGGGTTGCACACGTTTCGCATAACCAATGCCGGGTTGCAAGCCTTCTCGCGCACCTTTGGGCTGGCCGCGCGCAAACGAAACCCGCCGGGCAATCGGCGTCTTTCCTTCGGCATTCCGGAATTGGACAAGATGCTGGATGGAGGCGTGCGCGAAGGCGACAGCGTCCTGATTGCCGGGTCTTCGGGAACCGGGAAATCGGTCATGGCCACTCAGTTCATTGCGGAAGGCATACGCCAGGGAGAGCCGGGAATCGTGGCCGTCTTTGAAGAACGTCCGCAAGCCTATGCGGAGCGGGCCGCCAGTCTGGGGCTGGATCTGGAAACCCCGCAGAAAGAAGGGAAACTCACCATCCTGTATTTGCGTCCCCTTGATCTCTCCGTGGATGAGACCATGCACTCGATTCTCGACGCAGTGCAGAAGATCGGCGCCCGGCGACTTGTGATCGATTCCCTGGCCGGCTTTGAGATGGCTCTGTCACCCGGCTTCCGCGCCGACTTTCGCGAATCGCTTTACCGCATGATCTTCGCTTTGACGGGAATCGGCGTGACGATTCTCAGCACGGTAGAGGTGGATGAGTCCTTTACTGAATTCCCGTTCAGTACCTATTCGATTTCTTTCCTGACGGATGACATAGTCCGCCTGCGGTACGTATCGATCGATGGCCAGCTTCGCAAGATCATGGTGGTGATCAAGATGCGAGGCGGAAATCATGCCAAGGATATCCGTGAATATGAAATCACCGCCAGGGGAGTGGTCATTCTGGGCAAACGCCTCACGGAATATCAGGGCCTTATCAGTGGAATTCCCGTTCGCGCGGACCGACCCGGCCCGCAGGAAGAGCCCTCACAGGACACCGGAGTTGAGCACAGAACTTAACGGGACATCTGCGAAGTCGAAGCCGTGGGATTGGTCCTGGTAAGCGCGCAGGCCGCCCGAAGGGTTCTCTGTTTGCGGTCAATCGCCAGCGTGCCTTACTTGCCTTTGCCCAGCTTTCGTCGTCTCGGACCGACAGGACCCGCCTTCGCCGAGGGTGATGATCTTCAGCGTTCCGCCCGGACGGACAGAATCCTTCAGGCGGATCGGCGCCATCCTGGTCGCATGCTGGCAGGGTTCCGATGGAACGGTTGGGGCCGCGCCGGCAGGCAGCGCCAGGCTTTCGGAGGGGCGGCGCAGCCCCTTAACGAATCTCTATCAGCCGGGCTGACGAGCTGCTACTAATCAATGAGTAAATGCTCTGCGATTGAGATTCCTTCTTCAATACCCTATGACCGGTTCCGATAACCCCTGTAATCTCAATGGGGTTTACCAATGCGACACTCCATGCGGCGAGCGTTGAGAAACCACGGTCCTGATCCCGTACCTCCCTGCACAACAGTGCCCGCCGGATTGGCCCCCTCACACTTGATCGTTCCGGAAGGACTGGGCGCGGGCGAAGCGCTCTTCGGCGCCGGCGATCATGCCGGCGACGAGCGCGAGGGGCAATCCAACAACATTGAAATAGCACCCGTGGACGCGGGGAATCCAGCGAGCGGCCTGGCCCTGGATGGCGTAGGCGCCGGCTTTGCCCTGCGGCTCGCCAGTGGCGATGTAGCGGGCGATGTCCTCGTCGGAGGGCGAGAGGAAGGTGACGTGGGTGACCTCGGCGGCGACCTCAGTGTGCGAGCCGGCGACGAGTGCGACGCCGGTGATGACCTGATGCGTGGCTCCGGCAAGAAGGCGCAACATGCGGGCGGCGTCGGCGTCGGATTCGGGCTTGGCCAGCATTTCGCCGTTGGGGGCGACGACGGTGGTGTCGGCGCCGAGGACGAAGAGGGGCTCGTTTGGGTGCTGGGCGGCGAGGGTTGTGAAGGCGGGCGAGGCGGCGACGGCTTCAGCTTTTTTGCGGGCGAGGCGGAGGACGTACGCGATGGGCTGCTCGCCGGGGTGAGGATCCTCGGGGATGTCGGCGGGGAGGACGGTGAAGGCGTATCCAGCCTGGGCGAGGAGATCGCGACGTCGCGGGGATCCCGAAGCGAGAACAAGCATGGGGAAATTATGGCAGGTGCCGGTCGAGCTGAGCTTCTGCTAGACGACGATCAGTCGATGGAATCGGTCACCTTGGCCTATCTCGTTGAGTACCTCGAAGACCAGATCGCCAAAGGCGTACGCATCCGATAGAAGCCGTCGACCCTGATCGTGATCCAGAAACTGCTGGAGAAGGGATTCCTCCGATCGATTGGTCGCGTTCAGGAATGACTCGTACATTTCAAGTAGTTTTCGTATTCTCGCGTGGACTGGATTCAGCGCCTGTTCGTCGAGGAGGTGCTCCAGCCTTTGGGTCGGTGTGAGCGCGACCATCTCTTTTGCGTCCTCAGGGCTAACGGTCCTGCGCGCGCGGAATGTGTGCAGGAGGTGGAGCAAGGCAGAGTAACAGGTCAGCAGTCTGCTGTGCTTCAGCTTGAAATTCTTTAGCTTTCTCTTGGCCTTCTTGTCTTCCGGCTCGGTGGAGGTGCCAGCCTCGTAATTAATGCACAGCGTTCGCCAGAGGCGAAGGACATCGTTTGCCAGGAACGCCGGCATGAAATCCGGTTTGTGGTCGGTGTAGTCTCGCCAATAGGCGGCGATGGTCTCGTCAATGACCTCGTCGTACACGTCCCGGCAGACCAGGGGACGGCTCTCCAGCAGCAACAGAAGGCGTGCGGTGAAGGTGTTCTCGGCGTCGTCGTTGCGCTTGCCCAAAGAGCCAATTAGCTTGCGGACAGAGTGGTGAGCGAGGTATTCCCCATCCCCAGAAAAGGGCGGGAACTGCTGTTCCTTGGTGCATTCGATTAGGTCCGCTTTGACCAGAATCTCATCCAGCATGCCTAACCGACTCTTCAGCGCGTCAGCATCGCTCGAAAGCCCTACGATGAACAGGTCGAGGTCGCTGAACTGCCCGCCTTCAACCCTTCCGAAAGACCCTGTCGTGTACACGCAGGCCTTCGTTGCGCATCGTCTTTCAGAATCAGCCAGCGAAATGCGCAGGGCATCAATCCGCTGCGCGGCGTCGGTGCGTCTCTGATCTAGTAGCTCCCCCATTTTTGCCCTTCCACTCAAAGATATTTGCGAATATTTCTGCCTGCTCGATTGCATCGTCGAGGGCATTGTGGGTGTGCGCCCCTTCCGGGCGAAGGCCCGGAGTCAACTTGGAGCGTCCTGCATCCGCGATTGGAATATGCGCCTTGACTGCAAAAGCAGTCTTTAAGTCAAAACATCTGGAGTGATCAAATGGGGAGCCGGCGGTAGAAAACCGCATGAAATACCAGTATAAAAACGACCAATCAAAGCTCACAGGATAAGCCACGAGGACGGGACGGCCGTTGCCGGCCAGTTCCCGCACCCAGTGGGATGCTTCGGTCATGGCGGCTTCCGGAGACTGCCCGTCGCGAAGGAGCCTGTTGCGGTCAAGACCGTTTACCCGCAGTGCTTCGATCTCAAATTCGTCTGATATTGGCTTGAGTTCCTTGTAGAGAGCGCACCGATAATTCTTGGGGCGGAGAAAGGAGCGGCCATCATAGAGCCCAGCAAATACCAGCGCAAATGACAATATCGAAAAGGGCCCGGGAATTGGCCCGTCCGTTTCGATATCCGCAGAGAAATAGACATCAACCGAGCCCTGTCCGAAATCGCGTGGAATGTCGAACGGGTCGATCGCGTCACCACAGCGATGGCGCTCGAGGGTCACTTGCATGTTGCCCGATGATACCAGTCCCCCGAGCCGGAGCACTCTCGGGAGGGTTGTGCAATTGTGGACATCTTAAAGACTCGCTGTTCCTTCAACTGGTTACGTGTGTTCGGGGGAGGAGCCAGGTTCGGGGAAGTCGGAGTCGTTGTCCTTGATCTGCGAGTCGGATTCGCGGTGGGGAAGCTGGTCGGCGAGGCGATCGTGGGCTTCGCCGGGATGGGCGGCGTCAGACCGGGGAGCGCCGGGCGCGGTGTCTTCGGTAGCGCCTTTGCGGGCATCGGGATCGGGGTGGGAGGGTTGGGGCATGGGAAGTGAGATGCGGGATCAGTAATGAGAGATCAGTGAGCAGTGATCAGTGATCAGTGAGCAGGCCCCAAGGGTATCGGCTTCCCACATCTGCCAACTTCGGGCAGATGTGGGGCACCCAGGGACTGGCCCTCCGAGCGGAGACTGATAACGTTGAGGCCGGGAGAAACAGCGATGGATCCGCGGGAGATGCTGGAGGTCGCGCTCAAGGAGGCGCGAGCGGGGCGGGCGGAGGGCGGGATTCCGATTGGCGCGGCGATCTTTGGGCCCGACGGGAGGCTGCTGGGCTCGGGGCACAATCGGCGCGTGCAGGAAGGCGATCCTTCGGCGCATGGCGAGACGGATGCGTTCCGCCGCGCGGGGCGGCAGAGGAGCTATCGCGAGCTGACCATGGTGACGACGCTGGCTCCGTGCTGGTACTGCAGCGGGCTGATTCGGCAGTTTGGGTTTCGACGTGTCGTGGTGGGCGAGAGCCGCACATTTCAGGGCGGGATCGCGTGGCTGCGCGAGCTGGGCGTGGAGGTCGTTGATCTGGACTCGCAGGAGTGCGTGGAGCTGCTGGGCAGGTTCATCCAGGAGCATCCGGAGGAATGGAACGAGGATATTGGGGAGTAGCTGCCAGCTACCAGCGGCCAGCTGCCAGCAGTATTGAGTGACCGGGATCGAAGCAGCCGGCGGGCTGAGCGCAGCGTGGCATCTTCCTGGAACAAAGCAGCGGCCGAAATTCTCGTGACGACGGTCACCGACAATCGTTGCACTTGTCCTGCATTCTGACGTGTACTCGCGTTTCGGTGGCGGGATGCGACAGGATGCTGCAGCTTGCCACCGGGCGCGAAGGAAACTGCCTCCGGCCGCCTCGGCTGCGCGTTCTTTTCCCTCTCCAACGCAGCGGCGTCTGGAATTCCAGCCCCGAACCTGCGGCTGACGCACAGCAGCCGGAGGAGGCAACATGCTGTACGCCGAACGTCCGCCGCTGCCCTCAGAAGACAAGCGCTGGAGAATGGTGAACGGGACCATGCGCAAGCATGGTTACTCGCGCAACGCGCTGATTGAGACGCTGCACACGGTGCAGTCGTCGTTCGGGTATCTGGATGAGCCGTCAATCCGGTTTGTGGCGCAGTCGCTGCGGGTGCCGCTGAGCCAGGCGTATGGCGTGGCGACGTTCTATCACTTCTTCAGTTTGAAGCCGCCTGGAAAGCACACCTGCACGGTGTGCCTGGGGACGGCCTGCTACATCAGAGGCTCGGACAAGCTCGTCGTCGAGGCCGAGAAGCGGCTGCACATCGTTCCGGGCGAAACCACGCCGGACGGGGAAGTGTCGCTGGCCACGGTGCGGTGCGTGGGCGACTGCGGACGCGCGCCGGTGGTGCTGTTCGACGGCGAGCTGTCCGCACAAATGGAGCCGGCCAGGCTGACGGCGCAACTGGATGCATGGAGGAAACCATGAACGCTGAGGAACTCCAGCAGATGGCGGCGGCGGTGAAGGAAGAGCGAGCGCAGGCCGACTACGAAGTGAACGTGTGCATGGGCACGAGCTGCCTGGCGCAGCACAGCGACCGCATTCGCGACGCGATGGAGAAAGAAGGCGCGAGCTGCGCGAAGAAGTGCCGCGTGCGGCGGACGGGCTGCATGGGTCCGTGCGCGGCGGGGCCGATGGTGCGCGTGGAGCCGGCGGGGACGCTGTACGGGCATGTGCGCGAGGCCGACGCGAAGGAGATTGCGGCGTCGCTGGGCGGGAAGCCGGTGGCGCGGCTGGATCCGAAGCTGGGCAGCTATTTCGAGGGCCAGCATTTCAGAGTGCTTGAAAACGTCGGACACATCGATCCGGAGAGCGTGGAGGAGTATGTCGGGCGCGGCGGATATGAGGCGCTGGTGAAGGCGCTGACGGAGATGTCGCCGGGCCAGGTGATCGAGCAGATCGCGAAGAGCGGACTGCGCGGGCGCGGAGGCGGCGGGTATCCGACGGGACTGAAGTGGGACACGGTCGCCAAGGTGAAGGGCGCGCAGAAGTATGTGATCTGCAACGGCGACGAGGGCGATCCGGGAGCGTTCATGGATCGCAGCGTGCTGGAGAGCGATCCGCAGCGGGTGATTGAGGGGATGGCGATCGCGGCGTACGCGATCGGCGCGACGAAGGGATACCTGTACGTGCGCGCGGAGTATCCGCTGGCAGTGCAGCGGCTGACGGTGGCGATCCAGCAGGCGCGGCGGCGCGGATTCCTGGGAAACGGGATCTGCGAGACGACGTTCAGCTTCGACGTGGATATTCGGCTGGGGGCGGGGGCGTTTGTGTGCGGCGAGGAGACGGCGCTGATCGCCTCGATTGAAGGCAAGCGCGGGACGCCGCGGCCGCGGCCGCCGTATCCGGCGGTGAGCGGGCTGTGGGGACAGCCGACGCTGATCAACAACGTGGAGACGTTCGCGAATGTGCCGCCGGTGATCCGAAAGGGCGGGGAGTGGTTCGCGTCGATCGGAACGGAGCGGAGCAAGGGGACGAAAGTCTTTGCGCTGACGGGAAAGATCCAGCGGACGGGACTGCTGGAAGTGCCGATGGGGATGACGCTGCGGCAGATCATCTTCGGGATCGGCGGAGGCGTGCCGGACGGGCACAAGTTCAAAGCGGTGCAGACGGGCGGGCCGTCGGGCGGTTGCTTGCCGGAGGAGCATCTGGACTTGTCGATCAGCTACGACGCGCTGATCACGGCGGGCTCGATGATGGGGTCGGGCGGCATGATCGTGATGGACGATACGTCGTGCATGGTGTCGGTGGCGCGGTTCTTCATGGAGTTCTGCATGACGGAATCGTGCGGGAAATGCGTGCCGTGCCGCGCGGGGACCGTGCAGATGTACGAGCTGCTGAACAAGATCTGCCAAGGCGAGGCGACGCGGCGGGATCTGGAGAAGCTGGAGGAGCTGTGCGAGGTGGTGGGCGCGACGAGTTTGTGCGGGCTGGGGCAGACGGCGCCCAATCCGGTGCTGAGCACGCTGCGGTATTTCCGGCATGAGTACCTGGCGCACATCGACGAGAAGCGGTGCCCAGCGGGAGTTTGCGAGTTCAGCGCGGCGCAGCGGCGGGCTGAAGAGGCTCCAATCGAGGCTACTCGCCGCGAGGCTACTCGCCGCGAGGCTGCTCGCCGCGAGGCTGCTCGCGAGGTACACGCATGAACCCGGAAGCGAACATTCGTACCCTGACGATTGACGGCGTGGACATCAGCGCGCACGCGGACCAGACGATTCTGGAGGCGGCGCGGGAGCACAACATCGATATCCCGACGCTGTGCCATCTGGAGGGATTGTCGGAAGTGGGCGCGTGCCGGCTGTGCCTGGTGGAGGTGAAGGGCGCGCGGCGCCTGCTGCCGGCGTGCGTGACGCGGGTTGAGGAGGGAATGGAGGTCACGACCCATACGCCGAAGATCGACCGCTACCGGACGATGGTGCTGGAGCTGTTCTTCGCGGAGCGGAATCACGTGTGCAGCGTGTGCGTGGCGAATGGGAGCTGCGAGCTGCAGAGCCTGGCGCTCAAGCTGGGCATGACGCACGTGGAAATTCCTTACCAGTATCCGCAACTGCCAGTGGACGCGTCGCACCGGCGGTTCACGGTGGACCACAACCGCTGCGTGCTGTGCACGCGCTGCGTGCGAGTGTGCAGCGAGATCGAGGGCGCGAACACCTGGGGCGTGATGGGACGCGGAGCGCAGTCGCTGGTGATCACGGACCTGAAGGAGCCGTGGGGCGAGAGCGAGACGTGCACGAGCTGCGGGAAATGCGTGCAGGTGTGTCCTACGGGAGCGCTGTTTGAGAAGAGCCGCGCGGGGACGAAGACACAGAAGCATCCGGAGTTTTTGCCGTATTTGCGGATTATGCGCGAGGGAGACCAGCCATGACCGAGAAGAAAACACTGGCGACGGTCTGGCTGGACGGCTGCTCGGGATGCCACATGTCGCTGCTGGATCTGGATGAGCGGCTGATTGAGCTGAGCAGCCAGTTCACGCTGGTGTACTCGCCGCTGGTGGATCGGAAGACCTTTCCGGAGCGTGTGGACGTAACGCTGGTAGAGGGCGCGGTGGCCAGCGAGGACGATCTGAAGAAGATCCGGAAGATTCGGGAGCACACGCGGGTGCTGGTGTCGCTGGGCGACTGTGCGCTGACGGGGAACGTGTCGGCGATGCGGAACCGGTACGGGCCGGGACCGGTGCTGCTGCGGGTTTACCAGAATGGGCAGACAGCGCCGACGACGGGCGTGCCGGCGCTGCTGGATCGTGTGCGTCCGGTGCATGAAGTCGTGCCGGTGGATGTGTTTGTGCCGGGGTGCCCGCCCTCGGCGGACACGATTTATCAGGTGTTGACGGAGCTGCTGGCGGGGCGGGTGCCGACGCTGGAAGGGGTTGCGCATTTTGGGTGAGGGGGAAATAGGGATTAGGGGTTAGGGATCAGGGATCAGGCAACGGAGAAGTTCAGGAGCTGATTATGCCGCGCACCATCGTCATCGATCCGGTCACGCGCCTTGAGGGGCACGGGAAGATCACGCTGCAGCTGGACGATGCGGGCGTGGTGCAGGACGCGATGTTCCACGTGACGCAACTGCGCGGGTTTGAGAAGTTCTGCGAGGGGCGGCCATTCTACGAGATGCCGAACATCACGGCGCGGGTGTGCGGCATTTGCCCGGTGAGCCATCTGATCGCATCGTCGAAAGCGTGCGACGCGATTCTGGCGGTGAAGATTCCGCCGGTGGCGGCGAATTTGCGGCGGGTGCTGAACCTGGCGCAACTGATCCAGTCGCATGCGCTGAGCTTCTTCTATTTGTCGTCGCCGGATCTGCTGCTGGGGATGGATGCGCCGCCGGAAGAGCGGAACATTCTGCATCTGGCGCACGAGCATCCGTCGATTGCGGCGGACGGCGTGGCGCTGCGGCAATTCGGGCAGCGGGTGATCGAACTGATGGCGGGGCGGCGGATTCATCCGGGATGGACGGTGCCGGGCGGCGTGAACGAGCCGCTGAGCGCCGAGAAGCGCGACCAGATTTTAGCGATGATTCCGGCGGCGGTGGCGGCGATCCAGCGGACGCTGGGGTGGTTCCGCGATGCGGTGGAGAAATTCAGCGCGGAGATCGAGGTGTTCGCGAATTTTCCGACGCTGTTTCTGGGAATGATCGACGATCGCGGGCTGGCGGAGTACTACGACGGCTCGCTGCGGGTGATCGACTCGGAAGGAAACATCATTGCGGGCGAACTGGAGCCGGCGCGGTATGCGGAGTACATCGGCGAAGCGACAGAGCCGTTCACGTACATGAAGTTTCCTTACTACAAGCCGCTGGGGTATCCGGGCGGGACGTATCGGGTGGGGCCGCTGGCGCGGCTGAATCTGGCGGGGCGGTGCGATACGCCGCTGGCCGATGAGCAGTGGCGGAGGTTCCGGGCGATGTCGCCGCGGCCGCTGCTGAGCTCGTTCCACTACCACCAGGCGCGGCTGATCGAAATGCTGCACGCGGCGGAAAAAATGGAGCGGCTGCTGGCCGATCCGGGAATCCTGGACAAGCATGTGCGGGCGACTGCTTCCGTGAACAGCCTGGAGGGAGTAGGCGTGGCGGAAGCGCCGCGAGGGACGCTGATCCACCACTACAAGGTGGACGAGAACGGGCTGATTGTGTGGGCGAATCTGATCATCGCGACGGGGCACAACAACGCGGCGATGAACCGGGGGATTTTGCAGACGGCGCGGCATTACGTGCAGGGCGATGAGGTGAAGGAGGGCATGCTGAATCGCGTGGAGGCGGTGGTGCGGACGTTCGATCCGTGCCTGAGCTGCTCGACGCACGCGATGGGGCAGATGCCGCTGACGGTCGAGGTCCGCGCACCCAATGGAAGCCTGGTGCGCGAGGTGCGGAGGGGCTGAGGCAGGGCGCTATGCGAGCAACGAATGCAAAGACGCTCCTGCCTCCCGCACCTGAGATCCCACCTCTGCCAAAACCGGGCAGAGCCATTCGGCTCCCCTGGCGGGTCGCTCAGGCCAGATTGCGGGGCGCCCGGCGCGGATTTCGGTAGCCACGGTTTTGTATGGGCGCATCTATCAGAAACGGGGCGTGGAAGCGCGGTTCGGAAAAGCCTATGCGCAATACACGGAAGGGACGGCTTAAGTTGTCAAAGCCCTCGTTGAGTGCCGAGAAAAGCGCGGGCAAGCCCGAGCCGGGGCTGACCCAGGGATCGGCCCACGCCGTGCTGCTGGCGTGCGGGAATTCGCTGCGGCAGGATGACGGCGTGGGTTTGGAAATTGCCGAGGTGGCAGAACGAATGGCGGGCTCGCGGTTGCGGGTGGTCGCGGTTCAGCAATGGACGCCGGAACTGGCGGAGGAGATCGCCGGGGCGGAACTGGCGATTTTTGTGGATGCCAGCTCGGAGGATGAGGCAGGAGCCATCCGGGTGAGCCAGGTCTTCCCTCCCATTTCTGCCGAAACCGGGCAGGAATGGGGCACCCCGCGCGCGGCTTCTGAAACGCACAGTCTGGAGCCTGCGGAGCTACTGGCCCTGGCCGAGCAGGTGTGCGGTCATGCGCCTGCCAGGGCGTTTGCCGTTACGGTGGGCGGAGAGTCGTTCCATTACGGAGAAGGGATCTCCGGCACAGTGCGCCAGGCGGTGCCAAGGGCGGCGCGGCTGGTGGGCAATCTGGTGGCGGCGTTCGCGTCGGGGAGCGAGCGCGCTGCGGCATAGGATATTCGGAAGCCGCTCCCGATCGCGTTTCTTTGAGAGACGGCCTTCGCTTTCCGCAGTGCGCAGGGACGATCAGCCAGCGGCCTCTTCCTGTTCCCCTCCTTCCTCCAGTTCCTCAGACAGCCGCTTCAGGAGACGGCGGAGAGCGGCAATCATCTTTGCGGGACCGGGGCTGAGGACCACGTCGAATCCATCCATCTCGCTGGGCGGGGTGTAGCTGCGGCGAGCGATGAGCAGGACGGGCGCGCGGGGATTGCGGTGGCGGAGAGCCGCGATGATCGAGGCGCGATCGGTCCGGCTGAGCGTGTGGCAAAGGATGGCGACATCCCAGTGAGCGGAAGGGATGCGGTCAAGAGCCTCCGCGAGGCCGGAGAGGTCGAGCACCTGAAGACCGGCGGCGGCCAGAAGACCGGCACGGGACTGCATGAGGAGGGAATCGTTGCCAACCTGAAGGGCATTGGGCATGGAGGCGTGTGTCATGGCGCAGCCCCGAGCATGCAACGCCTGAATCGATTGTGGCGAGTCTGCGTCCTTTGTGTATGTAGGGAAGCAGACGGAAGAGGCAACATTTTTTTGTTTTTGTGAGTCGAAGGCGGAGTACGCCTCCAAAGGAGCGGAAGTGGTGACCACCGGTCAGTTTAGGAACACGATTCTGCAGCATCTGGACGAGGACGCGCTGAGGCGGCTGGAACTGCGGCAGATTCCGCTGCCACAGGCGCACGTGCTGGAGCAGCCGGGCCTGGAGATCGAGGAGCTGACGTTTGTCGAGGAAGGCGTCGCGTCGATGACGACGATGTTTCAGGATGGCTCGCAGGTGGAGGCAGGCATGTTCGGGCCGGAGTCGGCGGTGGGCGTGCCGGCGCTGATGGGCCTGAAAGCGGGAATGAACTACGTGGCGGTGCAGGTGCCGGGCGATGCGTATGTGGCGCCGGTGGATGCGGCGAAGCGGGAATTCCGGCGGCTGGATTGTTTTCACGATCTGGTGCTGCGGTATATGCAGTCGCAGATTGTGCAGGCGACGCAGTCAACGGGATGCAATGCGCGGCATAACGTGCAGCAGCGGCTGGCGAGATGGCTGCTGCTGTGCCGCGACCGGCACATCAGCGACGTGCTGCAGCTGACCCAGGAGTTTCTGGCGGCGATGCTGGGGGTGGAGCGGCCGTCGGTGAGCGGAGTGGCGGGGCGGCTGCAGGAGCTGGGACTGATCGAATACAGCCGCGGGCGCATCCGGATCGTGAACCGCGCCGGCCTGGAGCGGGTGGCGTGCGAATGCTATCAGGTGTCGCGGCGCGAGCTGCAGGCATTCGATCGATACGCCGATGAACGGACCGGCTACTACGCGGAAAAGCGCCTGAGCGCATAAGGCGGATCGTCAGGGCTGCGGCTGTTGCGGAGTTTCGCCCTGCGGCGAGCCCTGCTGCGGGGGCGGCGGGGCGGAACCCTTGGGCGGCGCGTAGTGCGGCCGGTTCTTCAGGACAAATCCATCGCGGATGACATAGAAGTTCTGCTCCGGCAGGTCAGCTTCGAGGAGTTGGCCTTCGGCGGTGTAGTAGAGCTCGACGGAGATGCCGTTTTCCGAGCTGATCAGCACGCTGGTGTGGTGCACGGTAACCGGCTGGCCGTGGAAAATGCCGCCGGCGTCGGGCTGGGGTTCGTAGTCCGCGGGGACGAGCAGGCCGTTCTGCTTGGGGATGACGATCCAGGTGGTGGGCGGCTGCTCGAGGGCGAAGTGAGCCATCTCCAGATAGGCCGCAGGATCGAGATCGGCCAGCAGCGCGGTGTGCTGATGGCGGTCGAAGGTGTCGGTGGTGGTTTTGCCTTTCGCGACAATGGAGACGTTGAAGGTGCGGCCGGTGGAGTCGGAGGCGAGGGTGAAGGTGGCCTGATCGCCATTTACCGTGCCGGCGAGCTGGTCCTGAACGATGTTGAGATCCTGGTCGAGATGGTTGTTGTTGCTGAAGCGGTAGGTGAGCTTCGCGATTTTCATTTGGCCGCTGGAGTCCACCTGGTAGCCGTTGGACGAAGACGTGACGGAGCAGGCAGCGGAGCCGACGTCTTTGCCGTCGCTGGCCTGGATCAGGTGGAACTGGGCCGAGCCGGCGGGCAGCGGCGCGTTCTGCGCGAGAGCCGAGCCGGTGAGGGTAAGAGCCGCAACGAGAGACAAGGCGAGTTTTAGCCGCATAGTCTGAAGAACCTTCCTGCCCTCATTAGACACGGATGGGCGGGAAAAGCTGCTGTACGTCAGGGATTACCGTTTACGGTTTACGGGATACAGGGACTAGCCGTCCAGGGGGGCGGCGCTTCGCGGGACTGGCCGAGGGGGCGGGCGGCGCTTCGCGCCGGGGGTGATTCGGGGCGGTTCGTGCATGCGTAGCGCATGGAGGAGCCACGGCTCAGGCGAAGGACGTGCTGCGCACGTCCGAGACGGAACGTGGCGAAGAGCCCCAGTCAGAACCCACCCTGTCATTAACTGTCCAAAAATTGTCTTTCCCACATCTGCCAACTTCAGGCAGATGTGGGGCACCCGGCACCCAGCACTCGGTACCCAAGGGTGACGGCGGCTTACCGGCCGTGCTCTTCGAGGTATTTTTCGACTTCGAGGGCGGCCATGCAGCCGGTTCCGGCGGCGGTGATGGCCTGGCGATAACGGCGGTCCTGCACGTCTCCGCAGGCGTAGACGCCGGGGACGCGCGTGAAGACGTAATTGTGGGTTTTGATGTAGCCGTCTTCATCGAGATCGAGCTGGCCGGCGAACATGGCAGCGTTGGGGATGTGTCCGATGCCGAGGAAGAGACCGCTGAGGCTGAGCTCGGACTCCATGCCAGTGACGGTGTCGAGAAGGCGGACACCAGTAACTTCCTTTTGCTCGACGCCGAGGACCTCTTTCACGGCGGCGTTGGTGATGAAGGCGATTTTGGGGTGGGCGATGGCGCGGTCGAGCATGATGCGCGAGGCGCGGAAGTGCTCGCGGCGGTGGATGAGCGTGACTTTGGAGGCGAAGCGGGTGAGGAAGAGAGCTTCTTCCATGGCGGAGTCGCCGCCGCCGATGACGGCGATCTCCTTGCCGGAGAAGAAGAAGCCATCGCAGGTGGCGCAGGAGCTGACGCCGTGGCCGATGAGCGCCTGCTCCGAAGGCAGGCCGAGCCAGCGTGCCGAGGCTCCGCTGGCAATGATGAGCGTGCGCGCGTGGACGATTTCGTTGCCGAGGTTGAGCGCGAAGGGGTGCTTCGAGAGATCGGCAGTGGCGAGATGGCCGAGGCGGAACTGCGCGCCGAAACGCGAGGCCTGCTTGCGGATGTTTTCGATGAGCTCGGGGCCCTGTATGCCATCGGGCCAGCCGGGAAAGTTCTCGACCAGCGTGGTGATGGAGAGCTGGCCGCCGGGCTCGTGGCCTTCCAGCACCAGCGGCTTGAGGTTGGCGCGGGCGGTGTAGATGGCCGCGGTGAGCCCGGCGCAGCCGGAGCCGAGGATGACGGTGTCGTGAATGTCTGGCATGGACCTGAACTTTCGATTGTACCTGCGGGAGCGGAGTTCCCACCCTGTCGCAACGACGGCGACAAGGGTGGGGCACCCGGTATCGGCTCAATTCCAAAACGGGAGGGCGGATGCGGGTGCTCCCGAAGTGAAATGATGCGCGAGCGGAGACGTACGATTCTTTCGCGGGAGCGTGCGGGGCATGCAGGAATGAAGGCGGAGGGTTCCTGCGATGCGGTGCAGGCTGGCGGTTGCGGGCGCGGAGCCGTGCGTGGCGCGCCGTTTGACCATGCTGATGGGGACGGCGCTGGTCTTGTTCTGGCTGGGTGCGGAGACGGCGCAGGCAGGAGGGCCGCGTTGGGTGGTGGGATCGAGCTATTTTCCGGCGTCGAAGATGGGCCAGCCCATCGTGTGGGCCAACGGACAGGTGACGTATTACACGGACCTGAGCGATCTGAGCGCGCAGGTGAACCAAAGCCAGGCGAATGCGATGGTGGCCGCGGCGGCAGCCGTGTGGAATGCGGTGCCAACCGCCGCGGTGTCGATCCAGTATGGAGGAAACCTGGCGGAGGAGGTGGACCAGTCCATCACGGTGAACGCCAACGGGGGCATCACGCTGCCGGCGGATGTGCAGCCGAGCGCGACGCAGATTCCGGTGGCGGTGGTGTACGACGAGACGGGCGCGGTGATTGACGGGATTTACGGCGCGGGCGCCAGTTCGCCGCTAGCCTGCCAGACCAACGGCGTGATGTCGACAGTGGATAATTTTGCCGCGACCGCGCACCTGGCCCACGCCGTGATCCTGGTGAATGGGCAGTGCGCGACGACGGCGAATCAGATCGAGATGCTGCAGTATCAACTGATCCGGGCGTTCGGTTACGTGCTGGGGCTGGGCTGGTCGCAGGCGAATGAGAGTCTGTTCAACAACAGCGGCCAGGTGATGAGCGCGGTTTTTGCGGGATGGCCGATCATGCATCCGGTGGAGCGTTTCTGCGACGCGAGCGGAGGGGAGTGCATTCCCAATCCCACGCAATTGCGAACGGATGATATAGCTGCGCTGAACCGGTTGTATCCGGTCACCGTGGCGAACCTGGCGAGTTTTCCGGGTAAGTCACGGACGGCGGCGTCGACGATTTCGGTGACGGGGACGATTCAGTTTCCGCTGGGACAGGGGATGCAGGGCGTGAATGTGGTGCTGCGGCCGCTGGTGAAAGGGATTCCGCAGGTGCAGTACACAGCTACGGCGGTGAGCGGGGAATATTTCCAGGGAAACGCGGGCAATCGGGTGACAGGGACGACGGATGCGAATGGGAATTCGCTGGCGCGGTTCGGAAGCACGAGTTCCTCCCAGGAAGGATATTTCGATTTGCGGTATGTGCCGCTGCCGCCAGGGATGACGACGGCGACGTATCAGCTGACATTTGAGCCGGTGAACGCGCTGGACACGGGAAACGATGCGGTGGGACCCTACACCACGGGCCAGGTGACGCCATCCGGCACGATGCCCACGATTACGGTGGGTCCATTTCGGGCGGGCGGAGTGGCGACGGAAAACGTGACGATTGGCAATGCGGCCGACGAAGCGCAGAGCGGCGCGGACGGCAGCGAAGCGGCGCCAGCGAGCGTGCCGGTAAGCGGCGAGTGGACCGGGCGGATGACCGGCGTTGGGCACTCGGGATGGTTTGCGTGGTGGGCGCGGGCGAACCGGGAGTTTACGGTGGAGGCGCAGGCGCTGGACGAGAGCGGCGCGGAGAGCGTGAACAAGGCGCAGCTGGTGATTGGAGCGTGGAACGGCAGCGATGCGGTGGGCGGGCCTCCTGTGACAGGGACGGTGCAGCCGTTCAACGCGAAAGTTCCGGGGCTGACCGCGTTGCCGGTGTTGACCGCGGCGGACAGCGAGGTGCGGATCGGGCTGGCGGACTTTCGCGGAGATGGGCGGCCGGATTATGCGTATCGCGGGAGGGTTCTGTACGCGGACACGGTGACACCGGCGCGCCTGCCGGCGGCGGGCGGGCAGATTGTGATTCGGGGAATGGGATTTCGATCGCAGTGCACGGTGATGGTGAACGATCAGCCGGCGCAGGTGACGAGCGTGACGCCGAATGCGATGGTCGCGATGGCTCCGCCATCGGGTGGCGCGACGGGGCCTGGTGCTGCTGGAGGTGCAGGACTCTGAAACCGGCGGAATCACGGCGATTGGCGACGGCCTGAGCTACGACGCGCAGGGCGAGGATGCGATTTCGCTGGTAACGGGGCCAATGGGGACCGTGCCGCTGGGTTTTCCCGAACCCCTGACGGTGAAAGCGATTGACGTGGCCAGCCAGACGCCCGCGGCGGGCGACACCGTGACCTTCGCGGTGACAGAAGGGACGGCAGCACTGGGTTGCGGACAGACCACGTGCAACGTGACCACCGCGGGAGACGGGACGGCGACGCTGGCGGTGCAGGCGAATTCGACGGCGCTCGCGCAGATTACCGCTTCGCTCACCGACGGCAGCAGTGTGATCGCGGAGTTCACCGGAGGCACGCCGCCGGGGATTAGCGCGCTGACGCCGAATCTGTACCTTGCGCTGGGCGCGACGACGGAGTGGCCGGTGCAGGCGATGGTGCTAACGTCCGCGGGAGTGCCACTGCCAGGACAGAACGTTGCGTGGACGGCAACCACGGTGGGGCTGACTGTAGGGACGAGCGAGAATGCGAGCGGCGCGGATGGGACGGCGGCGAACCAGATCGCAGCCGGGCCGTTTACGACCAGCGTCGCGGCGACGGCGATTGCGTGCCTTGCGGGAGCGAATAGCTGCGCGACGTTCACGGTGACGCCGGTGGATCCGCAGACGGCGATGCTGGCGCCTTGGAGCGGGACGAGCCAGGACATTGCCGCGGGACAGGCCTTTGCGCCGGTGGCGCTGCACGTGACGGATGCGTTTGGGAATTCGCTGGCAGGAGCGACGGTGACCTTTGCCGAGACGATGTATGCGTGGACGCCGCCGTGTGCGGCGCAGGGGCCGTGTCCGCCGGCGCCGGTGCTGGCCCAGCAGACCCTGCAGATGGTGTCGGATATCCACGGGATGGTGACGCTGACGCCGATTTCCGCGCAGGGGCAGCCCGCGCGGCTGCTGATTCTGGCGGCGACGGGCAGCGCGTCGGTGATGAACCTGGAGCTGGATGCGCATCCGTGAGCTTTACCTGAGCGGCGATCCCCGATAGTCTCAGAAAAAATCAGGTTGCGAGGCTATCGAGATTCTGACTCGTCCATTTGTTGCTCCCGATACGAAAAGCGCGCTCACATGCGACGGCGTGAGTCTGGAAGGACTGGCGCGGCGGTATGGCACGCCCCTCTATGTTTATTCCGCCGGGCACATGGCGGCGCGGCTGGGGCTGTTCCAGAGCGCGTTCCGCTCAGTGCCGCAACTGGTGTGCTACGCGGTGAAGGCGAACTCGACCCTGGACATCCTGAAGCTGTTTGCGCGGCACGGCGCGGGGTTCGACGTGGTTTCCGGCGGCGAACTGGAACGCGTGCTGGCGGTGGATCGCCGGGCGGCAGAGCGCACGGTGTTTTCCGGCATTGGCAAAACCGCGGCCGAGATGGATCTGGCGCTGCGCGCGGGCATTCTGCAATTCAACGTGGAAAGCGAAGGCGAGCTGGAGTTGCTGGCCGAGCGAGCGGCGAAGCTGCGGAAGCGAGCGAGGATCGCGCTGCGGGTGAATCCCGACGTATTTGCGGAGACGCATCCGTACATTTCCACGGGGATGCGGGAGCATAAGTTCGGGATCGATATTCGGCGGGCGCGCGCGGTGTATCGCAGGGCGGGGAAGCATCTGGAGCCGAGCGGAGTGAGCGTGCACATCGGATCGCAGATCCGCAAGGCGGAGCCATTTGGCGCGGCCCTGGAGCGCGCGGCGAAGCTGGTGACGGAACTGCGGCGGGACGGGCACGCGATCCGGTATGTGGACGTGGGCGGAGGACTCGGCATCGAGTACCACGCGGAGAAGCCGTTCGATGCGGCCAGGATTGTGCGGGAGTATGCGGCGGAACTGATCCCCGTGGTGCAGCGGCTGGGCGGCGTGACGCTGCTGCTGGAGCCGGGACGGTTCCTGGTAGCGCAGGCGGGCGCGCTGCTGACGCGCGTGCTGTACGTGAAGAAGAACGGCAGAAAGAATTTCGTGATTGTGGACGCTGCGATGAACGATTTGATTCGGCCGGCGCTGTACCAGGCGCACCATGAGATTGTCCCGGTTGCGCCAAAACGCGGGATGCGGACGATCAAGGCGGATGTGGTGGGACCAGTGTGCGAGACGGGCGACTTCTTCGCACGCGATCGCGAGATGCCGCGAGCCGAGCCCGGAGAGCTTTTGGCAATCCTGGACGCCGGAGCGTATGGGATGGCGCTGGCGTCGAATTACAATTCGCGGCCGCGGGCTGCGGAAGTGCTGGTGGAGGGAAAGCGGGCGCGGCTAATCCGGCGGCGGGAAAATATTGCGGACCTGTTGCTGCAGGAGCGAGACGGGCTGCGGCAGTGATACCCTGGTCGGTTCGTAGTGAAACGGAGGGTTCGATGCGCTTGCTGAAGATGTGTGCCTGGGCCGCAGCCTGCCTGGGCTGCGTGATGCTGACACTGCCGGCGAGGGCCAGCGATCATCTGACCGTGAAAACCGATAAGGGCAAGGTGCGCGGGAAGCTGAGCGCGGATGGGCAGGTGCGGATCTTCCTGGGGATTCCGTATGCGGCGCCGCCGGTGGGCGAGCTGCGCTGGCAGCCTCCGCAGCCGGCAGCAAAGTGGCAAGGGGAGCGCGATGCGACCAACTGGGGGAACCGGTGCATTCAGACGCACCCGTTTGAGGACATGGTTTATCGCGATCCGGGACAGAGCGAGGACTGCCTGAATCTGAACGTGTGGGCGCCTGCCAAGGGCAAGCACGGCAAGCTGCCGGTGATGGTGTGGATTTACGGCGGAGGGTTCACGGCGGGCACGACGTCGGAGCCGCGGCAGGATGGCACGCACCTGGCGCAGAAGGGCGTCATCGTCGTATCGATGAATTACCGGCTGGGCATCTTCGGGTTCCTGGTGACGCCGGAACTGGCGGCGGAGTCGCCGCAGCACGCGGCTGGGAACTACGGGCTGATGGATCAGACGGCGGCGCTGCGCTGGGTGCAGAAGAACATTGCGCGGTTCGGGGGCGATCCGAAGAATGTGACGATCTTTGGCGAGTCGGCGGGATCGCTGTCGGTGGCTGCGCAGATGGCGTCGCCGCTGGCGCAGGGGTTGTTTGCGCGGGCGATTGGGGAGAGCGGCGGCATCTTCACGCGTCCGCGTGACGAATTTCAGTCGTTAACGGATCGAGAGAAGACGGACCCGGAGTTCGCGCGCGAGGTGCTGGGGACATCGGACCTGGGGCGACTGCGGGCGATGAGCTGGCAGGACATCCTGGCGAAGCTGCAGGCGCACGAGGGGCGGGCGCCGTTCTGGCCGAATGTCGATGGGTGGTTCCTGCCTGAGGATGCGGCGCAGATTTACGCGGAAGGGAAACAGGCGCACGTTCCGCTGCTGGCGGGATGGAATCGGGACGAGCCGAGCGCGCAGGTGATCGACTATCCGACGCCAGTGACGCCGCAGAGTTTCGAGGCGATGGCGCAGCAGGAATTCGGGCCGCGGGCCGGGGAGTTTCTGAAGTTGTTCCCGGCGAATACGCCGGAGGAGACGGATCGCTCGGCCATCGATCTGGCCGGAGCGAAATTCATCACGTTTTCGACGTGGGCGTGGCTGGAAGCGCAACTGAAGACGGGCGATGCGCCGGTGTATCACTACTATTTCCGGAGACCGTCGCCGGAGAGCCAATTTCATCCGGCGGGATCGGGGGCGTTCCATTCGGATGAGATCGAATATGTGTTTGGGACGCTGGATTCGCGGCCGGGGGCGCACTGGGAGCCGGCGGATTATGCGCTGAGCGATTTGATGCAGACTTACTGGACGAACTTTGCGAAGACGGGGGATCCGAACGGGGCGGGATCGCCGCAATGGCCGCAGTACGATGCGGCGGATGGCTACGAGACGATGAATCTGGACGCGACGTCGGAAGCGAAGCCGGCGGCGCATCGGGATCGGTGGCTGTTTTTGCAGAGTGTGTGGGCGGGGAAGGGGCAGGAGTAGCATCGCGCGGCGGAGTGAATCCGCGGAGCGCCCATGGCGGGTATGAACGTACGAAGATGGCTGCGTGAGCGCCTAAGGCTTCACGCGTGACGGCCGGCCTTCCGCACGAAGTGGACGATGATGAAAATCACACACAGTACGAGAAGAATGTGAACCGCGGCCACGGCGATGTGGAACGCGACAAAGCAGACGACCCACGCGATGAGAAACAGAGTGGCGATTGCCAACCACATAGTCGAAACCTCTTTCCAAAGCGCGCCGGAGCGCGCGCTTCTTTCGAGTCGGATGGCAAAGAGAGGAGAGGGTTTGCTCGCAATGGCAGAGCAGACCGCGCGGAAAGGAACCACAGAGACTGAGGCCCGGTTCCTTTTCGCCTCCTCACGGCACGACTGACGTCCTGCCGCGGGAAGAATTGTACCGCCGAAGGGTGGGTGAAAGGCAAGAGGAACGCGCGGCAAAAGTTTGTGCCTTCCCACATCTGCCAAAAGCGGGCAGAGGAGTTCGACTTCGCTCAGGCCAGGTTGTGGGGCACCCGGCTTCAGTCTCCGCGCAATTCCGCGCGTGGGGCTGTGAGCCGCATCGCAACCCATCCGTGGAGCACGCTGGCAAGGCCGAATAGCGGAGCGACGGCAAAGAGAAATCCGATTCCGAATCCCTCGCTGAAGACGCAATGGACGTCCGCCCAAGTGCCCTGAAACCAAAAAACGCCGTAACCTCGATATATCCAGAGTGGAACTGAGGCGATTCCAATGCCGGCAGCCGCTGCCCTCAGAAGTGGCGCAAATATCTGGAGGCCGGTCATTTTCGAAATCATCGACGCCAAAAGTCCCGAGCCCAGGTCCCAGAGCGTGCAGGCAATCGCCAGGCGGGCTACCACGATGAGGCGGGACTGACCGCTGGCTGACGAACAGAAGGTGTCGCCAGAGGTAAACCAGGACAAAATGGCCACGCTCACGACGAAGTAGCTGGCCGTCAGCGCAGCACGAATCCATCCTCGCCTCGCAGGCATGGCTGCTGTTGTAGCAGGTTGCGGAGTTGTTGTCTCCGGGACGATCAGTCGCTGAGTTGGTGGAGCAGCCGGTCGCGGTGGGGGGCGAGGACGTGCTGGAGGGGGCCGGTGGCGGTGACGCGTCCGTGCTCGAGGAAGACGACGTCGGCGGGGATGCGCCAAATCTCGGCGAGATCGTGGGAGACGTAGAGGACACGCGTGGGGAGGGCCAGCAGGCGCGCGAGGATGTCCTGCGAGGATGCGTCGTCGAGCGCGCCGAGCGGCTCGTCGAGGAGCAGCAGATCGGGAGCGGGCGCGAGAGCGCGGGCGAGGGCGACGCGCTGGCGCTCTCCGCCGGAAAGCTGCGGCGTGCGGCGATCGGCGAGGGATTCAGCGCCGAAGAGATGCAGCATTTCCAGCACGCGGCGGGCGCGGGCTTCGCGGTCGAGATGGCGGATGCCGAAGGCGACATTCTCCGCCGCGGTGAGGTGGGGGAAGAGCGCGGGCTGCTGCGTGACGAATCCGATGGAGCGCCGGCCGGGCGGGACGGCGGTTCGCTGGTCAGTGTCGAGAAGGGTGCGGCCGGCGAGAGCGATGCGGCCTTGCTGCGGGAGGGTGAGGCCGGCGAGGATGCGGAGGATCGTGCTCTTGCCGGCGCCGGAGGGTCCGAAGAGGATGGTCCAGCGGGAGCCGAGAGAAAACTCGGCGTCGGTCGAGAAATGGCCCTGACGGTGGCGAATCTGTACGTCAGCCATGGGCGGGGCCTTCCTCTTCGCTGTGGGGGCCGCGGCGCGCGTAGAGCAGGATGAGCGCGGCGAGCGAGAAGCCGAGCAGGACGAGCGAGGTGTGGTTGGCCTGCGCGTACGAAAAATCCTGCACCTGGTCGTAGATGGCGATGGAGAGGGTGCGCGTGGCGCCGGGAATGTCGCCGCCGATCATGAGGACGACGCCGAATTCTCCGATGGTGTGGGTGAAACAGAGCGCGGCGGCGGCGAGGACGGAGCGCGCGGAGAGCGGCAAAAGAATTTCGCGAAGGATGCGGAAGCGTCCGGCGCCGAGCAGGCGGGCCTGCTCGACGAGTGATGCGTCGACCGAGTGAAAGCCGGCGGTGAGCGGCTGCACGGCGAAGGGCAGGCTGTAGATGACGGAGCCGACGACGAGTCCGGCGAAAGAAAAGGCGAGCGGATGGCCGAGGAGGTGCGCGAGGGCACGGCCGAAGGCGGTGCGCTGGCCGAGGAGCACGAGCAGATAGAAGCCGAGCACGGTGGGCGGCAACAGGATGGGCAGCGTGGCGAGGGCTTCGACGAGCGGGCGGAGGCGCGAGCGGGTGCTGACGATCCAAAAGGCCAGCGGGATGGCGAGCGCGAGCAAAATCGCCGTGGTGACGGCGGCCAGGCGGAGGGTGAGCCAAAGAGCCTGAAGATCCATTTAATGAATTGGCTCGAGCCCGCTCGCCGCGAGTTGTTTTCCGATTTCGGGAGAGAGCAGGAAGTTCAGAAACAGTTTGGCTGCGGCGACATTGGCGCTGCCGCGAATGACCACGGCTCCCTGCACGATGGGCGCGTAGGCGGCCTGGGGGACAGCGATGTAATGGCCGTCGGCGCGGAGACGCGGCGTGAGCGCGGCGGTGAGCGAAATGAATCCCACCTGAGCGTTGCCGGAGTCGGCGTACTGCGCGGCCTGAGCAATGTTTTCAGCGATGACGAGCTTGGGGCGCGCGGCAGGGAAGAGGCCGAGGTGCTGGAGCGCGGCTTCGGCGGCGCGTCCATAGGGCGCGTGCTGCGCGTTGGCGATGGCGATGGAGCGGACGGCGGGGCCGGCGAGCGCGGAAAGCGAGAGCGGGGAGATGCGAGAGTCGTTGCGCGTCCACAGGACGAGCGTGCCGCGCGCATAAGCGACGGGATTGGCCTCGGTGGCCTTGCCGGCGTCGATCACCCGCTGCGGGAAGGACATGTCGGCGGCGAGGAAGAGATCGAAGGGCGCGCCGTTGATGATTTCGGTGGCGAGCGTGGCGGAGGCCTGGTACGACGGCAGGACGGTGATGCCGGTCTGCTGCTGGAAGGCGGTGAGGATGGGCGGGAGCAGCGGCTGGAGATCAGCGGCGGCGGCGAGGCGAAGGGTATTCGTCTGCGCGAAGAGGGCAGGGCAGATAAGAAGGACCATCAGGGCGACGGCTCGGAGAATGCCCTCAGGGGCGAAAGCCCCACTTCTGCTGGCAGACCTGTCGGCACGGTTGAAGCCGTGCCCCTTCCAAGCGGCAATGAGGCGGAGATCAGACACGGAGCACCATGACCTCAGTGGATTTGATCAGGGCGGCGACGGTCTCGCCTTTTTTCAGGCGGAGTTCGCGGGCAGCGTCGGCGGTGATGATGGAGGTGATGATCTGGCCGCCGATGGAGAGGCGGACCTGAGCGAGCAGGCCTTCGATTTTGAGTTCGACGATGCGGCCGATGAGCTGATTGCGGCCGCTGACGGTGCGCATCATCTGGCGCTTTGGGGTCTCGGGGCGCTTCGCCCTGTACAGGAGCGCGTCGAGTTCCGATTCGGGAATGCGGTAGTGGCCGCCGGGCGTCTTGATGGCCTTCAGCTTGCCGCGATAGATCCACTGCTTGATGGCGGGGTAGGAGATGCCGAGGCGCATCGCGGCTTCGCGCGGAGTGAGAAGCGGGGCCATGGCGACGATTCTATACGATCGCGGCGGAACATTGTATGCGAATGTAGACGATATCTTGTGCAGCCTTGCCGCGCGCGAGGGAAAGCTGCTCGCCGCGTCTGAGCGTCGTATGGCACGCCTGAACCATCAGCGGCGAAGGCGAGTATTCCAGAACCGGTCGACATGCCACGGGAACGGTACTTTCGACTGATCCATTGAAGGAAACAGATTGAGGACTGCATCCCAAGAGCTTTTGCTTCTTGCTATGGGGTGAACCTGGCCACCCACCAGCGGGGGTCATGGCGGGTTGATGACGGCGGGCGGCGACGCGTATGTGGCATGAGACTTTTGGTGGGATCTGACTCTTGCGCGGATGAGCGACGCGTGCCGGTTATGAGCAGGACGGGTGTTACGCTGAAGTTATCCGCGACACATGATGGGAATCCACCAATTGCGATGCACGGGATGCGCGCGCGAGATCGCGCAGGAGGCGCTGGGCGGGAATTTTCGCTGCGCCTGCGGCGATCTGTATGAGGTGACGTATCCGGGGTGGAACGGCGGCGGAAACGCAGTGGGGCACATGCATCCGAACCCCAGCGCGCTGCGGTGGCTTTGGCGCGAGCGGCGGATGTCGGCGGAGACGGCGGATCGCAGCGGCGTATGGCGCTTCCGCGAGATGCTGCCGATCCTGAAAGATGAGCGGAATATCGTTTCGCTGGGCGAAGGCAACACGCCTCTGTATACGCTCGCGCGCCAGGCCGAGCGGCTGGGCATGACGCGCTTGCACGCGAAGCACCAGGGGATGAATCCCACGGGGTCGTTTAAGGACACGGGGATGACGGCGGCGCTTTCCGTAGCCAGGGAGCGGGGATTCACGTGGGTGGCGTGCGCATCGACGGGGAATACGTCGGCGTCGATGGCGGCGTATGCGGCGCGCGCCGGGATGCGCAGCCTGGTGCTGCTGCCGGAAGGCAAGATTGCGTGGGGCAAGCTGGCACAGGCCATGGATTACGGCGCGCTGACGCTGCAGCTGAAAACGGATTTCGACGGCTGCGTGCGCGTGCTGGCGGAAGTGGTGGAGCGCGCGCCCGTGTATCTGCTGAATTCGGTGAATCCGTATCGCATTGAGGGGCAGAAGACGCCGGCGCTGGAGATTGCGGAGCAGATGGAGTGGGAGGTTCCGGATCACGTGATTGTGCCGGGTGGGAACCTGGCGAACAGTTCGGCGCTGGGCAAGGGATTTCTGGAGATGAAGCGCCTGGGACTCACGGCGCGGACGCCGCGGATTTCGGTGATCCAGGCGGAGGGGGCGAATCCGCTGGTGCGCGCGATGCGCGAGACGAACGGCGAGCGGCTGGAGCCAGTGGAAGCGCAGACGCGGGCGAGTGCGATTCGGATCGGGAATCCGGCGTCGTGGCGGAAGGCAGTGCGGGTGATCCGCGAGACGGGCGGGTTTGTGGAGCAGGTGTCGGAAGCGGAGATTGCCGTGGCGAAGGCGGAGATCGGCGCGGAAGGGATCGGCTGCGAGCCGGCTTCGGCAGTGACGCTGGCCGGATTGAAGAAGCTGCGGCAGCAGGGGAAGGTTGGCGCTGAGGAATCGGTGGTGCTGCTGCTGACCGGACACACGCTGAAGGATTCCGACTACACGATTCAGTTCCACCGCGGCGAGCTGCTGAGCGCGGCGGAGAGCGCGCCCGTGGCGGCGGCGTTGGGCAGGCTGCGGCGCAACACGGTGGAGTTGGAGGCACGGGCGGATGCGGTGCTGCGCGAGCTGGAGCGCGCGGGGCAATGAGCGGGGCGGGCAAACGCGCGCGGCTGCGGCTGCCGGGGACTTCGGCAAATCTGGGGCCGGGATTCGACACGCTGGCGCTGGCGCTGAAGCTGCATCTGGAGATTGAAGCCGAGGCGGCCGGGGAATTCACAATTGAGGCGACGGGCCGGAACGCGGAAGCGTGCGCGGCGACGAAAGACAATCTGCTGATCGACACGTACTCGCTGTTACTCCGGCATCATGGGCGGGCGGTGGTTCCGCTGCGGGTGCGGATGCAGAACGGGATTCCGCTGGGAATGGGTTGCGGGTCATCAGCGGCGGTTCGACTGGCGGCTGTGTCGCTGGCCTCCCACTTCGGTGAATTGCAGTGGGATGGGGAGCGGATTCTGGCCGAGGCGTGCCGGCTGGAGGGGCATCCGGACAACGCGGCGGCATGCTGGCTGGGTGGATTTGTGGCGAGCGCGAGCGAGGGCGAGCGCGTGCAGGCGGTGCGGTTTGCGCCTCCGCCAGCATGGCGCGCGGTAGTGGTAATGCCGGAGCGACCGCTGGCCACGACGGAATCGCGTGCGGTGCTGCCGGCGGCGTGGCCGCGGCGGGATGTGGTGGAGAACCTGCAGCGCGTGGCCCTGATGACGGCGGCGATGGCGACGGGGCGCGGGGATCTGCTGGCGAACGCCATGCGGGATCGGCTGCACCAGCCGTATCGGGCGGAGGCATGCCCGCTGCTGGGGCGGCTGCTGCCGCTTGCCGGGCAGGACGGGATTCTGGGCGCAGCGCTGAGCGGCGCGGGGCCGGCGGTGCTGTTGCTGGTGGAGCATGACGGCGCGGCGGGCGAGGCGCGGAAACGGATCCAACAGGCCGTTGAAGACGCGGGGCCGGTGGAGATTTTGGTGTGCGAACTGGAGAGCGAAGCGGCGCGCGTAGAGGTGACCGGGTAATGGGATCGTTACCTTGCTGCGACGGGCGGGCGGGTGTCGACAAACACTTAAGGGTCAGCAACATCCCACATTGGTAACCTGGCGGAGACGCTCCGGCGTAACTGAAATTCCGCGTTACCAGAATTACTCAAGATTCCTTGCTTTAGGGCCATCCAAAGCCCTATGTTCGCATCCGTGGGCAGTTCTGGGGGAGGGCTGCTCTGGCGCCCGTGATTCTGCATAAGAATCGCGGGCGTCTTTATTTTTGGGGCGTGTTTTCCCGGGCGCTGCGACCGCGGCGGCTCCTTCGCATCTATAAAAAGGAGAGTCAGGTAGACTAATCACGGAATCCCTGGGGAAACGAGGAGAGAGATGGCCGCAGTGGGCATTGCCGAAGTGAGCGACGCAACGTTCGAGCAGGAAGTGCTGCAATCGGAGCAGCCGGTTTTGGTGGACTTTTGGGCGACATGGTGCGGACCGTGCCGGGCGCTGGCGCCGATCGGTGGATGAAGTGGCGAACGAGTACAGCGGGCGCGTGAAAGTGGCGAAGATGGACGTGGACCACAACCAGGCGACGCCGATGCGGTACGGAATCCAGGGGATTCCGGCGCTGCTGATCTTCAAGGGCGGCAAGGTGGCGGAGCAAATCGTGGGCTACGTGCCGAAAGAGACGATTGTAAAGAGCCTGAGCAAGGTGCTCGGCTAAACAGCAGCAGAGAATTCGAAGCGAGAAGCCCGGAGCGATCCGGGCTTTTTTGCTGTCCGCTCGTGCAGGCGGCAGGGCATTCAGAGGGAGCAGTGCTGGCTGGATGTCCAGTGCCGGGACGAATCTCGCTGGCAGTTGCAGAACTCGGTGGGCGTCAGGGAACGAAAACCAGGCAGTCGATCGCGAGGGCGCAGAACACAATGAAAACGCCACTCATCCGAACGAGGGTACGCTGCCGCCGCGTCCATGCCACCATCTTGCTTGTGCCAAGAATAAAAAGGCCGCCCAAAATATAAAGGCTGATGCTCAAGGCAATCAGGCCAAGGCTCTGAGAAGTCATCATCGTCCACCCCCAGGCGTCCACGATCATACGCCGCTGTCGAAGGGGATCAGCGCGCGCAGATTCGCGGGGTATGCGCGACGTACAATCCAGAAGACCTGAGATGGAATCGCCTCGCGACGTTTACAGCCGGCTGCTGAAGGAAAACCAGGCGCGGATCGCGCTTGGGAAAACGCTGGACCGGCGGCTGGGCTGGGCGAAGGTCGCCGTCTTTGCGATTGCGGCGATCGCCGCGATTGCGCTGCTGCATACGCCGCGGCGGCTGCCGTATGTGGCGATTCCGGCGGCGGTGTTTGCTGTGCTGGCGGTCGCGCATGAGAATCTGCTGCGGCGGCTGCGCGAGCAGGAGCGGGTCTCGCAATTTTACGAGCGCGGGCTGGCGCGGCTGGATGGAGCGTGGCCCGGCACGGGCGAGGGCGGCGAGCGATTCCTCGATGCGGCGCATCCGTACGCGCGCGACCTGGACATTTTCGGGAAGGGCTCGCTGTTCGAACTGCTGTGCACCGCGCAGACGCGAAGCGGCGAGGAGACGCTGGCGCGGTGGCTGCTGGCTGCGGCCGCGCCGGACGAGGTGCGCGAGCGGCATGCGGCGGTGCTGGAGCTGCAGGAGCAGGTCCGGCTGCGGGAGCGGTTGTTTGTGGCGGGCCAGCATGTGCGCGCGGGCGTGCACCCGGAAGAGGTTGCCGCATGGGGCGAAGGGGCGGTCGCGTTGCAGCAGGCGTGGCTGCCGTGGGCGCTGAGCGCCCTGGCGGTGCTGTGGGCGGGCACGGCGATCTGGTGGTTCGTGACGGGCGGATGGTATCCGCTGGTGGTGGTGTCGCTGGTGAACCTTGGCGTGGGCCGGCGGGTCCGCATGCAGGGGGAGGAGATTGCGGAGGCGACGGAGCACGCGGCGGGGGATCTGAAGGTGCTGGCAGAAGTGCTGGCGATTCTGGAGCAGCGCGGCTTTGCGTCGGAGCGGCTGCGGAAGCTGCGCGCGGCGCTGGACGCGGGCGACATGGCGCCATCGCGGGCGTTGCGGAAACTGCGGCGGCTAATGGAGTTCATCGAGAGTCGCGAAAACATGATGGTGCGGTTTGTCGCGCCGGTGATTTTCTACACGCCCCTGGTTGCCACGGTGGCGGAGCGATGGAAGCGGCGGTTTGGGCCGAAGATTCGCGGATGGCTGGCGGCGGTGGGCGAGTTTGAGGCGCTGGCGGCGCTGGCGGGATACGCGTGGGAGCATCCGCGGGACGTGCTGCCGGAGTTTCAAGAGGAAGCGCCGCTGTTCGAGGCGGAGGAATTGAAGCATCCGCTGCTGCCGGAGAGCGGAGCGGTGGGCAATCGATCTGACGCTGGGGCGCGAGCTACGACTGCTGCTGGTCAGCGGTCCGAACATGTCGGGCAAGAGCACGCTATTGCGCGGGGTGGGCATCAACGCGGTGCTGGCGCAGTGCGGCGCGCCGGTGCGGGCGCGGCGGCTGCGGATGTCGCCGCTGGCGGTGGGCGCGTCGATCTGCGTGCTGGATTCGCTGCAGGGCGGGGTGTCGCGGTTCTACGCGGAGATTCGGCGGCTGAAGGTATTGTCAGATCTTGCCAGCAGATTTGATTCGTCTCAAGGCTTGGCGAGCGGGGCGGCGCCATTGTTGTTTTTGCTGGACGAATTGCTGTCGGGAACGAATTCGCACGATCGGCTGGAGGGAACGCGGTTCGTGGTGGGAGCGCTGGTGCGGAAGGGCGCTGTGGGCCTGGTGACCACGCACGATCTGGCGCTGACGGCGATTCCGGAGGCTCTGGATGGGGCGGGACGGAATTGCCACTTCGAGGATTCGATTGAAGATGGGAAGCTGAAGTTCGATTACCGGCTGAAGCCGGGGGTGGTGCGGACCAGCAACGCGCTGAAGCTGATGCAGGCGGTGGGGCTGGAGGTGGAGGAGCGGTGAGCGGAGAATTATTCAACGCGGCTGGTTTTCGCGGCTCAATCTGTTCCGACAGGAGTGAAACTTCAGGGTTGCCGACCACATGACCCAGACCGTCAGTGAGCGCTTAGGCCTGTAGGCGCCAATCGACTGCGCTCAGCGGGATCACCCGCGAAGTCCATAATCGGTGTGCAGAGGCTGGAGTATTATCGGCGGGAGGCGTAGGAGGGCTGATGAGCAAGACTGTAGAACTGGATTTGAATTGCCCTCGATGTGAAACCTCTTTTCGAGCTACGTTATACCGAACGATCTGGGTGGAGTTCCCAGAGAACATGGACCTAATCGAAAATGATCGAATCAATTTGGTTCATTGCCCTGCCTGCGGCCTGTCAGAAATGCTTCCATTTCCTTTTATGGCTACGAACGTAAGGAAGAAGTTCGCAGTCTGGTACGAGCCATTTCCGGACATCAATATAGATTCCGATATCGCCCTCTATAGACAGCATTTCGGAGCGGATAGCTACTACGCGAGGGCCCAACGATTTAGAGATTGGGGAGAATTCAAAGAGCGTCTCGCGCAGCTCAACAATCTACCCGATGTGCCAGCAACGACGGAAGACTTTTCCCGCCTCAGGCAAGGGATGCAGTCCGCCTATGCCCATCGGAGTGAACCAACACCGAAACCTTCTCCAAAAGACGAAATGCTAGCCAAGGTTATCAGGAGGCTTCGAGAGAAAGGGTATACAATCCCGAACTCGGTAGCAGAGATTCCTGATTTTCCCTGCCCTAGTTTTGCTGCTCTCAAGAACAGCATATCGAGAAATGAGCTTGCTTTTTATTGTCCAGCGCTCAGCTATAGCATCGACATCTTCCCTCTTCTGGCGAAACGTACCGAATCCTTAAAAACCTATGTCGCAATCTTCGTGATGTGCGCTATGCCTATTATCAGCATCCTTCTTGCGATATTCGTTTCCTGGCCATGGGCGCTTCTCGCTCCGCTGTTCCTTTTGGTAGGCTGGAAGCTCGGAAGATCGACTTATATGAAAACGCTCTTCAGAAGTGCCACGGAATCTGAAAGGAAGTTCTGTTTCCTGTTTTATAGCTACGCAATTGGTGTGGCAGTATTACCTGGTATCACCAAGGCATACGTTTGGCAAGGCCCACACCCCAAGAGTTCGTCAATTGCTGAATGAAGCACATCGGCCTACTGGTCAAAGCTCAACCACCGACTCATCGGATCCATAGCAGTAGTAGAACGTTTTGGCGAAGGGGCTGGATAGCGACCCCAAAGGAAGGTCCGCCCTGCGTTGGAGCATTTGCGATGGGCGCGTGCGATCAGCAACCATCAGAAGCCAGGTTTCTTCAATATCCTTGTTTTTCCCGTAGCTCTTCAATTGTTGCGCTTTAAGGTTGATCCGATCCTGGAGATGATTTGGCGTCAGGTTTGCAACAAGCCCTGCTCTCGCGACTGTCCATCGAGCAAACCGTTTTTCAGGTACCCGGCGGGTATGGACGAAGGCAACTGCCTCAGACAGAAGGTGTGCTCCGTTATCAAGGGTGCCTGGTTTCCAGTCCACTACTTCTGTCGAATTCCCGGAGATCATGTCTCGGATCTTATCTGCGATCGATTCAGCGATCTGTTTCCTCTTCTGTTTGTCGCGTGTGACTTGGGAGAAGGCGATTGTCGACAGGACGAGAGGGTTGTTGGCTTCGAAATAGATCTCCCGAGCTTGGGACACGATCAGGTCGGTAATCGACTCGACTTCCTGCAAGAGTGGCTTTTCTGCGGCTCGTGGATACTTCTTCGATTTATCAGGCCGAATGAATATCTCGGTTAGCTCGATACCAACCTTGCGCCCGCCAAGGTCGATTAGGAAATCGGGACTTGGCGGCCTTAGTTGATCGATGCTTTTGGGCTTTATTCCTTGTTGTTCAAGGAATCGATCCAGAAGGAACCTTTCGCGTCGCCTCTTTTTCTCATCAGAACTCATTCAGTTCACCGGCAAAAATGATGGTTCGCCGCAGATGTCAGCAGGCACTACTGCCGCTTTTCGGCAGACCCAGCTAATACTTGCGCAACATGCCGAGGACGCGGCCCTGGATGGCGACCTGGGCGGCGGGGACGAAGATGGGTTCCATCTCGATGTTGGCGGGCTGCAGGCGGACGAGCGAGCCTTCGGGGTAAAAGCGCTTGAGGGTGGTTTCCGAGCCGCGGACGAGGGCGACGACGATCTCGCCGGGGCGGGCGGTCGAGGTGCGCTCGACGAGGACGAAGTCGCCGTCGACGATGTGCTCGTCGCGCATGGATTCGCCGCGGACCTGGAGGGCGAAGACGTCTCGGTTGCCGATGATGTCGCCGAGGGAGATGGTTTCGGGGATCTCCATAGCCTCGACGGGATAACCGGCGGCGATGCGTCCGGCGAGGGGCAGGCGCTCGAAGCTGCGGCCTTTGGCGCGCGGGGGCAGCACGTCGATGGAGCGGCTGCGATTGTGCGCGCGGGCGAGCATGCCCTTGTTCTGCAAATTGGTGATGTGCTTGTGCACGGTGGCCAGCGAGCGCAGGTCGAGGCCGCGCGCGATTTCCTCAAAGGACGGGGAGTAGCCGTTGCGCTGCACGAAGCCGGAGATGAAATCGAGTACTTCCTTCTGCCGCCGTGTGATGGCCATGCGCAGCATTATAGCGAATAAAAAGCGAATTAAGGCAAGGGTTATTTTTTTGGGGGGGTGCTGAGGTGGAAAACGTGCCGGCTCGCAGCGAGGGCGCCGAACGGCCGCGAGCTGGGCGGCGGCTCTATTCCAGTTGCGTCCAGCCTTTGTTGACGCCGCCGATCTGGAGCACGCCATAGAGGATAGCGACGCCGCAGAGTCCGAAGAGCGACGCGATGGGGTTCTCGCCGATGGAGAGATTGATGATGAAGGTGACCACGGCGGATGCGATGAACGCATAGAAGGCCCACTTCTTCCACAGGAAGAGGGCAATGAAGAAGACGACATTGCAGAGCCCGATGACGGCGAGGGTAGGCAGCGACCAGGCGGGGAGATTGGGCGAGTTGTAGCGCACGAGTTCGCTGCCCAGCGAATAGAAGAGCGCGGCGGCGATGTTGGCGATGATGCCGACGATCAAAAACGCTGTCAGGCAACCGTGACGATGCTTTTCGTCGGTCATGCGCATTTCCTCGCGGGAACTGGTTGGCGCACGGCCGGATGCAGGCTGGGCCAACGCGAGAATGCCGGGAGTGGCTCAGCGGGCAGGGCAGAGTCCATGGCCGTTCAGGGCCAACCAGGTTTTGGGTGCGACTTGCGAAACACTCTAGCACGGACGTGCCGATTTTCCGAGCACCGACGGTCGCGCGCAGGGACGATTCCGTTTTGGGAGCATCCGCGAGGTCACTTCCTGTTCTGAAATCGCTCCTGGATATTTCTCATCTTCAGGCTGGTATTTCGCCGCGCGCGGCGAGACGGTGGACGTGGGAGATATCACACAATGCGGCTGCTGATTGCCGATGACGATCGCGCGCTGGGCAGCTTTCTGGCGCGGGGACTGGAAAAAGACGGGCACGAAGTGACGGTGGCGACCGACGGCGAGATGGCGATGGAGGCCGTGCGGCGGGACCTGCCGGAGATGGCGGTGCTGGATTTGAATCTGCCTCGGCGCGACGGAACCGAGGTGCTGGAGTTCCTGCGCTCGATCACCGAGGATGTGCCGATTCTGATCCTGACCGCGCGACAGGAGCCGGAGACGCGGCTGAAGTGCCTGGAGATGGGGGCGGACGACTTTATGCAGAAGCCGTTCTCGTTTGCGGAACTGCGGGCGCGGTGCCGCGCGCTGCTGCGGCGGCGCTCGCCGGGGCTGGTGCTGCGGTCAGGCGATGTGGAGCTGCATCGCGTGGAGCACACGGTGACGCGCAGGGGCGAGCCGGTGATGCTGACCAATCGGGAGTTCGCGCTGCTGGAACAACTGCTGCTGCATCGCGGCCACGCGGTGAGCCGGGCGGCGCTGCTGGATCGTGTGTGGAACATGACGGGCGACGCGGGGACGAATGTGGTGGACGTGTACATCAACTACCTGCGGCGGAAATTGCAGGATGGGACGCCGCAACGGGAGGGGGAGCCGTCCGAGCCGCTCATCCAGACAGTGCGGGGGTTGGGGTACAGGATTGGCGCGGCGGTGTGAGCGCCGGTGAGACAGTGGGCGGTCACGAGAGGAGAAATCGCAGATGGCAGCCAGCGTTCAGCAACGGCCTTTGACGGGGATTCGCACCGCTATCCTTGTGAGCGCGGACTTGTCGTTCCGCCAGCGGGTGCGCGACGCGCTGACGGAACTGCGCTGGCAGGTGCGCGAGGCGGGAGGCGGCGCGGAAACGCTGGCATGCCTCGATGCCGCGCCGGCCGAGGCGGTGGTGGTGGATTCGTGGCTGCCCGATCTGGAGGTGCAGGAGTTTGTCACGGAATTCGAGCGGCTGCATCCGGGCGTCGATCTGGTGATGGCGGATGCGTCGGGGACGGCGCGGGGCGCGCGCAGCCCGCGGCGGAACGAGGTGCTGCACGCGCTGCGGCGGGCGCAGGCAGGCGATGGGGCGGCGTGGAATGCGGCGCCGGGAAGTTTGCCAGCGGGGAAGCCAGCAGGCGTCACGGGATCATTGGAAAATGCCAGGAGCTTACCTGACTCATCCGCCGCATCGGCGGAGGCCGGCGAGGAGGCGGATCGATGGAGCGCGCTCGGCAGCGGGACGTGGCGGCTGCCGGAGTTCGTCGGGTCGCATCCGGCGCTGCTGGAGGTAAGCCGGCGGATTCGGCTGGTGGCGCCGCGGTCGACGGCGGTGCTGATCGAAGGGCCGACGGGCAGCGGGAAGGAGCTGGTGGCGCAGGCGGTGCATCGGCTGAGCCCGCGCGCGGCGCGGCGGATGGTGGCGCTGAACTGCGCGGCGATTCCGGAGGCTCTGCTGGAAGCGGAGCTGTTCGGGCACACGCGCGGCGCGTTCACCGGAGCGGTGCAGGGGCGCACGGGCCGCATTGAAGCGGCACACGGCGGCACACTCTTTTTGGACGAGATTGGGGAGATGCCGCTGGCGCTGCAGGCCAAGCTGCTGCGCTTTCTGGAAACCGGCGAGTTGCAGCGCGTGGGCGACAACGAGCCGGTGAAGGTGGACGTGAGGATTGTGGCGGCGACGCATCAGCCGCTGCAGAAGCTGGCGGCCAGGGGCGAGTTTCGCGAGGACCTGTACTACCGGCTGGCGGTGTTCTTTATCCGCACGCCGGCGCTGGCGGGGCACGCCGAGGATATCGAAGCGCTTGCCGCTACATTTTCTGGAGCGGATGGCGCGGCAGAGTCCGGCGAAGCGGCTGACGGCGGAGGCTCTGGAGAAGCTGCGCGCGCATGCGTGGCCAGGAAACGTGCGCGAACTGGAGCATGTGCTGGAGCGGGCGTGGATTCTGGCCGAAGATCGGCCGCGAATCGGCGCGGAGGAGATCGAATTTTACGAGCCGGAGTAGAGCTTTCTAATCCGGCAGGGTGTTTGCCGGAACCGGTTCTGCTGGCGTTGGTGGGACGCGAGTCCCGCGAGAGGACGAAGGATGCAGCTGACCACGCCGATGACGGACGCGCTCGAGCGGTACATGGACCTGTCGACGGCCGAACTGAAGGTGACCGCGCAAAACATGGCCAACGTGGACACGCCGGGATACCGGACGGTGGGGTTCGACTTTGCGGCGGAGATGCGGCGGTCGATGGAGACGCTGGGGGGCGCAGCGCCGCCGCAGCCGCGCATAGGGCCGGTAGGCGGCCTGCTGGAGCGGCCCGACGGCAACGATGTATCGATGGATCGCGAAGGCATGAAGATGGCGGAGGCGCAGCTGCAGTTTCGCGCCGGCGAGGCGCTGCTGAAAAACCAGTTCGCGCAGGTAATGGACGCGATTCACGAAGACGAGAAGTAAGCGGGGCGGGGAGAAAGGCAGAGCCGCGATGAATTTGTTCGGAGCGATGGAGGTGAGCGGGTCGGCGCTTGAAGCGGAGCGCATCCGAGCCGAGGTGGTGGCGGCGAACATGGCGAATGCCGAGACAACGCGCACGGCGGAGGGCGGTCCTTACCTGCGCAGGCATGTGGTGTTCACGGCAGACACAGGAACTTCGAGCTTCTCGAGCCAATTGGCAAGTCAGGTGTCGGGGCCGGTGACGTCCGGGCCGATGACGTCTGGATCGTTCAGCGACTCGGAGCCGGAGATGGGCGGAGTGCGCGTTTCAGCCGTGGTGGCCGATAAGGATGCGGTGCTGCGCCGCTACGATCCCGGTCACCCGGACGCGGACAAGGATGGATATGTTTCGTATCCCGACATCAATCCAGTGACCGAGATGGTGGACCTGATGGGGGCGACGCGTTCCTACGGGCTGAACGCCTCGGCGGTGGAGGCGGAGAAGAGCATGATCTCAACCTCGCTGGACATTTTGAAGTAGGGGAGGTGCGCGGATGCTGACAAGTGGAATTGGAGGGCTGCCGGCGGCGGAACTGGGCGACACGATGACCGCGCCGGCTGGCACCGGCGGCGCGCCGTTCGGCGATTTGCTGAAGAGCGCGATCGGCAGCGTGGACCATCTCGAGGACCAGGCGGCCACCACCGTTGAGGGGCTGCTCCAGGGCAACGGCGTGGACGTGCACGACGCGATGATTGCGACCGAGAAAGCGGACATGGCCTTTGAGCTGACCCTGGCGGTGCGCAACAAGGCGGTCGCTGCGTATCAGCAGGTCATGAGCATGCAGTTCTGAAACGATGGCCGATCCCACCCAATCCGCGCTGAGCCTGGAACGCGCAGGCTTGCTGGCCACGGAGGCCGTGGCGCGCTTCCGCGCGCTGGAGCCCGCGCGGCGAAGGCGGCTGGTGGCGATGGCGGCAATTTTGCTGGCGTGCGTGGCGGGGCTGGCGTGGTATCGGCACGCGCACGGACTGGCGCACGCTCTACGCGGGTTTGGATCCCGAAGACGCACGGCAGATGGCGCAGGAACTGACGGCGGCAGGGATTCCATTTGACGTTTCGGGGGACGGCTCGGCGTTGCGGGTGCCCGCGGAAGATCTGGACAAGGCGCGGCTGACGGCGACGGCGAAAGGCTCGCCGGCCAGCGGGCGGATGGGCTTCGAGCTGTTCGACAAGCCGAACTGGATGGGATCGGAATTCGACGAGCAGGTAAATTACCAGCGCGCGCTCGAAGGCGAACTGGAGCACACCATCGAGACGCTGGCGTCGGTGGAGTCGGCGCGGGTGGATCTGGTGCTGCCGCACGACTCGCTGTTTACGGCGGACCAGCGCGAGGCGAAGGCCTCGGTGGTGCTGCGGCTGCGTCGGCGCACGCTGACGAACGATGAGTCGGCAGCCATTGCGAATCTGGTGGCCAGCGCGGTGGACGGGTTGAAGCCGGAGAACGTGGTGCTGGTGGATGCGAAGGGCGGCGGGCTGATGGGGCGTCCCACGGGCGATGCGGCGCTGGCCGAGCACGAGCAGGAGATGGCGGGCAGGCTGGTGGAAACACTGGAGCCAGTGGCCGGAGCGGGGAATGTCCGGGCCTCGGTGAATGTGGACTACGATCCGAGCTCCACGGAAGAGACCGACGAGAGCTACGACCCGGCGCAGTCGGCGACGCTGGCCATGCAGCGCAGCGAGGAGACTTCCGGCCAGGCGCCGGCCTCGGGGATTCCGGGAACGGCGAGCAACATGCCGAACGCGAAGCCGCCGCTCTATCCCGCGGCGGCGCCGAATGCGCAGGACAGGAAGGAGGAGAGCGACACGTACGGCGTCTCGAAAAAGGAGCGGCACCTGGTGGAACCGGCGGGGAGGGTGCGCCGGCTGACCGCGGCGGTGCTGATCAATTACCGGCCCGTGGCGCAGGGCAAGCAGACGGTGTGGCAGCCGCGATCGCCTGCCGAGATGCAGGAGATTGCGCAACTGGCGGAAAACGCGATCGGCTTCGATACCGCGCGCGGCGATCAGGTGAGCGTGGAGCAGCTGGCGTTTGAGGACAATGCGGCGCTGCCGGCGCCGTCCGTCGCGGATCGCGCGCTGGGCATGGTGTCGCGGGCGGAGCCGGTGCTGCGTTATGGAACCCTGCTGATCGCGATGCTGATGTTCTTCTTCGTGGTGGCGCGTCCGGCGCTGCGCGCGCTGGCAGCGGGACCGCGTCCCGCATCGGCACGCCCGGCGGCGGCCGCTGCCGCGCTGCCTGGAGCGCCGGCAACGCCGTTGCCGCGCGAGATGACGCCGGAGCACGTCGCCGCCGAGCAGCGCAAGCAGCGGGCGCAGAGCGTCTTCGAGCAGGTGTCCGAATCCGTGAAGCGCGAGCCGGCGCAGAGCACGCGCCTGCTGGAGAGCTGGATCCGGTCGGAGTAAGCGTATGGCCACCTCTTCGCTTCGTCTGCCCGCGGGCAACCTGCCACTGAGCGGCGTGCGCAAGGCCGCGGTATTTCTGGTGGCGGTGGGCGACGAGCTCGGGAAAAAAATCCTGCAAAACCTGGCCGAACCGGATGTGCAGCGGCTGACCGAAGAGATCGCGGACCTCAGAAACATCCCGCCGGAAATTTCGCTGGAAGTCGTCGAAGAATTCCGGGAGATGCTGGAGACGCAGCAGTACATGGTCCACGGCGGACCGGAGTACGCGAGAAAGCTGCTGGTGGACACCTTCGGCAAGCAGCGCGCGGAGGACCTGCTGGCTCTGGTGAAGCGCGCGCAGGTGGCCAGCCAGAGCGATTTGACGATGCTGCAGCGGGTGGATCCGCAGCAGCTGGGCAAGTTTCTGGAGAGCGAGCACCCGCAGACGGTAGCGGTGGTGCTGGCGCATCTGGATCCGCGGCGCGGCTCGGTGGTGATCGACAGCCTGACCGACGACCGGAGGGTGGAAGCGATCCGGCGGCTGGCGGCGATGCGGCAGTTTTCTCCGGAGATGGCGCAGCGGGTAGCGATGATCCTGCACCGGCGCCTCGAAAACATGGGCGACACGGGTCGGCGCGCGTATTCGGGGTTCAAAGCCGTAGCGGACCTGCTGAACCGCATGGATTCCGAGCGGGCGAAGAAAATTCTGGACGAGATCGAGGCGGCCGATGTGGCCATGGCGCTGAGCATCCGGAACCTGATGTTCACCTTCGAGGACCTGGTGACGATTCCGCCGGCGAGCATGCGGGAGATTGTGGCGGCGGCGGACAAGCGGCAACTGGGGCTGGCGCTGCGCGGCGCTCGCGACGATTTGCGGGCACATGTGTTTTCGGCGATGTCGTCGCGCGCCGCCGACATGCTGAAGGAAGACATGGAGGTGATGGGCCCGGTGCGCGGGCGCGAGGTGGCGGCAGCGCAGCACGAGATTCTGGCGCTGGCGCGCGGGCTGGAAGCGGAGGGCAAGGTGATCCTGAAGCTGGAGCAGGGCGACGATTTCATTGTGTGAGGCGCGGATGGCGGGCAACGGGCTGAGAGGTGGGGCAGTGCTGAATCGTGGCGAACGGGCGGTGCGGCCAATGGAGTATCCGGTGCTGGCCGGAGGGCGTGCGGCGGGGCTCGACGGCTTGTCCGCCGCCGGGCTGGCCGCGCGGGTGCGCGAGCTCGAGGCCGAGCGGGACGACCGGGAGCGGCGATGGGTGCGCGAGATCGAGGCCGCGCGGCGGGAAGCAGGGGAACAGGGACGGGCGGCGGCGACGAGCGAGGACGCGGCCTGGCGGAAGCAATGCGCGGCGGAGCTGGCCGCGGCGCTCGAGGAATTTCGCGCGCGGCGCGACGAGTATCTGGCGCAGGTGGAACATGAGGTGGTGCGGCTGGCGCTGGCCGTGGCGGAGCGCATTCTGCATCGCGAAGCGCAGATGGATCCGCTGCTGCTGGCCGGCGCCGTGCGGGTGGCGCTGGGGCGACTGGCCGAGTCGACGGAGGTACGGCTGCGCGTGCCCGCGGCGCAGCAGGAGCTGTGGGCGGAGATGCTGCGGCTGATGCCGGCGCTGCCGCTGCGTCCGGAGGTGGTAAGCGACGCGGAGATGCAGACGACCGAAGCCGCGCTCGAAACGTCGCTGGGCCGCGTGGATCTGGGGGTGCGCGCGCAGATTGAGGAGATCGAGCGCGGATTCTTCGATCTGCTGGAAGTGCGGGCGAAAGACAGCCGAGCGGGAAAGCAGGGTTGAGTGGAGCTGCTGGGCACGTACTTTTCGCGGCTGCGGCAGCGCTCGCCGCTGCGCTGGTGCGGGCGGGTGGTGGAGGCGACGGGACAAACGCTCGAATCGGAGGGCCCGCCCTGCTCGGTGGGCGAATGCTGCGAGATTCGCGACGGGGAGGGCCGGGCGCATCCGGCGGAAGTGATCGGCTTTCGCGGGAAGAACATCATTTCGATGACGCTGGAGGCCGCGGACGGCGTTCGCTATGGCGATGCGGTGGCGGCGCTGGGCGTTCAGCCGCGGATTGAGGTGGGCGCAGGACTGATTGGGCGGGTGCTGAACGCGCAGGGTCAGCCGATGGACGGCGGGCGGCGTCCGGCGCCGCAATCCGCGGTGCTGCTGGAGTCGCCGGCGCCGGCGCCCCTGGAGCGCGAGCCGATCCGGGAAGCGCTGGGCACCGGCATTCGCGCGATTGACGGAATGTTGGCGGTGGGGCGCGGGCAGAGGGTGGGCATTTTCGGCGGGTCGGGCGTAGGGAAGAGCACGCTGATCGGCATGATGACGCGGAACAGCGACGCCGAAGTGATTGTGGTGGGACTGGTGGGCGAACGCGGGCGCGAGGTGGGGGAGTTTCTGGAAGAGAGCCTGGGTCCGGAGGGGCGGAAGCGCGCGGTGGTGCTGGTGTCGACGTCGGACCAGTCGCCGCTGCTGCGCATGCGCGCCGCGCTGGCCGCGACCAGCGTGGCGGAGTTTTTTGCCGGGCAGGGACGGCATGTGCTGCTGGTGCTGGATTCGCTGACGCGCTTCGCGATGGCGGCGCGCGAGATCGGGCTGGCGGCGGGCGAGCCGCCGACGACGCGCGGGTACACGCCTTCCGTTTTCAGCCGGCTGGCGCGGCTGGTGGAGCGCGCGGGGCGGTTCCGGACGGGCAGCATCACGGCGTTTTATACAGTGCTGATGGAAGGCGATGATTTGCAGGATCCGCTGGTGGACGCGGTGCGCTCCCTGCTGGACGGGCACGTGGTGCTCGCGCGCGCGCTGGCGGCGGACGGATGGTATCCGCCGATCGACGTGCTCGAATCGATCAGCCGGCTGATGCCGGTAGTGGCGAGCGAGGAGCACCGGCAGGCCGCGGCGTCGCTGCGGCGCCTGCTGTCGGTGTGGGCGCGCTCGGAAGATCTGGTGCGCATCGGGGCGTATAAGGCGGGCACCGACCTGGATCTGGATCGCGCGCTCCGGTTTCGGCCGGCAATTCGTCAGTTTCTGACCCAGGCAGCGCGCGAGCAGGAGAGCCTGGCGGGGGCACGGACGCAATTGCTGGGTCTGGCGGCGGCGATGGAGCCACGCGAAACGGCCGCGCCATGAAGCATCCGCTGCGCCGGGTGCTGAAGTTGCGGGCGCTCCTCGAGGAGCGATCGCGGAGGGAACTGGAGCGGCGCAACGCCGAGGTGCGGCGGCTGGACTCGGTGGCTGAAGAGGAGCGGGCGCAGGCGCGCGCAGCGCGCGGCGATGCCTTGCGGCGGCTGACAGCGGGCGAGGCGGAGTGGCGGGTGGAAGTGTCGGACGCGGAGGTTTTGGCGGGCCGGAGCGCGGGGCTGCGGGCGCTGGCCGAGTCGCGGCGGCCGGGCCTGGAAGCGGCTCGGGCGGAAATGCTGGAGCGACGGCTGGAGCGGCGGCAGGTGGAGACGCTGGTGACCGAGGCAGCGGCGGAAGGGGCCAGAGACGAGGGGCGTCGCGAGCAGAAGCGCATCGATGACTGGTTTCAGAGCCGCGTGGCGCGCGAGAAGCCGGGGGCCGAGGGAAGGTCGCCCTGAGATTTCTCTTACTCTCCTCCCTCCCAGTCGGAATGCCTCATGCAGGGTTTCCGGGCAGAGGAGATCGCGCTTGCACCTGGGCGTTGGACCAAACATGAATCCGGTTGGGCCGCTGCCGGCGGTCGCGCTGGGACAGAAGAGCGAGAACTCAGCAGTCGAGACGAGCGTCTTCCGCCAGTGGCTGGTGCAGCAATGGGCGAGCGCGGCGCCGGCGACGGAGGGTGAGCCGGCCGGGGTGGATGCCGGGGCGGAGGCAAGCCGCGCGGCGAGCGGCGGGAACGAAACGAAGGCAGGTGCTCCGGCGAAGCTGAGCGTTGCGAGCCCGAACGTTGCGACGCCGGATGTTGCCAGTCGGGACGTTGCGAGTCAGGACGTTGCGACCCGGGCAACGATGCAGACAGCGGCTGTTCGAGCGGCGCCGCAGGCATCCTGCCCGACGGAAGAGAAGATCGTTGCGGCAGAGAGCGGCGCGGAGTTTGCCGAAGAGTTTCCGAATTCTGGCGCGGTGGCGGGAAGCTCAGGCGCAGCAGCGGGCGTGGACGGGAGATTCCCTGCTGCGCGGAGCGGTGGCAAGCAGGAAACGAAACCAGTTCCGGAAAAAGCAGCGGCGGCTGGCAGCGCGTTGGAGCTAGGGACGCGCGCTCCGGCTGGCCAGACGGAAGCCACGATGCCGGCACCGGCGCAGGTTGTGCCAGCCGTAGTCACGCCAGCGCCTAACCCTCCTGAGAATGCCGCCGGGACCGAGGAGACGCTAAAGACGCCTCAGCGGACGGGCGAGAACCCTGTGGTTCTCGCTGCGCCGCCGTCGATGGAGAAAGCTGTAGCCGTGCGAGATTTGCCAGCGCATGGTCGCGAGGCGCAGCCGAGAATCTCCGGGCGCGCCGCCGGCAAGGTCTCCGCGAAAATCACGGGTTTCGCGACCAAGAACTACGATGCACCGGTTGCTGTGCGGCCGGAAGGGATAGTGGATGGGCAAAAGCCGGCTGCTGCGGTGCAGCCTTTCTCGTGTCCGATGCCGGAGCCGCGCACGATCACGCCTGCACCGGAACCCATGTCAGCAACCGCGGCTCGATCTACCGGGGAACCGGCGCGCGTTCCCGGCTCCGCAGAGCGCATGGCCGTCCCGCCCGAGACACCGGGCAGCGCGCCCAGGGCTGCGGTCCGCAGCAACACCACGGCGACCGAGCAACACCCCGCAATGGCGGCCGAGGCACCGGCTCCAGGGCAGCGGGTTGTGGCAGGCGCCGCGGTATCTTCGCCCGCAGCCATGCCGGCGCACGGAGTGCAGCAGCTTTCGTCCGCGCCGGTCTCGATTTCGCTGCCCGCGCGAATGTCCGGTGGGGCGGCGCGGGCAGCTCCGCCATCGCCGGGCGTGGCGTTCGACCGCATCGATTCCGGGGCAGCGCCGCAGATGCTGAATCGCACGCCGCAGCGGCTGGAGGTGGGCGTGCATGATCCGGGACTGGGGTGGGTGGAAGTGCGGGCACGCGCCGCGGAAGGGCAGATTGCCGCGACGCTCAGCACATCCTCAGCGACGCATCCCGCAGTGGCAGCACAATTGCCGGCCATGCGGGAGTATCTGGCCGGCCAGCAGGTACGCGTGGACACGCTGAACGCGCAGCCGTTTGAGGCCGGCTCGGAGGGCGGGCGGAATGCATCCGGAAACAGGAACCCAAACGGGAACACGCCGGCCACCTCCGGGGAAGCATTGCCTGATCTCTCAGGAGAAGCAGAGCCGGAGAGTTTGTCGTGGATCGATGTCCGAGTGTGACTCGGAGAGAGGAACGTGTATGCAGCTTTTCACCAATCCAGTAACCGCGATGACGGCCGCGCAGCCCGTGCAGGCGAGCGCGGGCGCGAGCGGGGGCACCGGCGGGGCGGCCGGGTCGTCCAGCGACACCAGCACGGCGAGCATCAGCGCGAATGACTTTCTCGAACTGTTGGTGTCGGAGATGAAGAACCAGGATCCGACGGCGAACACCGACCCGAATGAGTACATCAACCAGCTGGTGCAGGTGAACAGCCTGGAACAATTGATCCAGATCAACCAGGACCTGACACCGAGCTCAACCACCGCGACAGGCGGAAGCGTATCCGCGCAGGGGGCCGGCACTCCTGCGGGCGCCGCCGTGCCAACCAGCGCGGCGCTGGCGCCAGGAAACCTGAGCGCACCGGCGGGCAGCGGCACATCGTCGCGGATCGCCGATGCTCTCGGTGCCGCCACGCAGATGCTGGCGCCGGGTTCGGGGTCCAATCCGCTCAACTCGCTGGTGACTTCGCTGAAAGCTCGCGCGCAGCAGGCGCGCACATCTCATTCCAACCCGGCGCAGTAGTTTCTGCGCGGCTTTGACACGGAGGAACTATGTCGTCGTTTTCGATTCCGCTGACCGGGCTGGAGGCATCCTCGACAGCCCTGAACACCATTGCCAACAACCTCTCCAACATGAACACCACGGCGTTCAAGAGCCAGAACGTCACCTTCAGCGACCTGTTTTACCAGCAGATCGGCGACACCGGGGCCGGCAACCCGCTGCAGGTGGGCGCGGGCACACAAGTCGCGTCGACGGAGACGAGCTTCATGCAGGGCAGCATCAACGAGACCGGCAATGCCACGGATGTGGCGCTGAACGGGCAGGGCTTCTTCGTGGTGGAGAACGGAGGCACCACGGAATACACGCGGGACGGCAATTTCACGCTGAGCGCCGACGGCTCGCTGACCACGCAGGGCGGACAGCAGGTGCTGGGGTATCCGGTGATCAATGGAGCGGTGGACACCAACGCGCCGCTGGCGGCGATTCAGATTCCGGTGGGCCAGGTGGAGCAGCCGGCAGCCACCACCACGATGTCGATGACGGCGAATCTGGATGCGACCTCGGCGGTGGGAACGCAGGTGCCCGCGCAGATTACCATCTACGATTCGCTGGGCGTGGCGCACGTGGCGACGATCGACTTCACCAGCCAGGGCGGAGGCGCGTGGAATTACGCGATCTCCCTGCCGGCAGGCGACGCGACGGGCGGCGCGAACCTGACCGGGGCGCTGCAGTTCGACGCGAACGGCAACCTCACGGCTCCGGCGGCCAACGTGGCCGGCATCAGTTTTACGGGGCTGAGCGACGGGGCCACCGATCTGACGCTGAATTGGGATCTGTACGGCGCGAACAACAAGGCGACGGTGACGCAGGTGGCGTCGGCCTCGGCGGTGTCGGCAACCAACCAGAACGGCTATGCCAGCGGCGAATACAGTGGGTTCACTATCGATTCCAGCGGGGTGGTTTCGGCGGAATTCAGCAACGGGCAAACCACGGCGGTGGGACAACTGGCGCTGGCCAGCATCACCAACCAGCAGGGGCTGACGATTACGGCGGGCAACAATTATCAGACGACACTGGCCTCAGGAGCGGCCAGCGTGGGCGTAGCCGGAGCGGCCGGGCTGGGCACGATTCAGGATGAGGCGCTGGAGGAGTCGAATGTGGACATCTCGACGCAGTTCTCGGACCTGATCGTGCAGCAGCAGGCGTTCGATGCGAGCTCGAAAGCGATTACCACCTTCGACACGATCTCGCAGGACACGCTGAACATGATTCACTAAGGCGCTGACGCAGCCGGCCCGCTGACCACGCGCTCGTAAAACCGCTCGTAGAGGGGAACGATCTTTGTGGCGCAGTAGCGGGCCTGCGCGTGTTTGCGGGCGGTGTCGGCCATGGCCTGGTAGCGGTCCTGGTCGCGCAGCAGGTCGACGGCGGCTGCGGCCATGGCGTCCACGTCGCCGACCGGGAAGAGGCATCCGGTGACGCCGTCCTCGATGAGCTCGGGGATGCCGCCGACGCGCGTGGCGATGGTGGGCACGCGGCAGGCCATGGCTTCCAGAGCGACGAGGCCGAAGGACTCGAGCTCGCTGGGCAGCAGCAGCAGATCGGCGAGAGGCAGGATGTCGGAGATGTTGTCGAGCTTGCCGAGGAAGTGGACGCGGTCCTGAATGCCGGTGCTATGGGCGATCCATTCCGCGGCGGAGCGGTCGGGGCCATCGCCGATCATGAGCAGGCGCGCGGGCAGCTCGCGGGCGACGCGGGAGAAGATGCGGACCACGTCGGTGGTGCGCTTGACGGGGCGGAAGTTCGAGAGGTGCATGAGGATCTTTTCGCCGTCGGCGGCGTAGCGGGCGCGTCCCTGGGCGCGCTGCTCGGCGCTGAGCGGCATGTAGACATCGCAGTTGACGAAGTTGGGGATGACCTCGATGGCGCGGTCGGGGTGGAATTCCTGGATGGTTTTTTCGCGGAGGTAATTCGAAATCGCGGTGACTCCGTCGCTCTGGTCGATGCCGAAGCGTGTGGTGGGCAGGTAGGAATGGTCGAGGCCGACGAGGGTGATGTCGGTGCCGTGGAGGGTGGTGATGAAGGGCAGGCGCTGGCCATCGCGGGCGAGCATTTCGCGCGCCAGAAACGCCGAGATGGAGTGAGGGATGGCGTAGTGGACGTGGAGCAGATCGAGTTGGTGGTAGGCGGCGACCTCGGCCATGCGCGTGGCGAGCGCGAGGTCGTAGGGAGGGAACTCAAAGAGCGGGTAATTGGAGACGGAAACTTCGTGGAAGGCGATGTCCTGCTCGCGCCCGCGGAGGCGGAAGGGCTGCGAATAGGCGATGAAGTGGACCTGATGGCCGGCGGCGGCCAGCTCGATGCCGAGCTCGGTAGCGACGACGCCGCTGCCGCCGTAGGTGGGATAGCAGGTGATGCCGATCTTCATAAAGAACCAGGGTACAGGGTATAGGGTGTAGGGGATAGAGAACAGGGATCAGGGAATAGGGATCAGGAAACTGCTACTCAGGAGAGATGCGGCTGCGGGACGAAGGACGCATGGAATTGCGGTGAGACGTGAGCCCGCGCGGGAGTTGCGGATCTCAGGCTACGGTGACGGCTTCCTGAGCGGGCGAAGACCGCAGTCCGGTGGCGATGAGGGCGGCGACGAGGAAGGCTCCGGAGGTGAGGCAGAGCGCCCATTTGAGGCCCGCGCTTTCTGAGACGGCGCCGATCATCCAGGGCGCGACGGCGCTGAGCATGCGGCCGATGTTGTAGACAAAGCCCATGGCGGAGCCGCGCAGCGCGGTGGGGAAGAGCTCGCTGGCGATGACCGCGAATCCGCTGAAGTAGCCGGTGCCGAAGAAGCCGATGAGCGGGCAGAGAGCAAGCAGGACGCCAGCCGAGCGCACGAAGGCGAAGGCGGGAACCAGAGCCGCGGCGACCACCAGATAGACGATGTAGGTGCGCTTGCGGCTGAAGCGGTCGGCGATGTAGCCGAAGCTGATATAGCCGAGGAACGTGCCGATCTGCATGACGATGGTCCACTCGGAGGTCAGCACGATGCCGAGGCCGCGACCGCCGCGCGCCACGGGCATGGAGAGAAAGCGCGGCACCCAGGTGAAGAGTCCCCACCAGGCAAAGAGGCTGGCGGCGTTCATGGTGGCGCAGACGAGGGTGGCGCGGGCGAGCGGGCGGCGGAAGATCGCGCCGATGTGAACCTTCGGAGTGCGTTCGCGGCGCCAGGCTTCCGGCTCGTGAATGCCACGCTGCACCCACAGCGCGACGAGCGCGGGCGCGATGCCGGCGAAGAAGACGGCGCGCCATCCGAAATGCGGCATGATGAGGGCGACGAGGGCTGCGCCGAGCGCGTAGCCGATGGCCCAGGCGCTTTGCACCAGGGCGAGGGCTTTGCCGCGATGATGGGCGGGCCAGGTTTCCGCCACCAGAGCGGCGCCGGAAGCCCACTCGCCGCCCATGCCGAGGCCGAGCAAGGAGCGGAAGAGCATGAGAGCTCGACGGCGGTGTGCGTGAATCCGCAGAGTGCCGTGCAGACGGAATAGATGAGGACGCTGAGGGAGAGCGCGCGGACGCGGCCGGCGCGGTCCGCGAACCAGCCGAAGGCGATGCCGCCGACGGCCGCGCTGAGCAGCGTGGCGGACATCATGGCGCCGCTCGCGGCTGCGGAGAGATGCAGGTCGCGCTGCACCTGGCCGAGCACCAGCGCGTAGAGCATGACGTCCATGCTGTCGAGCATCCAGCCCAGCGACGCCGCGAGCAGGGTGCGCTTCTGCTCGCGGGAAGCTTCGGTCAGCCAGGCGGAGAATCCGTTCAACGTTGTGCTCCGAGTGCTTTACAGTTTGTGAGGACGGCTGGGCCGACGTGCTGCGGCGCCGTCCTACCACGATACGGGAGAGCATAACCCTTTGCGCGCAGCCATCGACACTGGAGGAACGTTCACCGACTGCGTTTTTCTGCGCGGCGGCGAGCTGCGGGTGGTGAAGGTGTTTTCCACGCCGGCCGATCCGGCGCAGGCGGTGCTGGACGCGGTGATGAAGACTGGAGCGGCGGGAGCGCGTGGAAGTTCGCCACGGGACGACGCTGGGCACGAATGCCATGCTGGAGCGGCGCGGCGCGCGTGTGGCGTTTGTGACGACGGCGGGATTCGAGGACACGATCGCGATCGGGCGGCAGGCGCGAGCCGCGCTCTATGACTGGTTTGCGCCCGTGACGGAGTGTCTGGTGCCGCGCGAGTTGCGCTTTGGCGTGCCGGAGCGCGTGAGCGCGGAGGGGGAGATTCTGCGCGCGCCGACGGAAGGGAGTTGGACGCGCTGGTTGAGGCGGTGCGACAAGCGGCGCTGAAGCGGTGGCGATTTCGCTGCTGTTTTCGTTTGCCAATCCGCGAAGCGAAAGGCGCGTGGCGGAAGCGCTTGGTGCGCTCGGTGTGCCGGTTTCCGCCTCGCATCGCATTTTGCCGGAGTTTCGCGAGTACGAGCGGGCATGCACGACCGTGGTGAACGCGTATCTTGCGCCGCGCATGGGGACATACCTGCTGCATTGGAGCAGCGGGTAGCTGCGGAGCAAGGCGGCGGGCGCGTGGAGGTGATGCAGTCGTCAGGAGGAATCGTTTCCGCGCGTCTGGCGGCGCAGGAGCCGGTGCGGACGGTGCTGTCGGGGCCGGCGGGCGGCGTGATCGGGGCGACACGGGTGGCGCAGCAGGCGGGCTTCGAGCGAATGATTGGGCTCGACATGGGCGGGACGTCGACCGACGTGTTTCTATCCGACGCGGCGCGAGGCGGCGTGCGGCGCACGCGCGAGGCGGTAGTGGCCGGCGTGCCGGTGGGCGTGCCAATGCTGGAGATTCACACAGCGGGAGCGGGCGGCGGGTCGATTGCGCGGTTCGATGCGGGCGGGATGCTGCGCGTGGGGCCGGAATCGGCGGGCGCCGATCCGGGGCCGATCTGTTTTGGGCGGGGCACGCAGGCGACGGTGACGGACGCGAATCTGATGCTGGGGCGGCTGGATGCGGAGAGCTTTTTGGGCGGCGCGGTGGCGCTGGATCGCGAGCGCGCAGAGCGAATGCTCGTCGAGCAGAAAGGCTCGCTGGCCACCGTGGAGGAATTTGCCGCGGGCATTGTGCGCGTGGTGGAGACGGAGATGGACAAGGCGATTCGCGTCATCTCCGTGGAGCAGGGATACGATCCGCGCGATTTTACGCTGGTGGCCTTCGGCGGCGGAGGGCCGCTGCACGCGTGTTCGCTGGCGCGCGCGCTGCGCATTCCGACGGTGCTGGTGCCGGCTATGCCAGGGGCGTTGTCGGCGCTGGGGATTCTGCTGGCGGATGTGGTGCGCGATCATTCGCGCACGGTGATGCTGGCCGGCGAGGCGAGTGGTTCTCTGGAGGCGGCCTTCGCGGAACTCGAAGAGCGGGCGCGCGCGGAGTTCGCTGCGGAAGGGCTTGCTGGGACCGTGGAGTATTCGCTGGATCTGCGCTACGCCGGGCAGGGCTATGAGCTGAATGTGCCGTGGACGGTTACAAATCCTGAAGAATCGCTGGCGGCGTTCCATGAACTGCACCGGCGGCGGTACGGTTTCAGCGATGCGCAGAAGCCGGTACAGATTGTGAACCTGCGGCTACGCATGACCGCGGCGGCGGAGCCGTATGCGCCGGCGCGGCGTGAGCCTCGTCCCGGCGACGGCCGCGATGCGTGTTATGCGGAGCGCGACATTTGGTTCGGGGGGAAGTTTGTGCGCTCGCGGCTCTACCGGCGCGAGCAGCTGGTTCCGGGCGATGCGATTGCGGGGCCGGCGATGATCACCGAATACACCTCGGCGACACTGGTGCCGCCGGGCGCGCGGGTCATGGTTGATCCGTGGGCGAACCTGGTGATTGCGGTGGGAGAGGAGCAGGCATGAGCGTCGATCCGGTCGAGCTGGCGATCTTTCGCAGCGCGGTGCATTCCATTGCGGAAGAGATGGGCGCGGCGCTGCGGCGCACGGCGCTTTCGCCGAACATCAAAGAGCGACGCGACTACTCCTGCGCGATTTTCGATGCGGAGGCGCGCGTGATCGCGATGGGCGACCACATGCCCGTGCATCTGGGATCGATGCCGATGTCGCGTGGAAGCGGCGGTGCAGGCCATCGCTCTCGGGCCTGGCGACGTGGCCGTGCTGAACGATCCGTACGCCGGCGGCACGCACTTGCCGGACATCACGATGGTGCTGCCTGTATTTGTTGCAAGCGCGGCTCGGCCGTCGTTTTATGTTGCGGCGCGGGCGCATCACGCCGATGTGGGTGGAGCGTTTCCTGGATCGATGGGACCGGCGCGCGAGATTTTTCAGGAGGGGCTGCGCATTCCGCCGGTGCGAATTGTGCGCGGCGGCGCGGTCGATCGCGAAATGCTGGATTTGATCCTGCTGAACGTGCGCACGCCGCGGGAGCGCGAAGGGGACTTGCAGGCGCAGATCGGCGCCTGCCGCGTGGGAGAGCAGCGGATGCTGGATCTGGCGGCGAAGTACGGCGAGCCGCGCCTGCGCGCATTGAGTGGGGAATTGCTCGACTACTCCGAGCGGCTGGTGCGCGCGGAACTGCGGAAAATGCCTGCTGGCGAATTTGTCGCCGAAGATTTTCTCGACGATGACGGCATCGACGGCGGGCCAATTCGGATTGCGGTGCGGCTGCAGACCGATCCGGCGGCCGCGTCGCTGCGCGCGGACTTCGCTGGGTCGGCCGCGCAGGTGACGGGCAGCGTGAACGCAGTGCGCGCGATCACGCTTTCGGCATGTTTTTACGTGCTGCGCTGCTTGCTGGGAGCCGACGCGCCCGCGACGGCGGGCATTCTGCGGCCGCTCACGCTGATCACCGAGCCGGGCACGGTGGTGGATGCGCGCCCGCCCGCGCCGGTAGCCGCGGGCAATGTGGAGACGTCGCAAAGGATCGTGGATACGCTGATGCGCGCGCTGGCGCAGGCGGTGCCGGAGCGCGTGCCTGCGGCGAGCGCCGGGACGATGAGCAATCTGACCATCGGCGGCATCGATCCGCGGAATGGCGAGACCTTCACGTATTACGAAACGGCGGCCGGAGGCATGGGCGCGCGGCCGGGGCTGGACGGCATCTCCGGCGTGCACACCCACATGACGAACTCGCTGAACACGCCGGTGGAGGCGCTGGAGTACGCGTATCCGCTGCGCGTGCGGCGCTACGCGTATCGAGAGGGATCGGGTGGAGCTGGGCAATTTCGCGGCGGCGATGGGCTGGTGCGCGAGATCGAACTGCTGGCGCCGGCGCAGGTGACGCTGCTGGCGGATCGCCGGCGATCCCATCCCTGGGGATTGCAGGGCGGCGAGAACGGAGCGGCGGGACGAGCGACGCTGTTCGCGGACGGCGATCCGATGGGCCGGGAACTTCCCGGCAAGTGCAGCCTGCATCTGGCAGCCGGAGACGTGCTGCGGCTGGAGACACCGGGCGGCGGAGGCTGGGGAAAGGCTTGACCGCGAAGCGTCGAATCGCGGCGAAAACGACACCTTGTAATGCACACAATTGACGCGATTTGCACACAAAAATACCCGTTGACGCGCGGCCATTCTGTGGCATGATTCTTGGCAACGGAAGAGCAATCTTCCACGAGAAGAGAGCAGGACGCAGGCCCTCAGAGATTCAAACCGAGTTTTGGGAGTTTCCGGGAAACCGGAGAGTTTCGAGGCATCGGAAATGAGACTCAGGAGATTTCGGGCGACCGGGGTTTCCGGAGGATCGGCAACGAGTTTCAGGCGGCTCACGGGCGACCGGGAGCAGCAAGAGGTTCGGCAGAGAATCTCAGAAGCTTCGGGCGACTGAAGTTTCGAGGGAGTTCCGGGAAACCGGAATTCCGGGACGATCCGGGCAACCGGGGAACCCCGGGGACGACGTCAGGCTTACGCAACGGAGGCGGCGTCGGGGCCGCGAGAGGAGCGCGGGCGCAAGTCCGCAGGCCTCGAGCGGTTCCGGCACACAGCACGTTGCGATTCGGAAGCCGAAACCGGATCTTCGCAACATCGGACAGAAGGGGCGATCTCCCGCAAGGGAAATCGCCCCTTCGCTTTTGTGCCGTTGCTCCGTGAAGGAGCGCGCTAGGCGCGCTCGATGGTCACCGATTCCAGCACAACGGGCTTATGCGGCTTGTCCTGACGATCGCGAGCGACGCGGGAGATTTTTTCGACGATGTCCTGGCCTTCTATGACTTCGCCGAAGATGGTGTGCTTTCCGGTGAGCCATTCGGTGGGGACGACGGTGATGAAGAACTGCGATCCGTTCGTGTTGGGTCCGGCATTGGCCATGGCGAGCTTGCCTTTGCCGTCGAAGCGGTGCGGCGAGTGGCGGGTTTCGTCCTCGAACTGGTAGCCGGGCCCGCCCATGCCGGTTCCGGCGGGATCGCCGCCCTGAATCATGAAGTCGGGAATGACCCGGTGGAAGATGGTTCCGTCGTAAAGCTTCTTTTGGGATTTTTCGCGGGTGACAGGATGCGTCCAGTCGCGCTTGCCCTCGGCCAGCTCGATGAAGTTGGCGACGGTCTTCGGGGCGTCTTGCTCAAAGAGCCGGCAGACGATCTGGCCTTCGGAAGTGTTCAGCACCGCGTAGGTGCCTGGCTGACGAGACATGGGAGGAACTCCTTTCAGTGGGTCAGGAAATAGCTGATGGATCCGGAAGGGCATGGCAGCCCTTGCTTCAGGGGTTGTCAGGATTGCGGGGCCGGAGCGGGTGCTGATGGAACCGGCGCTGCGGCCGGCGGCGGCAGCGGCTGGCCTTCGGGAACGATCGTGACTTTCTCGAGCACGACCGGCTCGGTGGGCCGGTTGCTGGTCGGGTCGCGGTTGACATCGGTGATGGATTTGGCGACCCAGACACTGGAGTCGTCACACTGGCCGAAGATAGTGTAGTGCTGGTTCAGCCACGGCGTAGGCCCCACGGTGATGAAGAACTGCGAGCCGTCAGTATTGGGACCGGAGTTGGCCATGGCCAGGCGGCCGGCGACGTCGAAGTTCAGGTTCGGGTCGAATTCATCATTGAAGGTGTAGCCGGGATCGCCCGCGCCGGTGCCGAGCGGATCGCCGCCCTGGATCATGAAACCGGGAATGACGCGGTGAAAGATGGTGCCGTTGTAGAGCGGCTTGCCATGCATCGGCTGGTGCGTTTTGGGATCGGTCCAGTCTTTGGTTCCGGTGGCGAGGCCAACGAAGTTGGCCACCGTGTTGGGCGCTTCCTTCGAGAAGAGACGGCAGACCATGCGGCCCATGCTGGTGTCGAAGACAGCGGTGGGTCCGGTGGGCTGCGGCGAAGGCGGCGTGGCCGGCGCGGCAGTCTGCGCGGCGGGAGCTGGGGCGGACGGCGTGGTGGACTGCTGCGCGAACAGAGTGCCGGTAACGAACAGCGCGGCAGCCAGGAATGCGGTACGTCGAAAGATCACCATAAGTCCAGGAAACAGGTTAAGGCATCCGGCCGAGGATGTCTCGCGGGGAGCAGGGGCGTAGAAAAAGCAGCGCCGTCCGGGCAGGCGCCGGCGGGATCAGGGTTTCTTCGGGATGGCCGGTTTGCCGGCAGACGTCGCGGGTGCACTCCGGGTAGCACTCCGGGCGGCGCTCGGGGCAGCGGGTGCGGCTGCGCCTTTCTGCGGAGTGGTGGCTGCGCCGGAGCCAGGAATGGCCTTCATGCCACTGGACGAGGTCAGCATGTGCTCGAGCAGCGGCGTGGGCACGGTGGCCGTGAGCACGGCGCGGTTGTCGTGGCGCACGATTTCCATGCTGTCGAGGAAGCCGCGGGTCTCCGGATCGAAGGGCTGCACGCCGCCGGAGGTTTCGACCGAATGCACGAGCGTCAGCAGCATCTGGAGCGATTCCGTGGAATCGGCTGCGGTGGATTCGTTGGGAGCGATCTCCTCGACGCGCAGGTGAATCTTGCCGATCCAGCGGAGCGAGGCGGTGAAGGTAGCATCCACCGGAATGGGCAGGCGGACCCCCATCACGTGGAGGCCGCCGGTCTTGCCGAGAGGCAGCGCGATGCGGCCAATGCCCCAGGCGAAGGAGAGCAGCGGAACCTGACGGTAGTACTTCGACAGCAGAGACGATCCAGAAAAGGGCAGAGCCGCCGTGCGATAGCGGTCGATCATGGAGTGGATCTGCTCGGCCGTGGGAGTGTTGCTGACGGCAACAATGTCGTAGCCAAGGATGGCCACACGCACGGTGCGGCCTTCGTTGGGAATATTGAAAATGGTGTGGCCGGCGTAAACCTCCTGCGAGGCGGCCAGGGTGCCGAGGTAATTCGCCAGCCGGCGCCCGTCGAAGTGGCCGACGAAGACGTCGGAGAAGGCGACGGCGCCATTGGGCCCGCGCGGGTTGGGCAACTGATGCAGCGCAAAGGCCGCCTCATCCAGATCGCGCTCAAACTGAATGCCGGTGGCATCGATGAAGCGCTGGTAGTCCGGCGCATGCTCGACGGGGTGATCGCTGAAATGCGCGGCGCTGCGGACGGCGCGGAAGTTGAGGTAAATGATGCCGTCGGATTCCGGCAGCAGGCGCGCGGCTTCCGGTGGGGCAATTTTGCGGAGGTAAATTGCCCCGGCCAGCAGCAGCAGGACGAGAAGGACAATGGCGATGGTGGAGCGCTTGCGCCGGTGACTCATCGGGTGGGTTCCCCGCTCTTCCGGGGAACGTCATCTTTGTATCATCTCACCCGGGCGGACGCGGAGGCGGGGCTGAATTCGCGGAAGAAGAAAGCCTGGTGAGAGCGCGATTTTCAGAGTGCGCAGCGATCCTGGATTGTCGATTGCGAGCGGCCCGGGCGTGTGATATTTTCAATCTGTACCTTCGCACGAGCAGACGCAGCGGTGTGTTTGGCGGGGGAGGGTGCAGGGCTGTCCGGGCTGGCGTAGCTCAGCTGGTAGAGCATCTGATTTGTAATCAGAGGGTCGGGGGTTCAAGTCCCTTCGCCAGCTCCAGTTTTCCGGTCTGGGACAGCAGGGCCGGATTCCCTTCGCAGCGCAATCCCGAGAGCAGGGCAGGCAGCGGCCACCGGAACAGGCTTCCGGAATGCCGAAGGGTGCCCGAAGCGAAGCGGAAACGGGGCACGGAGATTGCGGGTTGTGCGCACAGGTGGCCGAGTGGTTAATGGCAGCAGACTGTAAATCTGCCGCTCTTTGGAGCTACGGAGGTTCGAATCCTCCCCTGTGCACCAGGATTTTGGCAGGTTTCGAATGAGGGCCGGCAGCGAAGCACTGGAGAGGAACATGGCTGAAGTCGAGGCCGATATCCCCCCTTCGCCCGCGGCCAACCGGCGCAGGATGTGGGCGGCGCTCGCAGTTCTGGCGGCGCTGGGCGTGCTGGCGTGGTTCACCCTTGACGGCGCGGCGACGCTGCCGGTGCAGGGGTACAGTTTTGGCGGCTTCGGGTTCAGCAGCTTCGCGCTGAAAGTCCGCTGGATTCCGGAGCTGATCCTGGGGCTGTTTGCTTTCCGCGTGGTGACCGCAAACATGCGGGCGCGGCTGGAAGACCAGGATCGGAAGTAGCGGGTTTTCGAGGGCTGATGTAGCTCAGTTGGTAGAGCACTCCCTTGGTAAGGGAGAGGTCACCGGTTCAATCCCGGTCATCAGCTCCAGGATTGGGAGCGGGTTAGCAGGTTAGCGAGTCAGCAAGTGAGCGAAACGGGGCCAACTGGCTGACTTGCTTGCGCCGATGGCGCGCTGACTCGCTGCAGTTCAGGCGGGAGTAACTCAGTGGTAGAGTCACAGCCTTCCAAGCTGTTGGTCGCGGGTTCGATTCCCGTCTCCCGCTCCAGAGACTGAGGCCCAGAGCAGGATGGAGAGAATGTTCGAGCAGGCGACGATCCCGGTCCAGGACGAGGCGACCTTCGGCGTGGTGCGGCAGGCTCTGGACGAGGCATTCTCGCCGGCGCGCGTGGAGCGTTTCCTGCGCGATGTCGCCGGCGCGAAGTTGCGGGTGCGCCACTTTGAGATGGTGCTGGCGCGGGGGTTTTTGGGCACCGCGACGCAGGCGGCGTATGGGAAGCTGGGCGACTCCGACCGCGGGCAGGTTCGCGAGCAGTACTTGCGGCGCGTGGAGCAGGTGGCGCCCGAGGTGAGACAGAAGTTTTTCCGGTTGTACGCGAGTTATTGAGCGGGGCCGGACGCATTCATGATTTTTGGATTCTGAGAGGACACGCACATGGCGAAGGAGAAATTTGACCGGTCGAAGCCGCACGTGAACGTGGGGACGATTGGGCACATCGATCACGGGAAGACGACGCTGACGGCGGCGATCACGAAGGTATTGCAGAAGCACAATCCGAAGAACCAGTTTCGTTCGTTCGATTCGATCGACAACGCGCCGGAGGAGCGGGAGCGCGGGATCACGATTGCGACGGCGCACGTGGAGTACGAGACGGCGAACCGTCACTACGCGCACGTGGACTGCCCGGGCCACGCCGACTACATCAAGAACATGATCACGGGAGCGGCGCAGATGGACGGCGCGATCCTGGTGGTGGCGGCGACCGACGGTCCGATGCCGCAGACCAAGGAGCACGTGCTGCTGGCGCGCCAGGTAGGCGTGCCGTACGTGCTGGTGTTCCTGAACAAGTGCGACGCGGTCGAGGACACGGAGCTGATCGATCTGGTGGAGATGGAAGTCCGCGAGCTGCTGACGAAGTATCAGTTCCCGGGCGACGATGTGGCGGTGATTCGCGGGTCCGCTCTCGGCGCGCTGAACGGGGAGCCGCAGTGGGAAGCGAAGATCGACGAGCTGATGGAGGCGGTGGACAAGCAGGTTCCGCTGCCGGCGCGGGCGGTGGACCAGCCGTTCCTGATGCCGATTGAAGACATTTTCTCGATTTCGGGGCGCGGCACGGTGGTGACGGGCCGGATCGAGCGGGGCAAGGTGAAGGTGGGCGAGGAAGTGGAGATCGTCGGCTTCCGCGAGACGAGGAAGTCGGTGGTGACGGGCGTCGAGATGTTCAAGAAGCAGCTCGATGAAGGCATGGCGGGCGACAATGCGGGCCTGCTGCTGCGCGGCATTCCGAAGGAAGACGTGGAGCGGGGGATGGTGCTGGCGAAGCCGGGCTCGATCACGCCGCACACAAAGTTCAAGGCCAGCGTGTACGTGCTGAGCAAGGAAGAGGGCGGGCGGCACACGCCGTTCTTCAACGGCTATCGTCCGCAGTTTTACTTCCGGACGACGGACGTGACGGGGGTGGCGCATCTGCCGGCAGGCACGGAGATGGTGATGCCGGGCGACAACGTGGCGCTGGAGATCGAGCTGATCACGCCGGTGGCCATGGAGAAGGGCCTGCGTTTCGCGATCCGCGAAGGCGGGCGGACGGTGGGCGCGGGCACGATCACGGAGATCATTGCTTAGCGGCAGGGTGCAGGGTTAGGGTTTAGGGCTTAGAAAAGCAGGGAAACCGATGGGCTGGGCGACCGGCCGTGAACGGGGACCAGGCTGGGAATCAGGTAGGATAAGAAGATGCGTGAAATTGTGACATTGCAGTGCGGCGAGTGCAAGGAGCGCAATTACTCGACGACGAAGAACAAGAAGACGACCACAGGCCGCCTTGAGTTCAAGAAGTTCTGTAATCGCTGCCGGAAGCACACGGCGCACAAGGAAACGAAGTAAAGGCAGGGGTTACGGTTTACGGTATCGGGTTTAGCTTCGCAGGCGCGGTCGGCAGCAGGAGGCCTCCTAAACCGTAACCCGTAAACGGTATCCCCTGTATCACAGGGGCGTAAGCTCAACGGCTAAACTGCCGGTCTCCAAAACCGGACTTGGGGGTTCGAATCCCTCCGCCCCTGCCAGATCAACCGGTAACGAAGAACAGGGCCCGGAATTTATGCCCGTAGCGGAAAAGAGCGCGGAAAAGAAAACGTATATGGCCAAGGCAGCAACAGCAATGACTTCAGAAAACAGCGTACCAGCCCGCGCCCTGAGCTTCTTCACCCGCAGCCGCGAGTTCCTGAAGGACGTGCGATCGGAGATGAAGAAGGTGGTGACGCCTTCACGCGCCGAGGTGCAGTCCACGACGCTGGTGGTAATCATCGCGGTCTTCGCGTTCGCGGGGTTCTTTTTCCTGTGCGATTACTTTCTGGGCAATGCGGTGAAGTACCTGTATCACTGGCTGGGCGCGATACAGTAGGCTCCTGGCAGGAATGAAGGATCGACTTTTCATGGCGGAAGAAACAGAAAACCCAACAACGAACGCGGACGGCAGCGTCCCCGAAGGCGGCGAGCAGCAGCCGCAACTGGCGCCCCCGGCGAACGAGAGCTTCCGGTGGTACATCATTCACGCGTATTCGGGCTTCGAGCGCAAGGTGCGCGAGTCGATTGAAACGCGGGTGCAGGCGTTCGGGCTGCAGAACCGCATCGGCCGCGTGATGATTCCCACGGAGGCCGTCACCGAGATCACGAACGGCAAGAAGCGCACCGTGGAGCGCGTCTTCCTGCCCGGCTACGTGCTGGTGGAGATGGATCTGGATAACGACCTGTGGCACGTGATCAAGAACACGCCGCGGGTGACGGGCTTCCTGGGCACGGGCGACAAGCCGGTGGCGCTCACTGACGATGAGGTCGGCTCGATCCTCTTCCGCAGCGACACCTCGAAGGATAAACCGCGGCTGAAGGTGAAGTTCGAGAAGAACGAATCGGTGCGGATCACCGAAGGGCCGTTCGCGAACTTCAACGGCGTGGTGGACGATGTGAACGAGGATCGCGAGACGCTGAAGGTGATGGTGACGATCTTCGGGCGGTCGACGCCGGTGGAGCTGGACTTCGGCAAGGTGGAGAAGATCGCGTAAGAGCAGGGATCAGGGTTTAGGGGTTAGGGTTTAGTAAAGCTGACCCGGATACAGAGTTCAGCAATTTCAGAAATTCGGCTGAAGCCCGGGATGAGCCTGCGGCTGCCGTGAAGGAAAAGAACAATGCCTCCGACAAAAAAAGTAGCAACGCAGGTGAAACTCCAGATTGAAGCCGCCAAGGCGACGCCGGCGCCGCCGGTAGGCCCGGCTCTGGGCCAGGCGCAGGTGAACATCATGGAGTTCTGCAAGCAGTTCAACGCGCGCACGCAGAACAAGGAGATGGCCGGGCTGATCATCCCGGTGGTCATCACCGTGTACACCGACCGCACCTTCACGTTCATCACCAAGACGCCGCCGGCGTCGGTGCTGCTGAAGAAGGCCGCCAACCTGGCCAAAGGCTCGGGCACGCCGAACAAGGATAAGGTGGGCAAGGTGAGCGAGGCGCAGGTGCTGGAGATCGCGAAACAGAAGATGCCGGACCTGAACGCCGCTTCGGTCGAAGCTGCCGTGAAGAGCATCAAGGGAACGGCGCGGTCGATGGGGATCGACGTCGTCGCGTAGGGTTTCTCTCCCAATATCCACGGCCGAAGTGACTTGCCCTCCCTTTGGGAAGGAGAGCCGCTTCGGCATTTGTCTGTCAGGACAAAGTTCCGCTTGCTAAAGACTGAAACCGCTCTCGTCGACGATGGCTTCGAGATCACGCGACCCGTGCAGAACTCGTACGATGATGATCTCGTCGTGACGGAGAAGATAGTAGATCGCGTACCTTCCGCAGAAGACGACGCGCAAACCAGGAGCGAGCTCCGGACGGGATGCGCCGCAATTCGGGAGCCGCAGGATCTGCCCGAATCGGTCTTCGATCCGGTGGAGAAGCTGAGTCGCGACCACTTCGGAGGCCTCATCTGCGAGGTAGCTCCAGATATGAATCAGGTCTGCTTCTGCTGTTTCGGTAAGGCGGAAGTGGCGCGGGTGGCGGATAGTTTTCTCCCGTGCGCCATGATGCGGCGGGGATCGAAATCTGTCAGCCTGCCTTTGGTAACGTCGGCCATGCCGCGCTCGATGTCGGCCTTCAATTCCGCCAGCCGGTGGAGCTGGACCTCGCGCTTGATCTTCCAGTCGCGGAGTGCTTCGCGGATGACCTCGCTGGTCGAGGCATAATCGCCGCCTTCGACGGCGCCCTTTACGGTGCCTGCCATCTCGGAGGGCAGTGTGATTGTCAGTCGCTCAATGGCAGGCATGGGTTTATATCGCCTATTCTTCATACTTTATCATACTTATGATGCAACGCGCCCGTCGCTCCCGCCGCGCTCTTGCTCTGTTTCGGATTTCCAGAGATAATCAAGGTCTGCGCCCTCCAGGGGCGCGTCACTACGACCACGGCCGGCAGGCAGCAGCGTCCGCGCGGTGGGAGACGAGGATGTAATGGCCAAAGAAGGCAAGAATATTGGGAAGGCGCGCGCCCAGGTGCAGAACCGCCCTTACCCTCTGCAGGAAGCCGTTCCGCTTCTGCAAAAAGTGAAATTTGCCAAGTTCGATGAGACGGTGGACCTGACGCTGCGTCTGGGCGTCGACCCGCGCCATGCCGACCAGATGGTGCGCGGCACGGTGGTGCTGCCGCACGGGCTGGGCAAGACCAAGAAGGTTGCGGTGGTCACCAGCGGCGACAAGCAGCGCGAGGCCGAAGCGGCCGGCGCGGACATTGTCGGCGGCGACGAGCTGGTGGAGAAGATCCAGAAGGAAAACTGGACCGACTTCGACGCGCTGATCGCCACGCCGGACATGATGAAGTCCGTGGGGCGGCTGGGCAAAGTGCTGGGACCGCGCGGGCTGATGCCGAATCCGAAAACGGGCACGGTGACCAACGACGTGGCTTCGGCGATTCGCGAGATCAAGGCCGGCAAGGTGGAGTTCCGCACCGACAAGACGGCGCTGGTGCACGTGCCAGTGGGCAAGATTTCGTTTCCGCCGGAGAAGCTGGTGGAGAATGCGATCACGGTGATCACCAGCGTGGTGCGCGCCAAGCCCTCGGCAGCGAAGGGCAAGTACATCAAGGGCATCACCATCAGCTCGACGATGGGCCCGGGCATTGCGCTGGACAGCGCGGTGGCTGACTCGGCAGCGAAGGCATAGAACGAGCCGGTAGCCCGCAGCTACCGGCCACCCGCTACAGGCTCCCACGATGGAGCCAGCAGGCAGAGGGATTTGATATGGCATTGAGCAGGCAGAAAAAGGCGGAAAAAGTCGGCGAGCTGGCCAGGGAGCTGGAGCAGTCGACCAGCGCGATCGTCGGCACGTTCACGAAGCTGACCGTGGCCCAGGATTTCGAGCTGCGCAAGACGGTGCGCGCGGCGGGCGGCCGTTATCGCGTACTCAAGAATAAGCTGGCGGCGCGTGCGGCTAAGGGCTCGAAGATCGAAGCGGCGCTGCAGGGACTGAAGGGCGTCTCGTCGGTGGCGTACACCAGCGGCGATCCGGTGGCGCTGGCCAAGGCGCTGTCGACCTGGGTGGCGGAGAACGCGGAGTTCACCTTCAAGCTGGGCATCGTCGATGGCAAGGTGATCAACGTCGAGGAAGTGAAGGCGCTGGCGACCATGCCGGGAAAGGAAGAGATCTTCTCGAAGCTGCTCTTCCTCATCAATGCTCCGGCGCAGCGGCTGGCCACGGTGATCAACGCCGCGGGACGCGATCTGGCGGTGGTGCTGGGTCAGGGCGTGGAGAAGAACAAGTTTGCGGGCGGCGAAGCGGCCGCGAGTTAATACGGGATTCAGCCGTTTTCAACTCCGCGAGGGGTGCCTGGTCTGGGGCACATCGGAAACCTCGGGGCGGCGGGGCGGCAACCGGCGGGCGTAAGCCGGCCGGCGGTTGAAAAAATTCAGTTTCAAGTGGAGAACACAAATGGCGGATTTGCAGCAGTTGGAAGAACAGATTGTGGGGCTGACCCTGCTGGACGCAGCGGCCCTGGTGAAGAAGCTCGAAGAGCGTCTTGGCGTTTCGGCCGCGGCGGCGGCTCCGGTGATGGTTGCCGGGGCGGGAGCCGGCGCGGGCGCGGCGGCTCCGGCAGCTGCGGAGCAGACCGAGTTCACCGTCATCCTGAAGGATGCCGGGGCGAATAAGATCAACACCATCAAGGCCGTACGCGAGGTCACCTCGCTCGGTCTGAAGGAAGCCAAGGACCTGGTGGATGGCGCTCCGAAGACGCTGAAGGAGAACATCAGCAAGGAAGACGCTGAGGCGATCAAGAAGAAGTTCGAAGGCGTCGCCACCCTCGAAGTGAAGTAAGCTTTCGGGCTTCGGCAAGCAACTTGCATGCCAAAGCGGAACGCGCTATGATGATTTTTGTGCGTTCCGCTCGGCTGCCATCCTGTTTGCCGAAACCGGGGCGTACGTTTGTCCTCCCGAACATAAAAGAAACCGTGAGCTTCGGCCTTGCATCAGCAATGCGCAGGCCATTTCGCGCGCACGGATAAAACGGAAGGACGCTGGTGATTTCCGGCAAATGTTGCCGGCGCAAACGCAGGTCAGGCGGCGGGCTTGTGGATGCGACAGAGATGCGAGTGCAGGGCGGCGCGGACGCAGGGCCTGAAGGCGGCGGGAATTACGAACATTCTGTCACAGAACAGTGCACAATTCGGTTGTGACGCTCGTGGGAGACGCTGTCTCCGCGGGCGTTTTCCGCTTTCCCCGGCTTCGTTCCGCATCCCCAACGCTTTGGCTTTGCCGCCAGGGCCGCACTGATCCAGCGAACCGCGCCGAGCGGAATTTCCTTCGGAGCGGCTCGAGCAAAGCGGAAGAGTAACTCCGAGACTGGCGATTGCGCAAGTGAAAAACGGCACGGCGTATCAGCTTTTGCGCTGCCGTAACCAGGAACGAAGAGCCGGGCGACTCCCGAACGAGGCGGGATTGCCGGGCGTGGCAGAACCCACGAAACCGAGCGCGCCGCATGACCCGGACGGCCCGCTTCTTCTCCCTCGCGCCACGGGTCCTGAGGAGTAAAGCATGCCCAACGAGAACCGCGCCGTTCGCAGCCGACTCGACTTTTCCAAGATTCCCACGGCCATCCGGATCCCGAACCTGATCGAAGTGCAGCGCCGCTCGTACGAGCGCTTTCTGCAGATGGACAAGCTGCCTTCGGAGCGCGACGACTCCGGTTTGCAGTCGGTTTTCACGTCGGTGTTCCCCATCGCGGATTTCCGGAATATCTCGCAGCTGGACTTTGTGGATTATTCCATCGGCAACTGGGAGTGCAAGTGCGGACACCTGAAGGGGCTGCACCACCTGCGCACCACCTGCGTGAACTGCGGCGCGATGGTGATCACCGATCCGTTTCATCCCGGCGACGTGCTTTGCCAGAAGTGCGGCACTTACAACAAGAACACGCCGGACTTCTGCAACAAGTGCGGCGACCCGGTGGGCCTGCAGCTGAAATACGACCAGCAGGAGTGCGAGGAGCGGGGCATGACCTTCTCTGCGCCGCTGAAGGTCACCGTGCGGCTGACCATCTACGACAAGGATCCGGAGACGGGCGCGAAGTCGATCCGCGACATCAAGGAGCAGGAAGTCTTCTTCGGCGACATTCCGCTGATGACGCAGAACGGCACGTTCATCGTGAACGGCACCGAGCGCGTCATCGTCTCGCAGCTGCACCGTTCGCCCGGCGTCTTCTTTGAGACGGCGAACAACCGCACGTATTTCCTCGGCAAGATCATTCCGTACCGCGGCTCGTGGGTGGAATTCGAATACGACCAGAAGAACACGCTGTACGTTCGCATCGACCGTAAGCGCAAGTTCCTGGGAACGATCTTCCTGCGCGCGCTCGGGCTCAAGTCCGACGAAGAGATCCTGCGCACCTTCTACACCGTGGACCGCCTCGCGGTGAAGGACGGCAAGCTCTTCTGGACGCTGGACGAGCACGCGGAGAAGGCCACGCACCTGCTGGGCGCCAAACCGGCGCACGCCATCGTGCATCGCGGCGAGGAGATCGCGCACTCCGGGCGCAAGATCACGGCGTCGATCCTGAAGGCGCTGCGCGGAGCGAAGATCTCGCAGGTGGAAGTGGAGCAGGCCGAGCTGGACGGCGCCATGACCGCGTCCGACGTAGTGGACACCTCCACGGGCGAAGTGCTGATGGAGGCGAATCAGGAGCTGACCTCCGACAAGCTGCACAAGATCGTGGAAGCAGGCATTGCTTCCTTTGATGTGTTTTTCCCGGAGCGCGACGACGTGGGCAACGTGATCACCAACACGCTGCGCCGCGATTCCGTGCGCAAGCCGGAAGAAGCGCTGATCGAGATCTACCGCAAGCTGCGCCCGGGCGATCCGCCGACGCTGGACACCGCGACTGCGCTCTTCGAAGGCATGTTCTTCGATCCGCGCAAGTACGACTTCTCGCGCGTGGGCCGGCTGAAGTTCAACATCAAGCTGTATGAGAACCAGGACGCGACTTCGCTCGATCACCGCACGCTGACGCCTGACGATTTCTACGCGACCATCCGCTACCTGCTGAAGCTGCGCCGCAACATCGGCATGGTGGACGACATCGATCACCTCGGCAACCGCCGCGTGCGCGCCGTGGGCGAGCTGATGGAGAACCAGTTCCGCATCGGCCTGGTGCGCATGGAACGCGCTATCAAGGAAAAGATGAGCGTGTATCAGGAAATGTCGACGGCGATGCCGCACGACCTGATCAACGCCAAGCCGGTGATGGCCGCCATCCGCGAGTTCTTCGGATCTTCGCAGCTGTCGCAGTTCATGGACCAGACCAACCCGTTGTCGGAGATCACGCACAAGCGGCGCCTCTCCGCACTGGGGCCGGGCGGCCTGTCGCGCGAGCGCGCGGGGTTCGAAGTCCGCGACGTGCACCCGACGCACTACGGCCGCATTTGCCCGATTGAGACGCCGGAAGGTCCGAACATCGGCCTGATCAGCTCGCTGTCGTGCTTCGCGCGCATCAACGAGTACGGCTTCATCGAGTCGCCGTATCGCAAGGTGCGCGAGAATCGCGTGCTGGACTTCGTGCAGATCACCAACGCCGGCGAGAGCGGCATGCGCGTGGGCGATCACCTGGAAAAGAGCGAAGCCTGGAAGCTGAACGAGCAGATGAAGAAGGAGAAGAAGCGGCTGATCGAGTACGAGCCGTACTCCTTCTACCTGTCCGCATGGGAAGAGGATCGGCACACCATCGCCCAGGCAAACGTGGACCTGGACGAGAAGGGAATGATCGTCGAAGAGCTGGTGAACGCGCGGCGACAGGGCAACTTTGTGCTGGTGAATCGCAAGGAAGTGGACTACATCGACGTCAGCCCAAAGCAGCTCGTTTCCGTAGCAGCCTCGCTGGTGCCGTTCCTGGAGCATGACGACGCCAACCGCGCGCTGATGGGCGCGAACATGCAGCGGCAGTCCGTGCCTCTGCTGGTTTCCGAGGCGCCGCTGGTGGGCACCGGGATGGAGGGCGTGACCGCTCGCGATTCCGGCGCGGTGATCATCGCGCGCCGCAACGGCGTGGTGGATTCGGTCGACTCCGAGCGCATCATCGTGCGCGTGGAAGGCGAGCACCACCCGACGCAGCTTTCGCGCGAGGTGGGCTCGGACATCTACCAGCTCATCAAATTCAAGCGTTCGAACCAGAACACCTGCATCAATCAGAAGCCGATCGTCCGGCAGGGCGACCGCGTGCTGAAGGGGCAGGTGATCGCGGACGGTCCTTGCACGGAGCAGGGCGAGCTCGGCCTGGGCCGCAACGTGCTGGTGGCCTTCATGCCGTGGCGCGGCTACAACTTCGAGGACGCGATCCTGATCTCGGAGAAGCTGGTGCGCGACGACTACTACACCTCGGTGCACATCGAGGAGTTCGAGATCGAAGCGCGCGACACGAAGCTGGGGCCGGAAGAAATCACCCGCGACATCCCGAACGTCAGCGAGCACTCGCTGCGCGATCTGGACGAGAGCGGCATCATCCGCATCGGCGCCAAGGTGTCGCACAACGACATTCTGGTGGGCAAGGTGACGCCGAAGGGCGAAACCCAGCTGACGCCGGAAGAGAAGCTGCTGCGCGCCATCTTCGGCGAAAAGGCCGGCGACGTGCGCGACGCCTCGCTCACCTGCCCTCCGGGCATCGAGGGGACGGTGGTGGACGTGCGCATCTTCTCGCGCAAGGGACAGGAGAAGGACGAGCGCGCCAAGCAGATTGAAGCGGAGCAGATTGCGCAGCTGGAGAAGAACCTGTCCGACGAGATCCGCATTCTGACCGACGAGCGCCTGAAGCGTCTGGAAGGCATTCTGGGCGGCAAGGAAGTGCAGGCCGACCTGCACGACGAGCGCACCAACAAAAAGCTTCTGGGCAAGGGCGCGATTGTCGATCGCGATGCGATCGAGCGCATCTCGACCCGCAACCTGAAGCGCATTCGCTACGCGGACAAGGATCCCCGCGTGAACGAGCAGATCGACGAGATCGAGGAGATGACCTCGCGCCAAATCGATGTGCTGCGGAAGATCACCAACGAGAAGATCGGCAAGCTGCAGAAGGGCGATGAGCTGGCGCCAGGCGTGATCAAGCTGGTGAAGGTTTACATCGCCATGAAGCGCAAGCTGTCGGTCGGCGACAAGATGGCCGGCCGCCACGGCAACAAGGGCGTGATCGCGCGCATTCTTCCCGAGGAAGACATGCCGTATCTGCCCAACGGAACGCCTGTCGAGATCGTGCTGAATCCTCTCGGCGTGCCGTCCCGTATGAACGTGGGCCAGATTCTGGAAACGCATCTGGGCTGGGCCGCGCACGAGCTGGGCCATCAGGTTGCGGCTCTGGTGAAACAGCACCAGGAGACCACGGAACTGCGCAAAGCCGTGCGGGAGAAGTTTGCCAACACCGCGGTGCTGCGCCAACTCGAGGATCTGGACAACGAGCAGTTGCTGCGCGTGTGTGCAGGCATGGGGAGAGGCGTCTGGTTCGGCACGGCGGTCTTTGACGGCGCCCGCGAGGGCGAGATCAAGGCTCTGCTGTCGGCGGCCGGCCTGCCGACCTCCGGCAAGACGGCGCTGTACGACGGCATGAGCGGCGAAGCGTTCGAGCAGCCGGCCACCGTCGGCTACATCTACATGCTGAAGCTCTCGCACCTGGTGGACGACAAGATTCACGCGCGCTCCATCGGGCCGTACTCGCTGATCACCCAGCAGCCGCTGGGCGGGAAGGCGCAGTTCGGCGGGCAGCGCTTCGGCGAGATGGAAGTGTGGGCGCTGGAAGCCTACGGCGCGGCGTACATCCTGCAGGAGCTGCTGACGGCGAAGTCCGACGACGTCTTCGGCCGCACGCGGATCTACGAGGCGATCGTGAAGGGCGAAGCGGCCATCGAGCCGGGCGTGCCGGAATCGTTCAACGTGCTCATTCGCGAGCTGCAGTCGCTCTGCCTGGATGTGGAGCTGATCAAGCAGGCCGTCACCGAAGGGCCCGACAGCGAAAAGAAACAGCCGGTGCCTGCGCTGGCCGCGGCCGATTGAGAAGCAGCTTCCAGCCGTTAGCTGCCAGCTATCAGCTAACGGCGAAAAGCAGGAGAGAGTTTGGAATTTCAGGGCAGCACAGAATGAGACGCGCGGCCCGCAAAAAACCCGCAGCAACCGCAGCGAGCTAAGAGCTAACAGCTAATAGCCAAGAGCTGCAGGGAGGTTGACCTTGTACCGTTCCAGCCCGTTCGAAATGACCAGCCCGATTACCGACTTCGATGCCATCCGCATCTCGCTCGCGTCTCCGGAGAAAATCCGCAGCTGGTCGCATGGCGAAGTGACGAAGCCGGAAACCATCAATTACCGCACGTTCAAGCCGGAGCGGGATGGGCTGTTCTGCGCCCGGATCTTCGGCCCGGTCACCGACTGGGAGTGCCTCTGCGGCAAGTACAAGCGCATGAAGCACCGCGGCGTGATCTGCGACAAGTGCGGCGTGGAAGTGACGGTGTCCAAAGTGCGCCGCGAGCGGCTGGGACACATTGAGCTGGCCTCGCCGTGCTCGCACGTGTGGTTCTTCAAGGGACTGCCGTCGCGCATTGGGCACCTGCTCGACATCTCGCTGCGCGATCTCGAGTCCGTTCTCTACTTCGAGAGCTACGTCATCGTCGATCCCGGCGACGCGCCGGTGCGCGAGCGCGAGATCGTCAAGGACGAGACGAAGTTCCGCGAGCTCGACCAGCAATATCGCCCCACCGGCTTCAAGGGCATGATGGGCGCCGAGGCGATCAAGGAACTGCTGAAGCGCGTCAACATCGACGAGCTTTCCATTGAGCTGCGCGACCGCATGAAGGCCGAGACTTCGCTGCAGAAGCGGCTGAAGTACGCCAAACGGCTGAAGGTGGTTGAGGCGTTCCGCAAGTCCGGCAACAAGCCGCAGTGGATGATCCTCGACGTGATCCCGGTCATTCCGCCGGAACTGCGCCCGCTGGTGCCATTGGATGGCGGCCGCTTTGCCACGTCGGACCTGAACGATCTGTACCGCCGTGTGATCAACCGCAACAACCGGCTGAAGAAGCTGATGGATCTGCACGCGCCGGAAGTGATCGTGCGCAACGAGAAGCGCATGCTGCAGGAAGCCGTCGACGCGCTGTTCGACAACGGCCGCCGCGGCCGCGTCCTGCGCGGGGCGAACAATCGCCCGCTCAAGTCGCTCTCCGACACGCTGAAGGGCAAGCAGGGCCGCTTCCGCCAGAACCTGCTGGGCAAGCGCGTGGACTATTCCGGCCGTTCGGTCATCGTGGTCGGCCCGGAGCTGAAGCTGCACCAGTGCGGCCTGCCCAAGAAGATGGCGCTGGAGCTGTTCAAGCCGTTCATCTATCACCGGCTCGAGCAGACCGGGCACTGCACCACCATCAAGCAGGCCAAGGAAATGGTGGAGCTGCAGGAACCGATCGTGTGGGACATCCTCGAGGAAGTCATCCGCGATCATCCGGTGTTGCTGAATCGCGCGCCCACGCTGCACCGCCTCGGCATCCAGGCGTTTGAGCCGGTGCTGGTGGAAGGCAAGGCCATCAAGATTCACCCGCTGGTCTGCACCGCGTTCAACGCCGACTTCGACGGCGACCAGATGGCCGTGCACATTCCGCTGTCGCCGGAAGCGCAGGTGGAAGCCAGCGTGCTGATGTTGTCGTCGCACAACATCCTGTCGCCGGCCTCGGGCCAGCCGATCACCGTGCCCACGCAGGACATGGTGCTGGGGCTCTACTACCTGACCAAGTCGAAGAAGGGCGCGAAGGGCGAAGGCCGCGTCTTTGCGGGCATCGAAGAAGTCCTGATGGCGCTCGAGGTGAAGGAAGTCGAGACGCTGTCGCCGATTCGTCTGCGCTACAGCGGCCCCGTGCTCGACATGGCCACGGCGTACGACGATCAGGACCTGATCCACACCGAGCCGGTGCAGTACGACCGGCAGTACATCTCCACCACGGTGGGCCGCGCCATTCTGAATGACGCGCTGCCGGAGAACATGCCCTACGTGAACGGCCTGCTGAAGAAGAAGGGGATCGGGCAGCTGGTGAACTACTGCTACCTGAACCTCGGTCTGGAGCAGACCGTCATGATGCTGGACCGCATCAAGGAGCTGGGCTTCCAGTACGCGACGCGCTCGGGTCTCTCCGTGGGCCTGGATGACATGGTCATTCCCGACTCCAAGTACACCACGGTGCGTGACGCGGAAAAGCAGGCAATCGCGGTGCAGCAGCAATACCTCGACGGCGCCATCACCAACGGCGAGCGCAACAACAAGGTCATCCAGATCTGGTCGGCCGTCACCGAAAAAGTGGCGGACGAGATGTTCGACAACATGAAGCAGGCGGACAAGGCCGGCGTCATGAACCCGATTTACATCATGGCGGACTCCGGCGCCCGCGGATCGAAACAGCAGATCCGCCAGCTTTCCGGCATGCGCGGACTGATGGCCAAGCCTTCGGGCGAAATCATCGAGACGCCCATCACGGCAAACTTCCGCGAAGGGCTGACGGTGCTGGAGTACTTCATTTCCACGCACGGCGCGCGTAAGGGCCTGGCGGATACGGCGCTCAAGACGGCCGACTCCGGCTACCTGACCCGTCGTCTGGTGGACGTGGCGCAGGACGTCATCGTGACGGAGCCGGACTGCGGCACGGTGGAAGGCATCTACGTGCGTCCCATCGTGGAATCCGGCGAGATCATCGAGCCGCTGCGCGACCGCATCGTCGGCCGCGTGTCGCTCGAAAAGATCAAGGACTACGAGGGCAGCGTCATCGTCGACGTCAACCAGGAAATCACCGAGGATCTGGCTTCGGCGATCCAGGCTGCCGGCATTGAGCAGGTGCGAATCCGCTCGGTGCTCACCTGCGAGTCGCGGCGCGGCGTCTGCGTGCTGTGCTACGGCCGCAACCTCGGCTCGGGCCGTCTGGTGGAGCTGGGCGAAGCGGTCGGCGTGATTGCCGCGCAATCCATCGGCGAGCCGGGCACGCAGCTCACCATGCGCACCTTCCACATCGGTGGAACGGCGTCGCGCGTGAACGAGCAGTCGCGGCTGGAGGCCAAGAACAACGGCTCCGTGCGCTTCATCAACCTGGCTACGGTCCGCAGCCGGCAGGGCGATCTGGTCGCCATGAACCGCTCCGGATCGATTGCCATCGTTGACGAGCGCGGCCGCGAGAAGGAGCGCTACCAGGTGGTCTACGGCGCGCGCCTGAAGGTGGAAGAGAACCAGCCGGTTCAGCTCGGCCAGGTCATGGTGGAGTGGGATCCGTACACCTTCGCCATCCTGACGGAAATCGGCGGCACCATCTCGTTCAAGGACCTGCAGGAAGGCATCACGCTGCACGAGGAAGTCGACGAGGTCACGGGCCTCTCGCGTCTGGTGGTGGCGGAATCGCCCGACGAGAAGCGGCAGCCGACGATCATCGTCAAGGGCTCGAAGGGCAACAAGCGGTATCTGATGCCCAGCCGCGCCCACCTGATGGTGCAGGACGGCGACGAGGTTTTCCCTGGCGACATCCTGGCGAAAATCCCGCGCGAAACCACGCGCACGAAGGACATCACCGGCGGTTTGCCCCGCGTGGTGGAACTGTTCGAGGCGCGCAAGCCGCGCGAGACCGCGATCATCAGCGAGATCGATGGCGTGGTTCGCTTCGGCGAGGTTTCCAAGGGCCAGCGCCGCGTGTATGTGACGGCCGACAACGGCGAGGAGAAGGAATACTCCGTGCCGCGCGGCGTGCACATCAACGTGCAGGAAGGCGAGCGCGTGCGCGCCGGCGAGCCGCTGATGGATGGCCCCCTGAACCCGCACGACATTCTCGCCGTGCTGGGCGAGAAGGAGCTGCAGGCGTACCTGGTGAACGAAATCCAGGAAGTCTACCGGCTCCAGGGCGTGACCATCAGCGACAAGCACATCGAAACCATCGTGCGGCAGATGCTGCGCTGGGTGAAGATCGAGGAAGTCGGCGACTCCAGCTTCCTGCTCGAGCAGCAGGTGGACAAGTTCCGCTTCCGCGAAGAGAGCCAGCGCGTGATCACCAACGGCGGCCGTCCTCCGATCGGGCGCCCGCTGCTGCTCGGCATCACCAAGGCCTCGCTCTCGACCGAGTCCTTCATCTCCGCGGCGTCGTTCCAGGAGACCACGCGCGTGCTGACGGAGGCGTCGATCAACGGCGCCGTCGACAACCTGCGCGGCCTCAAGGAGAACGTCATCGTGGGACGGCTCATCCCCGCCGGCACCGGCATGGAATACTACCGCAACGTCGAGCTCTCACCGGAGCTGGAGGAAGCGGCAGCGAAGATCCAGGCCGAGGTCCAGACCGCGTGGGAGGAAGCCGAGCGCGAGCTGGAGATGATGCGGCAGGAAGGCGAAGCCGAAGAGATGGCGGCGAGCGAATAGACCTGCGCGGTCGGCGAGCGGCGGCTTCGCCGCAAACCGGCTGCGACAGTTTCAGCGAAAAGCCCGGCAGCGATGCCGGGCTTTTTCTTTTTGACGCCGCGGGTCACTGGGAGCGGCAATTTTTGTGCTGGCGCTCGCCCGTTGGCCTGATAGAGTGCTGCCATGCTCTTACGACCGCTGCGGACTCCTCTGGCTGCGCTGGCGGCCTGCGTCGTAATATCTCTGCCGCTGGCCGCGCAGCAGTTCCTTCCGAAAAAAATCGTCTTTTCCGGAACCACGCTCGATCAGGGTGCTTTGCTCGCCGCCTCCGGCATGAAGCCGGGAGTCACCATCGGGCCGCCGGAAATCCGCGCCGCCGCGCAGAAGCTGCTCGATACGGGCCTGTTCAGCAACGTGCAGTACACCTTCGACGGCCAGACACTGCTCTACTCGCTCACGCCCGCCACTGGTCTTGAGCCCGCGGTCTACGCGAATTTTCCATGGTGGGATTCGGCGTCCCTGACCGAGGCGGTGGCAGGAAAGGTTCCGCTCTTCCACGGTGAAGTTCCGCCGGAAAGCGGCATGCAGCAGCAGGTGGTGGACGCGCTGACCGCGTTGCTGGCGGAAAAGGGCGTGCAGGCTCAGGTGACTGCGGTTCCGATGACCAGCCTCGGTTCCGGCAGCACGAGCGGGGTGGAATTTGAGATCACCTCGCCTCCGGTGCAAATCGGCGACGTGTCGTTCTCGGGCGTCGATCCAGCTTTCGCGCAGACCGTCGACGCGGTTGCGAAAGCTGCGGCGGGGCAGGATTTCGACGGCTCGACCGAGGCCACGCTGGCTGTGGCATTGAACGCGGTTTACCACCGCCAGGGTTATCTCAGCGAATCGCTGACGGAATTCACGCACGGCCAGCCGCAGCTCTCCGGCGGCAAGGTGCTCATTCCCATCACAGCGGCGGTGGTTGCTGGGCCGCAGTTCCGCGTGGGATCGATCACCCTCGCCGGGACCACTCTGCTGAGCACGGCAGATTTGGACAAGCTCTCTCAGCTGCACTCCGGCGACGTGGCCGACGAGGATCTGCTGCACGGGACGCTCGCCCGGATCTCCAGCGCCTACAAGGCGAACGGCTACATGAACGCGCAGATCCAGGCGCCCCCATCGTTGGACCCATCCACGCACACGGTCAACTATGCCATTGCGGTCGAACCCGGCCCGCTCTTTCACATGGGCATGCTCACCCTCGTGGGCCTCAACGACCGGCAGCGCAACGATGTTCTGCGCATTTGGCCGTTGCATCCAGGCGATGTTTACAACGAGATCGAAGTCGGCGTCCTTTTTGATCCGGCACAGGAGCGAATTGCACTCGCTCGACGGCTGGTCGGCCAGCTACAGGCAATACGCGCACCTGGACACCAACATCGTTGATCTCACGGTGACGTTCCACCAGGGAGGGGCGCTGCAGTAGGGACAGCGCTCCTCGTCGCCGGGAACGCGCCGGCCCCACGCGCGGAAGGGAACATATACTCTGCCGCCAGGTCCAGCCGCGCCGAGCGATCTATAATCCATAAAGATTCATGGGGCTTTTCCTGAATCCCCGGCAGCCAAAATTTGATCCATTCCGCGAGGTGATCGCATGGCAGCGTCGAATCCAACTTTGGAAATTCTGAAGCCCAGGGCCGACTGGATCGTCCGCCGCAAAGCCGAAGCCGCCCGTACCGGCGACACCAACCTGTCGCAGATGCACTTTGCCCGCAGGGGCCTGCTGACCGAGGAAATGGCCTACGTGGCGAAGCGCGAGGGGCTGGCGCCGCAACTGGTGCGCGACGAAGTGGCCGCCGGGCGGCTGATCATCCCCGCCAACGTCAACCACCCGGAACTGGAGCCGATGGGGATTGGGATCGCGACGCGGTGCAAGGTGAACGCCAACATCGGCAACTCGGCCATCACGTCGAACATCGACGAGGAACTGCGCAAGCTGCACACCGCCGTCCAGCATGGGGCGGATACGGTGATGGATCTCTCGACGGGCGGCGACATTCCTGAGATTCGCGACGCCATCCTGCGCCATTCGCCGGTCCCGATTGGAACGGTGCCGATTTACGAGGCACTGGCGCGCGTGAAGCGGCTCGAAGACCTGAACATCGACGTCTACCTTGAAGTGATCGAGGAACAGGCGCAGCAGGGCGTGGACTACTTCACGGTGCACGCCGGCGTCCTCATCCAGTACGTGCCCATGGTAGCGAAGCGCATCACCGGCATCGTGAGCCGCGGCGGCGCGATTCTGGCGCAGTGGATGACGCACCACCACAAGCAGAACTTCCTCTACGAGCACTTCGACCGCATCGTGAAGGTGATGGCGAAGTACGACGTGAGCTTCTCGCTGGGCGACGGGCTGCGGCCCGGCTCGATTGCGGACGCGTCGGACGATGCGCAGTTTTCCGAGCTGAAGACGCTGGGCGAGCTGACCGCGAAGGCCTGGGAAAGCGACGTGCAGATGATGATTGAAGGTCCCGGCCACGTGCCGCTGGACCAGATCAAGGAGCAGGTGGACAAGGAAGTGGAGTACTGCTTCGGCGCGCCGTTCTACACGCTGGGGCCGCTGGTGACGGATATCGCGCCGGGCTACGACCACATCACGAGCGCGATCGGCGCGGCGCTGATCGGCTGGCATGGCGCTTCGATGCTTTGCTACGTCACGCCCAAGGAGCACCTGGGCCTGCCCAACGAGAAGGATGTGCACGACGGGATGATCGCTTACAAGATCGCCGCGCATGCCGCGGACATCGCGCGGCATCGTCCCGGCGCGCGCGACCGCGACGACGCCATCAGCTACGCGCGGTATACCTTCGACTGGGAGAAGCAGTTCGAGCTCTCGCTCGATCCGGAAACGGCGCGGGCGATGCACGACGAGACGCTGCCCGACGATTACTACAAGGAAGCGGCGTTCTGCTCGATGTGCGGACCGAAGTTCTGCTCCATGAACTGGTCGAGCAAGGTGGACGAATTCAACCGCACGGTGCACGGACTGGAAAAGCGGGACCTGAGCGAGCTGGTGACGCTGCAGGCCCGGCAACTAAGCGAAAAGAAGTAAGGGAGCCGGGAGCCAGTAGCGGGTAGCCAGGACAGGCTACTGGCCACTGGCTACAGCCTCTGTGTGCCGCCCAGGCCGCCCTCCCCGGGTGGCTTTTGGCTTTTGAGACGCCATTTCGCGCAACCGGGGCAGGCGAATCGGTATCTGACAGAGGAGGAGCGAATCATGGCGAGGTTTCTCACCGCACTTGGAATTGGGGCCGCGGCCGGAGCGGCGATTGCCCTGCTGTATGCGCCGCAGTCCGGCGAACGGACCCGGCGTCAGCTGCGCCGCGGCATGGAAGATGCCAATGAGCGCATTCGCGATACGGCCGGCACCATGGGCGACTGTGCCACGAAATACTACAAAAAGAGCCGCGAAGCCGTGAGCGATGTGGTGGACACCGCCCAGAATGTGGTGACCGCTGCGAAAAAGGCGGCCAACTTCGGCTGATCTGCGCGGCCGTAGTCGCGGCTTTTCAGCACAGGCAACGGGCGCTCGATGTGCGCGTGGCAGGGCGGAGTTTTGTTTCGCCTGGCGCCTCCCGCTTTTCCGTCAGGAATTCGCGTTGATTCCGGCGAAGAATCATCAGATTTCTCCGCGCCGCCGCGCAAAAATCTGAAAAAATAGCAGCATGACCACCACCGCTGCCGAAGTCTTCTCCGACCGCATTGGGCGGATTGAGATATCCGCCACCATGGCCGTGACCGCCGAAGCCGCCAGGTTGCGCGCGCAGGGCGCCAGGCTGGTGGATTTCGGGGCCGGCGAACCGCATTTTTCCACGCCGCAGCACATCAAGGACGCCGCCATCGCGGCCATCCAGGCGAACTTCACCCGCTACACCGTGGTCTCGGGCATTCCGGAACTGCGCCAGGCGATCGTCGAGCGCCACGCGACCGATTTCGGCTCGAGCTACACGCCCGACGAGGCGATCTTCTCGACCGGCGGCAAGCTGGCTCTGTTTAATGCGATTCAGGTTCTCGTAGACCACGGCGACGAAGTCATTCTGCCCGTCCCATACTGGGTTTCATTCAAGGACATCATTCAATACGCGGGCGGCAAGGTCGTCTACCTCGAGACCAGCGAGGCGGAGAATTTCCGCCTGACTGCCGACGCGATTGAGGCGGCGATCACGCCAAAGACGAAGGCCATCATCCTGAACTCGCCGTCGAATCCTTCGGGCGCGGTGGTCTCGCCTGCCGATCTGGAGCGCATTGTGCGCATGGCGCACGAGCGCGGCATCTGGCTGCTGCTCGATGAGTGCTACGTCTACCTGCAGTACACGGGCGCGCTGGTGAGCGGCGGATCGTTCACCGAGGCGAAGGATCACCTGGTGGTGCTGGGCTCGCTCTCCAAAACCTACGCGATGACCGGCTGGCGCGCCGGCTATGCGCTGGCGCCGAAGCCGGTGGTCGCCGCTATGAGCAAATTGCAGAGCCAGAGCACGTCGTCGACGGCAGCCTTCGTGCAGAAAGCCGCAGTGGCGGCGCTGCGCAGCTCGCAGGACTGCGTGGCCGAGATGCGGGCGGACTTCCTGAAGCTGCGGGACAAGATTCTGACGCGGCTGAAGGAGATTCCCGGCGTCACCTGCACCCGGCCCGAGGGCGCGTTCTACGTCTATCCCAACATCTCGGCGTATCTGGACAAGAGCGGCGTGCCGTCGGCGATGGAGTTGTCAAAGCGGCTGCTGCACGAGGCGCATGTGGTGACGGTTCCGGGCGAGGCGTTCGGAACGGAGCAGCACATCCGGCTCTCCTACGCCACGTCTCACGCCGATGTGGACGAGGGCGTCGACCGAATGAAAGCGTTCTTCGCCAAACTGTAACGCTTCGGGTTTCACCACAGAGAGCACAGAGGACACGGAGGAATGCCGTGATCTTTCTGTGCTCTCTCTCGTTTTTTGGTGGAGGCGGGACCTGATCTCTGTTCACCGGTCGATGCCCGCTACCGGCTACCGGCTTTCGTTCGCTGTGCTCTGGGCTCTGAGCTATGCGTTCTGATCCAGCTTCAGGATGAGCAGGGTCATGTCGTCGTGCTGCGGCGCGCCGGCTGTGAAGGCGTCAGCAGCGGCGAACAGGGTGCGGAGAATCTCCTCAGCGGGCAGCTTGCGAACGGCGGAGGCCGCGGCGATCATCCGCTCTTCGCCCCACTCCTCATCGGCAGTGGTCATGGCCTCGCTGATGCCATCGGTGTAGAGCACGAGCAGATCGCCGGGCTCCAGCGTGAGCGTCTGCTCGACGTAGGGGGCAAAGGGCAGCAGGCCCACCACGGGACCGCCTGTTTCCAGCCGGATCACCTGGCCGTTACGCAGCAGGACCGGGGGATTGTGTCCTGCGTTCACGCAGTCGAGCTTTCGTGTCAGGGGATCGAAGGCGGCGAAGAAGAACGTCGCATAGCGATTCGACGCAGACGCCTCATACACCAGGCGGTTGACCTTGTGCATCAATCGCGCGAAGTCGCGCGGGCTGTCGAGCGTGACGCCGCGCAGGGAAGCGCGCAGGCTGGCCATCAGCAGCGCCGCGGAGATGCCCTTGCCGGAGACGTCGCCCACGGCTAGGCCAATGCGCCCGTCGCTGAAGTCGATCACGTCGTAGTAGTCGCCGCCCACGCCCAGGGCGGCGCGGCAGGCGCCCGCGATCGAAGCGCCGGGAAGCGCCGGCATCTGCTGCGGAAAGAGCCGCTCCTGCACCTCGCGGGCGATCTCCATTTCGCGATTGACGCGCTCGCGCTGGGCGGCTTCGGCGGCCAGCGAATGGGCCAGCTCGCTTACTTCGAGCGCCAGGCCGGTCTGCCGGGCGACGGTTTGCAGCATCTGCAGGTCGGTGCGCGACCAGGCCGCCTCCGAGCGCTTGGGACCCAGGCTCATGAGGCCCATCAGGCGATTGCGGCCGAGCAAGGGCAGCAACAACTCGGTATTTAGCAGATCGAAGGTATGGCGCTCGGCAGTGCCGGCCATCAGATACCACGCGTCAGGGTCATTGCGGTAGAGGCGCGCCGGTTCGCTGGAATTGAGCAGATACCGCACGGATGAGGCTTGTGCGGAAAGCGCCAGGCTGCCATCGCCGCTCACCCCGCTGGCTTCGGCGAGCTGATAGTCGTTGCCGCGGCGGAGCAGCACGGCAATCTCGTCGATGTGCAGGGTCTCCTGGATACGCCGCGCGACGGTTTCCAGCAGAGGCTGAGTTTCCGTGAAGTGCCGTACCTCGTCCGAGAGCTCGCTCATCACGACCTCGGCGTTATAGGCCTCGCGGAAAAAGCGGCGGTCGAGCCAGTCCTGAACATAGCGGGAAATGCCGAGGCGGAAAGCGATCACCAGTGCAAGAAATCCCAGAGACCAGCCAACGTCCGAGGGGCTGGGCTGCCGGTTCTCGAGCAGTGGAAGTATCAGACGGAATGCGATGACGGCAATCAGGGCGAGCTGCAGAATCCAGAGCGTGGCGCGGGCGAGCGCGTAGCGTGTGCCGATGCGCAGCAGCACGCGGACGTCGAGCGCGCGCTGGACGACGACCACGTAGGCCAGGGTCAGGGGCGCGACCATGAACAGCACCGCGGCGACATACTCCAGCCAGAAATACCGGGGGTTCTGGCCGCTGATGCCGAAATGCGGCAGCAGCACGAAGACCACCAGCAGCGCGCCCATCCCGAGGCTGATGCCGAGGGTGAGGACGCGCAGGCGGCGCCGCGCATCCGCCGTGGAGGCGGACCGCAGCTTATCGAGAACAAGGACCAGGAAAAGAAAGACGAAGGCGAGGTTCAGGAAGTTGATGACGTTGCCCGCGTCATCGCCGGCGCGCGCGAGGAATGGCCCGGCGCCGCCGAAGTAGTACTCGGCGATGATGTCGGGAACCAGGAACGCGACCGCGATGGCCCAAACGCCCAGCAGACCCCATTTAATCCAGCGGGCTCGAGCGTCCAGGCGGGAGCGCTCAGGGAAATAGACGCCGAACAGGAGCAGAGCAGGCGGCGAGGCGAGCTGGATGGCCTGCAGCCAGAAAGCTCGCAGGAACAAGCCGAGGCCCGTCCCCAGATTCACGCCAAGAAGAAGGACGCTGGGAAAGGTGAGCAGAACCAGCAGGAGCCAGGCGTTGCGATCAAACGGCCGCGAGAAGACGACCCAATAGCCAAGGAGCAGACAAACGAGCGGCAGCAGTCCGCCCGCGAAGAACCACTGCCAAAACAGAGCCATGGCCGACGTGCGGCCGCGCGTCCACGCGGGGCGAGGCAGCGTGATGTTGGCAATGCCAGCGGTGCCGTTGGGACGGGTGAACTGGATTTCGAGGATGTCGCCCGGATGACTTTCCGCCAGGATAGTTTCCCACTGCGCCTTGCCGGAATACGCCGCTCCGTTGAGTTGGTCGATATGGTCGCCGGCGGCAATGCCGGCCTTCGAAGCCTCGGGCTGTAGGCCGTCTTTCTCGACGCGGAGGGAGTCGTAGTCAAAGCTCAGAGGAGCCACGACGCGCTGGTCCCAGTGGACGGTGTATTGCCACAGCGCGGCGACGCTCGCCATCCAGTAGCCCAGGCTGGCGACCATCCAGAGAACCAGCAGCGTGTGCCGCAGTGCCGGCGACGCGTTTTTCTTCCGCGGATTCATCCGTGGAGTCATGGTATCCCGGCCCGGTTGATTTCGGGCGCCGCAAATTGCCGGGCGAGATGCGCTATTCTCATTTACGCAACCGCAAGGGGGAGGGTTCATGCGCAAAATCGTTTTGCTGCTGGCGCTCGCCGGCGTCACCTGCGCCGCTCAGACCACACCAGCCAGGCCGCCCATTCTGGGTGTTTCGCACCTGGCCGTCTACACCAGCGACGCCGCAAAGGCGGAGCGCTTTTACGTGCACGATTTGGGATTCCTGAAGGGCGCCGACCCGGAGAATTCGCAGGGCGCCCGCTACTATGTGAACCGCGAGCAATTCATTGAGGTTCTGCCGCTCCCGGCCGACGCCGGCGTGAACCGTCTGGACGCAATCGGCTGGATCACGACCAATGCCGAGCAGATGCGGGCGTATCTGGGCGCGCGGGGGATTGCGGTTCCGGACGCTGTGCAACACAGCACCGACGGCAGCGCCTGGTTCGACGTGAAGGATCCGGAGGGCAACACGGTCGAGTTCAACCAGCCGCCGGCCGGCGTGCTGGCCATGAGCACGGACGAGCTATACAACCTGCCGGGCAAGGCGGATCCCATCGGGCGGCGGATCATCCATTGCGGCGAGCTGGTGCACAGCCGCGCCAAGGAGGATGCGTTCTACCGCGCGCTGCTGGGATTCCAGCCGTACTGGTACGGCGGCATGAAGCCGGGCAAGCTGGACTGGGTTTCGCAGCAGGTGCCCGACGGCCACGACTGGCTGGAGTACATGATGACCAGCGGGCCTTCCGGCAGCGGGATTCCGGCGGACATCTCGCAAAAGCAGCTCGGTGTGCTCGACCACTTCTCGCTGGGCGTGGTGAACATGGAAACCGCCGTGACCACACTCGATTCGCAGGGACGGCTGGACAACGAGCACATGAACGGCCCGCAGATGGGGAGGGACGGCAAGTGGCAGTACAACCTCTGGGATCCGGATGAGGTGCGCGTGGAGCTGATGGAGTTTTCGGCGAGCGAGAAGCCGTGCTGCTCGGACTTCACGGCCATCAGCCCGACGAACGGCGATCAGCCGTAAAGGCAGGGTATAGGGGGTAGGTTGTAGGGTGTAGAACGCCGAGCCGGGCGCGATTCTTCAGGTTTGTTCCTGGAACAGCTCCGGTTGGGCTGGTTCCTGCGACGGATCGCGGAAATTGCCGAGACCCACCCCGATCAGGCGGAAGCGCTGCGCCGCGCCAAGCTGCACGCGTTTCCGCAGCCCCAGCGCGATGGCGGTGAGCTGCTCGCAGGTGCAGGGCGGCTCCGGCGGCGTCAGGCTGCGGGTGAGAATGCGGAACTCGGCGGTTTTCAGCTTCAGCACCACCGTCCGGCCGATCCGCGTTTCCTTCCGGGAAGCGTCCCAGACCTTCTCCGCGAGCCGGCGAATGGCATCCTCCGTTTCCTCCAGGGCCAGGTCGTGCTCAAATGTATCTTCCGCGGAAATGGACTGCGTCGGCCGGTCCGTCACCACCGGATTCTCGTCGATGCCGAAAGCCAATTCGTGCAGACGAAGCCCGTGGCGTCCGAAGTGATCCTCCAGCACGGCTAATTCGAGCGCCCGCAAATCACCCACCGTGTGAACGGCGAGGTTCGCGAGCCTCTGCGCCGTCACTTTGCCCACGCCGGGCAGCCGCTCGACCGGTAACGGCGACAGGAACGCATCGACTTCTTCCGGCTGAATGACGAAGAGCCCGTCCGGCTTGCGCCAGTCCGAGGCGATCTTGGCCAGGAATTTGTTCGGGGCCACGCCCGCCGAGGCCGTCAGGTTGAGCTCTTCGCGAATCGCCCGGCGAATGGCCTGCGCCACCCTGGTGGCCGTCGGCAGACCGGCTTTATTCTCGGTCACGTCCAGATACGCTTCATCGAGCGAAAGTGGCTCGATGAGATCGGTGTAGCGGCGGAAAATCTCACGCGTCTGCCGGGAGACGGCGCGGTAGCGAACGAAATCGGGCGGGACGAAGACCGCCTGCGGGCAAAGGCGCTCGGCGGTCAGGGCGGGCATGGCCGAGCGCACGCCGAAGCGGCGAGCCTCGTAGGACGCGGCGCAGACCACCGATCGGTTTCCGCGCCAGGCTACGACCACCGGGCGGCCCCGCAGCGCGGGATCGTCGCGCTGCTCCACCGACGCATAGAACGCATCCATGTCGACGTGGACAATCTTGCGAACCGCCATGCGGGAAGGGTAGCAGGAGGGGCTGGCGTGAGCTTTCGGCCGCCTCGGAAATTCCGGTAAGCCCCATCCGGCCCGCTCTTAAGCTTCTTTTCAGTCAGGCAGTTTATAAAGGATGCTGAGGTTGGGCGACTTCGCTCAAGGATCACGGCCATCGGACACACTCTCAGCAGATCGATCGGTTCGCGGGAGAATCGCGTGAGGCATGCGGGTGCGCTGCTTGTTCCGCTGTTGGTCGCGGCCGCCGGCGCCCTGGTGGCAAGTTCCGCCGCGGCTCAGCAGACGGTACCGTTGCCGTCCGCGCCCGCTGGTCAGGCCGATGCCGGCCCTGTCGCGGCGGCTGAGAATCCAGCCACCCCGTTGCAGGTCACCCTGGCCGACGCGATTGAGCGCGCCAAAAAACTGAGCCCCACGCTGGGAGCCGCTCTGGCGAATGCGAAAACAGCGGCGGAAGCCACGGTCCAGGCGCGCGCGGCGAACCTGCCGAACGTTCTGGGCATCAGCCAGTACCTCTACACGGAGGGGAACGGCACGCTTTCGGGTCGCTTCGTCGCCAACAATGGCGTGCATGAGTACATCGCGCAGGCCGACGTGCATCAGGCGATCTCCGGGCCGCAATTGCTCGAGTACCGGCGCAGCGCGCTGCTGCAAGCCGTGGCCCGCGACCAGGCCACAGTAGCGGAGCGCGGCCTGCTGGTCACCGTCATCCAGGCCTACGCCACTCTCTACGGTGCGGAAGCAAAACTGAAGACCGGCCAGGAGACGCTGCGCGCGGCGCAGAACTTCCTCACCATCACGAAGGAGCGGCAACAGAACGGCGACGCGGCCTACGCCGATGTGCTGAAAGCGCGCATTCAGGCGGACGATGCCGAGTCTGCGGTGGACGATGCGACCACCGCCCGCGAGCAGGCGCGTGTGGAGCTGGCGTTGCTGATCTTTACCGACGTGAATCAGGCGTATCAGCTGACCGACGATCCCAGCCAGGTATTGACATTGCCGCCGATGGACCAGGCCCAGGCGGAAGCCTCCGCGTCGAATCCCGAGCTGGATGCGGCCAAAAAGAACGAGCAGGCGGCGCGCAAGGAGCTGAACGCAGCGCGCATCGGTTACCTGCCTTCGCTTTCCTTCGACTACTTCTACGGCATCGACGCCAATCAGTTCGCCACGTACGGAACCTCCGACGCCATGTACCCAGGCTTGGCCAGGAGGAAAGTCTCCAATCTCGGCTACTCGGCTCTGGCCTCTCTGAACATGCCGCTGTTCACGTGGGGCGCAACGTACAGCAAGGTGAAGCAGGCAAAGTCCGCTGAGGACGTAGCGAAAATGGACCTGGGTTTTGCCCGTCGCCAGGCAGCGGGAGACTTCGAGGAGTACTACACCGCGGCGCAGAACGCGCAGCATCAGGTGGCGATCCGGCGGCAGGCCGTGGCGGATGCGATTGAGAGCCGCAAGCTCACGCTGCTGCAGTACCAGGCCGGCGCCGCGACGGCGTTGGAAGTGGTGACCGCGGAAAGCGACGTGGATACGGAGAGCGCCGCGCTCTACGATGCCATCACCCGCTACGCGACCGCGGTGGCGAATCTGGCCACGCTCACGGGGAAATTGTGAAAGACATTCGGCTTCCATCCATCTTGTCCGCCGCGCTGCTGGCAGCATGCGTGCCGGCGATCGCCGGCTGCTCCGGCAAATCCCAGCCTGAGGCGCCGCCGGTGGCGGTGCAAACGGCAACCGCGAAAGTGCAGCCCATCGAGGACACGATCCAGGCGCCTGGCATCCTGTATCCGATCCATCAGGCGTCGCTCACGCCCAAGGTCACCGCCCCGGTGGAGCGGTTTCTGGTGAACCGCGGCTCGCGGGTCCATCAGGGTGAACTGCTGGCCGTATTGGATAACAAGGATTTGGAAGCCTCGGTGATTTCTGCGCGCGGCGCTTACGATCAGGCGCGCGCCACGTATGAATCGACCACCTCCTCTACATTGCCGGAAGAGGTCCAGGCCGCACAGGCGGCGCTGACCGACGCGAAAAGCAGCCTCGACCAGCAGCAGCGGCTCTACGAGAGCGAGTCGAACCTCTACAAAGAAGGCGCGATTCCGCGGAGGGACGTGGATGCCGCCGCAGTGGCGCTGACTTCCGCGAAAAATGCGTATCAGGCCGCGGAGACGCACTTCGCGAATCTGCAAAGATCCGGCGCGACGCAGCAGCAGCAGGCAGCGAAGGGGCAAATGGAGTCGGCGCGCGGGCAGTATCTGGCGGCCGAAGCACAACTGGCCTACTCGGAACTGCGCAGCCCCATCGATGGCGTGGTGACAGATCGCGCCGTCTATCCCGGAGACGTGGCTCCCGCCGGAACGCCGCTGCTGACCGTCATGGATATTTCCAAAGTGATCCTGCGATTGCACATTCCGCAGCCGGAAGCCGCGCAGTTGCACCTGGGCGATCCGGCGACGCTGGAGGTTCCCGGCATTCCCGGAGGCGTGCCCGCGAAGGTCAGCATCATCAGTCCCGCGCTCGATCCCAACAGCACCACCGTGGAGATCTGGCTGGAAGCGGACAACCCGCATCACGCGCTGGCTCCGGGCACTTCCGTCACCGCTTCGATTGTGGTGCGGAAGATTCCGAACGCGCTGGTCGTTCCCGAGGCTTGCGGTGTTGGTGGGCGAGGGCGGGAAGGCCATCGTGATGGTGGTGGGGTCTGACAGCACAGCGCATTCCACTCCGGTGACCATCGGAGTGCGCAGCGGAGAGCTCACGCAGATCCTCAGCGGCCTGCATCCCGGCGATAAGGTGATTGTCGGCGGCGCCTTCGGACTGGCTGACGGCACCAAAGTAAAAGCCGAGACCCAAACCGGCGGCGCACCCGAGGCTGAGGAATAAGCGATGGCCGATCTGGTTCCGGAACAGCCTACTCCCGGCAACGCGGAGCCAGCCGCGCACGGCGAAGCGCGCGGCGCCTGGTTTTCCACCTTCTCGAAAGCGGTCATCGGCCTCATCGTTGCCGTGGCCGGCATGGGCATCTACGCCGCCTTCACCATTCCCATCGCGGTCTTTCCCACCACCAATTTTCCGCGCGTCATCATCGGCATCGACAACGGCGTGATGCCGATCGACCAGATGATGGTGACCATCACGCGGCCGATCGAAGAAGCCGTGAACAGCGTTCAGGGCCTGCAAACGGTGCGCTCCATCACCAGCCGAGGCACGGCGGAGATTGACCTGTTCTTCGACTGGAAAGTGGACATGTTCCAGACCCTGCAGCGGGTCAATGCGGCGATGTCGGGCGTGCAATCGGAGCTGCCGTCGTCGGTCAAGATCGATGTCAACCGCCTGCGCTTCTCCAGCTTTCCTATTCTCTCCTTCAGCATCACCTCCGACAGCATGCCGCAGGCACAGCTGTGGGAGGTGGCGACGTACGACATCAAGCCGCGGCTGAACCGCGTGAACGGCGTCGCCTCCGTGCTCATTCAGGGCGGCGACGTGCCGGAGTACCACATCATTCCCGACCCGGCGAAATTGCTGCGCGCCGGGGTCACGGTGCAGGACATTCTGGCCGCGGTTCAGAGAACCAACCTGATCGAATCGCCGGGCTTGATTGCCTCCCATCACGAGCTGGTGCTCGATCTGGTCGACAGCCAGGTCCACGATCCGAGTGAACTTGCCAACATCGTCATTAAGAAGACGCCGGCCGGAGTTCCCGTTTCCGTCGGCGATGTCGCTACCGTGCAGCCCGGGGTGCAGCCGCGCTATACCGCGGTGACGTCCAACTCCAAACCGGGCGTGCTGCTCAGCATCAACCGCCAGCCAGGCACCAACACGGTCACCGTCAGCGATGGCGTTTATGCGGAGCTCGACCAGATTAAGAAGACGCTGCCTCCGGGCATCAACTTCTCCGTTTATTACGACCAGGGCGAGCTGGTGAAGGAAGCGATTGCCAGCGTCCGCGATGCCATCCTGATCGGCATCATCCTCGCCACGCTGGTCATCGTTGTCTTTCTGCGCGACTGGGGCAGCTCGCTGGTGGCCGGCCTGGTCATCCCCGTCACGGTCGCCATCACCTGCGTCGTCCTCAAGCTGCTGGGCCAAAGCTTCAACCTGATGACGCTGGGAGGTCTGGCCGCCGCTGTGGGTTTGGTGATCGACGACGCGATCGTGGTGGTGGAGAACATCGTCATTCACCGCGATGCCGGCCAAAGCCGGATTCGGGCGATCCGCAGCTCGCTGGCCGAGCTGAATGTGGCGCTGGTCGGCTCAACCGCGACGCCGGTGGTCATCTTCCTGCCGCTGGTGCTCATCACCGGCGTCACCGGAACGTTCTTCCGCGCGCTCGCCATCACCATGACGGCCGCGCTGATCACCTCCCTCGCGCTGGCGCTCACCTGGACGCCCACGCTCAGCCAATATTTCGTTCGGCGCCAAGACACCGTAGCGCCCGAGGGGCCGGACGACGACTCAGATTCCGCTGAACACCTGACCCGGGACGAGCAGAGGCGACTGATGGAAGCGGAAGAAGCCAGCGTTAGCGGATGGATGCGAAAGATCATTCAGCGCTACGAGCAACTGCTGAAGCTGGTGCTGGCGCATCCCTGGTGGCTCACCGGATTCGCCCTGCTGCTGGTGGCGGCCTCGTATTTCAGCTACAACGCGCTCGGCAGCGGGATGTTGCCGAAGATGGATGAGGGCGAGTTCACGGTGGATTACGTGATGCCGCCTGGCGCATCGCTGGATGAGACGAATCGCGCGGTGGAGAAGGCCATCGACATCATCCACACCATTCCCGAAGTCGTGGCCACCTCACGCCGCACCGGGCTGCAGCTCGGCCTGGCCGCCGTGACGGAAGCGAACACCGGCGACATTTCCGTGCGCCTCAGCAATCACCGCAGCCGCAGCATCTTCGACATCATGGACGAGCTCCAGGGCAAGCTCTCCGCGCAGGTTCCGGTGCTGGATATCGATCTGCACCAGACGCTCGAAGACATGATCGGCGATCTGACCAATGCGCCGCAGCCCGTGGTCATCAAGCTGTTCTGCGACGACCCGGCAACGCTGCGCCACTGGGCGCCGATTGTCGGCGATCGAATTTCCAAAGTCCCCGGCGTCGTGGGCGTGCTGGACGGCATTGATGACACCATCAGCAGTCCGGAAACGGTCTATCAAATTCATCCGCAGGTGACTGCGACCAGCGGCTTCACTCCCGACGAGGTCGCCACCGACGCGGACGCGCTGCTGGATGGCGTGGTGGCGCCCACGCCGATGGTCGTCAACAACCGCGAATATCCGATTCGCATTCGCTTTCCTGAGCAGTACCGCGCCACAACCGATGCAGTGGACAACACGGTGTTCGTCAGCTCCACGGGCACAACAGCCGCGCTGAGTTCCCTGGTCAGCGTGCAGAATCTTCCCGGTCAGACGGAGATCCTGCAGGAGAACCTCCAGCGTCTGGATGAGGTGACGGCCCAGTTGCAGGGCACCAGCCTCGGCACGGCGATCGCCGGCGTCAAGAAGGCGGTCGCGTCGCTGAATTTGCCCCCGCAGATTCGCGTCGAATATGGCGGGACTTATGAGGCCCAGCAGCAGTCCTTCCACGATTTGCTGCTGGTGCTGTTCACTGGCCTCGTGCTCGTCTTCCTGGTGCTGCTCTTCGAATTCCGCAGCTTCGCGGCGCCCGTGTCGATTCTCGCGTCCGCAGTCCTGTCCACTTCCGGCGTCTTTCTGGCTCTGCTCATCACCGGCACGGAGTTCAACATCGCCTCGTTCATGGGCCTGATCATGGTGGTCGGCATCGTGTCCAAAAACGGCATTCTGCTGCTGGATGCGGACGTAAAGTTCCGCGAGATGGGCATGTCGCCGCGCGACGCGATGATTCAGGCCGGCCGGCGCCGCCTGCGGCCCATCATGATGACTGCCGTCGCCGCAATCTGCGGCATGTTTCCGCTGGCGCTGGCCCTGGGCGCGGGATCGGAGATGCTGCAGCCGCTGGCCATCGCCGTCATCGGCGGCATCCTGATCTCCATGCTGCTTTCGCTCATCATCACGCCCGCCGTGCACTACTACATGACGGGGCAGGGATGAGCGCCGGCTTTGCCAGCCGGCGTTCCCGTTGCGGCTACTTCTGAACGCTGTAGGCGTAAACCGCGCCGGCTTGCCCGCGCGGCGGAACAATCAGGAAATAGCGGTTGATCTGCGGCACCAAAACCTCGTTCTTGCCTCCCGGCGCCGTGGTTACATTCCCCAGCAGCTTGTAGTGGTTCGGATCGATCTCCTCATAGACCGCTGTGGACCCCTGGCCGGCGCCGCAGGAGGCGTAGATGCGCCGCGTCGCTGGATCGAAGATCAGGTCGTCCACGCCCTGGTTGATGTCGAGCGTCTGCAGCTCGCGGCCCGTGGCCGTGTCGATCACGACGATCTTGCCGCTGCGGCAGGCCACAAACAGCCGGTGCGTCTTCGCATCCAGAGCCATGGCCACATTCTTCGTCGCCATATGCACCGGCCACACCGCTTCGATCTTCCGCGCTTTGCGGTTGATCACCACCACCTGATTCTTCGCCGGATCGTTGAGGTAGATGCGATCGCTGGTGGGATCGACGACCGATGCCTCGAGCGTGTCGCCATCCACCCTGATGTCGGCCAGCTTTTTGTCCGTCGTCGTGTCGATCACACTGTACATCGAGAACGTCTCATTGGCGTCGCCGCCGCCGTTCACCACGTACAGGTATTTCGTCGCCGGGTCGTAAGCAATCGAGTCGGTGTCGCGCTTCAGCGGGATGAACGCGATCTGGTGCAGAGTGGCGCCGTCGTACACGCGCACGCCGCCCACGGTGCCCGAGCCGCCATCCGTGACGAAGATGCGATTCAGATCGTGCCGGACGAAGATCGCATGCGGAATCTGAATGTTGGGAATATCGCCCAGGTATTTCCCGGAGCGCAGATCCATAATCATCACTTCATGCATGCTTTCGGCCGCCAGGAAGAGCCGATTCCCCTTGAGATCAACTCCGAGATGGTCGAAACGGCCGGTCGTGGAAGCGGGCATCGCGTAGCGTGCGACCAATTGCAGCGGAGGAGCGGATTGAGCGGCCGCGGCTCCGGCAAGGACCAGCAGGAAGGCCGGCAAAACGGGAATTCTCTTCACGGAAACACCTCGACGTGGAATCAACGGCAAACGTCGCGAGTATACGCGGCGAAGCTGAAAGGAATCTGAAGGCCGAGGTGGGCTCCGGAAATCTTGTCCTGGCTGTTTGGCGTCCCCGACGGGATTTGAACCCCTTTTCAGGCCCCGAGAACGAGTTCACGTAATATAACAAAATGTGTTATATTCAACAACTGAGGTCTCGATGACTGGCCTTCAGCTCAGGCAGGCGCGACAGAACGCAGGATGGACGCAGGAAAAGACTGCGGCCAGGCTGGGCGTCACCCAGGCGTATCTGTCAATGATGGAAAAGGGGCGCCGCTCTGTATCCGCGGAGCTCGCCGCGCGCGCGGTTTCCCTCCTCAAGGCTCCTCCTACCGCTCTGCCCCTGGCCGGGGAGGAGAGCCCTTCAAGAGCGGCCAGCGACTTCCAGACAGCCCTTGGCTCTCTGGGCTATCCAGGGTTTTCCTACCTGCACCACGGAAAAAGGCGAAATCCCGCAGAAGTTCTCTTCCTCGCGCTGGATCAGGCGGACCTAGATTCCCGCGTTGTGGAGGCACTTCCGTGGCTGGCATTCACGTTCGCGGATCTGGACTGGAACTGGCTGGTACCGCAGGTCAAGGTTCGTGACCGCCAGAATCGCCTGGGCTTCGTCGTGAGACTCGCGAATGAAGTCGCCGGACGGCGGTCCGCGAAAGAGAGGCGCTCGACGCTCGAGAAAGTGGAGGCAGGGCTCGAGCGCTCTCGGCTTGCGAGGGAGGATACTCTCTGTCATGATTCGATGACCGTGGCCGAACGCAAATGGTTGCGCCAGAAGCGGCCGGCCAGTGCCGAGCACTGGAATCTTCTCAGCGATCTTACGGTGGAGCATCTTGCCTGGGCAGCCTGAATCCGTCCCACAGCCATGGGGATCTTTCCTCGCCGAACTCGACGAGAACCTTGAGGAGGCGACCCGTCTCGATTGTCTCGGCGGCTTCGTCCTGACGGTTCTCTATGGCATGGGCAGGCCGACGGCGGATGTCGACGTGCTCGAAATCGCTCCTCGCCAATCCGCCGAGACGGTCAGAAGGCTTGCAGTTCAGGGCGGTCCGCTGCACCGAAAACACGGTGTCTACCTGCAATATGTAGGCCCCGGGATCGCTCGTGTCGCGTATGACTACGAGAGTCGCCTGACGGAAATGTTCCCTCGCGTGTTCCGCCATCTCCGGATGATGGCTCTCGATCCGTACGATCTCGCACTGTCAAAGCTGGAGCGGAATATCCAACGCGACCGCGATGACGTCAGATACCTCGCACGAACGGTGCCACTGGATCTCGACGTGCTCCGCAAACGCTATGAGACCGAGGTTCGATGGCAGATGGCAATCCCTGAGCGGGAAGATCTCACACTCCAGCTTTGGATCGACGCAATCCTCGAAGAGCGGAGCAAGAACTCCCTATAGCAATTTCTCTGCTCTGGTTTCGCCGATACCCGCGACGGGAATCCTTGCAGATTCCACAGATCCCAGCGGGTCACTATCGACGCATTTCACTCGGGATTTTCTCTGGATCGCTGATTTGATATGGCGTCCCCGACGGGATTTGAACCCGTGTTATCGCCGTGAAAGCGGGTCCGGGGCCAAATTGCAGGGTTTGACTGCGCGGGGCAAGATTCGCAAATCGTCAATGCTGGCGCGGGGATTCTGCTATTTTGCCGGTTGCAGGGTTTGCGTCCGGGTGCGGGGTTTGGCGGCTGAATTGTCACGATAGCGTCACGGTCCCGCGGCTCTCCGGATATACTATGGGCCAACCTGGAAAATCAGAAGGAGGGCCGAATGAGGATCGGGATTGAGCTTCGGGCTAATTTGTCGTGCTTTGCAATAGTCGTCTCTTCTCCCCCGCTAGCCGGACAATCCGAAAAAGACTTTCACTACGGACGATGAAATAAACCTCGAATTCTCACGCGACGGAACGGGCAGTCCAGCAATACAGGCTGGTCATCGAGCAAGAACAAGCCTGAAGGGTTCGGAAGCGCGCCAGCAGTCGTAAAGGACCGTGAACTAGCAGGAAAGCCAGACGGCCGATAAGGGACGGTTCAAGCTCCACGGGCGGGCGTTTAACGCGGCCCTTCCGGGATCTGTCTCCTTCGAATGGCTGGACGATGCTTCGTGCAATCGCAAACGTGGTGTGCAATGTCCGCAACAGTCGAAATCATGCCTTCCGTGGGACCAGGGCAGACGAGCAAGCGCAGTCGATGCTTCAGCCTTGGCTCTCAGAGTGATCGGAGATAGCGACCTTGTTATATACAGTCAGCGAAAATGCGGGGCACACAAACTGCGCTATGTCACAACTGAGGAAAACACAGCAACCAGTGGGCACCATAGTCGAACAATGCACGAGCATTCTCAAAAAGCAGTCCCGCACTTCGCCAAAGTAGGCAAACCCATCTCCATCGGTCCCAATCCACGCTCGCGCGCCCGCGCGTTGTGCGCGCGTACTGGTCACAAAATTCACTTCCGCTCACGAATCTCTTGAGTTGTTTGCTCTGAGCCTCGATCCCAGTACGGCTTTCGCAGTCGCAGCGGAACCTATCCGCTTCCACGCTCACACCGCGCGCGATACGTGTGACAAAATTCGCGTGTACCGAAAAATCGTGTGCCCGACAATGCGTTTCGCCAATCCGGGGCAAGCCGTTCCCAATTGACGCTCACGCGCGCGCGCGATACGTGTCCGAATAATTCGCCTAATCTGAACAAAATGCCTGGGGCGGGAGCTTTTAGGCTCCCGCCACTTTGGGGTGAGTTGTGGGTTGCTCTACCCTTCGCCCGGCAACAGGCGAAGCCGAAAGGACGCGAATCTCTTTTGCCGCGAAGCGGAGATGCCAATCTTGATTGGGTGATTGGTTGATTGGGTGATTCTCTGATTCCTGATTAACTGATTCAGAGATTGAAAGATTGAAAGATTGCGGACGTTCCGAGGCTGATTCGCCGATTGGGTGATTGGGCCACGCGGTTCTTTTTCTCATGGCCGTTCGACTTTCAGAATCTCCGTCACGCGGCTGTAAACCAGCGCGTCCGGCTTCAATTCGTCTTTGCCATCCTTCACAGCATCCTCCACCCGCACCAGATAAATCAGGCCCGGCTCTGTGAACGTGTCCGGTGTCATTGGTTGCCGGCTCCTGGGCATTTCTCCGTTCGCCTGGCACCAGAGCGCAAAGTATTTCGACCGGCGGCCTATGCGCGGCTCGTTCGGGTTGTCGCCCATATTCAGGAACGCTGACACCTGCGAATCCTCGCCGTGCAGCGAGAATTCCAGCCGGAGACTCCAGCGCCGAAAACCCACGCACCATTCCGGTCCCTGCCAGCCAGTGCAGCTCGCCTGATAATTCCCTTCCGGAACGTGCGGATAATCCGCCCCCTGCCAGGTGAGCGCGGGCCGCTCTTTTCTCTTCGGATTCGCCATTCCGCCTCATTTCGTTCTTCTGTAGAATGGCGTCTAAGCCATTCCATGAGGGCTGCGCGTGTTATCAGCACGAGCGGCCCTTTTCCGTTGGGTTGCGCTCTACAGGACGCGCAGAGCCACATTCCCGGCGCTGTACCCCCCTAATCACGCGATAGACACCCGAACAGGCTCCAGACATTCCTCGCAGACGTAGGAGGCGCCAAAACCTCCGCTGTCCAGCGGAATGTGGCATCCCCCCGTGCGGACGGGTGACCACCGCCGCAAAGGGCCGTCCGGCCACATCCTCCGCGCGGGCTTAGGTTCCCCATTGAGCACGGAGCGAATCGCGTTGCTCATTGTTTAGGCTCAAGACGCGGGCGGGTGTTTTCCTCAATCACGCGCCGAATCTCTGCAATCGGGATGAGCAGCTTTGCGCCCAGCTTTACGCTGGCGATTTTGCCCTCATAGGCATCGCGCCGCCAACTCCACCGGCTCCGCCCGGTTATGGTTTCGGCACCCTGTACGCTCACATATTCCGGTTCCACTTTCGCAGTCAAAGCCATCGATCCCTCCTGCTCGAATCCTGCTTTAGCTCTTGTCTGGAGGATCGAAAAAAGTGATTGTATATTAGGCATCATTCATCTATCGTTGTTTTGTGGCGATAAACAAAGCGTTCGTCGCACTTCTCAACGCTGCCCCCGCAACCGCTGGGGATTGGGCAGACATCCTCCCGGTGGCCGAACGGGGACTATGGCAGTTCTGGCCGCGCCAGAGTAGTGAGGCACAACAATTGTTCCGTCAATACGTGGGCGCGTGGATTGACTCCGGCTTTCAGCCGAACGGCAGCGAAGCGCCTGAAACTCGTACCTACGCCACCTGGGGCGGCCAGCTTGTCTTTCAATCTCTGGAAGGGCTGCTAAACAGTTTTCAGGTAATCGAGGGACCGCCGGAGCAAACCATCTTTGGCCTTCAGGCAAACAACTCGAAACAGTTGCGTCTTCGGGGGTCGCTGCGGTTCATGTTTGAACCTCGCGGCGGGGTTCGCGCCGATCCGGTTGTGTTTCGCGGACACCTGAAGCCAAGAGAATTGGCAGCTATGGGTTTCCTCTACTTCTGGAATTCCGGCCAGTTGTTCACGATCATGCGTTGCGCTCATTGCGGGATTTTTGCCCTTCCCCGAAAGGCACGTAAAAGTTATGTGCGCGGCTGGCATTGCGAGCGATGCCGGAACAGCGCGTCAGCAAAGGCTGCCACAGCAGAGTACCGGAAGAATTCACGGGTGCGCTGGTTTTCCCGCGCTGTCACGGCCTACCGTGAATACGAAAGCAGCCCGCGCCTCGCCAGGACGAACCGCGTCTTGTTCATCCGAGATCGGGTGAATGCCGGACTCCCCGCTTACCAGAGGATCAAGCGCAACACAATCACTCACAACCTAGTGAAGATTCAGGCAGCAACCGAAGGGAGAGACCAAAATGCCAAAAGCTAGGAAATGGGATGGGGTCTATCAGCGCCCGGATTCGCCGTTCTGGTGGTGCTCTTACAGTGACGCGAGCGGGAAGCGCGCGCGGCGCAAGCTGGCCGGAGCGCACACCCGGACTCAGGCGGTGAGGATGCTGGACGCGATCCGCGTGCAAGAGGAAAAGGCGCGAACGCTCGGAGTCCGGCCCGCAACGGAAATCACCACAGAAGCCCTTTTTGAGCGTTACAAGCAGCCACCAGAAGGCGCGGATACGTTCCACCACCTATGAGCGGCTGGGCGGCATCCTGGACACGCTGAAGGCCAATTTGCCCGCACAGGCGAAGGCCATCACCCGGCGCACGGTGGCCGAATACATCGAAAAGCGCGCGGAGACGGTGAAGCCCGGAACCGTGGCAAAGGAAATGAGCGTGCTCAAGCATTGCCTCAAGCTGGCCGTGGAATGGGGCGAATTAAATCAGAATCCGGCGGCTGGTGCGCGGCTCCCGCAACTCCCACCCGGAAAGACGCGCTATCTCACTCCGGGCGAGTTGAAAGCGGCTCTCGAATCGGCTCCCGAATGGATGCGCGCGCCGATGGCCTTTGCCGCCTGTACCGGAGTCCGGCGCGGGGAAATGCTCTCGCTCCGCTGGATGGATGTGGACGTGAAAAATCGGCGGCTGTATCTGCGGGAGACGAAAAACGGCGCGCTGCGAATCCTGCCGCTCTCCACTGCCGCCCTCCAGGTGCTCGGCAGTCTGCCGCAAGGCGCGGCGGGCGATCCGGTATTTGCGGGAGTGGACGCGGACCATCTCTCCGTCTACACCAAGCGGGTTTTCACGCGGCTCGGCATACCAGACGCCAGCTTTCACACTTTGCGCCACACGGCGGCAAGCTGGCTGGTGCAACAGGGAGTGGACCTGTACGCGGTGGGCCAGATTCTCGGCCACAAGACGCCGCGCATGACGCAACGGTACGCGCACCTATCCCCGGACTACATGGCCGCGTCTGTGGGCAAGCTGGACGGGATCATGGGCGGGATGCTGCCAGCAACCTGCACGCCCCAAGCGCCAGAGCGGGCAGCATGAACAGCCAATTCGCTCCCGCCGGTGCGCGGGGGCGTCAAGGATTTTTTCGCGGGGCAGGTGTGGGAGCCTTCCCAAAGTCCAAATCCGCATACCGCCCACGGAAGAGCGTCCTCGTAGGGACAAGCTCATCTTGCTCCATCTGTCCTGTCATGGCCCAGCCCTTTTCCCCATCAAGTTATCCATTGCGCCATTCGTCTTCCGGCAGTTCGGGGACATCGGGAGAACAGGGGAATTGATAATGACCACGGAGGGCGGAGAGAAGCGGATTTTCAAAGTTTCGTCCGTACAGCCGTCCAGCGTGCGACCCGTGGCGAGAATCCCACCTTGTCCCAATTAACCGCCCTGTACTCTTCAATCCAGGCTTGCACGCTATGTGAAATCGGCGAAGTGCTATCCATTTCGAGGCACTCCTGTTCGCGCGCAGAGCATAGTAAGGTGCCGACATCCGGGGACCTTATCCTCGACGTCATTGACCGGAACCCATCTTCCCTGAATCCAGAACACGGTCTTAGCATTTACGTCAGACAATATCCACGTGAGCGGCCCAAGTTGTGCGGGATGATGGTGGGCTGCGCTCTATGGGGAGTCGTGTTCTGCGCCGTCTGTGCGCGCCCAAAGGCGAAGCAAGTTACAAAGAATAGGGGCAGGACAAACTAGGCGGGCTTTCATGCGCCCGATTCTCCCACCGCGCAGCGCGTCACGTCAAAGGCGGCAAAGATGCCCGTCATAGCCTCGCAATTTGTCACGATAGCGTCACGCTCAGGCAAAGCGCGAAACGGAGATATCCTGCAAGTCTTTTGTTTTGTTGGCGTCCCCGACGGGATTTGAACCCGTGTTATCGCCGTGAAAGGGCGGTGTCCTGGGCCGGGCTAGACGACGGGGACGCTCGGATCGGGCGCGCAGAGGGCGCAGCCCGCGGAGGATGGTCCTCTCTGACTTTACTGGCCCGGAACGGCAAAGTCAAAGGAATCGCAGGCTTGTGAGGACCTCCCGAAGCCTGCGCAGTTTCGCCCGATTCCGCTCGTTGGGCACGTGAAAACCAGCGTTACCGCCGAGTGACGCCGCGGTCCCTTCGGCGCAGCAGCCCCCGCATCTCAATAGCTATAATCAAGACTCGCGGGTTGAAAGGAGCAGGCATCTCCATGCCCATCCAGGCTACGGCCAAAATCTGGCACAACGGCAATCTGATTCCCTGGGAGAAGGCGCAGATCCACGTGATGAGCCACGTGGTGCACTACGGCTCCTCTGTGTTCGAAGGCATCCGCTGCTACGCGCAGCCGGAAGGCGCAGCCGTCTTCCGCCTGCCCGAGCACATGCAGCGACTGCTCGACTCCGCGCGGATTTACCGCATGGCCTTGCCGTACTCGCTCGACCAGCTCTGCTCCGCCGTTGTCGAAACCGTCGAAGCGAACGGCGTCGCGCCGTGCTACATCCGGCCGATTGCGCTGCGCGGCTACGGGGAAGCGGGGGTGAACCCGAAGAACGCGCCTATCGAGGTCTACATCGCGAACTATCCGTGGGGCAAATACGTGGCCGGCGACGCCGCCGACGTCTGCATTTCCTCATGGAACCGGCTCGCGCCCAACACCATGCCCTCGCTGGCCAAGGCCGGCGCCAACTACATGAACTCGCAGCTCATCCGCATGGAAGCCGATCTGAACGGCTATGTCGAAGGCATCGCGCTGGACGTGCAGGGCTACCTCTCCGAAGGCTCCGGCGAGAACGTCTTCCTGGTGCGCAACGGCGTGCTGTACACTTCGCCGCTGTCGAGCTCGGTGCTTTCGGGCATCACGCGCGACTCGGTGCTGACGCTGGCTCGCCACTTCGGCATTCCCGTGGTGGAGAAGCAGTTGCCGCGCGAGCTGATCTACATCGCCGACGAGGTGTTCTTCACCGGGACGGCGGCGGAAGTCACGCCGATTCGCTCGGTGGACCGCATCCAGATCGGCGACGGGAAGCCGGGACCGATCACCAGCCAACTGAAGGACGAGTACCTCGGCATCGCCAACGGACTCAAGCCGGATCGCTTCGGCTGGCTGACGCCGGTGAACGTGAACGCCGGCCAGCCGGTCGGCGCGTAACATCCAGCGGGAGGCGGCCGGCAGGAGCGCCGCTTCCTTGCTGCTCATCTCAGGGTCGCTGGTCCCGTGGGCCGAAATGGTACGTGATGGCGCCCATATACGACATCACATCCAGTCCGGGATTGGATGGCACAATGAAGTCGTTCGAGAAGTGATAATCGCCCATGCCCAGGCGCAATCCCGCTCTCGGCGTGAGGCGGATCTCCATGCCGATCTCGGAGCGAAGGCTGATGTTCTCGTAGCTCGCGTTGGGCGACTCAGCCTTCTTGCTGAACACCAGAATGCCGCCTTTGATCGCCAGATACGGCTCGATGGCGCGGCCATCCCGCCACAAAAACCGTATGCCAATGGGGCTGATCCCGATTCCTGGCACCTGTTGCATGTCCTGCTTCTTTTTGCCTGTGCCATTCGGAACGCCGTAATAGTTCAGATACAGGGGTTCATCGAGCAGGACGAAGGGCAGAAACTCCGCGACATAGTCCACCTGCGAGCCCAGAAAATATCCCCAGGAATGGCGGTCGTATTCCACGCCGGAGCTGAACAGTTTCGAATGCTCTCCCTGCGCAAAAATTTTGTAATTGCCGAAGGAACCTTGTCCTTCGAACGCCAGTTCGCTCTCGACCTGGTTCCGCAGTCCGGAGTTGTCCGGCACTGAGCCCGACTCCTGGGCCGCGCCAATCTGAGGCGCCAGCAGCCCGAGCGCCAGCAGGACGATGCAGCTCAGGAAACGGGACGGGATCTTCCGCCGGATGCTGCTGACCGTGTCATCCATCGCACTCTCCAGGGCTCAAAAGCGCCAAACCAATCCAGTCGAGAACCGCGCGAAATTTGTCGGCAGGCCGGGAACATAGTAGTGCACGCCCTTGACGATCTGCGCCGTCTGCTGGAAATAGGCGTACTGGTAATCGCCTTCGACGCGGATGGCGAAGCGGGCCGAAAGCGGCGTGTCCAGGCCGCCGCCCAGGATGGCGGAGAACGATGCGGAATCGCCGACCGTTCCATTCGCACCCCAGTTCTTGTTCACGTTGCCGACTCCGCCCAGCGCCTCGACAAACGCGCCCTCGCGGCCGAAGTTTCTGCCGTACTGGCCGCCGCCCATGACGAAGTAGGGGTGCTCGGCCGCACCCTGGCTGACGCCGCGATAGCCGAACGCAGCCAGCTTGAAACGCAAATCGTGCCAGGGAGGAATAGCGAATCCGAAATCCCATCCGTTCAGCGCATGCTCGTGTCCGCTCACGCCATTCAGCGAATTGGAAAGGTAGCTGTATCCGCCGTACATCTGGTAGCGCGAGACGATGGCCGTTTGAGCATCGGCCGCGGAGACGGACAGCAGCAGCGCCGCGAGGCAGAGGAGCCGAAACAGCAGTCGGATCGTCGAGTTGTGCAGCCGCTCCCAAAGCATTTGCCTGATTTGACCACAACCTTTCGAATGTGCCAAGGCGGCCGTGCGCCGGGCACATTCGGCCGATTCGCGACTGCGCTCGGGCCAGGACGTGGGGCGCCAGGCCGGTTTCCGGCCAGCGGCGAGCATCGTTGCGCTTCCAGCCTGGGAATGAAGGGTTGACTGAGAGAAATCCTCCATCTAGAGTGGCTGTACGAAGCGGAACAGCCGTGGGCGGGGATTCCGCCCATCCGCTGGGCCGCGTCCGGCACGCAGGACCTGTCCGTCCACGCCCCCCAGGGGCGCCCATGCCGTGCAGATTCTCAACATTTGTCTTTTTGGAGGCATGGACCGAGGGTAGCTGGGCACACATTGAGGTTCATGACCAGAGCCGCTGGCAGGGATTTAGCCACGTTCGATCCCGCATAGCGCGCCGGCCTCGTTTTCGACTGGTTCTCGCTGATCAGAAATTTCCCCGAGCTGAATGCGGAGCGGATTCTCCCCCCGGTGCGTTGTGAGCGTTATGAATGGTGCCGTCCAGGTTTGTCGCTGTAGCCGATGCGTCGCTGGTCTCCGTTTTCTGAGCCTGGATGCGGGGGGGGCCACGGAAGAGTCGATCCACGAGGCCTACCTTGACCTGGCCAAGGTCTGGCATCCGGACCGGTTCGAAGCCGACCAGCGATTGAAGGCCCGCGCCGAGGAGCAGTTCAAGCTCATTCAGGTGACGGTTCGCGAGCTGCAGGAGCATTTCCAGCGTCCGGGGGCGACCGCGACGTTGCGCCATAGCCGGGAAGAGAGCCGGAACTGGCCTTCTGAGCGGGAATTCTCGCGAGCGCGCGACCTGTTTCGCAACCTGGTCGACGGCGAGCGCTACTTCCTGCATCCGCACATACCGGAGTATGCGGTGGAGCGCGTCCGCAAGTGCGATTGCGCGTCCGCTGACGCACTGGTCGGGTTTGTCGACCGCTCCCTCGCCAGGACCGGCCGTTCGTTCCTTGCGTTTACCGAGGACAGCCTGCTGGCCCGGGAGACCTTCCTGACGACCAGGATCCCCTATGAGGAACTCGGCCAGTGGCGTATCGTGCTGGCTTCCGGGCCCATGGATCGGCTGACCGACAGGGCTGCGGATTCCGGTGGCGATCAGGTATCCACCTTGAACTTGCGGAAGGGAGATGACCTTCTGCGAGACGCGGTTACCTTTAGTCGCCGTTCCCAGGCAGAAATGTTCGCCGCGGTGATCCGGGAGCTGCAGCAGTCTGCCGCGTTCTAGCTGAAGCCTGCCGGGATGAGTCCCGGCGGGAGCTGAGAACCGGTCAGCTAACTCGGGGCGTGTGCCCCTCGCTCTGCCAGGCCAGGAAAAGTTGTCTCGGGGGGGTGCCCCCCATGACGGTCGACGGACAGTTGCAGTTCGTTTTCAATGCTTTGGCTATGTTGACGGCCTCGACAACATGCGTCGAGGCGAAGAAAAGCCGATTCCGCGCGAGCGTGCGCTCGGCAGGGCACCGGTGTTGGAGGGTGCCGAGGACGAGCCGGGGCAACAGACGCGCGTGGACAGCAGCGGGATTGTCAAAGAGCCGTGAGCCGCAGAACGCCTCTGAAGGCCTGCGTGGGCCCTGCAACGAAAAAGGACTCGCGAGCAGCGAGTCCTCCTGGTTCAGGTTCCATTTCCAGTGTGCGAGCGGGGAAGTGGGAAGACAAGGGAAATCGGCGGGTTGGGCGTTACGAAGGTACTGCATCCGCGCAGCATCCTGGCGACTGATGCGCAAAGCCCCCGAGACAGCCGGAAATTGCTCATCGGAGAAGGCTCCCGGAATGATTATAAGAATCCGCCCCTGAATTGCCGCGCAGAGGCGCCAGCCGCATAGCGCTTCGGTCATAATATTCTGGAACCGGGGTCAGGAGAAGGTTATGAAACCGTCAGAAGCGCTGCGCAGACATCGCGAGGAAATACGCCGCATCGTCGAATCGGGGAATGCCGCCAATCCCCGTGTGTTCGGATCCGTCCTCTATGGCAGGGATACGGAAGCCAGCGATCTGGACATCCTGGTCGATCCCACTCAGGTAACCACGATGTTCGACATCGGAACCATCCGCTATCGATTGCGGGATCTGCTTGCGGTTTCCGTCGACGTGCTGACGCCGAAAGCCCTTCATGAAAACATGCGCGACGCCGTCCTGTCCGAGGCTCGGCCGATATGACGGGTTCCCGTGATGCCCAGTTCGTATCGAGTCGGCATGGAGTTTTCCGGGCCTAAAGGCCCCGGATTAAGTTTGGCCACCAAGTTCCCCGGCCTGAAGGCCGGGGCTTCTACCGCCGTCCCGCTGCGCGGGACCGCTTCGCGCAGCGGCTAAAGCCGATTTGCTTTTGCGGCCTTTACGGCACGACTGAAGTCGTGCCCTGATACAAGGCACAGGGGCTGAAGCCCAATCCATTTTGTGGTTCATCGGCACCCATTCGAGTCAGCACCTTCGGCGCTTCGCCCAGGACAAGCTGTGAAGCCGTGCCCTGATACAAAGCTCTGCGCCCGCGTCGCACGGCTGCGAGAGCGGCGAGGATGGGACATCGGCTTCCCACTTCTGCCAACTGCTGGCAGAAGTGGGGCACCCAATACCCTTCGCGCGACTAGAACAACAACTTCAACCCGAATTGAATCTGTCGCGAAGTCGTCGACGTTGCCGTGATGACTCCCGCGGTGGGCGAGAGCACGGGAGCCGTCGCCGGGGACGTTGGCGTGGGGCCGGTGGAGTAGACGACCGGGTTCGGCGTGGTGAAGTTGGCGTGGTTGAGGATGTTGAAGAACTCCGCGCGGAACTGCATCTGCAGACGCTCGCGAATCGTGGTCGTCTTGCCGGCGGAAAGGTCCAGCTCCTTCATGCCGGGACCGGTGAGCGTGTCGCGGCCGAGATTGCCGACGGTGCCCGCAATCGGCGAGGAGAACGCCGCGGGATTGAACCACTCGCCGACGGTGTGCGTGTAAAGCGGTCCGGAAAACGCCGGGTTGCGATCGGGGCGGACGGGGTTGCGCGAGTCGCCGCTGCCGGTGGGGTTGTAGCCAAGCTGCGGCGAGAAGGGGAATCCCGTCTGCATGCTGACGATGCCGCTGAGGCTCCAGCCGGCGATGAGGCGGCGCTGCGAGCGGAACGGAAGATTCCAGGTGCCGTTGATGGAGGCGAGCTGGCGGATGTCCGTAGCGGCGTTGCCGTAGTCGACGCGGGGATTGGCGGGATATTCGACGAAGGCCGGCGTGTTGGCGCTGACGCTGGTGTTCCAGGCGGAGCCGTCGTCGAGATTGTGCGACCAGGTGTAGTTGCCGCGGAGCTCGAATCCATGCGCGAAGCCGCGGCGCAGATCGGCCTCGAAGGCGTGATAGTTGCTGATGCCCTGCGAAACCCACGAGGTGGAGTTGGCGAGGGCGGGATTGGCGTCGGTGGTGGTGGGGAAGTAGATGGTTCCGGCGGGCAGCGCGGCGGGGCAGGCGGCGTTGGGGCAGAGGACGGAGGCCGGCTCGTTCCTGTCCTCGGAGAGGATTTGATGGTAGCCGTGCGAGCCTTCGTAGCCGAGGGTGAGCGAGGTGTCCGGAGCGATTTTCTGCTCGATGTGGAGCGACCAGTTGTAGACGGAGGGCGTGTCGATATCCGGCTGCACGGTCGAGGGCGAGACTTTGCTGCCGGAGGGCGGAGTGGATCCGGGCGCGATGTTGAGGCTGGAGACGGAGACGTTTTTGAGCACGATGGTCGTGTTGTACGGCGCGGTCTCGTCGAGACGGTAGTCGAGGTTGTCGAGCAGGCTGCGGTAGATGCCGAAGCCGGCGCGGAGAGCGGTGTGGCCGTTGCCGAAGACGTCCCAGGCGAGGCCGACGCGCGGCTCAGGGAGGAAGCGGGCGCGGTTGGTGGCCAGCCCGGCGCAGCCGACGGTGGGCGTGGTGTTCAGGACGCCGGCGGTGAATCCGTAATTGGAGGCGCGGCACTGCGACTCGTTCCAGCCATTGGTGGATTCGAAGCGGAAACCGGCACTGAGCTGGAAGCGGGAGGTGATGTGCCAGGTGTCCTGCGCGTAACCTGCGCCTTGGAGCGAGCGCCAGCCGAGCTCGGTGGGCGCGGGGCCGACGGTGAAGGTAGCGACTTTGCCCTGGAGGAACGAAGCGAGCGTGGAGAACGAGGCCTGGCCGTACTGATCCTGGAGGAGATTGTCGTTGGCCTGGAGACGGAAGAGCATGCCGCCGGCTTGGAGCTGATGCTTGCCGCGCGTCCAGTAGACGTGGTCAGCCACGGTGAACAGATTGCGGACGGCGGAGTTGTTGCTGCCGACGTTCGAGCCGGCTCCGGTGATTTGCGAGGCGCCGTTGGAGGCGGTGCTGCCGGCGATGACGATGGCGCCGATGGGCTTGCCGGTGACCCATCCAGGCAGCGCGAGGGGCGTGTATCCGTTGAAGAAGTAGGCGCCGCGCGAGAAGCCGACACGCGCGTCGTTGAGGAAGTTGGAGGAGAAGGTGTGCGTTTCCTGCGCGCTGAGGACCTGCTCGCGAAGGCTTTCGTAAATAAGCGAGAAAGGATTGGCGCTGGGCGTGTTCGCGTCGCTGTCGTCGATGGTGTAGACGGAGAAGAACGTGTCTTTCGCGCCGAGGTTGGCGTCGAGGCGCGTGGTGCCGAAATCTTCGCGCACGTGCTGCGTAGGGCTGGAGAAGGCTTCGGCGATGCCGCTCGGCTGGCCGCCGGCAGTGAGCTCGGGGCCGTTGGGCACGGGCCACAGCGCGAGCAGCGGCTGGACGGAAGATACGGCGGCGGCGCGTGAGGCGTTGTCGGGGACCAGCGTCACGTCGCTGAGGCCGAGCTTCTGGCGGTAGCCCTCGTAATTGCCGAAGAGGAAGACTTTGTTGCGGCGGAGGGGTCCGCCGAGGGCGAGGCCGAAGTTGTTGCGCTGGAACTCGGGGATCTGCGCCTGGTCGAAGTAATTGCGGGCGTCGAGCACGCTGTTGCGGAGGAATTCGTAGACGGAGGCGTGAAAAGCGTTGGTGCCGGACTGCGTGACGATGGAGACCTGGGCGCCGTCGCGCTGGCCGTAGTTGGCGCCGTAAGTGCCGGTGACCACGTTGAACTCGCGGATGGCGTCGACGCCGAGGAGCTGGCCGCTGGTGCCGCCGGGCGTGTTGTTGATGAGCGACGCGCCCGTGTACTCGATGCCGTTCAGCAGAAAGAGATTGTCCTGGGGGCGGCGGCCGTTGACGGCGAACATGTTGCCGACCGACGAGTTCGACGTGCCGATGCTGCCGGAGCGCTGCGCGGTGTAGTTGACGGCGGCGGGATTCAACGTGAGGAGCTCGTCGAAACTACGGCCGTTGAGCGGGAGCTGCTTCACCTGGCGCTCGTCGATGAGGCCGGAGGTTTGCTCGGTGGTGGTGTTGATGGTGAAGGTCTGGCCGCCCACGATGACTTGCTGCGTGACCGCGCCGACGCCGAGCTGGAAGGTGAGATCGACGCTCTGGCCGATGACGAGCGTGAGACCGTCGCGCTGCTCGGATTTGAATCCGCTGTGCGCAGCAACAATGGAGTAGGAACCGATGGGCACGGACGGCGCGGAGAAGCGGCCATCCGCGCCGGTGACCAGCGCGCGGGTGGCGCCGGTCTCTGTGTTGCGGACGGTGACGGTTGCGCCGGGGATGGCTGCGCCGGTGGAGTCCTCGACGACGCCGCTGATGGTGCCGCCAACCACCTGAGCGCGGAGCGGCAGCAGGCTGGCGGAGAGAAGTGCAGCTAAGAAAAAGACGCGGGACGAACGGCGGTGCATGGAGCCTCCTGAGACGTGCAGGTTGGCGGCCGGCGAGCGGAGTGGGTATCGAATGTGAGTGGAACGAGCGGCTGGCCGCGGTGGGGTCGCGCAGCGGAGCGGAGCAGGTGCGGGCGCGGGTGGACGAAGGAATCCCGAGAGAACGGGAAGGACGAGGCAGACTGGGGCGCGACTACGGGTTGGAGATTTGCGCCAGCGAGGTGTTGTCCATGATGCGAGCCGTAGCGTCGCGGACGTCGAGGAGCAGCTGAAAGAGCGGACGGTGGTTGGTGTCCTGCTGGACGCGGCGGCGGAGCGAGTCGGCGTCCTCGAACGGAGCGAGCGGGCCGTCGATGCGGCGCAGAACGTCGCCGAGGAAGATCTGGTCGGGCGGGCGCTGGAGCTGATAGCCGCCGTTCGCGCCGCGGATGCTGACGACCACGCGCACGCGCTTCAGGTCGCGCAGGATGGCTTCGAGGAACTTCTCCGGCAACTGCTCTTCCTGGGCGATGTCGCGGATCTTGACCGCCTCCCCGGTGGGGTAGCGCCGTGCCAGGACGATGAGGGCCTGGAGGGCGTAGAGACCTTTCTGGGAGATCCTCATGCGGAGTAAGTCTAGCAGTTTGGAGGGGTATCGGCGAAGCGAGAATCAGGGCGGGCATGAGGGGTCCTGAGGGCGGAGGGCGATAAACTCTACTAAACAGATAAAGTCTATAACACATATAGACAATGTCAAGAGGCCCGGTTCGTTTCCCGGCCGGGACTGACCTGAATGAGGACAGAGGACCGCGGGGAATGCTTTGTGGCGGCGGCTCTGGAAGCGGGGATGGAACAGGCCTCTGTCTCTACCCACCCCTGTCGCCAAAGCCCGACGACAAGGGTGGGGCACCCGGCAGGTGACGGCCGAGAAGCGGAGCACGCCTCGGCGGACCTGGATGGCGTCCGATGGGGTGGGGTTTTTGCGTGGGTGACATATGTCACATGCGCCGGGCAAGGCGGACCTCTTACAATGGTCACCATGAAGGTTCAATACCAGACGATGCGCATCGCGGTGGCCGCGCTGATTATCCTGGGCGCCATCGCGTACCTCGCGGTGACCGGGGTGGAAGCCAACAAGAGCTACTACGTCACGATCCAGGAATTGCAGACGATGGGGCAGAAGGCCTACTCGGAGAATCTGCGAGTGGCGGGGAGCGTGGAGCCGGGCACCATCCAGCGGGATGGGGCACACGCGAAGTTCGTGCTGGTGGAGAACGACCGCAAGCTGACCGTGAATTACACCGGGGACGAGCCGCCTCCGGACACCTTTAAGGATAAGAGCCTGGCGCTGGCGATTGGGACGTACGGGCGCGACGGGGTGTTCCACGCGACGGGATTGCAGGCGAAGTGCGCGAGCAAATATGCGCCGGCGGCTCCGGGAGCGCAGGGCAAAACCGCGACCACGACGGCGATGACCGCGCCTCCAGCAGCGGCGGCCAAAGGACAATAGAGAAGGGTATAGGGTGTAGGGGACAGGGTATAGGAGCGGCAGAGGGTTCGCTTTGCTATGCCGCAGTGGACGTGTGCGAAATCCCACATCTGCCAACTTCGGGCAGATGCGGGGCACCCAGATGATGGAATCCGAATGGGCAGCAGAATCGCCGAACTCGAGGAAGTCTCGAAGCTCTACGGAACCTTTGCCGCGCTGCGGAAAGTGTCAGTCTGCCTGGAGCGGGGACGCTGCTATCTGGTGCTGGGGCCGAACGGCGCGGGCAAGTCGACCATGCTGCGCACGCTGGCCGGGCTGCTGAAGCCGAGCTACGGCAAGGTGCGGATCTTCGACGAGGCGGGCGAGGCGGCGGAGCCGATGGACGCGCGCGGGCGGATCGGTTACATGAGCCACGCGACCATGCTGTATGACGAGTTCACCGGCGTTGAGAATCTGCGGTACTTTGCGGGGCTGTATCGCGGGCGGGACTGCGTGAGTCCGGAAGAGGCGCTGCGCAGCGTGGGGCTGGATCCGGCGCTGGCGCGGCCGGTGGGGCAGTATTCGCAGGGAATGAAGCAGCGGGCTTCGCTGGCGAGGGTGCTGATTTCGCGGCCGGAGCTGCTGCTGCTGGACGAGCCGTTCTCGAACATGGATATCCAGAGCGCGCACCAGATGCTGCGGCTGCTGGAGACCTTCCGCACCGAGCAGCGCACGATTGTGCTGACCACGCATCAGCGCGAGCTGGCCGAGCCGCTCGCCGACTGGGTGCTGACGCTGGAAGCGGGCGCGGTAGCGAGCCTGGCGGAAGGTCCGTACACGAAGGCGCAGAAGCTGACGTTTGAGAAGTCCTGGGCGTTTTCTGCCGGGGAGCCGGTGCGATGAGCACGCACAAGACCAACGCGGCGCGGATTCTGGATGGGCTGGGCATTGCGTACGAGATTCGCGAGTATGAGGTAAATCCCGAGGAGTTCTCGGCCATTGTGGTTGCGGAGAAGATTGGGCTGCCGCCGGAGCAGGTGTTCAAGACGCTGCTGTGCGTGACATCAGAGAAAGAGCACGTGTTTGCGGTGGTGCCCGGAGATGCGGAGCTGGACTTTAAGAAGCTGGCCGCGGCGGCCGGCGCGCGCAAGGCGGAGATGGTGAGCCTGAAAGACGTGCAGCCGCTGACGGGTTACGTGCGCGGCGGCGTGACGGTCTTCGGCGCGAAAAAGGATTTCCCGGTGTATGTGGACGAGACGCTGGAGCTGTTCGACACGATTTCCGTTTCGGCCGGCACGCGCGGCGTGCAGGTGCTGCTGAGCCCGGCGGATTATTTGCGCGCGGCGAAGGCGACGGTGGCGGATCTGACGAAGAGCGCAGAGCACAGAGCGCAGAGCGCAGAAAGCTGGAAAAGCCTGTGAAGCCTGCCTACTTTCTGCTCCATTTGAAAAAAGATCTGCATCTGGAGTGGCGATCGAAGGACGCGATCAACTCCATGCTGTTCTTCGCGCTGCTGGTGGTGGTGCTGTTCAGCCTGGCGTTCGATCCCACGCAGGAGGCTTCGCGGAAAATTGCCGGCGGCATTTTGTGCGTCGCGATCATGTTTGCCGCGGTGAGCGCGCTGAATCAGGCCTGGGCGCGGGAGCTGCGCAATCAGGTGCTGGACGCGCTGCGCATGACGCCGGCGCCGGGAGCGTCGCTGTTCCTGGGCAAGGCGATCGCGAATTTCGCGTTCGTCACCGTGGTGGAGATTGTGCTGGCGCCGGTCTTCGTGGTGTTTTACAACCTGCGCGCCATAGGCGACGCGTGGCTGCTGGCGCTGGTGATCCCGCTGGGCACCTGGGCGCTGATCGTGAACGGCGTGTTCTTTGCGGCGCTGTCGATCCGCAGCCGGAACCGCGAGATGCTGCTGCCGCTGATCCTGCTGCCGATTTTTATTCCCGCGCTGCTGGGAATGGTGATGGCGTGCAGCTCAATTTTGACGGGCGAGGCCGATCCCGCGCTGTGGATCAAAATGCTGGCGGCCTACGATGTGGCGTTTACCACGCTGGCGATGGTGTTGTTCGAGGTAGTTTTGCACGCGGAATAGTCCTGGCCGGACGGGCGGAAGCCTTCGGCGGACATATCGGGCGGCGAACGCGAATCCTACCAGTGGCCGGAGTGGTGGTAGTGGAGGAAATGAGCAGCGGAAAAGGCGGCGATCCAGAGGCCAATGACGAGGCTGCCGATGGTGACCACCCAGCGGCGCAGCTGCCGGTCATAGGTGGCGAGACGGGAGGTTTTACGGGTGGCAAAGATTTGACCACCGACACCGATGGCGATGAGGAGAGCGCCGAAAATGAGCGTGAGCCATGCCATGGGTAACCTTTGTACCTTAATTTGGATGGGACCTGGAAGGGGGAAATGCGGCTTCCGGGCAAAAAATGTGATCGAGGAAGCCGGAGCGCAACGGGCGTGGCGGCAGATGGCAGATGGCGCTGGAGATAGCTGGAGCAAGTGCCGAAATTTCGGCAGAGGCGGAAGTCGATGAAACTGTGGCGATGGGTGTTCCTGATTGTGACGCTGGCGGTGCTGGTGGAAGGGTTCCGCGTCGCGCTTTGGGTGGTGCCGGCGGATGCGGCGCAGGGCCAGGCGGGGCGAATCATCTACTACCACGTGCCCACGTGGGCGGCGATGGGGGTGATGTTCGCGACGAACCTGATCTGCTCCATTGTGTATCTCGCGGTGCGCAACAAGAACCAGACGCTGGCGATGAAGGCGGATTCGCTGGCGGTGAGCTCGGCCGAGGTCGGCGTGATCTTCTGCCTGATCGGGCTGGTGACCGGCTCGCTGTGGGGACGCGCGGTCTGGGGCATCTGGTGGACGTGGGACGCGCGGCTGACGACAACCCTGGTGCTGTGGCTGATCTACATCGCGTACCTGCTGCTGCGGCGGTTTGCGGCGGGACCGCAGATGCGCACGCTGGCGGCGGTGATGGCGATCTTCGGATACGTCGACGTGCCCATCGTCTACATGGCGAACCGCTGGTGGCGGACGCAGCATCCGGCGCCGGTGTTTGGCGGCGCGCCGGGCGCGGGCATGGCGCCCAGCATGTTGCCGGCGATCTACTGGAACCTGGCGGGCTGGATGATGTGGGGCATCTTCATCTTCAGCCTGCGCTATGCGGCGGAGTATCGGAATCAACTGGCGGAACAGCAAGCTGGTCTGGAAGCGATTGGGTGAGGGGGACGATGGATATCGGCGAGAGTCATCTGATCATGGCGTACACGGCGGTGATTGGGATTCACGTGGTCTATCTGACGTACGTGGCGATCAAATTTGTGCAAAGCGGGAAGCGGCTGAAGTAGCCAGCCTGCCCGGGCGTCTGGCGGAGCCCCGCCTGGAACAGCCTGCATGGAGCGAGGCGAAGTTCGGGCTCGCGCCGGGACCGAGCCTGAGGCAGGGAGTTGTGCGTGGCATGGAATTCCGGGATAAATCCCGAATTCTCGCTTGACAGCGCTGAGCCGGGTCTGTAGTCTCCTTCTCCAACTTCTGCTGTAAAGATGGGCAGGTTTTCTCCCCCCAGCCCTTCGCTCCCGAAGCCCTCCGTACGCTCGCTGAACGGAAGTGAGCAGCCCCTGGCGAGGAACCTGAGCGGTTGTCCCTTGCGCGTCGAGCAAGGCATTCGGTTTCGCCCGCAGAGTGCTGGACGCGCGCAAGAGAAACGCAGTTGGCACGAAAGCGAGGACGCCGGTCCCGCATTCGGCCCGTTGCTGCGGCTGGCAACGCAAGCCCTCCCCGAGGAGCATGCTATGAAACGACTGTCCTACGTGTCTCTCATTCTGATCCTGGCCGTGGTTTGGGTCGCGGCCAGAGGCGTTTGGGGCCAGGATGTTCAGGTGAATGCACCTGACAACAGCGCCTCCAACCTGGGAAATGAAACAACCGAGAGCGAAACCTACATTGCGCGCAACGGCAATTTGATCGTGGTGGGCTACAACAGCAGCCACCAGGCGGGAACGGCGGGACTGGGGTCGTTTACCAGCCTGAACGGGATTGCCTGGTCGATCAACAACGGCCAGAGCTTCACCGATGGCGGATTTGTCCTGCCGGGCACGACCAGCCTGGGCAGCGACGACGTGGTGCTCTCGGGCGATCCGGCGCTGGCTTTCGACAGCAACGGGAATCTGTATTACGCGTCGCTGCTGGAAGATAACACCACGGGTGACTCGTATGTCGGGGTGAGCCAATCCACGGCGACGTCGCCATCAGTGACGTTTGGCAATGCCGTGGTGCTGACGGGGCCTTCCTCCACCGATCCTCCCGACGGGTTCGAAGACAAGGAGTTCATCGCCATCGACAACACGGGCGGCACCTACAACGGGCGCGTCTACGTGGCGTGGACCGACTTCAGCAACCAGTTTTCGCTGAGCGCGCCGACCACGATCATGCTGGCGGCCTCGTCGGCCACCTCGCCGTCGCTGACCTTCAGCACGCCGCTGCAACTGGCGTCGTCGAGCTCAGGGATCTACCACGGCGCGTTTCCCGCCGTCGGACCCGATGGGTCGGTGTACGTGGCGTGGGTGGAACTGAGCTCGACGTCGAGCGCGGCCAGCGCGACGATCAACCTGGTGAAATCGGTGAATGGAGGCGCGGCGTTCACGAATCCCGATCCGGCCGATACCCACCCCAGCAAGACAGTGGCCTCGTTCACCTCGGTCACACCGGACATTTCGACGGGCACCACGGCAGGGAACAGCACGGTGAGCCCCCTGCGGACGAGGACGTATCCCTTCCTGGCCGTGGACAACACGCCGGCGGGCAGCCCGACGCGCGGCAATCTGTACATGGTGTTCGCCGCGCAGCCGAGCTTCCAGCACTCCGCCGCGCGCGGAGGTTTACTTTACCGCCTCGACGGATGGGGGCAAGAGCTGGTCGGCGCCACGGGACATCAGCTCGGGGCTGCCGGCGACGATCGGCGCGGACTCCACGACCAACGACAACTGGTTTCCGATCATCACGGTCTCCCCGGTAACCGGACACATTCGGATTCTGCTGTACAGCCGGCGCGAAGATACCGCGAACCAGAAGATCCGGGTATATGAGGTCGGGTCCACCGACGCGGGCATGACGTTCTACAACCAGCCCTATTCGGCGGGGTCGTTCACTCCGTCAGTGGGCTACGACCCGCTGATCAACTCCTCCTACATGGGCGATTACATGTCCGCGCATCTGGACAGCAACGGGATGCTCGGCGCGTGGGGCGACACGCGCAACGACTGCTCGCCTCCGGCAGGAGCGTCCTCGCCCTGCTCGCCCACCGGACGCGGCGATCAGGATGTGTGGTCGGCGACGGAAACGGATCCGACCGGAGTGGATCTGGCGATCACGCCGTGGGGCGCGGTGACCGGAGTCGGGCCCGAGTGGGAGTCGCCGGATATTTTCGTCGTGAACTCCTCGAACCAGCAGGTGAACGCGCAACTGGGGGTGATCAACCAACTCAATGCGCGCATTCGCGATCTGGGCAACGCCGATGCCAACGGCGCGGTCGTGCGCTTCCGCTTCGCGCCCTGGTACACGTCCGTGCCGGATTCGGCCTTCGAGCTGATTGGGACGGCGACCGTGAACGCGGCGGCCGGCGCGGCGCCGCAGCTCGTGCCCATCAACTGGGACCTGACCAACCTGAACGACACGAACAACGGCGTGTGGCCAGCCCCAATTTCGACGTTCAGTCATTTCTGCGTGCGCGTCGACATCGAATACACCGGCGACATCAACCTGAGCAACAATGCGGCGCAATCGAACTTCTTTGACGTGACGGTCGCCCAGGGCGCTCAAAAGGCGCTGGGGCCGTTCCACTTCATCATCGGTAACCCGTACGAGCATGCGGCGAACGTGGAGATCGTAACGTCCAGGCTGCCGGTGGAGCTCAGTAAGATCGTCAAGGAGCCGGTGATCGAGATCCCGGGGATGCAGGCGAAGGAGGTTCCGCGGGAGAGGATGATGCGGAGGACGGAAGTCCATCGCGGCGTCCTGGCGTTGAAGCCGCGGGAACTCCAGATGGGCACCATCACTCTGACGCCGCCGCCGGCTTCGGTGACCGCCCATCTGACCCAGGACCTGATCTACAACGTCAACTCCGTGGTCGATGGTAAAACCGTGGGCGGATTCTCGATTCTGCTGGCGCGCGCGAACGTGCGGCCCATGGTGCCGATACGCCGCGGACCCGCGCCGGTGGTAAGCAGGAGCGTGCCCGTGCCGCAGCCGACTGGAAGAGCGCAGAAACCCGTGTATCAGATGACCGCGCCGATGGAGGCTGCCAGGGTGCGCGCATCCATCGTCGAATACCTGACCTCGCGGAAAATCAAGGTGGCGCAGAACGACGCTGAGCACGGCATCGTGAGCTCCGGATTGATTTCTCTGAATCACGCAGAACTGGTGGCCGCGATCCCGAGCACGGTGGCGCAGAAGATCCCCGCCGATACAGGCGGGGAGTACTTCGTCACTTTCCGGACGGCGGAGGCCGGCAGCGAAGGGGGAACGGCGCGATCGCGGGTAACCGTCTCGACGCGCATCATGGTGAACAACTCCGGGAACCTGGACAGCCCGCTGCGCGGCCGCCTGGTTCCCTCGAACGGCCATCTGGAGCAGACGTACCTGGCTGCTTTGACAAGCCGATTCAGCGCGCGCTGACCGGGCGCCCATTGCCGGGCAGGGCCTGACACTTCCTGCCCGGCAACTCTTCCGTACGGACCAGCTGCTGGAAAACTGCGCCCGAAGGCAGACTCGTGACGTTTGCCCCGGGAGAACGTCTTTCCCCTGTTCGCGGAATACGGTTTTTCGCCGCTCCCGGGCGGGACCGGCTTTTCCAGCGGGCGGGGAAGACGTTAAAGTATGGATATGCGGAAATACAGCAGATTGTTGATGGTGGCCGCGGCGGCGCTGGCCATTCTGGTGGGAGTTCACGCGCAGGACATCCTGCATCCTTCCGATACGTCGGCGCTGCGCCCGCCGGCAGGCGCGAAGGTCGCGATCGTGGAGTTCGCCGATCTGGAATGCCCCATGTGCCGCGCCCAGAATCCGGTGATCATGCAGGCGGTGAAGCAGTATCACTGCGCCTGGGTGCGCTATGATTTCCCGCTGCCGGAGCATCCCTGGAGCTTCCAGGCCGCGGTGTACGCGAAGTATTTCGAGGCGAAATCCAGGGATCTGGGCTACGACTACGAAAACCAGGTCTTCGCCAACCAGCCGGCCATCGAGACGCAGGCGGATCTGACGCAGTTCACGCAGCGATTCGCGCAGCAGCACGGCACCACCTTGCCGTTTATGCTGGATCCCCAGGGCAGGTTCACCGCGGAAGTGAAGTCCGACATGGCGCTCGGCGATCGGATGGGCGTGCATGAGACGCCGACCGTGTGGGTGGTGACCAATCGCGGCTACCAGCAGGTGACGGACTTCGACAAGCTGTTCTCGATGCTGGACCAGGCCGAGGCGCAGACGAGGTAACAGCAGGGGCAGGGGATAGGGTATAGGGTGTAGAGAAGCCTGCACGCGGTGCAGGCTTCTTTTTTCGCTCAGCGGGAATCTGGAGAGTGGGAGAACGGCATGAGTACTGAGCAGATGACGGCGCAGCCGCCGGTGGCCGAGCGGAAGCATACCGAGCGTGGATTGCATGGGCACACGCTGGTGGATGACTACGCGTGGTTGCGGGCAAAAGAGGATCCCGCGGTGACCGCGTATCTGGAAGCGGAGAACGCGTACACGGCCGCGACGATGGCCGGCACGGAGGAGTTACAGAAGCAGCTCTACGCGGAGATGCTGAGCCACATCCAGGAGACGGACGTCTCGGTCCCGTTCAGGGATGGCGAGTACTGGTACTACGTGCGCACGGAAGAGGGCAAGCAGTACGAGACGTACTGCCGCAAGCGAGGGACCGCTGACGCTCCGGCGGGCGAGGAAGAGATTGTGCTGGACCTGAACGCGCTGGCTGAGGGCGAGACGTTCCTGGCGCTGGGCACGATGTCGGTCTCGGACGACGCGCATCTGCTGGCGTACACCGTGGACAATCGCGGCTTTCGCCAGTACACGCTGCGCGTGAAGGATCTGCGGACGGGCGAGCTGCTGGGCGAACGCGTGGAGCGGGTGGGCTCGGTGGTATGGGCGGCAGACAACCGCACGCTGTTCTACACGGTGGAGGATGAGGAGCAGAAGCGGCAGTTCCAGCTGTACCGGCACGAGCTGGGGCGGCCGCACACAGAAGACCCGCTGGTGTACGAAGAGACGGACGAGCGCTTCAACATCGGAGCGGGGCGGACGCGCGACGACCGCTACGTGATCCTGGAGAGCGCGAGCCACACGACGACGGAGAATCAGTTTCTCCGGGCGGATCAGCCGCTGGGTGCGTGGACGCTGATCGCGCCGCGCCGCGACGAGATCGAGTACTACGTCGATCATCGCAACGGGCGCTTCTATATTCGCGCGAACGACACGGGCAGGAATTTCCGGCTGGTGACCGCGCCGGTGGAGACGCCGGGCCCCGAGCATTGGGACGAGCTGATTCCTCACCGCGGCGACGCCATGCTGGAGGAGCTGGATCTGTTTGCGGGGTTCTGCGCGGTTTGGGAGCGGCGGCAGGGATTGCAGCACGTGCGGGTGATCGGATTTCCGGGCGAAGGGCCGTCCCTCGGAGCAGCGCGCGAGATTCCGTTTCCGGAGCCGGTGTACAGCGTGCATCCGAGCTTCAATCGCATGTTCGAGACGGGGAAGTACCGGTACGCGTATCAGTCGCTGGTAACGCCGAGCTCGGTCTTCGAGTACGACGTGGCGACAGGCGAGCAAAAACTGCTGAAGCAGGTGCCGGTGCCCGGCGGATTCGAGCGCGAGCGGTATGCTTCAGAGCGGATTTTCGTGAAGGCGCCGGATGGCGTCGAGGTTCCGGTGTCGCTGGTGTGGCGCAGGGACAAGCGCGAGCCCGGGAAGAATCCGCTGTGGATTTACGGCTATGGATCGTATGGGTACTCGCTGCCGGTGGGGTTCAACAGCAATCGTCTGAGCCTGCTGGACCGCGGCCTGGTGCTGGCGTACGCGCATGTTCGCGGCGGCGGCGACATGGGCAAGGCGTGGCACGATGCCGGGCGGCTGATGCACAAGCGCAACACGTTCACGGATTTCGTCGCGGTGACGGAGGCGCTGATCGCGCGCGGTTACGGCGCTGCGGGCCGCGTGGCGGCAGAGGGCGGCAGCGCGGGCGGGCTGCTGATGGGCGCGATTGTGAATCTGCGGCCCGATCTGTATCGCGCGATCATCTCGCATGTGCCGTTTGTGGACGTGATGAACACGATGCTGGATCCGTCGCTGCCGCTGACCGTTCCGGAGTACGAGGAGTGGGGCGATCCGAACGGGAAAGAAGCGTTCGAGTACATGCTGAGCTATTCGCCCTATGACAACCTGGCCGCGAAGGAGTATCCGGCGATGCTGGTGAAGACGTCGCTGTGGGACAGCCAGGTGATGTACTGGGAGCCGGCGAAGTATGTGGCGAAGCTGCGGACTTTGAAGACGGACGATCGCGTGTTGCTGCTGCACACGAACATGACCGCGGGACATGGCGGGGCTTCCGGGCGGTACGACTACCTGAAAGAGATTGCGATGGATTATGCGTTTTTGCTGCGGGAGCTGAGGGACTAGGCGTCCAGGCGGACGCGCTGCGCGCAGGTCGGAGCATGTTGTGCGGCCTTTGCTTCCCGAACGCTGAGTCGCGCCAGCACCAGGTAGCTGGCGGCGGCGAGAAATCCATCGGTGAGCAGGCTGGCTATTGCTGCGCCGCGCCAGGACCAGCGGGGAATCAGCAGAAAATTCAGCAGCAGGTTGAAGGCGGCTGCGCCGAACTGCGTCGCCGTGCGGTTCCACTGCGAGGCGGAGGCGGTGATGGCCGTGCCCCAGGCGTAGTGCAGGGCGCGCAGAATCGGCAGCAGGCAGAGCCAGCGCAGCGCGGCGACGGATTCGTGGAAGGTCGCGCCAAAAAGCAGCGGCACGACCGGCGCGGCGATCCAGAGCGCGGCAGCCACGACGAGCGAATACGGCAGCGTGCGGGCGAGCGTGGTGCGGGCGAAGGCGCGCGCGGGCCGGACGCCGCCGGTTCCTTCGCGGAAAAAGCGCGGCGTGGCGGCGGCATAGATCGCGTAGATCGGTGATGTGGCTGCGTCGACCACGCGATACGCGGCGGAGTAGATGCCGGCAGCGGTGATTTGGCCGAGGCTGACGAGAAAGGTTTTGTCGATGTCGTTGTAGACAGAGATCGAGGAACTGGAGAGCGAGAAGCTGAGGCCTTCGCTGAGGTCGGCGCGGCCGATGCGTGCGAGACGCGGGCGCCCAAGCCGCACCGTGACGAGCGCGACCGCAAAGACAGCGACCGCGAGCGTGGAGAGCCAATAGATGTGGGTCCAGAGGAGCGCCGTGGGATGAAGCCCGTGCGTGTGCGCATAGATAAACAGCGCGGCTGCGGCGAGGGTGCGAGCGGCGGCAGTGAGTGCGGTGAGGCGCGCGGTCCAGGCCAGGCGTCCCGCGCCCTGAAAGGCGCGTGCGGCCAGTTGAACGAGCTTGCCGAGCAGGCCATCGGAGAGCGCGATCCACGGCACGAGCGCGCGCAGATCGGGCCGCAGCACAAAATGCGCAAAGAGCATAGCGGCGGCGAGAAGCAAAACGAATCCCAGAAGAGAAACGAGCAGCGCCTGGCCCCAGGTGCGGCCGAACGAGTTCGCATCGCGGCTGAGGTTGCGGACGAGAATCATTTCCATGCCGAGCGAGGAGAACTGCGCGAGGGCGGCGATGAGCGCGACGACGCCGACGAAGGCGCCGTATTCGCGGCTGCCGAGCGCGCGGCCGATGAGGACGAAGTAGACGGCCTGGGCGGCGAGCGCGGCGCTCTGGCCGGAGATCATCCAGACAGAGCCGCGGCGGAGCGATTCTTCGTTCACGGCATTGCCGGCGGCGCGAGCAGCTCGGCGTAGAGGTCTTCCAGACGCGCGGTCTGCGCGGCGAGAGAAAAGCGCAACTCGGCGCGCCGGCGGCCCGCGGCGGCGAGACGCGCGGCAAGGTCCGGATCGCTAAGGATGGCGGAGATGGCGGCGGCGAGAGCGCGATCGTCGCCCGATGGCGCGAGCAGCGCGGTTTCGTCTCCAACAACCGCTTCCTCCACGCCGGGCCCGCGAAACGCGGCGATGGGCAGGCCGATCGCCTGCGCTTCACACAGCACGATGGGCAGGCCCTCCGTGTCGCCCGTGGAGGCGACGACGCTGGGAAAGGCGAGCACGCCGGCGCGATGCATCAGGTCGCGGACCACGGCGGGCGGCTGGGTGCCGAGGAAGGTGATGGGAGCGGCGGAATTGTGGGCTTGCGCGCGGAGAGGATCGAGCAGCGGCCCATCGCCGACAATGAGGAGCTTCGCCGCGGGATGGCGCTCGTGTACCTCGGCCATGGCGCGGATGAGATGCGCGCAGCCTTTCTTTTCGACGAGGCGGCCGACGAAGAGCACGATGGGGTCGCGAGAGCGGGAGCGGAGCGGGTCGGGCGCGAAGAGACCAAGGTCCACGCCGATGGGCAGCGTGCGCAGCTTGCTCTCCGGAACGCCGCGCTCGAGCGCCTGGCGGCGAATGTGATCGGAGACGCAGAGAAAGACGCTGGCGCGCTCGCGAAGCTGCGCCTTGCGGCGCAGGTAGACGCGTCCGGCAGCGGTGTGGCGCAGCGCTTCGTCCGACATCGTCGCGTCGTAGCCGTGGAGCGTGACGACGAGCGGCAGGCGGAGGTCGCGCTGGATGGGGAGGGCGGCGGCAGCGTCCACGGCGAAGTGCGCGTGCAGCAGGGCGGCGTGATGGAGCTGCAGCGCGTGGAAGAAGCGCGGGGCGATGCCGGTTTCCAGGAAGAAGCGGCGGCGAATGCGGTCGCGGAGCGTTTGGCCGTGCGTGAGGACGAGCATCTCTTCGCGGTCGATTGGCAAGCCGTGGTGGATGTGGCGCAGTCCGGTAAAGAGCGGCGTGAAGCGGCGGAGGGCGTGCGCCTGGGCGGCGATGAAGGTTTCCGACGCGGGAAGAAGCTCGGAGCGGTAGATGAGGACGGTGGGACGGATGGCGGGATTCATGGGCGCGCAGCGGCTTCCTCTCGGGCGGGGCCGCCGGAGGTCAGAGTTTCACGGTTGCGTACCGCCGCGGCGTGACGGCGGTCACCGACGACGGCGAGCCGGCGAACCGTGGCAAGTGTTGCAACGTAGAGCGGCCAGAAGATTCCGTTGTAGATGAGCAGCGTGTTCTCGTCGAGATCGTAAAGGAGGATGAGGACGAGGAAGGCGAGCGGGAAGGCGATCTCCGCGATGCGGCCGCGGCGCCAGAGCGGCCACAGGCGGAGGACGGCGCGCATCCAGCTAAGAAGAAAGAGCGCGAGGCCGAGGACGCCGAGCTCGAGCAGAATCTCGAGGAAGCCGTTGTGAGCGTGCTCCACGACGAAGTGAACGGCGGCGTCGATTTGGAGCGACGGACCGGTGAGGCCGCGCCAGAAGGCGTCGTAGCCATATCCAATAAGCGGGTGGCGTGCGATGAAGTGCGCGACCTGCGCCCAGATCGCGGTGCGGCCGGAAAGCGTGAGATCGCGGCCGAAGATGCCGGCGAAGTGCGGGTAGAGGCCGAGGGCCGCGACGGCGCAGGCCGCGAAAGCGAACGGCGCGGCGACGGCCAGCGCCGTGCGGGCGCGGGCGCTGACGCGGCGGGCGAGCTTGAGCGCGAGCCACAGGAGCAGCATGGCGATTTCGATGGCCCATGCGCCGCGAGAGCCGCTCATGACGAGGACAAAAAGGAAGAGCGCGAGGCTGAGAGCGCGCAGCGCGGTGAGCCGCTCGCCGAAGAGCAGGACGGCGGTGGCGAGGACCATGATGCGTCCACAGGCGTTTTTCTGCGTGAAGACGCCTTGCCAGTCGGCGGCGTGGCCGGGGGAGTGATCGAGTCCAATGGATGGCGCGAAGACCACAACCGCGATGGTGGCGAGAGCGAGCGCGACGCAGGCGATGCGGAGGATGGAGCGCTGGCGTTCGGGCGGAAAGCGCGTGGCGAACCAGAGGCCGAAGAGTCCGGCGAGAGCGAAGGGAAGCGCGCGGCGGAGGGTGAGGAGCGGCGCGAGCGACCACGCCGTGGAGGCGATGGCGAGCAGGCCGAGCAGCGCGGCGCAGGGCACGGTAAGCATCTGGCGCAGCAGCAGGCGCGGGCGGCGCAGCAGCAGGACGAGGATGAGCCCGTTGGCCAGAGCCTGCGCGGCGATGCCGCCATACGTGGTGAGCGCGCTGGGCGCGGAGCCGGTGATCTCCAGCGCCTGGCTGGGCGCGATGCCGGGGATGGATCCCTGCATGGCGAAAAACGCGAAGAGCGCGGCACAGCCGAGGTCTTCGAGAGGGATGCTGGGAAAAATGCCGTGTCCGTATTCCGCCGTCGTGCGTGCCGTGCGGGGAGGATGAGGCGCCTGGTGAGAATCGGGAGAGAAATGCAGGTCCTTCGACTCCGTTGGCCGCGCGGCGCGCGTCCAACTCCGCTCAGGATGACAACTTGCTTGCGTCAGCATCAGTGCGTAGCGTAGATGAGCGCCGAGCTGGCCGCGCCGGTGATGTCGGCGATGCCGAGGGAGAGGTTGCGCACAAAGCTGAACGGGACGTAGAGAATGTCGTTGGCCTGGAGTGGCACGTCGGGCTCGCGGCCGCGCTCCATCTCGCGCAGCGGCAGCGTGATGGATTGCGTGATGCCGTCGACATTGCGCACGAGGCGGATGCGCTTCTCGCTGGCGGTTTTGGAGGTGCCGGAAGCGAGCGCGACGGCCTGGAGGACGGTCATGCGGGAGTCGTTCTGCATAACGTAGCCGCCTGGGCGGGCGACATCGCCGAGCACGTAGACAATGCCGGCTTTGGGGACGAGGACCGTGTCGCCGGGACGGACGAGCGTGTTGGCGTTCAGAGCGGCGTCGGCGCCATTGGAAAGAAAAATGTGGAGGCGCTCGCCGCCGGGACCGCCGCGCTGGATGACGATATGGCGATCGGCAATATCGGTGAGGCCGCCGGCCATGGCCAGCACGTCGATGAGCGTGCGCGGCGAGTCAAGATGCACGTTGCCGGGGTGCTGCACCTGGCCGAGGACGGTCACCATTTCGGTGGCGTATTCCTCCACGAAGACCGCGACGACGGGATGCAGGAGGAATTTGCCGTCGCGATAGCGGTCGGCAATGCGGAGCGCGGCGGCGGCGGGCGTGAGTCCCTGGACCGGGACCTGGCCGGCGAGCGACAGGGCAATGTTGCCGGAGTCGAGAACGCGGACGTGCTGGTCGAGCTCGGGCTCGCGCAGAAACGAGACGTGCAGCAGATCGCCCGGGCCGATGAGGAGCGACTCCCGCGCGGAGTTGGTGGCGGGGGCGGCCGGCGTGGCGGCAGCGCGCAATTGTGAGCGGCGAAGTTTGCGCGGACGCCAGCGCGAGGCAGGCGAGCAGCGCAGCTCCGGCGGCGAGCTTAGGCCAGCGCATAGGGAACTCCGGAGGCGATGCCATCGAGGATGAGTCCGAGGACGGCGTGGCTGGGCACCTGGCGGCTGAGGGAATCGAACGCGGGGGCGACTTCCTCGCGGCGGGTTTGGCCGGCGCGCGCGGCGAGCAGCACCGCGTCAGAATGCTGTGCCAGCACCAGCGCGTCGGCGTAGACGACCGACGGACTGTGCAGCAGGATGAAGCCGAACTCCTGCCGCCAGTGGTCGAGCAGGCTGCTCATGCGCGAGGACGCGATCAGTTCTGAGGGACACGGCGGGCGCGGACCGGTGGCCACGACAGAAAGCAGCGGGAGCGAAGCGTACGGCTTTTGCGGAAGCGCGAGCACGTCGCTCGAAAGCATCTCGCTGAGGCCGGGCAATCGCGTCGTCGGAGCGAGCGACGGCGGAGGCGCGGAGCGCAGATCGCAATCCACAAAGAGAACCGGATAGCCGTGCTGCGCGAGCGCGGCGGCCAGGCTGAAGGCGAGCGGCGTGGCTGGAGTCGCCGTCGCGCGCCGCGAGCGATGGCGCGGGGCTGGCGATGGAGATCACCTGCGGCGCATTGCCGCTGTGCGAGAGCAGCAGCGAAGCGCACAGGCGATGCAGGGATTCGTCAAAGGGCGAGTCGGGCGTGGGCAGTGGATACGTTCCGGCCACCTGCAGCGCCAGTTGCGGCGGCGCGTTCCCTCGCAACAGGCGCTGGTACCAGGGCCGCGGCGGCTGCGCGACGGGGAGGGCTGCAAACACGGGCGCGTCGAGGAGAGATTCAAGATCGGCGGTCGAATGGACGGCGTGATCGGTGAGCTCGCGCACCACGGCGGCGCTGGATCCCAGAGCGAGACCGGCCGCGATGGCCGCCGCCAGCAGCAGCGGCAGGCTGGGGTTCGAGGGGTGGTCCGGCGGAGGCACCAGCGCGGGCGTGACCACGGCGAAGTTGCCGGAGTGCAGGCCCTCCAGCACGCCGGTTTGCTGCAGCCGGCCCTGGAGGGTCGTGTAGAGGGCACGGCTTTCGTCCGCCTCCTGGCGAGCCAGGCGCAACGCGACCGCATCGCCGGTCAGGCTCGAGGCCAGTTGCTTCTGCTGATCGAAGGCAGCGCGCGCCGAGTTCTCCGCCTGCAGCGATACCTGATAATCACTTTGCGCGCGCTCGCCGAGCCGGCGGATTTCGTCCTGAATGGAGCTCTGGATGGTGGCGAGGCGGGCGCGCTGCTCGGCGACCGCGGGCCAGTTCTCGCCGTAGCGCTTGCCGGATTCGGCCAACTGCGCCTGCACCTGCGCCTCCTGCGCGCGCAGCGATTGCAGCAGCGCGAACGAATTCTGCGTATTCGGCCCGGAGTCCGGATTGCCGCCGAGGCCGGAGATGACCTCGGGATCGCCGCTCTCGACGGCGCGCCAGATCGCCTCGCGCACGATGCGGCTGGATTCGGCCTGGGAGAGCGAGGCGTTCAGTTCATCCAGGCGGGCCAGCACCACATTGTGCGCGTCGCTGTCGCCGAAATCGCCGGCAGCGCGATCGAGCGCGGCAGCGCGGGCGTCGAGCGCATCCGTTTGCTGCTTCAGCCCGGCCAGTTGCGCCTGCAGCCAGCCCGCGGACTCCGTCGCGGCCGACGAGCGCGAGCGGAAAGTGTAATCGGAGAGCGCCTGAAGCAGCGCGCCGGCGACCTGCGCGGCGCGGCGCGGATCGGGATCGACATAGCTGACCGCGATGAGGCGTGTGCCTGCGGTTGGCGCGATTTTTCGATGCTTCGCGAAGATCTTCAGCGCAACGTAGCGGCGGTTCGGCGCGTCGGCCAGCGGTACGCTCAGCGGCTCCAGCGGCTTGCGCCAGAAAAAGAGCCGGTGCAGCCAGGCGAAGTGGCGGGGCCGCGCGCCGAAGTAATCGGGAGTGGCTTCGAGCCCGGTGCGCTGGATCACGTCCAGCGCGATCGCGTCGGACTCGAGAATGCCCATCTCGGTTTGCAGCGCCAAATTCTCGTCGAAGGAATCGCTGAGATCCGTAGAAGTCTTGTCGGCGGTGGTGTTTTCGAGTCCAAAAGCGCCGTGGGGTTCCTTCTGCAGCTCCAGAATCGCCGTGGCGCGGTAGCGGGGCGTTGCCAGCAGCCAATACGCAGCGGCCAGCGCGCAGCACAGCGCAAGGGAAGCGATGATCCAGACGCGCCGGCGCAGCAGCACGGCGAACAGATCGCCCAGTGTCCACTCCACCGGCGGATCGGCCAGCGCGGAGCGCGCCAGGATGCGCGAGGGCGTGGTCATGCGAGCCTTTCCGAGATTTGTGTGTCAGGCATTGCGGAGGAGCACCACCGATCCGTCGAAATCGAAGCTGAAATCCATCTCGCTCAGGCCGGCCTGCAGCATGGTGTCGCGCAGGCGGCGGCGATCGTGCGTGTGCAGGAGCAGGAATCCGCTGCCGCCCGCGCCCACGAGCTTGCCGCCCGTCGCGCCGCCGCGCGTGCGGGCCAGATCGTACAGCTCATTCACATGCGAACTGCTCATGCGGCAGCAGCGGCCGCGCTTGCGCAGCCAGTGCTCGTGCAGCAGCGGGCCAAAGTCGGCGATGCGCCCGGCCTCCAGCGCTTCGCGAATCTGGCGGCCCAGCGAGCGGGCGAAGTGCAGGCCGTCGATCATGGCCTGGTCGTGCGCCTCGGTCAGCCGCTTCTGCTCCTGCAGCAGGCCGTTGGCGCTGCGCGTCTCGCCGACAAAGAAGAGCATGAGCGAGTCGCGCAGCTCATGCAGCGTTTCCTCTTCCATGTGCAGCGGCGTCACGCGCACCTCGCCATCGGGCAGATACTCCTGGCAGAGCAGGCCGCCATAGGCGGCGATGTACTGGTCCTGCTTGCCGACGGGCTGCGCCAGGCGATTCATCTCAATCTCGACAGCTTCGCGCGCCAGAACCTCCGCGGTGACGGGCTCGCGCCGCCACGCATAGAGCGCGTGCAGAACCCCGACCAGAAACGTTCCCGACGAGCCCAGGCCGGTGCCGGCGGGAACGTCGGCGACGGAGACGACCTCGAGCGGCGAGGCGGCCCGGTGCATGCGAATCGCTTCGCGCAACAGCGGATGGCGGATTTCATCGCAGGTTTCGGCGTGCTCCGTCTCGGAATACTTGAGAAAGTATCCAGGCAGGAAGCTGCGGTTGACGGTGATGTAGACGTATTTGCTGATGGCGGCGGAGATGACGAAGCCGCCGCCGTGCTCACGGTAATACGAGGGCAGATCGGTGCCGCCTCCGCCAATGGAGATGCGCAGCGGCGTGCGGGTCATGATCACAGGAGCGCCTCGCCGGCGGAAGCGGAGCTGGCGCCGGCTTCGCGCGGTGCAACGCCCGCCGAGAGGAGGCTGGCGGCGACTGCGGCTTCGGTTTCACGGAGGCCGGAGAGCGAACCGATCTCGTAGAAGCGTTCGCGGGTTTCGTAGCCGGCGAGGAGCGAATAGTCGGCGAGAGCGGACCACACCTCGCTGAGATCGAAGATGGGACGAATCCAGTGCTCGAGCACCGCCGCGTCCATGGCTTCGAGGCCATAGTCGATGTGGTGCATCGCAGAAGCGGGATGTTCCTTGTCGTAACGGATGACGGCGCCGTGGCGAAATTCGACATTGCTGGCGGCCCAGCGATTGCGGTTGGGAAAGACCGTCATCAGCGCGGGCTTGCCGCACGCGACGAAGGCTCGCCACACCGGCTCGATCGGCTCGGTGAGCCAGCTATCGCCATACATCACCAGGAAACGCCGGCCGAGCAGCGGCAGCGCGGCGCGCACCGCGCCTCCAGTGCCGAGCGGCTCCTCGCCATCGTGGCTGTAGAAGAGACGAAGCCCGAAGTGGCGGCCATCCCCGGCGAAAGCCTCAATCTGGCCGCCGAGATGCCCGCAGCACAGAACGACTTCGCGCAGGCCCTGGCTGCGCAGGCGGCGCAGCTGATGCGCGAGGAAGGGCTCGCCCGCCACAGGCAGGAGCGACTTGGGCGTCGCGGCGGTGAGCGGGCGCAGGCGCGTGGCGAGTCCGCCGGCGAGCAGCGCCAGCCGCGGCGGCCAGTCAGGCGCGGAGCATGCGGGCATCGGCGGAGATCTCCTGCAGGGATTGGCGCACGGCTTCGCGGCTGTTCCGTTTCGGGAACCAGCCCAGCGAGCGAATGCGCGAGGAATCGAGGCGAACCACCGGTACATCGCCGCGCCAGCCGCGCGATCCTCCGGTGTAGTCGAAGACCGGCCTGTTAGGAAGGCCAAGGGTCTCCACGGCCAGCTCCGCGATCTCGGTCACGGTGACCGCATCGGCTGTGGCGACGTTGAACACTGAGAAGGGAGCGACCGCCTGCTTCGCCGCGCAGAGCACGGCTTCCACCACGTCGGAGACATGGATGTAGGGCTTGGATTGGCGGCCGTCCCCGAGGATGCGCAGGCGCGTGGGCTTCTCCCTGAGCCGACGGAGAAAATCGAAGCCCACGCCGTGCGTCTGGCGCGCGCCCGACCACGTTCCCGAAACGAAACGCGCAGGCGTGCAGGCCGAACATGGAGCAGTAGCTGGCAATGAGCGCCTCGCCGGCCAGCTTGCTGGCGCCATAGGTGGAAACGGGCACCATCGGGCGCGTAATCTTCGGCGACCAGCGCGTCGCCGGCATCGCCATACACGCCGCTTCCGGAGGCGTAGATGAGCCGGCGGACGTTGGCGCGGCGCATCGCCTCCACCACATTGTTGGTGAGCAGCGTTCCTCTGTAGAAATCAATCTCCGGCGAGTCCAGTGCGCGCGCGATATCCGGGTTCGAAGCGAGATGGATCACCCAGTCGTGGCCGTCCATGGTCGCGGCCAGCGCCTGCACGTCGCTGGCGTCGGCGCGCACCACGGCCAGGCGCGGATCGGCGAGGTGCGCTTCGTAATGCCATTCGCGTCCGGAGGAGAAGTTATCGAAGATGGTCAGGCGGCGCGTGAGCGGAGACGCCAGCAGCGTATCCACAACGTGGCTGCCGATAAAGCCGGCGCCCCCCACAACGAAATATCCGCAGGCGCGCAAAAGCATAAAGGGCGCTCCGGAATGCAGGAATGAAGATCAGGGTCAACAAATGCGCGAACCAACCAGGGACCGCGCCGGAAAGAAACATGCTGCGTGGGTTGCTCCGGAAAAACAACACAATCCGTGCAAACGAAGTTACCGAAGTTAGGGAAGTGACCTGCGTAACGGAAAAGTGATGGACGAGCCGCCGCGCCCATTTGTCTGGCATTTATAACTCGTGGTTTGCGCCGGTTGGACTGCGCAGTCTGCGGCCCGGCAGTTTCGCCGCGAACGTAGTTACCAGGACGGATTACAAATGGGCTCACTCCAAAGTGTCATTCGTCCGGCGACGGAACCGCTCCTGACGGTCGGCATGCCGGTGTGCAACGCGATGCCGTTTCTGCCGGAAGCGATCGAGAGCCTGCTGAGTCAGAGCGTCACGGCGTTCGAGATTCTCGCGATCGTGGATGGCGGCACGGATGGGAGTCTCGAGTATCTGCAAAGCGTGCCCGATCCCAGGCTGCGCGTCCTGTCGCAGGCGAACCGCGGCGTGACGGCTACGCTGAACCGCTTGCTGCGCGAAGCGCGCACGCCATGGCTCGTCCGCCAGGATGCGGATGACGTGTCGTATCCGCGACGCATGGAGAAGCTGCAGGAGGCGATCGCAGCGCACCCCGACGCCGGCTTGATCTATTCGCTGGCGGAGTATCACCCGCGCGAGCGCTGCACGGGGCGCTTCCGCTGCTCGCGGGGAACGCCGCAGGAACTGCGGGCGACGGTGGAGCGCGGGTATCTGCTGTCGATTTGCCACTCGTCGGTGGCGCTGCACGTGGCGAAAGCGCTCCATGTTGGCGGATACCGGATGGATCTGCACGCGGAGGACGCGGACCTGTGGTGGCGGATGGCGCGGCGGTGGGAAATCCGGTGCATCCCGGAGGCGCTGGTAGGCTTCCGCCAGAGCGCCACGAGCGTGAGCACGCGGCACGCCGAAGAGCAGCAACTGGCCGGGCTTTACGTGCAGTATCTGTTGCTCTCGGAATTGTGGGGCTGGTCGCCGCGGCCGCTCGAGCGGGTGACGGAAACCCTGGCGACTCGGCTGCAGCCGCGCGCGATCCGGGCGAAAGAAGATTTGCGGCGCTGGAACATGGAGCGGGCCGCGGGACGGCGGCTGCGCGGCGCAGTCGCGCTGGCGCAGGCGGTCTGCGCTTCGCCCGGCTACGTGCTGCGGCGGGCGAGCGATGAGTTCCGCCGCGCCGGGATCGCCAACGGTGCGCCGCCGCGATGGTTTTTGGAGAGGAAGGAACTGCTGTGGGGATGATCGACGAGGAAATGAGTCTGCTGGGTGAAAGAGAAGTGCGAAGCGAGCAGCCGCTCGCGATGGAAAAGCTGCCGCGCCCGCCGCGCTTTGTGCTGGGGCGCGTGCCAGTGGACCGGATTTCCATGGACTACGCCGCGGTGCTGGTGACGGAGGCGTTGCTGCATCGCGGCGAGCTGCAGCCACTCACGATTGTGGGACCCAATGCGCAGCTGGTCACGCTCGCCGAGCGCGACACGCGCTTCGCTGAGGCCATGCAACAGGCGGACCTCGCCGTTCCGGATGGAGTTTCCGTCGTGATGGCGTCGCGTGTCCTGGGTGAGCCGATTCCCGAGCGCGTCACCGGCGGCGATCTGCTGGAGCGGATGTGCCAGGAGGCGGCGCGTTATGGCTTCCGCGTGTTCTTTCTGGGTGGACTGCCGGGAGCGGCGCGCATGGCGGCCTTCAACCTGCGCCGGCGCTATCCGGGCCTGAATATTTGCGGGACTTACTGCCCGCCGGAGGGATTTGAAAACGATCGGGAGGAGGAATTGCGGATCGTGCGCGAGATTGAGCGCAGCGCGCCGGACCTGCTGTGCGTCGCCTTCGGCGCGCCGAAGCAGGAAATCTGGATGCAGGAGAACCGGAACGCCCTGCGCGTGGGCGCGATCCTGCCGGTGGGCGGGGCATTCGATGTGCAGGCGGGCCTGCGCCGCCGCGCGCCGCGCTGGATGCAGCGGATCGCGCTCGAATGGTTCTTCCGGCTGATGATGGAGCCGCGCCGGCTGGGGCGGCGCTACCTCGTCGGCAACACGCAGTTCATCCTGTTGGTGCTGCGCCAGTGGGCGCTGCAGACGCTGGAGCGGTTCACCCGGCGCGTGGAAGACATTGCCGGCCCGCAGGAGTCGGCCGCGCCCGAAGGCGACTGAGCACGCCACGCGTGGAGGGCTGCCGAATCTTTCGCCGCTGCTCGCGCAGGGATTCGCCAGCGCTGGCGGCGAGGTTACATGCCAGCCCGGGCCGTGCCTCCTGCAGCGCAGGCTGTGTTCTTTTTTATGAAACTGCTGCCGTTACACGCTGCTGCCGATGGTGTTGAACTCGTTGCTGATTGAGCTGCCGAGTGTCGACATTGCTCCGATGGCCGCGAGGGCGATGAGGGCGGCAATCAGCGCGTATTCGACCAGGTCCTGACCGCATTCCTCGCGCAGGAACTTTACAACAAGCTCTCTCATTTTCTTTCTCCCTTTGGTGTGTGGTGGATGACAAACGACGAACCACGCCATGGGGGGAGCCATCGGCAGGCGCGAATACTTCGTTTCTGAATTGCCCAGGATCAGCGACCGGAACAGAAGGGCTCGCGGGCAGTGAGTCGTCCGGGTTCAGGTTCCACTTCCAGTCTGCTGCTGGAGCAAAGGAAGGAAACAAATACTGGCGGTCGATACGTGACGAAAGTACTCGGTCGGCCAAGACCGCCGGTCGGAAAAAACCAGCCGTGCCCGAAGGCGACTGAGCACGCCGGCAGTCTGCCCGGATCCACACGCCTGAGTGGATCGCTGCGCGAGCGGCGTGCAGTTTTTGACTTTGTCCGTATAATTCTCCCAATCCCCCGCTCCCCACCGGAGAGGACACTCAATCCGGCGATCCGTGGGTCGTTCCTTGTTTGGCTTCGCCAGCAACCTAACTGCTGGACGGGTTTCGCGCAGCACCATCCCGTTTCCGTCAGGAGCAACCGTCATGGAAACGACATCCAACGGCGCCCTGGATACGCCGCGGCAGATCGGCCCGTATCAGGTCGTCGCCAAACTCGGTGAGGGCGGCATGGGCGTGGTTTATCGCGCTCGCGACGCGCGGCTCAACCGCGAGGTGGCTCTCAAAGTCCTGCCTCCGGCGTTTGCGGAGGACCCCACCCGCATGGCTCGTTTCGAGCGCGAAGCGCAGCTATTGGCGTCGCTGAATCATCCCAGGATCGCGGCGATCTACGGTGTCGAGGAGTCCGGTGCGACGCGCGCGCTGGTGATGGAGCTGGTGGAAGGGCCGACTCTGGCCGAGCGCATCGGCCGCGCGGCGCATTCCGGAGCGTTCTAAAGCTGCATCGGGATCGGGCCGCTGCGAGTGGAAGCGCGAAACCGGCTTCCGCCGGAGCCGCGTCAGGCCATGCGCGCGGGCCGGGGCTGCCCGTCGACGAGGCGCTGCCGATTGCGCAGCAGATCGCGGAGGCGCTGGAGTATGCCCACGAGCACGGCGTGATCCATCGCGATCTGAAGCCGGCCAACATCAAGGTGACGCCCGAAGGCGACGTCAAGGTGCTGGACTTTGGGTTGGCGAAGGCGATGGGACCGGACGAAGCGTCGACCGATGTTTCGAACTCGCCCACGCTGAGCCTGGCGATGACGCAGGCGGGATTCATCCTTGGCACCGCGGCTTACATGGCCCCGGAGCAGGCCAAGCAAAAGCAGGTGGACCGCCGCGCCGACATCTGGGCGTTCGGGTGCGTGCTCTTCGAGATGCTGACGGGCAAGATGGCATTCCATGGCGAATCGATTTCGGACACGCTGGCGGAGATCATCAAAGGCGAGCCGGACTGGAACGCACTTCCCGCGGAAACGCCACCGTCGGTGCAGAGACTGCTTCGCCGCTGCCTGATCAAGGATCCTAAGCAGCGGCTGCGCGATATCGGCGATGCCCGGATTGCCATCGAGGAAACTCTCTCCGGCGCGGCGGCGGAAACCGAAGGCGCAGGCACAGCCGGCGAGATCGCTGCGTCCAGTTCGACCGTGCGTCGCGCTTTGCCGTGGGCGCTGGGTGCCGTCACCGTTCTGCTGGCCGGCCTGGCCGCATGGCTGCTGCTGCAACCGAAAGCGCCCCGGAACGTGATCCGTTTTTCCATCGCGTCGCCTGAAAATACGGAGTTCGTCTATGGCGGCGAAGGCAGCATCTCGCCGGATGGACGCACTCTGGCATTCGTCGCCCAGAGCGGACCCGAACAGCCGCCGATGCTCTGGCTGCGCAGGTTCGACAGTCTGACGGCGGTGGAAGTACCAGGAACGGAGGGAGCCTTCCTGCCGTTTTGGTCGCCGGACAGCCAGTGGATCGGGTTGGAGGCCGGCGGCAAGCTGGAGAAAGTTGCCGTAGCCGGGGGTCCGGTGCAGACGCTGTGCAACGAAGGGATTCTGGGCGCAACCTGGAGCCGGGATGGCGTGATCCTGTTCTCAAGCGAAGGTCATCTGTATCGCGTCTCCGACACGGGGGGCACGCCCGCGCCGGTGCTTGCGCCGGGCCCAACGGAACAATACTGGTATCCGCAGTTTCTTCCGGATGGCCGCCACTTCCTGTTTTTGATCAACGAGGGCAGCGCGAGCCAAGGTTTCGTCGCGGTGGGGTCGCTGGACTCATCGTCGGTCCAGCATTTGATGCAGGCAAGTTCGGATACGATCTACGCTTCGCCTGGCTATCTGTTCTATCGCGAGCAGAGTGCGCTGATGGCGCGCCCATTCGACGCCGGCGCGCTGCGCTTCACCGGCCCGGCAGTGCCGATTGCTCAAAACGTGGGAGAGTTCAGCGGTCCCCACTACGGATACTTCTTCGTCTCCTCTGGAGACGTGCTGGCTTACCAGACGCAGCCGAACACTGCGACGAACCAAATGACCTGGTTCAACCGCGCGGGTCAGAAGCTGGGCACCGTGGGGCAGCCCGAGATTTACACCAACCCCGCGCTCTCCGCCGATGGGACGAGGCTCGCCGTCGGTGTGGGCGAGCTCGGCAAAACCGCTATCTGGGTGTATGACCTGAAGCGCGGAACCGCGTCGCGGCTCACCTTCAATCCGACCGACGAAACCAATCCGCTCTTGACGCCGGATGGGAGGCGAATCCTCTTCTCCTCCAACCGGTCCGGTGCGTACGGGATCTACCAGATTGCCGCCGACGGGCTTGGAAGCACGCAGAAAATCTTTCAGCCCGTGACTGACCAGGCGGCCATCGACGATGTGACGGCGGATGGAAAATACGCACTTTACGATACGGCTTCCGACCCGAGGAGCATCCAGCTATGGGTGCTGCCGCTGACCGGCGGCGGACAGCCCTTCCCCTTTGTTCAGGGCCACAACTCCGGCGCCGCGAACGGCCAGTTTTCGCCCAATGGCCGCTATGTGGCCTACAGCTCCAACGAGACAGGGAATGCGGAAGTCTACGTCCAGACCTTTCCGCAGCAGACGGGAAGATGGCAAATCTCGGCGGCGGGTGGAACGCAGCCGATGTGGCGGCATGACGGCAAGGAGCTGTATTACCTGGGCCCGGACGGCAAGCTGATGGCCGTGGAAGTGGACACGACGGCGGCGACGTTCCAGGCCGGCATCCCCAAAGAGCTCTTCCAGACGCAGTTGGTGCCGACCTCGTTCTGGCGGAACATCTACGTGGCTTCGCCGGATGGCCAGCGCTTCCTAATGATTACGCCTGCCAGCCAGGCGAAGCCGGAACCGATCACGGTGGTGATGAACTGGCCGACGCTGCTGAAGAAAAGTAACTGAAGACTTCAAACTAACCGGCCCGGTGCGCGAGGATGATCTCCACGGCCTGGGCCAGATGCGCTGCTCGGTGATCGGCCGAGGCGTTTGGCGCAACGGCCAATTGGCCTGACCCAATCCGTATCGTGCGCACGCCGGCTGCTCGCCCGCACTGTATATCCGTGGGCTGATCGCCGACCATCCACGAATGGCGCAGCGACAGGCTGAGATCGTCGCGCGCGCGCAGCAGGAACCACGGCGACGGCTTGCGGCAGACGCACAGACCGGAGTATCCGGATGTGACGCCTTTGGGATGGTGCAGGCAGTAGCAGAACCGGGTGAAGTGGACCCCGGCATACAGCAGCTCCGTCACCATCGCCTGATGAATTTGGCTGAGCGTGTCCAGGGACGACTTGCCCAGCGCGAAGTTGGGCTGATTCGAGACGAGAATGAGCGCGTAGCCGGCGCTCTGCAAACGAAACAGCGGCGGCAGCACGCCATCGATCATCTGGAACTGCTTCGGCGTCAGCGGCGATTCAAGCCGGCCCGTGTCGCGATTCAGCACGAGCTCGTTCAGAACCCCGTCGCGGTCGAGGAAGACCGCTGCATCGCTCATCGTCCCGATTCCCACTTCATCGCGTGGCGCTGGAGCCGCGGATGCGAGACGAGCAGGTGCCAGACCACGGCCTGGAACTCCTCAGTGTGTGGCGTCACGGTTTCCGCGGAGAGCGTCGGCACAATCACGCAGGCATCGGCCAGGCGCGCGGTGCAGCCGCCATCGCGCCCCACCACGCCGAAGATCGCTGCGCCGGCCTCGCGAGCCAGCGTCAGGCTGGCCACGAGATTCGTGCTGATGCCGCGCTCCGCATTGCCGCCGCCCACCGAGAAAACAAACACCGCGTCGCGGGCGCTGAGATGGCTGCCGCGCAGCCACGCGGCGAAGCACGAATCCCAGCCATCGTCGTTGATCCGTGCCGTCAACTCGGAGACATTGTCGGTGGGCGCGTAGGACTCGATCCCCGCGATCTTGCGGAAATCGTTCACCGCATGCGAGGCATGGCCCGCGCCGCCTCCGACTCCGAGGAAGAACAACCGCCCGCCGCGCTCGCGCAAGGCAACCAGCCCCTCGACCAGCTGGTCGATTGCGGCCGCGTCGAGTTGCGCGGCCAGCGAGGCGACTTCAGACAAATAGGTGCGAGTGTAGGTGCAGGCAGACAAAAGCGGCTCCCGTCACACGGAAGATTTGCGCAGCGTGGCGGCAGCCGGCTCGCGGGCGAAGGCCAGGCTCAGCCCTCCGCGATCGACGTCCTTGCGGACGGTGTCGCGCAGCGACCGCCGCAGCCGCGTGGGCAGCACGCTGAAGAGCAGGAAGTGCAGGGTCGAAAGCCAGTCCGCGTGGCCCTCCACCAGAAACGCGCGCAGAATGTCCAGCCGGGCGCGCAGGTCGGCATGGCTTCGCTGCGCGCGCCACGCGCATTGCACCGCGACGAACGACGAGAACGCCCGCGCTGAAATCAGCGGCCGAATCTCGCGAATCCAGTCGAGCGACGTCTGCCACGAGGCATTGCGGCTGACGGAGTCGCGGCCGTCTTCCACGTGCCAGGTGACCAGCGGCTTCGCCACCATCACGATGCCGACGCCCTCGTGCGCCGCGGCGCGGATGAGCCAGTCCCAGTCCTGATGCAGGCGCAGCCCTTCGCGGAACGGGATCGCCAGCAGCAGGTCGCGCGGCGCCAGCAGCGTGGAAGTCTGCATCAGCCCGCCGGGATCGAACAGCCCGGTGCGGCAAAACAGATAGTCGGCCACCGGTTGCGGCGTCTCATACACGCGCCGTGGCAGCACGCGGCTGGCCGTGGACGACTGCTTCATTCCAGCGAGCAAGCTCGCCGCGGGCCCCGATTGCTTCACCCCAGCGAGCAAGCTCGCCGGGTGCCCCGATTTCGCGATCAGCCGGCAGGTAACGATGGGGAACCAGTCGCGGTTCTTCGCCACAGCCGCCATTTGCCGCCCGATCTTTTCCGGATGCCATTCGTCGTCGTCGTCGAGAAAGGCGATCCACTCGCCCCGCGCCGCGCGCACGCCGGCATTGCGCGCCGCCCCCCCGCCGCCTGCCTCAGGCAGATACACCGTGCGCAGCCGCGGATCGGCCAGCGCTTCCAGCTGCGACGCCGTGGCAGGATCGGGCCCGTCGACCACGACGATCACTTCCATGTTCGGCCAGGTCTGGTGCAGCGCGCTGCGCACCGCGCACCCCAGCAGCCCCGGCCGCCCATGCGTGGGAATGACCGCGGACACCAGCGGGTGATCCGGAGATGGAAGAGGGTCATGCATGAACTGCTCCGGAAGACGACAGGCTCGTCACTTCCGAGCATAGGAGCGGAAGTGGGCGTCGCAACCAGCGCAGGCGCAGTTTTCCTTACGTTCGTAACTGGGGTACCGGCACAAAAGTTGCAGATGGAATGGAAGCTCACGTCAGCCGCGAGAATCTCCGAGTCGATTCCGGAAAGTCCACTCCCATTGCGAAGGAAACGAACAATCCAAAGATCACCGCAGCAGCTACGACGCTCCAGTTGAACTCGGGAGCGGGCGCGGCCGCGCGATCCCCGACTGCGCTGAACAGAATCCCGAGTAACACGCTGGCGATGGCCGCCCATTGGTAGAGCCGCAGCCGCGCGACCACGCTGGTCTGAGGCTCGCCGCGCCAGCCTTCCTCAGCGAATCGCCCTATGCCCGAAAGGATGAAGTAAAGCCCGATGATCAGCGAAAGGGCCGCATGCAGGGTCCAGATCCTCACCAGGAGCAATCCTGCCATGGTGTTCCAGAGGATGGAATACAGCGGCGTGGGATGGAGCGGCACGTTGGTCCAGGAAGTGAAGCGGCAGACTCGGGAACGCGGATGAAGGTACCGGACTCCCACGTTTGGTGGCGCGGGGCTGCCATGGCAGCATCCCTGAACGAGACAGCGCAACCTTCCCAGAGCCTGAGCCCATGGTCCGCTGACGGAGAAAACTGCCAGCACCATCCACGGACTGGTATGAAAGAGGGGAGCGGCCCATGCGCCGATGGTGCCGCCCAGCAAACCTCCGTAAAAACCGTAGGGTCGGAGCAGTTGCGCTGAACCCTCCACATATTGGGCCCAGAGCGCGGCGCCGAAAACCGCGGAAATCGCCGCAACCAAAACGGCAGCCAGGTGCCGAGGGCTCGCCAGGACTCCGCAAACCAGCACAGCAAGAAGTCCTCCCATGCCCGCATAAAAGCCGTGATTGATCACGCGCACGGCGCCGCACCTCCATTCCTTCCATGAGTTGGCGAGATGCTCCGTGCCTTCCCTCAGCATTCTCCAGACCGATGCGATCTGCACGGCAACCGCCGCCGTGAGGATGGCAGCAAGCGCGTCGAGCAGTCCGCCGGGCCGGGCAAGCAAAACGCCCGCCGCGGCAAGAATCGCCAGCGTCCCAAAGAGCCATTTCAGCGAAGGCCACCGCTTCGCGTAGAGATTCGCGGCCAAAAAGGCTGCGACGATCTCCGGCGAGGGAACGAAAACCCAGAGCCCGGATTGTTGAGGCCCGGCGAAGGCCCTTGCCGGAAAGGCGAGGGGGAGGGCAAGAAACAGCGCGAACGCGATCGGCATCGCGGCCAGCCCGGATATCGAGAAACTGCGCAGCGTTTGCCGAGTAGGCGCGAACGCCGGCGCCAGAGCCAGGGCGGCGATCACGAAGGCATCGAGCGAAAGCTCCGGCCCGCGTGGGTGTCCCAGGATGCCAGGCACGCACAGGAACGTCCAGGGAACCACGACGCTGAGCCAGCAGCGGGCGACCTCGATCCGCGCGGGTGACGATGCAGCAGGCGCAGGCAGGAAGTTGTTGTCCATGCGGCCGAAGCGCCGGCGCAGATCGTGGCATTCATAGCCGAGCACCAGCGCGGCGCAGGAAAGGATGACGATCGGCGACACAAGCCAGAGGCCGCTGCCCGAGCCCGCGCCGATGGACACCCCAACGCAGAGCAGGGAGAATCCGGTGTAGATCGGGTGCGGGAGCAGCCGGTAACTTCCACGCGTCACATAGTCCGGTGGCGGGTCCGCATTCATCGGCAGGCCGCGGCCATACACGCGGAGATCTCTCATGCCGAACAGCATGAGCGCCAAGCCGGCGCATCCCAGCGACACGCCCAGTGGCAGGGATCGAACAGCGGGCAGGCCGACGATGGAACGGGTCTCTGCCGCCCATGCGATCAGCACGGCCGGGACCGCCACCAGAAAGACCGCGCCGTACAGCACTTTTCCGGCAGAGCTCAGGGCCATTCCACGACCTCGTGGATTGCGGTTCCGGTGGAATCGGGACGGCCGGGTTGCCGAAGCGTCGCCCGGCTCAGCCATTTGCATTCCCGAATGTTCAGGATCGATTCAGGAAACAGATCGCTGAGGTTCGGGAAGACGGCCAGCGCCGTCTCGCCGAGCCTGCCATTGCGGATTTCCTGAGAATCTTCCAGATGCAGCGTCGCGCCCGAGGCGTCAAGCACCACGTCGCTGTCCGTGATGCGCGCGGCCGGCGCACGCGCGCCATTCAGAACCACCACCTGCCGGGCAGAAGGGCCGCTCCAGTCGATCCAGACGAGGGAGTCGGCTGCGTTCACGAAGCGTCCCCAGCGAAGGCGGCGGATGGGGAGACGCCACGGCGGGATGGAGAGTTTCAGGTGTTCGACGTAACCCCAGCCTTTCAGAGGCTTCTCTTCGCCAATCCGCACAGTAGCCGCGGCCCTCGGGGCGATGCAGTTCCACTGGAGACTGCCCGCGCCGGCTTCGAACAACACTTCCCGTTGCGGCCTGCCCAGGTCGCGCCAGCTGGCGCTCGCCCGCCAATGCGATGACTGCCATTCGACAGAGCCATCCCTGGCGACAGGGGCGGAGTTGCGGCGCAGCGAGTACTCTGCGCGGGCTGGCGAGTCACGCTCCCGGATCAGGAGGCTCTCATAGTGAATCGGAAGGATTCCGAGGCGAAGTTCCGCGTGATAGAGAATGACCGCATCTCCTTCATCGCCCACACAGTCCGCATACCACTTGGAGAGTTCGAAAGCTGACATCGCCTGCTCCCGGAAATGTAGAAGACGCGCCCTAGGCGCTTCCCACAGCCAGCGCGGCCAGCAACATGGGGACCCGGGAAAGCTGAATGCGCCTGCCCTCCTCGACGCGCGGCCAGCCGAGGACGCTCAGCAGCAGGACGGTCGACAGGATGGCGAGGCTCCTGCCCAGAAAACCGTGCGCTACCCAGATGAGGCAACACGTGGCTGCCATCATCACGGCTATCCCGATCCGCCGTGCCTGCCTTCGCCCGAGCGCCACCGCGATGGTCCTCATGCCCGCCTGAAGGTCGCCGGCTGCCTCGTCGGCATCCATCAGAGTCTCGCGGCCGAGAATGAACAGAACGAGGACGGCATAGGCTCCCCACGATGCGCGAGTGCCTGCAACCGATGTGGCGTAATACAGCGGGAGGAGACACAGGCCCGCGACATACAGTCCCTTGAGCAGCGGCCAGCGACGGGCAAACGGGGTGTACAGGACCAGCGCCAGCGCCGTAAAAGCCATGACGCCCCCGCTTCCCACCACTGCGGAAAGCAGCGAGACCGCCGCCAGCAGCAATGCCGAGAACAGCAGCGCATGAGCCTGCGGCAGGCTGCCAGCTGCGACAGGTCTCTTCACCCCTGCCCGGGAATCCTTGCGGTAGTCAAAAACGTCGTTGACGACAAAGCCGAACATCGTCACGACGGTCATGGCCAGCCCCACCAATACGCACAGAATCGAGCGCCCGTTATGGATCCACAGGACCGACATGGACAGCGCGCCGGCGATCGCCGAAGAAAGCGGCCTTCCGCTCGAAATCATCAGGAGCAACATGCGAGGGCCGCCGGGCAGGGAGGGCCCGGTTTCAGGACTGGCTGGAAGCATGCGCAATTCTATCCAACCTGGCCGCAGGCCAGTTTCGACTTGCCGTCAGCTCGTGCGCCGGCACAAGATCAGGCCGATATTTCCAGGCCGATGGCCGCAACCGATGCAGGCGCAGTTTTCCGTACGTTCGTAATGAGGCCCTGACGCGAAAGGAGTAGCTTTCTCGCCCATGTAAGAATGGCTGGCAGGCTATGAACGCTTCCCGGAGTCCCCGCGCGGTCATTCAGGTTCACAGCATTCGCAAGACGTACGGCGCAACCGTCGCGGTCTCCGACATTTCCTTTGAGGTCCGCGAAGGCGAGATCTTCGGCCTGATCGGACCCAACGGCGCGGGCAAGACGACCACGATGGAATGCGTCGAAGGCCTTCGGCGTCCGGATCGCGGCACGATTTTCATCCTCGGCCTGGATCCGCGGCGCGATATCTATCGGCTGCAGAATCACATCGGCGTCCAACTACAGCAGGCGCAGCTCCAGAAGCGGATCAAGGTTTGGGAAGCCGTAGACCTTTGGGCATCGCTCTACCCAAAAACGGTGAACGGCGATCGGCTGCTGGAGCAGCTCGGACTCGACGGCAAACGGAACGCCTGGTTCATGGATCTCTCCGGCGGGCAAAAGCAGCGGCTGTTCATCGCCCTTGCGCTCATCAACGATCCCGAGGTCGTGTTTCTGGATGAGCTCACCACCGGCCTCGACCCTCAGGCGCGGCGCGCCATTTGGGATCTGGTGCGAGCGATTCGCGACCGCGGCAAAACCGTTCTGATGACCACCCACCTGATGGAAGAGGCAGAACGCTTGTGCGACCGCGTGGCCATCGTCGAGCAGGGCCGGATCATCGACATCGGCAGCCCGGCGGAACTCGTGCGTCGGCACTGCCCCGAGCGCACCGTCATTCTGGCTACCGAAAGCGCGCGAGCCGAAGAGCAGCTGCGCAGCCTTTCCTCGCTGCAGACGGTCACGCGCCGGGAGTCGCAGTTCACGCTGCAGGGCCTGGGCGACGACTTTGTCACGGAAGTGATCCAGTGTCTCTCGGAACATCGCATTCGCGTGACCGACTTTCGCACCATCCTGCCCACTCTGGAAGACGTCTTCCTGAAGCTCACCGGCCATTCGATTCGCGATTGAGAAAGGAGGAAACCGGGCATGCTGCGCGGACTCTGGAAACTGACCTGGCTCGAAATCAAGATCTTCCTGCGCGAACCGCTCGGTGCCTTCGGGACCATCCTCTTTCCCGTGCTGTTGTTCGTGGTGGCGGGTCGCTGGCTTGGCAGCGCAAGCATGTCGAACGCCGCAACCGCGGCGAAGGCTCTGCGCGTCGAGCTGCCGGTGTTCGCAGCCATCCTGATCATCCTGACCACCGTGCTGTCGCTGGCCAACATCATTGCCATCTATCGCGAAGGCGGCATCCTGCGGCGCCTCCGCGCCACGCCTCTCCGGCCGCAGACGATCCTCACCGCACACGTTCTGGTGAAGCTGGCGCTCACCCTGGTCACCATGATCCTCATGGTCCTCGTCGGCAAGCGCTACTATCCGATTCACATCGACGCGCCGCTCATCAGCTTTGCCGCGGCGCTGCTCATCAGCACCCTCAGCATTCTCTCCCTCGGATTTCTCATCGCCAGCCTGGTGCCCACCGCGCGCTTTGCCCAGCCCATCGGCGCGGCCGTCCTGTATCCCATGCTGGCTCTGTGCGGCCTCTTCGTGCCGCTGCAGTCGCTGCCGCCCGCGCTCCACGCCCTGGCGCGTCTGGTCCCGCTCACCTACGCGGTTTCGCTGCTGGAAGGCGCCTGGAAGGGTGAGGCCTGGTCGGCTCACATCGGCGATGTCACCGCGCTGGTCGTGATCTTCGTTATTTGCACGGCGCTCTCCGCCAAACTGTTTCGCTGGGAGTAGCTGAGGCATCATGAGAAGTAGAGGGTTTTTCTCAGTGAAGAAGTTCTGCTGTCTCGCCGTCCTGCTCGTCTTCGCCGCCGCGCCGCGTCTCGGCGCGCAACAGACCGTCGTCGGCGAAACTGTGAGCATCGATGCGAACGCGCCCACCACGCCGCTGCCGCACTTCTGGGAGCAGATGTTCGGCTCCGGCCACGCCATCCTGAGCCTGCGCTCGAGCTGGCGCAGCGATGCGCGCGCCGTCAAGAGCGTCACCGACTTCCGCTACGTGCGCTTCCACGGCATCCTCGACGACGAAGTCGGCGCCTTCACGCGCGACGAGCACGGCAACCCGGTCTACAACTGGTCGCAGGTGGACCAGATCTACGACGGCCTGCTGGCGAACGGCATCCGCCCGCTGGTGGAGATCAGCTTCATGCCCACGCAGCTCGCCTTCAATCCGCTCGACCTGCACGTTTTCTGGTACCACCCCAATGTCTCGCCGCCGCGCTCCATGGACGAGTGGGACGCCTTCATGCAGGCCTTCGCGCAGCATCTGGTCGACCGCTACGGAATCGATGAAGTCTCGCAGTGGTACTTCGAGGTGTGGAACGAGCCCAACATCGATTTCTGGGGCGGCATTCCGCGCCAGGCGTCGTACTTCGAGCTCTACGCGCACACCGCGCGCGACCTCAAAAGCGTGAGCCCGCGGCTGCGCGTCGGCGGACCGGCCACCGCGGCGGCGTCGTGGATCCCGGCGTTTCTGAAATACGTCGCGGACAACCACGTGCCGATTGATTTCGTCTCCACGCACGGCTACGCCGACGACACCGTCGAGAATCTCTTCCACAACGACAAGCCAGTGCCCATGGACGACCGCGTGTGCGCGGCGATCGCGAAAGTGCGCAGGCAAATCGACGCATCCGCGCTGCCGCATCTGCCGCTCTTCTGGACGGAGTGGAACGTCCAGGGCGAGGACCAGTCTCGCGACACCACCTTCGTCGGCCCGGCGGTTGCGAACACCATCCGCGAGTGCCAGGGCAAGGTCGACCAGATGTCGTTCTGGACCTTCTCCGACGTTTTCCAGGAGGGCGGCCCGATCCCGGCGCCGTTTACCGGGCAATTCGGCCTGCGCGCGCAGGGCGGCATCGACAAGCCCAGCTACTACGGCTTCGCGCTGCTGCACCGGCTCGGCGACGAGCGGCTGCCGGCGGCGTCCGACAACGTGCTCGCGACGAAGACGGCGAACGGCAATCTGGCCGTGGCGGCGTGGGATCTGTTCGACCCGGGCGCGCCGGGATGGGGTAAAGACGGGCCGCCCGCCGGACCGGCTCGCACCTTGACGCTCGTCTTCCGCGGCGTTCCGGCGAACGCGCGCGTGACGATTGCGACCGTCGACCAGAACCACGGCAACGTGCTGCCGAAGTATCGGGCGATGGGCAGCCCCGTGGATCCGACTCCGGCGCAGGTGAAGGAACTGAATCAGGAGGCGGCGCTGCCTCCGCCAACCGTGGAGCGCCTGACGAACGGACGCCTGACCCTGACGCTCACGCCGGACGCGCTGGATTTGGTGACGGTGGAACGGGGCAGCCAGTAGCCGGTAGCCGGTGGCTGGTGGATGAGCGCCTCGGACTCGGTCTGCGGCGCGCTCGGCACGCCAGGGCGCAGGACCAGAAGCTCAGCCGCCGGAGCCGCCGCCGGCTCGAGACGTCTCCCGGCTCGGCTCTCCTGAACGTCTGACCACGGCGAGCTGCTCCAGCTCGTAGGCCTTTTGGTAATGCACCAGCGCCAGCTGCGCCACGCGCAGGTCCGCCCGGATCACCCTGCGCTCGTCCGGAGTTCTGCCCGGCTCGTCGAATTGCGCTTCGAGGGACTGGATCTTTCGCTGGAGGAAAGCGACGTGCGCGTGAAGCGGATGCTGCATGGGAACCGGCGTCTGTAGGGGGTTTATGCCGCGAGCACTTTGGAATCCGCGCGCTCCTCGGCATCGAGCTCGGTCATACTGCTCAGGATGGATTGCCTGAGGCGGATCAGCGCCGGGTCGTCGGGCGTGAGCTTTTCGCGCTCCTGAATCCGCGCCAGGGTCTGGCGGAGGGCCTGGATGAGCGTGGGACGCCGGCGCGAGACTATGTTCAAATTTGACACAGTAACTCAGAAAGCATCAGCAGCGGCCCTGGTTGCCCCAAACGGATGGGCTCGGTATGCGATCGCTAAACGTGGCCGGGCAGGCTGGCCCGTTTTTCAGCGAGCGACTATCTCTCTCGTGTGTTCCTTGCGGCGGGGTGGGCAGCGGAGTACGTTGGAGATTCCCCTCCACCTGGATGTCCTCGGGCCACTCGAAAGCATGGAGGCTCGCGATGGTGTCTCCTCCCGACCGGCGTTTCGTCCACCGCGCCAACCGTGACGGCAGCACAGACTCCATTTGCAAAGACTGCTTCGCTACCGTCTGCACCTCCGCCTGGGAAACCGAGTTGGGTCACGCCGAGCGCACTCACGTCTGCGATCCGAGCCTTGTGGCTCGCTTCAGGAAAATTGCGGGGCGCGTGGACGGGGAAGGCCAGGACTCCGAGACCGGAAAGCGCAGGACGTAGGAGTCGGACGGAAGGCTACTTCGGCAGGAAGCGCGCCAGAATCAGGCGCAGGGTAGGAACGGACTGGATATCCGAGCTCCCACCCTGTCCGCCCGCTCGACCCGGTCGCTTTTGCGACCTTCGCTCGGGGCAAGCTCCAGCGGATGGACAGGGGTGGGGGACCGGGACTACTCGATGTTGACCTCGATCATTAAGGACGGGTCATCGTAGGAAACTGCATACCACATCCCATCGTCTCCCATGATGAAGTACACGTCCTGGTCGAAAAACCATTCCGGCCAGGTGTCGGCGTAGAACCAGTATCCGCCGTACGAGTACTCGCGATGCCCGTTGTATTCTCGTCCAGCGTTCTGTTCAAAGCGGGCATGATGGTCGGGTCCAAACCTGGATGGGTTGTACTCGTGGCCGCGACTGTCTTTCTGACCGCTGTGGGCCCACTGGTGTCCTGGCGGCAGCCCGTGCTGCTGACCCTTAGCTTCCTGCTGATGGGCCGGCTGAGACCTGTCCTGCCGCGGCTGATTCTGATTGGCAGTGTTCGTCCGTTGCTCTTTTTGTTGCTGCTTTTGCTGGGCCTTCGCCTGCTTCTTTTCTTGTTTGGAAGGCTTGGCTGCTTTCTGTTTTTTCGCAGGTTTGGTTTGCTGCTCGTGTTGTTCGGGTTTTGCTCCCTGATCCTGCTGAGCGTGCGCGGGAACAAGGACTCCGAGAAAGAGGGCCAAAGTCCCCATAGTGATAAGCCTGATTGGTTTCATGCGTTGTTTCTCCATTGCCATGATCTGGTGGGCCACTCGCTCCTCACGTCGCGCGTGGTGGTTGTTTCCTGACGTTGTCGACCGTCGTTCGCAGTCGAATCTCTTTCCCATCCTTCGTCCCGATTGACTTCCTTTCCGGTGCGATGGCAGGGGAGCGAATGGCGTCGCACTCATAGATGCGAGAAAGCGGGTTGAACAGCATCCGCCATCTCGGCGGCGCGGACGCATGGCGGCCACGCAGCCCGATGCTGGTCGAGATTGCTTGACCGGCGATAAGGTTGCATGTGGTTTACAGGTAATCACTTACGAGTGAACGAACTGCTGAGGCTCAGCTTCTGCGGAGAGCGATTCAGCCAAAGGCGGGCAGACGTGAGGCACCCAAATTCCCACCCTGTCGCCATCAAGCGGCGACAAGGGTGGGACACCCGGCATACCGTAATCGACTGGTTAACTTCGAGCGAAAGAGTGCCTCTTGAGGCACCCTATGAACCGTGGCGCCAACCCCTGTTGAATCAGACGAGTTTACTCTTGCGTCACTCTATGGCCCTGGAGGCCGAAATCACCGCATGTTGTCCAGCACCGAGCCCACGATGCCGCCCAGGACGCCGGCTTCGGCCGTGCGGCCGGACTGCTGGGGCATGTACTCGAAGATCTGCTGCGCCAGCCGGGAGATGGGCAGCGTCTGGAGCCAGATGCGGCCGGGGCCGGAGAGCGCGGCGAGGAAGAGGCTGTCCGCGCCGAAGAGCAGATTGCGGATGCCGCGGACCATGGTGATCTGAAAGTTGACGCTGGACTGAAAGGCTCCCACGTGGCCGGGATGGACGAGGAGCGTTTGGCCGGGGGCGAGGTCGCGCACCACTACCTCTCCCGACAGCTCGAGCCACGCCTGGCCCTGGCCCGAGACCTTTTGCAGCAGGAAGCCGGAGCCGCCGAAGATGCCGGCGCCGAGGGACTGCTGGAATCCGACGCTGAGCTGGACGCCGTCGGTGCCGCAGAGGAACCCATGCCGGTGCACCATGAACTCGCTGCTGGCGCTGATGTCGACGGGGAGGATCTGGCCGGGGACGCGGGTGGCGAAGGCCAGCTCGCCGGCGCCGCCCATGGCGCGGTACTCGGTCATGAAGAGGCTGCCGCCGCCGGCCACGCGCTTGATGGCTCCGAAGATGCCGCCGCCGCCCGCGAACTGGGTGTGGGTGGTCATCTGGACATTGGGCGTCATCCAGGAAAGCTCGCCGGCTTCGGAGATGACGGCGTCGTTGGACTCGAGCTGGAACTCGAGCACAGGCATGGTGGTTCCGGTGATGCGGTGGTTCATGGGGATAGGGTACAGCGTGTCGGGGATAGGGTGCAGGGGATCGGGCGCGGGGTGGGAATTTTCACGAAGCGGGAGCGGGGATCAGGCAGCGGGGGCGACGCAGAGGGTGTCGATGATCGCGTCGAAGAGGGCGGCGTCGGCGGGAGTGGCGTGGTCGTAAGTGGCGCCGGAGACGGGCGTGGCGAGATGCCGCCAGCGGGTGCCGTCGGAGAAGGTGCCGGCGGTGTCGATGCCGACGGAATCGAGCGGATTGGCTCCGCTGCCGTCGTCGAGCAGGATGGCGCGCTGCGTGAAGCTGGACGATTCGAGGAAGAAGTGATCCTCGGGCGTGGGTGGGACTGCGTTCGCGCCGAAGCGGAGGATGAGCAGCGCGCGGCTGTGGCGGGGCTGGAGCATGTATTCATGGAGGTCGCCCTGGCCGAGCTCGTGAAGGTCGAAGCCTTTGCGCGGCACGTTGAACTGGAGTCCGGCGCCGGGCGTGCCGATGCGGACGGCGGTGGGGTCTTTTCGCTGGAGGGGCGTGCATGGCGGCGCGATGAGGGCTCCGGTGAGCGGCGAGAGCGTGATGGCGTGGAGCTGGAGGCGGAGGTTGTCAGCGGGCGGATTGATGAGCAGCGTGCGGGGCTGATAGCCGTCGGCCTGGGTGTGCAGCACGTTGGTGGAGCTAGCGAGCTGGAAGCGGCCGTCGGCGCCGGTGGTGGTCGCGTTCCGCTGGGAGCCGGTGCCGCTCGAGACGGTGGCGCCGGCGAGCGGCTGGCCTGCGGCGTCGGTGACCACGCCGGAGACGGGCGCGGATTGCTGGGCGAACGTGTGGGATGGGGCGGCGAGCAGGAAGAGGGCCAGCAGGGCAACGGGAATCCGATGAAGTGACCTGAAACGGCGCATGGCGTTCCGGCGGCAATGAATCTGCTGAATGGGACTGTATCTTACGCCAATCGTGAGCGTCGTTTGTCAGGGAGCAGTTAATCGCCGCGGAAGCGGTGGATGAGGCGGCGATCGCGCTTGGAGGGGCGGGCCGGAGGCGCGGGCTCGAAGTAGAGTCCGGCCTTGCGCTGCTCGGCGAGGAGCGCGCGGGCGGCGCGGCTCTCGTCGGTCTCGTGATAGAGCGTCTGCGCGACGGCGGCGGGACCACGGACTTCGCTGAGCGCGAGGACATCGACCTCGAACCTGCCGCCCTCGTTCTGAATGGAGAGGCGATCGCCGACGCGGACCTCGCGCGAGGATCGAAGAGGCTGACCCTTGGCCTGGACGCGGTTCAGCTCGCAGGCCTTCGCGGCGAGCGTGCGGGTTTTGAAGAAGCGCGCGGCCCAAAGCCATTTGTCGAGACGCATGAAGACAGCGTAAATGCAGTTGCTAATGGCTAGTGGCTGGTCGCTGGTGACCAGGGATAGTGCGGCTGGGGATGAAGCGGCTAGTAGACAGGGATGATGCGGCCAGGCAACGGCCAGCTGGCCTACCCCGTTCGAGGCGGCGGCGCAAGGGTGCAGGACACCGTTTTGAGGTGGAGGAATCTGAATCGGCAACGCCCTACAGATTGTGGTGGGAGTGGTAGTCAAGCACAAGGAGTAATGCTTTTGGCACCTCGGGCCGGAGAGGGTGCGGGGCGGGCGCTTCCGGAAACGGGAAATCTTTGAGAATTCAACGATTTTCCACTAGGCAGGGAGGATTCAGTTCGTTACTATGAGGTGGTCGAAAGTGGTCTGAAGTGGTCCAAACTCTCGATTCCGGGTTTCCTCAGGGCTTCAACCTAGCACCTTTGGCGGTTTCTGAGGCGCCGGAATTTCAGGGTGTTCCGCTTTCAGCACGGGGAAGTGGGCAATGTTTCGTGGGAACCATCCAGCTCGGGTCGATGAGAAGGGGCGGCTGAAGCTCCCGGCGGAGTTCAAGCGGCAGATCGACGAGCAGTACGGGGTGCAGTTCTACATCACGAGCCGGGATGGGAAAGAGGCGGAGATTCATCCGCTGCCGGAGTGGGAGAAGTTCGAAGAGAAGCTGGCGCAGGTGCCGAGCTTCCACGCAGCGAAGAAGAAGCTGCTGAAGTGGCTGAACTATTTCGGGCAGCAGGCGGACATGGACGCGACAGGACGAGTGCTGCTGCCACAGGTTTTGCGGGAAAAGGCGAGGCTGACGGGCGACGTGATCGTGTACGGCGAGGAAAGCCACCTGAAGGTAGCCAACCGCGAAGAGTACGAGCGCGAGATGAGCGAAGCGCCGATGACGGAGAACGACGAGCAGGCGCTGGCAGAGTTTGGGTTGTAGCGGGATCCCACCCTATCCGCGATGAGACTGCGGATAAGGGTGGGGCACCCAGGAAGTTTGAGTTGGTAAGAAAAGGCCCCTCAGGGGGAGCACATGGCTGAGAGAACGAGACATGTGCCGGTTCTTTTACAAACTGCGATCCGATACCTGAATGTGCAGCCTGGCGGCACGTACGTCGACGCCACGCTGGGATATGCCGGGCACGCGAGCGAGATTGCGCGGCGACTGGGACCCACGGGCAAGCTGATCGGCTTCGATCGGGATCCGGCGGCGCTGGAGCTGGCGCGGCAACGGCTGGCGGCACTCGGCGAAGAGCTGGGCGCGGCGATGCCGGCAGTGGAGCTGCACGATGTGGAATTTTCCCGGGCCGGCGAGGCGCTGGCCGGGCGCAGGGTGGATGGGCTGCTCGCGGATTTCGGCGTGAGCTCGATGCACCTGGAGGAAGCCGAGCGGGGATTCAGTTTTCAGGCGGACGGGCCCCTGGACATGCGGATGAATCCGCGGCAGGGGATGACCGCCGAACAAGTGGTAAATCAGATGGGCGAAAAAGAGCTCGCCGATGTGATTTACGAATTCGGAGAGGAAAGGAGGTCGCGGAGAATCGCCAGAGCCATTGCCAGGGGGCGGCCTGTGACGACGACGGCGCAATTAGCCCGAATCGTCGCGTCAGCCGCCCCGGCAATGAAAGCCGAACGCGGGCGGCACTGGATCAATCCGGCGACGAGAACCTTTCAGGCTCTTCGAATTTTTGTGAATGCCGAGCTAAGCGAGATTGAGGCGCTGCTCGAAGCGGCTCCGGGGCTGCTGAAGCCGGGGGAAGGCTGGTGCTGATCAGCTTCCACTCGCTGGAAGACCGGAGGGTGAAAGATGCGCTGCGCGAAGGAGCGCGGCAGGGAGTTTGGGAAGTGCTGACGCGGAAGCCGGAGACGGCGGAAGCGGAGGAAACGGATCGCAATCCGCGGGCACGCAGCGCGAAGCTGCGGGCGGCGGAGAGGAGGTAAGGCAGGGGATACGGGTTACGGTTTACGGGTTAGAAAATTCTGCGCGATGCAGAGGGAGTTCCGAACCTGGAAGTCTGAACCGTAAACCGTAAACCGTAGACCCTGGAATTAGAGATCGGGCTGGAGTCGTCCCACCGTAATACATGGCGAAAGTAGTTCAGACGACCCGCAAGACCATCCCTTCCAAAGATAGCGGCTCTGGCCCGGTCGCTAGGAAGGACAGAGATCAGTAGTCAGTAGTCAGTGATCAGTTAGTGCAGAGATGAGGCGAGTATGGCGACACAAGCGATAGCGGCGCAGGGGATGATGGGCGTAGGGCGCGGCACGGAGCGGGTCGCCGTCCGCGATCAGGCGGAACTGGTGGCCGTGCATAACGCGCGGCTGCTGGCGGCGCAGGGGCGCGCGCGCCGCGGGCCAACACCCGAGGCGCTGTTCGCGAAGCACATTGACAACACGCGGCTGCAGAAGATGGCCGATCCGGCGCGGGCGCGGGAGATGCGGACGTTTGCCTGCGCGATGGCGATGCTGCTGTCGCTGCTGCTGATTTATGGCTGGCAGCATTTTTCCGCCATTGAATACGGGTACCGGATTGCGACCGAACGGCAGCAGATGCAGCAACTGGAGGAGCAGAACCACGAGTTGCGGCTGGCGCAGGCGCAGCTGACCAGTCCGGAGCGCATCAACGCGCTGGCGCAGCAACTGGGGTTGGCGGCTCCGCAGCCGGGCCAGGTGGTGCTGCCGAACGCGGCCACCAGCGGCAATACGGCAGTGATGGCGGAGGCCACGGTGCCGGGCGTAGCGGGAGCCGGTAGCCAGTAACTAGTAGCCGGTAGCCAGTAGCCGGTAACGCTGCCGCCTAACTTATGTTTCGGGAGGAGATAGTTCTCCGGTGAGCCGTTCAGCATTCTCCTCCGGACCTTCTTCGCGGCGAGCCAACGCGCCGCCCTCGTCCTCGCGACAAAACAGCGGAACACGACTGGCCACGCCCATGCGGCGCATCCGCATGGTGGTGGTGCTGGCCGGCTTTGCGTTGTGGGCGCTCATCATCGTGGGGCGGCTGGTGTGGCTGCAGGCCATCCAGCACAGCGCCTGGCAGCAGCGCGCGGACCGGCAGCAGGAGCGGACGTTTGCCGTAGCGCCGCGGCGCGGGATTCTGTACGACCGCAATCTGCACGAGCTGGCGATGACGGTGACGGCGGACTCGGTGTACGCGGTGCCGGAGGAGATGCCGAGCCAGGCGATCCGGGAAGAGGATGCCGAGGCGCTGGCGGCGATCGTGCATCGCGATCCGGAAGATCGCTTCACCGAGGAAAAACAAATCCTGGCGCGGATGAACGCCTCACGCGCGTTTGCGTGGGTGGCCCGGAAGCAGACGCCGGCGGTGATCGAACAGGTGAAGGCGCTGCACCTGAAGGGGATCTATTTCCAGAAAGAATTCAAGCGGTTCTATCCAGACCAGAATTTGGCGGCGCAGGTGCTGGGCTACGTGGGCATGGATGACGACGGCCTGGCCGGGGTCGAAGAGGTTTTCGACAAGCAACTGCACGGCGTTTCGGGGCGGATGCTGACAGCGGTGGACGCGCGGCGGCATGTGCTGGCCAGCCAGGAGCGCGATCCGAAGGCCGGCGAGAACCTGGTGCTGACCATCGACTCGAACATCCAGTTCATGGCGGAGCAGGCGCTCAAGTGGAACATGGAGCGCACCGGCGCGGAGCACGGCACGGTGGTGGTGCAGGATCCGCACACCGGGCAGATTCTGGCGCTGGCTGTGCAGCCCAGCTTCAATCCGAACGATTTCAAGTACACCAGTCCCGATCTGCTGGACGACCGCGCGGTGACGGATGTGTACGAGCCGGGATCGGTGTTCAAGATCGTGACGTATTCGGCGGCGGTGGATTCCGGCGTGGCCAAGCCCGATGGGCTGGTCGACTGCCTGGGCGGCGCGATCAATGTGGCGGGGCGCACGGTGCACGACGCGCCCGGTGAACACATGCACGTGGTCACCGTGACGAAGGCGCTGGAGGAGTCGAGCGACGTGGGCGCCATCCAGATGGCGCTGCGGATGGGGAAGGATACGTTCTACAAGTACATTCGCGATTTTGGATTCGGACAGAGGACCGGGATCAAGCTGCCCGGTGAGACGCGAGGGCTGCTGAAGCCGCCGAATCGCTGGCAGCCGACAACGATCGGATCGATTCCGATGGGACAGGAAGTCGCGGTGACGCCGATCCAGGTGGCGGCGATGGTGTCGACGGTGGCGGACGGCGGCGTGTATCTGCCGCCGCACGTGGTGCTCGACGCAGGTCCCGGGGGTCACCTGGAGCCAGCGGCGTTTCGCCCCGAGTATGAGCTGCCGAACCCATTGCCGGCGGGCGCGCATCGCGTGATCAGCGAGCTGAGCGCGGCGCAAATGCGCCAGATGCTGGAAGGCGTGGTGCTGGAGGGCACAGGCAGGGCGGCGCAACTGAACGGGTACAGCGCGGGCGGCAAGACGGGAACCGCGCAGAAGATCGATCCGAAGACGCACACGTACTCAAAGACGAATTACATTGCGTCGTTCGTGGGTTTCGCGCCGGTGAACAATCCCGCGGTGACGATTGTGGTGGTGATGGATTCGCCGCACAAAGGCGGGCCCGCGGGCCATTACGGAGCACAGGCGAGCGCGCCGCTGTTCCAGATGCTGGCGCAGCAGATTCTGGAGTATCTGGGCGTGCCCCACGACCAGCCGATGAAGCCGGCGAAGCTGGTGGCGGCGAACAATGCGGCGGCGGCACGGATGGCGGCGCAGGAAGAGAATGCGCCGCAGAATCTGGATGATTTGCAGTCGCTGTTCGCCGAGGCAAACCATTTGCCGCCGGATGATCCGTTGCGGGCAGCGGGCAGCGGTCAGATGCCGGCTGTCAGCGAGCAGGAAACAGCGAGCAGCGGCCAGCCGCCAGCAGCCAGCGGCCAGCCAGAGATCAGGAGCCAGCCGGCCATCAACCGCCAGCTGCCAGCGGAGAGCGATCAGCGTGCGGCGGTGAGCCCGCCGACCCTGGCGAAGCCTCCGAGCCTGACGAGTTCTTCGGCGAATGCGACTGGGTCCGTTGCGGTGGCGAGCCACAGGTTGCGGTGCCGTTGTTTGCGGGAAAATCGCTGCGGCAGGCGGTGGTGGAAGCGAGCGCGTCGGGACTGGGGCTGCGCGTGGTGGGCTCGGGCGTGGCGCGCGAGCAGGCTCCGCCGGCGGGAACGATGGTGCCCGCGGGAACGGAAGTGGTGGTGCAGTTCGAACGCTGAGGACGTAGCTTCGCCAAGGTTTTGACGTGGTGCTGCGAAACCCAGGAGACAAAATGCGATTCGGGAAGACGCTGGCCGTCATGTGCTGCTGTGCAGGAGCGTTGAGTGCGAGCGCCCAGGCGGGCGGGCAGTCCGGTGGATGGCAGCCGTCGCCGGGACACAAGCAGGTCGCGATTTGGCCGGGAGCCGCGCCTGATCCGCAGCCGGTGAAAGGGCCGGAGACGGTTGCGGTTGATCCGACGTTTCTGGTAGCCGGGAAGACCGTGGCCGGCGTGAGCAACGTGACGCGGCCGACGATGACCGTCTATTCCCCGAAGGGCAAAAACACCGGCGTCGCTGTGGTGGTTTTTCCGGGCGGCGGGTTTCAGATGCTCGCGATCGATTTGGAAGGGACGGAGGTGTGTGACTGGCTGACGGCGCGCGGCATCACCTGCGTGCTCCTGAAGTACCGGGTGACGGATGTGGGGCCGTATCCCAAGTCCGGGCCGCTGCCGGAGTCGCCGATGGCGCTGGAAGACGCGCAGCGAACGATGGGACTGGTGCGTGATCACGCGGCGCAGTGGCACATCGATCCGCACAAGATCGGCGTGCTGGGCTTCTCGGCGGGCGGGGGCATGGTGGCGGACATCAGCAATCACTATGCAAAGCGCGTGTATCCGATGGTGGACGCCGCGGATCGCGTGAGTTGCCGCCCGGATTTTGCGGTGGCGGTTTATCCGGGACATCTTTCGCTGTCGGCCGCGGAATACGACGCAACCATGGGCACGAAGAAATTTGCGCTTGCCAGGCCGAGGGATGCGTCCATCGGCGATCCGGATCTCGAGCTGAATCCCGATCTGCACCTCACGCGACAGACGCCGCCGACGTTCATCGTCGAAGCCGAGGACGACCATATCGACAGCGTGTACGACGCGCTGGCGTACTACATTGCGCTGCAGCGGGCGGGCGTTCCCGCCGAGATGCATTTGTACGCGCAGGGGAACCACGCGTATGGACTGCGGCGGACGAAGCTGCCGGTGACAGCGTGGCCTGACCTGATGGAGACGTGGCTGCACACGATCGGGATGCTGCCGCAAAGCTGAGCCGGGGTGGCGGCGCGCGCCTGATGCGACTGGGGAATCAGCTGCGGATCTTGCGGTCGAAGGCTTCCCAGGTCATGCGGAACTCGTTGCTGCGTCCCCGCCACTTCTTTTTGGGGCGCCAGTCAATGGTGCCGCGGCTGAGGGTGAGCGTGCCGAAGACCTCTCCGTCGGTCTTCACGGTAATTTTCAGATCGCAATTCTCAATGTCGACGGCCTGACGGAAACGTACGCTGATTTCGTGCGCCAAAGAGGGACCTCCTCGATGCAATTGCGAACCATATTACATGCGGGGCATACGCGCATAGAATCACTTTGAGATGCGATTCGAGGACCTGCTGAACGGGGCGGAAGTGGTGCGGCGCGCGGGGCCGAACGCCGAGGTGGCGGGCGTGGAGTTCGACTCGCGGCGCGTTGGGCGGGGCTCGCTCTTTTTGGCCATGCAGGGTGGGACGACGGATGGGAATCGGTACATCGGCAAGGCCGTGGAACAGGGCGCGGCGGCGGTGGTGACGGATTCCGCAGCAGCCTTTGCGGAGACGGCGCGGCGGTTCGCGGAGATTGGGATCGCGGAGGTTCCCGCGGGCGGCGGACGGCGGGCGATGGCCGCGATCGCGATGAACTTCTTCGGGCATCCGGAGCGGCGCCTGGCGCTGAGCGGCGTAACCGGGACGAACGGGAAGACAACGACGGCATTTCTGCTGGACGCGATGTTGGGCTGCGTCGGACGCACGACCGTGCTGATGGGGACGATTGAGAATCACGTGGCGGGCGCGGTGCGGCCGGCGGCGCACACCACCCTGGAGTCGCGCGACCTGCTGGAGCTGCTGCGCGAGGGCGTGGACGCCGGTGCGACGGAGGCGGTGATGGAGGTGTCGTCGCATGCGCTGGCGCAGGGACGCGTGTACGGGCTGCCCTTCGATGTGGCGATGTTTACGAATCTGACGCAGGACCACCTGGATTTCCACGGCACGATGGAGAACTACTTCGCGGCCAAGCGGGCGCTCTTCGATGGCGAGAATGGCGCGGCGCCGCGCGTGGCGGTGGTGAATCTGGACGATGCTTATGGCGTGGCGCTGGGGCAGGCGGCGCGGGAAGCGGGCGCGCAGGCGTTCACGTACGGGATCAGGGCTGGCGATTTTCGCGTCGAGGATGCGCGGATGAGCGCGCAGGGGATGACGTTCAGGATGGTCGCGCCGCCGGGAAGCGTGGAGATGCGGACGCGTCTGACGGGGCGGGTGAATCTCTACAATCTGCTGGCCGCCAGCGGCGCAGCGATGGCGCGCGGTCTGACGCTCGAGCAGGTGGCCGCGGGCGCGGCGGCGCTCCAGTGCGTGCCGGGGCGCTTCCAGACTGTGGATGCGGGGCAGCCGTTCACGGTGGTGGTGGATTACGCGCACACGGACGACGCGCTGCGGAATCTGACGGCGCTGGCGAGAGACTTTGTCAAACACCCCAGCGCGCAGGAGCGCGCCGGGGGCCCCGTCGGACGCGAGCATCGCGTAATCACGGTGTTTGGGTGCGGCGGGGATCGGGACCGGGCGAAGCGTCCGAAGATGGGGCGGGCGGCGGGCGAGGGCAGCGATCTGGTGGTGCTGACGTCGGACAATCCGCGCAGCGAGGATCCCGAGGCGATTGTTGCGGACGCGCTGCCGGGCCTGGTGGCGACGGGCACGGAATTTGTGGTGGAGGTCGATCGCGCGCGGGCGATCCGGCGAGCGGTGGAAGCGGCGCGTCCGGGCGACATTGTGCTGCTGGCCGGCAAGGGGCATGAGAAGGAACAGGTCCTGCGCGATGGAGCGATTCCGTTCGACGACGCGAAGGTGGCGGCGGCGGCGCTGCAAGAACTGCTGGGGGTCCGCGCGTGAAGCTGACGCTGGAGCAGGCGGCGCGGTGGCTGGCGGCGACGGCGGAGCCGGGCGGCGGCTTGTCTGGCATGGCGACGGGCTACTCGATCGACTCGCGCACCTTGCAGCCCGGAGATTTGTTCTTCGCGATTCGCGGGGAGCGCTTCGACGGGCACGATTTTGTGGCGGCGGCGTTCGAGAAGGGCGCGGTAGCGGCGGTGGTGTCCGATCCCACCCTGTTCCGCCAAAAGCAGGCGGAACAAGGGTGGGGCACCCAGGGAGCCCGGCCGCTGCTGGTGGTGGAGGACACGCTGGCCGCCCTGCAGCGGCTGGCTTCGAACGTGCGCCGGCACTGGGGCAAGCGGGTGATTGGCATTACCGGATCGGCGGGGAAGACGACGACCAAGGATGCCGTGGCCGCTGTTTTGGGCTCGAAATTGCGCGTGCTGAAGTCGGAGGGAAACCTGAACAACCACTACGGCCTGCCGCTGCAGTTGCTGCGGCTGGATCCGGAGCACGATGTCGCCGTGATCGAGATGGGCATGTCGCACGCGGGCGAAATTGCCGCGCTGTGCCGCATTGCCGCTCCGGATTGGGGGGTAGTGACCAACGTGGGGAACGCGCACGCGGAAAACTTTGCCGATGGCGTGGCGGGCATTGCGCGCGCGAAATACGAACTCGTGGCTGGATTGCCGCGGACGGGCACCGCGTTTTTGAACTGCGACGATCCATACGTGGGGCAGTTCGGGCGGGATTTTGAGGGCAAGACGGTGTATTTCGGGCGCGGGCCGTGCGCCGATCCGCGGGCGGTGAAGACGGAATCGCTGGGACCGGACGGGACCAGGGCGGAGATCTGGACGCGCCATGGCAACGGCGAGCTGCGGCTGCGGTTGCTGGGCGAGCATAACGTGACCAACGCGCTGGCGGCGATTGCGGTGGGGCTGGAGGCGGGGATTCCGCTGGACGCGTGCTGCGCGACGCTGGCCGGGCTGGAGCCGGGGGACAAGCGCGGGCAGGTGATGGTGGTGCGGGGCGCGACGGTGATTAACGACTGCTACAACAGCAACCCGGCGGCGCTGAAGGCGATGATCGGCGTGCTGAAGGGCATGCCGGCGCAGCGACGGATTCTGGTAGCGGGCGAGATGCTGGAGCTGGGGCCGGAGTCGCCGGCGCTGCATGCGGCGTGCGGGAAGGCTGCGGCTGGCCTGGATTTTGTGATCGGCGTGCGAGGGCACGCACGGGAGATCGTTGAGGCGGCGCGGGAAGCCGGCGTCGCGGCTGTGTTTGTGGAGACGCCGGAGGAGGCGGGCGCGTGGCTGCGCGAGAACTTGCGGACGGGCGATGCGGCGCTGCTGAAGGCCTCGCGCGGGGTGCGGCTGGAGCGGGCGCTCGCGCAGAGCTCAGAGCGCAGAGATCAGAGCTCAGAAGAGCGCTAACCAGCGACAGACGATTTCCCGGAGCGCGAATTGGGATGGGGCACCAGCACCGGCAACCTTCTGCAATAAAGATCAGCATTCCGCACAGGCCGCCGCGATAAGATAGCGGCAACCACCGTCAGCGCGGAGGACGTTTGCTCTACTGGCTCCTGTATCGAAAGCTGTATCCGTATTTCAGACCCTTCCGCATCTTCCATTACCTGACGTTTCGCACCGCGTTTGCGTCGCTGACGGCGCTGCTGATCACGCTGATCATCGGGCCGTACGTGATCGAGAAGCTGCGCGAGTTCCAGATCGGGCAGTACATCCGCGAAGAAGGCCCCAAGGCACACCAGAAGAAGGCCGGGACGCCGACGATGGGCGGCGTGCTGATCCTGATCGCCATCCTGCTGCCGACGCTGCTGTGGGCGGACCTGTCGAATCCATTTGTGTGGCTGGTGATGTTTTCGGCGGCGGCGTACGGGGCCATTGGCTTCGCCGATGACTACATCAAGGTGGTGCACCGGCGGAACCTGGGGCTGACGGCGCGAGCCAAGCTGCTGTATCAGTTTCTGGCGGCGGCAGGGATTGCGGTGGCGCTGGTGCTGATGGACCTGCGCGGCAGCTACTCCACGCGGCTGGTGGTGCCCTTCATCAAGTATTTCCGGCCGCGGTTGGCGATTCCCGCGATCCTGGCGCACCTGCCGCACTTCGGCGTGCTGGCGTTTCTGCCCTTCATCGTGTTCGTGATGCTGGTGATCGTGCTGACCAGCAACGCCGTGAACCTGACGGACGGTTTGGACGGGCTGGCCATCGGCTGCACCATCATCGCGGCCGGCGCGCTGACGATGCTGACCTACGTGAGCGGGCACGTGACCTTCGCGGACTATCTGGAACTGCAGCGGATGCCGCTGGTGAGCGAGGTGACCGTCTTCGGCGGGTCGATGACAGGCGCGGCGATCGGCTTCCTTTGGTACAACGCGCACCCGGCGGAAATTTTTATGGGCGACGTGGGGTCGCTGGCGCTGGGCGGCGCGCTGGCCACCATGGCCGTGGTCATCAAGCAGGAGCTGCTGCTGCCGTTCATCGGAGGGGTCTTCTATCTGGAGGCGCTTAGCGTGATCCTGCAGGTGGGCAGCTTTAAGCTGCGCGGGGGCAAGCGGATTTTCAAAATGGCGCCCCTGCACCATCACTTCGAGTTGCTGGGGTGGTCGGAATCGAAAGTGATCGCGCGCTTCTGGATCGCGGCGCTGGTGTTGGCACTCTTTGCACTCACGACGCTGAAGCTGCGTTAAAGCAGGGGTCACGGGTTACGGTTTAGGGTATAGAAAGGGTTGTTGATCAACTGCGATGAAGCGGCTAAACCCTAACCGGTAAACCGTAAACCCTCGGTGCCTATGGAACTCAAAGGGAAAAAAGTACTGGTCGTCGGCCTGGGGAAGTCCGGGCTGGCGGCGGCGCTGTTTTTGCGGCGCCAGGGCGCGCACGTGACCGTGTCGGACGTGCGCAGCGCGGAAGAACTGGCGAAGGAAATTCCCGCGCTCATCGATGAGGGCATTGCCGTCGAGGCCGGCGGACACGGGCTGCTGACCTTCCGGCGGCAGGATCTGATTGTGGTGAGCCCCGGGGTGCCGCTCGATACGCCGGAGCTGGCGCAGGTGCGGAAATTTGGGCTGACGGTGATCGGCGAAATCGAGCTGGCGGCGCATTATTTGCGCGGCAAAGTGCTCGCCATTACCGGATCGAACGGCAAGACGACGACGACCTCACTGTGCGGCGAGATTTTGCAGGCCGGCAAGCTGCCGGTGCAGGTGGGCGGCAACATCGGCGTGCCGGTGATCGCGCTCGTGGACGAGTCGCGGGACGATGGATGGTCGGTGCTGGAGGTGTCGAGCTTTCAGCTGGAGACGACGGACATCTTTCGGCCGCAGATTGCGGTGATCCTGAATATCACGCCGGATCATCTGGACCGGCACGGCAGCTTTGAGAATTATGTAGCGGCCAAGGAGCGAATCTTCGCACGGCAGACGGCGGAAGACGCGCTGGTGCTGAACGCCGATGATGATGGGTCAAAGGGCGCGGCGGCGCGGGCGCAAAGGAGTGGCGGGCCACGGGTGTTCTGGTTCAGCCGGACGAAGGTGGTGCGGCAGGGCGCGTTTCTTCATGACGGCACGATTCTGTTTCGGGAGTCGGAGCGGGCGAAGGGGGAGCCGGTGCTGAAGGTGAGCGAGATTCCGCTGAAGGGCGCGCACAACGTGGAGAACGTGCTGGCGGCGGTGTGCGCGGCGCGGCTCGCAGGCGTGCCGGCCGCGGCGATCCGGCAAGCGATCATGGATTTCAAAGCCGTGGAGCATCGGCTGGAGTTTGTGGCGACGATTAACGGCGTGGACTACTACAACGACTCCAAGGCGACGAATGTGGACGCCAGCATGAAGGCGATCGCGTCGTTTGCGGGCGGGATTCACCTGATCCTGGGCGGGAAGGACAAGAACTCCGACTACCGGCAAATGCGCGCGATGCTGACCGAGCGAGTGAAGGCGGTGTACACGATCGGCGCGGCGGCGGAGAAGATTCACACGCACATTGAGGGCGCGGCGCCGATTGTGAGGGCGGGGACGCTCGCCGAGGCGGTGGCGCGGGCGGGCGCGGCGGCGCAGCCGGGGGAAATCGTGCTACTGGCGCCAGCGTGCTCCAGCTTCGACCAGTTTGAGAATTACGAGCACCGCGGGCGGGTGTTCAAGGAAGCGGTTCTGGGTAGACGGCATCTGGCGGCGATTGCGGCTCCGTAGACGAAGCGAATGGCAAAACGAGTAGGCGTTGACAAGTGGCTCTATTGCGCCACGCTGGTGCTGGTGGTGATGGGGCTGGCTATGGTCTTCAGCGCGTCGGCCGTGATGGCCAAGGCTGATTACAATTCGCCCTATTATTTTGTTGCGCGGCAGGCGATTTTTGGAGCGCTCGGTCTGATCGCCATGACGCTGCTGATGCGCGTGGACTATCGCTCCTGGAATCGGGCCAGCATCGTTTTCCCGCTGGTGGGGACGGCCATCATCCTGATGCTGGCGGCGTTTCTCACGCGCGACTCGCACAACACGCATCGCTGGATTCGGCTGGGGCCGCTGTCGCTGGAGCCGTCGGAAATCGCCAAGCCGGCGATGGTGGTGTTCCTGGCGTGGTTCCTGCAGGACCGCATGGGATCGATTGATGACTGGCGGCATACGATTCTGCCGGCGGCGCTGCCCAGCCTGGTGTTCATCGCGCTGATCCTGAAAGAGCCGGACCTGGGCACGGCGATGGTGTGCGCGGCGGTGACCGCGCTGATGCTGTGGCTGGCCGGCATGAACATGAAGTATCTGGGCTATGCGGCGTTGGCCGCGATCCCGGTGCTGTACGTGATGCTGTTTCGCGTGCCGTGGCGGCGCGAGCGGCTGCTGGCGTTTCTGAATCCGGAGTCGGACCCGCTGGGCAAGGGCTACCACATCATGCAGTCGCTCATCGCCGTGGGTTCGGGCGGCTTCCACGGCGTGGGCTACATGGACGGAGCGGCGAAGCTGTTCTATCTGCCGGAGCCGCACACGGACTACATTTTTGCGAACATCGGGCAGGAACTGGGGCTGATCGGCTCGCTGGCTGTGGTGGCGTTGTTCGTCTTTATCGGCTATCGCGGGATGCGGACGGCGCTGCTCTCGCGGGACATGTTCGCGCGCTTCCTGGCGTTCGGCATCACGGCGACGATCCTCATCCAGGCATTCTTCAACATCAGCGTGGTGCTGGCGCTGGTGCCGACCAAGGGCATTACGCTGCCGTTTGTGTCGTATGGGGGAACGTCATTGTTCATCATGCTGTCGCTGCTGGGCGTGCTGCTGAACATCACCAAGGACGTGGAGTGAGGGGCAGGGGTTACGGGTTACGGTTTACGGGTTAGGAATGCGGCACGGCGAGCGGATTCAGATCACCGGAAAATCGGAGCCGATGACAGATGCCGGATGACGCGCGGTTTCTGATTGCCGGCGGCGGCACGGGCGGTCACATCATGCCCGCGCTGGCCATTGCCGATGCGCTGCGAGCGCGCTGCGGGGCGGAGATTCTGTTTGTGGGCACGGCGCGCGGGCTGGAGTCGCGGCTGGTGCCGCAGGCGGGGTACGGGCTGGAGCTGATCCGGGCGGGACAACTGAATCAGGTGTCTCTGGCGACGCGGCTGAAGACCCTCGTGGATTTGCCGCGCGGGCTGATGCAGTGCGTGGGATTGCTGCGCGCGTTTCGGCCGCAGGCGGTGATCGGCGTGGGGGGGTACGCGTCGGGGCCGATGATGGCGGCGGCGGTTTTGACGCGCGTGCCAACACTGGCGTTTGAGCCGAATGCCGTGCCCGGCATGGCCAACCGGCTGGTGGGGCGATGGGTGACGGCGGCCGCGGTGAACTTTGCGCCGGCGGCGCAGTATTTTCGCAACGCGCAGGTGACGGGGATTCCGGTGCGGGCGGAGTTTTTCCGGCTGGCGACGAGGCCGGCGGGAGCCGCGCCGCATCTGCTGGTCTTCGGCGGAAGCCAGGGAGCGCGGGCGCTGAACCAGACCATGCCGAAAATTGCGCCGGCACTGCTGGGGTCGATTCCGGGGCTGACGATTCTGCACCAGGCGGGCGCGCGCCACGCGGAAGCCACCCTGGCGGCATACGAGGCCAGCGGAGCGCCGCGGGAGCGCTGGCAGGTGGCGGCGTTTCTGGATGACATGCCAAAGCGATTCGAGGCAGCGGATCTGGTGCTGGCGCGCAGCGGCGCTTCCACCGTGGCGGAGCTGAGCGCGGCGGGCAAACCGGCGCTGCTGGTTCCGTTCCCGCAGGCGGCCGACGATCATCAGCGGCGCAACGCGGAGGAGATGGCGCGGGCTGGCGCGGCGGAAATGCTGCTGGAGGCGGGTCTGACAGGATCGGATGGAACGGGGGAGCCGCTCAAGCGGATGCTGATGGAGATGCTGGGCGATCCGGCGCGGCTGCGGGCGATGGCGGCCCAGGCGCGAACGCTGGCGCACCCGGATGCCGCGGAACGAATTGCGGCGATGGCGATGGAGATTGCGCGCGGGCGCCCTGCGCATTAGACACGAAGGCCCGCTCCGAAGAGCGGGCCCAGTGAGTGCTGCAGCGCTTTCAACAGGAGTTAGCGGTGTCCGCCGTGGCCGCCGCCGCCACCGTGTCCGCCACCACCGCCGTGGAATCCACCTCCGCCACCGCCGTGGAAACCTCCGCCTCCGCCATGGAAGCCGCCACCGCCGTGGAAGCCGCCGCCGGAGGGCCGGGCTCCGCCGCGGAATCCGCCGCCGAAGGAGCGGGCCGAACCGCCGCGATAGCCGTTGGAGTATCCGCCACGGAAGCCGCCTCGCGCGCCGGAGTTAAAGTTGCGCGCACCCAGGCCGCCGCGATAGCCGTTGGCGTATCCGCCGCGGAAACCACCTCGCGCGCCGGAGCTGAAGTTGCGGGTGCCGGGGGTTCCGCGATAGCCGTTGTTATAGCCGCCGCGATAACCATTGGCATAGCCGCCTCGGTTGAAGTTGCGGCCATTCACCGTACCGCGATAGGGGGCGCGGGAGTTGCCGCGGAATCCGTTATTGCCGTACCCGGCTCGGTTGTAGCCGCCGCGACCGTACCAGCCGCGGCCCCAGCCGCCGCCGCCCCAGTAGCCGGCATGGCCCCAGCCATATCCCCAGGGCCGGCCGTACCAGCCGCCGAACCATGGGCCGGCGCCGATGAAGACGCCGTCATCGAACCAGTCCGGACCCCAGTAGCCGTAGGGGGCGCAGGCGTAGGGGTAATACGAGTAGTAGCCCCACTCGCAGACCGGCGGACCGGCCATGTCATAGTAGCCGGGGTAATCGACGTAGGGGCCGATGCCGATGCCGACAGAGACCTGAGCCTGGGCCGAGCGCGCCATGGCGAAGGGCAGGGCCGCCAGCAGCGCAGCCATGAGAACGTAACGCAGGGAACGCATTGAGAAGAACCTCCCGTCGGACCATCCGGCGTAATCCGGCTCGATCCGGCCAAACCACTCGGGTCCGCAGACCGGCCCGATTGGCTTGCTATCACTATTAACATTAGACGCCGAAGAAAGTTGCGGGATTCCCAGCGGGCACGCCGGCGTTCCGGGCACGAAAATCGGGCAGGAGGAAATTTGGGCCGGGAAGTGGAAGAACGCAGAGCCCTTACCAGCGGCGCGGCGGCGGATAGTAGTAGCCGGGCGGGTACTGCGGGTCGTGGTGGTAGTAGCAGTGTGCCGGCCAGGGCGAGGAGCAGATTGCGATGATCAGGGCGATGATCCAGCCGATGCCGGTCCAGCCGAGCAGGAGATTCAGCACGAAGATACCAACCGCGTTATGGGTTTGGCGCGCCGCGGCGATGAGCGAAGGCAGGAAATAGAGTCCGACACCGATGAGTCCGGCCATCGAAGCCCTCCACAGGATAAGAACAGATACGCAGGGAACGGGCGGCTGGTTCCCAAGCGGATCAGAAGCAGGATAACCCCGGCCGGGGGCGGCGGATCCGGAATTTTTAGGCGATCAAAGTAGAACGCACCCGGAAGCGGGGAGCTTCAACGGGTGCGTACGGCCAGGTTCGGGGAGAACAGGCCGGATCGTTCACTTGCACGCTGCAGGATTGAACGCGGGGTGGGCAGGAATGTTGCGGTGGCGAGCGGAGTTCGATCGGGAGGCAAAAGCTTGACATCCGCACTTCCAGCAAGCAAACTGCGCCTACGGGCAAAACAGACCCCGACGAGCGATCCCCCGGAGCGAGGAAGGATTTGACAGCACAGGCTAGCCGCATTACCTACACTCTGGATTCGTCGCTGGACAGCGTGAACAAAGTGGAGGAGACCGCCGAGCAAATGGCGCGCAAGGCGGGCGTGGATGACGACGAGATCTTCCGCATCTCGATGGCGGTGCGCGAGGCAGCGGTGAACGCGGTGCTGCACGGGAACGCGTACGATCCGCAGAAGCGGATGACGGCGAGCTTCGAGAACACGGGATCGTCGCTGGTGATCCGGATTACGGACGAGGGCAAAGGGCTGGACCCGGCGACGCTGCCCGATCCGCTGGCGCCGGAGAACCTGCTGCGCGGCTCGGGGCGCGGAATCTTCATCATCCGGTCGTTCATGGATGAAGTACACTTCAAGCAACTGCACCCCGGCACCGAGCTGACACTGATCAAGCACCTGGGCGCGGCTCCTACCGGCGCCTGAGACATTTGCACCAGAAGATTTCCAAGGAGGAATTTCCGTGAGCATGAAAATCAGCACCCGTCAGGTGGACGGGGTAACGATTCTGGATCTTGGCGGCCGGATCACTCTCGGCGAGGGCAGCGTGCAATTGCGTGACTCGGTTCGCGATCTGCTCGGCAAGGGACAGAAGAACATCCTGCTGAACCTGGGCGACGTAAACTACATCGACAGCTCGGGCATCGGCGAGCTGGTCAGCGCGTTCACCACGGTGAAGAACCAGGGCGGCGAGCTGAAGCTGCTGAACCTGACCCGCAAGGTGCACGACCTGCTGCAGATCACGAAGCTGTACACCGTCTTCGACATCAAGGACGACGAAGCCACGGCGATCGGGTCGTTCTCGAAGTAAATCTCTTCGAATTTCAGACACAAGGGGCTGCCGCGAGGCGGCCCTTTTTGCTTTGGCACTAGAATGCTTCGGTAAGCTTGCGGGCGAGGGTGTCATCATGCGAAGACGCGGTCTCGTCATTGGCATTCTGGTCACCACGGTGAGCATTGCGGCGGTGTGCTACGGGCTGTGGAGAGCAATGGACGCGATGACCTCGTTGCAGCCAGGAATGGTCGTGCTTCATCTCCCGTCCGGGGCAACTGCCTACCTGCGGCGGCAGGCGTATTTTGGCAAGTCGGCCGAGGTCTACCTCTCGTCCAATGGTGATTTCTGCGCCCCCTATGACCGATGGCACGATTACAAGCTGCCGCCAGTCATCCAGGGTGGGCCGGAATCGCCAGTGCTCATTTGATATGCAGGCAACACCGTGGTTGTGCACAGCCCTGAACCGCTTCGGAATCCCTGGTTCGCGGACCCGGGTGCGTTCCATGTAACTTTTCGGGCGCTGTCCCCAGCGGAATACGCAGCATACGTTGAAACTGCCAAAGTCCCCATCGCCCAGCTTCCCGAGAACTGGGTGAGAATAGAAATTCCATTCGGGCACAACACTTGCGCGCTGTAGCCCTACTGCGAACGGGAAGCGCTGAGGGGCTGCCGAATCCGAGCGTGGCCGACGACCGGAGGTTAGTAGCAAACGTTAGCAGAAAAGCAGCCGCAGATTCTTCGCTCACCACCCCCGAGCTGAACGGCGCTCGGGGCCCCGTTCGCTCAGAATGACACGCCTGGTGGCGAGTGGTTCATGGGAGGGGCAGTGTTGCGATGTTTTGAACCTTAATGCGCCGTTAACCCGCGGTCCTGGAGCATGGCGCCGATTTCCGGAGCGCGTCCACGCCAGGCGGCGTACATTTTCGCGAGATCCTCGGTGTTGCCCCGGGAGAGGACCATCTGGCGGAAGCGCTCGCCGTTGGCGCGGGTGAGGCCGCCGTGCTGCTGGAACCACTGGAAGGCGTCGTCATCCAGCATCTCCGTCCATTGGTAAGCGTAGTAGCCGGCAGCGTAGCCGTTGGCCCAGATGTGCAGGAAGTAAGTGGAGCGGTAGCGCGGCGGAACGTCCCTGAGCGCGACGTGCGATTCGACCAGCGCGGTCTTCTCGAACTGGTCGACGTTCTGGAGAGGCGCCGAGGCCGGCAGCATGTGCCACTGCATGTCGAGCATGGAGGCAGACAGCAGCTCGGTGAGCTCGTAGCCCTGGTTGAATCCCTGGGCTTTGTGGATCTTGTCCACCAGCGCCGCGGGGATGGGCTCGCCGGTCTTGTAGTTGCGCGCGTAGTGCCCCAGCACCTGCGGGTCGAGCGCCCAGTGCTCGTTGAACTGCGAGGGGAACTCGACAAAATCGCGGGGGACGTTGGTTCCGGCCAGCGTGGGGTAGTCCGCGATGCTCAACATGCCGTGCAGCGCGTGGCCGAATTCATGGAACATCGTGGTTGCGTCGTCGGGACTGATGAGCGCGGGCTGGCCGGGCGCGGGCTTCTGGAAATTGGCGACGTTGTAGACGACGGCGAGATGGCCGAGCAGCCGGCTCTGATCCTGGAAGACGTCCATCCAGGCGCCGCCCTGTTTGTTGTCGCGCTTGAAGTAGTCGCAGTACCAAAGGGCGAGCGGCTTGCCGTCGGCGTCGAAGACCTCGAAGGCGCGGACGTCGGGGTTCCAGACAGGGAGGTCCTTGCGCTCCTTAAAGGTGAGGCCATAGAGCTGGTGCGCGGCGTAGAAAACGCCATTTTCGAGGACGTTGTTCAGCTCGAAGTACGGCTTCACCTGCGACTCGTCGAGATCGTACTTCGCCTTGCGCACCTGCTCGCTGTAGAACTCCCAGTCCCACGGCTGGAGCTGGAAGCCGCCGTGCTGCGCGTCGATGACGGCCTGAATCTCTTCGGCTTCGGCCTGGGCTTTGGCGGTTGCCGGCGGAATGAGCTGGTTGAGGAACTGCAGCACGGTCTGCGGATTCTTCGCCATCTGGTCTTCCAGCTGCCACGCGGCGAAGTTGGGATAGCCGAGGATCTTTGCTTTCTCCGCGCGGACCTGCGCCAGACGCGCGATGACCGGGCGCAGATCGCCCTGCGTCTGCTCGCAGCGGGTCCAGCTCTTCTCAAAGATGGCCTGGCGCGTAGCGCGGTCGGTGAGCTCGGCCAGCACCGGCTGCTGCGTCGTGTTCTGGAGCGGGATGACGTAGCCGGCTACGCCGCGCTGCTTCGCTGCTTCAGCGGCGGCGGCGATCTGGGCGTCGGAGAGGCCGGCGAGCGCGGCGCGATCGGTGGTGACGAAGGCGGCGTTTTTGGTGTCGGCGAGCAGACCGCGCGTGAAGGCGTCCTCGAGCTTCGACTCCTCCTCATTGAGCTGCTTCAGCTGGCCGCGATCGGCCGCGCTGAGCGCCGCGCCGGCGTGCACGAACTGGTCGTAGACGATCTTGATGAGGCGCTGGCTCTCGGCGTCCAGATGCAGGCTGGCGCGCTGCTGGTAGACGGCGCGGACCCGGGCGAAGAGCTTCGGGTTGAGGTAGATCGAATCCTGATGCGCGGAGAGGCGCGGAGCTTCCGCGGTCTGCACGTTTTCGAGGTAGGGATTCGTGTCCGCGCTGGTGACGGCGTTGAAGACCGCCATCACGCGATTGAGCAGCGCGCCGGATTTTTCCATGGCGACGTAGGTGTTCTCGAAGGTCGGCGGAGCGGAGTTATCGGCGATGGCCTGCATTTCTTTTTCCTGCTCGGCCATGCCGGCTTCAATAGCGGGCTGGTAGTCGCTGTCCCTGATCTTGTCGAAGGGCGGCGCGTAAAAGGGCGGCGCAGGGGCTGCGTAGAACGGGTTCGACGAACTGAAGGCGGCGAGGGCCTGGTCAGGCGTCGGGACGGAGGTCTGGGCGATAGCGGGATTCTCTGTCATGAAGAACGAGGCCGCGAGCAGGCACGCGGCGGAAACGAGGGTCTTACGGGTCATGGATTTGCCCCAGAAAAACGTGAAATAGCCGAACGAGCATTGTAGCGCCGGGGAGAGTGAGACGCGGCGGAAGACTCGGAGGAATCAACCTGCTGGTACTCCGGAGATAGTTACCGTTGCAGGAGATCGATGGGCGCATCGAAATCCGTGGAGCGGAAGTACGGCGCGAGCGAGGGGTGCGTGCGCTCGACGGCGCGGTACATCTCCCATGCGACCTGCCGATAGGAAAAATGGCCTTGCGGGGCGGAGCGCAGCTCGGAGATGTAGAGGGCTTCGGCGAAATCCATTTTGAAGAGGGCGCGGTTCTTCGTCGCGAGTGGGAGCGCGTACTTCGCCGATTCGGCGGCTTCCGGCGCGGAGCCGCGAGTGAGCGTGGCATGCGCCGAGTGCGCGGCGCGGATCGTCTCATCATAGAGCGGCTGAACGCCGGCTTCCGGCACGCCCTCGGGGATGGCGTAGCCGTGCGCCGCGGTGAAGGGCTGCAGGATCTGCACGCAGCGGCGATGGCGGTGCATGTCGCGGAATCCGCCGATGTCCATGAGGATGTCGAAGCGGAGGGCCTGGCCGGCGGAGAACTCGCGGAGCAACTCGTCGTGGCGGCCGCGATGGCGCGCGCCGAGAGCGATGACCTCGTTGCGGCGGGATTCGGGCAGCGCTGCGACGGCGCTGCGGATCTGGCGGTACGGGTAGTGGCACTGGCCGTAGAGGAGCGTGGTGGCAAGGTCGATCTCGACGGAGTCGGCGTCGTCGATGAGATCGACGAGCGGCGCGCGGTCGATGGGCGCGCTGCCGAGCAGTTCCGCGGCGGCCTGCGCCAGCTCGTGGCGCGTGCGGATGAGGTAATCGTTGGGCGCGGCGTACTTGACGAGCGTGGGCGCGGTCTTCACCTCGCGCAGCAACAGCGCGGCGGCGCGCTCGCCGAGGGCGGGATCGAGGGCGGCAATGTCGCGCTGGAGCGCGGCAAAGGCGTCGGACTGAGGGTTCCACGCCGAACCGGAGGCGGCGGCCTGCAGACGCTCGCCGAGCAGGCGGATTTCCGCGACGGGGTGGGAGAGCAGGCGCGAGATCTGCGTCTCGAGCGTGCGGGCGTTGACGATCTGGCCGAGCGAAGTGTTGGTGGCCAGCGGCAGCAGGTAGCGAGCGACGTCGAAGGCGCGGGCGCGGAGGGTGCGCTCGTACGTCTCCGGTTTCATGTCGTCAGGCTTCGGCGACCTGGGACTTGAGCGAGGCGAAAACCGCCTCGAAGACGGCGTGATACTGCGTGAAAAGGTTCTCGATGGTCTCGCGATAGAGGCGCTCCGAGGCCGCGTCGGCCCCGAAATCGGGCAGATACCAGCCACTCTTGCGGAAATTCTGGTAGCGCGTGGAGCGCTCCTGACCGTCCCAGCGCTGCTCGTCGACCAGGGTGATGGCGGCCAGCAGAGAAAGCCGCTCGACGGCGAACGCGACGTGGGCGAGGTCGGCAATGGAGCGATGCCCGTACTGAAAATAAAACGTGTTCAGGAACTGCTCGGCCTTCTGGCTGCCGATTTCGCGCAGAGACTCCTTCATGGAGAGCGCCGAGCGCGAATATTTGGCCATGGCGTAGGCCAGCACTTCGGGGTCCGCGCCGTGAACCGCGAAGACTTCCGTCTGGTTGTTGCTGCGCTCCTCAGGAGCGACGGCGTTCCGGGTCTCATTCTCGGTCGCGGATGGCATGGAGGCATCGTAAACCTGTGGCCTGAGGAATTCGCGGCAGGCATCCGGGGAGTCACGCGCCTGGGCCGGCCCGGTGATCCCGTTCATAGGCCGAACAACAAAACGCGAGTACCATAGGGAGTGTTTTCCTGACAACAAAGTGTTCGGGCGCTCCTGCTGAATGAACAAGATCCTCTCCAGCACCGACCATCGGCCCTGGCCCCTGCCCAAGACGCCCTGGGTGATGACCCAGCGATGGAACGATCTGTTGTTTGCGCACTGGCCGCTGCCCGCGGCGGAACTGACCCACCTGCTGCCGGAGGGGCTGGCCATCGACACCTTCGACGGCTCGGCCTGGGTGGGGGTGGTGCCGTTCTGGATGGATCAGGTGCGGTTCCGGGTGCTGCCGCCGCTGCCCGGCGCCAACCGCTTCCCGGAACTGAATCTGCGCACCTATGTCGTAGACCGGCACACAAACCAGCCGGGGGTCTACTTCTTCTCGCTGGACGCCGCGAATCCGTTTGCTGTAGCCGCGGCGCGAATGTTTTTCCACCTGCCGTACTACTGGGCGAGGATGAAGATCGATCGCGGCGGCGAGGGGCAGGTGCTGCACTACTCCAGCGAGCGGCTGCTGAGCCGGCGGGCGAATTTCCGCGCGCGCTACCGTAGTCTGGGCCAGCCCTGCGTGAAGGGGGGCCTCGAGAGCTTCCTGACGGAGCGCTACGCGCTTTTTACCGCGCGGCGCGGCGAGCTGGTGCGGGTGAACATCCACCATTTGCCGTGGCCGCTGGAGCTGGCCGAGGCGGAGTTCGAGGCCAACGACCTGCCCCGGGCGCACGGCATTCGCTTGCCGGACACGCCGCCGCTGCTGCAGTACAGCCGCGAGCTGGTCGTGTATATCTGGGCGGCGGAGCCGCTGCCCGCGCGAGCGACGCGGCGAGCCGCGGAGCCGGTGCCGGCTCCGGGGGCGTAAGGGCAGGAAGTAGGGTGCAGGGGGTAGGGTGTAGCAGAGACCGGGGTTGGCGCATCTCACTGCTGCGCCCGCGCGGCGAGGTTCTGATCTCTATACCCTAAACGCTAAACCCTATACCCTGTTTCCATGTCTCTCCAGGGAAGAGCGGCGCTGGTAACCGGCGCCAGCCAGGGAATTGGGCGGGCCTGCGCGCTGGCGCTGGCCGAGGCGGGCGCGCGCGTGGCGCTGGCCGCGCGGAACGAAGGCAAGCTGAACGAAGTGGCGGCGGCGATCGCGCAAAAGGGCGGCGCGGCGGCGGTGTTTGCGCTGGATCTCGCGAGCGAAGAGTCGATCAAGGCGTGCGCGAAGGCTGCGGTGCAGCACTTCGGCAACATCGAGATTTTGGTGAACAATGCCGGCATCACGCGCGACACGCTGGCGCTGCGCATGAAGCGCGCCGACTGGGACGAGGTGATCCAGACCAACCTGACGGGGACGTTCCTGATGACGCAGGCGCTGCTGAGCCCCATGCTCAAAGCGCGCTGGGGACGGATCATCAACATCTCGAGCGTGGTGGGCGAAACCGGGCAGGCGGGCCAGGCGAACTACTCCGCCAGCAAAGCGGGGCTGATCGGGCTGACCAAATCGCTGGCGCGGGAGCTGGCGTCGCGCAACATCACCGTGAATGCCGTGGCCCCGGGCTACATCGAGACGGCGATGACCGCGGTGCTGGACGAGAAGCAGCGCGAGAGCATGCTGGCAGGGATTCCGCTGGGCCGGGCGGGAACGGACGCGGAGATTGCCGCCGCGGTGCGCTTCCTCGCCTCAGAGGAAGCAGCGTACATCACCGGGCACGTGCTGGACGTGAACGGTGGGATGTATATGTAGCCCCGGAGCGGCCAGGGAAAGGCGGTTAGGGATAAAACGGCCAGGAGAAAAGCGGCTAGTGGTACGACGGCCAGTCAGGACACGGTTCGCTCGCTAGCCGTCTCATTCCTAACCGCTTCATCCCTGTCTGCTAACCGCTTCACCCCTCAATACCAAAACTTCACCTTGGGCCAGAGCGTTGCCAGGTTGCCGTGCAGGCCGCGGCAGATGTAGATGGGGCCGCGCTCATAGGGTTCGACCCAGGGATTCGTGTCCTGCGCAAATACCTGCACCGAATCGAATTCGGCATCCAGCGTTTCGCGGTCGTCGCCAAAGATAATCATCACTTGCCCCGAATACCCGCGCGGTCCCCAGAAGAAATAATTCTGGTGGCCGCTGATCGTCGGGGGAACGTCGGGGCGATAGACGTCCACCGCACTCGCATCCCCATAGTTCTTCGCGTAGATGACGGCTTGGGTGCGTTCCTGCGGAGGCAGCGACAGCCATGCCGAAGCCAGCAGATCGGCTTTGTGCCGCCAGTCCAGCATGTCGGCGTCATACTGCGGCAGCGGAGCGGTAGTGCCTGTCTCCAGCTGCGGCGGCTGGAAATGCAGCTTCGTCATGTAGGCCAGCTCCCGCGCCGGCGGCAGCACGGGCAGGATCATGGGCAGGAAGATAGCGGTGCCCAGGACATGCAGACCCACATACGCTGGCGTGAGCCCGCGCCGCAGCCAGCCTTTGCGGAACAAAGCGTCCCAGGCGGCCGCGCCCGCCGCGAAATACAGCGGATAAATCGCCGCCAGGTAATAGTCCTTGGCGTGCAGGAACATCATCAGCGCCAGATAGAGCACGTAGGTCACGCCGAGGAAACGGAAGGCTCGCGCCCTGCGGCTGATGAGCAGCCACAGCACGCCACCGATCCACAACGGCGCCATCAGGAAGCCAAAGACCTCCAGCTGGTCCAGCACAAATGCGAGCGGCCCCACGTGAACGTTCTTTCCGTCGATCTGATCGTTGTGCAGCAACTCGAGCGTCGCCCAGTGGTGGTGCACCTCCCAGAGCAGGTTGGGCAGGATCAACAGCACGATGAGCGCAAAGCCGACCAGGAACCATTTGGAAGCGAGGATGCGGCGCTGCCGGGTGAGCAGCAGAGCCGCCAACAGGCAAACCAGAAAGAAAACCTCGTTCCACTTGTTTTCGAGGCCGAGCCCCGCCGTCACGCCGAGCGCGATCCAGCACCACGCGACGGCGCGGCCGCTGCGAATGCCGCGATCCGCCAGCCGCGCCAGCTCCATGAGCGCGAGCGCCACCGCCATCCAGAAGATCGGCTCGAAAAGACTGGTCGAGATGGTCGCATCGAGGCCCATCACGATGGGCGCCAGCAGGATGCCGGTCATGGCCAGCGCCTGGGCCCAGCGCCCAGCGCCCAGTCGCCACGCCAGCAGGCCGGTGAGCGCGACTTCCGCGGCGCCGGCGAGCGAGCAGAACGTGCGGAAGAGGGCCAGCGACTTCAGCCCGAAGAGCAGCTCCGAGATCCGTGTTATCAGGGGAACGATCGGCGGCTGATCGACATAGCCCCACGCCAGATGCCGTCCGCAGACGATGAAGTACAGCTCATCGCGAAAGATGTGATAGCCGGCGTGCTGGATGGCGATTTGCGCTGCCGTGGCGAGGACATACTTCAGCAGGCCAAAGGCCAGTGCGAGAGCGACCGCGTTTTTCAGAGAACCCGCCGTGGATTCCTGCGGGGGTATCTTGACCACCTCGGATGTTGCCGGCAAGAGGCCTCCTTTCCCGTGTCAATTCCTCGTCTACATTCATGCGTACGGATCGCGCTGTTCCACGGTTCCGCAGCGCTGAGCTGAAGAGCCGCGCCGGGATGGTGCAGACTCCGGTGCAGCCAGCATCGTGGAAGAGGCCTCCATGACCCGAGTTTTGCACTACCATCCTATTGGACATGAAGATTCTGACCGCTGCTGAAATGCGCGCTGTGGATCGGGTGACGACGGAGCGCTATGGTGTGCCCTCGATCGACCTGATGCGGGATGCGGGTCTCTCCGTGGCGCGGTTCGTGCTGCAGGAGTATCCGGGGCAGCGGCGCGTCTGCGTGCTGTGCGGCAAGGGCAACAACGGCGGCGACGGATGTGTGGCGGCAGCGGCGCTGGCGCGCGCAGGATGCCAGGTTCACGTGCTGCTGCTGGGAGATCCATCGGAGCTGGCGGGCGATGCGAAGACGGCCATGGAAGCCGCGGCCGGCAGCCAATTACAGCTTCTTTCGTTTGGGGATGCGGCGGCGCTCGACTCGCCGGAAGTGCAGCGAGCGCTGAACTCGGCGGATCTGCTGATGGACGCGGTGGTGGGCACGGGGTTCCAGCCGCCTCTGCGGGGGCTGGCGGCGGCGCTGCGCGATCGCGTGAACGCGATGCAGACGCCGATGGTCGCCGTGGATTTGCCGTCGGGATGGGATGCGGATGCGCGGGAATATTCCGCGGAGGGCGCGTTTCGGGCAAACGCTGTCGTCACCTTCACCGCTCCGAAGCTGGCGCACGTCAGCGGAAATCTGACGGGCAACGCGACGGGGCCGATTGTGGTCGCGCCCATCGGATCGCCGGAGGAGGCGATTGCGTCGGAGACGCGTCTGACGTGGGCGGGGACATCGAAGGCGCTGACGGAGCAGCCGCGCACGCCGGATTCGAACAAAGGCATGTATGGGCACGTGCTGGTGGTGGCCGGCGGGCGAGGGAAATCGGGCGCGCCGGCGATGGCGTCGCTCGCGGCGCTGCGTGCGGGCTCGGGCCTGGTGACAGCCGCCGTGCCCGAGTCGATTTTGCCCGGCGTTGCAGCGATTACGCCGGAGCTGATGACGCTGCCCCTGCGCGAAGGCCCGCACGGCGAGGCCGCTGCTTCCAATCTGGAGCCGGAGGCGCTGAAGAAGCTGACGGAGCGCGCCACGGTGATCGCCATGGGGCCGGGCATGGGCACCGAGCCCGAAGCATTCGTGCTGGGGCTGATCGAAAAGACGCGCGTGCCCATCGTGATCGATGCCGATGCGCTCAACATTCTCGCGAAGCATCCGGAGAAGATCGACGGCCGCGGGCGAGTGATGGTCCTGACGCCGCATCCGGGCGAGATGGCGCGGCTGGCCGGCATCACGACGAAGGAAGTGCAGGCGCGGCGCGAGCCGTTGGCGCGCGAGTTTGCGGCGCAGCATCAGGTGACGCTGGTGTTAAAAGGCTGGCGCACGCTCATCGCGCATCCCGACGGCCGCATCGCAGTGAATACGACGGGGAATCCCGGCATGGCAAAAGGCGGCAGCGGCGACATTCTCACCGGCATCGTGGCAGCGATGCTGGCGCAGTATCCCGACCGGCCCGCGGAGGCCGTGGAAGCCGCAGTGTACCTGCATGGGCTCGCCGCCGACTTTGCGCTGCGCGAGCAGGACGAGCACACGCTGCTGGCCACCGACACCATCGGTCACCTTTTTCGCGCATTTTCTTTCCGCGCGCGCGACGAAGCGGGATATGTTTGGTTGCAGGGGCTCCCGCGCGGAGCCCGGTTGCGATGACGCAGACCGCGGAGATGCGCCAGTTCGAGAGCCACAGCGGGCCCGAGACCATCGCGGTCGGGCACCGCATTGCGGAGATGCTGGTTCCGCCGAAGTTCCTCATCCTGCGCGGCGACCTGGGCGCGGGCAAGACTACGCTGGTGAAGGGCATTGCCGAGGCGCTGGAAGCGGCAGATCCGGACGAAGTCACCAGTCCCACGTTCACCCTGATCCACGAGTACGAAGGCACGCGCGCGGTCGACGGGCGACGCGAGCCGGTGATGCTCTATCACCTGGACCTCTACCGGATCCAGAACGAGCGGCAGCTGGACTCGCTGGGACTGGACGAGCTGCAGTCGCCAGACAGCATCGTGCTGGTGGAGTGGGGCGAGAAGTTTCCCAGCGTGGTGAAGCGCAGCCAGGGCGAGATTGAGATGCGCACGACCGGTGGGGATTCGCGCGCGATTACATTGACGCTGAAGGATTAGGGGTACGGTCTACGGTTTACGGTTTAGGATCGCTCGGCCCCCGGCTCTTCTCACCCGTGCCCGTTATCCTGCAAGCGATCCAGCGTTCAGCACGCCTGTGGGTCCTCGCGTCTTTCTAACCCGTAGACCGTAATCCGTAACCCCTAAAAATGATGCACCTGCTCCGGGCGGTGCTCGTCCGCTACGCGGGAGGCTTCGCGTTCCAGCGAGCGGCTGACGAGATCCCGCGATCCGAGTCCGACGGCTAAGGCGAGCGCGAGCACGATCCCGCCGAAAAGAATGCCGAAGCCCAGCTCCACGATGTTGCTGCCGAGGCGCAGATGATCGAGCACCATCGCGGCGGTGAAGACGAGGATCATCCAGCGGACGCCCATGCTGAGCAGCCGGCCATAGCTGAGGTTCAGGTTCACCGAGGCGATGAGCACGCTGCGTGAGACGTAGCGGGCCAGCATGTTCCCGATCAGGAGCAAAACCGCGGCGCCGACGATGTTCGGCACGTAGCCGAGGATCCAGCCGGAGACGACCTGCTCGTTGCTGCCCGCCTCGAAGGCGGAGACGCCGACCATGACGCCGGCGGTGAGGAAGCACCAGAAGACGACGCGGCCGACCAGCTGCGAGGGCGTCAGGCGGGGCGACCACTCGGCCATGGTGGGCGCAGTGCGGCTCATGCGCTCGTCAAACCCGGCAGCGGCGAGGACATGGCGGACGATCCACGCGAGGATCCAGCCGATCAAGAGAAACAGCAGGAACGCGAGGATGAAGGCCATGATCCCAGGGAGCAGCCGCGCGAGACTCTCCATGGCCCGGCCCATCGACGAGTGCAGCGATTGTTGAACGTGAACCCACATAGGTCTTCTCCTTGCCGTGGAACTACGGATGGAAGCGGTCCGGCCATCTCCAGCGGGACAGCAGGTACGGCTTCTTTTCTTCCCAGGCGCGGGCCAGCTGCTCCAGGCGCTGCTCCGCTTCGGCGTGGCTGAGGTTGGCGGCTTCGCGAATCCACGAGGCCACCCACCCGAGATAGAGCGGCGTAAACGCGCCCATCACGTGCGCGCGGCTCAGCGTGCGCAGCCGGTAGGCGAGCGCAAAGTCATACACGATGCCGGCCCACAGCTCGTCGGGGATGCGGAACGCTTCCGGAGCGAGCCTGGTCAGGCGGCGCAGGTCCAGCAGCGTGTTGGGCGGCAGCACCAGCCGCCACACTTCGTCCAGATTGCGAGAGCCCAGCAGGAACGAGTCGAGCATGGGCCGCGTATCCACAGGCTCAGCGTCGGGCGGCGGTGCGGGCGCGGTGCCCCACGTCGGAACGGGCTGCGATGCGCGCACGCGCTGCCAGTGGGCGGCGCAGGATTCCATCTCCTGAAAGAGCGAGCCGACAATTTGCGCCAGCATCGTGCTCAGATCCAGCCCGGCGGAGGCCGTCTGATGATGGACGTCCAGATGCACCTGCCCGATCGCCGTCTGGGAAGACTGCGTGCTCGCGACCGTAACGGGCCAAAGCAGCGACGCTCCTCCGTGGCCGTTCTGCTGCGAGTTGAGGCGCGCCAGTTGCGCGCACATCGCGCCGGAAGCGGCGAAGTCCCAGGCCAGCGGATAGCGAATGCGCCGGCCGTAGAGGGCGCGGCTGAGCGGCGCAAGAATGCCGCTGTTGACGAGGCCGTCGTACCGGCCCGCGTTGTAGATGGGCATCACCAGGCCGCACTGGCGCTCGAGCACCGCATACGCGAAGAGCTGCAGCGGGTGCGGGTGCAATGCGGCCAGATCCGGCCCCAGCACAAGGCAGGCGCGCGCGTTGAGCTGCGCCGCCAGCCCAAGCACCGCGCGCTGCTGCGCGGAAACGCCAGACCAGAACTCACCATCGGTGTGCGCGTTGAACGAGAACGGGAAAAACGAAAGCGCCGCGGGTCGATCCGCCGCCGGCGAAGAGGCGGGCATCTCGGCCGTCGCCGAGGGCCACGCGAAGACAAAGCGCAGGGAAGAGAAACTGGGACCCAGCAGGCTGACGACCGTTTCCGCCCGAGTGCGCAGGTCGTCGGGCGCGACGGGGCCGGCCACGCCCACGACGATATCGGCAGAGCCGATGCGTTCCGCCTGCTGGCGGGTCTCTTCGCTGAATTCAATGCCGGACATCATCAGCTCTTTCCTGGCGACAAAGGCAGAGAAAGGATTCCGTGGAGTGGGATGCGAATCCAGGCAGGGCGATTGTTCAGCTCGTACATCAGCTCATAAAGCGCCTTATCGAGCATGTAAATGTCCATCAGGGCGTCAAAATGCTCGCGGGCCGCGGGCACGATGGCTGAGCCAGCGGCCGTTTCGCGCCAGGCGCGGAGGAATTCAGCGGAAACGGAGGACTCCCACAGCCGCGCCCAGGGTTCCATCTGCTCCAGCTCGGCAGGGCGGCGCGTGGTGTAGTGGGTGAGCGCGGCAAAGGCCGCATAGCTGAAGGAGCGCAGCATGCCAGCGACGTCTTTCAGCGGCGAATGTTTGGCGCGGCGCTCTTCGAGCGTGCGGGCGGGCTCACCCTCGAAGTCGAGGATGACGAAATCGCCGCGCGAGCGCAGTACCTGGCCCAGGTGGTAGTCGCCATGGATGCGGATCCACTGGCCCACTTCGCCGAGCTGCGTCAGCGCTGCGAATTTCCCCAGCAGCGCGCCGCGGCGGCTCAGGGTGAGCGCGGCCTGCTCTACGGCATCGTCGGACAGGCGCGACAGGCTGCTCTTCAGGCCGTCGAAGGCGGCCGGCGGCATGCGCCGCCAGCGCCGCGCGCAGGCGTTCCAGATCCTGGGGCGTGGGAATTTGCGGCGCAAAATCGGCATTGCGGCCCGAGGCCAGCGCCAGATGCATCTCCGCCGTGCGGCGGCCCAGCGTGGCCGCGGCGCCCAGAAATATTCCCGCATGCTCGCGGGCTTCCGCCGGCACGGTGTCGCCCGCATCGGCGGTCAGCGTGGTGGGCAGCGAGCGGGAGGACGCGGCGCTCTCGTAGAAGCGCTCCAGCTCTTCGAGCGTCCACTGCCACCCGTCGCCCTCGTTTTCCACCAGGCCCTGGAACAGCGCGAGCGTGGCCGGCTCGTGGCCGTTGCGGCGATACTCCAGCGATCCTGCGAAGGGTGGGATGTTCGCGAATTTCGCTGTCTCCGTCAGGAACCTGCCGATCTCGACATCGGGATTCGCGCCTGTCTGCTGTCGGCGAAAGAGCTTCATGATGAGCCGGTCGCCGAAGATCGCGGAAGAATTGCTCTGCTCCGCGCCGGCCGGCCGCGTGGCCAGCGGCTCCGATCCGCGCAGGCCGGGCAGCGCCGAGCCAGGCAGGCCGCGCAGCACAGCGTGGCGCGTGCGCAGCTCTGTTCCGCCAGCAAGAATCTCCAGCAACGCCTCGGGCGCGCCGGAACGCAGCATGCCATCGTGCAGCACGCCGGAGAGCGCGGCCGATCCGGCGGCAGCCAGCACCTGGTGGGGCGCGGACTCGCGCAGGGCATCGGCATCCGTGCCAAAGCTCATCGCGAGGCACAGCAGCCACTGGTCCGGCTCGCCCGTGTCGTATTCCACCGTCACCCACACCAGCGCCGCGCGGTTCTCGTTGAAGAGCAGGCAATCGTCAATCTTCGCGTGCTGGATCGTCCGCGATTTGCTGCCGAACCAGCGCTGCCGCTGCAGATATTCGGGCAGCAGGCCCTCCAGCTTTTGCACGCCATCCGTGGAGAGGATCGTCTGCCAGTCGTGCTCGCTCTCCACGTAGAACGATTGCTCGCGGTCGGCGGGCGTTTCGGCTGTGGCCATCGACGGCTGCAGTTCCAGCCACAGGAATCCGTACGGCCCCAAAGTGAGCGAGTAGGGCTGCCTTGTAATCTGCGGAAATTCGACGTAGCCCAGCATCTCCACCGGCGTCATGCCGTCCAGCTCGGCCAGATCCAGCTCCACCGGCTGCGCGAAGCGCGACAGATTGGCGACGCACAGCACCGTTTCCTGCTGATACTCGCGCAGGTAGGCCAGCACCTTGCGGTTCGACGAGTCGAGGAAGCGCAGCGTACCGCGCCCGAAGACCTGGAAGAGCTTGCGCAGGGCGATCATGTTGCGCATCCAGTTCAGCAGCGAGGAGGGATCGTTCTGCTGGGCCTCGACGTTGATGGCCTCATAGCCCCACACCGGGTCCATGATGACGGGGCTGTAGAGCTTCGCGGGCGTGCAGCGCGAAAATCCCGCGTTGCGGTCGCCGGTCCACTGCATGGGCGTGCGCACGCCGTTGCGGTCGCCGAGATAGATGTTGTCGCCCATGCCGATCTCGTCGCCGTAATAGAGGATGGGCGTGCCGGGGAAGGAAAACAGCAGGCTGTTCAGCAGCTCGATGCGGCGGCGGTTGTTATCCAGCAGCGGCGCCAGGCGGCGGCGGATGCCGATGTTGATCCGCATGCGCGGATCGGCGCTGTACGCCAGGTACATGTAGTCGCGCTCATCGTCGGTGACCATCTCCAGCGTCAGCTCGTCGTGATTGCGCAGGAAGAGCCCCCACTGGCAGCTGTCGGGGATGGCCGGCGTTTGCGCCATGATGTCGGTGATGGGCAGGCGATCTTCCTGGCGCAGCGCCATGTAGATGCGCGGCATCAGCGGGAAGTGAAAGGCCATGTGGCACTCGTCGCCGTTGCCGAAGTAGGGGCGAACGTCGGTGGGCCACTGATTGGCCTCGGCGAGCACCATGCGGCCGGCGTAGCCCGCGTCGATGGCCGGCGCGGATCTTCCGGATGACCGCGTGCGTCTCCGGCAAGTTCTCGCAGTTGGTGCCGTCGCGCTCGACGAGGTACGGGATGGCGTCGATGCGCAGCGCATCCACGCCCATGTCCAGCCAATACCGCATCACCGAGAGCACTTCTTCCAGCACCGCGGGGTTGTCGTAATTCAGATCCGGCTGGTGCGAGAAGAAGCGGTGCCAGTAGTACGCCTGGGCCACGGGATCCCACGTCCAGTTGGACTTCTCCGTGTCGGTGAAAATGATGCGCGCGTCTTTGTATTTCTGGTCGGTGTCGGACCAGACGTAGAAATTGCGCTCCGGGGAGCCGGGCGGAGCATGGCGCGCGCGCTGGAACCAGGGATGCTGATCGGAGCTGTGGTTGATGACCAGCTCGATCATCACCTGCAGGCCGCGCTCGTGCGCAGCGGCGAGGAAGCGCTCGAAATCCTCGAGCGTGCCATAGCTGGGGTGCACGCTCATGTAGTCGGAGATGTCGTAGCCGTCGTCGCGCAGCGGAGAAGGGAAGAAGGGCAGGAGCCACAGCACGTGACGCCCAGGTCCTGCAGATAATCGAGCCGCTGCATCAGGCCGGGAAAGTCGCCGACGCCGTCGTTATTGCTGTCCTGGAACGCCTTAACGGAGACTTCGTAGAGGATCGCGTCCTTGTACCAGAGCGGGTCGGAGACGCTGCCCGGCTTGCGTACGATGATCTGCGATTGCGGCATCGAGTCGGGCGTCCTCACTGGTAGTAGTCGAAATCCTTTTCAGAGCGCACGCGGCGCAATACGCGGAAGAGATGCGCCGGCATCTCCGGCGACAGCTCGACGTAGTTGCGCGCGTCCTGCCAGAGGAACCGCGCGCCGCTGAGCTGATCCCAGAGCTGAAACGTCTCCTCGGCGCGAATGCCCAGCGCGTTCGGATCCAGATCGATCCAGCCGGCCTGCGCATGAGCGAAGTCGAGGTTCACCACCACCAGCACCGTGTTGGACTCATCGCAACTCGTTTTGCTGTAGGCGATCAGGCTGGGATTGTCAGTCGAGTGGAAATGCAGATTGTGGCTCGCGTGCAGCGCGGCATTCTCGCGGCGGGCGCGGTTCACGTTGACGATCGCACTGGCAATGCTTTCCGGCGCGTCCAGGTTCCAGTAGCGAATTTCGTATTTCTCCGAGTGCAGATATTCTTCGCTGCCGGGGCGGAGCGGCTCGTGCTCGCCCAGCTCAAAGGCTGGCCCGTAGATGCCGTAGCTGGGACCCAGCGTCGCGGCCAGCAGCAGGCGGCCGAGGAACGCCGCGCGTCCGCCGATTTGCAGCGTTTCCGGCAGAATGTCGGGCGTGTTCGGCCACAGATTCGACCGCAGATATTCGCGAACCGGCGTTTGCGTCAGCTCCGTGAAGTATTCGGTAAGCTCCTGCTTCGTGTTACGCCAGGTGAAGTAGGTGTACGACTGCGAGAAGCCCAGCTTCGCGAGCCGCTGCATCACGCGCGGCCGCGTGAAGGCCTCGGCAAGGAACAACGCGTCAGGAAAATCGCGCTTGATTTCCGCGATGCACCACTCCCAGAAGGAAAACGACTTGGTGTGGGGGTTGTCGACGCGGAAGATGCGCACGCCCTGCTCGATCCAGAAGAGGAAGACGTCGCGCAGGGCATCCCACAGCGCGGGCCAGTCGCTGCTCTCGAAGTCGAGAGGATAAATGTCCTGGTATTTCTTGGGCGGGTTTTCGGCGTACTGGATTGTGCCATCCGCGCGATGTTTGAACCACTGGGGATGTTCGCGCACCCAGGGGTGGTCGGGCGAGCACTGGAAGGCGATGTCGAGCGCCAGTTCCAAACCTTTGGCCGCAGCGGCGCGCAGCAGATGCTGAAAATCCTCAAGCGTGCCCAGCTTGGGGTGGATCGCGGTGTGGCCGCCCTCTTTCGAGCCGATTGCCCAGGGACTGCCCACGTCGCCGACCTCCACGGCCTCCGCGTTGTTTTTCCCTTTGCGAAAGCTGCTGCCGATGGGATGAATGGGCGGCAGATAGAGCACGTCGAAACCGAGGCCGGCGACGTAATCCAGCCGGGCCTCTACGTCCTGGAACGTTCCGTGCCGGCCAGGCTCCGCTGCCGTCGAACGGGGGAACAGCTCGTACCAGGCCGAGTAGCGCGCCTTCTCGCGATCGACGCAGACGCGCAGCTCCAGCTCGTAGCGCGTCTCCAGCGCGGGATCGGGAAGCTGCGCCATCATCGCGGCCAACGCCGGATCGAGCGCGGCGGCTTGCGCTGCCTCGGGCTTTTCCGGATTGCGCATCTGGGTTTCCCAGCGGCGCAGCGCATCGGCATCGTCGCGCCCGGCGCGTGCGGCGGCAGCTTCCACCAGTTGCGCGCCGTTCAGCAGGTCCACGGCGATTTGCTGGCCAGCGGCGATGCGTTTTTCGAGGTCGCTGCGCCAGGTATCGAAATGGTCGATGGTGCCGCTGACGGTGTAGAGATATTCGCCGACGCGCGCGACAGGAAATTCCGCGCGCCAGCGGTCGTTGCCCAGAGGCTGCATGGGCACGGTGGTCCACTGCGGCACATCGCAGTACCGGAAGAGCAGCCGGGCGGCGACGTGATCGTGCCCATCGGCGAAGACGTCTGCCTCCACGCGCACGGTATCGCCCAGGATGCGCTTGACGGGGAAGCGGCCTCCGTCGACGGCCGGCTGGACGTTTTCGATGACGACGCGCTTTCTTCCGTCGGCGGGTTTGGGCATAGTTTCGATGGGGGACGCGGCCTCGTTTGCAGGCGCACTCAGGCGGAGATGCATCTGAGGCTCCGCGCGTTGGTTACGATTCTACGAGCCGCGAAGCGAAGTTTGGCCGCTTCGTGTCGAAGTTACGGAAAAATCGTCCCGCACCGCACCGGATCGGCAAACTACAGCTCGCTCAGTTTTCCGGAAGAATGCTCGGCTCTTCGGGCGAATGCAGGCGCACCAGGCGGTCGATGGTGTACGGCGCGCGATGCGACGAGGCGTGATAATGCCGCACCTGCAGCTCGCCCAGCAGGCCGATGGCCAGCAACTGCGTCCCGGCGAGCATGAGCACCGCGGCGATGACAAACAGCGGGCCGTGCTCATCCATCACGTGCTGGTGGGTGAAGATTTTCAGCGCCAGCAGAAATGCCGAGATGCCGCCGCCGCTGAGAATGCCGAGCACGCCCACGCTGCCGAAGAAATGCAGCGGGCGCGTCATGTATTTCAGCAGGAAGCGGATGGTCAGCAGGTCGAAGAAGACGCGGAACGTCCGGCCGATGCCGTAGTGCGATTTGCCCCGCTCGCGATTCACGTTGGTGATGGGAATCTCGCAGATGCTGGCCCCGTACCAGGACGCCAGCGCGGGAATGAAGCGGTGCATCTCGCCGTACAGCGGAATGTTGTGGATGATCTCGCGGCGATAGGCCTTGAACGTGGTGCCGAAGTCGTGAATGTCCACACCGGAGAGCTTCGCCATCAGCCAGTTCGCGCAGCGCGAGGGGATGCGGCGCATGACGAAGTTATCGATGCGCTCCTTCCGCCAGCCGCTGACCACGTCGTAGCCTTCCTCCAGCTTTTCGAGGAAGGCGGGAATCTCGGCGGGATCGTGCTGCAGGTCGCCGTCCATGGAGATGATGAAGTCGCCCTCGGCGTGATCGAATCCGGCGGCCAGCGCCGACGTTTGCCCGAAGTTGCGGCGCAGCTTGACCACCAGCACGCGGCTGTCCACCGCGGCAATCTCCTCCAGCATGCGGCAGGTGCGGTCGCTGGAGCCGTCGTCCACAAACACGATCTCGAAGGGATCGCCGACCAGCTCCATGACCCCCTTCAGGCGGTCGTACAGGACGGTGACGTTCTCTTCTTCATTGTGGAAGGGGACGACGATGGAATACTTCGGCATAAGGCTACATTATAGACGTTCGCTGGGGAGAATCAGACTCGTCCATCGCGGGCGGAATCAGCTCGTTCAAGCGTCGTCAGATCACGCATTTAACCTCTGGACGCTTGCCTCGCTGGCCAAGGCCGCCACGGTCACATTCTTGATTCTCTGTGTGCTCCGTGCCCTCTGTGGTGAACAACCCTACCCGGCCAGAACCTCTTCCGTAATCCTCGCCGCCTCTTCACACGCGGTGCGGTTCACGTCGAGATGCGTGACGAAGCGGATGGCGTTCCCGATGGAGGTGCCGCACAGCACGCCCCGCTGACCGAGCCGGCTCACCAGTGCCGCGGCGTCTCCCTTTCCGCGCAATCGGAAGATGATGATGTTCGTGCGGACGCTCTCGAGATCCAGTTCCACCTGCGGCAACCTGGCCAGGCGCTCGGCAATCAGCCGCGCGTTCGCATGATCCTCGTGCAGGCGCTGCGGGCCCTCTTCCAACGCGATCAGCCCGGCGGCAGCCAGAATGCCCGCCTGGCGCATGCCCCCGCCCAATCCCTTGCGGATGATGCGGGCGCGATCCATCAGCTCACGCGAGCCGACCAGCAGCGAGCCCACCGGCGCGCCCAGGCCCTTCGACAGGCAGAACATCACGGTGGTGAAGCCGCGCGTGAGCTCGCGCACATTCACGCCCAGGGCCACGGCTGCATTGAAGATGCGCGCGCCGTCCAGGTGCACCGGGAGGCCGCGCTCCGCGGCGCCCGCCCAGATTTCTTCCATCACCGGCAGCGGGACCACCGTGCCGCCGGCCATGTTGTGCGTGTTCTCGAGCGCGATGAGTCCCGTCTGCGCGCGGTGATAGTGCACGCCGGTGATGTGCGGCTCAATCTCGCTCCAGCGAAGCACGCCGCGGTCGGTGGGCAGCGTGCGCAACTGGCATCCCGAAAACGCCGAGGCCATGGCCATCTCCCACTCCGCAATGTGCGCCCGCTCCGTGCAGATCACTTCCTGCCCGTGCTGGGTGAGCAGCCGGATCGCGGTCTGGTTTCCCATGGTGCCGCTGGGCACAAACAGTGCGGCCTCGCGGCCGAAGATCTCCGCGGCGCGGGCCTCCAGCCGATTGATGGTCGGGTCCTCTCCGTAGACGTCGTCACCCACTTCGGCGGCAGCCATGGCCGCGCGCATCTTCGCGCTGGGCCTGGTCACGGTGTCGCTGCGCAGATCGGCCACGGTGACGGGGGTGGCCGCGGCGGCGCGGGGAGCCGTGGCGTCTTCAGCATAAGCGGCAATTTTCGAGGACATGCGTTTCCTTTCAGACCCAGAATGACACAGCCCGGCTAAGCGATTGCCGGCTCAGCGAGGAACCGGGAAAAGACTTCGTTCGAGAGCAGGCGTCCGTGCGGCGTGAGGCCGACGCGATCGCCATCGAGCCGGGTCAGCAGGCCTTCGTCTTCGAGTTCCGTGAGCGTTTCGAGACTGGCGCGAATTGCCGGCGCGAAAAACTCCTCGCGCAGAGCAGCCAGGCTCACGCCTTCATTCAGACGGAGGCCGAGGAACCAGGCTTCCTCCAGCTCCTCCTCGCGGGATAGCTCGCGTGGGGCCTCAGGCCACGACAGACCGGCGAGGTAGCCCTCCAGATCGTCCGTCGTCGCGAAGCGGAGCGCGGCGTCCTGCTGATTGCGCAGCATGGAGTGGGCGTCCAGTCCGAATCCCAGATACGGCTCGCGCCGCCAGTACTTCAGGTTGTGACGCGACTCGCAGCCGGGGCGTGCGAAATTCGAGATCTCGTACTGCGTCAGGCCGCATCCAGCCAAAACGCCAATTGCCTCCGAGTACATTTCTGCGATCTGGTCGTCGTCCGGGACCTGCTGCGCGTGATAGCGCCCGCCGCCGAGCAACATTTCGCGCCCCAGCCGCGACTCGTCGTCGACTTCCAGCATGTAGATGCTGGCGTGGTCCACGCCCGCATCCGCGAGCACGCCGAGCGACTCGAACCAGGAATCGAGCGTTTGTCCAGGAAGTCCGGCAATCAGGTCCACATTGACGGACGCGAATGCCGGCAGCCCGCACGCGGGCGATGTCCTCGAGCGCGACGGCGCGGGTATGCAGGCGTCCGGTCTGGCGCGCTTCGCTGTCGACGAACGACTGCACGCCGAAGCTGATCCGGTTCACGCCAGATTCGGCCAGCGCGTCCAGCACGGCTGGCTCCAGCTGTCCCGGTGCGCACTCCACGGTGATTTCGGCGGTCGGCGTCACGGCAAATTCCCGACGCAGCGCGGTAAACAGCCGCCGGATCAGCGCCGGTGCCAGCAGCGTCGGCGTTCCTCCGCCCAGATAAATGGAGTCGGCTGCCTCGGGCAGCGCGGCGTTCCACTCCTGCGCGCGCAGCCGCATGGTGCACAGATCCTCTTCCAGCCGCGCCACGTATCGCTCATGGTAGGCGGCCGGGAAGACTCCCGAGGCGAAGTTGCAGTACGTGCATTTGGAGCGGCAAAAAGGGATGGAAAGATAAAGCCCGAGCAGATCCATGGCTGCTTCTATTGTCCCACCGGGGGGCGCAACCGCCTGAATCCGGGGCCGCAACGGCCGGGGTGCGCGCCCCGCTAAGATAGAAGGGATGCCCGCTTCCGGCGAATCCTCCTCGGCTGACCTGCGCAAGCCGGCATCTCCGCCCACCGCGCCGAAAAAGCCCCAGGCCGCCGCTCCCCAGGAAGACGACATCGTCGGCAAAGCGTATGACAGCCGCCTGATGCGCCGGCTCATTCGCTACCTTTATCCCTACAAATGGCAGGCGATCATCTCCCTGGTCGCCATCCTGCTCAAGGCCGGCGCGGACATCCTTGGCCCCTACCTGACCATGGTCGCCGTCGATCTCTATCTCACGCCGGCCATGGCGAAGACGCCCCGGGCCGCGGCGGCAGAGGCGGCGCAGGGCGCGACGCAGCACCCGTGGATGGCCCACTGGCTGACGCCCTGGGCCAGGGGCGGCGCGTGGCACGGCATTACGGAACTGGCCGGCATCTGGCTGGGCGCGATCCTGCTCAGCTATGGCCTCGAGACGCTGCAAATCTGGCTGATGCAGTGGACCGGCCAGAAGGTGATGTTCGATCTGCGCAGCCAGATCTTCCGCCACCTGCAGCGCATGCACATCGGCTTCTACGACCGTAATCCGGTGGGGCGGCTGGTCACGCGCCTCACCACCGACGTAGACGCGCTGAACGAGATGTTCACCTCCGGCGTTTTCGCCATCTTTGAGGACGTCTTTGTGCTCGCCGGGATCGTCTTCGTCATGCTGCGCATGAAGTGGTGGCTGGCGCTGCTGGCGTTTTCCGTGCTGCCCTTCATCCTGGTGGTCACCCACATCTTCCGCAACTCGGTGCGCGAATCCTACCGCCGCATCCGCACGGCCATCGCGCGGATCAATGCCTACACGCAGGAACACATCAGCGGCATGCCACTGGTGCAACTCTTCAATCGTCAGCAGCGCGCTTTCCATGACTTCTCCGCGGTGAACAAGACCCACCTCGACGCCTTCAAAGATGCCATCATGGCGTACGCGCTCTACTATCCGGCCGTCGAGCTGCTCAGCTCCATTGCCATCGCGCTCATCATCTGGCAGGGCGGGGGCGGCGTGTTGCGCGGCACGGTCACCCTGGGCATCCTGGTCGCCTTCATGCAATACGCGCAGCGCTTCTTCCGGCCCATCCAGGACCTCAGCGAAAAATACAACATCCTGCAGGCCGCCATGGCCGCCAGCGAGCGCGTCTTCAAGCTGCTGGATGCCGCGCCGGAGATCGTCTCGCCCGCGAACGCAAAGGCCGGCGACGGCTCCGGCCGCATCGAGTGCCGCGACGTTTGGTTCACGTATCAGAGGCTCGACGCGGAAACCGCCGCACGCATCGCCGCGGCTACGCCTGCCGAGCTGGCGGCGATGCCTGTCGAGTGGGTGATGAAGGGCGTCTCCTTCACGATTGAGCCGGGGCAGACGGCGGCGATCGTGGGCCACACTGGCGCGGGCAAGACCACCATCACCAGCCTGATGATGCGCTTTTACGATGTGCAGCGCGGACAGGTCTGCATTGATGGGGTCGACGTGCGCGAGCAGGACCTGACCCGGCTGCGCCAGCGTTTCGGCGTGGTGCTGCAGGATCCGTTCCTCTTCAGCGGCACTATCGCCGACAACATTCGCCTGGGCACCGAGCACATCACCGAGCAGCAAATGCGCCTCGCCGCCGAGCAGGTGAATGTGGACGACTTCATCCGCACGCTGCCGGGCCAGTACGAGGAGCCGCTGCGCGAGCGCGGCGCGGGGCTTTCAACGGGGCAGAAGCAACTGATCAACTTTGCCCGCGCGCTGGCCCACCGGCCGGGGATTCTGATCCTCGACGAGGCGACTTCCAGCGTGGACACCGATACCGAGATGCGCGTGCGCGGCGCGCTGGAGCGCATGGTGGAGGGCCGCACCTCGGTGGTGATCGCGCACCGCCTCTCGACGGTGCAGCGCGCCGATGCGATTCTGGTGATGCACCATGGCCAGCTGCGCGAGATGGGCACGCACCAGGAGTTGCTGGCCATGCACGGCATCTACTGGAAGCTCTACCAGCTCCAGTACAAGGATCAGGAGCTGGGCGTACCTGGCAGCGGGCTGGAGCCGAGCCTGGCGTGAACGAGGCAGCGAAAAAGCGGTCAGCGGTGAACCGGTTAGCGACGAAACGGTTAGCGAGTTAGCGCAATGCCACGGAATGATGGGCCTAAAATCTTCCTCTCCGCGGGCGAGGCCAGCGGCGAGCACTACGGCACGCTGCTGATCGCGGCGCTGCGCCGCCTCGTGCCCGACGCCGAATTCTTCGGCCTGGGCGGCCGGCGCATGGAGGCTCTCGGCTTTCGCCCCATCGTGCGCTCGGAAGACGTGGCCGTCATGGGCATCACCGAGGTCGTCCGCCACATGCCGCGCATTTACGGCGAGTACCGGCGGCTGCGCGCCTCCATCGCTCGGGAAAAGCCCGACATCGCCGTCCTCATTGATTTCCCGGACGTCAATCTCTCGCTGGCGCGGCACCTGAAGCGTCAAAATGTGCCGGTGATCTACTTTGTCTCGCCGCAGCTCTGGGCGTGGAAGAAGTACCGCATCCGCAGTGTGCAGCGGTATGTGGACCGGATGCTGGTGATCTTCCCTTTCGAGGAGCGCTTTTACGACGACCACGGCGTCGCGGCCGAATTTGTCGGGCACCCGCTGGCCGAACTCGATCCCCCGCGGATCAGCCGCGAGGACTTCGCCCGCCAGGCCGGGATCGATCCGGCGAAACCGTGGGTCGGGCTGTTGCCCGGCAGCCGCGGCAAAGAAATCCGGCTGAACCTGCCGGAGATGGTCCGCGTCGCCGGAATCCTCGGCCAGCAATACGAGTTTCTGCTCCCCCTGGCGCCCACGCTCACCGCTGCGCAGCGCGACCATATCCGCGCGCTGGTGGTGCAGTTGCTGGTCGCCCAGCACCGGCCGCCGGCAATCGCCCTGGTAGACGATGCGCGGGCCGTGCTGCAGCATGCGCGAGCCAGCATTGTTGCCAGCGGCACGGCCACGGTGGAAGCCGCCCTGATCGGCAACCCCTTTGTGGTCGTCTACCGCGTCTCGCCGCTCAGCTATGCTGTGGCCAAGCGGGTAGTGGACGTGCCCCACGTGGCCATGGTGAACCTGATTGCCGGAAAACGCATCGTACCCGAACTGATTCAGGGTGACTTTACTGCGGATTCTGTCGTCTCACACCTCAGGCCGCTGCTGGATCAGGAAGACGCGCGGGCTCGGATGCAGGCGAGCCTGCGGCAGGTGGCCGCGATGCTGCGGGCCGATGAGAGCGCCATCGGCCGGGTAGCGGACATCACCTGCCAGATGCTGGAGCAGCAACACCGAACGAGCCCGGTCCCCACGGGCGGATGAGGAACGAACGAATGACGACCCACGGTTCGACGGACCCTTGCCGGAGATCCAGCCGGGAGCGGCTGTTTTCCGGGTTTTTCGCCATGCTGGCGGCCTTCGCCGCCCTGGCCCTGCTGCCGGCGCCGCCGATCGCAGCGCAAACCGGCCCCGCGATCCAGACGCTGAACGTCACCGCCTACACCATCGACGCGCAGATTCAGCCGAAAGACCACTCGCTGACGGCGACCGCGCAGGTCACCTTTACCTCGCTCAACGACCAGCCGACGGCGGTCTTCAACCTGCACGGCGCGCTGAACGTGAGCCAGGTGACCGACGGCTCCGGCGCGGCCCTGAATGGCGTCCGCGGGCCGAACGCGACGCTGGTCGTTACGCCTGCCGCCCCGCTGCAAAAGGACCAGACCTACACCTGGACGTTCCACTACGCGGGGAACCTCGAGAACGCCGATGCCGGACCGGTTCCGGGGTTGCAACTGGCCTATGTGGGCGCGCCCATCACCTATCTGCTCTATGCCGGGGAATGGTTCCCCATCACCGGCTACACGACGGACCGCTTCACGGCGGACGTTAAGGTCACCGCGCCCGATGGCTTTACCGTGATCGGCAGCGGCGCGACCGGCAAGCCCGTGTCCGCGATGGGCGGCAAGACCTGGGAGTTCAAATGGGATCAGCCGGGTTTCCCGGGGACCATCATCGCCGGACAATTCTCTGAAATCACGCCGAACGACGCGCCGAACATCCACATTTACGCTGACTCGGCTCACAAGGCCGTCGCCAACGATTTCGGCCAGACGGCGCTGCGCGAGTTCGCCTACTACACCAGCACCTTCGGCATCCCGCAGTCCACGCAGCTCAACGTCGTCCAATTGCCGGATGACACCGTTCCGGCGTACTGGGCGCCGGAGATTGCCGCCATTGCCGCGGCGCACTTCGGCGGCAAGAACGAGTTCCGCCTGCTGGCCAACACGATCTCGCACCAGTGGTGGGGCAGCGAGGTCAGCCCGCAGTCGCTGGACGACACCTGGATCACGAACGGCATGTCGCGCTACGGCGAGCTGATGTATCTGGAGGATGACGAGGGCGCGGGCGCGCTCAAGGGCGCGATTCAGGACGTTTCGGCCGGGGCGCTGGCCTACGACACCATTCCGCTCTCCGGCGTGGGCACGCTGCCGCCATGGTCGCCGCAGTTTCAGTCCATGACGCTCGAGAAGGGCGGCATGATCTTCCACATGCTGCGCGGCATCGTCGGCGACGCCACCTTCGGCAAGATCCTGCGCGCGGCCGTGGATCAATACAAGGGCAAGGGCATCAGCACCAGCGATTTTGAGAAGCTGGCGGAGCAGCAATCGCAGCTGAACCTCACTCCGTTCTTCTCCCAGTGGCTCGACGGCACGGGCGCGCCGGAGTTCCAGGACAAGTACGCCGTCTACCGGCTCGGCAACAACAAGGGCTTCCGGACGATCGGCGAAGTGCAGGACGACATGGATCTGCTGAACATGCCGGTGGACCTGGAAGTGGAAACTGAAGGCAAGACGATCAACCAGCGCGTGGACGTGGTCGGCACCGACAGCCAATACATCGTGGACACCTTCGGCCGTCCGCGCCAGGTGGTGATCGATCCCAACGACTGGGTGCTGAAAGAGACGCCGGAGCTGCAGGTGCGGGTGTACATCCTGCGCGGGCAGCAACTGGCGGGGCAGGGCGATACGACGGGCGCGCTCCAGCAGTACCAGTTGGCGAAGAAGGCGAATCCCGACAGCTCGCTGGCCAGCTACCGCATCGGGGAGCTGCTCTTCACCATGCGCAACTACCAGGCTGCCGTGAACGCCTACCGCGATGCCTTGTCCGGCGATGCGCAGCCGGAATGGACGCAGGTGTGGAGCTACCTCGCCATCGGGAAGATCTTCGACATCACCGGCCAGCGGGACCGGGCGATCACGGAATACCGCGAGGCGCTCCAGACCAACGACAACACCGCCGGCGCGCTGAATGAGGCGCGGCACTGGATCCAGACGCCGTATAAGCAGCCGAGCAGCTAACGGCCTGCAATAAAGCGGCTGGGGATAAGGCGGTTAGGGATAATGCGGTTAGCTGAGAACCGGTCAGCGAAACCGGCAGAGAACCGGCCCTTAGTTCGCCAGCACCGCGCGGTAGCGCATGTTGTTCTTGCGCAGGCGCCCGATCGCCTGATTCGCGTCGGCCATTTTGAACGTTTCGGTCCGCGCCGCCACCTTGTGCCGCGCTGCTACGTCCAGCATCTCGGCAATCCGCGCCGGGCTGCCGGTATTCGATCCGCAAACGCAGCGCGCTCCGGCGATCAGCGGGAAGGCCTCCACGGCCACCGGCTTGGGCGGGACGCCCACCAGGCACAGCGTGCCATGCGGCCGCAACGCGCTGATATACGCATTCCATTCCTGCGCGGCGTTGATGGTGGAAACGATCAGATCCTGCGTCCCTTCCACGGCCTTCAACGCCTTGTTGTCGCGGGAGTGGACGAAGCGGTGCGCTCCCAGATCAAACGCCTCCGACTCCTTGGCCAGCGAGGTGGAGAACGCGGTGACCTCCGCCCCAAAGGCGCGGGCAAACTGCAGGGCCAGATGGCCGAGGCCGCCAATGCCGATGACGCCCACGCGCGACGCGGGACTGATCCCGGCGCTGCGCAGGGGCTGATAGACGGTAATTCCCGCGCAGAGCAGCGGCGCGGCGTTCTGGCTGTCCAGCGCTTCGGGCACCTTGACGGCGAAGCGGGCGTTCACGCGCACGGCCTCGGCATAGCCGCCGTGGCGGCCCACGCACGTGGGCTGGGCCTGGGCGCACAGATTTTCCTCGCCTTTGCGGCACCACTCGCACGAGCCGCAACTGTCGGCCTGCCACCCGACGCCGACGCGATCCCCCAGGGCCAGGTGCCGCACGGCCTCGCCGACCGCAGTGACCGTCCCCACGATCTCGTGGCCGGGAATGAACGGATATTGGCTCATCCCCCAGTCGTTGTCGATCAGGCTCAGATCGCTGTGGCAAACGCCGCAGTGGGTAATGCTCACCTCGATGTCCTGCGGGCGCAAATCGCCCGGATCATAGCGGAGAGGCAGCAGCTCAGCTCCGGCGGCATGAACGCCATAGCCCTGAATGGATGGCATGAGATCACCTCAGGCAGGAAGACAAGATTGCAGCGAAACTCCTATCTTACGCCAGGAAGACGGGGGGAGAGCAATGCGGACGCGCACAGAAAAAGGCGCGGCCAATTCGTTGAAAGGGCATGTCTTCGGCCCGGACTGTATGACCGCCGAGGGTATTCCAAAGTTACTGTGCTTCCACCTGCAGCGTGACCACCTGAAGTCCGCTGACCACGGTGTCCATCGGCAGGGAAGCGACGGGCAGGGCGGACTCGCCGTTGAGAGCCATGCTGTGGTCCTGCTCGAGCGGCTGCAGCACGTTCGCCAGCGAGAGCGGGATGGTCGACAGCGTGTGCCCATCCACGGCAGCCTGCGCCTCCGGCGCCAGCAACGTGACGTACAGGTGGTCGCTGGCATGCGCGCTGTTCAGTTGGGCGATGGTGGCGTTCATGTCCAGCGGCTGGGCGCCGATCATCGGCGGCTGCATCAGGCGGTCCAGCGTGGGGCCGTCACTCACCAGCAGGCGCACCGGGCCGGGCGGCAGATTCGCCGGTAGAGTCACCGGCACGCGGATGTTCCTGGGCTCGCCATGCCAGGGAAGCAGCGTGGCATCCACGGTGATGGTGTCGCCGGCGTGGACCTCGACGCGGCTGACCTGCGCCGTTTCAATCTCCGCGGTCAGCCGGCGAGGGATCGCCGCCACTTCCAGATCGACACTCTCGATCGGCGTCCGGCGCGCGGCGTTGGTGTAGAGGCGGCTGAAGCTGAGTCCCAGTTGCAGCGCGGTGAGCAGGTTCGCCGGGGCCGTGTCCGTCGGGGCCACCAGGCTGTCGAGCCTTACCGAGGGATAGCCTCCCAGCCGCACTGTGCCCTGCAGCCGGTAGCTGGTGATGGCGGAATAGGCGTTCTCCTGCATCAGCCCCTGATACACGGCGACCATCACAGCCGTGGGGGTGATCTGCGGCTGGTCGATGACCTCGAAATGCAGCGTTTCATGCTGCGCCTGTTCTCCGGGACCGACGCCGTCCGTGGTCACGTGCAGCGTGACCGGGATCATCCGCGCCGTCTTGCCGAAGACGCCCAGGATCGCCGACTGGCGGTCCTCGGTGATGGAGCCGATGGTCTCGGTGGTGTTGATGATCTTGAAGGCGTCGTACTCGGAGGGCAGCGTGGCCACCACCTCGGCTTTGGTCATGGGCATCGAGACCGGGCCGAACTGCGTGATCGGATGGCCGCAGGCGAGCATCCGGTGGGGATCGACCCAGGTGACGGTGCAGGTGGCGGCAATGTCGAGGTCGCCGCGAACCAGCACGGCGCTGACCGCGTCACCGGGACGCAGCGGACCGGGCTGCGGATCGTTGCTTTCCGAACCGCCGATGCCTTCTACCGGCATCAGCCCGGCCGGGGCATGCTGCTTCCAGAACTGCAGGGCCTGCGGGCTGAATCCGCTGAAAATGAGCGGTGTCTCAATGGGCTGCATCAGCGGCAGGGCGGAATCCGGCGTCGCAACGCTGGTCGAAGTCGATGCGGGCACGAACGACGCCGCCGGGGCCGAGGCGACTTCCTCCACCGGGCCGGCGGGCTGGTTCTCCACGCCCAGCATTTGCTCGATCGGCGTGATGCCGGCGATCGGCTCCTTGCTGAACATGCCAATCCGGTAGGAGAGAGCGCCGACGAGCTCGCCGTTGATGTACACCGGGCTGCCGCTCATGCCGGCGACGACGCCGGTGTACTCGGGTTTGGCGCCTTCGAGGCGGGCGAGAATCATGTCCTGCCGGGGACCGATAGCATTGTGCAACACGCCCAGGATCTCCACGCCCATCGGCTCCGGCTTCGTCCCTTCGAAGACCGTATAGGCGACGCCCTGCAGCCCGCGGTGAATCTGGCTGAGGGGAAAGAACCTGGTGACGGCGGGGGGATTCGGCGGGAGGTTCGCGAGCGCAGCCGGTTGAGTTGCCTGGGCGCAGAGGCTCGCGCCGCCGGCCAGCGCCAGCACCGCCGCGGCCTTTCGGATATCTTTCAGGGGCTGAAGCACGTCCATAGACTAAGCCGCTTCGCGACTTGCCGCAAAGGCGCAGGCGGTCGACAATCGTGCGTGAGGTGTCTTTCCATGAGGGTCTCTCGTCTGCGGCTTTCCATTTTTGCCGCGCTGGCTCTGCTGCTTTCTCTGACGCTGCTTCTGCCCGGAACGTCATGGGCGCAGAGCGATCAGCAGCAAAATCAAAATCAGCAGAATCAAAACCAGCAGAACCAGACGCAGCCGAACCAGACCCAGCAGCCGGCCACGCCGGGGTCCGCCGGCGGTCCCGGAAACGACAACGGCCCCATCGCGCTGCCGAAGAAAACCACGCCCAACGCTCCGCCGCCTCCTCCGCCGCCCACGGTGACCAATCCCCCGGGGATGGGCAATCTCTCGCTGCGCGTCAACGTGCCGGTGGTGAACGTCGACGTGGATGTGCTCACGGAAAAGACGCACACGTTCATTCCCAACCTGCAGGCAGGCAACTTTCGCGTCTATGAGAACGGAGTGCCGCAGCAGATCATCGGCTTCCAGCAGGTCAAGGCGCCCATCACCGCCGTGCTGGTGCTGGAATTCGCGCGCAACAGTTACTACTTCATCGAAGACATGTGGCAGGCCGCGTGGTCCTTCGCCCAGCAGTTGCAGCCGCAGGACTACGTGGCCGTCGAAACCTACGACATGCACACGCAGATCCTGACCGACTTCACGCAGAACAAATCTGTCGTTGAGAACGCAATTCAATCGCTGCAGATGCCCACCTGGGACGAAACCAACGTCTTCGACGCGCTCTACACCACGCTCGACCGCCTGTCGCGCGTACCGGGGCGCAAGTACATCATCCTGGTCGGCTCGGGCAGGGACACGTTTTCGCGCATCACCCTCGACAAGACGTTCGAGAAGATCAAGGAAACCCCCAACGTCACCATCTTCACCATCAGCACCGGCGGCTTCATGCGCGCCATGGGCGGCGACAGCATCACCATGCTGCAGGCGGACAACGAGATGCAGACCTACGCGAAGATGACCGGCGGCCTGTGGTTCGAGCCGCGCTTCCAGGCGGAGTTCCCCGACATCTTCCAGCAGATCAACGACTCGATCCGCAACCAGTACCAGATCACCTATCGCCCGACGGATCAAAAGATGGATGGGACGTACCGCCGCATCCGCATCGAGCTGGTGGACGAGGAAGGGCACCCGCTGCGCATGGTGGATCAGAAGCACAAGCCGCTGAAGTACATGGTAGTTGCGCGCGACGGCTATAAGGCGCAGCCACCGGTGCAGTGAGAGAAGCAGGGATTAGGGGATAGGGATTAGGGATCAGGCTGGCAATTCCTGGCTTCTCGCAGCACCCTTTTCTGATCCCTGATTCCTGATCCCTGACCCCTGACCCCTGACCCCTAACACCGGCCGTTTCTCGCTTTGCTACCCTGAACTCCGATTCATGGAGCCTCTTCTCATCGCGATCGCCGGCCCCACCGGCAGCGGCAAAACCGCGCTGTCGCTGGCGCTCGCGGAACACTTTCAGAGCGAGATCGTCAGTTGCGACTCGGTGGCTGTCTATCGCGAGATGGAAGTGGGCACCGCCAAGCCCACGCCGGCAGAGCGTCGCCGCGTGCCGCATCACCTCATCGATATTCTGCCGCCGGACCACTTCTGCACGGCCGGCGATTACAGCCGCCGGGCACGCGAGGCCATCGCGGAGATCGCCGCGCGCGGACGCCTGCCCATCGTCACCGGCGGCACGGGCCTCTACCTGCGCGCGCTGCTGGAAGGGCTGTTTCCTGGCCCGCAGCGGTCCGATGAGTTGCGCGAGCGTCTGCGTCGCAGCGCGGAACGGCACCATGCCGGCTGGCTGCACCGGCTGCTCCGGCGTCTGGATGCAGCCGCGGCAGAGCGCATCCACGCCAACGACCAGCCGAAACTGATTCGCGCCATCGAAGTGTGCCTGGCGGCACGCCAACCGCTGACCGAAGCCTGGCAGGCGGGGCGCGACCCGCTGCGGGGATTCCGCATCCTGCGCCTCGGCCTTGAGCCGCCGCGGCCGCTGCTCTATGAGCGTCTGGACGCGCGAGCACGAGCGATGTTCGCCGCCGGTCTGATCGAGGAGACACGCGCGCTGCTGCAGAAGTACGGCGAAGCGCCGCGAGCTTTCGACTCGTTGGGTTACCGCCAGGCGCGCGCGGTGTTGCGTGGAGAAATGTCGGAGGCAGAAGCCGTCGCCGCTACGGCTCAGGGCCATCGCAATTACGCGAAGCGCCAGCTCACGTGGTTTCGCCGCGAGCCGGCGATGCATTGGCTCCACGGATTCGGCGATCAGCCGGAGGTGGTGGAGGAAGCGGAGAAACGAATAGGCGAGAGTCAGTAGTCAGGATCCGGCAATCCGAAGCCGCCAGTCCGCTCCGATCTAAACCGTAAACCGTAAACCCTCGCCTCTCCTACTTCACCGTCATCGCCACGCAGACCGCGCCGGAGCAACTGGCGTCGGAGGAGGTGGCCTGGGTGATCGCCGTCCCGTTCGAGGAGTACGCGGAAATCACGATGGTGTAGCTGCCGGGAGCCGTGCCGTAGTTAGGCGAGGGGTGGTAGTGCTCGTAACCGTAGCGCGGATTGCAGGCGGTCAGGCCCAGGGTTCCGGCGGCCAGCAGCAGAGCCATGCCCAGCACGCGCAGCGCGCCGAAATTCCGCCGGCGCAGAGCGCCCAATCCGGCCAGCGCCAGCAACCCCGGAATCACGAGCGCGTAGGCCGCGCCGGAGCGGCCGAGCGGCTTCGCCTGGCTGCTGAGAATGCCCGAAGAGGCCTGCGTGGTGATCTGCATCGAGCTGAGGACCGTGCCATCGGCCGGCGGCGTGGCGATCACCGGATTGAAATTGCATCCCGCGGAACTGGGCAGCCCGGAGCACGACAGGTTCACCTGTTCGGAAAACCCGTTCTGCGAAGTAATGGTCAGGTTGACCGTCTCGTACTGGCCGGCCGTGAGCGTGAAGGACGAGGGGCTGGCGGTGACCGTGAATCCCGGCACCGTGGAGCTGTCGTCGGCAACCAGCGTCGTCGACGCCTCCGAAGCAGCGAAGGCTGCATCGCCGTGGTAAACGGCCGTCACGGTCCGCGCCCAGGTCGGCGGATTGGTCAGGTTCAGCGTCGCCACTCCGTCGTGCACGAATACCGATCCCAGCGAGCCCTTCGTGGTCTCAAAGCTCACCGAGCCTTCTGAAACCGCCTGGCCCTGCACGTCACGCACGTCCGCGGTGAAGGAGAGAACGCCGCCCTGGCGCTGCGAGGCAAGCTGAGTGCGGGTTGGCGCCGCTGCCTGTGCGCCCGCAAAGGTCGCAAGACAGGCCAAAATTCCCAGGCTAACCGTGGTCGAGGCGATGTGTTTCCGGAACAGCGAAATCATTCGTGAGGAACTCTCTCGGGAAAACCCTCCGCGCAGGATAGGGAGCGGCTCAAACCCGCCGGGCTGCACCACAACTCCTGAGCTGGAAGAATCCATTGTACAGGGGATGACCACCCCTGCGCTCAGTGGCCCCGGGCTGAGGCATGGGGTGCACGGCAAGCCTGGCTGCGTCCGCAGGCCGGCGGAGTTACGATCAGAGGTTGCGCATTTTTGTCTGAGGTGGAGAACCATGGCACCCACGCTTTCCGAGCGTCCGCAATTGCGGTATCTGGCCGATCAAATCGAGGAGCTCAAGAAGAAGGGCACGCATTTCCGGCTGCGCGTGCTGGAGGATGCCCAGGCTCCGGTCTGCCATTACGACGGCCGCCAGGTCATCAATCTGGCCTCTAACAACTACCTCGGCCTCTGCAATCACCCGAAGCTCAAAGAAGCCGCGGAGAAGGCGACGCGCGAGCTGGGTGTCGGCCCCGGCGCGGTGCGCACCATCGCCGGAACCATGAAGATCCACATGGAGCTGGAGGAGAAAATCGCGCGGTTCAAGAATGTCGAAGCCTGCGTCGTCTTCCAGAGCGGGTTCACCGCCAATGCCGGCACCGTCTCGGCGATCCTGGGCAAAGAGGACTTCATCATCAGCGACGAGCTGAACCATGCCTCCATCATCGACGGCGCGCGCCTCTCGCGGGCCAAGATCAAGGTCTTCCGCCACAAAGACCTGGCCCACGCCGAGGAGATGCTGCGCGAGATCGAGAACGAGCCTGGCCACAAACTGCTCATCACCGACGGCGTCTTCTCCATGGACGGCGACATCGGTCCGGTGGACAAGCTCGCCGATCTGGCCGAGAAGTACGGCGCCATCATGATGGTCGATGACGCGCATGCTTCCGGCGTGCTGGGCCGCAATGGCCGCGGCACCATCGACCACTTCCACTGCCACGGCCGCGTGGATATCCAGGTGGGCACGCTCTCAAAGGCGATCGGCGCGATTGGTGGCTACGTTTGCGGCTCGAAAGATCTCATCGATTTTCTGTATCATCGCGCCCGCCCATTTTTGTTCTCTACTTCGCATCCGCCGTCGGTCACGGCCACCTGCATCGCCGCCTTCGATCTGCTGGAGTCGGAGCCGGAGCGCATCGATCGGCTGTGGGAGAACACGCGGTACTTTAAGGCGGAGCTGGGGCGGCTCGGCTTCAACATCGGCGGAGTCAACACGCCGGCCAGCGAGACGCCCATCACGCCGATCATCGTCGGCGAAGGCCGCCGCGCCATGGATTTCTCCCGCGCCCTCTTCGATGCGGGCGTGATGGCGACGGGCATCGCGTTTCCCACCGTGCCGGAGGGCAAGGCGCGCATCCGCACCATCATGACGAGCGAACATACCCGCGAGCAGCTCGACCAGGCGCTGGAGACTCTGGAGAAGACAGCGCGGGGGATGGGGATCATCTGAATAAAACCGGAATCCTGCTTGATAAAACCGGAATCCTGCTTGCGCTGCGTAACGTGTAACGATACACTATACATGTGATCAGGAGCTTTCGGCATAAGGGCGTCGAGGTGTTCTTCCTGACGGGTTCGAAGGCTGGTATTCAACCCGCGCACGCGAATCGGCTGAGACTGCAGCTAACGAGGCTGAACGCCGCGATTGCCCCGACCGATATGAACTCGCCGGGCTGGCGGTTGCATCCGCTGAAGGGCGATCTCGCTGGTCACTGGTCCGTCGATGTGAGCGGAAACTGGCGGTTGACTTTTGCCTTTGAGGGCAGAGACGCCGTCCTTGTCGATTATCGCGATTACCACTGAGGAGTTGTTATGCGCATGCACAACCCAGCCCACCCCGGAGAGATTCTGCGAGAGCATATGGGGACGATGCCGGTCAGCAGGCTGGCGGATCATCTCGGCGTATCACGCGTGACGCTTTCCCGTCTGCTGAACGGAAACTCCGGGATCTCCGCGGACATGGCGCTCCGGCTCTCCGAGGCGCTGGGAACGTCGCCGGAGCTGTGGCTGAATCTTCAGACGCAGTTCGATCTGTGGCAGGCCTCGCGCGGACGGCGGAAGAAAGTGGCGCCGTTGGCGGCCTGAGGTCGCCGGCGGGTGCGCCTGCGCCGCTCAAAGCATCCCCGATACCGCGCACAGCGCCACGCCAACCCAGAAGAACCCAATCCGGTCGTGGGCGAAAATGCCGAACAGAATCAGCGCGATCCCGGCAGCCCGCGCGTAGCGCGCTACCGGGTCATCGTAATGCGACCAGCAATAGAAGCGGTTCATCGTAGCCTCCTTCAGACGATCAGGACACGATCAGCATCGCGCACGGCCTGCGGGCGCGGCAGTGCCGTTCGTCAGCAATCGGAGATGACAAATGTCAATCGCTATACTTGAGCCAGAGGACCCGCAGTGCTGCAACTGGAACGCATCCTGGCCCAAACCCGCGCCGATCTGGCTGGGCGGAAGCAGCGCGTCCCGCTGCGCGATCTCGAGCAGCGCGCGGCGCAGCACACTCCGCGCGGCTGGGCCCGCGCCCTGCGGCAAAAGGCCGCCCTGGGGCCGGCCATCATCGCGGAGCTGAAGAAAGCCTCGCCTTCGAAGGGGCTGATCCGCGAGAATTTCGATCCTCGCACGCTGGCTTGCGCGCTCACGCGCGGCGGCGCGGCGGCGCTTTCCGTCCTCACGGACGAGCCGTTCTTCCAGGGCAGCCTCGCGAATCTGGAGCGCGCCTCGGAGTCCACGAGCCTCCCGTGCCTGCGCAAGGACTTCATCGTCGACGAGTACCAGATCGTGGAAGCCCGCGCGCACTGCGCCGACGCCATTCTGCTGATCGCTGCCGCGCTGACCGATGCGGAGCTGGCGCGCCTCAGCTCCGCCGCAAAGCAGTACGCGCTCGACGTGCTCTGCGAGATTCACACACCGCAGGAACTGCTCCGCGTGCGGGCCCTGGGCTGCGATGCCTACGGCGTGAACAACCGCGATCTAAGCACGTTCGAGGTACATCTCGAGACTTCACTGGAGCTGGCCGCGCATCTGCCGCCGGGCTCGGTGCACGTGGCCGAGAGCGGCATCCACACGGCCGCCGACCTCTGCCGCCTGCGCGAGGCCGGCTTTCACGCCTTCCTCATCGGGGAATCCCTCATGCGGGAGGCCGAGCCTGGCATCGCGCTCGAGGAATTGTTGCGGGCGGCGGAAGCCAGAACGAGCGTGACCCCATGTGGATAAAGATTTGCGGCACCACCAATTTGGAAGACGCGCAGTTGGCCGTCGAAGCCGGCGCAAATGCCATCGGCTTCGTCTTTGCGCCGAGTCCCCGCCGCGTCACTTCGTCCCAGGTGGCCGCGCTGCCGCTCGAATCGCTTGGCGATGCGCGCCGCGTGGGCGTCTTCGGCGAGCAGGATTTCGAAGAAATCGCGTACGACGTCCGGGCCGCGCGGCTTACCGGAGTCCAGCTCCACGGCGAGCTGAATTTTCCGCTCATGGAGCGGTTGCGCCATGAGTTCGAAGATGATTTGCTGATCATCCAGACGCTCCACTGGCCGGTGGGCAGCGTGGTCGCCGACCTGCAGCGCCGCCTGCGCAGCGATCTGCGCGCGATTGCGCGGCACCGCGGCGCCGATGCCGTGTTGCTGGACACGAAAACCGCCCAGGCGATCGGCGGCACCGGCAAGGCCTATGACTGGAATCGCGCGCGCGAGATTTTGGCGGATTCGGCAGGGAAGCTGCGCACGATCATCGCGGGCGGCTTGAACGCTGAGAACGTCGCAGAGGCCATCCGAACGCTGCGCCCCTGGGGCGTCGATGTGGCCAGCGGCGTGGAAGCGGCACCCGGCAAAAAAGACCCGGAGAAGGTCCGCGCCTTCATCCGCGAGGCGCACAAAGCTTTCGCGGAGTTCGAAATGCGCTGGTAAGCGCTCTACACCCTATCCCCTACACCCACCCTACCTATACCTTGTACCCTGTATTCATGGCAGCCCCCGCAAGCCAATCCATCGCCGGGCGTTTTGGCCCGTACGGCGGACGCTACGTTCCCGAGACGCTGGTCGCCGCGCTCGATGAGCTGGAGCATGCCTACGCCGAGGCTCAGGCGGATCCCGATTTCCATCTGAAGCTCGACGGGCTGCTGCGCGACTTCGCCGGCCGGCCCACGCCGCTGTATTTCGCCGCGCGGCTGACGGATCGCCTCGCCGGCGCAAAGATTTACCTCAAGCGCGAGGACCTGCTCCACACCGGCGCGCACAAAATCAACAACTGCCTGGGCCAGGCGCTGCTCGCCGTGCGGATGGGCAAAAAGCGCATCATCGCGGAAACCGGCGCCGGCCAGCACGGCGTGGCCACGGCCACCGTATGCGCGCTCTTCGGCCTCGAATGCGTCGTCTACATGGGCGAAGAGGACATGCGCCGGCAGGAGCTGAACGTCTACCGCATGAAGATGCTCGGCGCTGAAGTGCGCGGCGTCTCCGCCGGCTCGCGCACGCTCAAGGACGCGATCAGCGAAGCGATGCGCGACTGGGTCACCAATGTCCGCACGACGCACTACCTGCTGGGCAGCGCGCTCGGCGCGCATCCGTATCCGACGATGGTTCGCGATTTCCATCGCGTCATCGGCCGCGAGGCGCGGCAGCAGATCCTCGAGAAGGAAAACCGGCTGCCCACCGCCATCATCGCCTGCGTCGGAGGCGGTTCGAATGCCATCGGCGCGTTCTACGAATTCATCCCGGACAAGGAAGTGCAGCTCATCGGCGTGGAAGCCGGCGGCCGCGGCCCGCAGCTCGGGGAGCATGCGGCGCGCTTCAGCGGTGGCGCTCCCGGCGTGTTGCAGGGAACGTACTCCTACGTTCTCCAGGACGAGAACGGCCAGATCGCGCTGACGCATTCCGTCTCGGCCGGTCTCGATTACGCCTCCATCGGTCCGGAGCACGCGGCGCTGCACGATTCCGGCCGCGCTGAGTACACCTCTGTGACCGACGCCGAGGCGCTGGAAGCGACGCTGCTGCTGGCGCGGACTGAAGGCATCATCCCCGCGCTCGAAAGCGCGCACGCCGTGGCGGAATGTGTGAAGCGCGCGCCGAAAATGAGCGCAAGGGATTTGGTCATCGTCAACGTCTCCGGTCGCGGCGACAAGGACATGGGGATTCTGGCGAAGGAACTGAAGCTGAGCGGAGCGGAATAAGATGCCGATCCGATTTGCGGAAAAACCCGGCCTCGTCGCCTATCTCACCGTGGGCGATCCCGATCTCGCTACGACGCACAACATCGCCGTGGCCGCCATCGATGCGGGCGCCGATGTGCTCGAGCTGGGCGTGCCCTTCAGCGATCCGCTCGCCGACGGCCCCGTGATCCAGCGCGCCAGCGAGCGCGCCCTGAAGAACGGGACGCGGCTCCGCGACGTGCTCGCCCTGGCGGCGACGCTGCGCGTGGAGCGGCCCCACGCCGGCCTCGTCATCTTCTCCTACTTCAACCCGGTCCTCCGTTTCGGCCTCGAAGAGTTTTGCGCGGCCGCGGAGCAGGCGGGAGTCGACGGCGTTCTGGTCACGGACATGATCGTCGAGGAAGCCTCGGAGTATCTGCAGGCGCTGCACCGGCATCATCTCGCGCCCATCTTTCTGGCCGCGCCCACCAGCCCCGACGAGCGCCTGGCGCGCATCGCCGCGGTGTCCCGCGGATTCGTCTACGCCATCTCGCGCGTGGGCATCACCGGTGCGCAAAAATCTCTCACGTCGGACGCCGAGCAGCTCGTTCGCCGCCTCCGCCGCTTCACGCAATTGCCCATCGCGGTCGGCTTCGGCATTTCCAGCCCCGAGCACTTTGCCGCCGTGGGCGAATTTGCCGATGCTGCGGTGATCGGCAGCGCGCTGGTGGCCACGATTGAGCAGGCCGGACCGAAGGATGCGCCCAGCTCCATCGCGCGATTTATCGGGGGCCTGCGCAGGGGATCTCGCGAAACTGCAGCGCCGGCCCGATAAAATCTTTCCAACAGCCTTCGCTCACACAATCCCCAGGCCTGGGCGCAGTCCCGGCGCAGAGGAACACCATGGATATCGCAGACTGGCGGCGCAAAATCGACGAGCTGGACCGGCAGATCGTACTCCTGATCAGCGAGCGCGCTGCCGCCGCGCAGGAGATTGGGCGGCTGAAGCGCTCCACTTCGCTTCCGGTTTATGAGCCGAATCGCGAGCGCGTCATTTTCGAAAACGTGCGCTCCCATAACCCCGGGCCGCTGCCCGATTCCGAGCTGGTTCACATTTACGAGCGCGTCATCGACGTGATGCGGGCGCTGCAAAAGAACCAGCTGGCCTCACGAAACGAGACGGGAAAAGACCAGTGAACCAGACAGGAAGAAACCAATGATTGTGGCCATGCAGGAGCGCGCGACCGAAGAAGAGATTCAGAACGTCGTCGAGCGCATGATCGAAATCGGATTCAACGTCCACCGCACTACCGGCGCCGTGCAGACCATCCTTGCGGGTGTGGGCACGCCGGGCGCTTTCTCGCATGACGACTTCGGTGTGCTGCCCGGCGTCGCGGAAGTCATCCGCATCTCCTCGCCGTACAAGCTGGCCGGGCGCAGCTTCCGGCCGGAAGGCACCGTGGTGCGCTTTCCCAACGGCGTCAGCATCGGCGGGCAGGAAGTGGTCGTGATGGCCGGCCCCTGCTCAGTCGAGAGCCGCGAGCAAATCTTCGAGAGCGCGAAGATCGTCAGCGCGGCGGGTGCGAAATTTCTGCGCGGCGGCGCGTTCAAGCCCCGCAGCTCGCCGTATTCCTTCCAGGGCCACGGCGTCGAGGCGCTCAAGCTGCTGCGCGAAGCCGGCGACGCACACGGCCTGCTCACTGTCAGCGAAGTCATGGAGATCTCGCAGATCGAGCAGATGCTGCCTTACGTCGACCTTCTGCAAGTAGGCGCGCGCAATATGCAGAACTTCAACCTGCTGCGCGAGCTGGGTTCGGTGCGCAAGCCCGTCCTGCTCAAGCGCGGCATCGCGGCCACCATCGAGGAGCTGCTGCTCTCAGCGGAATATCTCCTGGCCGGCGGCAACTACGACGTCATCCTCTGCGAACGCGGCATCCGCACCTTCGAAACCTACACGCGCAACACCATGGACATCTCCGCCATTCCCGTTGTCCATAAGCTGTCGCACCTGCCCATCGTGGGCGATCCCTCGCACGGCACCGGCCGGCGCGACAAAGTTCCGGCGATGGCGCGCGCCACGGTAGCCGCGGGCGGCGACGGCCTGCTGATCGAAGTGCATCCCAACCCCGACAAGGCGCTCTCCGACGGCGCGCAGTCCATGTTCCCCGGCAAGTTCGCGGAGCTCATGGATTCGCTGCGGATCATCGCTCCGGCGGTGGGGCGTACGATCTAAGGCGAATGGCGATCAAGCGCATCACCATCCTCGGCACGGGGCTCATTGGCGCCTCCGTCGGCCTCGCGCTGCGCGCTCAGGGCTTTTCGGGCACGATCGCCGGGTGGGATCCCGACAGCGAGGAACTGCACACGGCGTTCAGCCTGGGAGCCATCACGGTTCTCGCCGACGATCCGCTGACCGCCGCGACGGAAAGCGATGTGATCGTGCTCAGCGGCCCGGTGTTCACGATCCTCGAATGGCTCGATCGCCTGGCGCCGGTGCTGCGGCCCAACCAGCTCGTCACCGACGTAGGCAGCGTGAAAGGCGCGCTCTGCACTCGCGCGCATGGCCGCTACAACGGTCCCGATCAGCCCGGCTTTCTCCCTGGACATCCGATGGCAGGCAAAGAAATCGGCGGGGCCGGCCATGCCGACCCCGCGCTCTTCTCGGGTTCGGTCTGGCTCTTTACACCGTGTCACGGAAATGAGCAGGGCTTGCCGGCCGCGCAGGGTCTGGCGAATGAGTGGCGCATGTGGGTGGAGCGCTTCGGCGCGCGCGTCCTCGATATGGATCCCGATCGCCACGACGTGCTGTGCGCGTGGATCAGCCATCTGCCGCAAATGGTGTCGACGGCGATGTCCGCGCTGCTCGAGGATGAATTTGCCGCCAATGCCGATCTGCTGCCCATCGGCGGCCGCGCCCTGCGCGAGATGACGCGCCTCGGCTCAAGCCCCTTCTCCATGTGGCGCGACATCGCCCACACAAACACTGAGGCCATTGCGCAATCGCTGCACGCGCTGGAGCAGCGCCTGGCGCACCTGCGCGAGAACCTGAAGACTCCTGAGCTGCGCGATGAATTCGAGCGCGCCAACCGGTTTCGCGTGAAGGGTCCGGACACGAAGCGCTGAGGCGGCGCTACTCCGCCGGAGGGCTCGGCGGCGTTAGGTCCAGTGCGCCCCGCAGCGACGCCACCTGCTGAACATGGTGCCGACTGCACCACTGCTCCAGGTCGCCCGCCAGGCGCTCCGTCGCGCGCGGATCGGCATAGCTGGCCGTGCCCACCTGCACCGCGGTCGCGCCTGCCAGCAGAAATTCCACCGCATCTTCCGCCGTCGCAATGCCGCCCATGCCGATCACCGGAATCTTCACCGCCTTCGCCGCTTCCCACACCATGCGCACCGCGATGGGCTTAATCGCCGGGCCGGAAAGTCCGCCGGTCACGTTGGCCAGCCGCGGCCGCCGCGTTTCGACGTCGATGCTCAGCGCGACAAAGGTGTTCACCAGCGACAGCGCATCCGCCCCCGCGTCTTCGGCGGCTTTCGCGACGGCTGGAATCGAGGTCACATTGGGCGAAAGCTTCACGATCAGCGGGCGCGCTGACTCCTTTTTCGCCGCACTCACCAGTTCCGCCAGCATCGCCGGATCCGATCCGAAGCTCAGTCCGCCGTGCCGCGTGTTGGGGCACGAAGCATTCAGCTCGTACGCCGCGATGCCCTCCGCCTGGTTGAGCCGCGCGATCACGGCCACGTAGTCCTCGACCTGGTAGCCGAAGACGTTTACGATGACCGCGCAGCCAGGATACCGGCGCATCGGCGGCAGCTTCTGCGCAACGAACTTCTCCACGCCGACGTTCTGCAGGCCGATGGCATTGATCATGCCCGCCGCGGTTTCAATCAATCGCGGAGGAGGATTGCCGGCCATCGGCTCGCGCGAGATGCCCTTGGTCACCAGCCCGCCGATGCGGCGGAACGACACGATGTCCTCGAACTCCACGCCGTAGCCGAAGGTGCCGCTGGCGGCAATCACCGGATTCACCAGATCCAGGCCGCACAGCTGCACGCGCATGTCGGGCTTCATCGTTCGCGCCTCAATGTTTCAGCATACAGCCCGGGCGCCCGCACTCACCGCGGCCCGGCTTGCGGCGTGGGATTCGGAGCCGGTTGCGGCTTGTTTGCCGGCGCAGAGGCTTCTGCGGTTGCGCGGCAGGCTTTTGCGCAGGCGTGGCTTGCGGTGCTGCGGGTTGCGAAGGCGCGGGATTCGCGGGAGCCGGCGTCGTTACCGGCTTCTTCTCCGGAGCAGCGTGCGTCCCCGGCCGCGGCGTCTCGATGCGCGGATACACAACCTCCTTCGCCGGCTTCAGCGCTTCCGTCAGCACCTGGCCCACTGAGGCGGAGGGTTCGTGGATTCCCAGCAGCGCCGCAAACGTCGGCGCCAGGTCCACCGGCTGCACCTGGTTCAGATACGTGCCGGGCGCAAACGGAGCGCCGTAGAAGGCCAGCGGCACCTGGCGGCCGTACGCCCACGGTCCGGAAGCCGAGGCCCCGTCCCCGGCCGCGGACTGATACGCCGCCGGAATCACCATCACGTACCATCCGCCATTGGGTGAATAGCTGTTGCCGATCAGCCGTCCCCAGGCATTCGGCGGCAGCGACCCGTCCGCCAGCTGCATGCGCGTGTAGCTGCGGAAGAGCACCGGACGCGGCGGCAGGCGCGTGTCAGAAGGCTGGAGCGTGGAGGGCTGCGAGCCCGCAATCGGCGAGCTCGACGGCAGCGGCTCGGGTTGCGCCGGCGCCAGCGCGCGGATCGCCGGAGGAAGCGCCTGCTGCACCGCCTGTTCCGCTTCCTGCTCGTCGATCCCGTCCTTCATGAACTCCGCGCCGTTCAGCGCGATGTACGGCAGCGACTGGCGCGGCATCACGTAGTCGATCTTCTCGCCCGGCGAAAACTTCATGTTCATCGCCAGATTCAAATGAGCCACCAGACTGGTCAGATCCAGCGTCGCCGCGTTCAGGCCGTACCCCGCCGCGGTTGCCGGATCGGGCGGGACGCCGCGATCCGCCGTCAACCCGATCCACACGTAGCCCAGGCCGCCGGGGATGTTCTTGTCCAGCCACGCAAAGAAGCCGTCGAGCTGCGTGTCCAGCGAATCCACCGTTTGCTCTTCCTGCGGTGAGTCGGCCGCGTAGCTCTGGCCTCCGTTGGCCGCCAGCGAGATCGTCAGCAGATCGGTCACGTTCCGCTGGCCCAGCTGCTCGTTCTGGATCAGCGCTTCGGCAAAGCTCAGCTCGTAGTCGGCGGCGGCCGGGGTGGTGCCCACCTGGGTGCCGAAGTTCGTCACGTTCGTCAGCCCCGCCGCCTGTTCCGCCAGCGAGAGGTTGTCGCCGCCGTTGAATTCGTTTGCCCAGTCGGGCAGCGTGGGCATGTAGAAGCTGGAAGTGATCCAGTAGCCCGAGGCCGGATCGATCCAGTACGCGCCGTTCGCGCCCGCTCCCGCGGAAAGAACCGCATCCGGCGCCGTGAGCGCGATCGAGTACGCGCGCGCCTGCCCGGCCGTCGCCAGCCGCAGCTCATCGCCCAGCGTGGAGGCGAGCAGGTTCTGCGGCGAATCTCCGGTGACGTACCTGGGCCCCGTTCCGGAAGCCCCGGGCTGGCCGCCGGGGATGCTGACCGCGGGTAGCCCGATCAGCTTGTAGCGCACGTCCTCCGTGGCGGAGACGGGCTGCTGCTGGTTACGCGCGAAGTCCCACCACGCATTGCCGGAGATGCCGTTGCCGTTGGTGTACGTGCCCGTGGCGATCGCCGCGTGTCCCGGCGCGGCCTGCGTATTCGCATAGTCAAAGGAACAATCGGGGAAGTACGCGCCATGATCCAGGAACAGGCTGAAGCCCTTGTTCTTGTCGAAATCCGCGCGCCAGCGTTCCAGAGCGCCCGCACGAAAATTGTCGAGGACGAGAACAATCGCCAGCCGTGGGTGACCGTTGTACGCGCTCGGCGTCACCGGCGGCTGCCGCTCGCGCTCGGCGCGGCGATGGGCCTCCGGGTGACTTTCGGTTTTGGAGGCTGTCTGCGCGGAAAGAGCGGGAACGGCGAGAAGGAGGGCGATGAGCAGGGGAAAGCGGGCAATACTCATAGCAAGATCAGTATCGCAGGGGGCGCGGCGCGGCGTCGAAGGGGTGGGCCTTCCTGCGCTGATACTCTGGATGCGTATGCTCGACCTGGGATTTGTCCGCGCCAATCTGGAATTGGTGGAGAAGAAACTGCGCGACCGCGGCGCCGATCCTGCGGCGCTGCTGGGCGATTTCCACCGCCTGGATGCAGAGCGCCGCGAGAAAATCACGCAACTGGAAGCCCTGCAGAGTCGGCGCAACGAGCTTTCCGAGCGCGTCGGCGCTCTCAAGCGCGAGAAGCAGGACGCGACTGCCCTGATGGAGGAAGTGCGCGGGCTCAAGGATTCGATTGATGCCGGCCAGCAATCCGCCGACGCCATTGACGGGCAGCTCCGCGCGCTGCTCACGCGCATTCCCAACCTCTGCCGCGACGAGGTGCCTGTCGGCCGCGGCGAAGAGCAGAACGTCGAAGTGAAGCGCTGGGGCACGATCCCGAAGTTCGATTTCCAGCCGAAGCCGCATTGGGAGCTGGGCGAAAAGCTGGGCATCTCGATCTCGAGCGCGCCGCCAAAATTTCCGGCGCGCGCTTTGCCGTGTACTGGGGCGACGGCGCGAAGCTGGAGCGGGCGCTGATCGGGTTCATGCTCGACCAGCACACGCGCCAGCATGGCTACACGGAAGTGCTGCCGCCGTTCATGGTCAACAGCAAATCTCTTTTCGGCACCGGGCAATTGCCGAAATTCGCCGAAGACCTTTTCCGTTGCATCGACCCCGAGGGCTTCGAAGCCGATCAGTATCGCGACAACGACCACTGGCTCATCCCCACTGCCGAGGTCCCGGTCACCAATCTCTTCCGCGACGAAACGCTCGAAGAAGCGCGCCTGCCCATTTCGCTCACGGCGTACACGCCCTGCTTTCGCAGTGAGGCCGGCTCCTATGGCAAGGACGTGCGCGGCATCATCCGCCAGCACCAGTTCCAGAAAGTCGAGCTGGTCAAGTTCGCGCGCCCCGAGGAAAGCGATCTGGAGCACGAAAAGCTGACGCGCGATGCCGAGGCGATTCTCGAAGCGCTCGAGCTTCCGTACCGGCGCATGCTGCTGTGCACCGGCGACACCGGTTTCAGTTCGGCGAAGACGTACGATCTGGAAGTCTGGCTGCCGGGGCAAAACCTTTATCGCGAAATCTCGTCCTGCTCGAACTTCGAAGCCTTCCAGGCGCGGCGCGCGAACATCCGCTACAAGGCGAAGGGTGGCAAGCCGGCCTTCGTCCACACGCTCAATGGCAGCGGCCTCGCGGTGGGCCGCACGTGGCTCGCGATTCTCGAGAATTATCAGCAGGCCGACGGCTCGGTGCGCGTGCCGGAGGCGCTGGTAACCTATATGGGCGGGCAGCGCATCATCGGCCCGCGCGCAGGAGCGTAGCGGTGAGCGTCGGCAGCACCCTGAAGAGCTATCTGTGGTGGACCCACGAGCGGGGCAGCGTTCCCTACGACGTGATGGTCACGCTCATCCTGGCGTTCATCTTCCTCACCCCGCGGTTCATTTACTACGGCGACCAGCCCAAGCCCGACATGCCGCCCAACCAGATTCGCGCCATGACCGATCCAGCGGGCGGCCTCATCTACATCGTTCCGGCGGAACTGGCCCCGGCCACGCGCGGAGCGCCTTCGAGCCAGCAACTGGCCGGCGCCATTGCCAGCGTCGCCGGGCCGGTCACCATCGATCGCACTGAGCCCGTCCGCGAAATTGGAGGGCGCCTGGTTGCCTGGAAGGTGTGGGCGCACCGCTGATCGCTTTTCGGTGCATCCCGGCTTCCGGAAATCCTGTCTAAAGAAGGCGATGAACGTGAAAAGCCTCTTCTTCCTCATTGCGGCTCTGGCGCTGGCTCCCGCCGCTGTTTCAGCCCAGCAAATGAACCTGCAAAAGGTTCTCGATCAGATCAACGCCGCCTCGCCGAAATTTCACGACGTGCAGGCGGACATTTCGGTGGATCTGTATACCGCCGTGGTGCAGGAGCATGAGCAGCAGCAGGGCACGACCGCCTTCCGGCGCCAGGGCTCATCCATGGAAATGGTCACCAGCCTCAAGGCCGCGAATGGCCAGCCGGTCGCGCAACTGCTCTACCGCAACGGCGAGCTCGACTACTACCAGCCGCCCCCGGCCGGGCAGGAGACGATCTTCTCCGGCGGATCGAATCGCGGCCAGTACGATGCGCTCCTTGCCACCGGCTTCGGCGCCACCGCGAACGACCTGACCTCGCAGTGGACCATCACCTTCCAGGGCATGGAGACCATCGACGGCCATGAGACCGCCAAACTGGACCTCGTCTCGAAGCAGGCCAGCATCCGCGACAACTTCAGCCATCTGACCGTCTGGATCGATCTTGCCCGCGATATCTCGCTGAAGCAGGTCATGGTGCAGCCCAGCGGCGACTCCCGCACCGTCACCTACAGCAACGTTCGCTACAACACCCACTTGCCGGACAGCCTCTTCACGCTGCGCGTTCCCAAAGGCACGCCCGTGACGCGCCGCTAAGCCCCTGAACCGTCTATACATTCCATCCGGCGGCTGATATGTTGGCTGCCAATGGCAGAGCGGACAAGAGCCTGGTACCAGTGGCCCCGGCAATGGCAGTCGTTTCGCGAGGTTCCGCTGAAGCGGCTGTGGATCTTTGCCTGCGCGGTGTTCTTCATTTTCTCGGTCATCGGCTTCTTCAACGACCTTTTGAACATGGGGTCCATGCCCTACGCCATTGCGATCCTGATCGCCGTGGTCACCGGGGTCAATGCCGTGCTCTTTCTGGCTTGCGTCACCTACCTGCCCTGGCCCTTCATGGCGATTTTGATTGCCTTGCAGTTCGCCATCAGTCCGGTCCTGACCGCCGTGTCGAACTGGGCGGTCCGCATGTTCGCGCTATCCTCGCCCTCAGCCTCCGACGGCGTCCGCTTTGCGGGAACCGCTATCCTGCTGGTCGTGATCGCGTCCTACGCGTTCTTTGTCTCCTTTTTCTCGGCGGAGAACCGGGCCACCCTGCGCATCAAGAGCGAGCTGGCTCTGGCGCACGGCATCCAGAAAACTCTGGTCCCGCCGATCACATTGCAGGCCGCTGGATTTGAGATCTTCGGCCTCTCCGAGCCCAGCGAAAAAGTCGGCGGCGATCTGGTGGACGCGATCGAGCTGCCCGGCGGCGATGTGGTGGTCTACGTTGCCGACATCGCCGGGCACGGTCTTTCGGCCGGCATCCTGATGGGCATGCTCAAGACGGCGGTGCGCACCATCCTGCTGGACCCAGGACCGCCGGAAGCCTCGCTGCCTTCGCTGCTCGACAAGCTCAACCGCGTGCTGCCCAGCGTGAAAGAGCCGCAGATGTATGCCACGCTGACCGCGTTTCGGCTGAACGCCGATGGCCAGGCGTGGTACGCCCTGGCCGCCAGTCCGCCTGTCCTCCGCCGTCGCATCGGCCATGATGGTGTGCAGACTATTGAGCAGCAGCAGTTGCCGCTGGGGCTGCTGCCCGAGGTTGGATTCTCCGGCGACCGGATGGATTTGGCGATGGGCGACGTGCTGCTGGTCGCAACCGACGGCATTCTGGAAGTCTGCCGGCAGGATGGAGAGGAGTTTGGCCGGGACCGTCTTGAGCAAATGCTCGTGCTCTCTGCTGCCCAGCCGCTGGCGGCCCTGGCGCAGGAGATCCTCTCCAAAGTCCGCAGATTTGGACCGCAAACCGACGACCAGACGCTCCTGTTGATTCGCCGCTCCGCGCCATCGCCCGTCCGGATGGCCGCTTTCGCTGAGGCCGCAGCAGGCAACTCCGCCTAGGTCTACGTTCCGTCCCGCATCCGCTCCTTCACCGACTTCGCCAGCTTTTCAATCTGGTTGGCGGTATCGACCACGTCGAGCGAAAGCTGGTCCTTGTCGCTTTTGGCGACTTGTTCCTTCAGCTTTTTGGCCAGAGCCAGCAGCTTGTCCGTATCGGCGACAATCTCTTTCTGACGGTCGACGTTGCGCTCCTGCGCCATCTTCCGCAGCACCTGCCGCTCGCTCCGGTCGACGGGCGGCCCGAGTGGCGGGGGGAACTGTTGCTGCTGCGGCATCGGCACGGGCACCTGCTGAGCATGAACCGGAACGACGGCGAACGCGCCGATCAGTAGCAAAAACCACACCCCACGAGCGTTGCGGCCAAATCCAGGCATGAGGCCCTCCCTCCGGGCAGTGGCATCTTCAGCCGAGGTCGATCGAACCGGTGAAAAAGCCGTCACCCTGCCGCGGTATTCGGCATTATAGTTCCGGCCGGCTCCCTCTCGTGAGGGCTCAGGGGCCGCAAACACCTTCGCTGCGGATATCCTGAAAGCGACATGCTGAACGCGTTCGTGGGACTCAGTGCGACGCCTGGATTTCTGCAGGTGCTCGGTGAAAAATACGTCATCGACTTCCAGGACTTTCTGCACGAAAAGCTCCCCAAAATCATTGCCGTCGCCCTCATCGCCTGGCTGCTTCTGTGGCTGCTGCGGCTGATCACGCGCCACATCCTGCGCCTGGCCGAGCGTCAGTCGAGCACCGCGGCGCACCTCGCCCAGGTGCGCACGCTCGCCGCCGTCATCCGCAACACCGGCGTGGGCATCATCGTCTTTCTCGCGATCCTCGAAACCCTGCCGATTCTCGGGCTGAATCTGGGGCCGCTGCTCACCAGCGCCGGCGTCGCCGGCGTGGCCATCGGCCTCGCTGCCCAGAACATCGTCAAGGACTGCTTCAACGGGTTCCTCATCCTGATCGAAGACCAGTTCAATGTCGGCGACACGGTGCGCGTCGCCGGTGTCTCGGGCACCGTCGAGGCGATGACTCTGCGCCGCACGCAGGTCCGCGACGCTGACGGCACCCTGTACATCGTGCCCAACTCGCAAATCACCACCGTCGCCAACCTCAACCGCGACTTCTCCGTGGCGACCATCCACGTGGCCGTGGATTTCTCCGCGCATCCCGATCAGGTGATGGCCCTGCTGAAGGAGGTCGCCGCCGGCGTCCGGAACGATCCGCAGTACAGCGGCGCTTTTCTCGCCGACCCGATGCTGCTGGGCGTCGACCAGATCAAAGGTTCGCAGGTGATTTATCTCCTGCAGCTCAAAACGAAAGCCAACCAGCAATGGGCGGCGATGCGCGAAACGCAGCGGCGCATCCGGCTGGCGCTGGAGGAACACAAGATGCTGCCTGGTGATCCGCTGCGCGTCTACAACCGCAACGGCCCGGGGCCCGTGACCGCCGAGGCCGAGCAAGTCGCCGCCAAAGTGGATCCCACGAGCATCCCGGCGAACGAAGTAAACCCGTTCACCGGCGAGGGGATGTAAGGGCAGGCAGCAGCGATCAGGAGAGCGATCGCTCATGCGGAACCGGGTAGCTGACATCGAGCCTCGGTCGCCGCCCGCCAGCCAGATCCCTGCTCCGTAATCCCGGTTGTTTGCCGCTTTCTTCCCCAATCCGGAACTGCGCAATGTGTTCCTGCAGCCGCTGCGCTCCGCTTTCCACCGAATCGATAAATCCTCGCGTCACCGGCGTCGAGGCCTCCTGCTCTTCGCCCAGCCGATTGATGACCTCGAGGTTCTGGCTCGACTGCTGCGCCGCCACCGACTGCTCCGTCGAGGCCGTCGCAATCTGCGCGATCATCGTGTCCACCTGATCCGCGGCGGCGATGATCCGCTTCAGCGATTCGCCCGCGCGCGCCGTGATTGCCATCCCCCGGCCCACCCGCTCCGTTCCCGAATTCATCGCGTCGACCGCGGCCTGGGTGTGGTTCCGGATTCCCCCGATCATCTGCGCGATCTCGCTCGTGGCGTTGCGGGTCGATTCCGCCAGCCGCCGCACTTCTCCGGCGACCACGGCAAACCCGCGCCCCTGCTCGCCCGCGCGCGCCGCCTCAATCGCCGCGTTCAGCGCCAGCAGATTCGTCTTCTGCGCGATCTCCTCGATAACGTTCACGATGCGAATGATCTGCTCGGATTCCTTGCCCAGCCGCTCCACCGTTTCTGCCGTCTGCGCCACGGAATCCGAGATGGTGTTCATGCCCGCCAGCATCTCCTCCACAATCGCGCCGCCTTCGCGCGCAATCGTCGCCGCCTGGCGCGCCTGATCGGCCGCGTTCTGCGCGTGGCTCGAGACTTCCGAGATCGAGATCGACATCTCCTGCATCGCCGTGGCCGCCTGGTGCGTCTGCTGCGACTGCTCGCGGGTGCGGTCGAACGAAGCCGCGCCCACCCGCGCCAGCTCGCCCGCGTCGTGATGCACCGCCGCCGAGGCTTCCATCACCGCGCCCACCATGTCCTGCAGGTTTTGCTGCATCCGGTTCACTGACTCCGCCAGCGTGCCCAGCTCGTCCTGCGCCTCCACGTGAATCGGATCTCCGGTCAGATCCCCGGCCGCGATGGCATGCGCCTGCGCGGCCGCCCGCCGCAGCGAGCGCACCACCCGCCGCCCCGTCACCTCCGCCAGCGAGCCGCCCAGCAGCCCGCCCAGCAAAATTCCCGTCCACATGAACAGCGCTTCCAGCCGGCTCAGCCGCAGCTCCTCCTCCATGCTCTGGTCGCGCAGTCGCGTTTCCTCGTCGATGCTCTGGCTCAGCTGCACGTTCAGCTCGTCGAATCGCTGCGACACTTCCCCCTGCAGCAGGTCGTAGGCCCGTGCCGTGGCATTGTTCCCGCCCTCTGAGGCGGTGGCCAGCACGCGCTCCTCCGCGGCATCCAGCGCGCGCCATGCGTCGATGGCGCTGCTCATCGAGGCCGACCCCACCGAATCGTTCAGCGTGTCGCGCAGCCGCGCGATCTCCGCAATCGCTCTCTCTGAAAGCTGCTCGCTCTGCTCGAACTGCGCGCGGTACCGCGCCGCCGCTGCGGGATCGGCCCCGAACAGCAGCCACGACTTCAGCGCGCTCGCCGAGCCCAGCGCGCCCAGGCGCAGATCGCTCAGCGCGCCCACCGCGGGAATCGAGCGCAGCGAAACATTCGCGCTCGCCTGGTTGGCGCGCCGCATCTGCAGCGACGCCAGCAGCGAGCCCAGCAGCGTACAGGCCAGCAGCAGGCTGCCCGCCAGGCGCAGCTTTTGGCGGAACGGCAGGTGCGAGAAAACCAGCATCGTCTCAGCTCCCCATGTCAAACGTCACGTTCACGGTTTCCGTGGAAACGTCGGTGGCCGGCGCGAACTTCCACTTCCGCACCGCCGCCACCGCGGCCGGCGCCAGCAGCGAGTTGCCATGTTCCGCCTTCGCGGCGGTTACCCGGCCGTCGGCCGCGACGGTCGCGGTCACGGTCACTACACCCCCTATGCGCATCCTGATCGCCAGCACCGGATACTCGGGCGCCACGCGCTTTTCCACCGCCCGCGGCGCGGCCAGCGCCGGGATCGCCGTGCCCAGCATCAGCGCCGCGATGAGCCTGCGCCGCCACGCCCGACCCGTCCGGGTCAGGCGCCGCCGGCTTGGCGAGAACAGAATTGAGAGCATCGCAGACCTCGAGCTGGGCTGGGCAGCCACCGCCTTTTCCACGCAGGACGCCGCCGCCTTTGCCGCTCAAGATGTCTTATCGGATGAAATTCCCCAGGGTTTACCGGCCGGGAATCTCCTCGAAGGTCAGGTTCTCCGCGGAGCTCCCCGTCCTCTGCCGCCACGCGTCGAATAACCGCCCGTAGCTCAGCGTCATGAAGCGCGCCGGGTCCACGCCCAGGCGGCTGCCCGTAGCATCAATCCACTCCGTCGGACCCTCCAGCTCGGCATAGACGCCGATCGGCGTCTCATCCACCACGCAGTGGCCGGTGCCGTCGGCAAATTCCGTCCGCCACTTCTCATACACAAACGACGGCGTGTAGCCGAGCTGCTCGAAGATATGCCCGATCGCTTCGCCGTCCTCAACCTTCGTCTCCGTCTCTTCGCGATGCTTGTGCCGCGCCGCGGGGTCGTTGTCGCGGGGCAGGCACTTGTGCGTCACCACCCAGCGCTCGCCGTACTTCCGCACCCGCAGAATCGCCTGCTGCCCGCGCAGCCGCCGGTCCTTCGTGTCGTACAGGATATTCCGCTCGAACGTGCGCGGCGTCTCCTCGTGAAAGCCCGCCGCGACGAGCTTCTCTGCCAAAGCCGCCGCATCCTCCACGCGGAACTTCACCTCGATTTCTCTGCTCATGAATGCAGGGTACCGCGCGCAGGGTGCGGAGTGCAGGCAAGAGGGACCGGTTACAGTGGAAAGCGGATGAAGACTCTCCGCCTCTCCGTCGATCCCGCGCACCCTGACAGCCCCGCCTCGCGCCAGGCCATCGCCGAGGCGACCGAGATTCTGCGCCGCGGCGGCACTGTCGCCTTCCCCACGGAAACCGTCTACGGCCTCGGCGCCAACGCGCTCGACCCCGACCGCTGTCGCGAAAATTTTCGCCGCCAAGGAGCGCCCCGACTGGGACCCCATCATCGTCCACATCGGCGAGCCGTCACTGCTCGATCGCGTCGCCGCCGCGGTTCCTGCGAACGCGCGCGCCCTCATGGACGCCTTCTGGCCCGGCCCGCTCACGCTCCTGCTGCCCAAACACCCCGATGTCCCGGAGAGCGTGACCGCCGGCCGCGCGCTGGTCGGCGTGCGCATGCCCGCGCATCCGGTCGCGCTGGCCCTCCTCCGCGCCGCCGGCGTTCCGGTGGCCGCTCCCAGCGCCAATCGATTCGGCCGCACCAGCGCGACCACCGCCGAGCACGTCCTGCAGGATCTCGACGGGCGCATCGATGCCATCCTCGACGGCGGGCCCACCACCCACGGCGTCGAGTCCACCGTCGCCGACGTGCGCGATGACGGCTGCACGATCCTTCGTCCCGGCGTCATCACCCTCGAGCAAATCCGCTCCGTCGTCGGCGGCCAAGTCAGCCAAATCCGCGCCGATGCCGAGCAAAAGGAACCGGACCAGGGCGCCGTCGCGCCGGGCCTGGGCATGCGCCACTACGCCCCGCGCGCGCGCCTGGTGCTGGTGGAAGGCGAGGGATTGCCGCTGCAGGCTGTCTTTGCCGCCACCGCGCAGGCGCTGGAAGAATCGGGCGACTCCGTCGGCCTGATGCTGCCGGCAGGCTTTCCGGCGGGGGCAGCGCACGCGAAAGTGTTCCCGTGGGGGAGCTGGAACGATCTCGAGGATTTGGCGCGCCGCCTTTTCGCCGGATTGCGCTGGCTCGACGCGGCAGGCGTGACGGCCATCGTCTGCCCCATGCCCCCGGCCGAGGGCATCGGCGTCGCCCTGCGCGACCGCCTACAGAAGGCAGCTCGTCCCCACTGAAAGCCCACCAGACCGCATGTAAAAATTATTTGACATCCGCCGAAATCCACGCTACTTTAGCGTTGTCAAATATTTTTGACACAGGAGCGAACTCCATGTCCCTGTCGTACCGCGAAAAGTCTCTCTATGCGTCGCTGGTGGCCGAGCTGGTGGTCTACGGCCCCTATTTCTTCCTGCACCGGCAGAACTCGGTCAACAAGGTCGCGGGCATGATCGTTTCGATCATCGTGCTGCAGATCATCCTGCAGTCCATCATCGCGGCCGTCACGCGCAACCGCACCACCGACGAGCGCGACCGCCTGATCGAGCTGCGCGGCTACCGCGCCGGCTATCTGATGCTGGTGTCGCTGATGGTCCTGGGTCTCGGCCTGCTCTGGGTGCACGCCATCCAGGGCGGATTCCCGATCCAGGAACCCTGGGTCGCGCTGCACTTCCTGAATGTCTTCTTTGGCATGGTGGTGATCGCCGACATCACGAAAACCGCCGCGCAGATCGTCTCTTATCGGAGAGCCCTCTGATGCCGTCGATCCGCAATCACATTCGCGAACTGCGGGCCGCCCGGCAAATGACGCAGCAGGACCTCGCCGATCAGGTGGGCGTGACGCGCCAAACCGTCATTGCGATGGAGCAGGACAAGTACTCGCCCTCGCTCGAGACGGCTTTCAAGGTGGCGCTGGCGCTGGGCGTCCCGTTCGACCAGTGCTTCCAGTACGAGCCCCACGGCAAGCGGTAGGGGCAGCAAAGAAAACGGCTCCTCCCGCCAGTGGGCACCAGGGGCTTGTCCTATCCCGTAAACCGTATCCCGTAACCCCTGCTTCAAGCAAAACGGCGCGGCTCCCAAGCCGCGCCGTCTATACCGTAACCCGTAAACCGTAAGCCCTGCCGTTACAAACTCTCCCCCGCCTTGTGCAGGTACTTGATGCTGGATTTGTAGATCAGCATCCGCGTCCCGCCGTCGCCGCCGCGGGGACCCCGCAGCCGCTGCGTCGAGGGCGCGGAGCACCGCACCTTGATCGCGTGCCGGTCGTACCACTCAATGCAGCCCTCGATCCGCTCGCCGTCTTCCAGCACGAAGACCATCGGCGTCCGCGCCTGCACCTGTTTCTGGAAGTAGAACGACTCGGCGTGCGAGCTGTCCTGCGCGGTGGCTGCGTGGATGGGCGCGCCGTGCGAGACCAGCGCCGGCTCATCATGCCGCGAGAACCGGCGGTTGCGCTGCGCGCCTTCCGGCAGATGGGGCCGAATCAGTTTGCGCGGGCCGATGATGTCCAGTTCGCGCGGCTCTTCGGGCGCGGGTTTCGCCGGCGGCACCAGCACCGGCGAGGGCCGGGCAGCGCCTTTAGGCGTGCTCAGCGGTCGTACTGCAGAGGCAGACAGTTGGGTCATAGTGCCCGCAATCCTTACAAGACAATGATGCCAATGTGATGCGCGAAACCGTCTCCGCGTCGCACGGCTGGGGAATTTTGTTGCGTGATTCCCGGCAATGTTACGCCCGGCAGCCTGTGGGAAACGCGCTGGAGGACCCGCGGGTACTAAAGTTCCGATCTCGCCGCTGCGTCCACTCTTCGCGGCCTGAATCGGACTCGCACCGCCTACGACCCCGCCAACTGCGCAGCAAAGCTGTCGAGAGACAGCGAGCGCAGCAGATTCCGGCGCATGCCGGATTCCACCTGGCGCAGCCCCCGCGCGGCTCCCTCGATCCACTCGTAGCTCACGGTCTGGGCCATCGCCGTCAGCTCCTTTTTCAGGTCGAGATTCCGCGCCAGGTCCGGCGTTCCGGCCTTCAGCAGCAGCAAATCCTCCAGCAGGGAAGCGGCAGCCCGCAGCAGGCCCTGGGTCTTTTCCTGGCCCTCAGCGCCGGCACGGTAGTTCTCCGTGGCGCGAAAGAGCGAAGACCAGTCCGACTCGCCGAGCGAAGCGCGCAGCAGAGTCAGCGCATCGGCGCGGCTGGCCAGCCAGGCGGCCAAATCGAAGCCGAGCGCGCGGCCCACCGCGCCTTCTGCCAGACGCGCCACCAGCATCCGCTCCGCCGGCTTCAGTTCCTTCCTCCGCTCGGCCAGCAGGCGCTCAATTTGCTCGACGGGAATCGCCCCCAGCCGGAAAATGCCAGCCCGCGAGCGGATGGTCGGCAGCAGCTCGCCGGTATTTTCCGCCAGCAGCACGATGCTGGCATGCGCCGGCGGCTCTTCCAGCACCTTCAGCAGCGAGTTGGCCGCTTCTTTCATGAACGCGGCGCTGGTGAAGATGTACATCGCGCGCCGCGCCTCGGCTGGCATGCGGTAGATTTCGCTGATCAGCGTCCGCACCTGCCCCACCTTGATGAGCAGTTGCGGCGGGTCGGGCGGGATCACCAGCACGTCGGGGTGCGTTTGAATCAGGATGCGGGTGTCGCGCTTGTCCACGTCGCGCAGATCGTCGCGGGCCGCGATCGCCTCGGCCACGCGCGCGTCCAGGTCCATCGCCTCGCCGATGCGCCGGCAGTTGGAGCAGGTGCCGCAGAAATCCGGCAGCCCATCGGTCTCGCGTGGATCCAGGCAGTTCGCCGCCTGCGCCAGCATGATCGCCAGCGTGTATTTTCCGGCGCCGCGCGGCCCGGCCAGGATGAGCGAGTGCGGCAACCGTCCCGCGGCGATCGCTTCGCGCAGGTGCCGCACCGTCGCTTCATTGCCGAGAAAGTCGCGAAAGCCCACGGAGCTAGGGTACAGGGGATAGGGGGTAGGGAATAGGGGTAGGGATCAGGGATTAGGGAACGGACGACAGGGATTCGGGGCTTTGTATCAGGGCATGACTTCAGTCGTGCCGCGAAGCGCCCAGGACCCGACGGGCTTTAGCCCCTGTGGTTCCCACCTGGAAGATGCCTCGGCATCGCGGATGGCGAACCGCGCTCGGACTGCGCAGCGAGTACACGGCGCACGAGACGGGAGCTCTGCTCCCCGCCAGGCACAGCAAACGCGCCGGAGGCGCAGCGCAGATTAGCCCAGCACTTCAGCGGGGCCCCCAACGCCCTTGCGCGTTGGGGTGCGGAGTGCTGGGAAGACGAACAAAAAGAGACGAGTCCCGGAGGGACGGCGCTGCGCGAACTGCGGACATTCTGATCACCTGGGAATCAAATACTCTCGTCCACCCGTTCGAACAAAATCCCCCGCGCCCGCAAATGCGCAAAAATCCGCTCCGCGCATCCCGGCGCTTCCCCCACATACGATGGCGGCGAAATGCCTGCCCGCTTGTACGTCCCGTCGAGCACGCACCGCGCCACGCCCGTGCATGAGTAGCCCGTCGCCCGCGACATCGAGCTGAATTGCGTCGCCGGGTCGTACGTCACGAACACGGTGTGCGTAATCTTCTTCGGCGTTTTTCCCTGGAACCCGCGAAACACGATCCGCATGATCGTGAACTCATCCTCGTCTTCCTTCGGCGTCCACTTGTCCGGAACCCACTGCTTGCCGGTCTGCTGCAGCTTGCGGATGTACTCGATGTGTCCCGGGAAGCGCAGCGTCTGCTCCTTCATGTTCGGAATCCGCCCGGCCATCGTGGTGATCAGCGACCGCAGCCCATCCGTGTTGAAAGCCTCGAGCCGCAGTTCGTGCCCGCCGATGCGGAATTCCACGATCTCCGGCTCCGACAGCGGTGGCATCGTGATCAGCTTGCCGTCCCGCACGTACCGAGCGGGCCGCGTGTATTCCTCCCACACGTCCGTCGGCGAAAACGTAGGAAGATATTGGTCGGGTCCGCTGCGGTGGAAGTGCAGCCCGCCCACCATGAACGTGAAATCCTGAATGTGCATTTGTCCGACAAAATATCCGGCCAGATAATCCGGTGTGCCCGGCGCGATCCCGCAATCCACCACCGCGGTGACCTTGCGGCGAAACGCCAGCTCGTGCAGCTCGAACGCATCCTCTGCGAAGAACGAAATATCCACCACGTCTTTCCCGGCTTCGATCACCGTCTTCAGCGTCGCGAATCCCATGAATCCCGGCACGGCGCTGATCACCAGATCCGCCTCGCGGATCGCGCCCGTCACGGCCTGCGCGTCGCCCAGATCGGCGACTTTCGTCTTCACCGGATACCGCTTCGCCAGCGACTCGAGCGCCTTCGCGCTCACATCCACCGACGTCACGTCGAATTCCCGGGACAAATCCGCGGCAATCACCTTGCCCACGCGCCCCGCCCCCAGCACCACAACCTTCTTCTTCATCATTTCCTTTTCTACGGGCAGGGAAGCGCTGCGGTCAACGCGGGATTGGCTGAATCGGCCACTTCCTGGCAGCAAGATTCTGCCTGAAAGCGCGTGTCCGGAGCTAGGGCACCGTATAAAGGCCGATGTTGGACACCGTGTTCCAGACCGCATTCGACGGGAGCGGGCTCGCGAAGCCCCAACTCTGTTGCTCGATCCAGGCGTTCCACTCCACCTGCGTTCCGGAAGCGGGAGGCGCCATGAACCCGGCCACACCCGAAAGGTCCGGGATCGCGAGCGTCGTCGACCCGCCCTGATAATTGCCCGTGGCTTCCTCCTGAATTTCGTCCGTCGAAGTGGAAAAGATGCCGCCGGAGCCGGTGCCCCAAAAGATCCATGCGTTCTCGCTCACGTTGGCTTGTCCCGAGAATCCCGAGTAGCTCATGGTGAAGCTCGGCAATGCAGCCGCGGTGGGACCGCTATAGCTCCAGGGGGCGGGAAAGGTGAACGACACCGGCCCGCCGGAACTGACGATTTCCGTGTTCACATCGGCCTCGCTGCTCGTGCTCGCAGCGTTTGCATCGAGGAAATAGACATCACCTTTCTCGGTGGGCGCCCGCCGGCATCTGCATGTATTGCGTGGTTGCGTTGCCGGCGTACACAAAGTTCTGGGTCGTCTGCCCCATGCCCAGCCACGCATAGGTGCTGGGGGTGGAAAACCCGGAAGGCACATTGTTGTAGGTGATCGGCTCAGGTGTTGTCTCGTCCGCTGCACCGAAGACCACTGTGCTGCCCCCGTTCAGTGAGCCGGGAACCGTCTGGTTGTCAAAGTTTTTCACGGCAACCGGGCCGTCACCCTGACTGCCGTAAGCCAGAGTCAAAACCCTGTCGGTGCCCGTCGGCGCGGCAATGTCGAAGTTACCCGAGGAACCGCCGCCCACGCCGCCCGCGCCGACCGAGCTGCCATTCTGCGCAAAAACCTCGAACGACTGCACCCCTGTTATCGCGCTTGCATCCAGGCTGCCGGTGAAGTTAAGCGTCAGATTCGGCTCGTACGGGCAAAGAAAATTCAGCGTCGTCCCGTCCGTGGTGGCCGCCTCCCACACAAATTCCAACTGCGAGGTGTACGGCGCGGTTCCCAGTGTGGGACACAGAAACGCCACGGCGTAGTCGCTGGTCCCGCTGGGGATGGAGAGGGTCAGCGTGCTTCCGTTCAGCGTTTGCGCGGTGAAGGCGCCCGTCCCGGTCTTCGCCGCGACCGCGGTCGGCATCGAAGAGCCGTTGAACTTAATCGACACCACAGTGGGATTGCTCCCGCCGCCGCCTCCGCCCCCACCGGTTATGCCTCCGCCCCCACCACAGCCCGCGAGCAGAGCAGGAAAGACACCAAGGATCCAGATGCGAGAGCGAACGACCAGCATGACGGACACCTCCGGCGTTGGCGGCTCCGCTCGATCAAGGAGCCGATGTTAATGGGTTGATCATAGAAACGCCCGAAGTATATCACCGCGATTCGCTGGGGCAACGGAACGCGCACACGGCTTTCGCCGGCCCCTTTTTCTCGCCCGCGCACCCTCCGCCCATGCATACTGGCAGGAACATCCGAGGCCCGAGTGAGCGAACCTCCAACGACCGCGCAGCCACATCAACGTTCGCTGGACGCGCAGTCTCTCAGGCGCGCGCTGCGCTTCCGCGATCTCGCCGCCTTCTACATTGTCAGCGGACTCAGCGTGCGCTGGGTCGCCACCGCCGCCGCGGCCGGCCCGTCCAGCCTCTTCGTCTGGGTCGTCGCGCTTCTGGGCTTCTTCCTCCCGCTGGCCGGCAGCGTCTTCGAGCTCTCCTCGCGCTATCCGCAGGAGGGCGGCCTCTACGTCTGGGCGCGCGAATCCTTCGGCGACTTCGCCGGATTCCTCTCCGCCTGGATGTACTGGATGTCGAACCTGCCCTATTTCGCCGCGGTGCTTTATTTTGGCGCGGCCGCCGCGCTCTTCATCACCGGATCCGGCCACGACCGCCTGGCCGCCAGCCCGCTCTACTTCATGTCCTTCGCCGCGGTGTGGCTCGGAATCATCACGGCGGTCAACATCGTCGGGCTTGGCGCGGGCAAGTGGCTGAACAACGTCGGCTCGTTCGGCAGCTGGCTGCCCATCGTTATTCTCATCGGTCTGGCTGCCGTCGCGGCGCACCGATTCGGTTCCGCGACGCAATTCTCAGCGCCCGCACTCGCGCCGCACTTCTCTGTGAAAGACGCGCTCTTCTGGTCCACGCTCTTCTTCGCCTTTGCCGGCTGCGAAAGCGGATCGTTCATGGGCGAGGAGATCCAGAACCCCCGCAAGACCATCCCGCGCGCGCTCATCGTCGGGGGAGCGGTCATCGCGCTCGGTTACATCATCGGCACAGTGGCGCTGCTGATCGCGCTGCCCGCGCAGCAAATTTCCGGCGTCGATGGATTCATGCGCGGCGCAGCGGGCCTGTGCGTGCGTCTGGGCGTGCCATGGCTCGGCATCGCGCTCGCGCTGCTCATCGCCCTCAACTGCATCGGCGGCGCGGCGTCGTTTCTCTCCTCCACCTCGCGCCTGCCTTTCGTCGCCGGCATCGATCGCTACCTGCCGCCGGTCTTCGGCCGCATCCATCCGCGCTTTCGCACGCCGTGGGCGGCCATCGCGGTCTACGGATTCGCCGGCATCCTCGTCGCCATCCTCGGCCAGGCCGGAACCACCGTGCGCGGCGCCTACGACGTGCTCGTCAGCATGAGCATCATCACCTATTTCCTGCCGTATCTGGTGCTCTTCGCTGCGATGGCGCGCGTGCAACGCCGCCCCGCCGCTCCGGGGGCGCTGCGCGTTCCCGGCGGCCGCCCCGTCGCGCTGGCGCTCGCCGCCATCGGATTCCTCTCGACCGCCGCTACCATCGTCTTCTCGGTCTTTCCAGCGCCCGACGACCCGCACAAATTGATGTCCGTGATGAAGGTGCTGCTCTCGACAGCCGTGCTCATCCTCGGCGGGGTCGCCGTCTTCGCCGTCGCGCGCTGGAAGCGAAAGAGCCTGTAGCCCGTAGTCAGTAGCTGGCATGCGTTTTTAGCTGCGCGCTACCGGCTACGGGCTACCGGCTGCTCTAAAACATCTTCACAAACAGCACCGCCGCGATCGTGAATCCCACCACGATCACAAATCGCCGCACCATCACCCGGCCGATCCGCCGCGCCACGCCGGCGGCCGCATAGCCGCCCACCAGCGCCGCCGCCATCATCACCAGCACGTAGCTCCACACCACCATGTGCGCCGCGGCAAACAACACCGATGCCACGCCGTTCGTGCACAGGGCCAGGAAGCTGGTCATCGCGTTCATCTTCAAAATGTCTTCCATGCCCAGGAACGCGAGCAGCGTCAGCATCATGATGCTCATGCCCGCGCCGAAATATCCGCCATAGATGCCGACCGCAAGTTGCGCCAGCCCCGCGGCGGCGATCCACACCCAGCTCCGTCGCGCCGGCGCCGCATGCGCCGCATCGCCCGCATCACGCTCCGCCGCGCGTGCCCGCAGCTTCCGCTGCACCGGCCCCTGCAGCGTGAACAGCACCGTCGCAAACAGGATGAGAAAAGGAACCAGGTGCGCGAACATTTGTTCCGGCGTGCGCCGCAGCAGCCACGCCCCGCCCAGGCCGCCCAGCACCGAGGGAATCGCGAGCAGCAGCATCCCGCGCGGCACGGCTGCCAGCTCCCGGCGAAATCCCCACAGGCTGCCCAGCGACCCGGGCCAGATCGCCACCGTGCTCGTCGCGTTCGCGGCAATTGCCGCCAGTCCCAGCCCCAGCAGCGCGGGAAAGCTGATGAGCGTCCCGCCGCCGGCGACGGAGTTGATGGCTCCCGCCAGGAACGCCGCGCCCATCGCCGCAATCAGATGTGCCAGCGAGCTCACCCGCCCAGTCTACGGGCTGACGGACGGTCGCGCCTCATTACGAACGGTTTGCCGATTCGGGTAGAGTTCCACCATGCGTCTGCTCGGCACCCCGCTCCTCGCTCTGCTGCTGCTCATTCCATTGCCGCACACGCGCCGCGCGCCCAGGCTGTATCGGGTGAAAGTGGAAACGACGGCCGGCAACTTCGTCATCGAGGTGCACCGCGACTGGGCTCCGCAGGGCGCGGATCGTTTCTACCTGCTCGTGCGCGATGGCTACTACGACCATTCGCGATTCTTCCGCGTGGTGCCGGGGCGATGGGTGCAGTTCGGCATCGCGGGCGATCCACAGATCGCGCAGGCGTGGCGGCATCGCACCATGCCCGATGATCCTTTGCTGAAGCAGAACACGCCCGGCTATATCGCCTTCGCGAATACCGGGCCCAACACGCGCTCCACTCAGGTCTACATCAACACCGGCGACAACTCCCGCATCGACACCGAAAACGGCTTCGCTCCCTTCGGCAAGGTCGTGCAGGGAATGGATGTCGTCGACAAGCTCTACGGCGGCTACGGCGAGCACTCCGGCGGAGGCATGCGCGCCGGCCATCAGGACCCGATGTTCGCCGGCGGCAACGCCTACATGGACGCGCATTATCCGAAGCTCGACAAGCTGATTCGCGCGACCGTGCTTCGTTGAGATTCGCTGGGAGGGGCCAGAGGCCGTCCGCGCCCGAGGCGCGGCTCCAGGCGCGCTGCCAATCTCGCCCGTGGCTTCTTCTCCGCCATGGTCCTCAATGCCTCTTGAAATATTGCACCGCGCGCTCGTGCTGCTCGGCCTTTTCCCGGGAGCTGAACGTGCCCAGGTTGCGCCGCTTGCCCGTCGAAGGGTTCTTTTTCTTCGAATAGAGCCGGTACTCGCCAGATTTGAGTTTGCGGATCATACAGAAATAGATGCGGAGGCAGCCAGAAAGGACAGGGCGCTGAGCCGCCTCCCCGCCTCCCCCCTCCCGCGAAGCCTATAGTGGAGGCTGGAGTTTGCCCCAGGAGGGCGCGGATGGCGAAAGTGAAAAAGCTCCTTCTCATCGATGCTGACGATGCTCGCCGCAAGTCCCGAATCCTTTTACTCACGAACGCCGGATATACGGTCGATCTTCGCGACGATTACATCGCCGCCGAGCGCCTGGATCACGAGGGCCACTTCGATCTCATCATCGTGGCACTGCACCGCCGCCCGGATAAGGCCCTGGCGTACAGCAATCAGCTGAGCCGAGCCCAACCGCGGCTGCCCATCCTGCTGTTGACGGATTCGGGTGTTTACGTGCCCCCCGGAACTCTGAGCCCTAGCGTGGAAACCGGCGACCCCACCGCGCTGATTCACCAGGTAGCCTCGATGCTCGAAGGCAGCACGCACATCCTGGAGCTACCGATCCGGGACCTCCCAGGCCCTCGCTAAAAAGCGGATTTCGGCGGACCAGGGGTCCCGCAGGTGCGGCGTAACCGGCCGCCCACTTCGAAAAAAATCTCCTGCGTCCCTGTCAACCGCAGCCCTCTCCATCCCGTTATACCCAGTGAACAAATCATCTTCTGCAACGTATTTCCTCGGGGGGAACCTATGTTCTGGAGCACCATGCAGGACGCCATCGTCGGCGCCACCTTCGGCTGGATCGTCTGGGTGCTGTTCAGCACTCTGCGCCGCTACTACACCGCGAAAACCCGCGCCCACGTCCACGAGAAGCTGCTGGAGCGCATCAACTCCGCCGAATCGCTGGTCACGCTCGCCTCCAGCGACGCCGGCCGCCAGTTCCTCGACTCCATCGCGCTCGAACCAGCGCCCCCGGAGCGTCCCTTCGGCCGCGCTCTCTTCGCCGTCCAGGCCGGCATGGTCCTGCTCTTCTTCGGCGTCGCCATGCTCTTCCTGCACCACCACATCAGCGATTCGGAAAACGGGTTTATCATTTTCGGCACAGGAGCCATTGGCCTTGGCATCGGTTTTCTTGCCGCCTCCGCGGCCAGCCTTGCGGTTTCGCAGCGCCTCGGACTGCTCAGCCGTGAACGCAACGGGTGATCTCCCGGCCATGGCCGCTCCGCTGGCCGGGGATCGGGCTGCGCCTGTCGAGCCGCTCGCGGAGCAGGCCTTTCAGATCCTCTACGAGGGCGCTGCCGGTCCGATTCTTGGCTACCTGATCGCCGGCTGCGGACGCCGCGACGTTGCCGAAGACCTGCTGCAGGAGACGTTTTGCCGTCTCCTGTTGCGCTGGCCCTCGCTCGCCGCGATCGCCACGGACCCGCAGGCCCTCCGCCGCTATCTCTTCCGGATCGCGACGAACCTGCTGCACGACCGCTGGCGCTCCGGCCCCCGTGGATCCGTCGCCGAGCCTTTTTCTGAGCCGCCGGAAGAGGGCATTGCGCCCAATCTTGAGGCCGCGGTCGATGTCCAGGCCATGCTGCGCCAGTTGCGTCCCCGCGAGCGCCAGCTCCTGTGGCTCGCTTATGTTGAAGACATGGACCACGCCGAGATCGCCGCCGCCACCGGCCTGCGCCGCCTCAGCGTGCGCACGCTGCTCTTCCGCGCCCGCTCCCGGGCCCGTCAGTTTCTCAGCAGAGAAGGAGTTCCGCAATGAGCCGCCCGGCCAACCACCCCGTCCATCCGGCCAGTTCCGACGATCCCCTCCGCCAGGCCCTGCGTGCTTACGCTGCGTCCGTCGCTGGCGCCGGCCAGGCCCCTCCGGTGTCGCTGGTCTGGTTCCGCGCCGAGCGCCGCCGCCGCGCGGAGGCTTTGCGCCGCGCCCAGCGGCCCATCTGGATCATGCAGGCCATCGGGCTGCTCTGCGCGCTCATCGCCGCCGGATGGGGCGCATTTCGTTTCGTCCATGTCGCCAGCTTCGGATCGTTGCCGTCCTTGCCGCCCATGGCCGCTCCGTTCCTCGCCCTCCTCATCGCCGGATCGGGACTGGTCCTGCTCGGCTGCTGGGGCATGCTCCACGCCAGCCGCCAGTCGTCGTAAAGCGCGAAGCGGTCCCGTGCAGCGGGACGACGGTAGAAGCCCCGGCCTTCAGGCCGGGGAATGATCGGAATCAAAGATTATCCGGCCTTTAGGCCCGGAGAATTACGTTATTGGTCTCGGTCGGCGAATCCTTTACATGGACAATGCGGGGCTACTCGATCTCCCCGACCATGGCGTCATCCACGTAGCACCACACCCAGCTCTCGCCCGGCTCAATCGACCGGATCAACGGATGTTTCGTTTTGTGGAAATGCTTCGTGGCGTGCTTGTTCTTCGACGAGTCGCAGCAGCCGACGTGGCCGCATTCGAGGCACAGCCGCAAATGCACCCAGCGGTCGCCCATCCGCACGCACTCCGGGCAAACGTGGACGGTCGTGGTCGTGATTTTGGCGTCTTTCAGGTGGGTGCAGGTGGGCATGGACGGCTCCTCGGGCTGGCACCATTTTGACAGAGCCGGAGCTTCGCAAGGCTCGCGCCGCACGTCCGTCGTGAGGTCCGTGCATGCCGCCAGCCATCCGCCCCCTAACCTATTGATGTTGTGGTAACAGGGAGTCCCTTTCTCGACACCCCATGACCACCCCGGCTAACCCGCCATAAATCAATCGAGTATACTACTCCGTCACGGGTACCCCTGAGCCGCTGAATCCTTCTCGTTCTTCGCACATCTGATCCTTTGATTCCCCGGTCAACCCGGCGTTGAATCCGGGCTCCCCCAAGCCCGATGGAGGCACCCATGTCCCTGCGACCCGTCAAAGAGATCCTGTCCACCAGGCCCACCCTGGAAGGCGCCGGCGTGCGCCTCGAGCGCGCTTTCGGCTTCGGCAAGACCAAGGAGTTCGACCCCTTCCTGCTGCTCGATGACTTCCGCAACGAGCGGCCTGAGGACTATCTCGCCGGCTTCCCGTGGCATCCGCACCGGGGCATCGAGACCATCACCTACGTGCTGGCCGGATCGGTCGAGCACGGCGACAGCCTCGGCAACAAGGGCAAAATGACCGCCGGGGACGTGCAGTGGATGACCGCGGGCAGCGGCATCCTGCACCAGGAGATGCCCAAGGGCGACGACCGCGGCCGCATGCACGGCTTCCAGCTCTGGGCCAACCTGCCCTCGCGGCTGAAGATGACCGATCCCCGCTACCAGGACATCCCGTCGAGCGCCATCCCCGAGGTGACCGACGACGACGGGACGACGGCCCGCATCATCTGCGGCACCTTCTGGGGCAAGCGCGGGCCCGTCGACGGCGTGGCCGCCGAGCCGCAGTATCTCGACATCTCCGTGCCGCCCAACCAGCGCAAGCGCCTCAAGGTTGAGACCACGCGCAACGCCTTCGCCTACGTCTTTGCCGGAGCGGGCACGTTCCGGGATGCCAGCGAGCCGCAGGCGGTGCTGACCGAGAGCGGCGCGGAACCGAATGCTCAGCCGGTGTACGATGCCCGGAACCACTCGCTGGTGCTCTTCGACCGCGGCGACGAGATCCAGGTGCAGGCCGGTCCGGAAGGCATCCGCTTCCTGCTGGTGAGCGGCCAGCCGCTCGAAGAGCCGGTGGCCTGGCAAGGTCCCATCGTCATGAACACCCCGGAAGAGCTGCGCCAGGCCTGGGCGGAACTGCACACCGGGAGCTTCATTAAGAAACAGCGATAAGCCGGTCAGCGAAAAGGCGGTCAGCGAAGAGCGTGACCGCCTAATCGAGCCGGAGGCCCGCGTAGTCCGCGCCGAGCTCGGCGCAGAGGCCTTCCACCACGAGGTTGTGATCGTCGCGCTGGGGGAGTCCGGAGACGGTGACTGCGCCGATAAATCCCGCGCTACGCACCCGGATGGGAAAGCTGCCGCCGTGGCAGGCGTAATCGGCAAGAGGCAGGCCGTAACGCTCCTGGAGCGTGGACTGCTTCTGCTCCATTTCCAGGCCGATGGCGTAGGAACTGCGCTGAAAGCGGAAGACGACGTTGGTTTTGCGGCGGACCCACTCTGGATTGTCGGGCGTGGTGCCGGGCAGCGCGGCGTAGAAGAGCGGCTGCCCCGGCTGGCCTGTCCGGCGGATGTCGATGACCAGCGAGAGCCCGCGCTCCACCGCCAGCGCGCGCAGGCATGAGCCCAGCCGCCAGGCGGCTTCCTCATCGAAGGCGGGGAACTGGAGTTGCTGTTCCTGAAGGGCGATACGGGCGAGATCGTCGGATGTCGACATAGCTCGCAGCCAATCTATCAGAGGCGGATATCGAACGCCTCGCCGCTCCCGGAGCCGGAGTTCCGCCGCGCGGCGATGCGGTCGAGGATGTCAACCAGCGGGGCATGGGCCAGGTCGGAACAATCGACCCCGTAGATCTCTCGGATCTTGTCGAGATAAATCTGCTCTGGTTCGCCGATGCAGAACTCCCAGATTCCGGAGAGATCGGAAACCCAGGCGGCTTTCACGCCCAAAACGCGATCGAGGAAGTCGTCGACCAGCGCGCCGTGGGCATCGATCCGCTCCGTCGAGGCGAAATCGAACGGAACGAGCACGCCGGGGCGGGGAATCAGACTGGGCCCGGCTTTGGCGCGTGCGAAAGCGGCGGCAAGCTGACTGCGCGCCTCCTCTTTCGTGTCGCCGAGTCCAAAAAGGTGCCAGCCTTCGATCATGGCTTCGTAGCGGGGTGTGTGCCAGCGGCTGCCAGGCGGGTCCGGCTGGGTCGCGAACGGGCGCACCCGCACCGGGTAATCGCTGAGCTGCCAATCCTTCCTGAGGAACGACAGCCAGTACTTCCACTTCATCCGGAAGCGGCGGCGAACTTCGGCGGCGCGCATGGGCATGGTTCGGAAGGCGATCCGAAACACTATGACACAAAAGGGGTAAGCGGGCGAACGGGAGAATCCGTGGGCGCGCGACCGAGGCTTTGTAAAGATGACCGAGGTGTTGCCATGTTCAATACCGGGCGGGGTTGCGCCGGTATAATGGATTAGAAAGAACCCACGGTCTTTCGAAATTGATCTGAAGGGAAGCACATGGCGACCACCAACGCCGGCGCCCCGTCTGCCCCGGCGACGCAGGGCGAGCCTGCATGCACCCACCGCAGTTCCTCCCAAGCCAGTCATTAACGACTTCAGTATCCAGGTAGCCACCGTCAACGGTTCCGGTTCCCAGTCGGCGAACAGCGTGCTGCTGCGCAGCATCTTCGCGATGGGCGTTCCGGTGAGCGGCAAAAACCTGTTCCCGTCGAACATCGCCGGGCTGCCGACCTGGTACACGATCCGGGCCAGCAAGTACGGGTGGGTCGCGCGCAAAAAAGATACCGATTTTCTGATCGCCATGAATGCGGAGACCGCGCGGGAAGACATCCTGTCGCTGCGACCGGGATCGGCGGCGATTTACGAAGAGAACCTGAACCTGAAGCAGTATCGCGACGATGTGGTGTGTTATCCCGTGCCGTTCGACAAGCTGACGGCAGCGGTTTGCCCCGAGGCCAAGCTGCGCAAGCTGGTCAAGAACATGATTTACGTGGGTGTGGCCGCGCAGCTGCTGCAACTGGACATGAAGGCTGTCGAGGATTCGGTGCGCAGGCAGTTTGCGAAGAAGCAGAAGGCCGCCGACCTGAACTTTGCCGCGGTGCAGGCGGGCTACGATTTCGCGGCGCAGTCGCTGCCGAAGCAGGATTCGTTCGTGGTCGAGCGGATGAATGCGACCGAAGGCAAGATCATCATCGACGGCAACGCGGCGTGCGCGCTGGGCGCGATGTTTGCCGGCGTCACGGTGGTGACGTGGTACCCCATTACGCCGTCGTCGTCGGTGGTGGAGCAGTTGATCGATTTCCTGAAGAGGTATCGGATCGAAGAGGACGGCAAGGCGAACTTCGCAGTCGTGCAGGCCGAGGACGAGCTGGCCGCGATCGGCATGGTGCTGGGCGCAGGCTGGGCCGGGGCGCGGTCGATGACGGCGACCTCGGGGCCGGGCATTTCGCTGATGGCGGAGTTTGCCGGGCTGGGCTACTTTGCCGAGCTGCCGGGCGTCATTTTTGACATCCAGCGCGTTGGACCCTCGACGGGCTTGCCGACACGCACCGCGCAGGCGGATCTGTTGTCGGTCGCGTTCCTGTCGCACGGCGATACGAAACATCCCGTGCTGCTGCCGGCGAATGTGAAGGAGTGCTTCGAGTTTGCGGGCGCGGCGTTCGATTTGGCCGAGCAAATGCAAACGCCGGTCTTCGTGCTGAGCGATCTCGACCTCGGCATGAACAACTGGATGTCGGAGCCGTTCCAGTATCCGGAGAAGCCGCTGAACCGCGGCAAGATCCTGACGGCTGAAGACCTGAAGAAGGCAGCCGAGTGGGGACGATATCGCGACGTGGACGGAGACGGGATTCCGTACCGCACGCTGCCGGGCACGGATCATCCCAAGGCGGCGTACTTTACGCGCGGCAGCGGCCACAACGAGCGGGCGCAGTACAGCGAGCGGCCCGAAGACTACCAGAACCTGATGGAGCGGCTGGCGCGGAAGTTCGAAACGGCGCGCAAGCTGGTTCCGGGGCCCGTGGTCGTGCAGACCGGCAAGTCGAAGGTGGGCATCATCGCCTACGGCACGTCGGACTTCGCCGTGATGGAGAGCCGCGACCAGCTCAAGAAGGAGTTCGGCGTGGAGGCGGATTACCTGCGCATCCGGGCGTATCCGTTTGCGAAGGAGATTCGCGACTTTGTCGCCTCGCACGAGCGGGTGTACGTGGTGGAGCAGAACCGCGACGCGCAAATGCTGAGCCTGCTGAAGCTGGATCTGCCGGCGGCAGAGACAACGAAGCTGCGCAGCGTGCGGCACTTCAACGGGCTGCCGATCGATGCGCGTTCGGTGACGGATGAGATTGTGTTGCAGGAGGGGATCTAATGGCAGCGACCGCTACGCCAGGACCTAAAGTGAATCGGATCGGGCTGCCGGTGATCGAATACCGCGGCGGCAAAACCACGCTGTGCGCGGGCTGCGGACATAACGCCATCTCTGAGCGCATTATCGACGCGCTGTTTGAAATGGGCGTGCAGCCGGAGCGCGTGATGAAGCTGTCGGGCATCGGCTGCTCGTCGAAGAGCCCCGCGTATTTCCTGTCTCGCGCGCACAGCTTCAACAGCGTGCATGGGCGCATGCCCAGCGTGGCTACCGGCGCGCTGCTGGCGAATAAGACGATGATGGGCCTCGGCGTTTCCGGCGACGGCGACACGGCCTCCATCGGCATCGGGCAGTTCGTCCACTTGATGCGGCGCAATCTGCCCCTGATCTACATCATCGAGGACAACGGCGTATACGGGCTGACCAAGGGCCAGTTTTCGGCGACGGCGGACATCGGCTCGAAGCTGAAAACCGGCGTGGTGAACGATCTGCCGGCCATCGACACGTGTTCGCTGGCGATCCAGCTGGGCGCGACGTTTGTCGGGCGATCGTTCTCTGGCGACAAGAAGCAGCTGCTGACCATGCTGAAGGCCGCGATGGCGCACAAGGGCACGGTGATGCTCGACGTGATTTCGCCGTGCGTGACCTTCAACGATCACGAGGGCTCGACGCGTAGCTACAAGTACATGCAGGACCACGAGGAGCCGCTCGACGAAGTGGGATTCGTGCCCAGCTTCGAGGAGATCGACGTGGAGTACGAGGCAGGGTCCAGCTTCGACGTCGAAATGCACGACGGATCGCATCTGCGGCTGAAGAAGCTGCCGGAAAATTACGACCCGGCGGATCGGGCCGTGGCTGTGCGCACGCTGATGGAAGCGCACGAGAAAAACGAGATCCTGACCGGCGTGTTCTACATCGACACGCAGAAGCCGGCGTTCACCGACCTGCTGAACCTGGTGGACGAGCCGCTGGCGACGCTGCCGACCGAGCGCGTGCGTCCGCCGAAGCGGGTGCTGGACGAGGTCATGGCGAAGCATCTGTAACGACAGTGATCAGTAGTCAGTGATCAGGAAAAGCAGCGCCCCGGCGAGAGCCGGGGCGTTTTGTTTCGGGGGCGATCGTGGGATCAAAGGCTCTCCGCCCTCTTTGGTAACCATCTGCTTCCCGTCTCCCGTATCGCCGCATCCAACAGTCCGCAGTCATCGCAGAAGATTCCGGAGGCTGATCGCATGAAACGAGTGCTGGGGATCGCAGTGTTGGCCGTGGTGTCCTGCGTTGCTGCACAGGCGCAGGTGGGTGTGTATGCGGCGTTCGGGGCGTCGGATTTTCATCAGCCGAATGTGAACTGGCAGTATGGACCGATGGCGGGACTGTACTGGAATGCGCTGGGCGTGCCGTTCATCAAGGCCGGGGTGGATGTGCGCGGTTCGTGGATCGGGTCCGGCAGCGCGCAGGACCAGAGCTACCTGCTGGGGCCGCGGGTGCAGCTGCATCCGCACGTCGTGCCGCTGATGCCGTATGTGGAGGCCCTGGGCGGAGTGTCGCGTGTCGTGATCGGCCAGGGATCGGCGCGGACCGCGGGAACGAAGTTCGGCTACGCGCTGGTGGCGGGGCTGGACGCGACGATTTTCCCGCATGTGGACTGGCGGGTCGTCGATTACTCATGGGAGCGCGTCGAGAACCTCGGAATCGGATTCCAGCCGACGCAAATCAGTACGGGGCTGGTGATTCGGCTGCCGTGATGCAGCCAAGAAGCGGCCAGCGTCAGCCGTCAGCCGTCAGCGAGAAGCCTTCTCCGGGTAATCCACCCGCAAGGCCAAAATCTCAAACGGCTTGAACGGCACCCGCACCTCGTTGTCGCGAAGAGGCAGCGGCGAACCTTCGGGCGTCTCCATCAGGTTTGTCTCGACTGCCGCAGTCGCGCCTGGCGGAACACGGAGCGCAAGCTCGCCGGATTTTCCCGCCCACTCGTAGAAATGAAACTCGAGGGAGTGGCTGTCTTCGGCCTTCTTCATCGCGGTCAGAACAATATCCGAGGGCGCGACGGAGACGAACGAGTGCTCGGTGGGAAGCGCGCCGGTGTGCGACTGAACCTGCGTCGCGGTCAGCGGGAAGTTGAACTCGTAGCCGTGGCGAACCGTCATGGCCTGCTGCCAGGAGCCGGCGTGCGGGTAGAGCGCAAAGCTGAAGTGCTGCGGTCCGCGGTCGGCATTGGGATCGGGCCACACTGGCGAGCGCAGCAGCGAGAGGCGCAGTTGGTTGCCGACCGCATCGTAGCCGTATTTCGAGTCGTTGATGAGGCTGAATCCCTGTTGGGCGTTGCCCAGATCGGCCCAGCGCTGCGCGGGGACTTCGAAGCGCGCCTTCTCCCAACTGTTGTCGCGCGTGGTCGGCCGCTGAATCGTCCCGAAGGGAATTTCAAACGTGGCGAAGGGGCTGGTGGCCGAGAGCGCGAACGCAGCCTTCAGCAGGATGTGAGTCTCGTGCCAGTCGACGTCGTTGACCACGACGGCCTGGTCGGAGCCGGCTTCGAGAACGATGTCCTGGACGAATTTCGACTGATCCCAGTGGCGCGTGATGCGGACAACCGCGCGCATGGGATTGTTGTCGATGAGCTGGACGGAATCGGCCTCGGTGAGAAGCACCGGCGGCTTGTCGAGCGTGCCGGGATCAATGTTCCAGGCGTCGTAATCCTTCGGCGAATCGTGGAAAGCCTGCAGCTCGTTGCCGCAGGTGTTCGCTACGAGCGTCTCGAAGCCCGCCTTCTTGTCGTACAGGCTGGTGATGCACCCGGTTTTGGGGTCGATCACCAAGCGGAGAGCGGCATTTTCGAGCGTGAGGCCGTGAGCGTGGAGATCGCTCGCAAACGCACGCGCGCCGGGAACGACGCGGAGGATCTCGTAGCCGAGGGACGGCACCTCGTGGACCTGGACGAGTAGTCGGAAAGTATTCGTCGCGGCGTCTTTCGAGAGGGCCTCGGACGGCAGCACGGCGCCGTGGGCATCGAGAATCGAGACCGATGCCGTCGCCGAGGGCATCTGCACATCAACCTGCACATCGCCGGAGCGCGCCCAGGCGAGCGGGTTGAAGACAAAGACGGGAACGCCGGACGCGACGCGCGTGTCGACATAGGCGGCGATCGTCGCGAGCGCCGCTGAGGAGATCAGCTCGTCGGCGCGATGGACCTGGCGGAACTGTTGCGCCGCGTCCTTGTAGATGACGCCGATGCCGGAGCCGGCGGCGAGGTCGTGGAAATCGTTGAACGTGATTTTCTTCCAGGCGTTCGTCAGCTCGGTGGCGGGGTAGGGACTGCCGTCAAGCCACGCGAGCGAGGCGAGCTTCTCCGCATCCAGCGTCCACTCCGGACCATGGCGCAGGTTGTACTTCATCAGCGCCTGCGTGGTGTACACGCCGCGGTGGTACTCAAGGTACATCTCGTCGTCCCAGGTCGGAATGGCAATCTTGCCGGCGACCGGCGTGGGCTCGACATAGCCTTGCGCGATCGTCCGGTAATCCCAGGTCCGCGAGTCCGGAGCGATGTCTTTGTCGACGGTGGAGAACCAGGAGCCGGCGGTGCCGAACTGCATCTTCGGCACGACTTTGTCGGGCTGCATCCAGTGCAGGCCCTCGTCGAGCATGGCGCGCGTCGGGCCTCCGCCGTGGTCGCCCACGCCGTACAGATCCATCATGTCGGTCAGGCCAGGCGAATATTCGCGCGCTTGAGCCAGATCCGCCGCCAGCCGCACGGGATTCAGGTTCGTGTTCGCGTAGTCGTGCGGGAAATAGGTGAGCACCTTGCTGCCATCGGGCGACTCCCACCAGAAGAGTTTGAAAGGCAGCTTGTTCATGTCGCTCCAGGCCATTTTCTGCGTGACGAAGTAATCGATGCCGGTCCGCTTGTAGATCTGCGGAAGTTGCCAGTTGTAGCCAAAGGAATCCGGATTCCAGCCGATCCGAACATCCACGCCGTAGTGCTTCTGGTACCAGCGCTTGCCAATGAGGATCGAACGCACGGTGGACTCGCCATCGGGCAGGTTCAGGTCCGGCTCGACCCACATGCCGCCGACCACCTCCCAGCGCCCCTGCTTAATCCGCTCGGCGATCTGAGCGTTGTAGACGGGATAATCGTTCGCCACCCAGCTGTTGTAGGCGGCAGCGGATTGCGTGAAGGTGTACGTCGGATACTCGCCCATCAACTGCAGAGCCGTCCCAAACGTGTCGCGCACGGTGTTGACGGTCTCGGTCCACGGCCACAGCCACGCAGCGTCAATATGCGAGTTGCCGGTCAGATGGAGGGTAGCCGTATCCATCATCGGCTTCAGCGCCATCAGCGTAGACTGCGCCGCGCGCAGGGAAGCGTCGAATCCGGATTGATCCGCGGCCTCGAGAGCCTTCACATCCACCTGCCCGATCGCCTGTGCCAGCGTCGCCTGATCGGCAGGGATGTTCTTTGACAGGCTGGGGACCAGCAGGGCAGCGCTGAGCAATTCTTCGCGCAGATCTTCCGGGCCGGGACGATTGGACGCGGCGTCGATCTGCATGGGCGTGCCCGCGAAGTGCTTGTGATCCACCGTGTTCATCAGCTTCACGGCCACCAGGACGCGCTCGCCGGGTTTGGCCTGGTCGAACAGGACGATGGGCTCCAAATCGTCGCCCATGGCCACGCGGCGGCCGTTGAAGTAAATGATCTCGGGCAGCGGCCCGTTCACCGAAGCATTGAACCCGAACCAGATGCGCGTGCCGGTAAGGTCGTAGCCCTCGAGCGTTTTCGGCACAGTAATCCACTGCCGAAACCACATCGAGTCCGTCGAGTAGTCAGTGTTGGGGACGGCGACGGGCCAGGAGGAATCGTCGAGAGCGGGATCCTCGCCGTGCGCGAGTGTCCCGACGTGATAGCGCCACTGGCCTTCAGGAAGATTGCTCAGAGCGCCGAGGCGGGTGATGACACCGCACTGCGCCGGCGAGAGATTCTTCTCCGCCGCGGCGACGTCCTCGCGGGACTGCGCGCGCGCGACACCGCCAAGAAAAAAAACCAGAACTGAAAATGCCAGAGCTTGCCTGAACACGTTCGATCCCCCGTGGATCATTATCCACGTTCGGGAAGGAACGCGAGTTGGCGCGGCCTGCGCGCAAGCCGGCGTGCGTGGCGGCTCGCGCGGCGCTCAGATGACCCGGAGCAGCAACAGGATGATCACGATGAGGAGGATGAGACCGAGGCCTCCACTGGGGTAATAGCCCCAGCCGCGGCTGTACGGCCAGGACGGAAAGGCTCCGATGAGCATCAGGAGCAGGATGATGATGAGGATGGTGATCATGGGTTCGGCCCTCGCGCGGGGGAGCCTCATTGCTCCCTCGACTTGCTGGTCGGATGCCCCTCCACAAAGGCGAAGATGTCCGGCCCATGAAGAATTTAGCGGGACGAAATTCCGGCAAGCCGGCGCGCGCGGCGGAAAACCTGAAGCATCATCGGTGCGGTCAGTTTTCCGGTGTTGGTGTTCTGGAGCGAGGGGTGGTAGCTGGCCAGCAGCCAGCGATCGCCGGGGATGCGGTATTCCACGCCGTGGCCAAAGACGAAATCGGCGCGGCGACTGAGCTGGCCGGTTCGGGCGAGATGCGCGAGAAAGCCATCGAAGCCGATTTTGCCGAGGCAAACGACCACGCGGACCTGCGGGAGCTCGGCAATCTCCTCGTCGAGGAAAGGCGCGCACGCCGCGAGTTCGTCCGGCAGTGGCTTGTTGCCGGGCGGCGCGCAGCGAACGACCGCCGTGATCCAGGCGTCGGTGAGGACCATGCCGTCGTCGCGATGGCGCGAGTGGGGTTGCGAGGCGAATCCCGCGCGGTGAAGGACCGGATAGAGGAAATCGCCGGAGCCGTCGCCGGTGAAGGGACGGCCGGTGCGGTTGGAGCCGTGTGCGCCGGGAGCAAGTCCAACGAACAGCACGCGGGCCGCGGGGTCGCCGAAAGAGGGCACAGGCTTGCCCCAGTAATCGCAATCCCGATACATGCGCCGCTTTTTCAGAGCGACCGTCGTGCAGTGGCTGCGCAGGCGCGGGCAGCGCTCGCAGTCAACAATGCGACGGTTGAGAGCGGCGAGCGCCGCGGCGTTGGCAGGAGTTCCGGACACGAAGAAAATTGTAGAGGCAATCTCGCGGTCGCCGTCGGCGTACAATCAGGGGCTTCAGGGACTTGTTTTGAAATCATCGATGATGTGGGAGAGATGGAAGCGATGCGGATGCGAAAGGGAATGGCGGCTGCGGCCGCGATGGCTGGGGCTTTGGCTCTGATGGCGGGGTGCAACACAACAGCGAATTCAGCGGCTCCGGCGGCAACGGCTGCCGCTGCGACTCCGCAGGCACAGCAGACGCCGCAGATCGGCGGTCAGCCCGTGGTGAAGCTGACGCGCAATGCAACCAGCAACGGAGCCAAGCCGGAGTTCCTGTCGTTGACGGCGCTGCCTGGACGCGGCATGGAAGTCTTCCAGATCACGGCGAACGTGCCGGGCAAGGGCGAGATCCCGGTCCTGTGGGCGCCCACGCTGGAGGAGCTGGCCCACAAGATGGAGCCCGGTACGGCGGCTGACGCCTACGGCAACGCGAGTTTTAGCTGCTGCGCGGCGTTCCTGGTCCCCTATCCGAACCGGATCCTGGGCAAAGTGTCGCCGGATGGCAAGACGATCACGACAGAGTGGCAGGGCAAGAAGATTGTGCTGCCGGCGAACTGGTATGACAGCCTGCATCCCGGCGAAGACAAGCATGCCATGCACGGGCTCATCCTGAACTGGCCGGCCCAGAACGTCCAAACGGTGAAGGTCCCCGATGGAGAAATGGTGACGGGCGTGATCCACGCCGGCAATTTCAACGGTCACTGGCTGTCGAGCACGGACCTGAGCTTTGTGATCACGCTCACGGGCGGTGCGGTGGACGCGGAGATTGTGGCGAAGAACGTAGGCAAGGAAGACGAGCCGATGGCCATCGGCTGGCATCCTTACTTCACGATCCCGAGCGGCCAGCGGTCCCAGGCGCTGCTGCACGTTCCGGGCGATAAGGTAGCCCAGGTGAACAACTATGGTGACGTTTTCCCGACCGGCAAGCTGCTTCCGGTGAAGGGTACCAAGTGGGACTTCACGGCTCCGCAGGGCGCGCCGCTGGACGATACCTACCTGGACGACAACTGGTCGAATCTGCAGCGGACCAACGGCATGGTGCAGGTGACGCTGACGGATCCGGCCAGCAATTACGGGGTGAAGGTGCAGGGGCTGTCGCCGGATATCCGGACGGTCCAGGTGTACTCTCCTCCGACCGTGAAATTTGCGGCGATCGAGCAGCAGTTCAACTTTGCCGATCCCTTCGGCAAGGAATGGCATGGAATGAACACCGGCATGGTGACGCTGAAACCGGGACAGTCGGTGCAGTGGCACGTGCGGCTGCAGCTATTCCAGCCGAATCCGCCGCAGGGAAAGAAATAGAGCGGGACGACCCGAGCCAGGCAAAGAGCCCCCGGCAACGGGGGCTTTTGCATTTCACCACAGAGAACACGGAGGACACAGAGAATTCAGGGTGACCATCTCCAGCAAATCTCTGTGACCTCTGTGTTCTCTGTGGTGGGCGGTTTACCGGCTGACCCGGAGCATCACCACGCCGTGGGGCGGAACCGTGACGGTGTATCGGCCGTTCGTGGCGGAGACATCCTGGTGCGCCCACAGGTCGCGCAGTTTCGCATGGGCCGGGTAGCCGAGATCGTGCAGGTTGAGCGTGACCGGATGCGCAACCGTGTCGCGGTTGAAAAGGCCGGCGGCCAGCGCGCCGTGGCTGAGCGGTTTGGTCCAGATTTCCGTCATGCCGACTGCAAACGCGCGGCTGCCTTCTTTACCGAGAGGGTCCTGATCGACAGCAATGACATCGCGATTGGTCAGGATCGAGATGGTCTCCGGAGACATCTTGCTGAGATCATTGCCGGCCAGCAACGGCGCGGCGAGGATGGCCCACAGGCTCATGTGGGTCTGGTACTCGTCGGAACTCATGCCGCCGTTGCCGACTTCGAGCATGTCTGGGTCGTTCCAGTGGCCGGGCCCGGCGTATGCGGGCAAGCCCCAACTGGTTGAAGCCGATGTCGGCCATGCGGTCGTAGGTGTCTGTGATGTCGCCCGTGGTGCGCCACAGGTTGCCGCCCACTGAGGCGCCCCACTCCCACACGTCATCCCATCCGTACTGGCAGAGGCTGAAGACGATCGGCCGGCCGGTGGCCGCCAGGGCGTCGTGCATCTGGCGATAGGCGTCCTGCATGATGGCCAGCTGCTTCTGCCGGTCATGTGGAGCCTGCTTCTCCATGATGGGAATGAAGCTGCAGAGGTCGTACTTCAGGTAGTCGATGCCCCACTTGGCATACGTCTGCGCATCCTGCTGAATCGTGGCCGTAGCTGCCTTCGTAGCCGGCGCAGGTCTTCGGTCCGGGCGAGGAGTAGATGCCGAGCTTCAGGCCCTTCGAGTGGACGTAGTCCGCGAGCGCCTTCATGTCGGGGAATTTGCTGTTGGACTGGATGAAGCCCTGCGCGTCGCGCTCGCCCTCCCAGGTGTCGTCAATGTTGATGTAGATGTAGCCGGCGGCGTTCATGCCGCTGGAAACCATGGCGTCGGCGGCGGCGCGCACGTCGGCGTCATTCACCTGGCCTGCGAAATGATTCCAGCTGTTCCAGCCCATCGGCGGCGTGGCGGCCAGCGTGGGATCGCTTTGCTGTGCAAGAGCCGGGAGGGTGAGCGCGGAGAGAACGAGTGCGGCCAGGAGGAGCTTGAGTCTGAGCACCGGAAAATCCTTTCAGGAAAAAACGTGGTTGTATACAACGCGACGGAGGCCAGTGTACCGCAACCAGCTCATCGCAGCAGCGCGCCCCAGACCGTGTCGACCGTGGCATGCGTGATGGCAGAGGCGCCGACTCTGCGATCGGCGCGCCACGCGCGGCCGTAAAAGATGCCGGCGATCCCGGCCAGCAGAACATATTTCCAGTTGAAATGGACCGCGCGCTTGTTGAAGTGGGCGAGGCCGAAAAGGCAGGCAGTGACGATGAGAGCAGCGGTGCGGCCGACGCGGCGCTCGAGCAGGTTCTGCATCCAGCCGCGAAAGAAAATCTCCTCGGGCAGCGCGACGGCGAAGAAGGTGAAGATCCAGGCCGGCGCGACCAGCCAGGGATGCGCGACCCGGCTGTGGAAGTGGAGAAAGCCGAGAGCCAGCCCAACGGAGATGGCAATCGGCGCGTACAAGGCGAACTCGCGCAGGCCGATGGCCACATCGCGGACGCGCAGGCGAAGGTCGAAGCCGACCCCGGAGAGGCGGCGGATCGCGAGGAACCCGTAGAGGCCGGCATCGAGGAGGAGGAGCTTGCCGAGCACATCGACGCGCGGCGGCCACGCGGGCTGAAGCCAGCGAAGATCGACCGCGAGCCCGAGGGAGAGGAGCACGACAAAGTCGAGCCAGTGGGCGCGCTGGGCCGGATCGAGCCGCGCGGCGAGCGCCAGCAGGACGGCGACGGCAATTGGGATGAGCAGATACGCGACCAGCCAGCGTGGGTGCAACGTCTGCGCGGCCAGCGAGACGATCAGGTAGGGCGTCGCCAGCAGCGCCGGCAGAGCGAGACGCAGGGTCGGCGGCAGGCGGCCGGCAGCGCGGGCGCAGGCTTCGCCGGCCAGTCCGAAGGCGAAAATCGGAGCCAGTGCGAGGAGGAACGCCACGACCACAGGGACAGAGGGAAGCGCCACGGCTTTTATCGTACGTTGAAGAATCCTGCCGGTCAGATCCACGTTGACGCGGCCTCCGGCCGTTCGATACCATCAAGCTCCACACGATGAATCCAGATCCATTGATTGGGCAGGCGATCCTGCACTACACCGTTCTTCGCAAACTGGGCTCGGGCGGCATGGGCGTTGTCTACGAAGCCCGTGACGCACAACTGGACCGGCGCGTAGCGCTCAAGTTCCTCTCGCCGGATATGGCTCGGGACAGCCAGTTGCTGGAGCGCTTTCAGCGCGAGGCGCGCGCGGCTTCCGCGCTGAATCACCCGAATATCTGCACCATCCACGCCATCGAACAGCACGAGCTGCGGCACTTCATCGTGATGGAATTGCTGGAAGGGCAGACGCTGGCGGACAAAATGTCCGGCCAGCCGATGGGAATGGAGATGCTGCTGCCGCTGGCCATCCAGATGGCCGATGCGCTGGAGTCAGCCCATGCCAAGGGCATCGTGCACCGGGACATCAAGCCGGCAAATCTGTTTGTGACGGATCGCGGGCAGCTGAAGATCCTGGACTTCGGGCTGGCGAAGATCACGCAGGATCAGGCGGTGCAGGGAGACGCGGCGAAGACGGAGGAACTGACCTCGCCCGGCTCGGCCGTAGGCACCATTTCGTATATGTCACCGGAGCAGGCGCGCGGACAACTGGTGGATGCGCGTACCGACCTGTTTTCGACGGGTACGGTGCTCTACCAGATGTCGACCGGCGCGGTGCCGTTCCAGGGAGACACTTCCGCGGTGATCTTCGACGCCATTCTGAATCGCGATCCACGACCGGCTGCCGAGATTAATCCGGCGCTGCCCGCGGAGTTTGCGCGGATCCTCGAGAAGTGCATGGAAAAGGAGCGGACGCTGCGCTGCCAGACGGCGACGGAATTGAAGACCGACCTGAACCGGCTGAAGCGCGACGTCGAATCGAGCAGAACCCGCGCGAAGGCAAAGACTGATTCGGACCCCGGGGCGCACAAGCCAGGGAAATCGGTCGCCGTGCTTTATTTCGAGAACCTGAGCGGCGCGAAGGAAGACGAATACCTGCGCGACGGCATCACGGAAGACGTCATCACGGAACTCTCCAAGATTCGCGGCCTGAATATCTTTTCGCGGCCGACGGTGCTGGCCTTCCGGGATCAATCCGTAACCCCGCAGCAGGTGGGGCAGAAGCTGGGCGCCGCGTATGTGCTGACGGGCACGCTGCGCCGCTCCGGCGCCAGGCTGCGCATCAACGCCCAGCTGGTGGATGCGCATACTGACTTTCCGCTGTGGTCCGAACGCTTCGACCGCGAAATGAAGGACGTTTTCGAAGTGCAGGACGAAATGGCGCGCAAGATCGCCGAAGCGCTGCGGGTGACGCTCTCGCCGGAGGAGCTGGAAGCGCTGGCGGTGAAGCCGACGGAGAATCTGCAGGCTTACGATCTGTACCTGCGCGGCAAGCGGTACGCTCGGCGGCAGACGCGGCAGGACCTGGAATTCGCGCTGCAGATGTTCGAAAACGGAGTCGCCATCGACCCCAACTTTGCGCTGGCGTACGCTGCCTGCGCCAACGCCTGCGCGATGTTTTACTGCAATTACAGCCGCGATCAGATGTGGGTGGAGCGCGCGCGCGAAGCTTCCGGCAAGGCGGTGGCGCTGCGCTGGGACCTGCCTGAAGTGCAGGTGAGCCAGGCGTGGGTGCTGTATGCGGCCGAACTGCACGACGAAGCGGTTCGCATGGTGAAGAAGGCCATCGAGCGCAAGCGCGACTGCGAAGGAGCGTATTACCTGCTGTGCCGCGCTCTGTTTGCGGCAGGACGCTACCAGGAAGTCTTGGACGTGGCGGAAACCGCCATCGAGGCCAGCGGCGAGGACTACAACGTTTATGTGCCGATCGTGAACTCGATGGGCGCGCTGGGCAAGAAAGAGGGCGAGGGCAACATGATTCAGCGGCGAATCGCCGCTTTTGAAAACCACCTGAAACAGGTGCCGGAAGACGCCCGGGCGCGCATTTTGCTGGGCTCGGACTACGCCCACCTGGGGCGGACGGACGACGCCCTGCGCGAACTAAATCTGGCCGTGACCCTGCGCGCTAACGAGGCCTCCATTCTGTACAACGCGGCCTGCCTGTATTGCGCTCTGGACAGAAAAGCGGAGGCTGTGGACACGCTGCGCAAGGCGTGGGAAGCGGGATTTCGCGATGCGGTGTGGGCGCGCCGCGACCCGGATCTGGCAGTGCTGCACGATGACCCGGAGTTCAATCGTCTGTATCCGGAGCCGGCGACCTAAACGCTGGGACTCGTTTTGCCGCTCACGATCGGGAGCGCCCTGCTCCGGACTTGGTGCGGATACGCATTTGATCGCCGCGCGCAGAGGTTGTAACGTTAAAGGTTCGCGTCCTGGCCGACCAACTGTTCTCTGCTGAGGAATCTGTGTCTGAAACCCTGCGCAAGACTGCCCTGAACCCTGTCCATCGCCTGCTTGGGGCGAAGATGGTCGATTTCGGCGGCTGGGACATGCCCGTCGAGTATTCGGGTCTGATCGCCGAGCACATGGCCGTGCGCACCGGCGTGGGGCTGTTCGACGTCAGCCATATGGGCGACATCCAGTTCCGGGGACGCGGTTCGCTGGAAGCGGTGCAACACATCAGCATGAACGACGCGAGCCGCCTGCAGGTAGGCCAGGCGCAGTATTCGGCGATGCTCTATCTGCAGGGAACCTTCGTGGACGACGTGATCGTCCACAAGTTCAGCGATAACGATTATCTGTTCGTCATCAACGCCGGCACGCGCGAGAAGGATTACAACTGGGTGCGGCAGAACGCGCGGCAGTTCGACTGCCACGTGAGCGATTACAGCGACTACTACACGCAACTGGCGATCCAGGGACCGAAGGCCGAAGCGACACTGCAGAAGTTGACCGACGTGAACCTGAGCGCGATCAAGTTCTACTGGTTCGCATGGGGCACGGTTTGTGGGCTGCCGAATACCCTGGTCGCGCGGACCGGATACACAGGCGAGGACGGCTTCGAAATATACATCCCGAGCGATGCCGCCACCAGCGAGCGCGTGTGGAACGAAGTGCTGGAAGCGGGCCGTGAGTTCGACATCAAGCCGTGCGGCCTGGGCGCGCGCAACACGCTGCGGCTGGAAGCGGCGCTGTCGCTGTACGGCCACGAGATCTCCGACACGATCAATGTCTTTGAGGCAGGGCTGGACCGTTTCTGCAAACTGGAGAAGGGGCCGTTTATTGGGTCGGACGCTCTGAAGCAGGTGCAGGCCGCGGGCGGACCAGAAAAGAAACTGGTTGGCCTCGAGGTCGTCGAGCGGGGCATTGCGCGCGACGGATACCGCGTGCTGGACGAGCAGGGTCAGCCGATGGGCTACGTCGCCAGCGGCTCGCCTGCGCCGTTCCTGAAAAAGAACATCGCGCTGGCGTTTGTGCCGCGAGCGTATGCCGAGCCGGGGAAGGAAGTCGCGGTGGAGATACGGAACAATCTGGTGAAGGCCAGGGTGGTCCCGCTGCCGTTTTATAAGAAGCCGAAAAGGACGTAAGCTGGCCGCTGCCGAGATTGTGACACGATTGGCAGGACGAAAGGACGGAATCATTCGATATGGCATATCCCACTAAGTACCGCTACACGCGCGAGCACGAGTGGATTGAGGCGAATGGCAACGCCGGGACGGTCGGCATCACGGACCATGCCCAGGACTCGCTGGGCGACATCGTTTTTGTCGAGCTGCCCAAGGTAGGCGACAAGGTCGAGAAGGGCAAAGTCTTCGGAAGCGTCGAGAGCGTGAAGGCGGTTTCGGACTTGTTTTCGCCCGCCAGCGGCACGGTCACCGCGGTGAATGAGGAACTGACGTCGGCTCCGGAAAAGATCAATGCCGACGCGCACGCAGCCTGGATCATGAAGATCGAGTTGAGCGACCCGGGGGAAGTGGAGAGCCTGCTGACCGCCGACGCGTATGAGACTTACGTGAAGGAAGAAACGGGGCACTGAACCGCCAACACCTTACCACGGAGGACACAGAGAATGGGAAAATGGCTCCGTCGCAGCTTTCTGAGCAGTGTCGATGGATGTATTCCGTGATGGGAAGCACAGAAAGACGAGATCGGGTTCCGGTATCGTCTTCGGGCTATGGACTGGCCTCGCATCAACCGCATCAGCGGGCAGATTGTCAATTCGGCTCTTCGCGTTCATTCCGCGCTGGGACCTGGATTGCTGGAAAGCGCGTACCGCGCCTGCCTGTCGTATGAGTTGCGACAGCAAAATCTGGCGATCTCCGAGGAAGTGGGCCTACCGGTTCTCTACGGTTCACAGCGTCTTGAGATCGGCTATCGGATCGATATTCTGGTGGAGGATCTGGTTGTCGTGGAGTTGAAGTCAGTCGCTGAAATTGCTCCAATTCATAAGGCGCAACTTCTGTCGTACCTGAAGCTGAGCGGCCGGCCGCTGGGATTGCTCCTGAATTTCAACGTCGTCCTGATGAAGAACGGCATTGTGCGGATGAGGAATGGGTAACCCTTTACCACAGAGGACACGGAGAGTCCATAGAGAAACATTCGTTGGATTCTCTGTGTCCTCTGTGCTCTCTGTGGTGAATAGAATTTGGCAGCATTAAAGGGCGATGCTGCTGATAGTCTGAAATTTCCATGCGCTATTTACCGAAATCGGATGCGGAACGCGCGGCGATGCTGCGCGAGATCGGGGCGTCGTCCATCGACGATCTGTTCGCCATCATTCCGGAGGAATACCGGCTGCGGCGGGACCTGGCGATCCCGCGGCAGATGGGCGAGCAGGAAATCGTGGATCACTTCAAAGCCGCGGCGGCGAAGAACGCCAACGGTTACGCCAGCTTTCTGGGCGCGGGCGTCTACCGCCATTACCGGCCGGTGATCATCGACACGATTGTACAGCGCGGCGAGTTCCTCACCTCGTACACGCCGTATCAGGCGGAAATTACGCAGGGCACGCTCCAGGCGATCTTCGAGTTCCAGACGATGATCTGCGAGCTGACCGGCATGGACATTGCCAACGCATCGATGTACGACGGATCGACGGCCTGTCCCGAGGCCGCGATGATGGCCATGCGCGTGACCGGGCGCGATGGCGTGATCGTGGCGCGAACGGTGCATCCGGAGTATCGCGAGGTGATGCACACCTACGCACAGCATCGCGAGGCGGCAAGCGGGCACAAAACGCGCGAAATCGGCTACGCCGCGGACGGGCGCGTGGATCTGGCTGCGCTCGACGCGATGGTGACCGAGGAGACGGCGTGCGTGCTGGTGCAGTCGCCGAATTTCTTTGGCGCGATTGAGGACATTCCGGCGATTGCGGAAATCGCGCACAAAAAGGGAGCTCTGCTGGTGGTGGCGATTGCCGAGGCCATCTCGCTCGGCATCGTGCGGCCGCCGGTGGAAGCGGACATCGTCATCATGGAGGCGCAGTCGTACGGCGTTGCTCCCAGCTTCGGCGGGCCATTCTGCGGGGTGATCGCGGCGAAAGAGAAGTTCGTGCGCCAGATGCCGGGCCGCCTGGTCGGCGAGACGAAGGACAAGCAGGGACGGCGCGGCTTTGTCCTGACCCTGTCCACGCGCGAGCAGCACATCCGCCGCGAAAAAGCGACCTCGAACATCTGCACCAATCAGGCGCTCGTGGCGCTGATGGCAACCGTGTTTATGACGGTGTACGGCAAAGAGGGGATCAAGGAGCTCGCTCTGCAGAACCTGGCGAAGGCAGATTACGCGGCCCGGACTCTCAGCAGCGCGGCGCTGGGCGCGCAGGGCAAGCTGCTGTTCGGCGAGGCTCCGCGATTCAACGAGTTTGTGCTGCAGACAGACGAGACGCCCGAGTCGCTGCAGGCGCGGCTGCTGGACGAGAAGATTCTGGGCGGTGTGCCGCTCAAGCGGTGGTATCCCGAGTTGGGCAACGCGACGCTGTGGTGCGCGACTGAGCTGACAACGCGGAAACAGATCGACCGGGCAGCGTCGGTACTGGCGAATGCGGCGACGGCGGCGGGGGTGCGATAGCCATGGCACAGGAATTCGTCGGAACTCCGAAGAAGGTCACCGCGCACCAGACGCAAAACGAGGGCCTGAGCTTCGAGAAGTCGTCGCCCGGGAAGAAGGCGTATCGCCTCGCGCCGCTGGATGTGCCGGAGGTGGATCCGTCCGCGCTGCTCGGCGCTTCCTGCCGTTCGCTCAATGCGGAGTTGCCCGAACTGAGCGAGATCGAGATCATCCGGCATTTCACGCGCCTGTCCACCTGGAATTACGCCATCGATCTGGGCATGTATCCGCTGGGCAGCTGCACGATGAAGTACAACCCGCGGGTGAACGAATTCGTATCGCGCCTCGAGGGGATTGCCGAGGCGCATCCGTACCAGCCGGAGGCGCTGGCGCAGGGCTCGCTGGAGATCATGCGGCTGCTGCAGGAGTGCCTGCTGGAGATCACCGGCATGGAGGCGATCACGCTGCAGCCGGCGGCGGGCGCGCACGGCGAGTTCACCGGAATCCTGCTGGCGCGCGCGTATCACCAGGCAAAGGGCAACGCGCGCAAAACGGTGATCATTCCCGACTCGGCGCACGGCACGAATCCGGCCACCGCGGCGATTTGCGGCTACGACGTGGTGAACTTCAAGTCGAATCCGCAGGGCGGCATCGACGTGGAGGCGCTCTCGAAGGCGGTCACCGAAGACACGGCCGCGCTGATGCTCACGAATCCCTCGACCATCGGCGTCTTCGAAAACGAGATTCACCGCATTGCCGACATTCTGCACGCGAAGGGCGCGTTGCTCTATATGGACGGCGCCAACATGAACGCGCTCTGCGGCAAGACGCGGCCCGGCGATTTCGGCGTGGACGTGATGCACCTGAACCTGCACAAAACGTTCTCGACCCCGCACGGTGGCGGCGGGCCGGGATCGGGTCCGGTGGCCTGCAAAAAGATTCTGGAGCCGTTCCTGCCGGCGCCGGTGGTGGAACGGGGCAGCGATGGGCACCTGCGGCTGAATTACGACCGTCCGCAAAGCGTGGGGCGCGTGCGAGCGTTCTACGGGAACTTCGGGATGTTCGTGCGGGCGCTTGCCTACATCCTCGCCAACGGGCCCGACGGGCTGCGGCAGACCACCGAAGATGCCGTGCTCAATGCGAATTACGTTCGCTCGAAGCTCGAAGACGTGTACGAGCTGCCGTACACGACGCCCTCGATGCACGAGGTGGTCTTCAGCGATAAGCGCCAGACGAAGAACGGCGTGAAAACCGGCGACATCGCCAAGCGCCTGATCGATTACGGTTTCCATCCCTACACCGTGTCCTTCCCGCTGATCGTGCCGGGCGCGCTGATGATCGAGCCGACCGAAAGCGAATCTCGCGAGGAACTAGATCTCTTTGTGGACGCGATGCGGCAGATCGCGCGCGAGGTCGAGGAGAATCCGCAGGTCGTGCTCGATGCCCCGCACTCCACGCGCGTCTCGCGCCTTGACGAGACAACAGCGGCACGCAAGCCGGTGCTGCGCTGGCGCAAAGCGTAGCGCAAACCGTCAGCGTCCAGCTGCCAGAAACCTCCCTGAAGGCGTGATCGCTGCCTGCGGAGTGCTATAGGTTCTCCTGGCTGCTGACACTTGCTTCCGCTACCATCAAAGTGTCTATGCCATCCACCAGAACCTTTGCTCACGCCATGTTGCGGGAGATTTACGAGCAGCCCGAAGCGCTGGCCCGCACGATGGAGCGCTACGCGCCAAAGGGCGTGTTGAATGCCGAGGCGTTTGCGGCAGTGGCCGAGGCGCTGCGCGGGCGGCAGCGCGTGGTGATCGCGGCCAGCGGATCGAGCCGCCACGCGGGCCTGGCGGGCGAGATCATGCTGGAGGATTACGCCGGGCTGGCCGTCGACGTGGAGTACTCGAGCGAATACATGTACCGCTCGACGCACACGCTGCACGATCCGGGCGTCCTGACGATCTCGCAATCGGGCGAGACAGCGGATACGCTGGCGGCGCTGCGCGAGGCGAAGGCGCGCGGGTTGGCGACGGTGGCCATCACCAACAATGCGGAGTCGACCATGGCGCGCGAAGCCGATGCTTCGCTGCCCACGCTGGCGGGGAAAGAAACTGCGATTCCGGCCACGAAGAGTTTTACGACGCAGCTCAGCGTGCTCTACGTGCTGGCGCTGTATCTGGCGCGGCTGGGCGGACGCATGACGGCGCACGCCGTGAGCGCGCACTGCGAGCAGATGGAGCGGCTGCCGCGGCTGCTGGAAGAGAATCTGGAGCGGTGGGAGGGCGATGTGGCCGCCATGGCCGACGGCCTGCGGCGCGCGCAGACGTTCCTCTACCTGGGACGGGCGATTCATTACTCGATTGCTCGCGAAGGCGCACTGAAGCTGAAGGAGTCCGCGTACGTGCAGGCCGAGGGTTTGCCGGTGGGCGAGCTGAAGCATGGGCCGAACGCGCTGGTGAGCCCGCGGGCGCCGCTGGTGGTGCTGGCCACGCGCGACCGCAACGATCCCGACTCGACGTTACGGTATGAGCGCACCCTTCAGCTGATGCGCGACATGCACGAGCAGGGCGCGGAGATGGTGGCCATCCATGTGGAAGGCGACAACGATGTCGCGCAACTGAGCCGGTGGTCCGTCGCGGTGCCGCCGGTCGACGAGTTCCTGCTGCCAATGCTGGAGGTGGTTCCGCTGCAGCTGCTGGCTTACTTTGTGGCCGTGCAGCGCGGGGTGAATGTGGATGCGCCGCGCAACCTGGTGAAGGCAGTGGTCCGAGAGTAAGACTTCAGAACGGCAGCCTCACCGTGAAGATCAGCGCGTGATTGTAGGCATGGTAGCGCGATGTGGCGATCTGCATGCCCGCGCCGATCACCACCCCCAGACGGCGGTGAAGAGGGAACCGGGCAATCGCTCCGGGAGTTGCAAAAGTCTGCACCCGGCCATCGTTCGGTCCGCCGACAAAATACGTGGAGTTGAGCTCCAGCTCCGGCCAAAACGACGGCGTGGCCGGATGCGCGCCGCCGATCTTATATTGCATGGCCGCGTTCCACGCGATCGGCCGGCCGTACTTCTCGCCGCTGGCCACCGGAATCTGCGCGCCCAGCGTGGATTGCACGTCGAAGCGGCCAAGGCCTTTGCCAGCCGCCAGCGAAGGGCTCACCGTCGCGTTCACGCTGCCGTTTTTGTAGGTGCCGGTGGGAATGCTGCCGCCCAGAAACCCGGTCAGAATCGCGTTGCCGTGCTGCTCGTTGCGCGAAAAGAAGCGATATTTCGATAGAAACGAAACGTCGCCCCACCCATCCCGTGTTCCCGCCGTGTTGTGTTCGATATACGGCGGCAGGTTGAAGAGCAGCTCAACACGCCTCGCCGGGATCAGTTCCAGCCCTTTCCCGTTGTCGTACTCCCAGGTGTCGGTGAGCCCGGGCGCGATCTGCCGGACGAAGTCGGCGCGCAGTTCCTGTTCGAGGCGCGGGGTGACGGTCACCAGCGGAGTGATCCAGTGCGGCTGTGCATTTTGCGTGTTCGTGGCCTGCGTCTGCCAGCGGGCGAGGAGGGAATCCTGCGCAGAGGCAGAGAGCCGCAAAGTGGCCAGCAGGCACACAACCAGCAGGGTGGATTTCACGAGGCTCCCGAATAAAGAATGGAATAATACGGCTGAAATCGTTATATCACGGCGATCCAATACGATCCATCGATGAGCCGCGCTTCCGGTATAACTTTGGAAAGGGATGCCCCAGCCGGCCGCCGCATTTCTCTCCAGCGATTTTCGCCGCTATCAGCTTGCGCGCGTCGTCGTCATCATCGGCGCGGAGGCGCAGGCGCTTGCCGTGGCATGGCAGGTGTATGCGATCACCCATCGCGCGATCGATCTTGGCTACACCGGGCTGATGTTGTTCTTCCCCGGGCTGCTGTTTCTGCTGCCGGCTGGGCACGCGGCGGACCGCTTTGACCGGCGGCAGGTGATCCTGGTCTGCTACACCGTGCAGGCTCTCTGCTCCCTGCTGCTTTTCCGCTTTGCGTGGATGGGAATCCACGAAGTCTGGCCGATTTTCACGGTGCTCTTCGCCGTTGGCACGGGACGCGCCTTCAGCGGTCCGGCCAGCTCGGCGCTGGTGCCGCACCTGGTTCCACAGACGCACTTTGTGAATGCGGTCACGTGGGGATCGGCGATCTTCCAGATCGCGAACATCGTCGGCCCGGCCCTGGGCGGCATCCTTTACACGCTGCCATTGCATGGGCGATGGCATGGGGCGACCGTGGCGTATGCGTTCACCTTCTGCTCCATCCTTTGGTTTCTCGCGCTCATGATCTCTCTCAGCGTGCGGCCGGGAAGGATGGAGCATCGGGCCTTCTCGAAGGACGTCATCCTCGCCGGCATCCGCTACGTCGCCAGGAAGCAGGTGCTGCTCGGGTCCATCTCGCTGGATTTGTTTGCGGTGCTGCTGGGCGGAGCGGTGGCGCTGATGCCGATTTTCGCCCAGGACATTCTGCACGCCGGGCCGCGCGGGCTGGGCATGCTGCGCGCGGCCCCGGCGCTGGGCGCGCTCACGGTCTCAGCCTGGATGATGTGGCGTCCTATTCGGCAGAGTGCGGGCATCAAGATGCTGGTGTGCGTGGCGATCTTCGGCGCGGCGACGGTGCTGTTTGGCGAATCGACGAACCTTGCGCTGTCTCTCGCGGCGCTGTACGTGGTCGGCGCGTCGGATATGGTGAGTGTGGTGATTCGGGCGTCGATGCTGCAACTGGCGACCCCGCCCGAAATGCGCGGACGCGTGAGCGCGGTGAACTCGCTCTTCGTCGTCACGTCCAATGAGCTGGGCGAGTTCGAGAGCGGGCTCACGGCGCAGTGGTGGGGCGCGGTGCGCGCGGTCGTGATCGGCGGGATTGGATCGATTGTGATTACAGGATTGTGGGCTGGATTCTTCCCCCGGCTGCGGCGGGCGGGGGCACTCACGCCGGAAGCGCTGATGCAACTTGAGCTGGAAGAGAGCAGCCAGGAGACGAGGCAGCTATGACCCCGAGCCGCAGGATTCCAGCCGCCCAGTCGCCGCCGGTTATAATTTTGGTAATGCCCAATGCAGTGATTCAACTGCCTGGCGCTGCCCGGTCGCGGCGCCCCAGGAGCTTTCCTTTCTGGTATGCATGACGTTTTGGTCACCGGCGGTTCCGGGTTTTTCGGCGGAATCCTCAAGCGCGCACTCCTCGAACAGGGCTACTCGGTAACCAATATCGACGTGGTGCCGGATCTGGACGCGCACCCTTCCCTGACGAGCGTGCGCGGAGACATCCGTGACCCCCGCCTTCTTGACTCTCTGTTTGCCCAGCGCAAGTTCACCGCGGTGTTCCACTGCGCGGCCATGCTGGCGCACGGCAAGATCAAAGAAGACGATTTGTGGACATCGAATGTGGACGGCACGCGCAATGTGGCGCGGGCCTGCCGGGATCACGGCGTAAAGAAGCTGATCTTCACATCGTCAAACTGCCTGTGGGGCAGTAACCCAGGTCACCCAGTGGCCGAGAATGAACCACCCGCGCCGGTTGAGACCTACGGGCGCTCGAAGCTGGCTGCGGAGCATGCTTTGGCGGAGTTTCGCGGTGACCTGGATGTGGTGATCATCCGTTGCCCGACTGTCATTGGCGGTGGGCGCCTGGGACTGCTCGCGATCCTCTTCGAGTTCATCCAGGAGGGCCGCACCGTTTGGGTCGTCGGAGACGGCTCCAACCGCTATCAGTTCATCTACGCCGCCGATCTCGTACGGGCGTGCATCGCCGCCGCGCGATCCTCAGGTTCAGATATATTTCACATCGGTTCCGACCATGTGCAGTCTTTACGCGAGGTCTATGAGGCGGTGATTCACAGAGCGGGCAGCCGTTCGCGTATTCGCTCGTTGCCCAAAGGGCCTACGCTGGCGGCCATGCGCCTGGCTCATCTGCTGCGGCTTTCCGTTTTGGGTCCGTATCACTACCGCATGATCGCCGAGGACTTTATCTTCGACACGACGCGGATCAAGAAGCGGCTGGGCTGGCAGCCGACTCTCACGAATGCCGACATGCTGGCCGAGGCCTACGCCTATTACGCGGAACGGCGCGAAGAGATTTCCGCGCGCCGCGACGTGTCGGCCCATTCGCGCCCGGCCGAAATGGGCATCATTCGCTTACTGAAGTGGATTTCATGAACACTACCATTGAAGCCAGAGCGGAACGAGGGTCTTCGGCAACAGAAAGAGCCAGCTTTCCCTGGGTGATCTTCTGGGTGGCGCTGGCCGTTCGCCTGGCGGCGATGACGATCCCTCACTATTACCGCTTCTCGCCGGTCGACGATCACTTCAAGTTTGGATGGGAAATGGGGCGTGTCGCTCGCTCTCTGGCGGCGGGACATGGCTATTCCAGCCCCTTCCTCCATTCGACCGGGCCGACGGCCTGGGTCACCCCGCTCTATCCGCTGATTCTTGCGGGGGTCTTTAGGCTCTTTGGTGTCTATACGGCACTCTCCGCATGGATGATCCTGGCCTTCAACTGTGTGCTGAACGCGCTGATGGCTTGGACGACCTGGGCGATCGCAATCCGCTGCTTGAATCGTCGGGTGGCCTGGTGGTCGGCATGGATCTGGACGCTTTATCCGGCGGCGATGCAGTATGCCGTGAAGTGGGTGTGGGAGATGACACTCACGGCGTTTCTTTTCCAGTGGATTTTCCTGCTGGCGCTTCGGATGGGGAATATCGGCGGCGATCCCGCTGAGGCACCCAGGGCGGCAAACACGAGACGCTGGGCGCTTTTCGGATTGCTGTGGGGTCTGGCAACACTCAGCAGCGCGTCAATCTCGATTGTTCTGCCGTTCTGCGGCATCTGGATCCTTGTGCGCAACCGGGACTGGCGCAGGCAGCTACCGCGTGTTGTCCTCGCATCCGCGATCTGCCTGGGATGTATAGCTCCGTGGACCATACGGAATGCGCTGGTATTTCACAGGTTCATTCCGATGCGATCGAATTTCGGCGCTGAACTCTGGATGGGAAACGAGCCCAATCTACACGGGATGTTGATCGGCGCGCCAACGGCAACGGCCGATCAAAAGCGGCTCTACGATAGCCTGGGCGAAATCGCGTACGTCCAGTCGCGCAGCCAGTTGGCAAAAAGAGAGATTTTGGATTCACCGGCGACCTTCTCCGGAATGACCCTATTGCGCTTCTACTACTTCTGGGCTGACGTGCCGCACTCCTCTCAGGGAGGCCAGTGGTGGACTGAATACGTCCGGAGTCTGAATTTCCAGATCACGAGCGTGATTGGCGTTCTCGGCCTGCTCTTGGCGCTGCGGCGACGCATCCCTGGCGCGGCGCTGATGGGGTGGGCCTTCCTGTCGGTTCCTTTGCCCTATTACTTCGTCATCGTGGAGGCGCGCTTCCGCCATCCGCTGGAGCCGCTGATTGTGATTCTCGGCGTGTACCTGTTCCATTCCGCGGAAAAATCCTGGAGCGTGCGCTGGTTTCGCCGGGCGGCAGCGTAAAGCTCAACCACAGAGAGCACAGAGCACACGGAGAAAAACAAGTCGGCACCTCGGTGTTCTCTGTGACCTCTGTGGTGAAGAGAGCCTTACGGGTGCTGCGCCAGGTACAGCGCCGAGGCGTGCGGCGCCAGCGTCGCGCTCACCTCAGTGTTGTAGCCGATTTCCTTCCGCTCCCACAGATCGCGCACCGGGCACTTGCCATACACGATGCCGAGCTGCTGCCAGGTGGCTGTGACCGTCTGCGGCTTATCGCTCAGATTGAAAAGCGCGATGTAGTCGCCCGCGTGCTCCGGCGCTTCGGCCATCCAGACGACAGTATCGGCGGTTTGCACAACCGGATGGCTGTTCTGCGCGAACTGATCGACCGAGATGACCTCGGGGTTCGTCAGCGTGTTCTCGGTGAAGGCATCCATCCTGAGCAGATTCGTTCCGATAAAGAGCGGCGAATGGGCAATCGACCAGAGCGTCATCATAGTGCGAACTTCATCGTGCGTCAGGCGGCTCTGGCGCGGCTCGCCCCAGCCCGGATGCGGGCCGAGATAGCCGAAGGGAAGCATGTCCGCGTCGGGCCAGTGGCCCGCTGCCGCCCAGGGATTCCACGCTGCCAGAAGCGCGAACTGATTCCTGAGCGCCTGTGGGAACTGCGGCGCGCTGGCGGGTTTCGACCACAGATCCCACATGTCGTCGGAGATGCGCCACATCTCGGCGTTCGCGGCGGCGGCGGACGCATCGGCCAGGGGCGTGGGGCCAGGCGACAGGCTGAGCAGCATGGGCCGGCCGCTGTGCTGGATCGCGCGATGGATCATGGCGATCTCGTCGCCGTGCCATGGACTGGAGATGCAGTCGACCTTGACGAGATCGACGCCCCAGCTGGCGTACTGGCGGAAGAGCGAATCGTACCAGGCCTGGCCGGCCTTGTTGTTGCGGACGCCATACGTGTCGGAATTCCACGCGCAGGTATCGGTGGTGTCGGCCGCGTCGGCCGCATGAAAATGCGAGTGCGCGATGGGCAGGTTTTTCTCAACCGCCTCGCGGGGAATGCCGCGGACGATGTGGATGCCGAAGCGGAGGCCGAGGAAATGAACCCATCCGGCGAGCGGCGCGAACCCTTTGCCGCCGGCGGCGGAAGGGAATCGATCCACGGCGGGCCAGTAGCGGCCGTTCTCGCCCATCGCGTAGTCCTGGTGGCCAGCGGCATTCTCCGGACGCTGCGCGAACCAGCCTTCGTCGATGACGACGTATTGCCAGCCGTACGGCTGCAGGTGGTTGTGGAACCAGGTGACGGTGTCGCGGAACTGCGCTTCGTTGATCCCGATGTTCCAGGAGTCCCAGCTGTTCCAGCCCATGGGCGGCGTCTGCGCCATCACGCTCATGTCCTGCCGCGCCGCCCAGGCGGAAGCGGTAACGGCGGCGATGGCCAGGACGGCGGGCAGAAGCATTTTCGCGACAAAATTCCGCATCGTTCCTCCAGACAGACAAACCTTCAATGCGCGTTCTCAACGGTAACGGTAAACCATAAATCCGGGTACCTTCACCCTAACCCTTACGCCCTAACCCCTAATCCCTAATCCCTGGTACCTGCATTTCCGATATACTCCTTTTTCTATGCGGGTATTCGTGATCTTGCCGGCCGCGGGGCTGGGCACGCGGATGGCGCCCGGACACGCAACGCAGACGGCGCCCAAACAATTCCTCGAACTGGCCGGCGTACCGATTCTCATCCACACGCTGCGCGCCTTTGCGGCCGTGCCGGAAGTGTCCTCCATCGTCGTTGCCGTACGCGCCACGGAAATGGAGCGGCTGAGCGCGCAGGTGAAAGAGCACGGCTTTGCGAAGCAGGTGCGCGTGGTCGAGGGTGGCGATACGCGCCAGGAGAGCGTGTGGCATGCGCTGCGGTCGCTCGAGTGCGACGACGACGACATCGTGCTGGTGCACGATGCGGTGCGTCCGCTCATTGAGCCAGCGGTGATTCGGCGAACCATCGAAGCCGTGGAGAAGCACAGCGCCGCGATTGTCGGACTGCCGGCAATGGACACCATCAAGCAGGTGGAGCGGACCGCGGACGGCGCGATTGTGACGGCGACCATCCCGCGAGAGTACATCGTCCAGGCGCAGACGCCGCAGGGGTTCCGCTGCGGCCTGCTGCGCAAGGCGTTTGCTGAGGCCGAGTCCGACGGCTTTGTGGGCACCGACGAGGCCAGCGTGGTCGAGCGCGCCGGCACGCAGGTGTTCGTTGTTCCGGGATCGGCCGCGAATCTGAAGATCACGCAGCCCGGCGACCTGGAATTGGCCGAGTTCTACCTGAAACATCGGTCCGGCGCAGCAAGCTGATTTACTCTGAAAGTTAAAGACACGGAACCCACGGACACATCATGGACATCCGCATCGGCTACGGGTGGGACTCGCACGCATTCAAGCCTGGCGTGCCGCTGAAGATCGGCGGCATGACGATTGAACACCCCGAGGGCCTGGCAGGCCACTCGGACGGCGATGTGCTGCTGCACGCCATTACTGACGCGCTGCTGGGCGCGGTGTCGGCGGGCGATATCGGCAGTTTCTTTCCGCCCGGCGATCCGCGCTGGAAAGATGCTGACTCGGCCATCTTTTTAAATCTGGCCATGGAGGAGATCCAGAACGCCGGCTACCGCATCGTCAACGTGGACACCACCCTGGTGCTGAACGCACCGCGGATTGGTCCGATCTCCGGCGAGATGCGCGAGCGCGTGGCGGAACTGCTGGACATTGCCCCGGCCAACGTGGGCATCAAGGCCAAGACGCCGGAAGGCCTGGACGCGGATCACGTCGCCCAGGCGCACGCGGTCGTCTTGCTGGAGCGCATCGAGGAACCGGGCGAGCTGCAGACAATGAGCGCGGTGATGGAGAGCCAGCGGCAACTGGAAGACGTGGTCCGCGACCTGGTGAGCCAGGTGCACGGCGTTCCGGTGAAGGCGCCCTTCGACACGGATGACATCACCTAGCTAAAGCCGTTCAGCTGGAAGGCGGCCAGCTACCAGCTACGAGCCCTATCACCGCAGAGACCACAGAGTCCACAGAGAATCGAAGTTGCTTTCTTTGTGACCTCTGCGTCCTCTGTGGTGAGTGTTGCGTTCCCCCTGCCGCGTGGCGACCCCATTACCAAAGGCAGCCCCCCTGTACCTGCCATCACAGACAGTCGTAGCGGCGCGGGATGACCATTCAGATCTGGAAAGGAGGGTTTATGCCGAATCGAATCCATGTTGCATTCGTGGCGGGGCTGCTGGCTGCCGCCGCCTTCGGGATAGCCCAAACGACAACTCAGGTGAAGGAAGTGCCGATCACCCCGACCTCGCCCGCCTCCGGGAAGCAAATGTACAACGCTTACTGTGCGAGCTGCCACGGATTGGACGGCAAGGGCGCCGGTCCGGTCGCGGTCGCGCTGAAGCAACAGCCCACGGATCTGACCATGCTGACCCGGAACAACGGCGGCAAGTTCCCTGACGCTCACATCTACGCGGTGCTGAAGTTCGGCGTGGAAACTCCGGCGCACGGGTCGAAAAACATGCCGGTATGGGGTCCGGCGCTGCGGTCGCTCAGCCAGGGCAGCAGCACAGGCCAGATGACGGAGCAGCAGAGGATCGCGAATCTGACGAGCTATCTGCGTTCGCTGCAGATGTAAGTCCCGCCAGGCAAACGAAATCGCCCTGCCGGGATCGCCGACAGGGCGTTTTTCCTGAACGGAGGGAACTACTTCACCTTCATGATGATGATGACGAAGGTGAACAGCGCGAGGGACTCCATAAAAGCCAGGCCGAGCATCAGCATCGTCATGATGCCGGCGCGGGCTCCGGGATTGCGGGCGATGGCCTCGGTAGCCGAGCCGGCGGCGCGGCCCTGGCCGATGCCGCACAGGCCGGAAGCAATGCCCATGCCGATGCCGGCGCCGATGGGCACCAGGCTGGCTGCGGCGCTGCCGCCGCCGGTGGATTGCGCGAACGCTGGGGACGCCAGAAACAGCGCCGACAGCGTCATGAAGAAGTACTGTAGCTTACGCATCGTTCTCTCCTGCTTCCGTAAGATATGCCGCCAGTGGGTGGTTGAGGCTCACCGTGCTGGCCCCCTCACGCTGAACGGCGGTTCCGGGCCGGAGTGGAAGCGGTGCTCCGGCGGGAATTGGAAAACTCAGTGCTCTTCGTGCGCGGTCGCCTCGGCCAGGTAAATGGCCGTGAGCAGCATGAAGATGTAGGCCTGAATGCACGCGACGAAGAGGTGCAGCCCCAGTCCGGCGATCGGCAGAGCAAACGGAATCATCGAGAAAAAGATGAGCGTGATCAGATCGCTGGCCAGCATGTTGGCAAAAAGACGAACGGTGAGCGAAAGAATGCGGATGAAGACGGAAAAGATCTCGATGGGGAACATCATCCAGGCCATCCACCACACCGGGCCCATGAAGTGCTTCAGATAGCGCCCCGGCCCCTGCGCGCGAACGCCCTTCCAGTTGAAATAGACGAACGCGACAAGCGCGAGACCCAGCGGCACCACCGGATTCGAGGTCGGCGTCTCAATGGGCAGCAACAGGCCGAAGCAGTTGCAGAGCAGGATGAAGACCAGCAGGCAGGTGAGGATGGGCAGGTGCGGATCGTATCCGTGGCCCATCACCGCGCTGGCCTGGCCCTCCACGAATTCGTGGACGTATTCCGCCAGATGCTGCGCGCTGTTCGGCTTTTCCACGCTGAGCGAAAGCCGCACGATGATGAAAAACAGAATCAGGACGCCAAAGACGAGCAGCTCTTCCGTGAGCGTGTTCTCGATGGGCGCGGCAGTATGCAGAATGTGAATGTGCAGCGCGGCCAGCAGCGCATCGACCGGCGCGGCAAACCAGTGGTTCAGCAGACGAGTGAGAAATTCAATCCAGGCCAGCATCGTTTCGTGGGTTGCAACCGCTGAGGGATGGGATCGGGTTTAGCCGCGCAGCAGGCGAAGCGCTTCCAGGGAAAGGGCAAGAATCGCCAGTCCCAGTCCCGCCAGCAGCGCGTAAACCGAACCGTGTAAACACTTAAGGCTAACATAAAGAATCACGACTGCCACCCCCAGCCGCAGGAAAAACATGACCAGGGTCCGGCCCATGGGCCGGACGTGCTGCTGGTTATCCAGACGCGCAAAGATTGACAGCGCGAGGCTGCGCCACTCCCAGATGCCGGTGAACGAGATCGCCGCGCCGGCCAGGAACATCAGGCCGGAGCGCCAGCCCATCGCGAAGGTGAGCACGGCGGCCAGGACGGCTGACAGAATCGCGACATGGCGCAGCGCGCGGCGCATCATGCGGCGCAGATCGTCGTCGCTGATCGGGGTCTGGTCGGTGGGAATCGGCTGAGAGCCGGAGGGCGGTGGCAATTCAGGAGTCCTGCTTTTCACTATTCTGCACTACGCGGAAGACCTCGTAGAAGCCGGCAACCGCACCGAAGATGATGCCGGCGAGGTAGATCCAGTGCTGGTGCAGCCATTTGTCCAGCCCTACGCCGATGGCCCAGCCCACCACGACGGAGAGCGGCAGGATGATCGCGATCTGGAGCAGCCGCTCGGCGCGGACGATCCCGTCGACGAGCGGGTTGCGTTTGGGCGGCTGGTTGTTGGGTTCGTCCGGCATATTGGTCCCGTTTCGGTTATACATTGGTTGCTGGTTGATTATCAGTATTACCCTCGAAGGAAAGGACATGATGAGCCTCATGCACAATCCGCCACACCCCGGACGCGTGCTGCGGGAATATCTGGCGAGCATCGAGGTTTCGGAGGCGGCGGCGCGGCTGAACGTCTCGCGCACGACGCTTTCCCGGGTGCTCAACGGCAGGGCGGGCATTTCCGCGGACATGTCGCTGCGTCTGTCCGACGCGCTGGGTACCCATCCGGCGTTCTGGTCCGGGCTGCAGATGGACTACGACCTGTGGCAGGCCAGTCGTCGGCGGCGCCCGCGGATTCAGCCTTTCCGGAAGGCTGCCTGAGCGCGGAGCACACGTCGTTATACTCGAACGAGAGCGATTGCGAGGGAAAACCGCGTGTTCGAGAGCGAATTTGAGCGCAATCTGTATGCGCTGCGGCAGGAAAAGCTGAAACAGATCGAAGCGCTGGGCCAGAGCGTGTATCCGAATACGTTTGCGCCGCCCGCGGACCATCCGCTGCGCACTATTCCGGAGATTCGCGCCGGCTACGACGCGAAGACCTGCGAAGAACTGGAAGCCGCGCGCCTGCCGGTGGCGGTCGCCGGGCGCATCATGGCGATTCGGCAGCAGGGCAAAGCCGGATTTGCCACGCTGCAGCAGGACGGCAAGCGCCTGCAAATCTACGTCCGTAAGGATGCGGTGGGGGACGCGGCCTTCGAGCTCTACAAGCTGCTCGACCTGGGCGACCACATCGGCGTGACCGGCTACCTGTTCCGCACGCGGACGAACGAGCTGACGATCCACGTGGAGACGATCACCTTTCTGGCCAAGGCGCTGCTGGCGCTGCCGGAGAAGTATCACGGGCTCGCAGATGTGGAGCTGCGCTACCGCCAGCGCTACGTCGACCTGTTCATGAACGGGGTGCTGAACGAGGCTCCGGCGGAGGGCGCCAGTGAGGCGCAGAAGGCCGAAGAGATTCACGTGCGCGACGTCTTCGTGAAGCGCGCGGCCGTACTGCGGGCGATGCGCCGGTTCTTCGACGAGCGCGGGTACATCGAGGTGGAGACGCCGATGATGCAGCCGATTGCCGGTGGGGCGATGGCGCGGCCGTTCACGACGCATCACAACGCGCTCGATATCGATTTGTTCCTGCGCATCGCGCCGGAGCTGTATCTGAAGCGGCTGGTGGTGGGCGGCTTCGACCGCGTGTACGAGATCAATCGAAACTTCCGCAACGAAGGCATCTCGACGCAGCACAATCCCGAGTTCACCATGCTGGAGTTCTACCAGGCGTACGCGAATTACCACGACCTGATGAACCTGACCGAAGAGCTGGTCAAGTTCGTCGCGATGGAAGTGAACGGGACGACGATTACGCACTTCAACGGGGTGGAAATCGACCTGGGCAAGTGGCGGCGCTTCACGATGCGGGAAGCGATCATTGCATTCTGGCCAGGTGAACTCGGCGTAAAGCCAACGATGGCAAGTCTGGCAGGACAGGCTTCTCTTTCTCTGTTGCTGGACGGAGCCATCAGCGTGGCGACCGACGAGGGTTACCGGTCGAGCGCGGCAGAGCCATTGAGTTCCATCGACCGGATCACGACCGGGTTGCATATCGCACGGAGCGAGCTCGCATCCGGGGCGCCGCTCGGCAAGATCATCGCGAACATCTTTGAAGCCGTGGCGGAGCCGCACCTGATTCAGCCCACGATCATTTATGAGTTTCCGCTGGCGGTTTCACCTCTTTCCAAGCAGAAGCCGGACGAGCCGGAGTGGGTGGAGCGGTTCGAGTTCTACATCGGAGGGTTCGAGCTGGGGAACGCGTTCTCCGAGCTGAACGATCCGGAGGAGCAGCGGCGGCGCTTCGAGGCGCAACTCGCGGAGCGCGAGCGCGGCGACGAGGAAGCGCACCAGATGGACGCCGACTACGTGCGGGCGCTGGGGTACGGTCTGCCTCCCACGGGCGGCGAGGGCATCGGCATCGATCGGCTGACGATGATCCTGACCGGCGCGCGGTCGATTCGGGACGTGATCCTGTTCCCGCTGCTGAGGCCGGAAAAGCCGGGAGACGGTAGTCAGTAGCCAGGAGCCAGTAGCCAGTAGCCAGTAGACAGAAGCCAGTAGCCAGAAGCCGGTAACGTTACGCTGCCGGGTCGCAGGGGGGTGCCCCCCATGACGGCGAGACAACTTTTTGTGTTGATGGCATTGAGTTTAGCGATGTTGACAGCTTCGACAACAGGTTGAAAGACTGGTCAACAGCCGCCAGCGCCAGCGAACAGCAACCCGGAGCTGGTTGGGTTCGAGGAATCGGATTCGGGAGATCACGGCAGCCTCCAGGGGAAAAAGGAAAAAGCCCGCGCGCGGCGGGCTTCTTTTCTTTTTCCACTCTAAGTTCAGAATAGCAGGTTGCAAGAATTAGCCCGCCAAATATCTTCGCTGGTTTTGGCGGGGAAGTTGTGCGGAATCAGCAGGGGTTACCTTCGTGCGGACAGTGGGGGCTTGACAGTTTTTCGGGTTTACCACGGAGGACACAGAGAGCACGGAGGTGCGTGAAACTTCCGGATGGCCGACGATCTGGCAAGTGCGTTCGAAGGTCATCGGGAGCCGAAAACCTGTTCTGGATGTTCGCGAGCATATCGGACCCATGCAGCGTAGATCGCCGATTTGTCAGGGCTGGCTTCCTGCAACTCCCACGCCTTCTTAATCTATTTCGCGGCCACGCTCGGCCAAGCCGGCCTTCTGAAGGAGTTCGTCCGGAGGATGTTCCGGACTCATCTGATCGACGAAGGGCGTCATCAGGGCCGTGGCCTCGCGGAACACGCTCGCGAGTTCCACCAAGCCCAGATCGCGTAACCCCTCCTCGGTCTGAGCCGCCAGGGCGGGCTCACCGAAATTCCCAAAGTGCCAAGTGAGGCTGTCGAGTGTCAGGCTGACATCAAGCCAGTGTGTGGCTGCCATCGCCCGAAGCCCTCGTGGAAGCGACGAGAGATTCCTGGCATAATTCCCGTCGCTACTGTATGGGTCGCCTTGAACCCGGCTCGTCAAGGTGGCGAAAATCTCCTCCAACATGCCGTCATCGTCCTTTAACAGCGCTGGCCACTGCTCCGCTTGGCTCATGGGCGAGAGTGTAATCGATCCTGCCGTAATACCGGCAAGCCGGAAGTTTCGGATCCGGTCTACAATTACGTTGGTCTTTGTCTTCCGTGATGTGACGGGCAAATCCATCTGGAAGGAGAATGGCCGTGAAAGACGAATTCCTCTACGAAACGACCAGCAAGCGCCGCAAGGGCTTCCCATCTGAAATGAACGTGAAGCGCGGCTTTCCGCGTTGTCCACGGCGATAAGGAACTCCTGGAGAAGCTGGGCCGCAACGATCTGTGCCCCTGTGGCTCGGGACGCAGGTTTCAAGAAATGCTGCATGCGCGGCGGCCGCTTCGACGGCTCTCGGCGAAACCACTACAACCGCTAATGGAGAAAGGGCACGGCTGAAGTCGTGCCCTTTCAAAACATTGCCAGTGGACGGAGGACGCACCACCGACTGAGCCGTCAGTGGTCAGAGATCGGGGTCTGCGCTACGCGGCGGTGAGGAGCATCGGCTCGTCCTTCGTGATCACAATCGTGTGCTCGTGATGGGCGGCGAGACCATGGTCGGCGGTGCGGACGGTCCAGCCGTCGCGGGCGAGGACGGTGCGGCCGGATTTGCTGGCGATGATGGGCTCAACGGTGATCACCAGGCCTTCCGTGAGGATGTCGGAAGCGGAGGGATCGGGCCAGTTGGGGACCGAGGGCTTTTCGTGGATGGTGCGGCCGATGCCGTGGCCGCAGAGATCGCGGACCACATGGAAGCCGGAGGCGGTGACTTCCTGCTCGACGGCGCGGCCGATGTCGCGGACGCGATTGCCGGCGCGAGCGGCCTGCATGGCGAGGTGGAAGGCGCGGCGGGCGCAGTCGGCGAGGCGCGGGCCGAGACCGGTGGAAGCTGAGTCAGGCTGGGCGCCGACGAGGAGGGTTTCCGCGGCGTCGGCCATGAAACCGTCTTTCGCGATGGTCACGTCGAGCTTGAGGAGATCGCCGTTGCGAAGCTTGCGGCCCGAGGGGATGCCGTGGACGACCTCGTCGTTGACGCTGATGCAGGAGACGCCGGGAAACTGGTAGACGGTGACCGGGCCGGAGACGGCTCCGTGGGCGCGCATCACGTCGGCGCCGATGGCGTCGAGATCGCGGGTGGTGACGCCGGAGCGGGCCGCGGATTTCATGGCCTCCAGCATGAGGCGGACGATGCGGCCGGATTCGCGGAGGGCGGCGAGTTCTTCGGGCGTGGTGATGGACATGGCTAGCTGGCGCGCCGGCGTTTCGGCGCAGCTTCCTTCAGCATAGCGTCACGAAGCAGGGCGTTCATTCTGGTTTGATAGCCCTTGCCTTGTCTGCGCAGCCAGGCGATAACGTCGGCGTCGAGGCGGACGGTGAGCTGCTTTTTGATGGGGCGGTAGAAGGGATTGGGGACGGCGTTGCGCCAGAACTTTTCATCGAGCTCGGGGATATCGGAGAGGTCGATTTCGCTGTCGGGACGAGTGGCGAGAGCTTGCAGTCGTTTGATTTGAGCGGCAGTCGGTTTGTAGTCGTTCAGGGTCTTCCTGACGATTCTGCCCATAGATTCAAATGTACGCCCGCACCCGCGCGGCTTCAGCGTCGTCCCTCCGGGACTCGCGTTCTGTTTGCGTTTCCCCAGCGCTGAAGCGCTGGGCTAGTCTGCGTTGCGCCTACGGCGCGGGGAGAGCCATCCCTTACTCGCCGAGCAGAAGCCGCTCGCACGAGCGGGCGCGGCCGGTGGCGGGGTCGGCGTCGATGAGGAGCGCGGCCATGCGCGGATCGCCTTTGGCGGGCTCGAATTTGCCGGGCATGCCCGTGAGGAAGCGGTCGAGGACCATCTGCTTTTCGACGCCGATGATGGAATCGTAGGGGCCGGACATGCCGACGTCGGTTTGATACGCGGTGCCGCCGGGGAGCACGCGGTTGTCGGCGGTGGGAACGTGCGTGTGCGTGCCGATCACGGCAGTGACGCGGCCGTCGAGGTACCAGCCCATCGCGCACTTTTCGCTGGTGGCTTCGGCGTGGAAGTCGACGATGACGATTTTGGCGGTGATCTGCGCGAGCAGAGCGTCGGCGAGGCGGAAGGGATCCTCGTTGGAGGCCATGAAAACCCGGCCCTGGAGGTTGAGGACGGCGTAGCCCGTCCCGTCCGGCAGCGTACCCTGGTACACGCCGTAGCCAGGGCTATGGGGCGCGTAGTTGGCGGGGCGAATGACGCGGCGCGGACGATCGTGGGAATCGGCGCGTGCGGAGTTGAGGTAGTCGATGATCTCTTTCTTGTCCCAGATGTGATTGCCGGTCGTGAGCACGTGCGCGCCCAGGTCGAAGAGCTCGTCGGCGATGCCGGGCGTGAGACCGAATCCGCCGGCGGCATTTTCTGCATTGACGATGACGAGCGAAACCTGGTGAGAAGCGACGACATGGCCGAGATGCTCGCGAACGATGCGGCGGCCCGCGTGACCGAAAACGTCGCCGACAAACAGAATGTGCATGGAAACAGGGTACAGGGGGTAGGGACCAGGGTACAGGGAGGTTTTACGGGATACGGTTTACGGGTTAGGAAACGCCGGGTGAGGACGCTCGGTTGGTGTTCTGAAATGGGGCGAAAAAGGAATGGGAGATGTGACAGATTTTCAAACTTTCGGCGCGAAAAGCTGTGGTAGCGTGGGGCATGGCCGCAAATACCCGATTCGCCACCGGCGTTCACGCGCTGGTGTTGCTCGCTGCCGAACCGGATGGGCTGAAGACATCGGAGGAGATCGCTGACCGGCTGGCGATCAATCCGGTGGTGGTGCGGCGGATCTTTTCGCTGCTGCGGCGGGCTGGAATTCTGAAGAGCCAGAAGGGTCCGCACGGCGGATCGAAGCTGGCGCGAAGCGCGAAGCAGATTACGCTGGCCGACATTTATCGCGCGCTCGATGGCGGAGAACTGTTCCACACCGCGCAGACGGGATCGCGACGGGCGAAGGTGAGCGCAGCCCTGAAGCGTGCCTGTGCGCGGGCGGAAGAGTCCATGCGCGAAGAGCTCAGCCGGACGACCCTGAACCAGATCGCGAAGAAGGCTTCGAAATAGGGGATGCGGGTTACGGTTTAGGGGTTAGAAACCCTAAGTGGCCTGGGTCTGCGTGTGCGAGGCCGCGGGTTCGGAGAGCGCGACTCCTGCGGCGCGATGGCGCGCCCAGACGATGAACAGAATGCCGGCGACGATGGAGCCGAGGCTCGCCACCTGAGCATTGCTCATCCCCCACAGGACGTGGGGATTGATGCGAATGATCTCCACCAGAAATCGCGCGATGCCGGAGAGGATGAGGTACTCGCCGGTGATCTGGCCGAGCGGGCGGCGGGTGTCGGGCGCGCTGCGTCGCCACAAAACCCAGGCAATGAAGAGAGCAACGATCAGCTCATAAATGGGCGTCGGCTGCACGCGGCAGCTGGAGGGCCAGCCATAGGCCGCGCAGGTGCCGAAGGGGCCGGTGGTGGGCACCAGTCCGTGGGGGAAGGCGATGCCCCACGGCAGATGGGTGGGCTTGCCGTAGTCGCCGTCGCCGGAGATGAGGCAGCCGAGGCGGCCGAGTCCGTAGCCGACGGCGGCCGAAGGAGCCGCGAGGTCGAGCATGCGGAGCGCGCCGATTTTGTAGACGCGGCCCTGCCACAGCAGAGCAGCGATGCCGGCGAGGAGCCCGCCGTACCAGGCGAATCCCTCGCGATCGAAGAGCAGACCAAAGAAGTTATGGAAGAAGACGATGGGGTGCTCGAAATCGTGCCAGAGCTTGGCGCCGATAATGCCGGAGACGGCGACGACGGCGACGATGCTGATGGCATCCGCGTCCAGCCCGAAGCGGCGGAAATTGCGATAGAGAACCCAGCAGGCGCCGACGGCGGCGACCCACAGCAGGATGCCGAAAGTGCCAATGGAAAGATGACCGATGTGGATAAACGGATACATGGGGACGTCCTGTTCAGTATAAAGGTTGGCCGTGAAGAAGCCGGCGAAACGGTAGCCAGGAAAAGGCGGTTCGGAGATAATCGGTGCTGTGACCAGCACAGTGGAATCGGGATTGCAGGTCCTGTTCAGCCGGGACCGCATCCGCCATCGCGTGGCCGAGATGGGGCGCCAGATCGACCTGGACTTTGCAGGCGAGAAGGTGGTCCTGGTGGGCGTGCTGAAGGGCGCGGCAATTTTTTTGGCCGACCTGGCGCGCAGCATCTCGGTCGACAACACCTTCGACTTTGTAGCGGTGTCCAGCTACGGAAAGGGCCACCAGTCGAGCGGGGCGGTGAAGCTGATCAAGGACCTCGACCAGCCGATCGAGGGGAAGAACGTCATCATCGTCGAGGACATCCTGGATACGGGGCTGACGCTGCACTTCCTGCGGAGTCTCTTTGAGCAGCACCAGCCGAAGACACTGCGGATTGCGGCACTGCTGGACAAGCCATCGCGGCGGCTGGAGAAGATCGAAGCCGACTACGTGGGATTCACGATTCCGAACAAATTTGTGATCGGCTACGGCATGGATTTTGCCGAGCGCTACCGGAATTTGCCGGACATTTGCCTGATGTCGCCGGAAAGCAGCTAAAAAAGAGGTCAGCTAAGAACCGGATAGCTAAAAAGCGGGTAGCTAAGAGCCGGTCAGCGAAAGAGCGGTCAGCCAAAAGCCGGTTAGCTAAGAGGCGGGCAGCGAGCGGTTTAGCTGCTCCGCATACGGTGATAAGCTCGTGATATGAAGACTGCTCTGAGCCCGAGTGTGCAGCGGCTGCTTGAGGAAAAGGTGAGCAGCGGGCAGTACGGCTCTGCCGACGAGGTAGTGAAGCGGGGTTTGGCGCTGATTGAGCGAGAAGAGGCGCGTCAGTCTCACACGGCTTCGAGCGGAGCAGATCTGGCGGAGACTTTCTCCTCGCTGGCTGCAGAGGTGCCTGATTCCGAGTGGCAGAAGGTGCCGCCGGATCTGGCCAGGGATCCGGATGCGTACTTGTACGGAGTCCGGAAAGCCTCCTGATGGAGCGCGTCTTTGCCGATACGGGCTACTGGATTGCGCTGCTGAATCCCCGCGACGAACTGCATCGGAGAGCCCTGGAATTCTCGAAAACTTTCGGTTTCGACCGAATCGCAACCAGCGAAATGGTTCTGACTGAATTCCTGAACAGCCTGAGTCCTTATGGGCCCTACCATCGGCGTGCCGCGGCCAGCGCAGTTGTGGCGCTGCTACGTTCAGGGGCTGCCGTGGTCGCTCAGACCCCGCAGCTTTTCGCAGCGGCTCTCGACCGGTACCAGTCGATGGCCGACAAGAGCTGGAGCCTGACAGATTGTGCGAGCTTTCTGATCATGGAAGAACAGCATTTGGGGGCGGCGCTCACGCATGACCTGCATTTCGCACAGGCGGGATTCCAGGCCCTCTTGCGTTAACCGGCGGCGGTCTCGGAACAACAGCGATGAACCACGTATGATGACATTCGATTCCGGCGGCGAGGCCGCGCGCACAGGAGAGTTGTGAGCGAAGAGCTCAGGCAGAATTCGCGGAAAGCGGCCGAAGGCGCTGAGAATCACGGCCGCCCCCTCAGCGAGGCAAAGCGCCCCGCCGGGGAGCCGGTATGGGAGGGCGACTATCGCCCGATGCAGCCGGGGCACGCGCAGGGTTCGGCGCAGGTGCACATTGACGCGCCGCAGGCCGAGTTCCTGATCCGGCTCACCGACACGCTGAACACCACCCTGGACCTGAACACGCTGCTGGAGCGGACCGCCGCGCTGGTGCGCGCCGTGATCGACTACAAGATCTTCGCTATCCTGCTCATCAACGACCGCACGCACGAGCTCCGCATGCGCTTCCAGATCGGGCACAAGCCGGAAGTGGAGCGGCTGCGCATCCGGATGGGGCATGGCGTGGTGGGGCAGGTGGCGCAGACCCGGCAGCCCATGCTGCTGAACGACGTGCGCCAGGAAAAGAACTACATCGACGCCAATCCGGACGTTCGCTCGGAGCTGGCGGTGCCGCTGATCCGGAAAAACCGGATGATCGGCGTGATCGACATCCAGTCCGAGCAGCTGAACTACTTCAAGCCGGAACACCTGCACCTGCTGAACATGACGGCGTCGCGGATCGCCGGCGCGATTGAGAACGCGCGCCTTTACACGCGGGTATCGCGCCAGGCGCAGACGCTGCAGGTGCTGAACGAGATCAGCCGGGAAATCACCTCGATTCTCGATCCCGACGAGCTCCTGGAGCGGGTGGGGCAACTGATCCGGCGGATCATTGACTACCAGATGCTGTCGATCTGGCTCATTGAGGAGCACGAGCCCCTGCTAACGAATCGGCTGGCGATCCGGTTTGGGCAGCGGTTCGATCCGAAGGAAAAGCTGCCGCTGGATCAGGGGCTCGTGGGCGCGGCCATCGCGGAACGGCGCGTCATTGCCGTGCCGGACGTGCGGAAGGATTCGCGCTACCACATGGTCAATCCCGAAACGCGTTCCGAGATGACCGTGCCGCTGATCTACAAAGGGCGAGCCATGGGCGTGCTGGACATCGAACACACGCGCGCGCACTTTTTCAACGAGGATCACGAGCGCGCGCTGACCACGCTGGCCGCACAGATCGCCATCGCGCTCGAAAACGCGCAGCTCTATCAGCGCGTGGCCCAGCAGGAGCAGCGGCTGGAGCGGGATCTGGCGATGGCGCGCGAGGTGCAGCTGCGGCTGCTGCCGCAGAGGAAGCCGGAGCACCAGAAAGCGGAGTTTGCGGCGAGATTCCTGCCGGCGCGGACCATCGGCGGCGACTTCTACGACTTTTTGCCGTACGACAAGGACTCGAGCGGCATTGCGCTGGGCGACGTGAGCGGCAAGGCCGCCCCCGCGGCCCTGTACGCGGCCCTGGTCAGCGGCGTCCTGCGATCGGAGGCGAGCACGCGCCCGTCGCCCTCGATCATGTTGAAGGTGCTCAACGACGCGCTGCAGGAGCGCAAGCTCGATTCACAATACGTGGCCATGGTCTACGCGGTGTGGAACGACCAGAACCTGACCATGCAGATCGCCAACGGCGGCGCCGTGCAGCCGCTGATCTGCCGGGGCGAAACCGTGGAGACGATCCGCGCCGAGGGATTTCCCGTGGGCATGTTCCCGAATGCGACCTGGGAGGAATTCTCGATCGCGATGCAGCCGGGCGATGCGGTGGTGTTCTTCAGCGACGGCATCACGGACGCGCAGAACGCGGCGGGCGAAATGTACGGCAACGATCGCCTCATAGCCTGCGTCAGGAAGCACCGGAATAAGTCTGCGGCGAAAATGGCCGAGGCGCTGCTGAACGAGGTCGGGCGATTCCAGCACGGGCAGGATCGGTTCGACGACGAGACTGTGGTCGTGGTGAAGGTGACGGGGAAGGCCTAACCGGGGCCTTGTTAATCTCTAAGGCACGGGTCCCGGTGACTGCGGTGTGCGGCGCAGGTTACAGATGGCACCAGTCAAGTTACCAGCGCGCAAAAAGTAGTGCGAAAGTACCAGAGTCGATACCTCTTCAGGGGATGCCGGGGCGCCCTCTGCGCGACTACACCAGTAAAGCGCGGAAAAACGAAGAGGTCAGAATCATGAAAAGAAAAGATAGTTTCCGGATGTTCCTGGTTGTCCTTTTTGCGGGAATCGCCACCGGCGTGTGGACGCCCCACTCCTGGTACCCGACAGCCGTGTCGGCGCATGTGACGCAGGCTACGCTGGTGCGGTAAAGGGGGCAGCCGTCGAGGCTGTCCTGCGGCATTTCACAACGGGTGGGAATCAACGAGCCGGGCAGACGTCGCTGACTGTCCCCCGGCTCGTGGTGTTTTTGCGGCAAACCCTATTCGAGCAGGTGGAAAGTATAGGCCCTGCCGCTGGAGCCGCTGGCCGTCGAGTTGGTAAGCCCGGGCGCGAGGAAGGCGTACTCGCCAGGCGGCAGATTGTCGGGGAGCGTGATCTTGTACGTCCGCTTCGCGATGCGGGTCTGCTGGAAGGCGACGGCATCGCGCGTGTCGCCGCCCGAGGAGTGGAAGACGCCGCCGGTCATGGTCCGGAACTCGCGGGCGTTCTTCTTCTGATGCAAGCGAACCAACTGGTAGTCGGTAGCCTCGACGCCGTCCGGAGTCCTGATGAGAAACTCCAGAGGCGTATTGAGCTGCGTGGGACTCGCCGCGCCATTCAGGTGACCGTTGGTGTCTTCTTTAACCAGGCCCTGGCTGAACGTGCTCTTGAGGACACCACCGGTTTTCCAGTTCACGACTTCGGTGGGGATCAGGGTCCACGTGCCCTTGTTGTGCCAGTAGACGCCGATATCGAGATTTGCGTACATCGCGTCGGCGGCCGGCGGAGGCGGAGGTGCGGCATTCCTGGCCGCCATGGCGCCGATGAGTTTGTCGGAGATGCCATCCTTGCGCAGCGCGATGAGGGCATCGGTGGAAAGGTCGTACTGGCCAGGAGAGTTCTGGATCATGGTGACGATGGTGGCGTCGTCGATGCCGACTTTCACCATTTTGACCACGGCGTCGTTATTGAGAGGTTGCTGAGAGAACGCGAAGGCGCAGAAGACCAGCGGGAGGAGAGCGGCGAGCAACTTACGCATCGGAAGGCTCCTGAGTTATGTGCAGCGAGTAGCTGCATTTGTGGGTTGGACGGATGATCGGCCAAAAAGTTCCCGAGGTTCGGGAAGAAGTCACTTAGAAGAAAATCGTTGCAGCTCTCCATGAGAGGCGTAGAATTCCCGAAAATCAGAAAGGGAGTTTCGGATGAAGCGTTTCATGCAGATAGTCTTGCCGTCTTTTTCTGTCTTACTGTCGCCTGCATTGCCGTTGCGAGGAAGTGGGCTGTCGCGTGATGTACGACGGGGGTTCGTTGCAGGGGGCCAAGCCTGGGACGAAGCTCATCATGGCCATCGAGACTGACAAGATCCGGTTTAAGCAGGATGGCCAGGAAGTGCTGGTGGTTCCTGCGTCGTCTGTTACGGAGATCAGCTATGGGCAGGACGTTCACCGGCGGGTGGGCGCAGCAATCGGGGTGGCCGTCGTTTCGCTTGGGATCGGGGCCCTGCTGGCGCTGACCAAATCGAAGAAGCATTATGTCGGCCTAACTTGGGCCACGGGAACGACCAAGGGTGGACTGGCGATGCAGTGCGACAAGAACGACTACCGTGGCATTCTGGCCGGTCTGGAAGGAGTGACCGGAAAGAAGGCAGTCGATTCCGACGCAATGAGGGTCAAGAACTAGGCCTTTTCATTGTCGAGAAAAGGGGCATCTGCGGATGCCCCTTTTTCGTTGCGGGGGGGTGCGCAACGCGCCTGTGGCGGCCAGAATCTTTTCCGAACCAAGGCGGAAGTGGGGTTGAGACATTGGGAGGTTTGATATCCTCAAGAGTTTTCATCCGCTGCTGTGGGGCGTCTGAAGGCAGCCAGGAGTCGACATGCCGGAACAGCGGGGAAGGAAGTATCACCAGAGTCGGGTGGCGGAGACGCTGCGGGACGAGATCGGGGCCATGATCGAGGGGGAATTGTCGGACCCGCGGATCAGCTTCGCCTACGTCAGCCAGGTGGTGCTGAATCCGGGCGGGAAGTCGGCGCTGATCTATGTCGCGGTGGATGGCGGCCTGCAGGAAGAAGCGGACACGCTGGATGCGCTGATGGCGGCGCGCGGGTATATCCGGCACGAGCTGCTGGAGCGGATGGGCGTGCGGTATGTGCCGGAGCTCACGTTTCACATCGACCGCTCGGAGAAGATGAAGGCGCGGATCGACGAGCTGCTGGGACGGAAGCGAGGGACAGGGCTGAGGACTCAGAGCTCAGAGCCCAGCGGCGCGAAGGGATAGGGTTTGTGCTTTCCCACATCTGCCAAAGCCGGGCAGATGTGGGGCACCCAGGGAGTCAGGCACGATTTACTGGCTACGGTTTACGGATTAGGAGCACGACACGGAAGCGCGGGCCAATTCGGTAAATGGAGAGACGCAGCACGGGCTGCACGGCCTGGAGGCGGCGCTGGAGGTGGTGCGGCGCGGGCGCAGGTTCGCGGTGTGCTCGCATGCGCGGCCGGATGGCGATGCGGTGGGCTCCATGCTGGCGCTGGGCATGATGCTGGCAGCCCTGGGCAAGCAGGCTGACCTGTACTCGGCCGATCCGGTGCCGCAGATTTACCGGGGGCTGCCGTGCGCGGCGGCGATCCGTCAGGCGGCGCGCGTGGAAGGAGAGTACGACGCGGCCATCCTGCTGGAGTGCGATGGCGTAGCGCGCACGCGGCTGGAGGGGCTGGAGGGCCGGCTGCTGGTGAATATTGACCACCACGCCAGCTGGAAGGCCTTCGCCGAGGTGAACTGGATTGAGGAAGGCGCCTGCGCGGTGGCGGAGATGGTGTACCGGCTGACAGCGGGCGGCCGGCATCGCCGTGACGCCGCCGATGGCCACCTGCCTGTATACAGCCGTGCTCACGGATACGGGATCGTTCTGCTACGAAGGCACGGACGCGCATGCGTTTGAAGTGGCGCGGGAACTGGTGCAGTGCGGAGCGAATCCGGCAGAGATCGCGCGCGAGGTCTACTTCTCGAATCCGCTGCCGAAGATGGTGCTGCTGGGCATGGCGTTGACGCGGCTGCGGCGCGAGGGCCGGCTGGCGTGGCTCTGGGTGACCGACGAGGATATGACGCGCGCGCAGGCCGCGGAGGAAGATTGCGAAGGGATCGTGAATTACGCGATCGGCATCGCCGGTGTGGAAGCGGCCGTGCTGCTGCGGGAACTGAAGGACGGAAAGATCCGGCTGTCGCTGCGCAGCAAGGGCGGCGTGGACGTGGCGCGGGTGGCGGCGAGCTTCGGCGGGGGCGGGCACCGGCACGCGGGCGGCTGCACTCTGCCCGGGCCGCTGGCTCCGGCGATGGAAACGATCCTGGAGACGATGCGGCAGGTGCTGGCGGAGAGCCACGAATCGAACCAGGAAGCGCGTGGCGACGCGCGGGCGGAATCGCGCAGAATGAATCTGTTAGGCTGACTTCGGCCTGGAAAAGGCCAGGACTTGCGGCTTCGGCCCACAGCCGCGTGCAGCGCGGGTGTGTGCGTGCGAGAGGCCGCGGAAAAATTCCCGAGGATCGCGAATCAGGCCTGTGACTGAGCCATCAGCAGAACACGAAAACCAGCGGAAAGACAGGCGATACGCCGGCGGCGAAGAGCAACTGAAGCCCCGCGAGCCAGGCCTCGTCGTGCGGCTGTGGCGGCGGATTCCCGGCATCGACGTGCCGATGGAAACCGCAACGCTGCTGGTGATGACGGCGTTTTTTCTCTTTTACGGCCTGGTGCCGATCTTTGGTGGCGACAGCCTGGGCCTGGTGGGAGCCGACGAGCCGCGCTATGCGCAGATCGCGCGGGAGATGCTCCAGCGCCACGACTACATCACGCCGGTGCTGTGGGGACATCCCTGGCTGGAGAAGCCGGCGCTCTACTACTGGCGGGCGATGTTCGCCTTCAAGGACTTCGGGATCCACGATTGGTCGGCGCGGCTCCCCTCGGCCAGCTTCGCGTTCATGCTGGTGTTCCTGATCTGGCTGCACATGCGGCGGTTCCGCAACGGAGGACAGCTGGATGCGGCGCTGCTGACGGCGTCGTGCGCGGGGATCCTGAGCTTCGCGCGCGGGGCTTCGACCGACATGCAGCTGGCGGCGCCGTTTTGCATCGGGATGCTGGGCTGGTACGCGTGGTACGAGACGAACAGCAAGTTCTGGCTCTTCGACCTCTACTTCTTTATCGGCGCGGCGACGCTGGCCAAGGGGCCGGTAGCGCCGTTGCTGGCGCTGGTGATCATTGGTATCTTCGCGGGCCTGCGGCGGGAGTGGTCGCTGTTCCGGCGAAGCTTGTGGCCCGCCGGGTTCGTTCTCTATTTCGCCATGGTGCTGCCGTGGTACATCGAGGTGCAGCGGCGGAATCCGACCTTCCTGAAAGTCTTTTTCCTGCAGCAAAATCTGGAGCGGCTGGCGACGAACCGTTTCGAGCACTATCACCTCTTCTGGTACTTCATTCCGGTGGTGCTGCTGGGGCTCACGCCCTGGGCGGTCATCGCGGTGACGGCATTTGCCGATGCGGTGGGCGGCGCGATCAAGGAGTGGAAGGCGCGCGGCGCGAAGGCGCGGTACATCGGGCATGAGCGCGCCGGCGATGCGTTCCCTGAGTTCCTGGTGCTGTGGGCTGTTGTCGTCATCGTGTTCTTCTCGTTGTCTGAGTCGAAGCTGCCGGGATACATTCTGCCGGCGGTGCCGCCGCTCACCATTCTGGCGGGCGATTATCTGAACCGCATCCGGCGGCGCGGCCTCAAGACCTGGCTGCTGGTGCTGCACGCGGTGCTCACCGGCCTGCTGACCATGTTCGTGCTGCTGATGCCGCTGCACCTGACCCGGCCGGAGTCGATTCCCAGAGGCGTGGCGCTGGTGGCGGCGGGATTGGTGGGGCTGGCGGCGACGGTGTTCATCCTGGTCATGGTGGCGCGCTTCGGGCTCAAGCGGTTGCGCGTGGCGACGCTGACGCCGATCGTGATGCTGCTCTTCTACCTGCTGGGTGTGGGGCCGGTCTTCGGGATCGGTCCGGTGCCCAACACCAAACGCAATATCGAATTGATGAATATGACGTTTTCGGCCCGGCCGGTGGCCAAAATCCTGAACGCGATCAGCCCGCCGCCGGCGGTGGTGGCGGTCTTCCGGGCACGCCGGGAGCTGCAATATGGGCTGGGGTTCTATCGCGACCAGCGAATTGTGAATTACGATGTGGGGATCGTTGTGGACAATCCGCCGGCCAGCGCGGGACCGGGGCCCCACGGCGTGGTGATCCAGGATGTTAAGGAAGGGTCGTCAGCCGACGAGTTCGGGCTGGTGCAGAAGATCGGCGACGACATTGTGGCGGTGAACGGCCAGCCGGTGCTGAATGCCGCGGATTTCTACGAGATGGAAGCGCATTGGCATCCGGGCGTGTACGTGGAGTTCGAAATCATGGACCCGCGGCTGCCCGATCAGGAGCCGCAGTTTCTGGGCGGGACGATGGACGATGGAGTTCCGCAGGGGGAGCACCTGCTGGTGGTACCGCAGAGCGCCGTCGATGCGCTGCGGACGAAGCTGGCGGGAAGGCAGTACGAGCCTCTGTTCTCGTATCCGTGGCAGGATTTGGAAGTGTACCGGGTGCGGGCGGCCGGCGGCCGGTAGATAGTGGTCAGGGGCAAGCGGTTAGGGGTGGGGCGTTTAGGGATCAAGCGGCTGGCGAGTTAGCGGAGCGGACGGCGAGCAGCAGGCAGGATTGAGCAGGCAATTTCTGCATCTGGTTCAGGAGGGGAGCCGCGGCGCTCAATGAGGCGCGCGGAGGTGCTGTTTTCATGGCAGCGGCGTTGCAGTTTGAAGTCCTGGATCTGCGTCACTTCTCGGCGGGCGTCATGCGGCCGCTGCTGGAGGCCGAGAGCCGCGTGTGGAGCGAGCGGCTGCACTGGGATTATCGCGGATCGGCAGACCTGCTGCTGCAATATCTGGACTCGCGCGTGCTGCCGGGCTACGTGGCCGTGGAGAATGGGCACGTCGTCGGCTATGTCTTCTGCGTGTATGAGGGGCACAAGGCGGTCATTGGGGATATTTTCGCCCTGGAGTCCAGCGAGCCGGGCCGGTCCGTCGGAGCCACCGCGACCAGCGCGGCCGAAGTGCGCGGCGAGCTGCTGCGGCGGCTGCTGGAGATGCTGCAGAACACGCCCGGCGTGGCGCGCATCGAATCGCAACTCCTGCTGCATCCGCATGGCGAGCACACGCGCGCCTTTGAAGAGGCGGGCTTTGAGGTGTACGAGCGAATTTTCATGGAATGGCCGCTGCGCAGGCCCGCGTGGCTGGATGGCATGAGCGGCGTTCCCGGACTGGCGATGCGGCGCTGGGCGGAAACCGATTTCGCCGCGGCGGGCCGGCTGATTGCGACCTGCTACCAGGGCCACCTCGACAGCCACATCAACGAGCAGTACCGGACCGCGGCGGGATCGCAGCGGTTTCTGCACAACATCGTGCGCTTTCCGGGCTGCGGCTATTTTGACGCCGAATCGTCGCGGACGCTGAGCGCGCCGGGCAGCACCGAGCTGGCGGGCCTGCTGCTGTGCTCGCGCGTGCGGGAAGACGTGGGGCACGTGACCCAGATCTGCGTGGCGCCGGAATACCGCGGCCAGGGCCTGGGCAAGGCCCTGATGCGGGAGTGTGCCACGAATCTGGCGCAGCGCGGCTTCCAGATGCTGACGCTGACCGTGACTGCGTCGAACCGGAACGCGGTGGGGCTCTACGAGCGCCTGGGGTTCCAGGGCACGCACCGCTTTGACGCGATGGTCTGGGATCCGAGCGAGCGCGGGCAGGCCTGAGCAATTCCGGATAAACTGAAGGTGCGGGGAAGCCGTTGACAACCTTTGGGTTCGGGGCCGCGTCTCTACTTCGGACTTGCTTCTCCCATCAGGACTGTTTGGGCCACTTGCAGGCCCAGCAGTTCAGCGCGTCAGGACCCGGCGCCGATCACCAGCCCAAGGGAACCGCCGCGGAGGCGGAACCTCCACCTCAACCGGGACCATGAGGAGCCTTCCCATGAAGAATGGCCGTCCGAAGGGCTACATCACCTTCACGCTGCACGCCCACCTGCCCTACGTCGTTCACCACGGAACCTGGCCGCATGGGCTGGAGTGGCTGCTGGAAGCCGCGGCGGAGACGTATCTGCCGCTGTTGCGGGTGCTGAAGAACCTGGAGCGCGACGGGCTGGCGCTGAAGGCGAACATCAACATCTCGCCGGTGCTGCTGGAGCAACTGGCGCACCCCACTTTCCAGAAAGAACTGCCCGAATACCTCGGGCGCAAAATACTGGCGACCGAGGAAGACGAGGCGTACTTCCGGCAGAGCGGCGACGCGCATTTTGCGAAGACGGCGCGCTACTGGCGGGAATTTTTCCAGCAGGCGCTCGATGACTTCGAGGCGCTCGGACGGGACATCATCAAGGGCTTCCGGTATTTCAACGACGCGGGGCTGATTGAGGTGATTACCTGCGGCGCGACGCATGGCTATATGCCGCTGCTGGGCACCGATGAGAGCGTGGTGGCGCAGGTGAAGACGGGCGTGGCCACGCATCGGCGGCACATGGGCAAAGCGCCAAAGGGCATCTGGGCGCCGGAGTGCGGCTACCGGCCGGCAGGACGCTGGCAGACGCCGGTCATTCCCAGCGGCAGCACCGCGCCGTGGCCGCCCTTTGAGCGGATCGGCGTGGAAGAAGCGCTGGCCGAGGGCGGCATTCAGTTCTTCTTTGTGGACACGCACCTGGTGGAGAGCTCCGTCGGCTTCACTCCGTACGATCTGAAAATGGCCGGCGGACCGGTGGGCGCAGCCGCCGCGCTGCCGAAGCCGGGAAGCGACAGCCGCGCGCTGTATCACGCCTACTTCGTCGACGGTCCGTGCGCGCACCAGCATCCGGTGGCCATGTTCCCCCGCGATCCAAAGACCGGCTTGCAGGTGTGGAGCGGCGAGACGGGCTATCCGGGCGATGCCAACTACCTGGACTTCCACAAGAAGCGCTGGCCGGGCGGGCACCGCTACTGGCAGGTGACCCACGCCAAGGCCGATCTGGCGCAGAAGACGCCGTATTATCCGGAGCGGGCGACCGCGCGCACGCGCGATCACGCGGAGCACTTTGTGGGCGTGGTGTACGACGCGCTGAAAGATCACCTGAACGAGAAGAATCCGCCGGTGCTGAGCTCGCCGTTCGACGCGGAGCTCTTCGGCCACTGGTGGTACGAGGGTCCGGGCTGGCTGGAGCATGTGGCGCGGCTCATCTCGAAAGACGATTTTCCGATCGAGCTGTGCACGGGTTCGGAATACCTGGAGCGGCATCCGTCGACGGGGTATCTGGCGATCGGCGAAGGCTCGTGGGGCAAGAACGGGACCAACGAGGTCTGGCTGAATCCCGACACCGCGTGGACCTGGACGTATATTTATCCCGCCGAAGCCAGGGTGCGCGACGTGGCGACGGAAGGGAAATGGAAAGACGGCGGGCTGGGCGAGCGCATCGCAAAGCAATTGTGCCGCGAGCTGCTGCTGATGGAGTCGTCGGACTGGCAGTTCCTGATCACCACCGAGGCGGCGCGGGATTACGCGGAACAGCGCTTCCAGACGCATCTGGATCAGTTCCAGGACGTCGAGAAGGCGTGGGACGAATTCGTCGCCCAGGGCAGCCTGTCTCCGAAGACCGAGGAGCGGCTGCGGGAAGTCGAGGAGCGGGACAACATCTTCGCGGATGTGGACCCGGGATTGTGGAAGAAGCGCGACGCGGCGTGTACGTAAACCTTCACCACAGAGGACACAGAGGTGCTGGCCGCACGGGCGGGGGCGCCTTCGGCGCAGCGCGGTGCCTAAGGCCGGCGAAATGCGGCCCCGATGCTAGCCCAAAATGAACGCACGAGATTTCGCCGGCCCTCTTCACAGGACACTGCCCTGGGCGGCGTTCAGCTTTCCACATAATCTCCCAGCCATCGAATTCGTAACTGAGCCTCAGGCAATCCAGTGTCGAGGCTTTCGGGCAGTAGCTTCCAGAACAATCCCTGAAATTCCATCGCCGAGTTTCGCCCCATTCTCAGGGGGCCACGATGCTGCTAGATCGCGCTCCTGTTTCAAGAAGGCTGAGCTGAAATTACTTGTTCGCGATCGCTGAATCGGAGTCCCCTTTACGAAATCTATGTTCTCGGAGAGGAATAGTGGCTGCCGTCAGGACTCCGCTCAGTTGCGAGAAGCGGTCACGGAGTTCGGTGCCTTCGGCTGACGTCGAAATATCCTTGCCCACGGCAACGACTTTCAAAAGACCATCCTTGCGCGAAAATATAAGCAGTACTCTTCGAATTAGGGTAGGGCCTTGGGACTGGTTCTCACCGCACCACCCAGGGCGTCGGCCTTTGTGCTCTTTACCGCACTGTGACCGATGCTGTTATCGCGTCCGGTGAGCGAAGCCAAGGCCCTGATGACCAGCGCCCAAAGGCACTCCCTGAGTGGCAGAGCAAGGCAGGTGCGCTGCCTACACCCATCACGAAGGGTCCTCCAAGGCGCTTAGCTGGGCCTATCACCGCATGCGGAATCTAACGGAGATCCAACCCGCCGCGCTGACTGCGTTCGGCGGCGCGAAGGCCGGCGGCGGCGAGCGTGGTCTCGACCATGGCATCCACGCCCATGCAGGAATTCAGCATGAGCTGGTAGAGACGGCGGTCGTCCCACTCGCGCTGGAAATAGCGGCGGATGTAGTCGGCGCGGCGGCGGTCGGTGGCGACGATTTCGCGCTCGGCGTCGTGGGCGTGCTCCGGGAAACTTTCCTGGACGAGGCGGATTCTGCGCGCCAGCGACGCGTAGACAAAGACGTGGAACGCGCCGGGGGCCTTGGCCAGGACGCAGGCAGCCGCGCGTCCGACCACGACACAATCGCCTTTCGCGGCCTGTTCGACCAGGTAGCCGCGCACGAACTCGAGCATGCGCTCGCTGTCGAAAACGTCCGGCTCGTTCGGCAGCCGCTCGAGCGAGCCGAACCAGATGGCCTTGCCGAACCGGTAAAACCACGGGTCGACGCGCTCGTCGCAGCGCTTGACCAGGTCGGGCGTCACGCCGGCTTTGCGCGCCACCTCGTCGATCACGCAACTATCGATGAGCCGCCAACCCAGACGCTCGGCGAGCTGGTGGGCGAAGGCCGCGCCCTGGCTGCCGTATTCGCGCTCGACGGTGATCACCCGGATCATGGCTTCCCCTTTCGTTGCGGGCCCGTTCTCCCTGGTTGGACGGAGTGTGCAATTTTTTGAGGGGCGTCGTCAAGGGACTTCGCGTCCAGCGGGGGCGCGCTTCGCGCGAAGACCAGCCGCCCAGGCGGGAGGCGCTTCACGCGGTTGCCTCCCCAATCTGGCGCATTGTGCCTGAATCAGGGCATTTTTGAGACGCAGACGGACTCGATTACGGCAGACTCCGGGTTGGCGAACCAGCGGCGCTGGAAATACAGGGCGACGTTGACGAGGCCGATCATGACGGGGACTTCGACCAGGGGTCCGATGACCGCGGCAAAGGCGGCGCCGGAGTTGATTCCGAAGACCGAGACGGCAACGGCGATGGCCAGCTCGAAGTTGTTGGAAGCGGCGGTGAAGGAGAGGGTGGTGGTTTTGGAGTAGTCGGCGCCGAGCCGGCGGCCCATCCAGAACGAGACCAGGAACATGATGACGAAGTAGAGGAGCAGCGGGACGGCGATGCGCAGGACATCGAGCGGCAGGCGCACGATGTAACCGCCCTTGAGCGAGAACATGACCACGATGGTGAAGAGCAGGGCAACCAGCGTGAGCGGGCGACGCGCGGGACGAAGCTGCGGTCGTACCAGGCGCGGCCCCTGGCGCGGACGAGCGCCGTGCGCGTGAGGAATCCGGCCAGGAAGGGAATGCCGAGATAGATGAAGACGCTTTTCGCGATGTGCGCCGATGGAGACGTCGACGACGGCGCCGCGCAGACCGAACCAGCCGGGCAGCACGGTAATAAAGATCCAGCAGTAAACCGAATAGAAGAGGACCTGGAAGAGGGAATTGAAGGCGACCAGGCCGGCGGCGTAGTCCGTGTCGCCTTTGGCGAGTTCGTTCCAGACGATGACCATGGCGATGCAGCGCGCGAGGCCGATCATGATGACGCCGGCCATGTACTGCGGGATAGCCGCGCAGGAAGACGATGGCCAGCAGCGAACATCAGGACCGGGCCGATCACCCAGTTCTGCACCAGCGAGAGGCCGAGGACCTTTTTGTTGCGGAAGACCTCGTGCAGCTCTTCGTAGCGGACCTGGTGAAGGGCGGATACATCATGACGATGAGGCCGACGGCGATGGGAATGGAGGTGGTGCCGACGCTGAAGCGGTTGAGGAGCGGGACGACCCGGGAGCGAGCCAGCCGAGCGCGACGCCGACCGCCATGGCGGCGAAGATCCAGGCGGTGAGATAGCGATCGAGGAAAGAAAGGCGGCTCTGTTTCAACGGCGAACCTCCATGAAGGCGTTTCTGCGCAGATCAAGCGCGGCCGATGTCGGTCGATTTCCTGCTGAATGGCAAGGCTGCTCGAGCGTGGCGAGCGGCAGCGAGAGAAAGAGGCCGATGCGGCGGTCGAGGATGATGAAGGCGTCGCGGAAGGCGCGCGCGATTTCTTCGGGCGTGCCCTTGACGGCGGCGGGATCGGGAATGCCCCAGTGCGCCGTCATGGGCTGGCCGGGCCAGATACGGGCAGACTTCGTTGGCGGCGTTGTCGCAGACGGTGAAGACGAAGTTCATCTGCGGCGCGCCGGGCGTGGAGAACTCGTCCCAGGATTTGCTGCGCAGGCCTTCGGTGGAGATGCCGGCGAGCTGGAGCTGCGCGAGCGCCTCGGGCGCGGACTTTGCCCGATGGATGACTGCCGGCGCTGTATGCGGTGAAGGCGCGGCTTGCCTTTGTGGTTCAGGATGGCCTCGGCCATGATGGAGCGCGCCGAGTTGCCGGTGCAGAGGAAGAGGACGTTGTAGTGGGCAGGCATGGGGTTCATGCCTTTGCCTTCAGGAGCAGCAGGATGGGCCGCAGCAGGCGCTGCGCTGGGTTTGGCGGCGCGGATGAAGGCGCTGAGGAACTTGCCTTCGACCTGCGGCGCGATGGCGTCGACGTCGATGCCGGCTTCGGTGAGGAACTGCGCGCGCATCTTCGACGTTGTAGGTGCGCGTTGGCTCGAAGTCGACGTCGGCAAAACCCGGCGGCGACCAGCTTGGCGCGGTAGTCCTGTTCTTCGAGCGCTCCGGCAATGCAGCCCACCCAGAGCAACATGCTCTGGCGGACGGCATCCGGCACCTCGCCGCGGACCACAACGTCGGAGACGGCGAAGCGGCCGCCAGGCCGGAGCACGCGGAATGCTTCGCGCAGGACGCGGTCCTTGTCGGCGGAGAGATTGATGACGCAGTTGGAGATGACCACGTCGACGGAGTTGTCGGGCAGGGGGATGTTCTCGATCTCGCCCTTCAGGAACTCGACATTCTCGACGCCGGCCTGGCGCTGGTTCTCGCGCGCGAGCGCCAGCATGTCGTCCGTCATGTCGAGGCCGTAGGCCTTGCCGGTCGGGCCCACGCGGCGCGCGGAGAGCAGCACGTCGATGCCGCCGCCGGAGCCGAGGTCCAGGACCATCTCGCCGGGCTTCAGCTCGATCAGCGCGGTGGGATTGCCGCAGCCGAGCGAGGCCAGCACCGCCTTCTCGGGAACGCGCGCCTGTCTCGAGCGGCGCTGTAAAGATCTGTGGTGATGGGGTCGCAGCAGCGCAGGCCGGGATCGCAGCAGGCGGCACGGCTCCGGCGTCTGCGACGGCGCGCGCGTGCGCTCGCCATATTTCTCGCGGACTTCTTCTTTGGTGGCGGCGGTTGTCCATTGGCCGGCTCCTCTTATATACGCAAACGCAAATGTATTCTTCGCAGACATATCTGTCAAGGCGTATATTATTGGCATGAGCCGAACCGGCCAAAACCGTTCGACCTGGCGCGCCTCTTTGCCGCGCTTGCCGACCCCACGCGCCTGCGGCTGCTGAACCTGATGAACGGGCGCGAGGTGTGCGTCTGCTATTTCGTGGAGATTCTGAAGCAGAGCCAGCCGAAGATCTCGCGGCATCTGGCCTACCTGCGCCGTGCCGGGATCGTTGCGACGCGCGGCGCGAAGGCAAGTGGATGCACTACCGCATCGAGCGTCCCGCCGATGCCGGGGCGGCCGCCATTCTCGACGCCACGCTCAACTCCTTTGCGACGGACCGCGAGATGCAGGCCGACCTTGCGCGGCTGGGCCAGGCCTGTTGTGCGCCCCAGCGCTTCGTCACCCTGCAAGGCGCGCCGGTGCCGGGGCGGTAGCGCTTCACCACAGAGGACACAGAGAACGCAGAGGGGTGAGAGTGGACCTCTGCGTCCTCCGGCTTGCGGGAACGAAGCGCCGGCTTCCGAACGGCGCCGGCTAGCTTTGCGGCGCGTGCAGGCCGAGCGCCTTCAGCACGTCGAGGTCGGGGGTGGTGACGCCGTTGGCTTTGCTGACGACGCCGAAGGGTGTCTGGTAGTCCCACATGGCCCAACCGATGTTGTGCTTCTCGAGCGCGACGCGCATGTCGTGAATCCACTGCACGCGGCTCTCCGGAGGAGCGACCAGTCCGTAGGAGCCGAATTCTCCGCAATAGACCGGGACGTGATGCAGCTGCGACCACTTCTCGGCGAAGCCGACGTATTCGTCGATGCGCTCCGCGTCCCAGCGATCCCATCCGTACTGATCGAGGAAGAGCTGGCCTTCGAGCGTCGGCTCTTCGCTGAGCTTCGGCGCTACGTTCTCCGGCGTCGACGGATAGGGGATGCCGCGCTCGGGGCGGACTTCGGGACTCGTCCAGGTGGCTCCCTGATGCGTAAAGGGGAACGGCTCGTAGTCGTGGAAGGTGTAGATCACGTTGGGATCGGCGAGCGGCTGGAGCAGGAGCAGATCGGGGACGCCGGAGTAGTGCGCGGAGGTGGCGATAATCGTGTTCTGCGGCGCGGCGTGGCGGATGGCGGCGGCGACCGTGGCCTGGACGCCCATCCAGCGGTAGGGGTCGGATTGCTCGGGCTCGTTCATGATCTCGAAGAAGACGTGGTCGGGATCATAGGGCGCATAGTGGGCGGCGAGCGCATGCCATACGGCGATAAAGCGGCCCACGCCATCGGAGCCCTGAAACAGCGAGGCTTTGAACTCGTCGCTGGGGTGAATGTCAACGATCACGGAGAGATGGTCGTCGAGCGCGGTGTGCACGACGCGGTCGAGCTCGTTCAGAAACGGCGTGGGTTTGCCGGTGTAGACCCAGGGCTCCAGCGGGTCGGGATCGATGCTCAGGCGGATGTGATCGAAGCCCATGCTGTGGATGAGGGCGAGGTCCTGCGGCGTAGTGAAGGTCTCGAGGTACTCCGGAGAATAATGCCCCATCTGCGCAAACCACAGGCTGGTGTTGATGCCGTGCTGGAGGTTGCGGGCGCGCTGGAAGGCGATGGCGGTGGGATCCTGGGCGGCGGCGGAGAGAACCGGGAGAAGCAGAAGGCAGAGCAGAGAAGGAAGAAAACGGCGTGAAGTTTTCATAGGCGCAAGTGTAACGCCGCGGGGACGACGCGGCACTTCGGCGCTGCGATATGCTGGCGTTTGCGCAACTCTGATCAAGCAACGGGATCGCGTCCGGCGGGGGCGAGCGATGAGGCGAGCTCGGCGCGCGCGGTGCGGGAGATGTTCGACCGCATCGCGCCGCGCTACGACCTGCTGAATCATGTGCTGTCGTGCAACGTGGACCGGCTGTGGTGGTGGCGGACGGCGCGGCGGTTCCGGCACATTCTGGCGCGGCCGCAGGCGCGGGTGCTGGACATCTGCTGCGGGACCGGCGACATGACGATGGCGCTGCTCAAGCGGCGTCCGACGGCGGGCGAGCCGCCTCCGAACCGGTGGTAGCGGCGGATTTTGCTCCCGCGATGCTCGAGCGCGCGAGGAAGAAACTCGCCGGGCGCGGGGCGCGCGTGATCGAGGCCGACGCGCTGCATCTGCCGATGGCGGACGGGTCGCTGGATCTGATCACCACGGCGTTCGGGTTCCGGAATCTCGCGAACTATCAGTCGGGATTGGAGGAGTTTTTCCGCGTGCTCGCGCCGGGCGGCGAGGTGGGGATTCTGGATTGCAGTGAGCCGGACGGGATGGTCGGGAAACTGTACAGCTTCTACTTTCGGCGCGTGCTGCCGGTGGTCGGGAAATGGATCTCGGGGGATCGCGGGGCGTATGGGTACCTGCCGGAATCGGTGAAGCGATTTCCGCGGCCGGAGGCGATGCTCGCCATGATGCGGCAGGCGGGCTTCGTCGATGTGGAGTGGACGCCGTTCAGCTTCGGTATCGTGGGGCAGTGGCGAGGCGTAAAGCGGTAGCCTGAACAGAGATGCCGAGCACGGCCATTCCGGGAGGAGCGCGAGCCAGCGCGGAAAAGCGCGGCGTGGCGTTGGTGTCTGTTGCCGCGGCGTGCGTGATGACGGCGCTGAAGCTGGCGGTGGGGCTGATGACGGGCAGCCTGGGCGTGCTGTCGGACGCGGCGCACTCGGCGCTGGACCTGGCCGGCTCGGCGCTCACGTTTCTTTCGGTGATGGTGTCGGACCGGCCGGCGGACTGGAACCATCCGTACGGACACGCCAAGGTCGAGAACATTTCGGCATTCACGGAAACGGGGCTGATGGCGGCCTCGGCCCTGTGGATTACCGGCGAGGCGGTGAACCGCATCTTCTTTCATCCTGTGGCACTGCGATTTTCGGTGTGGCCGTTCGCGGTGCTGGGCGCGTCGATCGTGGTGGACCTGTGGCGCTCGCGGCGGCTGCGTTCGGTAGCGCAAAGGACGGGCAGCGAGGCGCTGGCGGCGGACGCCATGCACTTTGCGTCCGACATCTGGGCCAGCGCGGCGGTGCTGCTGGGGTTGAGCGCGGCATGGCTGGGGCGCGTGGAGGGGGTGCATTGGCTGCGCTACGCCGATCCCGCGGCGGCGCTGATCGTTTCCGGCATGATTTTGGTGTTCGGGTGGAAGCTGGCGTGGCGGGCGGTGGGCGCGCTGACCGACGCGATTTCGCCGGAGCTGCACACGCAGGTGCTGCACTCGGTGCGCGGGGTGAAGGGCGTGCTGGGGGTGGATCAGGCGCGCGTGCGGCGGTCGGGCAGCGCGTATTTCGCCGATGTCACCCTATCGCTGCCGCGGAAGCTGACGTTCCAGAGGACGGAAGCGCTGGTGCGGGAGGCAACCGCGGCCGTGGAGCGCGTGCTGCCGGGTGCGGACGTGGTGATTCGGACGGTGCCGCGATCTACGGTGGCGGAGAGCGTCTTCGACAAGGTGCGCGGCGTGGCGGCGAAGCACAACGCGGTGGTGCACGACGTGAGCATCGAGGCGTTCGCCGATGGGCTGCACGTCGAGCAACACATCGAGGTGGCGGAGACCATGACGCTGCTCGACGGACATCGTTTTGTGCACGGGCTGGAAGAGGAGATCCGGAGGGAGCTGCCGCAGGTGCACTCGGTGCTCACGCACATTGAGAGCGAGCCGGCAACCATCGAGGAACCCATCCGCGTGGAGCGCGACCGGCGCATTGAGCAGCGGCTGCGTGAGGCGGCCATGGAAGTGCCGGAGGTGGTGGATATTCACGAAATTCTGGTGGACCGCGTGGGCGAGCGGCTGCACGTGACCTGCCACTGCACGCTGCCGGACGCCATGGAAATGCGGCGCGTGCATGAATCGATTACGGCGCTGGAGAATCGCTTTAAGGTGAGATGTCCGGAGGTGGACCGGGTGCTGATCCATCCGGAGCCGGCATCGGACAATCAGCACAGGCAGTGAGCGGAGCTAAAAAGCGGTTAGCGAGTTAGCAAGTTAGCGGGGGGAACCGATGATTGCGAGCGCGGAGTGGAAAGAGGGAATGCTCTTCGAGGGAAAGTCAGAGAGCGGGCACACGGTGCGGCTCGACGGAACACCGGAGCATGCGGCGGGGCCGAGCCCCATGGAAATGGTATTGGCGGCGATGTGCGGATGCACGTCGATGGACGTGGTGAGCATTTTGCAGAAGAAGCGCGAACCCCTCCAGGGTCTGACGGTGACCGCGCAGGCGGAACAGGCCGCGGAAGCGCCGCGGGTTTTCACGAAGATCCATCTGACCTATAAAATTCGCGGGAAGGTGTCGCAGAAGTCCGCGGAGGACGCGGTGTCGCTCTCGAAAAACAAATACTGCTCGGTGTCGAAGATGCTGGAGAAGGCCGCGACGGTCGACTACTCGATCGAGTACGAAGGATGAAGGGGCTGTTCCGATCCACGCTGCTGGTGCTGCTGCTGATCGCGGTGGGAATGACGTCGGCGATCGTGACCATGCACTTCGCCATCCACGGCGCGGAGGTCGCGGTGCCGAATCTGCGCGGGATGACGCTGGCCGAAGCGGGACGCCAGACGGCGGCGCTGGGGCTGGGGATGCACGTGGAGTCGCGGCTGTATTCGGGGGACGTGCCGGCAGGACGCGTGGCGAATCAGTCGCCGGCCGCGGGGATGATGGTGCGGCGCGGCTGGCGGGTGTGGCTGACGCAGAGCCTGGGCCCAATGCAGCGTGCCATTCCGAACGTGGTGGGCATGGATCAGCGGACGGCCACGCTGACCATCCGGCGCGCCGGGCTGGAGATGGGCGCGACGGCGGACATGCCGTGGCCGGAGGCCCAGCCGGGGACGGTGATCGCGCAGGATCCGGCGGCGAATGCGGCGGACGTCGCCAGTCCGGTAGTGAGTTTGCTGGCGGCTGCGGCGACGCCGCCGGCGCAGAGCGGTTTCGCGATGCCGGATTTGCGGGGGCAGTCGTTCACCACGGCGGCGCTCGCGCTGACGCACGCCGGACTGAAACTGGCTTCGGTGAAGGAGCAGGCAGCGCCGGGGACGGGCACGGGGTTTGTGATTGGGCAGGATCCGCCAGCCGGCTACCGGGTGGATCCCTCCATGACGGTGGTACTCACAGTAGCGAAGTAGATGAGGACAGATGGCATGAAGAGAAACTTTGCATGGATGGCCGCCGTGCTGAGCGCCGGCGTGATGGCGGCAGCGGCGCAAACCACAACGGCGGTTCCCCAGGCGGCGGCGGCTTTGCCGCCCGCGCCAGGCGCTGCGATCACCAATTTGACGCCGAAGCCGGGGTTCTACACGGAGCCGGGAGTTTCCGTGAATCCGCTGAACCCGCGGCAGGTGGTGGTGGTATTCCAGGACAACGCCCAGGCGGCGTATTCCGACGACAGCGGGAACACCTGGCATCTGGCGCCGGGCGTGACGCCTGATTTGTATCGCGTGTCGGGCGATGTATCTACCGTCTTCGACAACCAGGGGCACGCCTTCATGGCGTGCATTTCCTTTGACAAGCTGGGAGCGTTCAATTACTGGGCGCAGGGCGCGATCCGGAATTCGATTCTGCTGCGGCGCTCGCTGGACGGCGGCAAGACCTGGGAGCCGGAGGTGCGGACGGTGATCGCGCAGCCCACCAGGCCGGGGATTCCGTTCGAGGACAAGCCGTATCTGGTGGCGGACACGTCGAAGCAGAGCCGGTTTGCCGGCAACTTGTACATCGGCTGGACGCGGTGGACGATCGCGGACTCGCAGATGCTGTTTACGCGCTCGACCGACGATGGCCTGACGTGGTCGACGCCCATTGAGTTGTCGGCGCAGCACGGCCTGCCGCGCGACGACAATGGCGCGCTCGAAGGTTTCGACGGCGCGGTTGCGCCGGACGGAACGCTGTATGCGGTCTGGGCGCTGAATGACCACATCGTGATGGTGGAGTCGCACGATGGAGGGAAGACGTTCAGCAAGACGCGCAACATTGTCTGGACGGCGCCGACCATGTTCGCGATTGCCGGCATGGACCGCGCCAACGGATTTCCGCAGATTGCCATCGATCCCCGCGGCGGAAAGAAGGGCGGCCCGATCTACGTGACGTGGAGCGACTACCGCAACGGGGATGTGGATGTGTTCCTGATCGTATCGCGCGATCACGGAAAGAGCTGGAGCGCGCCGGTGCGGGTGAACGACGATCCGCTGCACGACGGGGCAGATCACTTCTTCCAGTGGCTGGCGGTGGATCCCGTTTCGGGCGCGGTGAACGTGGTGTTCTACGACCAGCGGACGGATCCGCGGCACTCGCAGGCCCACTGTGGTGCTGGCGCGCTCGGAGGACGGCGGCCAAACCTTTAAGAACTATGCCTGGATGCAAAGTGAGTTCGATCCCAGAGGAGTGTTCATGGGGGATTATCTTGGACTCGCTGCGTGGGGCAATCGCGTCTACGGCGCCTGGCCGGTCAGGGTGGCAGGGACACACGGCACGCTGCTGCAGGTGGGCGTCGCGGATTTCGGAGCGGGCTCGACGAGCGCAAAGAATCCACAGCAGTAGTTCGATTTAGCTCTGCAAAATCGTGTAAGTACGCTGGTGCTGCGCGCGCGGGCTTGACGCCCGAGTCTATAATTCAGGACCATCATGGGGCCTGCGGTAGGAAGTAAGCACGAAGCCGTGCGCAGGAGCACGACCATGGCGGACGTGGCTCGGCTCGCCGGCGTTGGCAAGATGACGGTCTCACGGGTTCTGAGCGGAAGCGCCAACGTCTCGCATGCGACCGCGGACCGCGTCCATCGGGCCATCCGCCTTCTGAATTATCAGCCGAATGAGCTGGCGCGCAGCCTGCGCTCGCTGCACTCGAAGACCATCGCTGTTATCGTTCCCTATCTGTACGATTCGTTCTTCGCGACCTGTGCCCACGCCATCTCGACGGTGGCGAAGAAGCATGGCTACTCGGTCATTCTGACCACGTCGGACGAGGAGCATGAGACCGAGCAGCGGCAGACGAATCTGATGGTGCGCCGTCGCATCGACGGGATGGTGATCATTCCCGCGCCCGGGGACGACAAGTATCTGCGCGCGGAGATGTTCTCGCGCGTGCACATTGTCACCCTGGACCGGCCGCTGGCCGACCCGCGCTTCGACTCCGTTCTGGTGAACAACAGCGCGGGGACCAAGACGGCGATCGAGCATCTGATCGGACACGGTCATCGCAGGATCGGCTTCCTCGGAGTGAGCCGCGATCTGTACACGATGAAGGCGCGCTACGCGGGCTATCGCCAGGCCATGATGCGCGCCGGCTTTACCGCCGAGCCGTACATGGAATGCCGCACGCCGGAACAGGCGGTGGAGCAGGTGCACGCCGCGCTCAACCGCAGCGAGCCTCTCACGGCGCTGTTTGGAGGGAACAACCTGACCACGCGCCATCTGCTGCATGCCCTCAGCGTGCTGCACGTGGAGGTTCCCGGTCAGGTCGCGACGGCTGGCTTCGACGATCTGGACGTGGCCGATGTGCTGCAGCCCACGCTCACCGTCGTGCGCCAGCCGGTGTACCAGATCGGAGAAGCGGCCGCCAATCTCCTGTTCGAAAGGATTCAGCGCCAGGAATTCCCTTCAACGGGCCGGCGTGTCGTGCTGCCCCTGGAGCTGGTGGTTCGCGGTTCCTGCGGATGCAAGTCAGGCGGAAAATTCAGCCGGGACGGCAAAGCGCCGGAGGTCTCTGTACGACTGCAACCTCACGCCGCCGCGCAGGCAAGGCGGCACTCTGCCGGCAATTGAGGGCCACCGGTTCGGAGATTCGGAAACCATCCAGCCTGTGGAAATTCGCCCGCAGCCCGCGCCATGTGGCGGAATCTATTAACTACATAGATAGCTCAGCGCACGGGCGAAGCTGCCCATCGCGCGGATCGCGCCTGCACCGAGCTTCCCGGTCCGGGCGCGGACCATCTGGACTCGCCCGTCCGGGCACGCCTGACCGCATCTCTCCACCGTTGATTTCGACGGGCGGAGACCTGTTTTCACCGACGATATGGAGCCGCCAGGCTTCGCCGGATTCCTGAGCAAATAGGGTGGCTCCTTGATATCGGTCCAAAAGTAATCTTTCCCGCCTCCGCGCTCTGTGATCTGCTGGCGAGTGGCCAGGAGTGGCTGCCGTGCGAACGGCGCGCAAGTCTGAGAGGCCGGAGGAAGACTTCCGGAGGGTATGGGGACGATCCCGGTGATAGCTGCCAGGCGGTTAATTTGTCAGAGCAAGTAATAACGAAAGAATCAACGACAAAGTCGCTGAGCAAGCCGCGAAAAAACTGCTTGACCGTTTTATTGGGCACGGACCATAATTCAGACCGGAATCCAGCCAGAGAAAAGCAGCAATTGTAGGCGCGGGGAGATCCGCATCAGGAATGTGATCGATATCACAGCGCCGCAAAGACGCAAAGCTAAGGTAGCCAAGGGGGTAGTTACGATGACGTTCATTCCTAGAATCAGGGCGGCAGTCGCGATGTCGGCGCTATTAATGGCAGGACTCCTGCTGTGGCAACCGCCCGCTTTGGCGCAGGAGACCACGGGCACCGTGTCCGGCGTGGTGCAGGACACGACGGGCGCGGTGATTCCGGGCGCAGCCGTGATCGTGACGAACCTGGACAACAAGTCCGAGCGCAGGACAGTCAGCAATGGCGCGGGCGAGTTCTCCATCCCCGGCGTGACGGCGGGGCTGCGGTATCAGGTGCGGATGGAGATGAAGGGCTTCGAGACGTGGCAGTCGCAGCCTTTCCCGCTGCGGCCCGGCGATCGGATGAACTTCACCGATATCAAGATGCAGATGGCGACCGCGACGGAGCAGGTGACCGTGGAAGCGATGGCCAACCAGTCGATCAAGCCTCTGGATACGGCCGAGCGCAGCGATGTGATCACGGCGAAGGATCTGGACACGCTGGCCATCGAGGGCCGCGACGCGACGGAGCTGATGGAGATGCTGCCGGGCTTCGCGATGGTGAGCCCCGGCGTCAACAACCAGGCGCCGAACACCGCGGTGGTGGGCATGAGCGGCCCCACCGGCCGTATTCCGGCAATGGAGCCGGCCCCACCGGGCTGGCGACACGTCTGGATGGCGTTTCGATCCAGGACATCGATACGAATGCCGGGCACCGTGCAGACGGTGAACTCCGACATGATTCAGGAGATCAAGGCCACCACGTCGACCTTCAGCGCCGAGTATGCGAAGGGCCCGCTGTGCTGAACGCGCGACCACGAAGGCGGGCGGCACCGCGTACCACGGCGATGGATACATGTATGTCCGCGACACGGTGCTGAACGCGAACGACTGGTACAACAATTATCTTCAGCAGACGCGTCCTCCGGGGCGCTATCTGTATCCGGGCGGGCAGCTGGGCGGTCCGCTGTGGATTCCGCGAACGCGGTTCGGACCGCACAACAACAAGCTGTATCTTCTTTGCCGGCTACGAGTACGTACAACCAGAATTACTCGCCGGAGACCCTGGGCTCGTGGGTTCCGACGATGGCGGAGCGCAAGGGCGACTTCAGCGCGGCGTCACTGAACGCGGAGCTGTGCGGCGCGCGTCCGGACGGCAAAGTGAACCTGGACTGCGGTTCTGCCCATGTGCTACACGGAAAACTATCTGCCGAACGGCACCGCGATTGCGAACGGCAATGTGACCGCCTACGCCAATCCCAGCGGCGTGGCCATGGTCAACTGGCTGCCGCTGCCGAATGCCAATCCGTTTGTAAACGAGCAAGGCTACAACTACATTCAGGAAGTGGTCCAGACGCAGAATGGCTCCCAGTTTCACGCCCGCGTGGATTTCAACCCGAACGACTACAACAAGTTCTATCGCCACCTGGGGCCGCCAGTCCGCAGATCACCGAGGAGCCGGTGGACATCGGATACATTCCCGATCTACGCCGTGGAGTATCCCGGGCGGCGTCACCTCCGGCGATATCTCGAACATCGTTCTCCGTGCACTACATGCGGACGTTCGGCTCGCAGCATGACCAACGAGGTGAGCGGTGCGATGTCGTTTATCAGCGACCCCGGCAACATGGGCAATCCGCATGGCCGTGGATCGGTTCGACATGAACAAGTACAACTGCAACGATGCGGCGAAGCGCGCGGCCGGAACCTGCACCAATCCGCAGTCGGACACCTTCAGCTATCTGGGCGAATACAAGAACACCGGGGACTATTCGGTGCCGGCGCTGTCGGATTACAGCTCCCTGGGCTATCCGAACATGCTGGTGCCGGGCGGCTTCTACAACAACCAGATCAAGATGAAGAAGGTGGTGCCGATGCTTTCGGACACCGTGAACTGGGTGAACGGAGCGCACAGCTCTCGTTCGGCGTTTATCACGAGCGGGGCATCCTGAACGGCGATGCGGATTACGGCTGCGTTCCCGCAGGGGTCGTACACGTTCAATCCGGGCAACGGATATTTCGAGTACAACCGGGAGGGTCGAACCAGAACCAGTCGCCGGGATCCAACTCGCAGTTCACGGGCTGCGAAAATCCCGACCCGCTGGGAACCAGGCGTTCGTCCGGCGCCAGCTATTTGGGAGACTGCATGAACCCCGTCGCCATGATGTACATGGGCGAGACTGACTCGTTCACGCAGACCAATTTCTCGCCGATCGTGAACATGCAGTACACCACGCTGGTCGGCCTTTGCCAACGATTCGTGGAAGATGCATCGCGTGACGCTGATGCTGGGCGCGCGCGTCGAGCATCTGGGCCCGTGGTACGACCGCCATAACAACGGCCTGGCGACGTTCTCTCCCACGCTGTACAACCAGGCTTGCACCGGACGGAATTGCGGCAGCACCAAAGCGATGCCGGGCGTCACCTGGCACAGCGCCAATTCCTCCGTCGCCAATTCGGTCAACCAGCCTGCCACCATTTACGTCTCGCCCCGCCTGGGCGCTTCATGGGACGTCTTTGGCACGGGGCGGACGGTGCTGCGCGGCGGCTGGGGCGCTTACCGGAACGAAGAGCAGTTTGCGCCTTACGCGCTCGCTGCAGCGACGGCGCAGAACTACAAGACCTCCTACACCTTCGGGAATGAGACGTTCGATCTGATCGATAACCAGTCGCCGGTGAACCCGCCCGACTTCAGCATTTACACGCTCTCGCCCACCGACACCAGTCGCCCGGTCTACTACGAATTCAACGGGACCGTGGACCAGCGGCTGCCGGGGAACTCGCTGCTCGAAGTGGCGTATGTGGGCAACGAGAACGCGAATCTGCCGAGCTACAACGTCGACGCCAGCGGCTACAACGGCGCATCGGACATGAACCTCATTCCGGCCGGCTTCCTCTTCGGCCCGGTGAGCTGCGGTGGCGTGGTCAATACCGATCCCACGACCTGCATCCCGAAATCGCTGACCACCGGCGGTAACGCCGGCAACTCCATCGGCGGCCTGGATACCCAGCAAACCGACTTCTTCCGGCCCTACCCGTTCTACGAGCACATCTATTCGCTCAAGCACGATTACTACTCGAACTACAACGCGATGCAGGTGACGTGGAATAAGTCCACGGGGCTGGCGACGTGGGGAGCGAACTACACCTTCTCGAAGGTGCTGGCGACCGCATCGTCGTATAACAACGTCATTCCGGACCCGCTGAATCTGCGCAACGAATACAATCCCGCGCCCATGGACCGGACCCACGTTTTGAGCGTTCACTACAACGTGAATCTGGGCAAGCGCATTGGCGGCGGCAATCGCCTGTTCGCCACTCTGGCCAATGGCTGGCAGATCTCAGGAATCGACTCCTTCCAGAGCGGTCCCGATCTGCCTTCCGAGCAGGGCGAGAACTTCGGATTCGGTTATGGCTCGCTGGAGCCGACCCAGGTGGCGACGCAGTGGCAGGAACCCGATCCGGAACAGACGAAGACCTGCGTCGACCAGTATGGAATTCCCGCGGACAAGAACGGAGATCAGTTCTGCGTGCAGTACATGAATCCGACGGTGTGGATGGGCAGCCCGGATTACCAGTTGATGCCGAAGGTGTACTGCAATCCTGCCGGCGGCAAGGGCGAGCACCAGTTCATGAATGCGACCTGCTTCGGCGTTCCCATACCGGGCAGCCCGAAGACGGGTCCTTACGCGCTGTCCCCCAACCCGACTGGGCAGGGACAGTTCCGGCTGCCGTATATGCGCGGGCCGGCGACCTGGGTCAACAATCTGAGCCTGATCAAGGATTTCGGCATGGGCGAAGGCAAGACGCTGGAGCTCAAAGCCGATGCTTTCAACTTCCTGAATCACCCGCTCGTTTCGTTCAACAACGATGACAGTTCGAACCTCAGCCTGGGCAACCTGCTGTATGCGGTTCCCGGCAAGCAACTGACCGAAAACGAGCTGGGCTACAAGAACTTCGGCATGGCGGATGTGAAATACGGATCGCGGCTGATGCAGCTGAGCGCGAAGTACTCATTCTGAGGACTGGCTGGGCAGGGTGGAAGGGAACTTCCGGCTTGCCCAGGCCCAACCGCGCAGCCGAGCCGCAAGGCGGACCGGCTGCCGTGAGCAAAACGGCCGCTGTCACGAGGCCGGTGTGAGGAGCGAGCGGAGCGAGCAAGCCGTTCGCAGGATTTAGATCGAGATTGTTGGGGAGGGTTTATGGCCGTCGAGATTCAAGCGTACTTCCGTCGCATGGCGCGCACCACGACATGGGTTTTGGCCGGGGTGTTATCCCTGTGCGGCGTTGCCGGCGCGCAGGCGCCGCCAGTCACGACTGGCTCGATTATTCCTTTGCCGCATCCCCTCTACAACCAAATCTATAAGTTCGCGTACTGGCACGGTTATGTTGTGGCGCTGGATACCGCCGCGAGCATTCTGTACCAGATGTCTCCCGGGCAGACGACGTTCACTCAGATTTACAGCGGGACTCAAACGACGCCCATGGGCGGGTCGGGCAGCTACTGGACCGAGGACATGACCATCGACAACGAGGGCAATCTCTGGCTCCCGCAGCGTTACGGCACCCCCCCGCTGTTCTGGCGTGTCCCCTTCGACCCGGTGGCCAAGACCTGGACGGTGACTACCAACGATGGATGGCCGGCGGGAGGAGCAACCGTTGAAACCAGCACCGGCGCGAGCCTGACCAGCCAGGGCTCCAGCACCCTGGCTTTTCTGGACGATGGAACCGGCACGGGCGGCGGCACTCTCTTCTGGATGACGGAAGTCAGCCCCTTCGTGATTTACCAGGTGGCGGTGGGAGCGGGCGGCACCCTGGGCGGTGCGGCGCTGCCGGTCGTCAGCAGCCTGATGAACAACGACGGCAAGATGTCGGTGGATGCCAACGGCAATATCTTCTTCGTGGAGAACCCCGGCGCGTCCGATTCGGGCCGCGTCAACGGGGCGTTCTTTATCGCCGGGGGCACCACGGGAGCTGTGGGAGAGACCGACCCCTCTGTCACCAATCTCATTCCCAGTTCGTACGCCAGCGGGAACAAGTTCAACGGCGCGACGCTGGATGCGGCGGGCAACCTGTATCTGACCAGCGAGTCGGATGGTTACGGCGGGACGTTCGACGGCGACTTCATGATCCCGAACACCTGCGGGTCCAGCCAGGCCGATGTCTATGTGGCGACCTGCTACAACTGGAGCAATGCGTCGTATATCTCGCCGATAGGCGCCAACAACCCACTGACTGTGGATCCGCGGGGATTCCTGTGGATTCCTCACTATGGGGACTATTCCTTCCCCGGATCGGCCACTTATGGCGGTCCGGATAATACGACGCTGAGCTTCTGCGCGGGCGGCGCGTGCAACTTCGTTCTGTGGGCCAGAGGGTCGGACAATCTGGGCGCCTCACCGGTGGGAACAGCCAGCAGCGCGGGCACCGTATTTGTGAACTTCAACGCCGCGGAAACCCTGGGCAACATCGTAGTGTCGCAACCAGGAACCGGAACGGACTTCGCGACGAACGCGAGCAACCCGTATCCCGACAGCTCCACGACGACACCGACCCAGGCGTGCACGACAGCAACGACCAATCCCTATGCGCCGATGACGAGCTGCCCGGTATGGGTCGCGATGACCCCGCGGACGGTGGGCGCCATCTCCGGCAAACTCACCCTGCAGGATTCGACCAACGCCACCATTTCCGGAAGCACGACGTACCTGAGCGGAACCGGGCAGGGGCCGCTGGCGGCGCTGCTGGGCATTCCGACGCAGACCGCCATGGCGGCCGGGCTGTCGACCCCGGCGCAGGTAGCTGTGGATACGCTGGGCAACGTGTACGTGGCGGATCCGGGGCTGGGCAAGGTTCTGGAATTCGCGGCCGGCTCCTCGGGCGCGACGGGGACCTCGATCGGCACCGGGCTGACAGCTCCGACTGGCGTTGCGGTGGATGGAGCGGGCGATGTGTACATCGGGGACTCCGGCAAAATCATCGAGATTCCGTTTGTCAACGGCGCGCTGAATGCGGCGGGCCAGAAGACCCTGGTGAAGTCCGATTCCGACGTCTCCCTTCCCATGCCGCTGGGCCATCATTTGAACCTCGCGGTAGATGGCCAGGGCGATGTCTACGTGGCCGACTCGGATAACGCGCAGGTGGTGGAAGTCCTCAACCCGGTCGCGGCGGTCTCGCAAAACGCCTATGCCGTCGTGGGCGCCGGCTTCACCTCGCCCTCAGCGGTGGCGGTGGACAATTCCGGCGATGTGTTCGTGGCGGACGGCTCCAACCTGTACGAGATCACGCCCTGGAGCTCTCAGTCGCTGATCGACAGCGCGCTGTCAGGACCGGTGACCGGCCTGGCTGCCGAGCCCTCGGGATCCGTGGTTATAGCGCAGCAGGGCGGCATCCTGCGCATCCCGTCGCTGAGCGGCAGCTTTACCGTGAACGACGCCGCAGCGGTGGATACCGCCGTGACCGCGCCCAACGGCGTGGCGATCGACAATCAGGGCAACCTGTACGTCACGGACATGACGGGCGGAACGCCGAATCTCTTCGAGGTCAATACCACCACCAGCACGGCTTTTGATTTCGGCCAGGTCGGTGCCTTTATCCCGGTGGAGCAGGACGTCGCCGTCTTCAACGTCGGCAATGAGCCGCTCTCGTTCAGTGCCAACCCGACGTTCAGCGATACGAACGACTTCTCCCTGGTCAGCCCGGACAGCGGCGCCTGCGATACCACGGGCACCACGCCGGTCGGGACCGGCGCATCGTGCAACTTCGGCGTGCAACTCGACGCCCAGGCCACAGGGCCAATCGCCGGCAGCATGACCGTCGCCTCTTCGGCGGTGAACGGCACACAGACAGCCAACTTCACAGCCACCTCCCTGCTGACACTGGAACCCACGGCGGCCACCATCAGCCTGAGCCCCACGACCGCCACTTTCCCCGGCAGCACCACGGCGACCGTGACGATCACGCAGGCTCCGCTGCCGGGATATTCGCCGAGCACGAACGTGCCCGACGGCCCCGTGACGGTCACGCTGACCTCGACGGTGCAGGGGAGCAGCCAGCCGCCTATCGTGTTCACGGGCACGGCGAGCGGGACGGACACGTCCACTACGGCAACGATCAATCTGACCGGCCTTCCCGGCGGCTCCTATAACGTCAAGGGAGCCTACAAGGGAAATACGAATTACGGCGGGAGCACGGCCACGACGACGCTGGTGGTGGCGCCGGCGCCGCCTGCCATCGCGGTCAGCGAACCGAGCGCGATCCAGCCCGATCAGTTCAACGGGGTGTACTACGTGGCGCAGAGCTCGACGTCGACGATCACGGCAACCGTGACGTCCCCGTTGGGAACGCCGACCGGGAGCGTGACCTTCATGAACGGGTCCCAGCCTGCCGACCCTGCGCAGATCAACCAGCCTCTCGACGCTAACGGACAGGTTACGTTCAGTCTGCAGAACCTGCCGGTGGGCACGTATAGCATCACCGCGGTCTACAGCGGCGATTCCAACTTTGCAACCTTCACCTCGGCGCCGGTAGCGTTCCAGGTGCTGCAGCCCAGCGTGCTGCTGTCGGCCAGTCCGACTTCCGTGACCACGCCGGCGGGGACGCCCGTGTCGGCCAGCATTACCCTGGAGTCGCTGGTGAACTTCTCCGCGCAGGCTCAGGGGGATATCAACATTACCTGCGACAACAGCACGCTGCCGCAGTATTCAGAGTGCACCTTCAGCAATCCGCAGCCGCAGCTCTGCCCGCCTCCTGGCGATCCCGACACCAACTGCATGCCCACTACCACCACGGTGGTGACCATCAGCACGAACATCCCGGTGAACGTGGGCAGCCTGCCTTCGGAATCGCCGTTCGTGCTGGCCGGCGTTCTGGGCCTCGGGCTGTTCGGACTGGGCCTGCGCAAGAAGAGGCTGATCAGTCGAGGGTTGTTCAACGTGGTCTGCCTCACGCTGCTGCTGGCTGGAGCGGTCGCGGGCTTCACCGGCTGCACGAACTCCGGTTACACGCATACTCCGCCGGCGCCGCATTACGTCACGCCGTCGGGCACATCGAATGTCAGCATCATCGTCACGGATGCGTCGTCGGGACAGCAGTACTCGCTGCCCTTCACGCTGCCCCTGACGGTTACGTCGAGTTCCAAATAGACGACAAACAGCTTCCGGAGAGCCGCTGAGGTCTCTCCGGAAGAGCACAGATCAGGTGGTTGCATGACGCGGATTTACGGAACGAGCAAGCCGGGTATCAGGATTTCAGGGAGAAATGTCATGTCGAGCAAGTCATCCATGTCGCTGCGCCGGTTTTCGGTCATTGCGCTGACCCTCCTGTTGGTCGGGAGCATTTGCCTCGGTGGCGCTCAGGCGCAAACCGCGCCGGTGGTGACCGCGAGTTTTGCTCAGGGGCTCAACCACCCGAGCGGCTGGGGCCTGATCGAACAGACCGCCGTGGACAGCTACGGCGACTGGCTGATTGTCGATGATGCGAATGGCGCGCTCTATGAGTTTCCCGCCGGTGGCGGAGCCGAAGTGACCCTGGTCCCGGCAGGAATTCTGGGCGGCGGCAACAACCCCGGCATCGCCATCGATGCAAGCAACAATCTGTATCTCGAAGGGAACTGGAGCAACTGCCTGCTGGCGTTCCCCTACGATACGGCGACCCACACCTGGGACGGCCTGGCCACGCTCACCGGCCACAGCCCGTCGTCCGCCTGCGCGGCGCCGTATGACTTCGCGCAATATGGGCTGGTGGGGTGGAACTGGGGCTTCCAGCCGTGGGGCATCGCGGCGGGCCCCAACAATACCCTCGTGATCGCCAATCAGACCGATGCGAATTTCCTGTTCACCCTGACGGTGAACGGCAGCGGAGCAACGGCCACGGCGGGGACGCCGACCGAAATCCTCGATACCATGACCGTGCGGGCGAGCTCGGTCGCCGAAGACACATACGGCAATATCTATTTTGTCGAAGAGCCGCCGCCGGCCTCTTCGGGCGGTCTGCCTGGCGTGTACATGGTTCCCGTCGGCGAAAGCGGCCTTGCCTCGGATACGGATCCGTCGATCGTTCGGGTCGATCCGAACCTGCCATCCGTGACGGGTGTGACAACCGATGCCAACGGCAACTTGTATATCAGCGACTCGACCGAAGGCGTGTTCATGGTGCCCAATGTTGCGGGCACGCCGACACCCTCCGCTGCCGTGCTGCTGACTTCGATCCCGGCTACCGGCCAGGTGTCCATTGACTGGATGCGGCACATCCTCTACATTCCGACGAATCAAAAGCAGTCGAACGGTCAGGCCGATGTCGCGGAGGTGGTTTTCAACGCTGCGGAGTTCGGGGCAGTGACGCTGGGTGGCACGGCAGCGCAGCAGAGCGTGTCGTTCGCGTACAGCGCCAGCGCGACTCCGGCTTCTTTGCAGATTGTGGAGAGCGGCGCGGCGAATCCGGATTTCTTTATCAGCAGCGGCGGAACCTGCACGACGGGAACCGCGTACGTGGCGAACAGCAGCTGCTCGGTCAACGTGACGTTCAATCCGCATTCCGCCGGCAGCGTCTCGGCCAAACTGCTTATGCTGGATGGTTCCGGGAACGTGCTGGCCTCCATGCGGCTGCACGGCACGGGAACCAGCGCCGCGGTTCAGTTTGTGGGCGGTGCGCAGTCGGTGATCGGAGCGGGGCTGAAGACACCGGGCCAGGTGGCTGTGGATGCAGGGGGTAATGTCTACGTCGCCGATTCGGGTCTGGGCGCGGTGGAAGAGTATCCGCAGGTCGCGACGACGACGGTGGGCACCGGGCTGACCGCGCCGACCGGCGTGGCTGTGGACGGCGCCGGCGATGTGTTTATCGCCGACACCGGCAGCGTGTACGAAGTTCCTTTCGGTGGCTCAGGGCTGAATGCCGCGGGGCAGATGACCCTGAAGACCGGCCTCGGCTCGAATCTGAAACTGGCGGTCGACGGCTGGGGTAACCTCTACATCCTTGATCCGGACAACAAGCGCGTGGTCGAGCTTGCGAACCCCGGCGGAACGGTGGGACCGGCGGCGCAGGGCGAAACCGACGTTACCGGATTCAATACTCCGTCCGCGCTCGCCGTGGACGCGAACGGCAATCTGTTCGTCGCCGATGGCTCCAATCTGGATGAAATAGCGGCCGGCAGCACCACGATCGCGACGGTCTCCGGCATTGGGATCAGCGGCGCAACGGGTCTGGCGGTCGATGCCTCCGGCTCGGTGTACGTCTCGATGACGGGCGGCACCATCCGCATTCCGAACGAGAGCGGCACGCTGACTCAGACAGACGCAACCACGATCGCCACGAACGTCACCGCACCGGCTTCCGTGGCCGTCGACGCTCAGGGAGACGTCTACGTTGCCGACGCCACCGCGCTGAACGTGAACGCAACCAGCGCGAGCGCTTCGTACAACTTTGGCACTCAGGCCACGCCCACCGGCACGACCTCGCAGACGTTCACGCTGCTGAACAATGGGAACACGGCGCTGAATGTCACTGGGTTTTCCAGCACGGCGGACTACAGCGCGACGGCAACCGACTGCACGGGAACCTCCGTGTCCGTCGATGCTACCTGCATCGTGACCGTCACCTTTAATCCGGGATCGGGCAATGACGGAACCCTGATCGGCGCGGTTCAGGTGCAGGGGAACGTCGCCAACGTGGTCGGAGTGAATGGTACAGGCGTGGGTTATGCGCTCGCCCTCTCAACCACCACCATTACTGCGGGCGCAACGGCCACGACCGACGATGCTCCGATCACCGTCGCGGTGACTTCAACTACCGCCGGAACTCTGACCGGGGAAGCGACCCTGACGGTCAGCGGCAACGGCATCACTCCGATTACGATGACGGAGCCGATTGCCAGCGGAATGGCGCAGTTCGACCCGCAGAATCTGACCGTGGGCAGCTATACGTTCGCCGTCACCTACAGCGGCGACCGCGCGTACGAGCATTCCAGCTCATCGTTGCCGGTCACGATCGCAGCCGGGGCGGTCACGATGACGCAGCCCTCCTCGATTCCCCCGCAGTTCCCGTCGTTCACCATGCCGCAGTCACTGCAGTCGACGTTTGGCAGCGGGACGGGATACCTGGTGGTTTGCCAATCCACGGGGTGCAACTGGGTGTACAGCGATGGATCGGACAACGAGTGGACGTACACCTATCCAGTTACGGTGACGGCCGCGAACGGCTCTCCGCTGACCTGCACGCCGGTGTACGAAAACGAGGGGACCCCGCCCGCGCCAACTCTGGTCCGCGAGAACTGCGGCAGCGTGACGTATACGGTGTCCAGCGGGCATATCGGGTGTCCTTCAACCGAGCCCCCTGTGTCTGCCGATCAGGTCGATGTCTCCAGCACCAATGGCTCAGCGCCACTGCAGGCGGGCATGTGTCTGGAAGTGGATGACTCGAACACGACCCGTCCGGATCTGATGACCTTCTACACGGTTACCCCGTCGTACAACGGAACCGATTTTGAGGGGGACCCCGCCAATCCGAACTACGCCTCGTTCACCGGTACGCCGATCAACTTCTGGGCGGTGCGCAACCCGGTGGTGCAGATCAGCTCGAGTGCGCCTTCGCTGAGCGTGGCAGCAGGTTCTTCCACGTCGACAACACTCACGCTGACCTCCGAGCTGGGGTACGGGTATCTGGGCCGTGGTTCGACCCTGAATAACTACTCGACACCGCTGGATCTGCAGTGCAGCGGCCTGCCGGCGTATGCCTCGTGCAGCTTCGCGTACTCGGCTCCCATTGCATCGGACCCGAACCAGGTGGGCGTGCTTTGCCCGGGATCCACAACGCAATACTGCGACGTCAACGTAGGGCCAACGCCGGGAACGACCTTTGGTAACGGTACAATTTGCGAGGCCGCCGATGGCTGCATCGGACCGGGGTCGGTGGTCATGACCATCAACACCAATGTGCCGGTAGGCACCCAAACCAGCAGTTTGCGGACGGACCGGGCAAGCCTGGCGTTCGCGGCGATGTTCGGCCTGGGTCTGCTCGGCCTCGGGTTCCGGAAAAAGGCGCGGAGGTGGGGAGGCTGGATGCTCCTGGCCTGCGTGGCGCTGTGCGGCGGCGGGATGGTCGGCATCACGGCCTGCGGCACGACGAACCTGACCCCGGCAAACGAGAATTCGTCGGTCACTCCGGCTGGCACGTACACGGTCACCGTCACGGCGAAGGAGGCCGGGTTCGTCTGTGTGTACAACACGAACCCCGGACATGCGACGGTATCGCCGTGCCCGGCGGGTTCGAGCGATCAACCGACCTGGGGCAATGCGAACCAGATGTCGCTGCCGTACACGATTAACGTCACCATCAGCAAGTAGCCTCTCCCACCGGATTCCGCCGCGGCTCGATTGAGTGCGGCGGAATTTGTGTTTCTGGGTGACAATTCAATCCCCGGCCACCGCTCCGCGGCCGCAATTCCCATCCCTTTCAGGTTGTTCGGCAATGTGCCGGACCCGCGATCTGCCGCGCCAGCGCCACAGATCCCCGGGCCGGCCCTCCCTCCCAGCCGATATACTTGGAGCTGCATGGCTTCCCCAAAGACCTTCTATATCGAGACCTTCGGCTGCCAGATGAACGTCCATGACTCGGAAAAGGTCATTGGCACGCTGGAGCAGCAGGGCTACGCCCGGGTCGAGACGGAAGAAGCCGCTGACCTGATCCTCTACAACACCTGCTCCATCCGCGACAAAGCCGAGCAGAAGGTTTTCCATCGCCTGAACGACTACAAGGCCCTGTACCGGCAGGGCAAGCGCTTCGGAGTGCTGGGCTGCGTGGCGCAACAGGAAGGCGAACGCATCTTCGAGCGCGCCCCGTTTGTCTCGCTGGTCTCCGGTTCGGCCTCGTACCGCAAGCTGCCCGAGATGCTCGTGCAGATCGAGCAGGGGGCAACGCGCGTCACGGGCCTCGACGATCGCCAGACCGAGGAAACCTTCGAGACCGAATTTACCGCGCGCTCCAATCCGCACCGGGGCTACATCACCATCATTGAGGGCTGCGACAAATTCTGCGCCTACTGCGTGGTGCCGTATACCCGCGGGAAGGAGCGCAGCCGGCGCTCGGACTCCGTGCTGGCCGAGGCGCGGCGGATGGCCGACAGCGGATTTACGGAAATTCAGCTGCTTGGGCAGAACGTGAATTCTTATCGCGATCCTGACGGCCGGCGCAGCTTCGCCGAGCTGCTGGCGGCGGTGGGCGAGGTGCCCGGCATCCGGCGCGTGCGCTTCACCACCTCCCACCCGCGCGACTTTACCCGCGACATTGTTGATGCCATCGACGCCGTGCCCACCCTCTGCGACCACGTGCATCTGCCCATACAGAGCGGGTCATCGAAAGTATTGCGCCTGATGCAGCGCGAATATACCCGCGAGCAATACCTGGAACGCATCGCATGGGTCAAGGGAGCTCGGCGCACCATCAGCATGACCACCGACATCATTGCCGGCTTTCCTGGGGAAACCGCTGGGGACTTCGAGGAGACGATCGCGCTGCTGGACGAGGTGCAGTACGACGGCGTCTTCGCCTTCAAATACTCTCCCCGCCCCAACACGCCGGCGCTGTCCATGCCCGATTCCATTCCCGAGGAAGAGAAATCGAAGCGCCTCCAGATCCTGCTCGATCGCCAGCGCGAGATCCAGCGGTCTAATTATGAGAAGCATCTGGGCCAGGTGCTGGAGGCCATGGTCGAAGGGGCGAATCCCGCGCGCGGCCAGATTGTTGGCCGCACCTCGCAGAACAAGACACTGAATTTCACCACCAGCCAGCCCATCGCTCCGGCGCCGGGTTCGTATCTGCCGGTGCGCGTGACCAAAACCTTCCCCAACAGCCTCGTCGGGGAAGCCGTGGTGCAGTGAGGGATGCCATGGAAGTGGAAATGAAAATCCGGGGCCTGATGGTGGATCCTTCCACCAACACGCCAGTGGTCATCCTCAAAGATCCGAAGAGCGAGGCGGTGCTGCCCATCTGGGTGGGGCTCTATGAAGCCCAGGCGATTGCCCTCGAAGTGGAAAAGTCCACGACCGCGCGCCCGCTGACCCACGATCTGCTGAAGAACGTGGTGACCGGCCTGAACGCGCAGGTGCAGCGCGTGGTGGTCTCGGAACTGCGTGGCGACACGTTCTACGCGGTCATCTGGGTGGAGCAGAACGGAGAAATCGTCGCCATTGATGCGCGGCCGTCGGATGCTTTGGCGCTGGCTCTGCGCTCCGACTGCCCCATTTTTGTCGCCGAAGAAGTGCTCCAGGCGGCGAAGGTGCTGCCCAGCACACCCGAGACGCAGCCCTCTGAGCAGGAGATGCGGCGCTGGCTCGAAAACCTTGGGGACGAGGACCTGGGCCGGTATAAGATGTAGGCACCGCCCGTCCCGATGAGCCGTTTCCCAAACATCTGCCCGAGCCTTGTGTCGGTGAAGGAAGCCGTGTATCGTGGCGTTCTTTTGCCCCGCTCTGCCGCCCTCACGCCGGAAAAACGGCTTCTGTCCTCCGGCCGGCTCGGAATCTCCGCATCGCCGAACCCCACGAAGGCGCTCCCGGCATGAGCCTCAGGCGCATCCTTAAGCTTCTGGGCGCGTTCTTCATGTCGCAGGGCGTGGCCGTGCTCGCCCAGCTCATCGTTCCGCCCATTTTCCTTCACCGCTATCCCCATGGAGTGGAGATGTACGGCGAGTGGATCGCGCTGACTGCGGCGGTCAGTTACCTGGCGTCGCTGAACGCCGGGATTCAGACGTATGGCAACAGTCAGATGACCCTGCACTACAACCGCGGGGAAGTCCAGGAAGCCAAGATCGTGCAGTCCAGCATGATGCGGATCCTGTTGATCCTGCTTTTGTTGGCCGGTGGTTTTGGCACTGCGCTCCTGTTCATGCCGCTGGTCCGCTGGATGGGCCTGCGGCACATCACGTCCACGGCGGCCGCTCTGACCCTGTTCCTGATGATCCTCCGGCTCGTAACTGGCTGGATCTTCGCCTTTAACTGCGGAAGCCACATGATGATAGGGGAATATCATCGCGGAGTGGTGTGGCGCAACGTGCAGCGGCTGGTTGCCATGCTGGCGCTGGCTGTCTTTTTGTGGATGCGCGCGTCGTTTCCAATCCTGGCGCTCACCCAGCTTGCCTCCATGGTTCTCTGCACGGCGGCGTTGATCATCGATGTGCGCTTTCGAACTCCGATCCTGGTGCCCTCGCTGCGCTACGGTACTCGCAAGGATATGTTCGCGGTTCTGAAGCCAACCGCCTATTACATGCTTTACCAGCTTGGCGGATTCCTGTGCTGGGAGGGCCCGATTCTTCTGATCCAGAAGATTCTCGGACCGACGGCGGTTGCGGTGTACGCTGTCACCCGCGTCGTTTTCAACATGTCCCGGCAGGCCATCATCGTCTTTACCAACGCTCTTTCCCAGCAGAACATCGAACTGATTGCCCGCCGGAGCTGGAAGCAGTTGCAGCGCATGTACGATCTGTCCGAAAGGGTCGTGTTGCTTCTGGATCCCACCGCCACAGTCGGTGTACTGCTGGCGTGCCCGTTTCTTTTCAGCGTGTGGCTGCACAAGCGTGGGCTGTACCATCCGGGCGTCTGCATCATGATGGCCGTGATTTCTGCTGTGATGGCCCTCAGGCATCACAAGTGGTCGTTTCAATATCTCAGCAACCGGCATGAGGGGGTTGCCAAAGTCTGCGTCGCGGCCTATGGCGTCATGATTGTCTTTACAGCGCTGACACTCGGCGCGTGGGGGATCCACGCCTACCTGGCGGCCTGGTTGGCTGCGGAGCTGGTGATCTGCGCGTATGTCATTCGCCAGAATCGGTTGCTGTTCCCCGCGGAGTTTCGTCCGCCGCTGGCACCCCTGGCGCGCCTGGCAGTGCTTTTGGCGGTGGCCTTTGGCCTTGCCGCATGGCCGGTACTGCACGACGCGACATGGCCACTGCATCGGGTGGCCGCTGTGGCCGCATTCGCAACCATGGCGCTGCTGGTTGTTGATTATTTTGCCTTTGGGCTGCAGGAACTGCAGGCGGTCTTTCAACGGAGGCTGAAGCGGCGATTTTCTTTCCGATAGATGACGGCATCCGCCGCTGGACAATGGTGTGCGCAACGCCAGCGGCGGCTTGTCAAATCCATGATTTCCGCAACTCCGGAAGGTCTCGCCCCAGCAACTCCTCCAGGCGGGTAATATCCGGATCGAATAGTTTCTGCAGAAGCCGCCGCGACTCGTCGTCCAGAGGCGGCTTTCGGTAACTGAACAAAAGGGGTCGCACAGCGGTTTTAAGAGTAGCCGGCACCAGCCCTGATATCCCATGGGTTCTGGCCCAGTTGATGCCGGCGAAACGTGGTGTCCTGAAAGGGTGGCCATCCCTGGAAGCATCCACCTTGTCAAAAAATCCTGGATCGACGCCGATATGCCGCGCAATCTGCGCCATAACCTGGTTCGGATTTTTCACAAGATCGGCAAAGAGAAGTATCTGCACCTGATCGGTGCCAAACGTGTCGAGATAGCGACGCACTGAAGCATGATACAGGCTGTGTTCGATGTACTCCTGCGAAAGTCCCCATTTGCTCGACGACCTGTCGTCATACCGCCTCAGGGCTTCGCGAAACGACCTGGCAGGCTCTGTGGCCGCTCCCTTGGGGTTCGCATAGCGGAAATCCAGGTAATGCGAATAGGCGCGCTCTACCGGATCGCGGAGCATGATGATGATCCTCGCGGCCGGCGAAACTTCCTGAATGCGGGCCGGCACGTTTGGGTCGGCAAGGTAGTCTGGAAACACCTCGCCTATGGCCCTATAGTCTTTGCCACCTGCATAAAGATTCCGGCACACCTCTGGATCAGCGCATTTCGGATGCTCCGGCTGGAATACTCTGACACTTGTTTTGCTGGGAAGACTGGGAAGAAACACCTCGGGATGGCGCTTCAAATGTATGTAAAGGGAGGTTGACCCCGTGTGGTGGGGTCCAACGGCAATAAAGTTCGGCCAGTTCATCTCGACCGGGGCATCCGCACGATTCATGTGCTCTAAAAATCCGGGCCAACTTGACTTCTTGTCCAGCATCGCTTCCATGGGCAGAGGATACCACTAAAGGTTTCAACGGAAAACGAGAAAGAACGTTGCCAGAGCGCCCGTCGGTTTGCTCGGTATCGCAATGGCGACAGGGAACTTCCTTCGCGTTCCGAAGGGAGCATGTCGCAGTTCGAGTCAGTGGCATCTCCTCGGAGGCGGTCAACGCAGCCGCCTCTTCTGTCGGTAGCAGAACTAGATCCAGGACTTCCGCAACTCCGGGAGCTTTCGTCCTAGCAGCGCTTCGAGTTCTGTGATGTCCCGATCATAGAATTGCTGCAACCGGCGCCTCGATTCACCATCCAGCGGTGGCTTTTTCAAGTTGAAGAACAGCGGCAGCATCGCGAACTTCAAAGCATGCGGGAGCAGTCCTGATATCCCCAATTTCTGTCCCCAGCGTATGGCGGCAAACTTTGGCGCGCGGTAGGGATGGCGGTTCTCGGAGACGTCCAGCTCGGAAAAAACATCGGGATCCACCCCGATATGCTGTGCGACCCGTTCGAAAACGCCCTTCGTATCCTTTGCCAGATCGTCGAAGAGCAGCACCAGTACGTGATCGCTTCCAAAGGTCTCCAGGTATCGCCGAACACCCTCGGAGTACAGGCCCTGCTTCAGATAATCCGTTGTGAGGTTGCGCCGCTGCTCGATCGGTGTCTTTTCATAGTCGCGCAGAGCTTCACCGAACGACCCGGAGGGCTCCCTGTAGCCCGTCCCGACATTCACCTCTTTTACGTTCAGATAGTGAGCATAGGCTCGCTCTACGGGGTCGCGGAGCAGGATGATGATTTTTGCGGCAGGTGAGACCTCGTGAATACGGCTCGGCACATCCGGGTCTACCAGATAGTACGGTGTTGCTTCTCCGATGGCCTTGTAGTCCTTCGCCGCCGCATAAGAGTCCCGACACCGATCCGGACCGAGGCAGTCCGGATGCCCCGGCTGGAACATCCTCGGCTCCTTGAAGTTGGGGAGAAACACCTCAGGATGACGCCTCAGGTGCCAGTAGACGGAGGTTGTTCCGCCCTTTTGTGCTCCAACAACGTAGAAATTCGGCCAATTCATCGCCGGTAGAGCGTCTGGCCCGCTGAGTCCCTCAAGGAAGTCAGGCCAGCTCAGCTTCCTGTCCAAGACGGATTCCATGTCGCCAGAATATCAGGAAGAAAGCAAGGCAGGATCGGAAATCCGCCTGCCGCAAGGACGGTGAATCGGCGCTGCGCAAATCTCGCGGATCACCCGCGAGAGGCTACTTGACTCCCAGTAAGGCAACGTGCGGAGCGGAACGGTACGGATTGGTTCCCGCGTTGCCCGTGTTCACAACATGCACGCTGGAACATTGCTCCGATATCTGTTTGTAGTTATTGAAAACCGAGTAGGAATAGAAGAGGCCATCTCCTTCAGAGATGTGATACCCCTTTCCTCTTGTCTTGAAGAAGTTGGCAGCCGGCCACAAGCCGAACGCATCCAGAATCTGTTTCGCAGCGCGACCGAGGCCCCCGCCTTGCCCGAAGTTGTTCGCATCGGAAATGAAAACTGCTTTTCTCGCCACCCGCAACATTTCGGCAACTGCCTGATGTGGGGCAGGGATATGATGGAGGACCCCGAACTCGCAAACCAAGTCGAACTCTCCGGGCGCAAAGGGAAGATTCTGGCCATCGCCATCGATGAGCTCGCTCTCTCGCAGGCCCTTTTCATAGCCTATCTCGCGCAGCGCGGCCGAAGGCTCAATCCCAACAATCCTGATGCCCGGATGAGACGCCTTGAGAGCCAGAAGAGCACGACCGGTGCCTGATCCTATATCAAGAATCGAGCCAATTTGGAGTAACCCGACCATCCCGGACAAAAAGGCCAGCGCGAAGTCGTGACCGCTTTGTTGCGTGAGGTGCCTTTGGTCATACTCGGCTGCATTTCTGTGGTAGTAGTCGCGCTGGAGCGCGACCTCTTCTGCATCTGATCGTGGTTTCATGCCCGCCCCGGGTGGGAGAATCCCCCCTGTTCGCGTCTGGTCATCTGCTGACGTTGGTCCGTAGCTCCCAATTGTCCAAGAATAATCGAAATTGTATCAGGAGCTGGGAATGCGCTATGCCTGAATCGGGCCACGATCCATGTCCGCGATCTGTCCCAGCAGCCTTACCCAGGCATCGCCGTACTCTTTCCATCCGCCGATCTGGCGCACGCGTCGCAGAGTGCCTTCGCTCATCCGCTGCTGCAGGGCGGGATCGTCGGCCAGCAACTGGAGCTTCTCGGCGATAACCTCGGGAGAGCGGATGGGCACCACAAAGCCATTTTCCATTTCTGTAACCAGATCTGGAGCGCCCGTGTTACAGGTGCCGATCACCGGACACCCGCAGGCCATCGCCTGTGCCATCACCATCCCAAAGCCGTCCTGCACCGAAGGCAGCACCATCACATGGCTGCTGCTCATGATGTCCGGAAGCTGGATTTGCGGGACTGGCCCCAGAAACTCCACATTCTCGCTGGGCAGGCGTGGCAGCAGTTGCAGGAATTCCGGCCGCATGGCGCCTACCATCCTCAACCGCTTGTGTGGGTGCTTCACCCGGGCGAAGGCCTGCAGCAGCCAGGGAACGCCTTTCTGCAGCGTGCCTGCGCCGACAAACAGCACCTCAAACCGCTCTGCGGGCGGTTCGCCCGTGCGACGGAACCGGTCGAGCCGCACACCGTAAGGAATCCGATGAAGCTTCTCCGAGGGAACACCCATTTCCACGAACGAGCGCCGCGCGAACTCCGAAGGGACGGTAATGGCATCGGCCTGTTCGTACTCGGCTTCCTCGCGCGCGATGAAGCGCGGATCGACGATGACGTCGTGTTCGACACCCCACAGATCGAACTCCTCGCGCAGAATCCGGTCCTGGTAGCGGATGTGCGCTGATCCGCGATCGCAAATGTATTTTGCTCCGCGAGACTGCGCTGTTCGTCCGGCCCGGAGACCCGTGCTCGAAATGCCGACAAACGCATCGCAGCTCGGCAACGTCGCGGCCACCCAGGCATCGAAGCTGCGGAACATCGCCCAGGTGATTTCCCGGTTCAGGCCGGCTGGAATCAGTCCTTTTCTGGCGAGTACCAATTGCGGTGTGTGGATCCAGGGAAAGGTGCTCACCTTCTCCTTGCTCACGCCCTCCCTCTTCAATCGAAGCCAGGGGAAGGTGGAGTAAATGCGCCTGAGATACCCGCGAGCCTCGAGTTCCCGCGCCAGATCGAAATGGTGAAATGTGCCGCAGACGGCCTGTACCACATCGAGGTGGCGGCCAGTCGGCTCCGCATCAGGCATATTGGGCCATTCTATCGAACGGCTGTTTTCGGGCTTCGCCGCACTCGTGGCCGCTGCGCAACCGGCTTCGAGGATCGCGCCGTTTGCACTTCATCCGACGGGAACGCGCCCAACGCCCCCCTGGTTACCAAAGTTGCCTCTACTTCCGTTATCTTGCCTCCGAGCGCGATCGATCTTACAACGGAATCAGCTAACAACGCAGATCTGGGGAACGGGGCTGGAGGCGGCAGACCATCTGTTGCCCAGCCCCAATTTTTTGGCCGGCGCGCGTACGCCCGCTTCAGCCCTGGCTGCGATACCACTCCACCGTCCGCCGCAGGCCCTCGCGAAAACCCACTCGAGGCTGGTAGCCCAGCAATTTCTGCGCCCGCCCGATGTCTGCCAGGGAGTCGCGGATATCTCCGGCGCGGGGCGGAGCATAGGCCGGCTTGCCGCGATAGCCGGTCAGCTCGCTCAGAATGGCAAAGGTCTCGTTCAGGGTGCTGCGGGATCCGGTCGCCACGTTCATCATTTTGCCGGAAACCTTGTCCGCCGGAGCGGCAGCAGCCAGCAGGTTCGCCTCCACCACATTTTCGATATAGGTGAAGTCGCGACTCTGCTGCCCATCGCCGTAGATGGTCGGCTGCTGGCCGGCGAGCATGTGCTGGCAGAAGACAGCCAGCACCCCGGAGTAGGGCGACCCCGGATCCTGATAAGGGCCAAACACGTTGAAATAGCGCAGCACCACCGTCTCCAGCCCGTACACCGCCGCAAACGAGCGCGTGTAGTGCTCGCCCGCCAGTTTCGCCGCGGCATACGGCGAAATCGGATTCGGCGTCATCTCCTCATGCTTCGGCAGCGTCGGCGTATCGCCGTACGCCGAGGAGGAGCCTGCGTAAATCAATCTCCGCACCTTCGCATCCCGCGCCGCCAGCAGCAGGTTCAGCGTGGCATCGACGCAGTTACGATGCGTGGAAACAGGGTCCTGCACCGAGCGGGGAACCGACGCCAGCGCCGCTTCATGAAAAATCGTCTCCACTCCCTCGCAGGCGCGGGCGCATGCCTGCGGATCGGTCAGGTCGGCCTCCAGGAACTCCATCGCTTCCAGGCCCACGAGATTCTCGCGCTTTCCCGTCAGCAGATTGTCGATGCCCCGCACCCGCTCTCCGCGGGCCAGCAGCGCAGCGGCAATCGAACGACCCACGAATCCCGCAGCTCCCGTGACCAGGCAGCGTCCCAAACGATTTCCTCCAGCGGACAGGCTTCTTTCACTTTATCGGCTGCGCTGCGGTTCTACCAGTTACGCCGCCGCCCACGCCCTGCGCTGCCGCAACAGCACGCCGCTCCTCAACCTTCCGCACCCAGCGCGCATCGTACTCAGCGGACCCCTGCGGCTGCGGCGCGGAGAAATCCGGCGAGCGACTCCGCCGGAACGACACTTCTGACAGAACGCCCGCTCCGCTCTGGGTTCATGGGATTGCGATACTATAACGAGAGATCGCTGGAAATGCATCTTTTTTAAACGGAGAAACGACACATATGAAAAGACTTGTTGCTCTACTTAGCATGGCCGCGCTGGCGGTCCCGGCCTTGGCACAGGCTCCCCAAAAGCTCGTCGATCGTCTCGACGCGGCGCAGCAAACCCTGAACAGCATCATGGCTACCCCGGATAAATCGATCCCGGAATCGATTCTCGAGGACGCCACCTGCGTCGGCGTCGTTCCCGGTCTCCTGAAGGGAGCCTTTATCTTTGGGGCGGAATACGGACAAGGCGTCGTGACCTGCCGCACGTCGCGGGGCTGGAGCGCGCCCGTGTTCATCCGGATGGCGGGCGGCTCGTGGGGGCTTCAGATCGGCGGCAAGGGCACCGACCTGGTGCTGGTCGCTGTGAACCAGAAGGGCTTTCAGGATCTGCTGCAAAGCAAATTCAAGATCGGCGCGGGCGCTTCGGCAGCGGCCGGGCCGGTGGGCCGCGACGCCGGCGCTTCCACCAACTGGAAGATGCAGTCGGAACTGCTCACCTGGTCGCGCAGCCGCGGCGTCTTTGCCGGTATCGATCTGAACGGTGTCTCGGTCACCCAGAACAGGGACGACACCCAGCTGCTGTACGGATCGCCGCATACCTTTAAGGCGATCCTCGCTGGCGATGTGCCGGTTCCTGAGTCCGCGCGGCCGTTCGTTCGCACCGTCGCCAAGTACTTCCACGAGGCGCAGGCGCAATAGCATCGGCTGGAGACCGGGCCCCGCTGCACTCAGCGCCATCGGGGTCCGGCAGCCGCATCCTGGGTTTCTGCCGCGCAGCTTCGTGCGACGATCTCTTCGTCGCGCCGGCTGCGCGGCTTCGCATTTACACTGGCTTCGCCGTCCTCATGCGAGAAGCCCTGGAATATGCGTTGGTCCGGATGCTGCTGAGCGGCTTTGCCGTTCTGCCCCGTCCGCTGGCCTGGCGTGTGGGCGCGGCCGTTGGCTGGTTCGCCTGGCTGGCCGTTCCTAAACTCCGCCGCACCGGCCTGCGCAATCTGGAAATCGCCTTTCCCCAAATGCCTGCCGCCGAGCGGGAACGGCTGCTCCGCCGCCTCTATCGACATCTTGGCCGGCAATTGGCGGAATTCTGCCGCATGCCGCGCTACACCCGCGACAACACGCGCGGCCTCATCCGCTATGAGGGGCTGGAGCATTACCTCGCCGCCCGCGAGCGCGGCCAGGGCGTGCTCATCATTACCGGCCATCTCGGCGCATGGGAGCTCTCCAGCTTCTGGCATTCGCTCATGGGCTATCCCATGACCATGGTGATCCGCCGCCTCGACAACCCCCGCGTGGACCGCCTGGTGAACGGCATCCGCTGCCTGCACGGCAATCGCGTCGTGCACAAGGACGACTTTGCCCGTGGTCTGCTCGCCGCCATGCGCCAGGGCGATACCGTCGGCATCCTCATGGACACGAACATGACGCCTCCGCAGGGAGTCTTCGTGCCCTTTTTCGGCACTCCGGCGTGTACCGCATCCGGCCTGGCACGCGTGGCGCTGCGCACCGGCGCCGCCGTTCTGCCTGGATTTCTTGTCTGGGAAGACGCGGAGCAGCAGTTTGTCCTGCGCTTCGGCCCGGAGATTCCGCTGTTGCGCACCGGAGATGACGAGCGCGACATCGTCGAGAACACCGCCCGCTTCACCGCCGCCATCGAGGAGTCGATCCGCTGTTCTCCGGATCAGTGGCTCTGGGTCCACCGCCGCTGGAAGACCCGCCCCCCCGGCGAAGCGCCGGTCTACTGACGGCCAGGGTCAGTCCGCTGCCGCCGGATGATCCCGAGACGGCCCCTCTTCCCCGGTTCCGGGAGATGGATCCCCCGCCTGCTGAGGCCAGCCCGGCAGACTCTGGCTGCCGTAGATCAGGCGTACCCCGCTCGTGAAGGTGAAGTAACTCCAGACCCACTGCGCCAGCACGGCCAGCCGGTTGCGAAAGCCAATCAGAAAATAAATGTGGACCAACAGCCAGGCGACCCACGCCGGAAATCCGCTGAGTTCCCCCCGGAAGGGCCACTTCACATCCGCCACCGCGGCCATCCGCCCGATCGTGGCCATGTCGCCCTTGTCGACATAGCGAAAGCCCGGCCGCGGCTGATGGTTCAGGTCGGCCGCGATCATCTTCGCGACGTGATCGCCCATCTGCATGGCGGGTTGCGCGACCCCCGGCACCTGTTTCCCCTCCTGCTCGAAATGCGCCAGATCGCCGCAAATGAAAATCTCTGGATGACCCTCGGGATTCAGCGTCGCATTCACATAGACGCAGCCGCGCTTGTCCGTCGCGACGGCGAGCATCCGGCCCAGCGGCGAAGCCTGCACGCCCGCGGCCCACAGCGTGACGACGGAATCGATGCGCTGCCCGCCCGCCATCACGTAGCCGGGCTGCACGTCGGTGACCGTGGTGTTGTTGTGGATCTCCGCGCCCAGCTTCGCCAGTTGTTGCTCGGCTTTCACCGAGAGAGCCTCGGGATAGGAGGGCAGCAGCCGCCGTCCGCCTTCCAGCAGCAGCACGCGCGCCTGGGCGGGATCGATGTGGCGGAAGTCGCGGCGCAGATAGTGGCGCGCGATGTCGCAGATCGCCCCCGCCAGTTCCACGCCCGTCGGCCCGCCGCCCACCACGACAAAATTCAAGGGGGGATGGTCCCCGGTTTCGAGCATGCGCCGCTCCGCCAGCTCGAAGGCCAGCAGCACGCGCCGGCGAATCTCAATGGCATCCTCGATCGTCTTCAGCCCGGGCGCGGTCGATGCCCAGTCCTCGTGGCCGAAGTAGGAATGCGTCGCGCCTGTGGCCAGCATCAGGTAGTCATACGCCATCTCGGCTCCGCTGCGCAGGCGTACCCTCCGCTGTGCCACATCGAAGCCCACAGCCTCGTCCATCACCACTTCGGTGTTGCTGTTGCCGCGGACGATGGTGCGGATCGGCGACGCAATATCCGCCGGCGACAGCACCGCCAGCGCCACCTGATACAGCAACGGCTGGAACGTGAAATGATTGCGCCGGTCGATCACCGTCACGTCGACGGGCAGATGCGCCAGGGCCTTCGCCGCGTGCATTCCGGCAAATCCGCCGCCTACGATCAGCACACGCGGCCGCTGCTGGAGTTTGGGTTCATGTCCGGTCGCCATAGCTCCTCCCGTACCTCTACAGGAGTGATGCGCCTCGCAGGCAATCGATCAACTTTCTCGCCTTAGCTGCGCGCCGTCCCGCGCACTCCGGAATACACGGCCACCACCAGGACCGCAACCGCCGGAATCGCGCCCACCGTATCCGCCTCGGTGCGAAACGCCCATCCGCTCAGCGCCGCGGCAAAAAAATAAGCGGCGAGCAGCGCGCCCTGCAGCGCGAAACTTTCCTCCAGCCGGGTCTTATCCCGTACCGCTCGCGGTTGCCGCGAGACCAGCCGGACCACGCCGCTGGTGAGGACCGTCCACGTCCCGGTAATGTACGTCGTCACCACGCCCGGGATGCGCAGCTGGATCATCGATCCGCTCTGCAGGCCAATGGCGATGGCGACCCACGCCAGCAGAACCAGTTCCAGGCCATGGCCGGGATGATGGTGAACCGCTGCCCAGACCGCCTCCGCCAGGCACAGAACGAGCCCTTCCACCAGGAGCGTCACAGAAACCGATTTGGCCCAGATGGCGCCCGTCGGGACCCGCCGGTTCAGCAGCGTCCCGGCCGCCGTGCCCAGAATATAGCCGGCAACAGCCACCACCGGGTGGGCCATGTCTCCCGCGATCCGGAAAACCGAGACGCCGGCCAGCACCGTATTGCCGGTCATGTTGGCCACGAATGCGTGACCCAGACCGAAGAAGCTCCATGCGTCAGCGGAGCCGGCGGCGGCCGCCAGGATCACTAACAGTCCATCACGCTCCGCAGTTCGCAAGTGTCCCCCTTCGCTGGGGTTGGATGCCTCAGGCCCCCTGTCCTCATTCGGAACAGAGTGGTCGATTACCAAGATGGATTCCTCGGTAACCAGATCGGTTACCGGAGAGTGCCGAAGGTTACAATACCCGTTGCCTTGGTTATGAAATCTGCCCCCGCGCTGAGCCTCAGGGGGAAAGACATCCTTGTCTTTCACAATGTGGCCAAAGCGCTCACCTCGGAACTCGAACTGGACGCCATTCTGCGCGCCATCATGCGCCAGATGGAGCAGTATTTGCTGCCCGAGCAGTGGTCTTTGCTGGTCATGGACGAGGGCCGCCAGGAGCTCGTCTACGCGGTCATCGTAGGCCGCGCCGAGGCTGAAGTGCGGAATCTCCGGGTTCCGGTGGGCGAGGGCCTCGCCGGGTGGGTGGCGGAACACGGCCAAATGCTCGTCATCCCCCAGGCGGAAAATCACCCCCGTCTTCAGCAGCCTGAGGCAGGCAAGGACTTTCGGATCCACTCCGCCATCTGCATGCCGCTGCGCTCTCGCCAGCGCACCCTGGGCGTCCTCCAGCTCTTCAATTGCCGCCGCCAGGACTTCGCCCCGGACACTCTCTCCTTCCTGCACACGCTGTGCGACTACGCCGCCATCGCGATTGAGAATGCGAACGCTGTTCAGCGGGCGCACCGGCTCACCGTCACCGACGACTGCACCGGCCTTTGCAACCAGCGCCAGCTCTACCGCATGCTCGACAAAGAAGCGGAGAACTGGCGGCTGACCGGCGCTCCCTTCAGCCTGTGCTTTATCGATCTGGACTACTTCAAGCGAGTGAACGATGAGCACGGGCACCTCCTCGGCAGCCGCGTGCTCGCCGAGTTCGGCCAGGCGCTCCGCTCGCTGCTGCGCCCCGTCGACACCGTCTTCCGCTATGGCGGCGACGAATTCGTCGTTCTGCTGCACGACACCGGCAAAAACGAGGCGGAACGCGTCGTGCGCCGGCTCCATCAGTCGCTGCGCAACCGCCTGCTGCGGATCGGCGACCACCTCGAGCTCAGCATCACCGCCAGCTATGGCGTCGCCACGTGGCCCGACGATGCGGACGAGGTAACCGAGCTCATTCGCAGCGCCGATGCGGCCATGTATCGCGTCAAAGGCTCAACCCGCGACGACGTCGCCATCGCCGGCGAGAACGTCCAGCCGCGGTAACGCGGGAAAACAGTAGTCCGTAGTCGGCAGTCCGTAGTCCGCGATTGCCTGACTACCGACGACTGTTTACGGACTACTGTCTGTCTCCCGGCTCCCGGCTCGGCTCCCGGCTACCGGCTAGGGGCTTCCGGCTACGGGCTTCCGGCTGCTGGCTCCCGGCTTCCTCTCGCCCTTTGACATCCCTAAACATCTGGGCGTATGGTCCAATACCAAGAAATCGAGGGGTGCATGGCGAAGAACGATTTGCAGGGCAGCCTGGACTTGCTGGTGCTGAAAACGCTGGCCCAGCGGGAGCGTCTGCACGGCTACGGGATGGCGCTGCACATCCAGCGGGCCAGCGAGGAGCTGCTGCGCGTCGAGGAGGGGTCGCTATACCCGGCGCTGCACCGCATGGAGCAGAGCGGCTGGATCGCCTCAGAGTGGGCGCTGACGGAGACGGGCCGCCGGGCGAAGTACTACCAGTTGACGGCAGCGGGCCGGAAGCGGCTGGCCGAGGCGGAGCGCGAGTTCGACGAACTGGTGCGTGGCGTGCGAGCGGTGCTCAGCGCTGCCTACAGTGTGTAGCGGGTCCGCGAGTGAGCAGGTAAGCGAGCAAGAACCAGCAACCAGGAACTAGCAACCAGGAACTATCAAAGCGATGGGCTGGGCAAATCGAGTTCGGAACCTTTGGCGGCGGCGCAGGATCGATGCCGACATCGACGAAGAGCTGCGCGCGCACGTCGAGATGGCCGTCGAAGACGGTATGCGCGCGGGCATGAGCGAAGAGGAGGCGCGGCGAGCGGCGCGTCTGCGCTTTGGCAATCCCGTGGTGATGAAGGAGCGCACCGTGGGAGCGGATGCGGCAGTGGGCCTCGACAGCCTGGCCCGGGATGCGAAGTTCGCGCTGCGGCAGATGAAGAAGTCTCCGGGGTACGCCGCAGCGGTTGTGGCCACGCTCGCGCTGGCCATCGGCGTCAACACCGCGGTCTTCGGCATGCTCGATGGCTTCCTGCTGCGCACGCTGCCGTATCCGCAGCCGGACCGGATCGCTGCGCTGATCACGCATGAAGTAAACCGAAGCGATCCCGCGCAATTCGACGATGACGACTCAGCGGACCGGACCACCTGGCAGGCGGTGCTGCAGGGCGTGCCATCGGTGATGGCGGCAGCGAGCGGCAATCCGTTCGGCGATACGGAAGGCGTGAATCTGCAGGCCGGCAAGGCCGAGGGCGGCGCGGTGGAGTACGTGCGCGAGGCGAGCGTATCGGCGCACTGGTTTGACGTGCTGGGCATTGAGCCGGTGCTGGGGCGCGGATTCACTGAGGATGAGGACCGTCCGGGCGCAGGCAACGCCGTGGTATTGAGCGACAGCTTGTGGCGGACGGCCTTCCATGCGGACCGCGGGATTCTGGGCAAAGCGATTCTGCTGAAGGGCGCGCCGCACACGGTGGTGGGCGTGCTGCCGCGCGGGGCGCAGATGCCGCATCCCGCGGACGTGTGGACGCCGCTGATGCCGGACGATCCGAACGGAGTGTGCGCGGGCAACAATTGCCTGATCCTGATGCGGCTGAAGCCGGGAGCGACGTGGAACCAGGTGCGGGCGGAACTGGCCCACCTGCCGCCGACGGACACCATGAATGCGCGGAACTGGCAGAGCTGGTATTACCCGAATCTGCTGCCGGTGTACGCGGGCAGCGCGGCGAAGGAGCAAACGCAGGCGCTGATGCTGGCGGTGGGATTGATTCTGCTGATCGCGTGCGCGAACCTGGCGGGGCTGATGCTGGCGCGGATTCACCGGCGGACGCCGGAGATGGCGACGCGTCTGGCGCTGGGTGCGACGCGGGGGCGGATTCTGCGTCAGCTTTGGGTGGAGAACCTGGTGCTGGCGCTGGCTGGAGGCGCCGCAGGTGTGGGTCTGGCGCTGGCGCTGTTTCCGGCGCTGAAAGGGCTGCTGCCGCCGGAAATGATTCCGATTGGCGGACTGCGGCTGAACGGGCCGGTGCTGGCGTTTGCGCTGGGAGCCTCGGTGCTGACCAGCCTGCTGTTTGGAGCCTTGCCCGCGCTCGGGACGCGGCACGTTGACCTGCGCAGCGGGATGTCGGCGGACATGCGCAGCGTGGCGGGGGGGCCGGGACGGACGCGGCAGTGGCTGATCGGCGCGGAGGTAGCCCTGACCGTCGTGCTGCTGGCGGGGGCGGGATTGCTGGTCCGGACCCTGGAGCACCTGGAATCGCTGCCGCCGGGGTTCGATCCGCACAACGTGATGGCGGCCAAGGCCTCGCTGGACGACGCGCGGTATCACGATCCGGCGGCGTTCCAACGGCTGCTGCGCGAGAGCGTCGCTGCGATGCAGCGCATCCCTGGCGTGGAGGGCGCGGCGGTGGGATTGAGCGTGCCGTACGACACCTTTATCAACGACGGCATGAAGATCCTGGACGGCAAAGAAGCGGGGACGCAATACGCGTGCAGCCTGGCCTACACGACGCCCGATTATTTTTCGGTGCTGAGGATTCCGCTGCTCGCGGGCCGGGCCTTCCTCGATTCCGATACTGCGACGTCGCAGCCGGTGGCTGTGGTGAATACGGCATTCGGGCTGCATTACTTCGATGATCCCAGGCCGCTGGGCAGACATTTCGCGAGCGGTGCGCGGACCTACACGATTGTGGGCGTGGTGGCGGACACGCTGGATCAGTCGAACGTGGCACGGAGGGCGCCGATCGATGTCGATCCGATCTTTTATGTCCCGTACACGCAGGTGTCGAGCCAGTTTGTCGCGCTGGCGCACGTGTGGGCGCAGCCGTCGTGGGTGGTGCGCACGCGCGGGCCGGTGGCAGGGCTGACGGAGCAGATGCAGCGGGCGCTCGCGGATGTGGATCCGGGGCTGCCGTATTCAGGGTTCTACTCCATGCAGCAGGTGCTGGATCGGCAATTGCAGACGCAGAGGATTGAAGTGCTGCTGCTGGGCGTGCTCGCCGTGCTGGCGCTGCTCTTGTCCGCCGTGGGCATTTACGGGCTGGTCTCGAACCTGGTCGTGCAGCGCACGCGCGAGATCGGCATTCGGCTGGCGTTGGGATCCTCTCTCAGCCAGGTGATCCGGCACCTCGCCTCGTCGGGTCTGCTGGCAGCCTGTTTCGGCGCGGGAGCCGGCCTCGTTTGCTCCTTGTTCGTACTGCGCGTGATGAAGAGCGCGATTTACGGAGTGCAGCCAAGCGATCCGGTGACCCTGACGGCGGTTCCGCTTCTGCTGCTGATGGTCGCCGGGCTGGCAAGCCTGCTGCCGGCGCTGCGCATCACCCGCATCGATCCGGCGGAGACGCTGCGGGCGGAATAAGAAAAACGAGGGATCAGGGATCAGTAGTCAGTGATCAGGAACCAGCAACTAACAACTAGCAACTAGCAACTAGCGAATCACCCAAACCGCGCGCGCCCCACGGTCCGGCGAAAATCCTCGCCGCGCATCTCCACCGTCACGCACATTTCCGCCAGCCGGGACCGCATGCGTTCGCCGATGCGATCGCCCAGCGTCTCTTCGCGCGCGGCCCGCGCCGCGGCGCCGGCGGTGCGGCTGCCATTCCCTTCGCTCACGCCGCCGGGCGCAAGGTCGGAATAATTCGTCGTGATCAGCGTCGTCTTCTTGTCGTTGTACCGGCTGTTCAGCACCAGAGCGACCGTGTCCCACACCCAGTCCGTGGGCTTGGCCGCGCCCAGCTCGTCCAGCACCAGTACCTCCGCGTCGAAGACCGGACCGAGGATCTCCATCTCCGTCGTGGCCACCTGCGGATTGTACGAGTGCTGAATCTCCTTCAGGAGTTCGCGGTAATCGCAAAAGAGTCCGTGCACGCCTTTTTCCGCGATCAGCGCCTGCAGGATGCCGACCGCGAGATGCGTTTTGCCCACGCCGATGGACCCGGTGAGCAGCAGCCCGCGCCCCGCCGTCGTGGCCGGATAGCCATCCACGAATTGCCGCGCCATCAGGTACGCCTTCGTCAGCGACGGGTCCGCCCCGAAGTAGCCGGCATCGTAGCTCTCCAGCGAGCAGTGCTCGTAGCGGGCCGGAATCGCCGCGCGCCGCAGCAGCCGCGCCGCGCGCTCGGTGGCTCGGCACTCGCAGGTTTCCACCGCGCGCGCTCCGTCCTCCTGGGTGATGATCCGCACCCCCATGCCGCCGCACTTGGGACAAGCCTGATCCATTGGGAATCCTTAGTATCGCAGCTTCGGGCGGGTGGAAAACACGGGCGGCATTGTGGAGCGCGAGGACATTCCGTCTCCCGCGCCACTCGGCAAAACTTTCCGGCGAGCCGTGTGCCTCACCCGATATAATCCTGAGCTTCAGGAATCATTTCGCAGAAACAGACCCCTTGAGGGGACCCCTGAGGAGCCGCAAATGAAGAAGTGTACCCGCCTCGTGGCGGTGCTGTGTTCCGTTGTTCTTTCCGGTTCGCCGGTGTTCGCGCACGTGATCGGCGACGAGACCCCTGCCAAGCCCGCCGACACCGCGCAGTCCTCCACCACCTCCGGCGCCGTGACGGTCGAAGGGCAAGCCATTCAGTACACCGCTGTGGCGGGCATCCTCACCGTCGGCGCCACCGACACGGATGACGCGCAACTGGACGCGGATGGCAAGCCGCAGCCGGGAACGAATCTGGCGGCGCAGTTTGCGGCCGCGAAGAACCCGGGCGACCAGCCGGCGCTGGCGCACATCTTCTACGTCGCCTACTTCAAAAAAGACGCCGCCGCGGAGCATCGGCCGGTCACATTTATCTACAACGGCGGTCCGGGCAGCGCGACCGTATGGCTGCACATGGGGGCCTTCGGGCCGAAGCGCGTCGACACCGACGACATCGACACGCACATGGCGGCCGCGCCCTATCGCCTCACGGACAACGAGAGTTCGCTGCTGGACGTCAGCGATCTGGTCTTCATCGACATGCCCGGCACCGGCTTCGGCCGCCTCACCGGCAAGGACGCCGGCAAGGCTTTCTGGGGCATCAACGAAGACGCGCACGCTTTCGCCCGCTTCATCCAGCGCTTCCTCACGCAGTACGACCGCTGGAATTCCCCGAAGTACATCTTCGGCGAGAGCTACGGCACCACGCGCTCGGCGGTGCTGTCGAATGCGCTCGAGAACGAGTACAACATCGACCTGAACGGCGTCATCCTGCTCTCGCAGATCTTCAACTTCACCGTCGATGTCGACGGGCCGGAGGCCAACCCTGGCGTGGACCTGGCCTACGAGCTGGCGCTGCCCACCTACGCGGCCACGGCGATGTACCACAAGAAGATTCCGCAGCAGCCGCTGGAGCCTTTCCTCCAGCAGGTGGAGGCCTTCGCGATCGGCCCCTATGAGCAGGCTCTCGAGAAGGGAACGGACCTCAGCCAGACGGAGAAGCAGGCCATCGCGGAGAAGTTGCACGACTACACCGGCCTTCCGGTCGACTACCTGATGCGCGGCAACCTGCGCATCTCCGGGCCTGAGTTCGAGAAGACTCTCCAGCAGGACACGGATACCACCACGGGCCGCCTCGATACGCGCTTCTCCGGACCCACCATCGACCCGCTGAGCGAGGGCGCGGCGTACGATCCCCAGAGCTCGGCGATTTCGTCGGCCTATATTTCTCTCTTCAACCAGTACGTCCGCAGCACGCTGCACTACGGCGACGGCCAGACCTATCTGCCTGAGGCGAATTATCCCGACTTCACCTGGAACTTCATGCAGCACGGCTTTCCTGAGATGAACGTCGCTCCGGATCTCGCCATGGCCATGAAGACCAATCCAAAGCTCAAGGTGATGGTGAACGGCGGCTACTACGATCTCGCTACCCCGTTCTTCGCGGCCCAGTACGAAGACAAGCATTTGCCCATCGAGACGCGGCTGGCCGCCAACATCCAGTACCACTGGTATCAGTCCGGCCACATGGTCTACGTCAAAACCTCGGCGCTGACGCAACTCCACGACAACGTCGCCGCCTTCATCAAGGCAACCGAGTAGGACAACGGAGCAGGGAATTCACCAGCAGCCGGCCGTTCATCGCGAGAGGGCGGCCGGCTATTTTGCGTTTAGCTTCCTGCCGGCCACGGATTCGGAAACGTCGGCAGCTTCTTCGGGCCTTCGCAGGCCGTGATCTCGCAATCGGCGCTGTCCGTTTTGCCCTCGACTTCCTGATCGCAGGCCACCGCCTGGAACTGGCTGCCCTGCCAGCGAACGAGCGAATACGTCGCATGACAAACGCCTGCCGCCCACACGAACACAAGATCTGGAATCCCATTCGCGCGCGGCACCGTCCTCGGCCGAAAGCCCGCGGACTCGTCGATCTTCCGCCATCTGCTGTGCTCCGGAACATAGATGCCGAGCCAGCCGCCATTTTGCGCGCCCGCGCCGATGTCGCTCTCGACGACAATCGCGCGCCCCAGCTTGCCGAGGTTGAGCGGCGTGAACGTACACTTTTGGAATTCCTGCTCCACCTCGCTGTCGGCCGGCTGCTCGTTGTCGAACTGCGCCATCTGCTGCTTCAGATCGGCAAGCGCCACGGGCCGCAGCGCCGCCAGCTCCGCATCCGTGATGCTCGCATCGGCTCCGGCCGGCCGCGCTGGCGCCCCGGCCGAAGCGCCAGGCGTCTGACCCGCCGCGCAGGCGGCGGACAGCGCCAACACCCAAACCCCGAGTCCGGGCATGCCGCGTCTCATGGCCGCTATTATAGGTGCGATACTTTCAGGGCCGCCGCTTTCCTGACGCGGTAGACTCGAAAAAATGTCGGAGTTCCTCCTCTTTCACGGCGTCGCCATCGTGCTGTTGATCCTGGCGAATGGGTTTTTCGTGGCCGCGGAGTTCGCCCTGGTCAGCATGCGCGAGACGCGCCTCGAGCAGCTCATCGCGGAGCGCCGCCCCGGCGCGCGCATCGTCCGCCGCATGCAGGAGAATCTGGGCGATTTTCTTCCCGCCGTGCAGCTGGGCGTCACGCTCTGCAGCCTCGCCATGGGCTGGCTGGGCGAGCCCGCCATCGCGGCGCTTTTTGAGCAGGCCATGCGCGGCCTGCCCCACGCGCGCATCTACGCCCACGTCGCCGCGGTGCCGCTGGCCTTCATCTTCATCACCTATCTCATGGTCCTCCTCGGCGAGCTGGTGCCCAAAGCCCTCGCGCTCCAGCGCACTGACCAAATGGCGATGGCCGTCGCCGGGCCCATGGACGCGTTCATCCAGATCGCGCGGCCCCTGATCCGTCTGCTCAACCGGTCCGCGACCCTCGTGCTGCGCCTCTTCCGCGCCCCGCTCACGCAGGAGGGCGGCGGCGTCCACTCGCCGGAAGAGCTGAAGCTGATGGCCACCGCCGCGCGCCGCGTGGGCATGCTGCCGGAGTATCAGGAGGCGCTGATCCATCGCGCGGTCGAAATCAGCCAGGTCGTCACGCGCGAGATCATGACGCCGCGGCAAAGGATCTTCTCGCTCCCCGCGGACATGCCCGTCGAAGAAGCCAGCGCTCGCATCGTGGAAGAGCAGCACTCGCGCATTCCCGTCTACGACCCGGCGCGCGGCCCCGAATTCATCGTCGGCGTGGTCTACTCGAAAGACGTTAGCCGGCTGATGCACTTTCGCGCGTCCGCCGCGCGGCGGTTTTCCGAGACAGCTTTCACCGAGATGCGTCTGCGCCAGATCATGCGCGAGATTCTCGTGGTTCCGGAAACCAAGCCTGTGCTCGATCTCCTCCATGAGTTCCGCCAGCGTCGCCGCCACATCGCCATCGTGGTCGACGAGTTCGGATCCACCGTGGGCCTGGTCTCGGTGGAGGACGCCATCGAGCAGCTCATCGGCGAGCTCGAAGACGAGTTCGACGTCGCTCCCGGCGGCGTGATTACCAGCGCGGCTGGCGGCATGGTGCTCGACGGCAGCGTCAGCCTCCGCGATCTGGAAACGCAGATGCGCTGGACCCTGCCCCGCGAAGGCGGCGTGGAAACCCTGGCCGGTTTCATCCTCGCGCGGCTGGGCAACATTCCGAAGGGCGGCGAAAGCATCGAGTACGAGGGCCGCCGCCTCACCGTTCTCGAGATGAGCGGCAAGCGCATCAGCAAGGTGCGCGTGGAGCAGGACAGGGATCAGAGCTCAGAGCACAAAGCACAAAAGAGCGGCCAGGGATAAGGCGGCCAGGGATACAACTGCCAGGGATCATGCGGTTAGGAATAAGGCGGTAGCGAATTGGCGAGTCGGTGACTCAGCGCGTGGCGGGTTTCTGATCTGCTAACTTGCTGGCTCGCTAACCTGCTAACTCGCTAACTGGCGGATGGAGCGGTGAACCACGGTGGCGAGACGAGAGACCAAACTGGGGTGGGCATGCCAAGGCTTTTGAAGTCCACGCTGCTGCGCCTGCTGTGGACGCTGCCCGTCCTTTGGCTCGTCGTCTCCGTCGTCTTTCTGCTCATCCATCTGGTGCCCGGCGATCCCGTCCAGCAGATGCTCGGCGAAGGCGCGCGCCCCGCCGATGTCGCCGCGCTCCGTCACGCCTACGGACTGGATCTGCCGCTCGGCGTGCAGTACGTTCACTACTGGGCCGGCGTCCTGCACGGAAATCTTGGCCTCTCGATTCGCCTCAACGATGCGGTCACGCACCTCGTGCTCACGCGCTATCCGTACACTGTGGAACTCACCGCGGCCGCGCTGGCCTTCGCCATCCTGCTCGCGATTCCCGGAGGCATCGCCGCCGCGGTCAAACGCGGCAAGCCCCGCGACCACGTCATCGGCGTGGTGAGCCTGCTCGGCCTGTCGGTACCGGCATTCGCTCTGGGCCCCATTCTCATTGTGCTTTTCTCCATCAAGCTCGGCTGGCTGCCGGTCTCCGGCGCCGGCGACTGGCAACATCTGGTCTTGCCGGCGGTCACCATGGGCAGCGCGCTCGCCGCCATCCTCACGCGCATGGTCCGCACCTCCATGCTCGAGGAGCTGGGGCAGGATTACATCCGCACCGCGCGCGCCAAAGGGCTGCCGGAGCGCGTCGTGGTCTACAAGCATGCGCTGCGCAACGCCATGATCCCCGTGATGACGCTCATCGGCCTGCAGTTCGGCGTGCTGCTCGCCGGCGCCATCGTGACGGAAACGATCTTCAGTTGGCCCGGCATCGGGCGCCTCACCGTCTCGGCCATCTCCAACCGCGACTATCCGCTCCTGCAGGGCTGCATTCTCGCCATCGGCCTCACGTACGTGCTGGTGAACCTCGCGACGGACGTCCTGTACATGGTGGTAAATCCAAGGATCAGGGGATAGGGTGTAGGGGATAGGGTGTAGGAGCGGCTGGCCGCTGGAAGCTGGCCATGGCAGCTACCTCAGTTCGGCAGCAAATCCACCACCCGCGGCTCAATCGCCGTTTCCGTGATCGTGAGAAAGCCCAGCGAAACCGGCGTGGAGAATCGCCGCGGCCCGGCGCTGCCCGGATTGAAGTAGAGCACGCCCTTGTGCCACTGCATCGCGGGGTGGTGCGAGTGTCCGCTGACGACTACAGCAATGCCCGCGGCCACCGGATCGAGATCGAGCGCCTGGCGGTCGTGCAGCAGGTAAAGGCTTCGCCCCGCGAGCTGGATCAGTTCCGTCTCCGGCAATTCGCCGCAGGCGCCGTCCAGGTCGACATTGCCGCGGATCGCCGTCACCGGCGCGATCGCGCGCAGCCGGTCCAGGATCGCAGCATCTCCCACATCGCCGGCGTGCAGGATGTGCTCGCACCCCTGCAGAGCAGCCAGCACCTCGGCGCGGAGCAGCCCGTGCGTGTCGGAAATGACGCCGATGCGCATGAACCCAGCGTACATCGTGCACAGCGCAGGAAGGTGCTCCCGGCGAAACGATCTCGCCGGGAGCCAGGGTGCCGGTTACTTGTGGTTGCAGCAGGAGCACGACTGCGTCTGCTGTGCGCAGCACGTGCCCGGGCAGCATTTCGCGTTTTTCGTGCAGCACGCGTTCCCAGCCACCGCGGCCAGCGCGGAGAGCGAGAAGAGCGACGTTGCCAGAACAGCAAAGAGTTTCGTTTTCACGATGATTTCCTTTCATAGCTGAAGGGAAGTGCTCGCGCGCCAAAGCGCGCAGGAAGACTGCACATCGTGAAAATTTTTAGATTCGCAGATCGTCTTTCAATCGAAAGACTGAGAACGAATAGCGCAGCCCGGAGACGAGTTCTCGGGTAAACGGAGCGGCGGATCGAACGGCCGGCAGCAGCAAGCCGCCCGAGCGGGCCGGTGCGGAGTTCGCCTGCGGCGCCTCCGATTTCTGGAAGTTCTGCGGCTCGCAGCGCACCACGGAGCAGTGCGCGTTGCTGGTTCCCGACATCGGGCAGCAGGGCATGTGCCCGCGCTGGCACCGCATCGTTGGCGCTGTGGCCGCGCCCGCGCACGTCAGCGCCGTGGTCCACACCAGACAAAGCGCAAGGACGAGGCTGCTGCGAATTCGGCTCACAAAAGCGAATGTACGCCTTCGAGGCCGCGCGGAAAAGTGATCCGGATCACTGGGCCGGGGCCTGCGGGACGATGTACATCCGCTCCGCGCTTTCCTGGTGCGTCAGCCGCACGATGTGCGGCGTAATCACGATGGCCAGTTCGGAGTAATCGAAATTGGAGTTGCTGTTGGAGAGATCGGAGAATCCCGGCAGGCTGCTGAGCCCCGGAATCCCGGTGACGGCGACGGATTGCTGCCGGTTCAGCGCGGTCAGCAGCACCGCGCTCTCGCCCAGGTTCAGCGAAGTGATCGCCTGATACTCGCGCTGATCCAGAACCGGAACCTGGTTATAGGAGGAGCCGGCCAGCGACGTCAGCTTCAGGTCAAACTTCAGCGACAAGGCCTTCGCCCCCAGCACGTGCGGCGTCACCGCCAGCGTCAGCCCCAGATCCTGATACTGCACCTGCGGAACTGGTTCGCTGGCCTGCGCCTGGAGCGCCGACAGATTCACTCCGAGATTTTGCAGCGTGCTCGAGAGCCCGGGATTCGAGATGCCGGCGATGGAAAGCGCAGACCCGGCAAGGCTCGAGTAATTCGACGTCATGATCGGGTAGCGCTCGCCCACTTTCACCGTGCCCTCTTCCAGATCCTGCACCCGCAGCTGCATCTCGTCGACGGAGTGGACGTCGGAGGAGTTCAGTTGCAGGTTCGCCGATCCGCCGCTGTAGGTCACGCCGGTCATCGTCAGTCCGCCGCCGAAGACGCCGAAGCCCCCGCTCAGGAGGGGGTTGCTCACCTGCCCTGACGCCAGCAGAATCGCCAGAATCTGCTCCCACTGCCCCGGCTGCGCCAGTCCGCTGGCGATGATCTGTTGCACCAGGCTCGAGTTTTGCTGCAGGATGCTGGCTGCTTCGGAGTAGACGTTGAACAACGTGGTCTCATTGGGCAGAATCGCGCCGATGTTCTGCGCTTTCGTGCGGTCCACCTCATACATCACCACGTCGAGCTGAATCTCGCTGTGGCCCTCAATCAGGCTTTGCAGTGTGCCGTTGAGCGCGGTCAACTCGTCCGCGGGCGCGCGCACCGTCAGCGCGCTCTCGTCCGGATCGTCGAAGGCCGTTTTGGCGCCGAAATCCTCGCGGGCCAGGTTCACCATCTCGGTCTGCTCTTCAGCCGGCAGCCCTGTCAAATAAAACGTCTCCATAGCTTCGCGCTCGTATTTGGCGCGGTTTTCCCGGGTATCCTTCGCCACCAGCACCCGCTCCGGATCGAGCGGCACGAAGAATGTATTCGTGGCCAGCGCCAGCGTGGCTTCGGTCTGCGCGAAATCGACATCGTCCAGATCGTAGGGCACCACCGAGCTCCCCACCGATTCATCGATCGTCGGATGAATGCCCCACGCCGCGAAGACCTGGTTGATCAGCCCTCGCTCGGTAGTGCGGACATGAAAGCTGCGCCGTCCCGGCTGCGGCCGCAGCTGGATGGGGGGCGCCATCGCGGTGCTCACTTGCGGCGCTCGGGATGGACGCGCGGCCGACGCGGCCGCCAGCTCATCCACGTGTTGCGCCACCTGCGGATCGTCGGGCGCCAGGCGATACGCTTCCTGGATCTTCGCGCGCGCTTCATCCAGATGCCCGAGGAGCTTTTCCTTCTCCGCCTGCTGCACCAGGTCGTACACCAGACGCTGCCGCGCAATCGCGACGGACGCGGAGTAGCGGGCATCCGCCGGATCCAGCTGCGCCGCTCGCGCAAAGTCGTCCATCGCGGCGCGCGGGTTGTCCCGCTGCATCTCTTTGGCGCCCTGCATAAAAGCGTGCTGCGCACGGCTGCGGTCGCGATGGGTGACGTGCTTGTTCGCGCTGGCCCTGGCCGCTGCGGGTGCCGTCGTCGCCGCAGCAGGTGTCTGCTGCGCGCTGGCCGTCAGCGCTCCGCCAAAGGCGAGCGCGAGCGCCAGGGCCAGAACGCGCTTACGGCGCATGATCCTCCGCCGCAGCTCCGGAAGCCGGCGTGCTTGCCTGCAGCAGCGCCTCCAGCGTAGTCGTGCAGACTTCCGGCTGATGCTCCCTCAACTGGTCGAAATCGTAGCGCCCGGTCGCCACCGCAACCGTCGCCAATCCGTTCGCGCGCGCGGCCTGAATGTCGAACGGCGTGTCGCCCACCACGCACACGCTTGCGGAAGAATCATCCAGGATGCCCCGAGCCTGCGCGGCGGCGTGGGCAATCATGTCCGCGCGATCTTCAAAGCGATCGCAAAATCCGCCAAACGAGAACCACGACCGCAAGCCCGCGTTCTCCACCTTGATCCACCCAATCTGTTCCAGATTGCCAGTCGCCAGGCCGAGCAGCGCGCCCTGTTTCTCCAGGTGCGCGAGCGTGGCTTCCACGCCCGGCATGATGGTCGGCAGCAGGCCGCCGCGTCGTTCCACGAAATGCGCGCACATGGCTTTCAGAATGCCCTCGCGATGCGGACGCCATGCGTCATCGTCCACCTGGGCGAGCCGGAACGCATCCCGCAGAATCCCAGGATCCGTGTTGCCGGCCAGAATGACCCCGTCGAGCCCCAGCTCGCGGCCCAGCACGCTCCGCACGCCGTGGAAGAAGGCGTCGAAGTGAATCCGGTCGCGATGGCGCAGCAGGGTTCCATCGATATCGAAGAGGTAGGCGCGCTGGCGATCCCAGCGAAAGCCGTCCTGGATGTAGACGCGGGGCGATACGGAATTGCTCATGAGAAAGGCCGAATCGAAGCCAGAGTATCAAAAGGTTACGGCCGCTTCGAGGCCGAAGCGCCCAGCTCCGCGTGATACAATCAACGGTTGCGGGCGTGTCCCGGAAGCCCTCTGATTTCCGTGACGGAGCCCCCAAAATCCACGAAAAAACGAAGTTGAGGTCCTCATGTCCGGCCATTCGAAATGGGCGACGATCAAGCATAAAAAGGGCGCCCTGGACGCGAAGCGGGGCAAGATTTTTACCCAGCTGATCAAGGAAATCACGATTGCCGCCAAATCCGGCGGCGACCCCGATGGGAATCCCCGCCTGCGCAGCGCTGTTGCTGCCGCCAAGGCGGAGAACATGCCCAACGACAACATCAAGCGCGCCATCCAGCGCGGCACCGGCGAAATTCCCGGCGTCAGCTACGAGGAAGTGGCCTTCGAGGGCTACGGGCCCGGCGGCGTGGCCGTGATTGTCGAGGCGACCACCGATAACCGCAATCGCGCGGTCAGCGAAATCCGGCACACCTTTGCCAAGCACGGCGGCAACCTCGGCGAGCCTAACTCGGTCCGCTTCATGTTCGCCAAGAAGGGCATCATCGCCATTCCGAAAGGCGCTGCGGACGAGGAGAAGCTGATGAACATCGTCCTGGAAGCCGGCGGCGAGGATCTGAACGACGAAGGCGACACCTGGGAAATCATCACCGAGCCGCAGGCGTATGAAGCCGTGGCCCAGGCCGTGCGCGATGCAGGCATCGAAACGGTGATGTCGGAAGTCACCATGATCGCCTCCACCTACACCAAACTGGAAGGCCCGGTTGCGGCGCAGATGGTCCGCCTCCTGGAGGCGCTGGAAGAGCACGACGACGTGCAGCACGTCTATTCGAATTTCGACATGGACGCGAAGCAACTGGAAGAGGTCACCAGCTAGCGGCAAGCCAGGGAGAAACAGGCGAGGCCGCCGCTCGGCGGCCTTTCCTTTGCCGGGCAGCAAACACAGCAGGCAGTCACTCAGCTTACGAACGAGGAGTGAACGAGCGGGCATGAGAATTCGGATCTTCGCTGGTTGGGCCGCGGCGCTTCTGTTCGCGGGAACGATGGCTGCCAGGGCACAGGTGCTGGAGATGACCTCTTCCTCCACCTCAACCATCGACGCTCCGGTCGCAAGCCCCGCCGCTGCCGAGCTCGCGAAGCGCCCCTGGGAATGGGGCCCCTTTTTCCAGGGCGGCAAGGGCATCGGCGGAGATCGCGCGGACTACAAGCTCTTCAGCGCCGGCGTGCGCCTGGGCAAGGTGATCACCGCTGAGCATCTGCCCGGCCTTCTGCGCGGGCAATTCGAATACGCCGGCGAGCTGATGCCTTACTGGGAAGCGCTCACCCCGCCGCCGCACATCCAACTCGTCACCTACACCAATCCGGTCACCGGCCAGCATGGCTCCTATTACGCCCCCTTCGGCGGCGGTGACTTCCACGGCGTCAGCCTCACTCCCATCATCCTGCGCTGGGATTTCCAGCCCCACGGCCGCTGGGCGCCGTTCTTCCAGGGAGCCGGCGGACTCATCTACACCACCCACAAGTTCCCGCCGGATCAGCTCGTCAAACACGGCACTCCCGGCGGCACCAGCGTGTGGAACTTCAGCCCTCAGGGCGGCGTAGGAGTACAGTACTTTGTTCGCCCCAACCAGTCCCTCATGCTGGAAGCCAGCGGGATTCACATTTCCAGTGCCTCTCTGGGCGACAAGAATCCGGGCGTGAACGCAAGCGTGCAGTTCCAGATTGGCTACACCTGGTGGACCCGGTAGCAGAGCGGGAGGCTCGAGCTCGCTCGGGATACGCAATGGATGAACCCCTGATTGAATGCGTGCCGAACTTCTCCGAGGGCCGCCGGCCCGAAGTGGTCGAAGCCATCGTCTCGGCCATGCGCGTCGAGGGTGTCCGGCTGCTCGACTGGTCTCTGGACGCCGACCACAATCGCTCCGTCGTCACCATTGCCGGCCCGCCGGCCGCCGTCGTCGAATCCGCGGTGCGCGGCGCCGGGCGCGCGGCGGAGCTAATCGACCTGACCACCCAGGACGGCGTTCATCCCCGCATCGGCGCGGCCGATGTCATCCCCTTCGTTCCGGTCCGGGGCGTCGGCCTCGAGCAGTGTGTCCTGCTGGCTCGCCAGGCCGGCATCGAAATCTGGAGGCGTTGGCAGGTTCCCGTCTATTTCTACGAAGCCGCGGCCGCGCGGCCTGACCGCGCCATGCTGGAAGAGGTCCGGCGCGGCCAGTTTGAGGGCCTGCGCGAGGCGGTGCTGAAGGAGCCGGCCCGGCGCCCCGATGTGGGTGGCCCCGGCCTGCACCCCACGGCCGGAGCCTCCGCCGTAGGCGCCCGCCGGTTCCTCATCGCCTTCAACGTCTTTCTGGACACGCCGGACGTGGCTGTCGCCCGCGCCGTGGCCCGCGAAATCCGCCATTCCGGAGGCGGCCTCGCCGCCGTCAAGGCCATCGGCGTCACGGCCCACGGCCAGGCCCAGGTTTCCATGAATCTCACTGACTTCACCCGCACCTCGGTCGGCGCCGCTTTCGCTGCCGTCAAGGAAAAGTTGGCCCGCCACGACGTCAGGCCTGTCCGGGCCGAGTTGATCGGCCTCATCCCCGAAGCCGCCCTTGAGCGGAACAGCGAGTGGATGCGTCTGTTGCATGGATTCCAGGAAGACGAAAAGGTTCTGGAACGGCGGCTCGAAAAGCCCCTGGTCTGGCCGTAAAAGCCGCTGGCGTGGCCGGGTGGTTCAGCCGCGACCGGGGTTTAGTAAAATCAAGGTGGAGTGCCTGCTGGCCCTGGGCCGGCCAGGCACTCAGATACAACGCAGAGGGAGCAGGTGTCGCAGTGACATTCGGCAAGCGGTATTTTCTTAGCGTAAGCATGGTCGCCCTGTTGCTGGCGGCCGGTATGGCTTCGGCGCGGGCGGCGCAGATCGACAACGACGCGCGTTCTGCGATTCCGGTGAACGTGCAGCAGCTCATCGTGGTGGATTACCGCGTCATGGAAGACTCCCCCACGGCCATGAACCTGAAGGCGCGCCTGCTGCCTCCCCAGCTCAAGGATCTGGAGACGGCGCTGAATCATTCCGGCATGAATGTCGGCGACGACGTCGATGTGCTGGCATTCGCGGCTTACCGCCCCACCGCCAACAGCAAATCCGACGACGTCAAGATTGTCGGCATCGCGCAGGGTCAGTTCCAGGTGAATGACCTCGTCGCGGCTTTCCAGAAGAAAAAAGTGAAGCCCCTGATGATCCGCAGGAACCAGCTGTGGCCGATGGGCTCCAGCGGCATGCTCGTCGTCTTCCTCAATCCCACGACGATGCTCTTCGGCACCAAAGACGCGTTGCAGCCGGCGCTCGACTCCCGCGACGGTCTCCAGCCCAGCTTCCTCACCAACAACGACATGATGAACGCCATGGGCCAGGTGGATTCGCGGCCCCTGTGGAGCATCATGGACGCCGAGGGCACCCAGTACATGATGCACTCGCTGCTCGGCCAGGCCTCCCAGCTCTCCAACTTCGACACGATGAAGAAGCGCCTGCTGAGTTCCAGCTACACCATGGACTTCACCACCGGCGTCAAGTTCTCGCTCAACGTGAATACCTCCGACGGCTTCACCGCGGCCACCATGTCTTCGCTGCTCAACGCTGCCGCCCTCTACGAGAAGGCCAGCGGAACGGTCGTCGAGAAGCAGGCCATCGATGCCACCAGCATCGATTCGACCGGCCCCACCCTCGAAGTCGCGTTCTCGGCTTCCGACGCCCAGTTCAGCAGCCTGCTCAAGTCGCCGCTCTTCGAAGACGTCGTCCGCTAGCAGTCTGCCTCTGAAATTCCCTGACTCTGTCATCCCGAGCGTAGCGCCGTGGGACCCCATCACGCCGGCAGGCGCGATGGGGTAGGCGGAGCGAGAGCCTGCCCTGAGCGAGGGCGCTTGAGCACCCGAGTCGAACGGGACCTGCTTTCCATCCTGCCCCGCGCAAGACCGATCGAATGCGTCAAGCCGCCCCTCCGCCGCAAGGGCAGGGAAGCCGTGGCCAGCCGCCGCCAAATCCCCTGCAAGAATCCTCCCGCTTCCGGTCAAAACCCGGCTACCATGGTCACAAGCCCACCAGTTGAACTTGCCCCATGCTGACCTACGCCATCGGCTTCGTGCTGGACGTCCAGCTCACCTGTTTCGCGGTGATCCTCGCCTGCATGGCCCTGCAGGATCGCACGAATCGCAGCCTGCGCTGGCTCGCCTACGGCTACTGCGCCGGGTTTGCCGGAGCCCTGCTCGACTGGGGAGGCCATTGGCTCAACTTTCCCCATCTGCTCTCCTGGGGCCTCTTCATGGAAGCCCCGCTCATCGGCTACGGCTGCTTCTACATGAGCATTTCGCTCTTCACCCGCCGCGGCCGGCGCGGTCGATGGATCGCCGCCTTCTGCGTCGTCGGCGCGCTCCCCTTCTTCCTCATCTGGGCCTTGTCCGGCCATCTCGATCGCAGCGCCACCCTGCAGGATTGCCTGCTTGCCATCGAGACCGCGCTCACCGTCTTCCTGCTCCTCGTTGCGGTGGATCACGACACGCGCTGGCCTCGTCGCGTCATGGCCGTTTTCCTCTCTCTCTACTCCATCGTTGAGTTCGCCCGCGTCGGCGTGTACCTCCTCACCGGCCACATGCCCGATCGCGCCGCGCCCTGGCTCGAAGACGCGAGCGGCATCGTCTACATCGTCTCCGCCGGCGCCCTGCCCCTGGCTTTTATCTGGATGATGAATGCCCGCCTCCTCGTCCATCTCAGCCGGCTCTCCATGATCGATCCCCTCACCGAGCTGCTCAACCGCCGCGGCCTCGAGGCGGCCGTCGAAACCGAGCTGGCCCGCTACGCCCGCCATCGCCAGGATTTCGCCGTCGTCGTCCTCGACCTCGATCACTTCAAGGCGCTCAACGACCAGTACGGCCACGCCGGCGGCGACTCCGTTCTCTGCGAGTTCTCCGTCTTCCTCCGCTCCATGGTGCGCGAGATCGACATCGTCGGCCGCTTCGGCGGCGAAGAGTTTGTCCTCTTCCTTCCCAGCGCCTCGGCTGCCGACGCCTTCGCCATCGTCGAGCGTCTCCGCGTCACGCTGAGTGAGCGCTTCTTCTCCATCGGCTCAAGGCACGCCCGCATCACCGCCAGCTTCGGCATCACCGTTTCCTCTGGCCGCCATCCGCTCCTGTGGACGACGCTCCAGCATGAGGCCGACCTCGCCCTCTACGCCGCCAAGCGCGCCGGCCGCAATACCTCCCGCTTCTACTCGAAAATCCTTCCCATCGACACGCCGCTCCCTATCCGTGCCGCCGAGCATACCCCGGTCGTCTCATAGGGCCGGAGCTGTACTCAAGGGCTACAATGATGGCTGTTGGCTCGACCGCGACCGTGCGAAAGTGGCGGAACTGGCAGACGCACCAGACTTAGGATGTGATTTTGGCAGTTCTGTTAACTGACTGATAATTCTGCCGCTTGTCAGATAAAACGTCTGGAATCAGCAGTTAACGCATCGTTCCGAACTCCTCAGGACTCCTCAGAAGTCCTCAGGATGGGCAAGGTCACTGGCACCACTACTGCACCGGTTCCGCTGGCCCCGCGCAGCCTCTGAGCACAAAATGAACGCACAAGGCGTGGGTCGGTTCGGAACCGGCGCTCCTGGGACTCACCCTTCGGCATCAATTGGCCTCTCGAAATTCTGCCTTTGTACTTGAATCTCCGACAGCAGCAGTTGGTAGTCTCGTGCTATTTCGCCTTCGTATCCTATGGCATCCGCGCTCTGTGCCTTCTGATACCAAGCAGCTATGCGGGCTTCAATCATGTTTACGATCCTCTGAACATCGATCATGGCCGCACCTCCGGCCAGAGTTTACGTCGGATCGCGGCGCAGTTTAGGGCGCAGAGTTTCGATTTCTGTGGGAATCTCGTCCCGCTACTTCGCCGCTCTCTTCTGTTTCGCCCAACGCTTCCGCTGTGCGGCTGCGATCCGTGCGCGTCCTTCTGCGCTCATAGTGTGGCGCTTCTTTGCTGGCCTGCCTCTGCGCAGAGGACGGCTTCCGTCCTGACCAGCGAGAAGAGCGCGAGCTTGCTTCAGGGCGGCAATTTCGGAATCAATGGCGAAAACAAGTTGTGATGCGTTCATAGCGATACTATAGAGCGAAAGGTGCGCCATAGACATATAAAGCCCAATAATGCGTTAGGTGAGCTTCTTCCGGGAGGTGCGAACCGTGGCCGTCGAATTTGACTTTATATCGGATGAACGCTTCCGCAAGTCTTTAGATTGCGACTACCGGGAGATGCTTTCGAGCCTAGAGGCAGGGGCCTGGAAAGCCGTTCATGTCCTCGCGGGCAGTATCGTGGAGGCAATTTTGGTTGAGTACCTGTCTGTCTCACGAACTGCAGGAACTGGACCGGACCCACTTCGGCTCGATTTGAATGACGCAATCGAAGCCTGCAAGGCAGCGGGCGTGATCCAGGACAGTACAGCCTCCCTCTGTGACGTAATTCGCAATTACAGAAATCTAATACATCCCGGTCGAGTCATACGGCTCAAGCAGGAGGTGGGTGCAGACGGTGCCCAAATTGCAAGCAGCCTGGTATCGATGATTACGCGGGAAGTCGCAACGAAGAGGAAAGAGGTCTACGGAGCCACGGCAGAACAAATCGTTAAGAAGGTGAAATCAGACCAATTCTCAATCGCAGTTCTGCCCCATCTTCTTGGCGAAGCGAATGAGCACGAGCTGGCGCGGCTCGTTACCACCCTAATACCGCAAGCGTATTTTGACGAGTCCAGTTTTTTTTGCCAGAATGACTCGGTGTTAGCTCGCCTGTCCATCGCATACAGAATCTGCGCTAGGCCTCCTCGGAGAAGAGCACCAAACTAAGGTTGCAGAAACGTTTGCAAAAATGGTTCGCGAAGAGTCCGACGACAATATACAGAGGTTCAGCGATCCCTTCTTCCGCGCCAATCAGATTGCGCTCCTGAAAAAGAAAGATGCTAACCTAATTGTTACTCACCTGATTACGCGACTGGAAAACGCCGGAGCTGTCTCCGATGACTTTATGGCGCGACGCTGGAGCTACATCGCCAATTTTGTATCAGAAGAGGAGATCGCGAAGCTGGCAGAATCTGCTCATCAGGCAAGTACTGAAGCAACCACAAAATATGGCGGCTAGATTCATCACTTTTGCCGGAACCGTATTCGACAATGCGGACGAACCGCGACAGGAGATAATGGTAAAGCGGCTCGATGAGGTATTGAAGCGCACAAACGAACGAGTAACACCGGAGACCGTGAGAAGGAGATTGACGGATCTGGAAACGGCGTGGCTGCAGGTTCCATTTTGATCTTTACGGCGGTTAAGGTGTTAGCCAAGAGCTAGGTGTCGAACGTGCACTACATATGAGATGGTCGTACATCACATCGTGGATTCGAATCACCGCCATACGGGTGGTTGCCGTGTTGCTCCTGATGTGTGCCTGTGCAATGCTGTTGTTTGCATTCGCGGCACTCGTAAATGAAGACTTCTTTGCAAGAGAATCGCAGAGCGTTGACATTGGTTGTACCGTGGCACATTTGTGCGGCGAGATGAAAGATCACGTGCCCCGCATTATTCTCGTGCTCGACAAGGTGTCCCGTGAGGAGAACTCGGTTCAGGCTCATCTGATTCTGTTGGTCCACAGCGCGGCTGCTGTCAGACTCCAACGACAAGGAGTGAGCACGATAAGAGCTGAAGTCAGAGATGCAAGTTCTCCATATCTGTTCGGAGTCGTCAATGGTGTGACCATATCGTTGGACAAGCCTCCTTTTGGAGGCCAAGAGCTTACATCTCCGGTGTTTTCGCTACCATCTTATGGGTCGGTGGCGGGCTTTCCGCTTGACACGATTCACGTGCGACCAGCGATCCAACTAGAGGATAATGAACATCCGGGTATTATTTATCCCGCAGAGGTGACCATAGTGCGATCATTCCCGGGTCGCACCATGACGGTGAAAGACGACGGGGGGTTTCCGGTCCTCACGCTTTCGAGGACGTGGATTGAGATGTATATGGTAGGCATTAGCTCGGCCGCATTTGTCTTGATTTGTCTTATGGTTTCTATCAAACTGTTCACTCAACGCTACGGTGTGACTGGTCTCCAAGAGCTTCTGGCAATGGCCGGGTTCTTGATCGCGGCCGGCGAGTATAAATCGATTATCGGTTTGCCAAGCGACCAGGGCACTAGCGCGTTCGAGATTGGCATTTTTGGATTACCCTTGTTGTTCTTGACCATAGGAATGGCGGTATCCGCAATCCGACGGCAATCGGCACAGTCCACCAAGGAACAGGGATGATCGCGGACGACTATCCGCACGCACTGTTGCGGAACCGGCGGGACATGCGACAATCCAGATGACCATGAGGTACGCGCACTTGGCACCGCCGTACACCCCATCCGCAGTAGACCGGCTGGTGTCTCTGGCGACTGCGCCGGCGAATAAACGGGCTACGCAACTGCCGCCACAACCGACACCAGCGGTTCCGGCAGCGGAGAGTGTGGCTGTAAACTGATGTTTGTAAACGTGCGAAAGTGGCGGAACTGGCAGACGCACCAGACTTAGGATCTGGCGGGGCAACCCATGGGGGTTCGACTCCCCCCTTTCGCACCAAACCCTTTCCTCCACGCGCGCCTTTTCCCTCCCACTGCCCCCCTTACGGTACCCTTGTGATGATCATGAATCCCTCTAATCCGCAGCCCAAAATCAATCTCACCCAGACCCCCGACTATCGCGAGGTCTACTCCAACAGCGTCCAGATTCGCGTCAGCGTCTGGGACTTTCTCCTCGTCTTCGGCCGCATTCATCAGGAAACGCCCGAGCAGGTCAACGTGCAGAACTCCACCGGCGTCTACCTGAGCCCCCAGCAGGCCAAAGCTCTCTGGAACATCCTCGGCCAGAATCTCGCGCAGTACGAGCAGACCTTCGGCAATCTCGCGCTCGAGCCGCAGATGCTTCCTCGCGGGCCGGTCCACTAGGCTCGATGACCAACCGGGCCGAGCCGCGCCGCCGCTTTCCGCTCTGGCTCGTTTTCGTCCTCGCCTTTGCCGCCGTCCTCGCGGCCCACGCCCCCCTGTTGCACCTGCCCTATTACTGGGACGAAGCCGGCTACTACATTCCCGCTGCCTTCGATTTCTTCCGCACCGGCACGCTCATTCCGTTCTCCACGCTCTCCAACGCGCATCCTCCGCTGCCATCGCTCTATCTCGCGCTTTGCTGGAAGCTCTTCCACTTCGCGCCCGTGGTCACGCGCGTTGCCATGTGTCTCATCGCCGCTCTGGCGCTCACCGCGGTCTGGCGCATCGCCGTCGTCGTCACCGAAAAAACCTCCGTCGCCGCGGCCACCGTCCTGCTCACGGCCCTCTATCCCATCTTTTTCGCGCAAAGCTCGCTCGCCCATGCGGACCTGTTTGCCGCCGCCGGCACGCTCTGGGGTCTTGCCCTTCTTCTGGAAGAAAGAGTCTGGGCCGCCGCGCTCTGCTTCATCCTCGCCGCGCTTTCCAAGGAAACCGCCATCGTCACGCCGCTCGCGCTGGCCGCGTGGGAAAGCTGGCAGCTGCGCGCCCGCCCCCATCGCATCCGCACCGTCGCCGCGCTGCTCCTGCCGGTCGTCCCGCTCGCCGCCTGGTTCGCGTATCACTGGAGCCGCACCGGCTACATCTTCGGCAACCCGCAATACCTCCACTACAACGCTGTCTCTACGCTCACCCCAAAGCGCATTGCTCTCGCCTTCAGCTATCGCATGGTGCACATCACCGTGCACATGAACCTCTTCGTCCCCGTGCTGCTCATGCTGGGCTGCATGCTCCTGCCTCCGGTGCTCGAACAGGAACCATCCCGCCAGCCCGGCGCCTCGCCCCGCCTGCGCCGAGCCATCTCGCTCGAGCATCAGGCAATCTTCTACGTCATCATCGCCGTCAACATCGTTCTCTTCTCGTTTCTCGGCGGCGCGGTGCTCACCCGCTACCTGCTGCCGCTCTATCCGCTCATCCTGCTGCTGGCGGTCAACACCTTTCGCCGCCGCCTGCGCGAGTGGACCGCGCTCGTCGCCCTCAGTGCCGCCGCTTTCGTCGCCGCGCTCTTCATCAACCCGCCCTACCGCTTCGCCCCCGAGGACAACCTCGAATACGTCACGGTCATCCGCCTGCAACAGGCCGCCATTCTGCAGATCGTCACGCGCTTTCCCCACGCCACGGTGCTCACGGCATGGCCGGCCACCGACGAGCTGACGAAGCCGGAACTCGGCTACGTCGCTCAACCCATCCCGGTCGTTCCCCTCGATGATTTCTCCGCGGCGCAGATCTTCCGCGCCGTCCAGCTCCCGCCCACCTGGACCGTTGCCCTCGTCTTCTCCACCAAATACGATCCGTTTTTCCAGCCCTTCCGCCTGGGCAAGCGGGCCGAGAAGCTCGACCAGCGCTACTTCGACTTCCATCGCGATCTGCCCCCGGGCGTGATCGCTCGCCTCCTCGGCGGCACGCTCGTCTGGCAGCAGTCGCGCAAAGCCGAGTGGGCCGCGGTCCTCAGCTTCGACCGCGCCCCAGCCTCACACACGCCCATCGTCGGCCGCCTGACTCGCTAACCTGCTAACCCGCTAACTCGCCGCGCTCTGAGCTCTGTGCTTTGAGCTCTGCTTCAAGATCTTCGCCACCGCCAGAATCGTATTCCAGTTCCGCGTCGTCGCCGGCACGCCAAACAGCTTGTCCACCTGCCCGAGATACCCGATCGTCTTCATGTGCCGCCGGTACATCCCGAACACAAATTGCTTCTTTCGCGCGATAACCCGCACCAGCCAATCCCCGTCGGCGGGAAAGGAAACCGGCAGCGACGCTCGCAGTCCATCCTCGCTCGAAAGAATGCTGACAAATCGCACCACGTCCGCGCCCGCCGCTTCCGCCCCAAACGGATCCGTCTCCGCCACGCGCGCCAGCTCCGATCCCTCGCACATCACCACCACCACCTCAAACGGCAGCTCCCGCAGCAGGGCAGCCGCGGAACTTCTCCCGCGAGCCCGGCTGGCGCACCACAAACGTTCCGGCCGCGCCCACATTCACCACGTCAAAATCGCGTAGCTTCTGCGCCAGCCGGCTCGGCCGAAACGTCCGGTGCCCGCCCACGTTCACGCCCCGCAGAAAAACCACGAGCTCGCCGCCGCCCCGCGCACGCATACCACCGCCCCTCCGCTCGATGAGAAGCAGTGTACCCGTTGCCCCAAATTGTCCGAATGGAATGTTGACCGGCGCGCCGCGAACCAGCTAACTCGCTACCCCGCCGTCTTTCTGATCCCTGACCCCTGACCCCTGACCCCTGACCCCTTCCCTGATCCCTATTTCCCCGTCGTCGGCTGCGTCACCACGCTCACGTTCGTGATCCCCGACGACTTCACCGCATCCATCACCGTCGCCATCGCGCCCCACGAAACCTTCGCGTCCGCGCGAATATAAATCGTCGTGTGCTCGGTGTCGGTATTCTGTGCCTTCAGCAGGCTCGGCAGGTCGTTCAGGTTCACCAGCTTGTCGTTCAGATAAACCTGCTGATCCTTATCGATCGTCAGCACCGTCCGCTGCTGCGTGATCTCCCGCACCGTCTTCGTGTGCGGAACGTTCACCTGGATCCCCGACTGCAGCACCGGCGCGGTCAGCATAAAGATCACCAGCAGCACCAGCACCACGTCCACCAGCGGCGTAATGTTGATCTCCGCCAGCGCCGTCTGCGTGTGTCCGCCTCTAGTGGTGAACGCCACGGCCGCCGCCCCTCTCGCCCGGGTCCTGATTCGGCTCGAGCGCTGCCTCTTCCATGCTGTTCAGCAGCTCGCGCGCAAAGTCGTCCATGCTCGCCGCGAAATCGCGGCAGCTCGCCGTGAACTGGTTGTACGCAATCACCGCGGGAATCGCCACCAGCAGCCCCGCCGCCGTGGTAATCAGCGCTTCCGACACGCCCGGAGCCACGGCGCGCAGGGTCGCCGTTCCCTCCGTGCCCAGTCCCAAAAAGGCGTCCACAATGCCCATCACCGTGCCAAACAGCCCGACGAACGGCGCCACCGCCCCAATGCTCGCCAGCCACGTCAGCCGCTGCTCCATCACCGTCAGCGATTCGCTCGACGCCGTCTGCGCCGCCCGCTCCAGCGCCGTAATGTTCTTCGGTGGACCGTACCCGCCCGTCTGCCGCCGGTACGTCTCGTACACCTCGTCGAACACGTTCACCAGCGGGCTCGGCTTAAACTGCTCGCTCACCGTGGCAATTTCCTGCAGCCGCGTCGCTTTGCGAAACGCCCGCAGGAACCGCTTGCTCTGCGCCCGCGCCCGCCGGAACGCTCCCCACTTGCCAAAAATAATCGCCCAGGAAAACAGGCTCCCCACCAGCAGCACCGCCAGCACCGTCATGGCCACTGGACCGCTGTTGCGCAGCATGTCCATCACTGCGTTGCCATGGTTCAAAGTAGGGGGAGCCGCTTGCGTCGCGTCGTCCTGAAAGAGGAGAAATGCCAGTGCGGAAAGGAGGTGTGTCATCGCCTGATTATCACGTTACCAGAAGCCGAACCCCCTGCGCGGGGTTGCACGGGTGTCTCCATAGATGCCGATTTTCACATCTGAATCCGCACAGGAACCTGGGTGCCTCACCCTTGTCGCGCGCTGTTTGCGCGACAGGGTGGGTCACATCTGAATCCGCGAGAACAGCCGCGCGCTCACCCCCAGCAACACCGCCGCCAGCCCGACCAGAATCCCCAGATCCATCGCGAAGCTGAATTGCCAGCTCCCCACCAGAATCCCCCGCAGCCCATCCACCCCATACGTCAGCGGATCGCCATGCGTGATCCACGTCAGCCACACCGGCAAATTCTTCAGCGGATACAGCGCGCCCGACAGAAAGAAAATGGGCATCACCAGAAAATTCATCAGGAATTGAAATCCCTGCATGTCCTGGATCACCGACCCGATCGACGCCCCCAGCGCCGCAAACACAATCGCGATCATCGCCACAAAAATAAACGACGCCGGCACCGCGACCCAATGGCCCGGCCGGAACCCGGCAATCAAACACACCGCCAGAATCAGCACGCCCTGAATCACCGCCACCGTCGCCCCGCCCAGCGTCCGCCCCAGCATGATCTGGATGCGCGGCACCGGCGCCACCAGCGTTTCGCGCAGGAACCCGAACTGCCGGTCCCACAGCATCGCCATCCCCGAAAACACCGACGTAAACAGCACTGTCATCCCCACCACGCCCGGCGCGATGAACTCCAGGTACTTGCCCATCCCCGCCTTCGCGAACACCGGCCCAAACCCATACCCCAGCGCCACCAGATACAGCGCCGGCTGCCCCAGCGACACCAGAATCTGCGCGCGCGACCGCACGTACCGCTTCAGCTCCCGCAGCCACATAATGTAGATCGCGCCCATTCTTTTCCCCTAACCCGTAAACCGTATCCCTATCCCGTAAACCGTATCCCGTAACCCCTGCCTTTATCTTTTCTGCCACATCTGCGCGAACCGCCGCATCGCGTCCGTCGAGCTCGCGCCCTCATCCCGCAGCGACGTCCCCGTCAGCGCCAAAAACGCGCCCTCCAGCGAATCCGTATTCGTCCGCGCCTTCAGCTCCGCCGACGTCCCAATCGCCACAATCTTCCCGTGATCCATAATCGCGATCCGGTGCGCCACGCGATCCGCCTCGTCCATGTAATGCGTCGTCAGGAAGACCGTCGTCTTCTCGCTCGCATTCAGCGTCTTCACATGGCTCCACAACTGGTTCCGGCTCTGCGGATCCAGCCCCAGCGTCGGCTCGTCCAGAAACAAAATCT
>CAVYSC010000003.1:0-401617 GCA_963771135.1 uncultured Acidobacteriaceae bacterium
GCCGCCGCTGGTACGGAGCGTCCCGACCGGAGCGATCAGCATCCGGAGGAGGCATTCGTGCGCCGGCGGAACGTCTCGGATGCAGACGTTCTGAACATGACCCTCGCCTCAGTTGAAGGTTTTAAGCCGGATGTCTCCGGCCGTCACGTGCTGGTTGCCGCCTGCGAAAGATCGCAATCCTCACAGGAAATCGCCGAGCAGCGGCATGGGCTCTTACGTGGTGTCTGCTCCAGGCGCTGGAGTTCAGCGACGAGGGGTTGACCTACGACGAGCTCTACGCAAGGGTTACAAGCCTGCAACTGCAGAAAATACGAGGGGGCTCCGGAATTTGCGGACCAGAATCCCAGGCTGGAGAGTCTGGCGGGCGATGCCAACCGAATGGGACTTTTCCTGCGCATGACGCCGGCTCCGCGGACAGAGTACTTCCTGGCTCGTTTCCTGAACGGACAGTGGATGCTGGACGGCGGCGCTCTGCACCGGCTCAGCCCGGGAAACGCCTCACCCATCCCCTGGAGACGGCAAATCGGGATCTGTCGGAGACGAGTCAGGCAGTAATGGGCGACCATCACCGAGGCCGATCCGGCGGAGAGCCTTCTCGAGACGCGCAGCGTGGCCTTGGATCCGGCCCGGCAGTACAAAGCGGTCGTCAGGCAGCGTGTGGCAACGCTGAACATCGCGTTGAGCGGAGATGCGGCAGGGGTTGCGCTGCTGCGCTCGGCCCTCTCGCGGCCCCAGCCTCATAGAGAGGATGCCCGCGCGGTTCACGGCCCGGGCAGAAGAAGGCCAGATTCGCCTGGCCACCGATTCGGGCCGCAAGGCGCCAGGTCCGTTTGCGGCGACACAGGAGGGGGCGGCTCAGGCCGCGGCCGCGTTGGAGCACATGGCCAAGTGGGTTCTGCGCCTGGAAATGGCTAACCCCAAGTCAAAGGTCGGACCGGAGCAAGTTCAGTTCACCTTAATTGACAAAGACGGCCGCGAGCTCGATCGCCCGCCGCTCCGTGAACTCGAGTTGCGGAGCAGGCGCGATGCGTCGGGCGCCTGGGAAGACGCCGGATTCACGGCAAGGATCACCAACCGCACGAGCACTACTTTCTCGGTTGCGTTACTGGCATTTGCCGAGGACTGGAGCATCTACACCGGCCTGATTGCTGGAGGCACGGAGGTACTGGACCCCGTATCGGACGGACAGGCTTTTCCGCTGTATGCGCTTAGCGGCGAGCCCATCCGGATGACCATCGAGGCCGGCGCCACCGAATCGCAGGATGAGTTGCTGCTGATCGTCAGCTCCGACAACTTCAATGCAGATGCGCTGGCATTGGAGCCATTCGCGCCGCAGGCGGTCACGCGCGGCTTTGCGGCACCCGCGCAGCAAGCGGTTCCTCCGTGGCAGCACGACTTTGCCACGCGCCGACTGCATATTCACACTGTCAGGGCGGACGCGTAGCCGCATATGACCGCTCCACCGAAGCCAATCCTGTTTATTGCGTTCGCGAATGATCTGGAGAACCCGGAGCGCAATCTCGGCGGGCTGCACAGCGAGTTCGACAACATCCACGCTGCCTTTTCGTCGGTTACGGGCGCGGATGACTCCTGCGAACTGCTGGTGAATGATGCCTGCACCGGCGAAAGTTTGGTGGAGCCATTTTATCGCAACCAGGTCGTGATTTTTCACTACGCGGGTCACGCCAGCCCCGATAGCCTGCTGCTGCAGACCTCCGATGGACACAACGCGCCCGCCAGCCGCCAGAGATTCGAGGAATTTCTCGCTCTGCAGAGCCGCCTGCGCCTGGTCTTCCTCAATGCGTGCATGACGCGGGAGTGGGCGGCGGCCCTGGTGAGCTGTGGTGTCTGCGTCGTTGCCACGTCCCGGTGCATTGAAGACAGCATCGCGTCAAAGTTTGCGAATGTCTTCTATAACCAGATCGCCCAGGGACGCACGATTGCGGAAGCCTTTGAAGTCGCCTCAAAGGGCTGCAGCTCGGCCGAAGAGCATCAGCAGTCGCTGCGCGGCTTTGCTGCCGCGGAGAATGACCACGCAACGGATGGCTTGCCCGGCTCTTCTACGGATCGGAAGCAGCCAGGCGATGGAAGCTGGCCGACGATGCCGATGATCCGACCATCGGCCTGCCGAAGCTCGATCCAGCAAAATATCCGCCGCCCGCCGAGAGCCCCTACGTCACGATTGAGGGGCACCAGGCCACGGACGCGCTCATCTTTTTCGGCCGCAATGGTGAAATTCGCCAGCTCTGGGATTGGGTCATGAACCCCGCCAGCACGCCGGTGCTGCTGTTCTATGGCCAATCGGGAGCAGGGAAGTCGTCCCTGTTGCGCGCTGGACTCCAGCCGCGTTTGGACGGGATCGGCAAGGTGCAATATGCGCGCCGCGGGCAGGATTTGTCCTCCGATCTGGAAACGGCCATCGGCGCAGCCGGTGGGAGCGATGCTGGCTGGCTCGGCTCCGATCAGCCCAGCCTGATTGTGCTCGATCAGGCGGAGGAGGCGATCACGCAGGGCGCTGATGGTGAGATGGATGCGCTGGCAGACCGTCTGCGCGAACTGTTCGCGCGGCGGCCGTCAGATTCAAAAGCGCGTCTCATTCTCTCTTTCCGGAAGGAATATCTCGCTGAAATCGAAACCCTGATGAAAGCCAGGCTCCCGGAACTGACGACCCATCTGTTTCTCGAGACCTTGAGCCACAAGGCAATTCGTCAGGTCGTCCTGGGCCCTGTCCGTTCTGCGGCCACCCGGGACCAGTACCATTTGCGCATCAGCGGCGAGTTTGCTGAATTCCTCGCCAATCGGCTTCAGAACAGCAGAGGCTCGGTCGCTACCGTGCTGCAGATCGTTCTGCGGAGGATGTGGGAAGAAGGCAGGAAGCTGGAAGGAAAGAACGGCCCGGGGCCGCTTGAATTCACGGACCAACTCTATTTCCAGGTGATCGACGACCAGAACGGTCCTCTGCAGCAGTTTCTCAGCGAGCAGGTGAACAGACTTCGGGAGTATGGCTGGCCGTCCGCAGTGGATGGCGGGCTGGAACTGGATCTCCTGCTCGAACACACGACCGACCATGTCACCGCGCGACGCCGAAGCTACGAAGAACTTCAGGCGATCTATCCGGGGCGCGACCAACTGCAGAAACTCCTGGAGGAGAATAAGCGGCTGCATTTGCTGACCGAAGCACAGGATGACGGCGCGGGCGCCAGGGCAACAATCCTCTCGCATGATCAGCTCGCGGCAGTGGTTCGCACGGAGTGGAACCTCTCCCAGCTGCCGGGAGCGCGGGCGCGCAGGATTGTCGAGAATCGTGCCCGTACATGGGGCGGGAGCAAGCGCGGTGACTTGCTGGATGGCGCTGATCTGCGCGTGGTCGAGCATGGCCTGGATCAGATGCGCGCGCTCGATCCCGCGAAGCACGAACCCGAACTTCTCGAGGCCAGCCGTCGCCGCAGGCGCCAGCGCCGGCGAGCCTGGATTTTGTGGCCTTCGGTGGCGGCGGCGGTGATTGGCTGTTTCGTTTGGATAGCTTTGGCGAATCAGAACGCGCGGCAACAGATCCGAGACATGAACCAGAATGCGGCGCACTCTCTCGACCAGGACAATCCAGCTGCGGATGCATTTGCATCGCTGCTTTTCTCGATGCAGTCGACGCTGGAGGCTCGCGACTCCTGGGCGTTTCGGGTCCGGCCCGACAACACATTGCGGGAAGCCGCGCGGGTGGCCTTGCAGAATGCGCTGGCAGCTCCGCACGACAGCGGCCGATATTGGTTCGATTACTGGGCCCACTTCGGCGACGTCGCCAACTGTGCCACGGCCTTCGACCAGAACGGCCGATTGTTGCTCCGAACATTGGCTGATCCGCGACTGAACGGCCCAAACCGATCCAGGCGGCCTTTCTCGATGGCGCGCGCCTTCCTCCCGAGATGCTCGATCAGGTCATCGAGACCGGCTGCAACGCGTCCAGCAGGCTCTTGGGCGCCCTCGGCATAGAAGATATGTACCTTTCGCCGCCGGCAGCAGGGCCCAAGCCGAAGCTGGACTGGCTGTTCGATCTCAAGGACGCGACCAGGATCGCTCTGAGCCCCGATCGTCGCTCTGCAGCTTTTGGATCCACGGGATTCCTGCCTGAGGGAAGCGCACCGCGGGACATGACCTGGTTGGTGCTCGCCAACCTGAGCGCAGGTCATTCGGTGGAGATCCATCCGGGGGTTGGAATACCGGTTGGGCTGGCCTACAGCCCCGATTCCACACTCTTGCTGGTCACAGGACCGAAGGGGATGGTCTGGCTCGATTCGCAGAGCGGAAGCGTTCGTCTGCGCTGCGCAGGCAACTATGGCGCGGTCCGCTTTGCGAAAGCGGGTCGCCAGGAATTCGCGGCTGTGGTTGACCTGACTCTTCTCAACTGGCCGTCCATCGAATTCTGGAAAGTACCGCTTTCAGAGAATCCGGGAATCGCGCACTGTTATCCATTCGACTTTTACCAGCCCTCGGAGTACGGCGGCGACTATCAGATAACGGCTGTGGCCTTCGACAAGACGGCAGCACAAATTGGGGTCGGCCAGGTGACGGGCATGGGGCCCTCCGTGAAGTTCTATCCGATTCCATCGACATTGACCGGCGCGTCTCTCCCGAATCCGCGTTACACGCACCCTGTTCCTGTAATTAACACTTACTGTACCGGGTGTCCGCCCCCTCGGCCTGCCAGCGAGATGCACGAGTTTCCGGACCCCATCAACGGGGTCTACCCACTGCCCTCGGCGGGCCAGGGCAGCGAGAGGCCCCTCGATGCCGCTGTTAGCGCCCTGGGAGTTGGTGACGACCGGAGCGCGTTTGCCTTTCTGCAAAAGGACTCGCCGGTGGTCCGGGTATGGCCGAATCGGCACTATGATGTGTCCGCAAATAAGCCGCTCGCCGCTGACGATCTGCTTGCCACTGCATGCAGCGAATTAAATGTATATCTGAACGAAGATGACCGGTTCAGAGTGAACCCGGCGGCGGCCCAGGGCGTCGATCTCCACGTGATCCAGGCCGGTTGCACCAGGTTGCCGAGGTCGGCGCTATCGGTGGCACACTAATCCCTGCGGCGCGCGATCATGCCCGCCGTTGCCACTGGCCACCGCCGTTCTCAGCGCTCTTTCTTCGGCTCACGCCCCGGTCTTTCATCGGCGTCGCGCCCGGTTCTGTCATTCACACCGCGGCCAGTTTTGTCGTTCACACCCCGTCCGGTTTTGTCGTTGGGACCGCCGCCACGGGTAATGGGCCCGGAACCAGGCTGAACTGGCTTCTGCTTATCGGAATCTGCCATGGGGATACGCTCCTTCAGAAATTAGTCCCGAATCTGCTGTGGCGCGCGAGGATCGCGGCGCAGGGGCCGAAAAGTAGGGTCCTTTTTAACATATTCAGCCGAGAAACCCAAACGCAGAGCTTTCGTCAGATCTTCCAAAGCCTCGGCACGATGGCCCAGCATCTCGAGGGACTCGGCAGCCCGTTCGAGGATGTCCGGATCATTGGGCGCGAGCGCCAGCGACTTTCGCACCATCGGGAGCGACTGCGTGGGCTGGTGCAGTGCAGCGTAGTAGTTGCCCAAAACAGAAATGAGAAACGGATCGTCGGGTGTGGTTTTCAGTTGTGCTTCGCCGAGAGCAGCCGCTTTGTGATAGGCAAGAACGGACTGAGGTGTATCCACTCCGTTCCAGGAGAGCGCGGCGGCCAGATTGCCCCAGGCATTCCAGTCATCCGAATCCACGCTGACGGCGCGCTGATATTCGCGCACAGCGTCGGCCTGATCTCCCTGCAACAGCATCACAGCGCCCAGAGCCATGATGGTGTCGCTGCGCGGATCGAGCGCGATGGCTTTCTCGTAGGCGGACCGCGCCTCGGCAAAACGATTCTGCTTCCGGTAGGCGAGCCCCAGATCATAAAGGATGCGCGCATTGTCTGGTGTCTTTTGTAGCGCGGACTCCAGACTGGTTTCAGCGCCGGGATAATCGCCTGAGTCGATCTGCATGGCGCCGAGCAGGTATGGCCAGCGCCACTCACTGGGATCGAGATCCATCGCCGTCTGATATTCCTTCTTTGCGTCCGCAAGGCGGCCCTGCTGACGATAGGCCTCGGCGAGAGCCGCGTGGACATCAGCACTGTCCGGATCGAGAGACTCTGCTTGTTCGAGCTCCTGCATGCCGAGGCCAAACTGGCCCTGATCCACGTGAATATCGCCGAGCGTCATCTTCACGGGCGCTAGCGCCGAGTTGATCCCGTCGGCGCGGGCGGCGGCCTGCGTAGCCTCCTTTGCCCACTTCGAATCGGAAGTGTCGAGGTACATGCGCCAATCGGCACGAGCAAGCCCGGCCTCCGCGAGAGCGAAATCCGGGGCGCGCTGGAGCGTTTGCTGGTACAGCGCAATCGCCTTCTCCGTATTGCCGGGTTTGTCGTAGCGGTCCAAATCCGCCTCGGCGGCTAGATAGTCCTGATACGCTGGGGTTCCCGCCGCTGGCGTGCCGCTTGCTTCTTTTCGCAGCCTGGGCAGCAAGACTATCAACGCGACCGCCATGAGTGCCAGCGCGCCAAGGATCCAGGCAGCCGTACGCCCGCGCCTCGCACCGCGGCCCACATTGTCAGAGGCGGACGTCGTGTCAACGGCAGCGGCCAGCGCCTGCCCCATGGCGATGGCGCTCGGATAGCGCTTCTGTGGGTCGGGCTGGGTTGCGGTGTCGGCGATCCTGCGCAAAGCCGCAACCGACCGCTCGTCTCCGCCGATGGTCCAGCTTGCCGGAGTCTCCTCGGTGCGCATTTTGGTTAGGGGGTAATCCCCGGTGCTCAAAAACAGGAGCAGGACGCCCATCGCATACAGATCGCTGCGAACGGTTGGTGGTTCGCCGGCACAGATTTCCGGCGCCATGTAATCCGGCGTGCCGGCGATATCGCCGGAGATTTGCAGATCGTGGCTCAGTCCAAAATCCATCAGCAGCACGCGCCCGTCAGCGTCGATCATGGCGTTGCTGGCCTTGATGTCGCGATGCAGAAGACCCGCGTGGTGCACGGCCGCAAGCGCCTGGCATAGCGCAGAACCGATCGCCAGCGTGTCGCGCGCGGACAGCGGCCCTTCGGCGCGGACGAGATGGGTGAGGGTTCGGCCACGAACAAAATCGCTCCAGAATCCGACCCTGCCCCCGCGCCGGTCGACACCGTATACGGACACAATGTTCTGGTGGCGTACCCGCGCCATGGCTCGGGCCTCAGCCACGACGGCTGCCAATTCCTCCTCGGGATTCATCCCTCGCGTCAGGAGCAGCTTGAGCGCGATCTCGCGCTCCAGAACTGGATCCCAGGCTCTCCAGACTTCTCCGAAGGAGCCCTGCCCCAGCCGCTGCAAAAGCTGAAAATCGCCCCAGTGTCGCGCGTCGCCATCCTGGGCGGCAGACACTGGAAGCACAGAAGTCGCCTCGGCATCCGGCGGAATCTGGAGCTCGTCCAATACGTCGTCGACCGAAGCGAACCGCCGACGCGGCTCCTTATCCAGGCAGCGCTCGATGACTTCCCTCCAGCGCTCCGCAATCTGTGGCTCCGGAACCGCTGCTGCCAGACCGGCAAGAATCTGTCCGAATCCGTAGATATCGGTCGCGATCGTCGCAGCCTGCCCGCTCCGGAGTTCAGGCCCGAGTTGACTGAAGTTGTCGGATGTGGGGGATTCCGATCCGAACCCGATGATGCGAGCATGCACTTTCCGCGAAGTTGACTGAAGAAGTACGCAGTGGCAGCTCAGATTGCCATGAATCCTCCCGGCAGAATGAGCTGCGGAAAGTTCGTGGCCAATCTGCTCCGCGATCGAGAAAGCCCAGTCCGGTTGCAGAGGCCCTGCGCGCAGCTCATCGGCCAGCGATCTTTCCGAAGCGACAGATTCACCCATTGGGGACTCTCAGCCACAGGGCGCAGTGGTGGAACCATCATAGGCCAGGGCGTGCCCTCTAGCGCCGGAAATACCTCGCCCGTGGCGGCCGTCCACGCGTCTTCGGCCAGCGGCGACGGCCAGTAGCCCGGAAGACCGTATCACGAACTGATCCGCAAACCACTGTCCTGCCAAAATGCGCTTCGTCGATTGCAGTTCTTCTTCGAAAAGCGAGTAGCCTTGCCGGACGGGGCTGCCCGGTCGGGCCTTTCTTTACTTGACGAACAGATGTCGGTAGCATGGCGGACAAACTCCATCAGAGGTCCCTCCATGCATGTTCTGCACGTTCGATGTGGTGCGGTCCTGCCTCTTCTCCTGTGCCTCAGCGGCTGCTCGGTGTCGCCGCTTATGCAGCGAGTAACAGCATTCTCCACGGCTGCGACGGCTGCCACGGTGAAAGTTCAGAACGCGTATCAACTCGTCGAACAGTCATACTCGGAAGCGCAGATGGCGAGCCTGGTGAATAACTTCGATTCGAAGGGTTTTAACACTTCGCAAATCCACTCCTTTATGCCCGGTGCTGCCATGCAGGCGCGCACCCAGTTGGTCGCCGGCCTGCAACAATACGCGACGCTGTTGGCCGAAGTCAGCGGGAACCAGCCTGTGACGGCGCTGGATACGCAGTCGGAGGCACTGGGCAAATCGCTTCAGACGCTGAGCAAGACCACCGACCTCGCCGGAGTGGCCAGGAATGCGAACAGCGACATCAGCGTTGCGTCAACAGCGGTCGACGCGCTGGGCCGATTGCTGATCGAGCACAAAACCGCCAGGGAGCTGCCGGCCATTCTGGAGCAGATGCAGAAGCCGGTCGATGAGATCTGCCAGTTGCTCGAAGACGACATTGGCACGCCGGAGGGAGGTGGGCTGCGCAATCAGCTCAAGATCGACTATGACAGCCTTATCGCCGACCAGCGAACCTATATTTACGCCAATGAGGCGAAGATGACTCCGGGCGAAAAGCGGGCTGAGATCCAGAAGCTGCCGCAGTTCGTCACATCTGAACGACAGGGCGACGCAGTGCTGGTGCAGACGCAGGCCGCGCTGAAGGCCCTCGCCACGACAAATGACGCGCTGGCGACGGCCAGGAACAGCAAGCAGGCGCCGGCGTTTCGGGTCCTGCTGTCCGAGTTGATGGCGGAAGGCCAGCAGATCGGTTCCGTCTACAATGCCACGCTCAGCAAATAGGGAGAGATGCGATGTCTATGGGGTCTTTGATTCCTGCCGAAATTCCTCAGACGCGAGCTGCGGCCCAGGCGCTTGAAGATAAGCTGAATGCGGCCAATCCCATCGGAGCAGCGGATAGCCGGGCTGTGTCTGACGCGCTGGAAGCGGTAAGTGCGGTGCTGACCCAGCTCAACCAGGAAGACATGCTGTCGCGGGATGGTGCCATGCAGGCTGCGGCAGCCGAGGTAAAAGGTCCGCTGCAGACTTTGAGCGGACTGAAAGCTCAGCTTGCCGATATTGCAACGCGGATTGGCTCCATCGCCGGCATCGCTAACGACATCGATCAGGTAGTGAACGGTTGCAAGACGATATTTGGGATCTAAGTCTGCTGCATCGAGGTGCCGACTTGGTACTAAAGACTCACGGTGAGTGATCCAACCGGATGGGCATGTGTTCCGCGTCGGTCGCGGGTTCGAGCTCGAAAAGTAATACCCAAATCGACAGCCTTGATACCGCGCAAGACTCCCCGCATCTTCTCTGGTGTGTCATCGAGTGCCCGTGAGGACCGCTGCTGAGAATCGGGCTCTATGGCCACTTGTGGGCTTACGCCACAATCTGAGGCAGCGCTGTAGACGAAATTGCATCGGACAGAGCCTCCAGAAGCCTCGAACGTCTACAGGGCTCAACAGGAAGGCTGCAACAGCTTCGATGCAAAGCAGTTGCGGACGCCAATATCCAACAGCTTTCAACAGGCTCTGAGAAGGGGTTCGGGACTAGGTTCCCTACCCAAGACCCCTCCCATAGAATCAATAGGTTACGCGAAAGGACTTGGTGAAGCTTGTAGAGCTGAGTGCATTTGAGAGCTACAAAATCGACGACACCTGGCCGCCTCGAAGAGCCGGAGCACGATTTTTCTGTTGATTTGAATTGGGTTTCCACTATGGGAGGTAGTCCCAACCACCTGGTGTTGGGCCGGGTTGCCAATAGTAGTTGGGGCGCACCCTTGGCCCTCCTGACGGATGGCATCTCTGGGGCGATCACGATAGCGCTTGTTCAGATGGTACATACCGTCTCCCAGGAATTTAGCTGGGCCACGGCAGAAGGGGATCAGGATTCGGGCATTTGCCGAAGATGGTAGAGATGTAGCCGAAAAGCTGCGGAGCGCCGAGCGCGACTCCGACTACTGGCACTTCACCGAGCATCTGCCTGCGTGCCGGCCGATGAATTGCGGTGATGACGAACGGTCCATACCGCACGTGATGCCCCTCTTCGAGCTCAGAACGAATCCACCCAAATGCTTGCTCCGAAGTTGTGGCGATCTCAATGTCCTTGGCCAGCAAAGCCGAGGCGGGCAGCACGGGAAGCACACCAGTCGCGACCTTGTTGCCCATTACCGAGCCTCCCGTCGAAATCTCGATCCCGCGGCCGATGCTTTGGGGCGACCACTTCCACATCCGGCTGTGAAACACGGCAACGTCCATCCAGGGCCTCACAATCGCAATGCGCTTGATCGAGCAGTTCAGAATGATCTGTCCGGCCGCGACGCTCACGCTCGGTCCAGGCCGAACTGGTCCATGCCATCCGGCGCTCGCCGCCAGCGCCACGCCATGATCGCGCCAGGCTTCTCCGGCAGTGCCGCTTTCCACCAGCGGCGCATCGCCATCGGGTGTCCTCTGAGAACGGCAGCAGCAGCAGCGCGACTGTCCATGCATTCCTGTGCCGCCGGAACGGCGCTGACGCTTGTAATCGCGCTCCTCGAACACGAAGGGCGACCACAGTTCATCCTTGAACCACTCTTTGTACCGCGGAAGACTGTCTACGATCTGGAATTCGCTGCTGTTCTTCAGCCGCTCCGTCGATCGGCTGTAGCGATCCGCCAGCGCCTCCCAGTAGACGTACGGATCGCGCCCCTCCAACTGGACGATGGTTGCGAACGCATTATTCACCTGATCGTAGTTGCCTTTCTCATGCCAGTCGGTTTTAGCATCCTGGTACCTCTGAAGGACTTCGGGAGACACGTCCGGTCCTCCGTTTTCATGGGTGGCCAGACTGGATTGATAAGCGTCCTGCGCGGCATAAAACACTTCCTCATACCGCATGTATGCCGCATACGCCGGCGTAGGCGTGTAATCGCTGCCCGGCTCGAAAACATAGGCGCGAGCCGCGTCCAGATCCTCGCGTTGTTTCGGCGTCAGTTCGACGAGAGGAGTTTCCTTGCCGTCGAGGATCAGTTTGTAGACATCTGAGATCAGCCCCGCCTTGGGCGTGACAATATAGTTGCACTCCAGTGCAGCGTTCAGCAGATTGCTGACAAAATACAGCGTTTCCGGGTCATCCGGGTCCAGATCCACCGGGACCACAATGCCCGGCAGCTGGACGCTGAGCAATGCCGACGGGCTTTCGCCTACGACGCCCGAGACGCCCAGCATCCGCGCCATCTTGGAATAGAACTGAACGAATTCCGCATCCGCGGTGTCCTGCATCTTCTGATCCTTCTCGAACATGCGCATCTCCCATGGTCATGCTGGGACTGAGCGGGGACGATCCGCCGCCACTAGTCCCAGCACAATTGGCCTCAGTGCTCCCAGGGCAGATTGGGATCGGGATTCGGCAGCTCAGGCAGCACTTGGCTGATGGTTGCGATGATCTGAGTGTCCTTGATGGTGATGAGGTTCTCGGCGATGGTCCCTTTGATCTTGTGCACCTGATCGCGGTATTCCACCCGTCCCGAGATCGAGAACGGCCCGATGCCGAGGCTGGCTTCGGCGTTGATCTCTTTCTTCATCCGTTCCTCAACCGTGTCCTGGAATTTCCCGGCGATTTCCACGTTGCGAGCCAGAATGGCCGTCGTCGGTATTGTCACGAACGGGCCTTCCGGGCGAATCGCCTGGTCGATGCTCCCGCCGGTGGAGTATTGCCCTGCGGGCGCATCCGGCGCGAACTTCCAGGCGCGGCTGTTGAATACGAGCGGATTCATCCAGTTGCGATTCAGACTGATCCGCATCAGCTCACAACTGAAGTTCAGCTTCGTTTCCTGGATTTTGATGTATTCCTGATCTTCCCGATAATCGCCGGAGCCCGAGAGCGTAACGATCCCAAACGACAGATCCAGTGTGCCAGCCACGCCAATCGCTCGTGAGCTCTCCTGATTATCCAAGTCTGTCTGGTTGAACGAAAATCTTGTCCAGCCGGCGTCTTTGAACCAGCTGTCGTACTTGGGTGCCAGCGTAACGGGCGGAAATGTAAGCCCGCTCTTCAACTCGCGCAAATTGTCGGCATACCGCTTGTCCAGCTGCTCCCAGAACATGGCCCCACTTCGGCCCTGAAGCTGCTTCATGGTGGCGATGTCTTTCAGGATCTGTACCTTGCCTGCGGCAATCCAGGCCCGCTCCGCTCGTTCGACGGCGGCTTTCAGCGCTGGAGACGGCGGGTTCGGAGAGGAGCCGTTCTTATAGCTCGCCAGCGCCTCGTCGTACGGAACGCGAGCTTCCCAGTACGCCACTTCCTTCGCATCGCAGTCGGGAGCCAGCCGCGTATAGCTCTCCTGTGCTTCCTGAAGCGCTTTCTTCTCTTTATCTGACAAGTCAGCCAGCGGGAACAACTTGTATTCCAGGATATCTTTGTAGGCGTCGGACACACGCAGAGTCGCGGGAGAATAGGTGAAGTTAAACATCGGCGCCGTGTCAAAGATCTGTGAGATTTCCTGGTCGTCTTCCGGATTGTGGACGGGATCGAGACTCACGGGAAGATATTGGCCTGGGTTGTAGATGGAAAGAAGTGATTCGCCGATCATGCCGCTGCCATCGTTGGACCCAACGCCCAGTGCAATGGCCAGCTTGGAATACAGCTTTTCGTAAAGAACCGCATTGAAGTCGGTATCGTTAGGCATCTTGATTTCTCCAGGGTGGCAGGATTCAGTGCGAGCGCGGCCTCACGCGGGCACTCGCCCGGCGTTCAGTCACACACCAAGTGCGGCTGGCGTCTACTTCGAATCGCCAGTCACGTCATCTCGAAATAGAACAACAGATTCCCGTCCCGCTGGATGCACCAAGGTGCGGCATCCGCGGGTTTGTCCTGGTAACGTATTCAGAGCGAGCCGGCCGAAGTTATGAGAAGCAGACAGGTCGGGAGGATGCCACGGCTATCACGGACAGATGTGATGCGCAGGCTCAATGACTACAGGTAAGGGATAGCGCGGGCTCTGCTGTGAGTTTGTTGCTGGCAAGCATTTATTCACAGATCGCAGGTGCTGTCAAGATACTTATTCACTAAGAGTGTGAATAGACACCACATGCTGCCGTCTGCAAGCCCAGGCAAGAAAGTCGAGCCTGCCGGTCACTTCGGACTTGTCGAAGCAGTTTGCACCAATTCCGCCAGAGGTGAACGGCGCGGTCTAATCTGGCTCTCTGGATCCGCCGGTTTCTAATGCTGGGGATCTGAGGCGAGAGGCGCGGATGGCAGGGATCCAGACGGCGAGCAGGGCAACGAGACAGAGCACAACGGGAACCACGGCGAACGTCAGAGGGTCCCGTATCGGGAAGGCTCCTTTGGACTGAACCCCTGAGGTAAGGCAGCGCTGTAGACGAAATTGCATCGGACAGAGCCTCCAGAAGCCTCGAACGTCTACAGGGCTCAACAGGAAGGCTGCAACAGCTTCCATTCAAAGCAGTTGCGATCACCGAATATCAACAGCTTCCAACAGGCTCTGACAAGCGGTTCGGGACCAGGGGGTCGGAGGTTCAAATCCTCTCTCCCCGACCATCTTCGTTATTTTAGTTTCCTGTTCGCTGCGGGAGAGTGCGGCCGCCATCCCTGGCAGGCGTATGCTATCGCTTCGTCGTTCCGGCCAGGGATGCGCCGGACCGCCGGAAAACGTGAGCCGGCTGGCAAGCGATGGCACGATTCGCCCGGGTAATCGCCTTAGACGTCGCGCATCATGTGACGCAGCGCGGTAACGGCAGACAGTTCATCCTGAACCATGACGCGGACCGGCAGGTGTATCTGGACCTGCTGCGGGAGAACGCGGCGCGGCATAACGCGTCGCTGATCGGGTTCTGTCTGATGTCGAACCATGTGCATCTGATTTTGGTTCCCGGGCGAGCCGACGCGCTGGCGAAGGCGCTCAGGCACACGCACGGGAGATATGCTGCTTACTGGAATGCGAAGCATCATGGGAGCGGGCATGTGTGGCAGGGGAGATACTATTCCTGTCCGCTGGATCGGCCGCACCTGTGGGAGGCGCCGCGGTACGCGGAACTGAATCCGGTGCGGGCGGGGCTGGTGAGAGAAGCGGAGGAGTGGGGCTGGTCAAGTGCCGCGGCTCATTGCGGGACGGCGACGGGGGACGCGAGGCTGGCGATGAAAGAGTGGGCAGGTGAGTGGAACGTATCCAGCTGGAGACAATACCTGAGGGCGGGAGTGAACGAATCACAGCTTGCCGCCGTACGCGAGTACACGCATACCGGGCGGCCGCTGGGGAGCCAAGAGTTCGTGCGGGACCTGGAGCAGAAAACAAAAAGGCGGCTGGTTCCTCGCAAGGGAGGTCGGCCGGTGCTGCGCGAGGATTCACGACAACGGGAGTTCACATTTGAGGGTTAACTGGATTTCGCTGGGCGGAAGGGGAACGTTCCGTCTGTCCCCAGGTTTGCAGACTGAGATTTGACTGTATCGATGGCGACTCAACACCAGACGCGATGAAGTTTGGGATCGAGACTCCGGGAACGGTAACATTCCCGATCGCTGCTAACGGAACCTGTCCGGCCCGGTTGGGACGGCGGCACATCAATGACCCGACATAGCTCGTCATTCCTTTCGCGACTGTTCTGGCGTCTATTGGGTTCCAAGAGTCGCGGCGACCACAGCACAGGCTCGGAACATATCCACTGGAGCAGTCACGACAACGCACATCGCCAGACGGTAAGTGCCTGCGCTCTTTGGCGACCAACACGCGAATGACGATCCGGCTGATGTCTGATATTTCTCGGCGTCAGGATGGCAGAAATACATCCACTCTTCGCAGCTTGCGGAGGGACTGTCCGGAGCATCTATGCGATCGCAATCGAGCTGCTGAGTTTTATCGACGTCATGCACCGAGTCAACAGCTATCGTTTGATGGTACATCCGGATGAACCGTCTGCGAGAACGGATAGTTGTCGCATATCTTTAGTGATCCCTAACGACTCGGCGACTTCGCCCGCGGACGACCAGATGCGCTGTATTATTGAATTCCAACATCCTCTCGTCGCATCCGGACGGAGGTGCTATCAGTAAGTATTTTAGGTGGTCTTGGCATTCACAATATCTCGCGATATCACGGTGTCTGTCAAGGAATGAATCGACATAGATCGGTGATCGCATTTGATTAGTGATTGCGGGTGGACTACATCGACACCTTGTGGATCTCAGTCACGACTATGATCGTTTCAGTCGCGGCTCGGGCTGCAGACTCATTCACCTCACACTGCTTTGGCTATGTCGCCGATGGAAACCTCCTGCAGATCAAAACAAGGTTGAGTGAGGCTACGCTTAAGGCTAAATATGGCGAAAGTTGCCAAATGTGGCCTTAGGCCTTGTGTTCCGGCAAGAGTTGACTCCTGGCACGAAAATGCGGTCTTTACTGTTGGGCGAACCACGACTGTAGTTGAGGCGGGATCGAGTGCAGCTGAGGGGCTGAGGCCACGGGACTAAGGGAAAACGGGTCGAACGCGCTCCGGCTACGGCCTCTCGCGCTTTCGATGAAATTCAAAACTCCGGAGCGGGCGTTCAAGCGACGAGGGCTGGGGTGCCGTGGCCGCATAGCTGCTGTAGTCGAAATTGTAGCGGTTAAAGCCTCTGGAAGTCCCACGAAGCCACAGGCCCCAATTGCGCGACCGCAACGGCTTCAATTGAAAGCAGTTCCTAACAGCAGGAGTCAACAGTTTCCAGCAAGTGCTGAATTCTGGTTCGGGACCAGGGGGTCGGAGGTTCAAATCCTCTCTCCCCGACCATTTCTTTTCAATAGGTTATTGAAAGCGCCTGCGGTCTTGAGGCGAACCACCTGGTTTTGCGCCAGAGGCACTGGCGAACAGACCCGCGCAAACACTGCTCTTCCTTGCTGAGCGGGAGTGCGGATGCGTCTACAAAATCGACCACAGCGATCAGAGAAGTCAGGCCCAGGTCATCGGGCCAAGCGGTTCGACGACAGGGTGGCTCGTTTCGAAATTGAGCCTTCCGGCTGGATATCTGCTGAACAGGCCATATCCGCTCGACGCACGCCATCCGGTGCATACGCTGCCATACAAGACAAGGCGAGCGTTGCCGCGACCACAGTTGTGGACTCCGCCGGCCTCCATCGAAGGTTGCAGAGAAACATCCAACCACGGAGGGTTTTGCGTTCAACCATCGATCCGGCACAATCCGGGCTGCGGCATCATCCCCAGGGAAAAATGCTCGTCGCATCCGGCTGCATGACAGCGTTTCCCGTTTTCTGTGAGCGTTGCCAATGTCCGAATCGCCGAATCCGCGGCGCCCCAAACGCGGGACCTGGAGGCCTCAGCCTGAAACGGCGGCGCTGCTGCGGGTCTCCGGGAATCCGGTCAACGGCGTAGGCGAGCAGACGCCTCGTCGCGCCTCTCCCTTCTTCTGGCATCCGCCGGATCAGCATCCGTGGGGCGATCTCCAGGCGTTGGCGCGGCTGAATTCCCGCAAGTGCCCTGGATCGACCGAAGCATTTCAGGCAGCGTATGCCCATCCCTCACTACAGCGCGTTGCGGAAACCGGCAACACTGCCGCGGGGCCGAGCCTCACGGAAGAAGTGAAGCGTGTCGCGTTTGCTCATGAGGCGGATGACATCGGCATTGCGGCGATGGATCCTCTGTATGTTTTCGAGGGCTACACCATCGAGCATCCCTGGGTGATCCTCCTGGCGCTCGCGCACAACTATGAGCGCCTGCGCGAAGTTCCCTCCGACGAAACCAATGGCGTGGGCGTCAGCGATGTGGGCGATCAGTACGCTAAAGGCACGCGGTCGTCGTATGCCCTGACCAACTGGATTCGCTCGCAGGGATACCACGCCGATCCTTATCCTGGTCCCACCGCCGGAGCGCTGCTGCTGATTCCTCCCGCGATTGCCGCCGGGCTGGGGGAGCTGGGGAAACACGGCTCGCTCATCAGCCCGCGCTTCGGCTCCGGGGTTCGTCTGGCCGGCGTCACCACCGACATGCCGCTCATCGCGACCGCGCCAGGGCGCTTCGGCGCCGAGGAGTTCTGCGCAACCTGCCAGATCTGCACCCACGCCTGTCCGCCCGGAGCGATTACCCCGGAGAAACAGATGGTGCGCGGCGTGGAGCGATGGTACGTGGACTTCGACAAGTGCATACCGTACTTTGCCGAAGCCGCGTCCTGTCGGATATGCATCGCGGAGTGTCCCTGGACGCGGCCGGCTGTCAGGCCGAAGCTTCTCGAGACCATGGCTCGGCGGCGCGGCCAGCCATGACGCCGACCTCTTCTCAGCGGCACGAGGAAGGTTCGATCCACTACGCCGGGTGGGGCGTTCTGGCCGCGGCCTGCTTCGGCGTAATGGTCAGCTTTGCTCCGATTGTTCCGTACACCTTCAGCCTGTTTCTCGATCCGCTTCATGCCGCCTTCGGCTGGAAGCGGGAAGCCATGGGCGCAGCCTTCGCGCTGGCCGCGATCACGGTGGCCGTGGTGTCCCCACTCATCGGCATTCTGCTCGACCGCTTGCCGCCCCGCCGCATCATCCTGCCCGCTATCCTGGTCTTTGCTGTGGCGCTGGCTTCTCTTGGCAGGCTCGGTTCGCACATCGCGCAGTTCTATATCACGTTCTTTGTGATTGGACTGGCGGCGAACGGAACGGCCCAGTTCGCCTATACGCGCACCATCCTCACCTGGTTCTCGAAGCATCGAGGCTTCGCGCTGGCTCTCTTGCTCACCGGCAGCGGCATCGGTTCCATTCTCATTCCGCCGCTCACTGAGTGGATGATCCGGCATCACGGCTGGCGGAGCGCCTGGCTCATGCTGGGCGGCATTGCTCTGCTGGGTCTTCCGCTCACGGCGATGCTGGTGCGGAACCGCCAAAACAAGCCGGTCATCCGGACAGACCACCTGGCACCAGGCATGACCGTGGCTGCCGCCCTGCGCACGAGGCCTTTCTGGATCCTCGCATTCATCACCATCCTCTCCGCCTACAGCGAAAACGGCCTGGTCACCAACCTGGCTGCGATGCTGACCGAACACGGCGTGATCGCCGCTACCGCGGCCCTGGCTCTTTCCGTGCGCGGCGGCGCCGGCATCCTCGGCAGGCTCGGCATCGGTGCTGCCATCGATCGCGTTTCGCCGCTGCGCATCCAGACGCTCGTCCTGGCGCTGGCGGCCACCGGCACGCTAATTCTCGCTTTTGCCGGCACCGGACCGATGGCTCTGGTCGGCGCGGCGGTGCTGGGCGTCGGCCTGGGCAGCGAAGCGGATGTGATGCCGTACCTGCTGGCGCGCTTCTTCGGGCGGCGGCACTTCTCAGTGCTCTATGGACTCCTCTGGACCGCCTACGCGATCGGAGGCGCTGCCGGGCCTCTCTGGATCGGCCACATGTATGACAGCGCCGGCGGCTCCTATCGGCCGCGGTTCATCGTCGATCTCGCCGCGGTTGCGTTCGGGGCCGTGATCCTGAGCCTGTTCCTGCCCTCCAGCTTCCCGCAGGCCGAACCGGATCTCCCCGCGTCCTCGACAGAATGAGGTGAGGTTCGAATCACTCGGCGGCATCCGCGAGTAACAGCAAGCCCTGCGACGGCAGGCCGAAGGCGTTGGCGATGCGATTGAACGCCGCAAACAGCGCCACCGTGTGAATGGTCTCTGCGATCTGCAATTCGCTCCAGCCCGCCTGCCTCACCGCTTCCGCATCGGCGCGGTGAATCGCCTGGGAATCGCGGTTTACCTTCTCCGCAAATTCGAGCAGCGCTCGCTCCGCATCGGTCAATTCCCCGGAAGCGAGATGGTTCTCCCGCAGCGCGCACAGCGCCGCGTCCGTCCCGCCCTGCTGGCGGAAGAAGCATCCGTGGCTGTCGGCGCAGTAGGGACACGCATTCCGGAAGGAAACAAAGGTCGCGATCATTTCTTTATGCCGGCGGGCCAGCGCTCCGTCCGTGAAGAGCATCCCGCTCGCCAGATCCATCATGGCCCGCAGCAGCGGCGGGTGGGTGGCGAAGCAGCGCAGAATGCCGGGAATGTCCGTTCTGCCGAACCGCGCGCGGAACTGCTGATACAGTGCGGCTACTTCCGCCGAAGCGCCATCCTCTTCCACCGTCGGCAGGTTGGCCGCCACAGCGGAAGGCCGCTTCCCCTGGGCCAGCTTCTCGTATTCGGGCAGCACGGCGCTCCTTAGAACTCGATCCGGGTGGCAAGCTGGAATGCGCGTGGGCCGCCCGAGCCGAAGAATCCGCCCGCTGTGCTCACGGGCGAAAAGAATGGAGCCTGCGCGGGCTGGCCCGCGGGCTCAATCGAGATGTTGCGTCCCGAATAGTTGGTGACATCGGTGCCGAGAATATTCGTCTGGTTCAGCAGATTGAAGCTCTCGGCGATCAGGCTGACGGTCAGGCGGTCGCCCACGGCAATGTCTTTGCGCAGGCGCAGGTCCAGCGAGCTGAACGGGCTGAAGAAATCGATGCCGGCCGGAACGTGCTGCAACTGGCCGCCGGCGAGGCAGGGGAACGGCGCCGGGCATGCCGGCAAAGCGTTCCACCGATCGATGACCTGGTTCAGTTGATCGCTGTTTTTGATCTCGCGGCCCAGCGCATTCCGCGACAGCAGCGGCAGACGCGAGCCGCTGGCGCCATTGATCGCGGTCCCGGGCAGGAAGGTATCCGCGGGAACGCCTGAGCCGAAAGCGTAGAGCGGCGCGAGCGAGATCCTCCACGGCAGGCTCACCTCTCCGTAAGCTGTCAGGTAATGCCGCTCATCCGCGGCCGCGTAGCCCTTTTCCAGTTGCAGGTTATTGATGCCCTCCACCAGATCCACCTGCTCGTCGGCATTGCCGTCTGTCAATTGGTCGTCATCCGCGTAATCCAGAGTTTTCGACAGCGTGTAGCCGACGTTGTACTGATAGCCGACCGGTCCCAGTCTCGACTCGCGATGCGCCAGGCTGAAGATCAGCCCGTCGTACCACGATTTCGCCTGCGACTGGATCAGCGTGATGTTATCCGAGATCCCGGTCAGAGGATCGGTCAGGGTGCAGGGCACATTGCTTCCCGGGCACGAGACGTCCGGAGAAGTGGAATTCGTGCTCCGCAGCAGATGGCCGATCAGTTCCCGCGTGCCGAAGACGTGAATCCCGTCGGCGGAGACCAGCCAGTTCTGTCCCAGTTGCTGCTGCACGCCCAGCGACATTTGCTGCATCATCGGGTGATGCGCATCCGGCCCCATCGCCAAAATGCCCACGCCGCCCACCTGGTGTGGTCCGCTGAAGGGCGAAGCCAGCGTCGGCGAGCCTGGGGCGAAGCTGGCTCCGGGAGCAAAGCACGCGTCGAGGCTTGGGCCGCCCGGCACATAAGGCGAGGTGCAGGACGAGCCCGCATATTCCGTCACGGTGAGGGCGCGGTCGTTCTGCACCAGCTCTTCGGCCCCGGCTTCCAGGATGATGCGGTCGTAGTAGATGCCGTAGCCTCCGCGCACCACCGTCTTCCCACGCCCGAAGGGATCGAAGATGAAACCTACACGCGGCCCGAAGTCCTTCTTGTCCGGAACCTTCTTCAGGTCGATGACGTTGGCCATCCAGGTGCAGGGTTGCGCAGGCTGCTGCGTCAGGCTCGGGCACGGATCGTGGGCGCTGGAGTTGCCGGTGAGGTTCGTGTCGTACTCCCAGCGCAGTCCCAGATTCAGGGTCAGGCGAGGCGTTGCACGCCAGTCATCCTGCACAAATCCTGCAAGGTAGCTGTTGAATACCGTCGGAATCGGAACCGGGGTCACCGGCGCGCTGCTTTTCAGCGCAACCGCAATCGGAATGTCGAGGTCGTTGATCTGTCCGTCGCCGTTCAGGTCGGCGAAGCCGAAGTCGGAAGTCAGAATCGCTGTACCGTTGCCGAACACGTTGATCAGGCCGTGCGCGGTGTAGTGCTCCCACTGACCTCCTACGTGCAGCATGTGTTTCCCCAGGCTCCAGGCGAAGGAGTCGCTGACCTGAGTCCGATTAAGGGTTGTGGACTGCGGCAGGTTGAAATTCGGTCCATCGGCAAGATCGGGAAAGATCAGTTCGTTCGTCAGGCCCAGCGCCGGATCGGTGGTCGCGATCGCGCCAGGGAACGGCGGGATATCGTTATAGAAGTTGTCGTAGTGAAACAGCAGCGTGTTGACGCGCGTCGGGCCCAGAATGGACGTGAGCCGCGTCAGCACCGAGTTGAAGCGGTTGAGCGAATTCTGCCGCTCTGCCGCCGTGAAGGCCGGCGTGGTCTCTGAGGGAGTCGCCTCCGCGGTATCCGTGGAGCGATCGAAGGAGTACCGAGCCATGAGGCTGTTCTTTGGCGAAAGCTGCGCGTCGAACCGCGTGGACCACAGCGGCTCGCGCAGGGGCGCCGGCGCCGAGGTGTGCAGAACTGTGTCTGTCGCAAAATCGCGCGTTCCCGTCTGCAGGGCTGCATTCTGGTTGCGAAACTCGAAGGAAGAGAACCACCAGGCATGATCTTTGCGGATCGGGCCGCCCAGCGAGCCGCCCATCTGCTCGCGATCGAAGGGCGGAGTGGGCAGGTTTCGGTCGAAGGTCGCCGGCAGCGCCTGCAGGTTGCGGTTGCGCTCGAAGAAAAAGAGCGACCCATGGTTTTGATTGACGCCCGATTTGGTAGCGATATTGATGATGCTGTTGCCGGAACGCCCTACTTCCGCCGTGAAGCGCCCGGTCGCAATCTGGAATTCCTGAATCGAATCCTCCGGAAAATTCGCCAGCGTCCCACCCACGATCTCGTCGTTGTTGTCACCGCCGTCGACCGTAATGTTGCCGCCGCGCCCAACGCCGCCTGTGGAGCTTACCTCCAGAGTGTTGGTCTTGGTCGGATCGAAAGTCGGTGCCGGCCGGTTTCCCGGTATCAGGTACGCCAGCTCCAGAAAATTGCGTCCGTTCAGGGGAATACTGCTGATCGTTTTTCCTGTGATCTGTCCCTGAATCATGGACTGCGTCAGGTTCACGGATTCCGGCGATGCGTTCACCTTGACGGTAGTTCCGGCCGTAGCAATCCTGAGCTGTGCGTTGATCGTCGCGGCCTGCCCCGCCCGCACCACCACATGCTCGAACTCGCTCACCGCGAATCCGGGCTGCTGCACCCGCACGTCGTAGACTCCCGTGGGAAGATCGACCAGCGAATAGAGCCCTGCACTGTTGGTGGTGGTGGCGCGGCTGATGCCCTGTTCCGTGCTCTCCGCCGTCAGGTGTGCTCCGGCAATGACGGCACCCTGCGGATCGGTGACCCTCCCGTTGATGCTTCCCGTGGGAACCTGGGCGACGGCTGCGCCGGCAAACAGCGCGGCAGCGGCGATGCCGGCACAGAGACGCGCCATAACGTGCTGGCTCATGAGGCAACTCCATTCAGTTGTGATTAGCCGGAGGGGATCCGGGACTGGCACTCGGTGGGGAATGATGGAGCCCTGCAGGACTCCGTCACGTCACGTGGGAACACTATCGTCCAGCAGCTGGACTTGTCTTCAGCCGGTAGGTGGGAAATGAGATCAAACTATCGGTGGATACACCGAGGAACACCCCGAACGATGCGATCCGGGCTGGGCAGAGGAATCCCGAGCAGGACGAAAGCCAGCCGATCAGCGAGACGGCTTGCGATAGCCCTCTTCGGCCAGATGCCGGCCCATCTCGGCATACATGTTCGCGTCGTTTGGCTGCCAGGTGCCGAGCCCGTCCACATAGCGGTTGTACATACAGAAGGCGGCGGCGATCAGCACCGTGTCGTGAATCTCGACATCCGTCGCTCCTTCCGCACGCGCCCGCTCGACGTCCTCCGCGGATACCAGCTTGCCGCTCTGCTGCACCTTACCGGCAATGGCGAGCAGCGCCTTCAGCTTCGGAGTGACCGGCGCCGCATGGAAATCGGCTTTTACCTGCTGCACCACCTCGCTGCTTCCGAGGTGGCACGCGGCTGCCGCGCCGTGACTGGCCTGGCAGAAGTGGCAGCCATTTTGCGAGGAGACATACGTGGCGATCAGCTCGCGCTCGCCCGGCGCGAGGCTGTTGGGTTCGTGGAGCAGAACATGCGCCAGTTCGCGCATGGGCTTTGCTGTTTCCGGACGAAAGGCAAACCCGCTGCTGATGCCGGGCAGATGCTCCGGCAGGGCAATGTGAGGCATCTCAATCTCCTGAATGCGCGGCCTTTTCAGCCGGAATGTACGTTTTGCTGACGGCGACATACCCATCGCGCGCCACCAGCTTGCCGCGTTCCCGATACAGGGCTTCGTCGCGGGGCTGCGTCGTGCCAAGTCCGTCGACATAGCGGTTATACATGCAGAAGGCGGCGGCAATCAGCACCGTATCGTGGATCTCCACGTCCGTCGCGCCCAGGCTGCGGGCATGCTCCACATCCGCTGCAGTCACCGTCTTGCCGTCGCGCTGCACTTTGCCGGCAATCACCAGCAGAGCCTTTAGCTTGTCGGAAATCTGTGCGTGCTGGAAGTCGGCCTTCACCCTCCGCACCAGGTCCTCATCGCCGTTCAGGTGCGCCGCGGCAATCGCTCCGTGAATCGTCTGGCAGTAGTAGCAGTCGTTGAGCGAGGACACGTAGGTAGCGATCAGTTCGCGTTCGCCGGGGGACAGCGTGTTCGGCCCGCGCAGCAGGACCTCAACCAGATCGTTCAGCGGCCTGGCCGTCTCCGGGCGAAACGCCATCGCTCCGCGGATTCCCGGCTGGTCTTCGGGCAGGGCAATATGGGGCATGGTCTGGGGACCTCCGATCAGGATGCAGCCAATGGTAGCCGCAGAAACACGTCTCATGCCTCCATCGGAAGTTGGAGAAGAAACTAATTTGCGGTTGGTCTGGAATGCGGCCGACTTAAACCGGTGGATCTATTCTCCGGCCCTCAATTTGTGCACACCGTCAATGCACGCGCCGATTCTTCCCCGGGAAGTCAGCTTGCGGGAAGCCGTAGTTGCATGCCGTCGAGGAATACGAGAAGCCCCGGCGAGCCAGGCTTGTGGACTGAAGCCCCTGAAATGAGACAAGAGTGTAGGCCGGCGCGAGTGCTGCATATCAGATGCGATCGGCGACGATCCTTCCCGGCTCACTTCGGAGAGCTATAGACCTTGTAGGGTCGCATATCTCGTTCCCTGAGGGTCAGGCCGAAACCAGGGCGAGATAAGTCTGGTGACAGAGATCCATTCGTAACCTCGAGTGCGCCGTCGAAGGCCATCTTTTCGATACGCGCGTGATCATAAAAATATTCGACATTGATGGCGCGCTGCGCTCCGCAGCAGGCGTGTGCATGGAGTGACGGCGATGTATGCGCCGAGAGAGGCATCGAGCGGCTGGCGCAGAGCGCGTCGGCCAGCAGGAAGCCGGTAATACCTGCGCATCGAGTGGCATCCGCCTGAAGCACATCGACTGCCTCCGCTTCCAGCATGCGCCGGAAATACCAGGAATCGTATCCATATTCGCCGGCGGCGATGACCATTCCCGGAGGGCCCTGATTGCGGATCAGGTGCAATCCTTCAAGGTCGTCGGACGAGACTGGTTCTTCAAACCAGGTCACATCGCATTCTCTGAATCGGTGCGCCTGCTCGAGAGCCTGTTTGCGCGTGTAAGCGCCGTTCGCATCGACAAAGAGCTGGACCTTCGGTCCAATGGCCGCGCGCGCCGCGCGAACGCGCTCGATATCGGCAGCCGCATCGCGGCCGATTTTCATCTTGACCGCGAGAAAGCCTGCTTCCGCCCAGCCCCCGAGTTGCTCGCGCAGCTTCGAGTCGGAATAAGAGGTAAAGCCGCCGCTCCCGTATGCCATGATGTGTGTCCTTACCAGACCGAGCAGGGACGCTACAGAAACGTTGAGCAGTTTCCCCTTCAAATCCCAGAGTGCGTTGTCGACCGCTGCAATGGCCATCGAAGAGATTCCCGGCCGGCCCAGATTGCGAATCTGTTCGAGCATCCTGCGCCATGCGCCGCCACTGGCGAGCGCGTCATGACCGATCAGCAGCGGCGCAAGCGATTCATCGATCAGATGCGCCGTGGCCACATTCGCATAGCTATAGCCAATTCCCTGTTTACCACCGGCAAGAACTTCGACCAGCACCAGAGAAGTCCTGTCCCATTGAAGCGTTCCGTCGGACTCCGGCGTTGCCGTCGGGACTGTGTAGACGGAAACCTGAATGCGTTCGATGTGTGGGCTGGATTTCATCATTGTCTCGACCTAAATCCTGGGCATGCCATGGCCCCACGTATCCGGTGGAGACAAGTCGCGCCGCACAGGAGGGGTTTGGGTATTTGGCCTATGCGACATAAAGACTTCGTCTCCTTCCCGGATGAGGTAATCTGCGGTGCGCGCAGCCAGGGCCATAATGGTCAGCCCCGGGTTGGCCGATCCCTGGGTGGGCATGATGCTGCCGTCGCAGATAAACAGATTCGCAATATCGTGCGTCCGCCCGAACTGGTCGACGACCGAGGTCTCGGGATCGCTCCCCATACGCGCGGCTCCAACCAGATGGGCATATCGCGCCTCCTGGACGACCTCCGTGGCGCCCGCTGCCCACATGACCTCCATGGTTTTATTCTTGCCGTATTCGATCAGCTTCTGATCGTTGTCGTACAGATTGAAGGTGGCCTTGGCGATGGGAATACCGAAGTGATCTTTTTCTTCCGCCAACTGCACTCGATTCTCCGCATGCGGCAGAATCTCTCCGAGAAATCCGAAACTCGCCCAATGGTTGTAATCCATCATGACGCTCCGCATTCCCCACCCCCATGCGCCTTTCGCAGTCATCATCTGCCGGGCAAATGCCATGGGCAGCGGACCCACCGTCTGGATGGCAAAGCCGCGCGCGAAACCGCGTTTCGGGTCGGTCTCATAGAATTCCTCCGTCAACGCATGGGCCGGAGGAGCCTTATACATGCGGACGAGTTCCTCGAAGCGGCCGAGCACAACATTGCCGGCCTGCGCCATCAGGTATCGGCCTACGCAATCGCTGGAATTGGCGAGTCCGTTCTCGAAACCTGGACAAGCGGAATTGAGTAAGAGGCGAGGTGTTTCAATCGAATACCCCGCTACAACCACGGCCTTTGCCTTTTGAAAGCGCTCGCACCCTTCCGGATCGAAGTAGGAGATTCCCGTCACGCGCCGGTCGCGGCCTAAGTGGATACGCGAAACCATGCAATTTGGACGAATCTCCGCTCCGTTTTCAATTGCATCCGGAACGTGCGTGATGAGCGTGCTGGCCTTCGCGCCCACTTTGCACCCCTGGATGCAGAAGCCGCGATAAATGCAGTGCGGCCGGTCGCCGCGGGAACCGTTCAGGATCGCCACCGGCCCTCCAGCCGAGACTCCGATGCCCAGCTTCGTGCAGCCTCGGATCAGCGCATCGCCCACGCCGCCCATCGGATGCGGCCCGTAGGGATAGCCATGAGGATCGCCCCAGGGAAAATACGACGGGCCGGAGACAGGGAGCTCCAATTCCATGAGTTCGTAGTAAGGCTTCAGGTCCGAGTAAGAGATGGGCCAGTCGACACCGACGCCGTCTGTCGAATGGGTGCGAAAGTCAGAGGGATGCAGCCGTGGCGTGAAAGACGCCCAGTGAACGGTGCCTCCGCCGACGCCCTTGCCGCAGTTGTTCGCTCCAAATGCCAGGGGATGCTTGCCACCGGTGATCCGCAGATCGTTCCAATAGAGGTTGTGAGCTCCTTTTTCATCGCTCACCCAGTCGCGTTCGGTATCCCAAAAGGGCCCGGCATCGAAGCCAATCACACGAAAGCCCGCTCGCGCCAGCCGTTGCAGGAGCACTCCGCCTCCCGCGCCCACGCCCACGATGGCGTAATCCACCTCTTCTCCTTCCGAGAAGCGGTGCATCGGGGTCTCGATCCGCTGGATAGAGCCGAGCATGTGCGGCTTCCCGTCGGGCGGATGAAATTCTCCCAGAAGCGGCGACTTCAATGGGTACCTCCCTGGCCGGGGGAGCCGAGATGCTCCGATTGACCGGAGACCGGTTCAAATTCGCCGGAGACGGAGTTCTCCGGCGGCTTCCAGTCATAACGTTTTTCCGATACCTCCCAGGTCTCCGCCTCACCGCGTTCCAGGCGCATGTAAGCTCGCGGATAGGCGGGGCCGCCGAAGCCGATTTCATCCCAGGCCCAGGGATGCGAGTAGTAGGCGTCGGTACAATCGGAAACCAGCAGCATCCAAAAGCGATGGACGGGCATTCGTTTCCAAATGTCGTTCGCCGCGGAGGGTCTGCCGTCATGCAGCGAGCGAAGAATTTCGTCCTGCGCTCGCGGGCCAATTTCCAGAAAGCCACAACCATATTGGTGCTGGGCAATCTCCTCGATGGCCCGCAATCCTAACTGGTATGCTTCGCGATCGGGCGGCATGTCTTCGTACTGGTACCCATCGTGTGAATTCTCGTAGAGTCGTCGATCGATTTGCGGCACGATGGGGATCTTGTGAGACTCGTCGCGGTCATCCTGGGGAAGAACGCGATCGCAGACAGCATTCAGCAGACGAGCTTCCTGTGGACTAAAGAATCGGACCTCGGGAACATTGCCGACCCGGTCCAAAACTACCTGGCGCGTCTTTGCATCCCAGAATTTCTGTTGGCCGAGCGTGCTGAAGCCTGGATAGTATCCTGGCTGAGCCATGGGTCCGATCGGTTCTCCTGTAGCTGAATCGACCGGGCGGCTGTCTGCTATTCCAGTTGGAGCACTCATTTTCTTTTCTCTCTCCGGAGCAGGCTGGCGAGCAATCCCAGAGCGCCGCAGGCTGCAAACAGCAGGGGCGCGAACAGAGGCGGCCCATAGATGATGTTGTAAATCGGCTTCTTCAGGCCGCCGGGGCGCCGCACGACGCCGCGCGCATGGTAACCGAACCCCACGGCTCCATCGACGATCGCCACTGCCGAGAGAGCGGGCAGCCAGGTATGCGCAACGCGAGGGCTCCTGACTGCGCCGATACCCGCCGCCATCAACATCGGCGCGACGATCACCGGCGTCCACTGCGCCTTATAGCGGAAATTGTTTTTGTAATGCGAGTACCAGGCTTCAAATCCGCTGAAGAACGCTGAGACAACCGTCGCCATTGCCATCTGTTTTTGGAAGCGGCCTTCCCGCACGTCCTGGGTCCAGCTGATTGACTCATGTTCGCTCGTGAGGAGCTTCGCCCAATGATGCGCATGCGCGGGGCGAGGCAAGCCTCGATCGTCGGCGCGGTTGCCACGGCGAAGACGCGATGCAAGAAAGCCGAGCCAGGCGCTCACGCCGAATAGAAGGGGAGCAAAGACGGGCGGACCCATGACCATGTTGACGATCGGAAGCCGCCATCCGCCGGGCTTCCGGTGGATTCCCCGCACATGAAAGTAGAAGCCCACCACGCAGTCACCGAGTGTTATGACAGAGATCACCGGCAATACTGTCTTCGCAGCGCGCCTGCTGAAGAACCCGGACAGCCCCGCCGCCGCCAGCACTCCGCTCAGGAGGACGGGTGTGTACATGACTCTGCGGCTGTAGCTTCCTCGATAATGCTCATAGGTGACTTCTATCCCGCTTAACACGCTGGATAGTCCGGCGCCGAGCGCCAGCCAGCGCTGGAAACGTCCCTCCCGGATAGCGAGATCGATCTCTCTCGCGTCGCGCTCGAGTCCAGAGCTGAGAGCGCTCCATGATGCGCCAGATGGCTGCTCGTCCTGTTCTCGACTAAGAGTCATGCTGCCCGTCTGGTCCTTTCCTGGTGCACATGAACCGAATAATTCCGGCCTTCCCACGCTTGCCGTTTCGTCCAGAAGAATGTGAAGTCGAGTTGCCACTGAAAGTCGGCGGGAGCCGCGTCGAAGTACTCGCCGCCGATGCCGGTGGCGCGCGACTCGCTATCCCGCCATGTCGTCCAGTTGTCCGTGGTCCAACGAAGACGGAATGGCTCCGGCGCGCAGATGCGAAGCGTGTGGTCTTTTCTTGCCTGTCGAATGGGGTGTTTGGGGAGCCAGAATTCCACTTTTGTGCCGATCTTGCCTTCCCGATACCGGGTGGCGACTTCGGGAATCAGATCGAAGACCATTCCGTCATGACATGAGCGAAGCAGGCGCACGTATTCCGAATGCGCCCACAACAGAGGGTTGGCCGAGCCGGTAGGACCGCCGCAGTGCAGGTGCGCTTCCGGCAGATCGGGTTCATCCCAGATTTGTTCCGGCAACAGGCAGGTACCGCTCGAGAACTTCTCCATGGCATGCAGCAATGGGCGGCAATCGCGGCCGGCGGCAAGCTCGTAGTGTCCGCGCTCGCCGGCAAGGAGCGGCCAGGGCCGGCCCTGGCCCCAGTTCAGGTAAGGCCCGCCGCCGGGGTGCTGTCCGTAGCCGTCGTGGTTATACCGGCGCCAACAGGGACCCGAGGGAGTCTCTGTTTTGAGAATTGCATCGACGACCCGCAGGCTTTCAACGATCAACGGATCGTCGGGGGAGACGATTCCATAGCGAACCAACTGTAGAAATCCAGCATCCACGATCTCGCGAGCCGGATAGGACTCGCGATCGCCCGGACGCTGGCTGGTCAACCTGAGGTTTGCCTGGTTGACGGCCTCCGGACCGGCGACTTCCCCCGGCCTGGCTGGATTCAGCCTTACAAAGTGGCGAGCGACACCGGCCACAAGCGATCCCGCGGTTGTCACCGTCCACTCCTCGAGATGGTTTCTAAGGAAGTCGGCATAGCTTTCCAGAAATGACGCTGTGCCGTTGTCCTGTTCCGCTCGCGCGAATGAAGCTGCGCAAATGAAGGCCCCGATGATGACCGCCAGGGTGGAGGGAGAATAGCCGCTCGCTTCTTCCCATCGTTCCTCACCCGTCACTGGCCCGCTGTGCAACAGGAAAGCGACAGCCCGGTTTACCATCACGCGCGGATTGAAATCGCCCAGAAGTTGAAGCTCCTGAAGACGCCAGGCGAGCAGTACGGGAAAGGCAACTTCGTCCAGTTGCATGCCTTTCCAGAATGCTTCCCCATTTACCCAGAAATTCTGCGGGAAGCTGCCGTCCTCTTCCTGCCGCGCGGCCAAATAAATAAGAGCACGCAAAGGCGCCTCGGTGTTGCCCGCCGCGAGCAGTCCCATGGCACTCTCCACCATGTCGCGGGTCCACACCAGGTGGTAGCCTCCCTTCCCCTGTTTGTCGTTGCGCGCCTCGCCCCAGGGAATCGTGAGCGACGCGACGAACGCCCCCTGATAGAGTTTGTCTTCGTGCGTCAACAAGAGGTTGTAGCTTGAATCGAACAGGCGCCCTTTGTCTCCGCTGGACTTTTTGAGAGGCTTCGCGTCCTTCCCAGCTGCCTTCCATTGATCCATGAAGAGCTGGCGTCGATCCTCGTAAGCATGACCAAGGCTTTGGAACAGGTTCGACACGGCACAGGAAAGAGTCTCTCCGAAGGCGATGCCGATGGTGAACTTTCGCGTCTTTGAAAGATCCAGCTCTCCGGTGAGGGCCACGTTCCCATTCCTGGCCTCATCGAATTCGAAATCCATCGTGTGGTTCTTCCTGAGGTCCGTGTATCCATCGCTGCGCCCGGCATAGCCGCAGGAGAGCCGTGAAAAGGCACAGGACGCGCCTACCACCAGCCAGCGATTCTCTTTCTCGGCAACGAGCAACTCCCGGCCCGACGCTTCGATCACGAATGCGTTGTTGCCTTCTCCTCCAACTTCCAAGTGAGGAGCGCAAAGCACATAGGCCTTTAGGCTTCGCAGGAAGTCGCTTTCTCCTTCGATTGCGGTGCGCAGCAGCACGCAGGGCCGCGTAGGCTCTACGATGATTTCTTTCGTGAAAGAGAAGCGGCCTTCGGAATCGCGGCTACGGATGCGATAGCCCTGAGAAGGGATCAGCCGCTCAATCTTGTATTCGAGATCCAGCTTTTCTTCGAGAAACAACCCGTTCCCATCGGCGAACAGAAATTCCAGGTCGCGCAGCTGAGGACGATCAACGGTCGGATAATAGACCTCCGTGAGGATGCCGCGCCAGATCGTAAACCAGACACGGCCTCCGGGCGAATGGGCTGTGCCCACTCCATCCTTGTCGGCATGCGTCCAGCGAGGCTCGTCGCCCGGAGCGCCGAACGCGCTTGTATTCCCGCGAAAGTGTGCCATGTAATTTCCCCTCGTCTACTCATCGATCGTTGACTCGGCGCCCCGGTGATGAAACGGCGTCAGCAACTCCACACCCGTTTCTGTCATCGCGACTGGGTCGCAATGACGGACGCCTCCCTAGTCGTTGGCACAGACGGGGGGCGACGTTGAACACCATGCCGGCTTCGAGCTTGCCCTCGGAATTTGGTTGAAGGCGCGGTCTGGCATGCGTGCTGATCGATCGATGCGCTCGGGGTTCCTCATGCTAGATGACTTCCCGGACCTTGTCTTCGAGAACGGTCTTGATGATCTTCCAGCGGTCCTTTTCGCCCTTTGCCAACGCTTCGGCAAAATGCAGGGCCTGTTCCGCGGAGATATTCCCCGGCAACGGCGGCTCATTCGGATCCACGACCGCCTGGATGACCGCGGGCCCCGGATGGGCAAGCGCCTGCCGCAAGGTGCTCTCTGCGTCCTTAGGATCTTCGATGGTGAAACCGGTGGCGCCGCAACATCTCGCGTACCCTGCAAAATCGATCGGCTGCAGATCGACTCCGAATTGCGGATTGCCTTCCTGGGCCATCTGCTCCCACTTGATCTCCCCCAAAACGTTGTTCTTGATGACGATCACTTTGACCGGGAGTTTGTATTTCACCAAAGTCGCGATCTCGCCCATCAGCATGGTCAATCCACCGTCACCGACGATGCACACGACCTGACGTCCGGGATAGGCCACCGAGGCTCCGATAGCGTACGGCAGGCCGTTCGCCATCGTTGCCAGCGAGCCTGAGAGCGAGAACTGCATCCGGTCGCGCATCTCGATATAACGCGCTGTCCAGGTGGCGATCGTGCCACTATCCGAACAGACGATCGCATCGGAATCGAGCAGCTTATTGAGCTCGTAGGTAACGACCTGGGGCTTCATCGGCATATCGCTCCGCGTGCCGCGCTTTTCCATGAGCTCATTCCAGGCGGCCATGCGTTTCTGCGACTTTTCGAGGAAGCTGCGGCTTTTCTTGTGCTCGATCATCGGCAGCAGCGCGCGGAGTACGGTGGCGCAATCGCCGATGAGACCCACGTCCACGGGATGCCGCAAACCAATCCGCGTGGGATCGCGATCGATCTGAATTGTCTTCGCCTGTCCCGGCTTCGGCAGAAACTCCATGTAAGGAAAGCTGCTGCCGGCGATGAGAAATGTGTCGCACTCTTTCAGCGCATCCTGCGAAGGCGCCGTGCCCAGCAGCCCGATGCCTCCCAGCGCATAGGGATTCCTGTCCGGGATGGCAGCCTTCCCGAGCAACGCCTTGATGACCGGCGCGCCCGCCGCTTCGGCCAGAGCCAGGACCTCTTCCCGGGCGTCGAGGCAACCACGGCCGATGAGCATCGCCACCTTCGATCCGCTGTTAATCAGGTCTGCCGCCTGCTTCAGAAGATGTTCGGCAGGACTGGAATGCGGCGTGGCAAACAGGTCGCCGCTGTGGGCCGCGATGTTCGCGGGGGAACGCTCGCCCTCCGACTTCGTCCATTCCTGAATGTCCTTGGGGATGGTGATATGAGAAACGGTTCTGCGGGCCAGCGCAGTCTTGACCGCCTCGTCGACCACGTTGATGAGGTGGGCCGGCCCCATCACGCGCTGGTTGTAGGCGGCGACATCCATGAACAGCTTGTCGAGATCGACGTCCTGCTGATAATGCGTGCCGATCAGGTCGTGAAAGGTATGGCCGGTAATGGCCAGAACCGGCTGCAGATCGCATTTCGCGTCATAAAGGCCGTTCAACAGATGAATGCCTCCGGGGCCGGAGGTGGCAAGGCACACTCCGAGACGGCCAGTAAATTTGGCATAGCCGCAGGCGGCGAAAGCGGCCGCTTCCTCGTGCCGCACCTGGATGAACCGCAGTTTGTCCTGATGCGTGCGCAAAGCCTCGAAGATGCCGTTAATGCCATCTCCGGGGAAACCAAAAATGGTATCGACTCCCCACTCGATGAGCCGCTCTACCAGGTGATCGGCTACTGTTGCCTTAGACATTGACATTCTCCTCCAGAAAGCTCATAAGGATGGCTCATTCGCGCTCCTCATTTCCGTATCGTGGACTGACGCTCCGCCGGTATCGCCGCATGCGTCTGCGATACTTCCGTGAGCACTCTTCGGACGCGAGAGCCCTGTCGCTCGAACCCGAGCTTCAGGAGCCGTGGCTCAAGTGCAGGTCTCCCATTCTCATCGGATGCAATCTGAAACGCACAGGAGCAGGTCGGGCAAAGCCAGAAGAATTCCACAGGACTTTCCTGAGCGCCCTCGCTTTCCCACGCATAGACCGACCCGTTCCTGAGATAGCGCAGCTCCTCGCCGCATTCTGGGTTGAAGCAACGTCCTGTCATGAAAAATCTTTCGCGGCGTTCTCTGCATGTCATGTGCAAAGGCACTGCAGCACCTGCGCCCGCATGATCGCTGTGTCTGTGTCCCGCGAAACAACTTCCGGAAGACCTCGACCTGGGAATCGATAGGCCCCAACAAGCTTCGATTGCGCACCAGAGGCCACAAAGTAAAGCCACCGCGCTCCGGAAACGATCTCGTTATGATCGAATCGTAAACAGCAGCCAAGGGCTGAACCGGTCAAAATTGATCACATCTTCGGCAGATCTTCCCGGATCGTGACAGTTAGTCCAAAAAACCTGTCATTAGTCGGCAGAGCAGGTCCCGCGGTTCACGGTGCGGGAGCGGGAATCGATAATCAACGGCAATCAGGTGCGCGCGGCACGCCATGGGTTCGTGGAAGTTTTGGTCCGATGTGTGACGTAGAATGAGCACCTTTGCTCATACTGGGCAGCTATCTATACGCCATAATCGAGCGGCGGTTATCGTTGCGTTCCTGTACTTCTTCCCACAGAGGAGGCAGGACCAGCGTCAGCGGGACCTGCATCCAGGCCCGTATGACCTCACGCTTCGCCCAGAGCTAACCGCGGAGCCTTAATGCAAAGGAGTGCATCCCACTGACATGGCCAAACATGAAGAAGCGAGCCACACCAACGAGTATCGCGATACCCTCACACGCCTTCCACAACTTGCAAATGCAGTGATCCGGGCCAACATCCACCAGGAGATTGAGAGGCTCAGGAGCGCATCCGCCTTGCAGCAGGAAACGGGTCGCAGTTCCGAGACCCTCGTGAAGTATGAGGATTTCCGGATTGTTCTGGTCGTAATGAAGGCGGACAGCCGCATGAGCCATCATCATGCGGACGGTCCAATTTCCGTTCAGGGAATTCAAGGCAGAATTCGTCTGCGCCTGCCCGAGGGCCAGGGTGCCGAGCTGGGCCCCGGCGACCTTCTCGTACTGGAGCCAGGTCTGAAGCATGATGTCGAGGCGCTGGAGGACAGCGCATTCCTGCTTACGATCTCGTGGCCAGATCGCGAATCGGCAGAAGATCGTTAGACACGCGGAGATTTCTCACGGAACGTCCGAACAGACGACGATGCGGCGCAATGTGTGCAGCGTTAACGCATGCGTGAAGGACCGTCTCAGCGTTGGTGTAGGCCCCACGAGATCGATCTTATGATGTGTGCGCTTTTGACCGGAATCGACGCAGCGGCGGATGACATCATCGGCACGGCTGGTAAGACACCTCGCGCGACGCAGTTGTGCTTCCACGTTGCGCACTCTTAACCGGCAGGTGCCTGGCGGATCGAGTCCCGCATGCGGGCCAGATGGCTGGGAAAATGAAATAAATCTACCTCGCAGGAGAGATGATAATGGCTGCCGAAAAAAAGACGTTCAAGACAATCCCCGTTGGCACCAAAGTGTCATGGCATTATCGGAGCGCCATCGGCCATGGCACGGTCACCGGCGTGTCCGAGATGGGCGCCAGCGCAGATAAGACAATGTACAGTGTGCGCCAGACTGACCATCACCCGGGCGAACCGGCGATCGTGCACCACTCGGGTAAGGCACTCAGTCGTGCATGAGCAATCAGGGAATATAGGTCAAGAGCGAACAAGAGCAACATTAAAGGCGCAACCAGGGAGGATAAAGGCATGAGCGCTGCCGCTGCGAAATGGCCCATCTTTCGAATTGCAGGGCGTATCTGAGGCCGCCGGGCTTGCTTCAGGCAAGTCCCACCAGCTTTTGGAATTCCGGGTCGTCGTGCAGGCACTCAAGGTCCGGGTCCTTCGACATCCAGTCGAGATTGCCGTAGCCGGCGGCCAGCGCCTTCCTGACGGTCTCCATCGCTTCGGCCTTGCGCTTCATCACCCCGTAGGCGCAGGCCGCGTTATACAGCGTGTTGGTGTCCTTAGGCCGCAGCGCGATGGCTGTCTGCAGATGCCGGATCGCTTCATCCTCCCCCTCGTGCTGCGCAGCCAAAAAGACCGCGAGCAACACGCGGGCGCGGACGTCTTCCGGCTCCCGTTCCAGTTGCTGTCTTAATACGACCGCCAGACGCGACTGCAGCTGCTCGGCATCCTTCTTCCGCCCCAGGCGCTCCAGCGTATTGATGAAGGGGGAATAGACGTTGTAATCGTCGCCGTTTCCTTCGACGGCTTTATCGACAACCTTCGCAGCGTCTTCGTAGCGGCCTGCGGCGAAGTAGGCGCGGCCCAGAATGCTCCAGGCGCCGTCGCAGTCCGGTTTGCGCTGGATCGCCTTCATGACCAGCGCAATGGCGTCCTCATATTGCTTCTGCGCATAGAACAGCCGCGCCCGGGCCACGAGTACTTCCGGCAGGTCGGGCGCGAGCGCTACGGCCTGGTCGCAGGCGGCCATGCCTCGTTCGATCAGCTGCGGATTCCGCTCGCGCAGCTCGTAGGTCAGCCCGCACACCTGCGCAATGCCGGCATGAGCCAGCGCAAATCCAGGATCGAGCTGGATGGCCTGTTCGAACATTTGCAGCGCGTAATCGGTGTAATAGCGGCGCGTGTAGTTCTTGCCGCGCAGATAGAAATCGTAGGCCAGCGGGTTCTCGGTCGGCCGCCGCGCGATGATCTTCTCTTCCTGCGGCGTCAGCGTGATTCGCAGCGCCTGGGCAATGCTCCGGGCGATTTCCTCCTGGATGGTAAACACGTCTTCCATCTGCCGGTCGTAACGCTCCGCCCAGACCGAGTGCCGCGTCGAGGCTTCCACCAACTGCGCGGTAATCCTCACCCTGTTGCCGGACCGCCGGATCGATCCCTCCAGCACATACTGGGCGCCCAATTGCTGAGCCACCTGCTGCGCCGTAACGACCTTATCGCGAAAGGCCATCATCTCCGACCGCGGAAAGATGTCCAGCTGACCGATCTTCGAGATCTCGGTCACAATGTCCTCGGTGATCCCGTCTCGGAAGTACTCATCCTCTTTGGAGCCGCTCTGGTTCTCGAAATACAGGACCGCGACGGATTTTTGCTTCACCGCCGCTGCCTGCGGTGTGGCGCCCGAAGCGGCCGATTCCGCAGCGGAGCGGCGCCCCGATCCAAGATCGCGACTCAGCCGCTTGAGGTCCGCGCGCAGCTCCGCCGCCGTTTGATAACGGAGGTCCGCATCCTTTTCCAGGAGCTTCCCGAGAATATTTTCGAGCGCTCGCGGCATGTGCGGATTCACCTCGGTCACCGGCTGCGGATTCCGATTCAGAATCGCTTCGAAAACGACCGCCGTCGACGATCCGCCGAAGGCCTTGCGCGCCGTCGCCATCTCGTACAGCACCATGCCCAGCGAGAAGAGATCGCTGCGCGCATCCACCGGCTCGCCCCGCGCCTGCTCGGGAGACATGTACGCGATGGTGCCCACCGTGAGGCCAGGACTGGTGACGTTCGCGCCATCCCCTGCCGTCGCCGCACTGTCGCCGGTCGCGCCGGTCAGAGCTTCCAGGCTCTTCGCGAGGCCGAAATCGAGAATCCTGATGTGCTCATCCTGGGTGATGAAGAGATTCGCGGGCTTGAGATCACGATGCACCAGGCCGCCGCGATGCGCCTTGTCCAGCCCGTCGGCGATTTCCAGCGCCATCCTCACCAGCGCCTCCGGCGCCAGAGGACCCTGGCCCAGCCGGTCTGCGACTGTCTCTCCTTCCAGGTACTCCATCACCAGATAGCTCACGCCGTCCTGCACGCCGACGTCGAATAGCGCACAAATGTTGGGATGGCTGACCGAGGAGATGGCCCTCGCCTCCCGATCGAAGCGCTCTTTCGCTTCGCGTGTCCCGCACAGATGCGCAGGCAGAATCTTGATCGCGACCGTGCGCCCCAGGCGGGTGTCGCGGGCTCGATACACTTCGCCCATGCCGCCCGCGCCCAGCGGCGACTCTATCTTGTACGGACCATATTGGGTTCCGGAACTGACTGGCATCGGTGCGGCCCATTATAGAGGACCGGCGGTACTGAAGTGGACGCGTTTCCTCCAGCGCCGCCAGACAATGCGGCACGCCATTGGTGCGCAATGGCTCAACGGGGTTGTTGATCGGGAACGAGCAACCTCGCTAGGTCGCCCGCAAATACGCGCTGTACGGCTGATCGCCGAGCCACGGAAAGGCCAACATGGTCACCGGCCCATCGGCGGAATCCACCTGCCATGCGCGTTCGCTCACCCTGCGCGCGGCCAGCAGCTGGCTGCGCGTCACCCCAGGCAACGGACTCTGCTGGCGGGGCTTTACTGCCATCAGCGCCAGCGGGCCGCGCATCAGCGCCACGGTCTCGGGGTGGTGCGCATCGATGGGTTCCAGCCGCATGCGCAGAGGCAGATGCAGATCCACGCGGTCGCCGCTTTGCCACGTGCGCCGGATCTCCGCAAATTGCCCCGGAATCGCCAGCCCCGGCTGGCGCTTGCCGTTCAATGCGATCTCCGCGCCCTGCGCCCACGCCGGAATGCGGAAGTGCAGCGTCAGCTCCGTGGGCCGCGACGCCTTCAGGGCGAACGCCACCTGCTCCTCGTACGGATAGTCGCTTTCCTGCGTCAGCTCGAGCGCCGTTCCGGCTTCCGTCCAGCGCAGCGTTGAGGGAACGTACAGCACGGCGTACACCGACTGCGGGCCGCGCAGATACGCGTTGATCCGGTAATCCGCCGCCACCTGCGGCAGCGTGCCGGAGCAGCACGGCCAGTGCGCCACCTTGTACACGCGCTGCGCGTCGAAGTTGTAATCGGAGTAGTAGAACGCCTGACCGTTCGTCTCCAGCGGCTTCGCGCCTAACACCGTGTTGTGCATCATGCGTTCCATGCTGTCGCCATATCGCGCGTCGCGGCTTACGCGCAGCAGGTAGCGCGTGATTTTGAAATGCGCGTACGATCCGCACGGCGTCTCGAAGCTGGCATGCGTGTTGGTCAGGCTGGCGTAGAGGTCGTTGCTGCCGGGCGCGCGCAGCTGCTCGTCCGGACCCCATCCTCCGGTTGCGTAGCTCTGCGCCTGGACCATGGCAAATCCGTTGCGCGCCGCTCGCAGATGTTTCTCGCTGCCCGCGGTCAGATATGCCATCGCCGCCGAGCTCAGCGAGTTCACATAACTGTAGGCGTGGCGCCCGGCGAGCACGTTTTCATTGCGCGCCAGCGGATCGAACCACGTCTTGTCGTCCAGATACGCGAACGCGAGGTCGTAATACCGCCGCCCCGCGCCGCGCCGGTACGCCAGAAACAGATTCTCCGGCATCGTGTACGACTCATCCCACGTCCAGGATGGATCTTGCTTGTCCGGATCTTTGCGCCAACTGACATTGTGCTCGACCGCGTGCCCCGGCAGATGCGGCAGCGCCGTGTCCGTGGTCTTTTGCAAGATCGCCATCGCCTGCGGATCGTGGCAGTAGGTGTGGGAATCCAGCAGCCCCAGCAGCAGCTTGTCGTACATGTATGCGGGGAACCGGCTCTTCTCGTACAGCTTCCCGGAGATGGTCTGCGCGTACAGCTGGTTCAGCCGCAGCACTTTGTCGCGCGTTGCTTCCTCTCCCGTGATCGCGTAATTCCGCGCCAGCGCCGACACCCACTGCCCAAACGTGCAGCCGGGCGCAAATCCCACGTCTCCGTGGTGGTAATCGAAGTCCGCGACGTATTGGTACCACCCGCCCAGCTCCTCGCCTGGAGCGGACATGTCGCTCATTTGGCGGAACGGCTTCAGCAGGCTGTCTTCATTCAGCTCCATCAGCACCGCATGGGTGTTCATCCGCTGCGCTTCGTGCTGCTCGCTGGCCATCCGAACATCGCCGTAACCGAACTCCTCCAGCGGCGCCGCGCCAGATACCTCCGCACCCCACGCCTCCCGCGGCCAGAGCCCATGCTCGGCCATGGCCATTGCCGCCACCGTGCCGGTTGCCAGAAAACGCCGCCGTGAAATCCCAGTGCTTCCCATGGACACCCGTTTCCGAGCTTACGCCCGTCGCGAAGAGCCGCGCCTCCCCCGGCGCTCCTCCGCTGCCGGTTTCCGTCGCATGGGCAGGGGAACTACACTGGTCCGACCGACAAGGGGATGATGAAAAGCGGCACCGCGGCGATTTGGATGTGGGGAATATTTCCCGTCTACCTGATGGTTCTGCTGGTCATCAGCTGGACGACGCGCCGCCGCGGTCTGACTTCCAATCAGTACTTCAACGCTTCCTCATCTCTGCCCACGTGGGCGGTTGCCCTTTCCTTTCTGGCCTACAACTGCGGATCCATCGAGATTCTGGGCATGAGCGCGATGGCCGCTCAGTACGGGGTCCAGGCGTTCCACTTTTACTGGATTGGCGGCATTCCGGGGCTGGTCTTCATGGCGCTGGTCGTGCTTCCCATTTACATGCGGACCGGAGCGCGCAGCCTGCCGGAATATTTCGAAATGCGATTCGGCCCAGGCGTCAGGCTGCTCAGCGCGTGTCTTTCCGCGCTGAGCACTGCCGCCTTCTCGGGAGTCGTCCTCTATGGGCTGGCCGAAGTGCTGCACGTCCTCGTGGGCTGGAGCCTGCTCGCGGGCGCGATCGTCTCAGCGAGCATTGTGCTGGCCTACGTGCTCTCCGGCGGAATCCGCGCTACCGTGTATACCTCGGTATTCCAGTTGTGCGTCCTGATCGGCGGCCTCGCGCCGCTGCTGTTTCTCACGATTCACTTTTCACCGGCGACCTTCGCGCAGCGATCGGCACGATGGCATCTGTGGAAGCCGCTGCCTTTGCTCTCCCCGCATGCCGCCCTCGATCAATGCGGCGTTGCCCTGGGGCTCGGCTTCGTCATCAGCTTTGCGTACTGGTGCACCGACTTTGTAATGATTCAGCGTGCTCTCGCCGCGAACTCGTATGAGGGCGCGAGGAAGGTGCCGCTCTTCGCCGGCTTCGGCAAGGCGTTGATCGCCCTTCTGATCGTGCTGCCCGGGGTTGCGGCGCCATCCCTGCTCCGCGGAACAGGTACGCTGTCCTTTGACGAAGTGCTGCCACGGCTCATGAAAGCCGCTTATGGCCCGGCTTTCCTTGCCTTTGGAGCGGCAGCGCTGCTGGCGGGCCTGATGGCCGGAATGGCCGGCAATATTTCCGGATTTTCCGCGCTGTGGACGGAGGAGATTTATCGGCCCAGGCTCAACCCCGGCCGGAGCGAGAGCCACTATATCCGTGCCGGAAGACTGTCCATGGTGGCCTGTGTGCTGCTTGCGCTCGCGGGAGCGTACGCGACCTTCTTCTTTCGCGATCTGATGGAATTCCTGCAGTTGATTCTTGCCTTGTTCTATGCGCCGGTGTTTGCGGTGGTTCTTGCCGGCGTGACCGACAAACGGCTCCAGTCGCAGGGCGCCATCGCGGCGATCGTGGGCGGCGTGCTGTCGGGACTGGCGCTGCAGGGGAGCTACTGGGGCGGCTGCGTGCCCTTTGGCAGCCAGATGACCGCGAACTTCTATACCGCGCTGCTGGAGTTCGGTGTGGCACTCTGCATTTGCCGGATGAGCGCGTTGCTGACGCGGGAATCGCGCTCTCCCAACCCGCTCACGGTGCTCACCAGCGATGCCGTCTCGGCCCTCCGGCCTTCGCGATCGCTCATCCTGTGGAGCACGTTGCTGCTGGCTCTGTGCGCACTGCTGAACGTGCTGTGGTGGTGAGCCGTGCGTCCGTCCTGCCGGACGGGCCTATCGCGACTCGGCAGGAACTCCCACATCGGTAATGCCCCGGCCGGAAGGCACTCCGACCCGGTGCGGGCCGGTCGACTGGCGGACAACCAGCTGCGTCTTCACGCGTATGGGTTCAGGCGCGCTGGACGAGGAGTGCTGCGTCAGGCGCATGAGGCCCTCGAACGCCGCGGCTGCGAGATCCTCGCGCGACATCCGCACGGTGGAGAGAGGAGGGTGCGCAAATTCCGCCATGTGGATGTCGTCGAAGCCGATGACAGACATTTCCTCCGGAACCCGCATTCTGCGTTCGCTGAGCCCTTTCAGCACGCCCACGGCCGTCAGGTCGTTGGACGACAGGATCGCCGTAGGACCATCCCTGAGCGAGAGGAAATGACCGATCGCCGCTTCTCCGGCTTCAAACGTGTGATCGCCTTCGTAGACCGGCGTGGCCGAAGGCCGCAGCCCGACCTTTTGCACCGACTCCAGGAACGCATCGCGACGCGCCTGGTTAGTGAAATATTGCAGAGGACCGCTGACAAAGCCAATACGGCGATGGCCGAGCAGAGCCAGATGCTGGACCGCCTGATCGATTCCGAAGCGATAGTCCACTTCCACCACCAGGCACCTGGCATCAGGAACGGGTATGTCAATGGTAACGAGCGGGACCTTGTGCAGGATCAGTTCATGCAGATATTCCCAGTCCGCGCGGAAGGTCATCACGGCGACCCCCTCCACGCGCCGCTGGACGAGCCTGCGGATGAACCGCTTCACATGCTCCTGCTTGTTGTGGATGACCGACCCAAGCATAATCTCGTAATCGCTTGTTTCGGCAAGGTCTTCGAAGCTTCGCACCAATTCCGGGTAGAACGGATTCGTGAGCTCGGAAATGATGAGGCCCAGCACCCGGCTCCGGCCCGAGCCAAGCGCCCGCGCCTGAAGATTGGGCAGATACCCCATTTCGCGGATGGCATCGCGCACGCGCCTGGCCAGCTTCGCGTCCACGGTCTGCTGACCGTTCACCACGCGTGAAACGGTTGCCGGAGAAACCCGTGCGCGCCGCGCCACTGCCCGAATCCCAGCGGCGGCGCGTTCTCCGGGCCTGCTTGAGTCCTTCAATGCCATGCGAGAGTTACCCTTTCGCAAAAGCGGGTGAGAGTCAAGCCGGTTCCCGCAGGAAACCGTTTTCCTCACTCTGAGTTGCTGCAATGGCGTGCGTTTCAAATACTACAAAAATCCCTTGACAATGGCAATGGGCGAGTCATATGGTTTTATCCGCCTCCTGAGAAACCGTTTTCTGGAGCTGCGCCAGCACCTCGGAAACAGGGCTGGCCATACCGGCGCAACGCCGGCTGCCAATGGAGAGGGATATGAAAAGCTACTTTTTGAAGTGTCTTGGCCTGTGCGCAGTTCTCAGCGTTTTCGTCGCATTGCCGGCCCCGCGTGCCGAGGCTCAGGCCACCAGCGGCCAAATCGTCGGCCAGGTGACGGATCCATCGGGAGCCATCATCCCTGGCGCCGCCATTACCGTTACCGATGAGGAAAAGGGCGTTTCGTTCAAGAGCCGCACGGATTCCACTGGCAACTATGCGGTTCCGAGCCTGCCTCCAGGTATTTATTCGGTGACGGCAAGCGACTCCGGCTTCGGAGCGAGCGAGTACACCCATGTCGTCCTGTCCATCGACGAGCGTCTGGCGCTCGACTTCAAGCTCAAAGTGAGCACTGTCACGTCGACGGTGACGGTCACCGCTGCTCCCCCGCTGCTGCAGACGCAAAGCGCCGAAGTAGGCACCGTGATCAGCGGCGATGCCATTACCGATTTGCCGCTGGAGGGGCGTGAGTTCTTCGATCTGACCGCCCTGGTTCCGGGAGTGACTTCTGCGGCGGGAAGCGGAACCATCAATACGATCGGGCTGAACGTGAGCGGCCAGCGCGAGTACGGCAATTCCGTCCTGATGGACGGCATCGAAGCCACCACCAATCGCACCCAGGACATCACGGTGGATCCCAACGTGGATTCAGTCGGGGAGTTCAAAGTCATCACCGCGACGTATAACGCCGAATTCGGCAACGCGGCTGGAGGCGTGATCGCCATTCAGACGAAATCGGGAACGAACAACATTCATGGCGACGCCTTTGAGTTTCTCCGCCCGCCCTACCTCGCGGCCCGGATCACCCTGCCCGGCGTGAGTACCTCTCAACCGCCTTCGGAACTGAAGCAGAACAACTTTGGTGGAACGATTGGCCTTCCCATCAAGCGCGATCGCTCCTTCCTGTTCGCCGCCTACGAGGGAATGCGGAGGACGGATCCTTACGCGTACGTCGACTCGACCGTCCCCTTCGGCCTGATCAATAACGGCAATCCCATCGTGCCCGGTCAGGACATCAGCTTCGCCGGCCTGCTTGACCCCTACGACGGCATGAGTGCAAAGATCCACGGCAGCCGCGGTCCTCCAGCCGGGACCATCGATCCCATCTTCGACCCTGTCGTTTCCGTCAACTCCTCTGGCGGCGCCGAGCAGCAGTTCACCGGCAACGTGATTCCGGCATCCCGCGTGAGCACCGCCGGACTGAACACCCTGCTGAACTTCTACCCCAAGCCGAATCTCGCCGGCATCGAGAATGGCTGGTTCCGGAACTACGAGGTGTACTCGCCGACCAACGAGAATTTCGACAAGGTCGATGCGCGTTTCGACCAGGTGATCAGCAGCCGGGACAAGCTCTATGCGGTCTATCACTGGCAGAGCGACAACAGCTGGTGACCGATCCCTACTGGGGGCACACGGTCGTGCCGGGCGGCGGCGACGCCGACCAGGCGAACAAGGAAGATTACGAGCCGCAGTCGATTTCTGTGACGTACGACCACACCTTCAGCCCCTCCAAACTCAACGAAGTGCAATTCGGCTACTTGCTGTATCCCGAGAATCTGTACAGCCTGTTGAACAACACCGACTACTCCACGAAGTACGGCGTGGGCAATGTCGACGTCCCCGGATACTCGGCGACCGTTGGATATCCGCAAATCTTCCTGGCCGATGGCTATCTGGCGGGCGGATCGACGTACAAGCCGTACCACGTGAAGGACCAGAACTACCAGATCGGCGATTCCTTCACCTGGACGAAGGGACGGCACGAGCTCAAGTTTGGCGGCGACGTGCGCCTGCTGAACTCGCATCCGGATTTCTCGCTGTTCCCGACCGGCTTTGATTACTTCGAGAGCTTCGGTTATGCCGAAACTTCCAATTTCTACTACAACTACATCCCCGGCGCGTATAACTGGGCCGGCGGATCGGACCTCGCCGATCTCGTTCTTGGGCTGCCAACGGATGTCTATATCGGGCTGCAGTTGACGCAGCCACACACCAATAGCTGGAACCTGGATTACTACGGAGAGGATTCCTTCAGGGTGACGCCGCGCCTCACTCTGAACTATGGCCTCCGGTATGAGTACCAGAATCCATGGACCGAGCAGAACAACTACATGTCCAACTACAGCATTGCCAGCAACACCATCCTGCTGGCCGGCCGCGGCGGCGCGTCCCGCTCGCTGATGACGGCGCGCAAAGACGACATCTCTCCTCGTTTCGGCTTCGACTACCGCTTTACGCCCACTACGGTTTTGCGTGGCGGCGAGGCAATCTTCTATTCGCCGGAGAACGACGGCCGCGAAGACATCCTCACCGAGAATGCTCCTTTCGCCGAGCAGGCTGCCTATACCAACTGGGTCTACAACGGGCCCTCCGGCGGACCGACGGCCCCCTGGCAATACGTATTGGATACCGGCGTAGCGCGCAGCACGGCGATCAACATTCCCAGTTCCGGCGTCATTGTGCCCTCCACGCTGCCCAACGGCAATCTGGAAACGACCTATGCCATCAATCCCAAGATGAAGACCGGTACGAACGGCTCCTTCAGCCTGACGGTCCAGCAGGAGATCACCAAGAACACGTCATTCGAAATCGGATGGGTGGGCTCCATCGCTCGCCATCTCTCCTACGAGATCGGCGACATCAACGCGGATCCAAACAACACAGCGAATAACTTCAACAACCGGCTTACCACGTCGCTGGGTAACATTCAGTACCTGACCGACTCCGGCATCAGCAAGTACAACGCCATGGAAGTGAAGGTCACGAAGCAGACCTCGCGGAACACGGCCTTCCTGCTCAGCTATACCTGGAGCCACAGTCTCGACAATGGACCGGCGCCCTTCGATCTCGGCCACGTCAACAACGACAGCCCGCAGAACCCGTATAACCTGAAGTCGGAGTATGCCAGCGGCGATTTCGACGAGCGCAACAATCTGGTCTTTAGTGGGGAATTCATCGCTGCCCTTCGGCAAGAACCAGCGTTGGGGCTCCTCGTGGGGCCCGGTGGCCAACGCGATTCTCGGCGGATGGCGCTACAGCCCGATCTTCATTGCCCATTCGGGCACGCCGGTGAACATCGTCCGGGGCACCAACCCGGCCTCCATCCTGCCTGGCCTGCGCCCCGATGTTACAGGGAACCCGAATATCCCGCGCGGCCAGCGCAACTACCTCCATTGGTTCAACACGTCGGCGTTCAGCGTGCCCTCGAGTATTGGCGGCACCTCGTTCCTCCCCGGCAATGCGGGCCGCAACCTGGTGATCGGCCCCGCCTATGTGAACCTCGATTCTTCGCTGGCCAAGGATTTCAAGTACGCAGAGCGCTATACGCTCGACATCCGCCTGGAAGCCTTCAATACATCGAATACTGTTCACCTGGGCGGTCCCGATCCGGACTTCAACAGCGGCACATTCGGCCAGATCAGCAGCGTGCTGGACGGTTCTGACCGCGTGGCGCAGCTTGCCGCGAAGTTCATCTTTTAGTCACTCCTGGCCGCAGCCGCCTGTTGTGGGCTGCGGCTTCTTTGTCTCTGCAATCTTGCCGTGGGATGATGGTCGGAATGTTTCGCGCAGGAAAGTTTCTGGCGCTGGCGATAGCAGCCGGAGCGAGTATGTGTGCGGCCCAGAATTCGGGCCGGACTTTCTATGTAGACTGCAGCGCCGCCACGAACGGCACAGGAACATCAGTTAGCTCTCCGTGGAACAGCCTCGCGCCGGCGAACGCGCAGACCTTCGAGCCAGGCGACACGATTGCGCTGCGGCGTGACACGACCTGCCATGGCGTCCTTGCGCCCCAAGGCTCCGGAGAGCCGGGCAGGCCCATTCGCCTGACCGCGTGGGGCACCGGATCCCGCCCGAAGGTAATCGCTCCCCATTCCGCCGAAGCGGCGCTGCGTCTCTTTAACCAGGAGTATTGGGACATCGATTCGCTCGACCTTTCCGGCGCGAGCACGTGGGGCGTCTACATCAGCGGCGACCAGGGCGTGCTGCACCACATTCATCTGATCGATCTGGCGGTGCACGACGTGATGGGCGGCACGATCCAGCACAAGGAGAGCGGTCTGGTCTCCATCACGCCGAAGAGCGCGCAATCGCACTTCGACGGCGTCCTGGTGGACGGCGTTACGGCCTGGAATACGAATCAGTGGGTCGGAATCCTGATTGGGGGAGGCGACCTGGGTTATCCGCCGGAGAGTGACTGGAGCGAAAACGCGGAGATTCGCAACTCCACCATCCACGACGTGCAGGGCGACGGCATCGTGCTCTTCCGCGTGCGCCACGGCCGCATCGACTCCAGCGTGGCCTGGAACACCGGCATGCAGGACACCGAGAGTATCGGGACGCCGAATGCCATCTGGACCTGGATGTGCGATGACTGCACCGTGGAGAACAACGAGGCCTATCTGACCGACAGTCCCGGCGTGGACGGCGGCGCGTACGACATCGATTACGGCAACACGAAGAACTCGGTGATCGACAACTACGCCCACGATACGCAGGGCTACTGCATTGCCGTCTTCGGGGCCGGATTCGTCACGCGGCAGAGCGTCGTGCGCGGGAATCTTTGCATCGATAACGGCCGCAGCCCGCGCATGGCGAATTATCAGGGCGCGCTGTTTCTGCTGACGTGGAACGGCGGCTCCATCGACGGTCTCACGATGGAGAACAACACCGTCTACTGGAATCCGTTTGAGAACGCGCCCGCGGTGCTGAGCAACGCCGACATCGCGCCGGGAACCGCGGTTTTCCGGAACAACACCATTCATTCGACCGCTGCCTGGATGATGAGCAGTAACTCCTCGTTAGCGCTGACGCAAAACACCTACGACTATTACAGCGATCTCGCGGGGAATCCGTTGCCGGAGTGGCGCATCGGGAAGACGAGCTTCCACAGCCTCGGCGCGATGGCTGCCGCAACGCGCGGGGCGAACGCTGGAAGCTATGCCCGGCACAGTCTGGCCAGTTGGCCCCTTGCCGGGTACTGGACGGCGCGCGCCAGGTCCGCCACGCCAGGCTCGCTGGCAAGCACATGGTCCCTGCGCTGCGATCTGCCGGTGACGCTCGATGCTCACGGCTGGATCGACGATGCCGCGCTTCGACAGATCGTCGTGCTGAGGAGCTTTGCGCAGCAATATCGCGCGCTGGGATTGCGCGTGACGCTGGATCTCACCGCTCCGGACGCTTCGGTCTTTGCCACGCCGGCATTCCACAACGACCTGGCGGATTTGGCTCTGCAGGGCATGACGGTAAGAATGTCCCATCCGGAGAAGCCATACACGACGGCGCTCACGGCCCCCAACGGCAAGGTTGTTGATCAATGGCAGGGCTTTGCCGGTCCGGTGCAGCTTGGGCTGGCTCTGCGCAAAGCGCTGGGACAACCGCTGTATGCGCAGATGAGAGCGGCTACCGATGAATAGGCTCCGGCATGTCGCTGCGATAGCGGGTCTCGCGATCCTGGCGAGCGGCTCGCCGCTGGGCCATACGCAAAGCGTGCCGGAAACTTACTCCCGCATGGCGCTCGGCTCGCCCACCCTTCCCAACCCGATCTCGGTCTACGACAACTGGTCGACGTACGACGAGCTCTCCGACAACGTGCCGCTGACCGAAGCGCTGGCCATGAAGGAGCTGGACCAGATGCTGCGCCTGAAGAGGGCGGGCGTTCGCTTCGATTACTACGTGATGGATGCCTTCTGGTTCGATCCCAATGGCGCGTATCGCACCTGGAAGAAGCCAAATTGGCCGAACGGGCCAGACGCATGGATCCGGAAGTGCCAGGAAAACGGGATCAAGCCAGGGCTCTGGTTCGGCACCAATGCGCTCGTGCATCTGAACGCCGCGCCGCAATGGCGCGACTCGCTGAACCAGCAGGGTTCGGCGATGTCGATGTTCGAGGGCGGCTTTCTGCCCGACTTTATCAATACGCTGCAGTACTGGCACGACCGCGGGATTCGCATGTTCCTGTTTGACTTTGCGGATATGACCGCGGCCACGCCGCACGACGCAGCCGCCATGACCAGGCAGGAAATCGTCGCGCGCAATTCTGAAGCGCTGCGAAATGCCCTGGACGCATTTCGACGGAAGAATCCCGATGTCGTGCTCGAAGCCTTCAACGGATTCGGCGGCGTCATGGACTCGACCTCGTATCCGTTCCCGTTCAAAGATCCCGTTGACCTGCGCTGGCTGAAGGCTTTCGACGCGCTCTACTGCGGCGACCCGCGTCCGGGCGACGTGCCGGAGATGAATTTCTGGCGCACGCTCGACATCTACAGCGATCATCAGGACCGCCGCTATCAGCAGGCAGGCGTGCCGCTGGAGCGCATCGACACGACCAGCTTCATGCCCGGCGACACGGGCACGATCTACCGCCGCGGGCTGGCGGAATGGAAAGGCTCGCTGATCCTGATGCTGGCGCGCGGCGGGTGGATCAACACCATCTACGGCAACCTGGAGCGGATGACCGAAGAGGATGCGCGGTGGTTCGCGCGGGTGCAGTCGCTCTATCTGCATTTCCAGTCGGAGGGCCGCATCCACAGCTTCGGCGGCATTCCCGGCGATGTGCAGCCGTACGGCTTCGGCGCGCTCGATTCCGACGGCAGCGTCTACGTGGTGGTCAACCCGGCGCAAAGCGTGCAAACTCTGCGACTGCCGCTGCTCTCGCCGGAGCAGAAGCCGCTCGGCGCGGGCCGGCTCCTGTTCCGCGACGCAGGGTACAGGCCAGGGCTGAGCGGCAACAGCATCACGCTGGGGCCGGGACAGATGGCGATGGTGGGATTCGGCAAATATGCCGCGCCCGCTTACGACTTCGGCGTACAGCAGGACGTTGTCATTCCACGCGCAATCCATCCCCTCGCAGCGGAGTTCCGCAGCATCGGCAAGGGAACCATTCAGGCGACGATTCCGGCGCCGGCTGGTGGCGATTTGCGCCTCATCCTGCAGCAGTATGCGCCGGACGGATCCCTGCTCCGCACCTGGGCCGGAGGGCCGCCCACCGGAACGAACATGGGCAAGGTCTTCCTGCTGAAGGCCGAGCAGAACGGACGTGAACTGCCGATCCACGAAGATTACGACCGCGTGATCTGGTCGGGACTCTCCTGGGCCGTGGGCGAAATCCAGCAGAAGGATCTGACGCCGGGCGCGCCGCTCTCACTTACCTATCAGTCGATGGACAAAGGTCCGGTGGAACTGAAGGGGCGAGTATACGAGGTTTGGTACGGAGAACACATCACCGGGAAAGCGCCCGCCACTGAAAGGACAGGGAATTGACGTTGGGGAAACCATTTTCTTTTCTTGTTCGTCGCTCCGCCCTTGTTCTTGCCCTGGCCGGCGCGGCGGTATCGGCAGGCGGAGCCGCCGTGCCTCCGATCCAATCGACCAGGCAAACGCCAACTCCGGCGGTGCAGCCGGCGCCTGCTACTTCGGCTCCTGATTTCCCGACCGTTCTTTACGGCGCGGCCTACTACCCCGAATACGAGCCGTACGATCGCCTGGATGCGGATATCCGCCTGATGAAGGCCGCCGACCTCAACGTGGTCCGGATGGGCGAATCCACCTGGAGCCTGTGGGAGCCGGAAGACGGGCACTTCGACTACGCCTGGATGGATCGCGCGGTCGATGCATTGGGCAAAGCGGGCATCAAGGTAATTCTCGGGACGCCGACCTATTCCATACCCACCTGGCTCTACCACGAGCACCCAGAGATTCTGGCTCGGCCGCTGGGCGGCGCGAAGACGTTCTACGGCATGCGCCAGAACATGGACATTTCCAATCCTGTGTTCCGTTTTTATGCTCAGCGGATGATCACGCATTTGGTGGAACACTACAAAAACAATCCTTACGTGATCGGATGGCAGGTCGACAATGAGACCTCCTCCTACGGCGCGTCCAATCCGGATGTCTTTGCCGGCTTCGTGGACCATCTGAAGAACAAATTCGGCACCACGGAGAACCTGAACAAGGCCTGGTTCCTGAACTACTGGGGACAGGACGTGAATTCCTGGGCCGACATGCCCACCCGCGACGACGCACAAAGTACGGGTTACAAGCTGGAGTGGACGCGCTGGCAGCAGCTGCGCGTCACCGACTACCTCGCCTGGCAGGCGGCGCTGGTCCGGCAATATCGGGGCCCGCATCAGTTTGTCACCACAGATTTCGCCGGCGGCTTCAAGGACGACGTGAACGAAGAGGCAGTCTCCGCTCACCTGGATATTGCCGGCACGAATGTGTATCACGGCACGCAGGATCACTTTGACGGGTCGCAACAGGCGTGGGCCGAAGACTACGCGCGCTCGCTGAAGCACGCCAACTTCCTCGTCACGGAGACCAACGCTCAGACGATCGGCTGGGATTCGGCCTTTCAGTATCCGCCGTACGACGGACAGCTTCGCGAGGACGTTTACACGCATATCGCCAATGGCGCCGACATGGTGGAGTACTGGCACTGGGCATCAATTCCGTCCGGCCAGGAAACTTACTGGAAGGGCGTCCTGGGCCATGATTTTGAGCCGGATCGAGCGTATGCGGAGGTTTCCCGGACCGGCCACGAACTTCAGACGATCGGTCCCCAACTGGTCGGCATGACCCAGAAGAATCAGGTCGCGATTCTGTGGAGCCGCGATTCGATGAACGCGATTCGCTTCATGCCATTTACCTCGAGCGCGCCGCAATGGGGCGCCGGCGATCCCGTCGCTGACTACGCCTCGCTGGTCCGTCAATTTCACAAGGCGCTGTACTCGCTCAACACCGGTGTGGATTTCGTTTTCCCGGAGACGAAGGACTTCTCCCAATACAAACTGCTGATTGTGCCCGCGCTGTACATCTCCAGCGACGCTCTGCTGCAGCGGATCTCCGATTACGTGAAGAATGGCGGGCACGTGGTGATGACCTTCAAAAGCGGCTTCGCCAACATGGACTCTGCCGTGCGCTGGGTGCGTGCGCCGGGACCGCTGCGTGCCGCCTGCGGCTTCAGCTATCAGGAATTCTCCAGCCTCGAACATCCGCTGGCGCTGAAGGGCGACCCGTTCCATGTGGGTTCCGGCAAGAACCAGGTGAGCTACTGGGCAGAATTCCTGATGCCCGAGCACGCAAAAGCTCTGGCGTATTACGACCATCCGTTCTTCGGCCGCTGGCCCGCGATCACCGAGAATCACTACGGCCAGGGCACGCTGCTGTATGAAGGCACGTACCTGAGCGACGGGCTGCAGCAGGCGATTCTCACTCGCGAGCTGAAGCAACTGGGAATGTATGGGCCCGACCAGGAGCTGCCGGCGGCGATCCACGCTGTGAAGGGAACGGATGGGCTGGGCAAGCCGCTGGAGTACTACTTCAACTACTCAGGAGCCCCAGTCTCGTTTACGTACCATGGAACACCGGGCAACGATCTGCTTACCGGCAAATCCATTGCCGATGCGCAGCAGGTGACGCTGCAGCCCTGGGACCTTGCGATCGTCGAAGCGCAAAGGTGAGAATGCTGTCGCTCAGGGCGCCGGGACTGGAGCAGGCTCCGGCGTGAGAGCGGCGACCATGCTCTGCGCGTACCAGCGCGACAGATAGTCGTTGGGATGCAGCGGATCGTTGAGGCAGTCGCGCGGCGCCTTGGCGGCAAAGACGGCGCCGCTGATGGCCGTCATGTCCACGAGCTGCACGCCGGGTCCGGTCATCGCGCGCAGCCGAGCATCGTATTGCGTCACCCGACTCCAGTAGAGCGGGTCGGACGTATAGGCGGGATCGAAGCGCGTAGTGGAAACCAGCAGGAACTCCGCATGGGGATTGGTCGCCCGCACGGTGCGCACGACCGCCGACAGATTGGCGGCAAACGCGGCGGGGGTGATTCTCCAAAAATCGTTCTGGCCAAAGGCGACGATGACCAGATCGGGATGGAGGGATGCGACCATGCGCCCTGCCATCGCGCGCGCCCAGTCAGAAGCCGCGCCGCTCTGCGAGGAGTTGAACAGCGCGATTTGGGGATCGTTCCACACGCGCCGCAGTTCGGCTGCGAACAAGTCCACCCATGGCGGTTGGTAGGGCGGAATCTGATCCATATGGCTGGAGCCGATGCCATACGTGATGCTGTCGCCAAAGGCGACGATGCGGAGCGCCTGATGCTCGCGCAGCAGTCGCATCGTACGAGGCAGTTGAGCGCCGACATAGGCCTGCACCGAGCCGGGCCAGCGGTCGCTGTGCTCATAAGTGACGAGGATCTGCTTGCCGCCGATGACATTCCAGGCCAGCTCGCCCTGTTTCAAATCGCTGTCATGAATCTGGCTGATCGCGGAATCGGCGAGGACTGTGAGGGTGCGGCCGTCGACCCTGTAATCCACGCCCTCGCGATACTGAACGGCGCCGTCGTAGCTCGTCACGGAGAGAATCTTGTCCGGCTGGAACATCAGCGTTCCCGTGGCCGGCCCGTTTCCGTCGGAGATGAGCAGCACCGCTTCGTCCGTGACCTGCGTGCCCTGCCAGAACGGCCGCATCAGCGCGGCGGTATCCTGCGAGCTCCGGAGCGTGGGGTCATCGTCGTGGTACTGATCCAGCTCCGCGCGCTCCACGGTCACGGTTCCGGGGCTGTTGTCGTTCGAGACGGAGATGTCCACGGCTGCGGTCAGCGGATGCGGGCGGAAGTACTCTTCCATCGAGCCAGGCGTCTTTCCAGGGCGAATATCCGTGGGGGAGCGGAGGCTCATCAGTTCGTGGCCGGCCTTGTCGAAGAATCGCACCGTGACCACGGCTGAGCCGGCCGGTTTTGCATGGAGCAGAACCGACACCATCATGTGGTTGTTGCCGTCCGCCGCCATGCGCTGCCGGATCGAACCCGCGCCAGGCCCAATCACGACCTGCGCGCCCGCCTGATCCGGGGGCTTCTGCTCCAGATGAACGGCGCCCGTGGTGCTCCATCCGTTCAGCCCGTGCGCAAAATCAGGATTTGCGGAGATCCGGGTTGCTGCTGGCGGAGTGGTGGCCGCGGCAGCGACGCTCAGGAGCAATCCGAGCGTCAGCAGGAAACCAGCCTGCGGCCAGTTTCGGCGCCGGAGCATCGGCGGCAGAGAAATGCTCATTGCGGCGATGCGCGTCCAATGGCGTGTTGTTCGATAGCAGATACGGGGGTGGAAGTCAGGCGCTCTTCTGCGCAAGAGAGGGTCTCCGTCTTTGCCGGCATTGAATTTCTTCGAAACGGTGAACATCATTCTGTCACGACAGGAAACGATCAGCCGATGCTCCGGCTCTCTGTCGTCATGCCGGAACGGATTTGCGCCCGTTACGGGCGTTGCCGATGCGGAAAGGACGAGCAGCAGGCAGCCCGGTGGATTGGCGGACCGTCAGCTTGGTTTGCAGCTTGTAGCGCCGCGCGTGGTTGGGCGGCTCGGGCTGCAGGTGATCGCGCAGAGCGAGCACCGCGCAGCGCGCCAGCTCGCGCCGCGACATCTGCACCGACGTGAGCGGCGGCAGGGTGAACTGCGCGATGGTGACATCGTCGAATCCGATCACCGAGAAGTCGTCGGGAACCCGCGCTCCCGCCTTGTAGAGGGCGTGGAGGACGCCGATCGCGGTCATGTCGTTCGAGGTCATGATGGCGGAAGGCGGATCGCCGCTGTCCAGCAGCCTTTGCATCACCGTAATTCCGCCCTCCAGCGTGTGATCGCCCTCCTGGATCCAGGCCGGTTGCGGCTTCAGGCCGATCTCGGCCATCGCGCGCTCAAAGGCGCTCTGGCGCTCGCGCGCGGAGTGCAGGTGCAGCGGCCCGCTGATGAATCCAATGCGGCGATGGCCGAGCACGGCCAGGTGCTGCACCGCTTCGCGAATCCCGTGATAGTAATCCACCTCGATGGTGCTGAAGAGCGGCCCTTTCGGCGCCACATCCACAAAGACGAGGGGAATCTCGCGCTGCGCCAGGCGATCGAGGAGCGGCCCCTCGATGCCGAATGTCATCACCGCAACGCCGTCCACCTTGCGCTCCAGCATTCTCTGGATGCACAACTCCATGCGCTGCGGATCGTAATTGGTCGAGCTAATCAGGATCTCGTAGCCGTTCTCGACGGCCACTTCCTCGAATCCCTGAATGAGCTCCGGGAAAAAGGGATTCGTGATTTCGGAGATGATGAGCCCCAGCAGGCGGCTGCGTCCGGAAACCAGAGCCCGCGCCTGCGAGTTGGGAGAATAGCCGAGGGTGTCGATGGCCTTCCAGACACGCTGCGCCAGGCGGGGGTCGACGGTGGAGACCTTGTTGATGGTCCTGGAAACCGTGGCGATGGAAACACGCGCGAGGCGAGCCACCGCATGGATATCAGGACGCGCCGAATTGTTCGAATTCCGCTTCGCTCTGCCCAAAGGATCTTCTTCGGTTCCGCGAGGATGCCAGACTCGGGAACTTGCGTAAATGTTTTACCACGCCCCGCACCCGCTGGCTATGGCAATCGCGCTGCATCGGGCAATTCGGCGTGGGAAACGTTTCCGCCGCCGCGGCCCTGTCCGTGCCTCCGCGCCACCTGGTTGATTCCTAAGGATTCGCCGTCATGGTTGCGCGGCGGCCCGTAACGATCGAGAAGTACCGCATCCATTGCTCGCGGATGCCATTCGTCTCATCGATCAGCCGCTGGCTCGGCTTCATGCCGTGCTGCACCATGATTACCATGCCGGTGTTGAATTGCCGCTGCGAATGATCGACGTCCGGCTCCCGCGGCCCATCCGCGGCGATGACATTTTGGATGGTGAGCGGCAGCCGGTCTGCCTTGAAGATGGCGTGGCCATTGTCGTCCCGCCCGGCATACTTTAGATTTTGCAGCAAAAAGAAGTCAGGAACCTCGGCGGGCGAGAGCAGCCCCATCAGATACAGATCGAGATACGAATAGCCCGTCGCCGGAACATAGTAGTTGTCGTCCAGCTGCGTGAACGTGCCGTCGTGATTGTCCTGCCAAACGCCCCCGCCCATGGCGGAAGCCTCGATGGGCCGGACATAGGGGAACGGATCGCGCGCCTGGAGGCCGGCGTCCCAGTGCGGATCGCCGAGCGAAATCATCTTGCCATTCACTTTGGCATAGGAGAACGCGGCCCAGCGGTGATCCATCTCATGCCCGATTTGCGACATCGCGTACATGTACGGCGGGATTTTTCCGTCGAGGTTGATCTCCTCGAGTTGCTTCGCGTAGTGCGTGATGTCGTCGGGACTCGGCATCACCGGCGCGTTGGCCGGCGGATATTCCTGCATCTGGATGGCGCCCGAGTAGATGGGCTGGATGAATCCCCACTGAAAGCGGCCTTTGGAGCAATAGCCGGCAAGATCGTGAGCGTCGCCTCCATCGGGGCCGAGCCCAGTGACGGGCGCGCCGACTGAACCACGCGGTCCGTCGCTGGGCGTCCCGGCCTCCTGGTTGTCGACGCGGAAATCGGAGTAATACGCGAGGAAGTCGAACCGATCGCCCAGCGCCTGGATCACCGTGCAGGAAAGGTCGCGCGGGTCCGGCAGGTTGTAGTAGTGGAAGGCTTCGTAGACGACCGGAAAGGGTCCGCTCTTCGCGGTCAGCGAGGAAAAATGGACTTCCGGATTGTCAAGGCCCGTCAGCGCAACCGTGCGCGGCGCGACGGTGGAAACCGGGACTTCCGAACCCGGCGCAAAGGCGCGCGCCGAGACCAGGATGTGTTTCCGGCCGCGCAGGTCCGGCGGCAGCAGGCCTTCGACGGAGATCGTGTTGCCGGCGATCTCGACCGGCCGCCCGCGCGAAAGTCCAGGGCCGAAGGCAAAATAGTGCGGCGCGGCGGGATTGGCTCCGCGCGGGAAGGCGAAGCCACGAATAACCCAGTCGGCTGTCGCAGGGGCCGAGCGGCGCGCGGGATTCCCGCCGCTGAAGGAAATCTGATAACCGATGCCGGAGAGCTGCGCGTCGCCTTCGTGCAGGGCGGGGCCGCGCGTTTCCAGCGTGACCTTCAGGAAGAGATTCGCAACCACCGAAAGCTTCACGTCCTGGATGTCGAGATAAGCCGGCGCGGATGAATTGGGGGAACCGGCAACCGTGGCCAGCGGCTTTTCGCTCCCGGAAACCGTCGGATAGACTCCGACGATTGCGTCTTTCGCGGCGACCTGCTGGTACGACATCTGGATGACGCCGGAGTGGAAGAGCACCAACTGGAAGCGGTTCACCGTCGGAACCCAGGTGAAGTCCTGAATGTTCCCATACGGCTCGGTCAAGTCCCACGTCACCACCACGCGATCGGCGAGCTCCTTCACGTAGCGATCGCCAGTCATGCGCGGCTTAAAGAAAACGCAGATCGCCGGGGCGCCGTTCACCAGATCGGACGCGCCCTCGCCCAGCGGCGTGAAGCGGCCCAGCGAAACGCCGCCCTCTTCGCCGCGATAGCTCTGGTAAACGCCGCCGCGAAAGCCGCCGGCTCCGCCGCTGTGCGACTCCGCGCCCGGGGTGGTGAAGCGGATCGAGCCGGTCAGGCCGACGGAGAAGCTGCTCCACTCCGCGCCGGAAAAGGGGAACTTGAAGTTGTGCAGCGTGACATCGGGACTGCCGATCTTCTGCCCGTATTCCGCGTCCCATGCCAGCGGCAGGCGTTCGACCCCGTATCCCTCCTGGCCGGGAGTGAACCGCAGCGTGCTGTGATCCAGATTGAAAAGGTTCTCATTGCCGAGCGCGCCCGGATTCAGCTCGACCACGATCAGTTTGCCCAGCACCGAGACTTTGCCGATGGACCTGCCCGGTTGCTCGCGATCCTGCGCCAGCAGGGCAAGAGGCAGAAGGGCGATTGTCGCCACGGTCAGCGGCAATCGCCATGAAAAGCTCCTGGAACAGGAAAGGCTGGAATTCGTCATCGGTGCTCCTCCACAAATAATGTCCGGCGAACCCATGCCGTGTGCGGCGTGGCCTGCCTCGACATGCGCATACGAAGTTGTATACATTAACGGAGTTTGTTTCTGCACCTTTTCCCAATTCCGGCGCCGCCCGGGTGCACGGCATCACTCCCTAACTCCGCAGGAACGGAGACCGAATATGGATCGCAGACGTTTTCTTCAGGGCATGGCTGCCGGCACAGCGGCGATGCACAGCTTGATGGCCGAGGCCCAGCCCGGCGCGGCCCCCGCCATCCCGCGAGCCCTTCTGAAAGGAACGCAACGGGATGCTCCCGTGGATGGTCACACCGAGCTGGCCCGCTTTGACCTGGATGGCGAGCACTGGACCGTCTACGAAGATCTCAGGACGCGCGATGGGGTGATCACCTTCATTGGGTCATCCGGGAACGCGCGCGTGCTGCGCAAGACCGCCGAAGCGGTTTTTCCGGAGTCGGGACCGCAATATCTCGGGCTGGATCTGAAGCAGATCGGTCTGGCCGATCCGGACCTGCTCGCCGACAAACTGCTGGCCCAGGGGGAGCCGGACGAAGACGAGGTGCGCCGCGCCGCGCCGCCCATGGATTCGGCCAAGCCGAGGTTTGCCTTTTTCCGCCCGCGCTGGAACAACATCCTGGGGACGCGCGAATGCAGCGACACCATGCCCATCTATCCGGTGGGGAGCACGCGCACGTACCACCCGATCCAGTATTTCCCCGAGCTCAAAAACGAGATGGCGAGCCAGCGATATGAGGGGCTGGTCGGCGGCTGGATGCCGGCGGCTCGCAAGGTCTTTCCCGCCGCTGATGGATCGTATTACGAGACCATCGCCTTCGGAGACGTCCTGGCCCACGATCGCTTCATCGTGCAGACATGGCACCGCACCGCGCAGATCCGCGATGGAAAAATCGTAAAACTTGTCTACGGATACAGCTATCCGGCGTACGACCGGCGGCGCGAAGATCCTGAGGCCGCAGCCTTCTACGCCGGTCTGCTGCAGTTTGCCGAGTACTGGGACCGTCAGCTGCATGACATGACCGCGCTCACGTTGCCGGAGACGAGCTGGAGCGACATGGCGCAGTACGCCTTCGTGAAGGAGCAGATCGTGCGGCCGGGCGGCGTCTATCCAAAATACGGGGCGGTGGACCGCGACTACTACGGCCCCGAATACGACGGCTTCCAGGACATCTTCACAATGTCGCTCTACGCGAACCTGGAGTGCGGGCGATTCACGCAGGCGCAGGAGGTTCTCGACAACTTCTATACGAGTTTTGTAGACGCCAGGGGCGTGAACAACATGCGCGGGCCGGAGACAGCGCAGTTCGGCCTGACGCTCTCGCTGATCGCTCGCTACTACCGGTACACGCGCGACGTCGCGCTGCTGCGCAAGCATCGCGAAAAGATCGAGGCCACGGCCGGGCTGCTCGCGGAGCTGCACGATGAGGCGCTGCAGTTGCCGGAGGACGATCGCGGCTACGGCCTCATTCACGGCTGGTGCGAGTCGGATTCGTGCCTCATGCCCGATCCCTCCGTTTGGTGGAAGCCGTATTTCGCCAACAGCGCTTTCGCGGTGCGTGGCTGGCGCGATCTCGCGCCGGTGTGGCAGGATCTCGGCCTCCATCCTGCGCAGGCCGCCGAGTGGGTGCGCCGCAGCCATCAGCTCCAGACGGCGCTGGTGAAGAGCGTCGCGGCGAATATCCGCCACGACATGCAGCCGCCGTACATCGGCCCCCTGCCCGGGACGAAGCTGACCTTCCGCGAATCGATCAAACAGGAACATCCCAGCGAGCAGGGATGGCCGCATCGCTGCTATGCCGAGCTGCTGCAGGCGGCCGTTCTGCCCGACGACCAGACCAACATCGTGATCGACTGCATGCGCGCTTATGGCGCAACCACCCTCGGCGTCGTGGCCAATGTCGAGCCGCCGCATCCGACCGGGCGCGACATTCTCGGATTCATTTCCTACGGGTACGCGCAGGCGTTGCTGCGAATGGATCGCATCGATGAATACGTGCTGTTTACCTACGCGCACCGGTATCACGATCACTCGCGCGGCAGCTGGACGGCGGGCGAGGTTTCCGGCATTACCGGCGATGACGCGATCTTCTGCATTCCCGCGCAGCAGACGATTCCGCTGCTGGTCCGCTGGATGCTGGTCTTCGAGGATCCCGATGCGGATCGCCTCTGCTTTGGCCGGGCCCTGCCGCGGAAATGGGTGGACTCCGGCCAGCCCATCGGCATCCAGCAGGCGCCCACGCGCTGGGGCCGGGTGGACTACCGCCTGGAGCATCGCGGGAACGGCCAGCTGGCCGCCACCGTTGTTCTTCCCGAGAAGGGCGAAATCCCCGGCGAGTTGCAGGTCACGTTTCGCGTCCCGGCTGGGCAGTCTCTCGCGGGCCTGACGGTGAACGGCCGTTCCGTCACTCCGGGCGGAAAGCACAAGGATGCTGCCATTTTCTCCACCCGGGGCGAACGCAGATTCGTCGTGACCGCGAAGGTCAGCTAAAACTTCGACTCTCCGTCATCGCTGCTACCAGGCGCGTTCCGTGCAGAGCTGCGCACGAGCGCCGATTCGGGCGAAGTAACACCAATGTCCACTGCCAGGAACTTTGCCTCCGGGCGTAAAATAGCGCAGCTTTCAACAGGGGTGCGGGACACGGGCAAGCCCGGGACAATTGGGACCCAGGGAGATCCATGGCGGCTATGGGCCGAATTCGATGTTGCCGGTGGGTGGCCGTCGCCGCCACTCTGGCTCTCGTTCTCCCTGCCCGGGCGCTCGATCCACAGAAGGCCATCACGCAGTACGTTCAGACTTCCTGGAACAGCGAATCCGGACTCCCCGAAAACTCCGTTCACTCTCTCGCGCAAACGCGCGACGGCTATCTCTGGCTGGGAACCGAAGAGGGCCTCACGCGTTTCGACGGCGTTCGGTTTGTCACCTACACCTTCCACAATTCGCCCGGGCTCGCGTCGGATTTCATCCAGGTGCTGGCGGCGGATCAAGACGGAAGCCTGTGGATCGGCACCGACAGCGGTCTGACGCATCACGTGCCCTCCGCAACCATCGGCAAGCCAGGCACGTTCTCCACGCTCACCACGAAGGACGGCCTCTCCGACAACCACATCACCGCCCTCTGCGAAGACCGCGAAGGGAATCTGTGGGTCGCCACCGTCGGGGGCCTGAATCGCATCGTTGCCGGGCGTGTCGAGGACTGGACCAGCGGTCACGGGCTGCCAAATGCCGCCGTCAATGTGCTGGCGCTCGATCCCGGAGGGACCCTGTGGGCGGGCACAGCGCGCGGGCTGGCGCGATTCGCGCGCGGCCAGTTCGTGACCGTCGCGGCGGGAGAGGCCATCCTCGACGACAGCATCACCGCGCTGTCAGCCGCTCCCGACGGCTCGCTCTGGATCGGCACCCAGTCGCACGGCATCGCCCAGTTGCGCGGCGGTCGCCTTTCGCAGCCCAGCGTGCGCCTGCCCTGGCAGCAAATCGATGCGCTGCTGGTCGATCGCAATGGCGGCCTGTGGATCGCCTTCGACCGCCACGGCATTGGCCGCCTCTTTCGCGATCGCCTCGATCTCTACGGCGCCGCGCAGGGTCTGCCCAGCGATCTCTGCACGGGAGCCCTTCTCGAGGACCAGGAGGGCAGCATCTGGGTGGGCCTGCTGGACTCCGGTGTGGTGCAGTTGCGCGACGGCAGGTTCACGCTGTTCGGAAAAGCTGAAGGTCTCTCCAGCAATTACGTTGGCGAGGTCGTGCAGGGTCCCGACGGCAGCATGTACATCGGCGTGGACGCCTTCGGCGTCAACCGGCTGTACCCCGATGGCCACGTTGAGGTCCTCGACCAGCGGAAGGGGCTGCCCAATCAGGCGGTTTACTCGCTGCTCGTCACGGCGGACGGCAGCTTGTGGATCGGCTACCAGCACGGGACCCTCGCCCGCCTGAGCCAGGGGCACATCTCCGTCTTTCATGATCCCCAGGCCAGCGACGCTTCTCTGGATTCGCTGTACCAGGACCGCACCGGCCGCATTTGGGTCGGCTACAACCCCAGGGGCGTGGCCTGGTTCGAGAACGGGCAGTTTCATCACGTCACGTCTGCGGGCATCATCCGCTGCATTACCGAGTCGCAGGACGGCTCCATCTGGATCGCCAATGACGGCGGCGGCGTGCAGCGCTGGTTCCGCGGCGCCATGACGCACTACACCACGGCCGATGGCCTCTCCAGCAACCACGCCCTCTATGTTCTTGCCGACCAGGACGGCAGTATCTGGGTCGGCCTCGCCAACGGCGGACTGAGCCGCATCAGCAATGGCAGCATCGTCAACTGGAGTCCGGCTCAGGGCCTTCCCGATACCACCATCGGCTCCATTCTGGAAGACAAATCCGGCAACTTCTGGATGGGAGGCAATGACGGAATCTTTCGCATTCCGAAGCAGGAGCTGCTGCGCTCGGCCCGCGAGCCAGGGTTCGTGATGCACCCCACCATGTACGGCCAGGTGGATGGCCTCGGCATCTCGGAGACCCTTTTCGGCAGCATGCCCTGCGCCTGGATAGACCGGCAGGGCAGGTTCTGGTTTGCCACCATTGCCGGCGCCGCGGTCGTGGACCCGGCTCATCTGGCTGCCGATCGGGTTTCTCCCCACGTGCTCATCGAGCGCGTGGCCGTGAACGGGCGCACGGTTCCTGTGGAGGATGGCCAGCGGCTCGGCGTCAGCCCCGTCAACATGACGGTCGCCTTCACGGCTCCCAGCTTCGTCGCGCCGCAACTCGTCCGCTTCCGCTATCGCCTTTACGGCTTCGATCCCGACTGGATCGATGCCGACGGCCGCAGCATCCGCTACACGAATCTTCCCGCCGGGGCCTACCGCTTCGCGGTGCAGGCCCGGAGCGCCCAGGGACTATGGAGCCCTGCCGGCGCAGGCTTCAGCTTTGTGCTGCGTCCCCCGCTCAGCCAAACGACCCTGGCCTACGTGCTGTATCTCGTGATCGGCTTTTTGATCGCGTGGGGCGTGTTGACGTTCCGGACCCGGAGCCTGGTGCGGCGGCAACAGGAACTGGCGGAGGTGGTGGCCGAGCGCACAACGCAATTGCGAATGGAGAAGACCGCGCTGGAAGCCGCTCGCCGCGAGCTGCATATCCAGGCGACCCATGATTCCCTCACCGGCCTGTTCAATCGCGCCGCCATTCTCGAGCACCTGCAGCGTGAAATCTCCCGTTCCGTTCGCGATGGCAGGCCGCTCGGCGTCATTCTCGCGGACCTCGACCACTTCAAGAACGTGAACGACAATTACGGGCACCTTTGCGGCGACGAGATCCTTCGCGAAACAGCCGCGCGGTATCGCTCTGCCTTTCGCAGCTACGACATCGTTGGACGCTACGGTGGCGAGGAGTTCCTGATCCTCTTTCCCGGCTGGGACCCCCGCGAGGCGCCAAAACGCATCGACGAGGTGCTGGACGCGATCCGCTCGCGTCCTTTCCTCCTGGAGAGCGAGGCGGCCGAACTGCGCCTGACATGCAGCGCAGGGGTTGCCGTTTTCCGGCCGGATGCCGATCCTGCCGACATGGGGGATGTGCTGAAGCGCGCGGATACCGCGCTCTACGTGGCGAAAAATTCCGGCCGCAATCTCGCCAGCCTGGAAGTGCGGTGAAGATTCGCGGCGCTACCGGGTCGCGGGTGCGGAGCCCGTTAGCGCATCCAGAGCCAGATTCAGTTCCAGCACGTTGACGCGCGGCTCGCCGAGAAAGCCGAGCTGCCGCCCCTGGATGTGTGCCTTCACCAGAGCGCGCACCGTAGCCTCCGGCAAATGGCGCGCCGCCGCGATCATCGGAGCCTGGTAGTACGCGTCCTCGGGGGAGATGTCCGGATCCAGCCCCGAGGCCGAAGTGGTGACCAGCCCAATGGGCACGGGGCCCTTCGCGCCGGGATCGTCCTTATGCCACTGGGCGACGGAGGCATCGACCCGGCTGACCAGCGCCTGGCTGGCAGGGCCCAGATTGGAGCCGCCGGAGCTGGTCGCGTCATACCCGTTGCCGGCCGCGGAAGGCCGCGAATTGAAATAGCGAGGGCCGGTGAAGCTTTGCCCGATGATCGCCGAGCCGACCACCTGCCCGTTGCGCACGATTAGCTGGCCGTCCGCCTTGTACGGCATGGTGAAATGTGCGATGCCGGTGATGACCAGCGGATAGACGATGCCGAGCAGCACCGTTGTGATCAGCGTGTAGCGGACGGCAACGAGGAGCACGCTGCGCAGCGGGCGGTCGCCTGGTACGCGGGTCTGGCTGTGAATGTCTTCGTCGCGATAAGTCATGGTTGCCATGAGGGAGCCTCCGTCCGCCTTACACCAGGTGCAGGCCGTTCAAAATCACATCGATCAGCTTGATTCCAATAAACGGCACGATGATGCCGCCGATGCCGTAGATAAACAGGTTGCGCCGCAGCAGAGACTGCGCTGACATCGGCACATATTTCACGCCTCTCAGCGCCAGCGGGATGAGCGCGATGATGATCAGCGCGTTGAAGATGACCGCCGAAAGAATGGCGGAGTGGGGCGTGGCCAGATGCATGATGTTCAGCGCATTCAGCACCGGAAACACGCCCGCGAACATGGCCGGGATGATGGCGAAATACTTGGCCACGTCGTTGGCGATGGAAAAGGTGGTGAGCGCTCCGCGCGTCATCAGAAGCTGCTTGCCGATTTCCACGATCTCGATCAGCTTGGTGGGATTGGAATCGAGATCCACCATGTTGCCGGCTTCCTTCGCCGCCTGCGTGCCGGTGTTCATGGCCACGCCCACGTCGGCCTGCGCCAGCGCCGGTGCGTCGTTGGTGCCGTCGCCGGTCATCGCCACCAGCTTGCCTTTTCCCTGCTCGCGCTTGATCAGGTCCATCTTGTCTTTGGGCTTGGCCTCGGCCAGGAAATCGTCCACGCCGGCTTCGCGCGCAATCACCGCGGCGGTCAGAGGATTGTCGCCGGTGATCATGATGCTGCGGATGCCCATCGCGCGCAGGCGCGCCAGACGGTCGCGCAGGCCGCCTTTGACGATGTCTTTCAGATATACGACGCCCAGAGCAGTGGCATTTTCCGCGACCACCAGCGGCGTGCCGCCCATGCGGGCAATCTCTTCCACGCGATCAGTGACCTCGCGCGGCATGCTGGAGCCCTGCGATTCCAGAAAACGCGCGATGGCGTCCGCCGAGCCTTTGCGGATTCTCGATCCAGGCAGATCCACGCCGGACATGCGGGTCTGCGCGGAGAAGGGAACGAACTCTGCGCGCATGCCGCTCACGTCGCGGCCGCGCAGATTGTATTTTTCCTTGGCGAGCACCACGATCGAGCGGCCCTCCGGCGTTTCATCGGAGAACGAGGCGAGCTGCGCCATGTCGGCCAGCCGCTCCGGGCTGACGTGCGGCGCGGGGAAGAACTCTGTGGCCTGGCGATTGCCGAGGGTGATGGTGCCGGTCTTGTCGAGCAGCAGCGTGTTCACGTCGCCGGCAGCTTCCACCGCGCGGCCGGACATGGCCAGCACGTTGTACTGCACCAGGCGATCCATGCCGGCAATGCCGATGGCCGAAAGCAGCGCGCCGATGGTGGTGGGGATGAGACACACCAGCAGCGACACCAGGACGAAGATGGTCTGCGGCGCGTGGGAGTAGATGGCGAAGGGCTGCAGGGTGGCGACCGCGAGCAGAAAAATCACCGTAAGCCCGGCCAGCAGGATGCTCAGCGCGATCTCGTTCGGCGTCTTCTGCCGCTCCGCGCCTTCCACCAGCGCGATCATGCGGTCCAGAAACGTTTCGCCGGGGTTCGACGTGATGCGGATCTTGATCCAGTCAGAAAGCACGCGCGTGCCGCCGGTCACGGCCGAGCGGTCGCCGCCGGCTTCGCGAATGACGGGCGCGGATTCGCCGGTGATCGCCGACTCATCGACCGAGGCCACGCCCTCGATCACCTCGCCGTCGCCGGCGATGAACTGCCCTGCGTCCGTTTTGATCACATCGCCGGCGCGCAATTGCGAACTGGAGACGGTCTCCATGGATCCGTCGCCGCAATATCGATAAGCAATGGTCTCGCCTTTGGCCTTGCGCAGCGTGTCGGCCTGCGCCTTGCCGCGGCCCTCGGCGATCGCCTCGGCAAAGTTCGCGAACAGCACCGTGAACCACAGCCACAGCGTGATCTGGAGATTGAAGCCCCAGGGGAGATGGTGCAGCACGTCCTCGATGAGCAGCGCGGAGGTAACGACGCTGCCCACTTCCACCACGAACATGACGGGGTTCTTCATCATCAGGCGTGGATCGAGCTTGCGGAAGGAGTCGACTACCGCCTGACCGAGGATTTCGGGATCCCAGAGACTAAGCTTTTGCGCCATGATTGCTTTCTCCTCGCCTTAAGAAAAGAGGGTTCCATGCTGCAGCAGCAGGTGTTCCAGAATGGGCCCCAGGCTGAGCGCGGGGAAGAATGTGAGCGCGCCGACGATGAGGATGACGCCGGTGAGCAGCACGGTGAACAGCGCCGTATTCACCGGGAACGTTCCCGGCGAAGGCGGAATGCTCTTTTTGCGGGCCAGATTGCCGGCCAGCGCGAGCATGGGAATCATCATGAGGAAGCGGCCGCTGAGCATGGTGAAGCCCAGCGAGACGTTGTACCAGTGGGTGTTGGCGTTCAGACCGGCGAAGGCGGAGCCGTTGTTGCCGGCTGCCGAGGAAAAGGCATAGAGGATCTCCGTCAGCCCGTGCGGACCGTGGTTCGCAAGGCTGTTCAGACCCATGGGATACAGCACGGAAATCGCGGTCAGCACGAGAATGAGCAGCGGGAAGATGAGCACGTACAGCATCGCCATCTTCACGTCATAGCCTTCGATCTTCTTGCCCAGATATTCCGGCGTTCGTCCGACCATGAGCCCGGCGATGAAGACGGACAACACGACGAAGATGATCATGCCGTAGAGGCCGGAGCCGACGCCGCCGAAGATGATCTCGCCCAGCTCGATGTTGAGCAGCGGGATCATGCCGCCGAGCGGCATGAAGGACTCATGCCAGGAGTTGATGGCGCCGCAGCTGGCGTCCGTCGTGATCGTGGCGAAAAGCGCGGAGTCGGCGACGCCGAAGCGCGTTTCCTTGCCCTCCATGTTGCCGCCGGACTGCAGCCAGCTCGCGTGCTGGGTCACGCCGTGGAGCACCGGGTTGGGGTGTGACTCCGCCCAGTAGGCGACGGTGAATCCCGCCGCAAACAGGATGGACATGCAGGCGAAGACGGCCCAGCCGTGGCTTGGTGAGCCGGTCATGCGGCCCAGCGTAACCGTCAGTGCCGCTCCGATGAAGAAGATGGAGAACATCTCAACGAAATTGCTCAGCGGCGTCGGGTTCTCAAAGGGATGGGCGCTGTTGGCATTGAAGAAGCCGCCGCCGTTCGTGCCCAGCATCTTGATGGCTTCCTGCGACGCCACGGGTCCCTGCGCGATGGTCTGTGTTTGGCCCTGCACGGTATGCGCGACGGTGTACGGGTGCAGGTTCTGAATGCTTCCCTGGCCGACCAGAAACAGCGCGTACACCATGCAGATGGGAATCAGCACGTAGAGGCAGGCGCGGGTCGTGTCCACCCAGAAGTTCCCGATGGTCTTCGATTCGCGGCGCGCGATGCCGCGCACCAGAGCAATCGCCACCGCGATGCCCACTGCGGCGCTGAAGAAGTTGTGATACGCCAGGCCCGCCATTTGCGTGAAGTAGCTCATGGTGGTCTCGGGCGTGTACGCCTGCCAGTTCGTATTCGTCGTGAACGAGGCAGCCGTATTCCAGGAGAGGAACTGCTCCACGCCTGGCAGGTGCTGCGGATTCCACGGGAGCACATGCTGCAAACGCTCGATCAGGTACGTCAGCACCAGCGAGGCAAAGCTGAACAGCAGCATGGCGGCGGCGTATCCGCGCCACGTCGTCTCCTGATCTTCGCGAACGCCGGAAATGCGATAGATCGGCTTCTCCAGCCAGCCCAGGAAGCGGTACTTGCCGTTGAAGACGCCGGCCATGTAGATCCCCAGCGGCCGCATGCAAACCAGCAGCACCAGGAAATAAACGAGAAACTGGAACCAGCCGTTGGCGGTCATCAGAATTTCTCCGGATACAGCAGGGCCACGATCAGATACGCGAACAAGCCCGTGGTAATGGCCAGAATGGCGAAAGTGACGATGTGCATAGGGTTACCTCAGCTTTTCGCAGGCGGCCACGTACAGCAGCGCAACCGCGAAGAAGACGATGGTGAAAGCCAGCATGAGAATGTCTGTCATCGATGTCCCAACCTGCCTTTCATTCAAGCCAGAAGCCGCCAGGAGCGGCATAACGGAGGCATAAGAAATTCGTAAAGATGGACTGTTCGGCCTGTTTCATCAGCGTTTCGGACCGAAAAAGGCAATGAACGAGACGGTGACTGTCGACTGAGCGTCCACCTGCTCCGTATTGCCCTTGTGAAAGAACGGAACGTCCGACCAGTCGTGCCGGTATTCCACGCGCGTCAGCAAACCCTGGAGCCACTTGTATTCGAACGTCCCGGTGACCTCCTGCACATTCTGCGCCGTGCCCGTGCTGAACCCTGAATTATCGTCGAAGTGTTCGTAGCGGCCGGTCAGGGCCACTTTGCCGGAGAGCTGCTCATGCGCGGCGAAGGCGACTCCTGACCAGTGCGCCGACGAGGCGGGAATGGCGGTGCTCCCGCTGCCGGACGCCGGCGAGTGGTTCTGTCCGTAGTCGTAATTGATATACGCGTTGAATTTTGCATCAGGCGTCAGCAGCAGCGTCGTGTCGATCAGGTTGCGATAGCCCTTCTCTGTATCGACGTTCTGCGGACCCGTGTAGAAGTTCAGATCCCACGTATATTTCGGTTTGGTCAGCGCGCTGGTCAGGCCGATGGTGACGCCGCCATTGTTGGCCACGACATCGTTCCAGCCGTTGACCACCTGCAGGCCGGCCGTCCACGTTTTGGTGAAGGGCGTGGAGGTTCGCAGTCCAAAGTGATAGTACGGAACCGCCCAGACAAACAGCAGCGCGCGCGAGTAATTCCAGTTGCTCATGGCCGGAATCACTTCGGCGCCGGCGGAGCTGACGAATTGCCCGAAATCGAATTCCGAGCCGTGCGTCTTAGCGGGCGTGTAACTGATGTAGGCCTGCTCGAGGTAATTGGCCGTGCCCTTCTCGCTGGCGGCATGGATGAGGGTGTTGGTGCGCCCGGCGATCAGGTCGGCATGGAAGCCGACGGGATCGGGAGTGTGGTTCAGGGTCAGGTCCAGCGCACTCAGGTTGAGCTGATCGGTCTTGTCGTTGAAGTTGTAAAGGTCGTTCGTCTGGCCGTTGGCGGCGTTGCTGGGCCGGTTGGCGTTGTAGCTGTAATAGCCGTCTACGAAGCCGGAGAAGTCGATGGAACCGAGGCTCCACACCGGCGCGGATGCCGGGGCCGCGGGAGCGCTCTGCGTCTGGGCTGCCGCGGCAGCCGCGAAGACCAGCGCGGCGCCCGCAATTTCCAATAAATGTCTGGGCCTCATAACTCTCCGTTCCTTGCCCCCGGCCGATAACTCGGCCGTTCTGTCAGGCAATTACGGAGATTACGAAGCGGACCGCAATGGAATGCGAAGGGAGATGTGAGGAATTCGTAAGTGGACGTTACTCGGCGGAGGATTCCGGAGCGCCTTCGGGCAGAAAGCGATAGCCGATCCAGGGTTCCGTCTGGATGTATTCCCGGCGGCTGTCGCTCTGGAGTTTTTTGCGCAACTGGCCCACGAAGACGCGCAGGTACTCCGGCTGCTGGGCCGACTGCGCTCCCCACACCGAGGTGAGCAGCGCCCGATGCGTGAGCACCTTGCCGGCGTTGCGCGCGAAAAAGAGCAGGAGATCGAACTCGCGCGGCGTGAGGTGTACGGGCCGGCCGCACAGCGTGACGGAATGGCCCTCGGGATCGATGACGAAGTCGCCGCTCTCGATCTTTTCCTGGGCATTCCGCTCCGGCGCGCGGCGCAGCTGGGCGCGCACACGGGCCAGCAGCTCCTGAATGCCGAAGGGCTTGGTGACGTAATCGTCGGCGCCGGCGTCCAGCGCCTCTACTTTGGTGTGCTCCTGATTGCGCACGGAGAGAACCAGAATCGGCGTGCGGCTGTGCCGGCGCACGGCGCGGCACAGTTCCACGCCCGTCATGCCAGGCATCATCAGGTCCGTCACCAGCAGATCGGGCTGCCACTCCTCGAACACGCGCAGCGCCTCTTCCGGATCGTTCGCGGTGCGCACGTCATAGCGCTGCGCCGCCAGCGATGCGCGCAGCACGCGCGTGATCTGAATCTCGTCGTCGACTACCAAAATGCGTTCAGCCATAGCCTGGCTTCGGCGTTATGATCGCCTGTCATGCAGAAGGATACGCTCCAGCCCGTAAAGAAGTTGTTGCGATATGCGATCCTGACCGCCGCTGCCTTTCTGCTGGTAGGCGTCTTTCGCAGCATCCTCCGCGTCAACGAGACGACCGTCGCGCTCAGCTTCCTGATGCTGGTGATGGTCACGGCGTCGCGCTGGCGGCTGCAGTACTCGGTCTACCTGTCGGTGCTCTGCACCCTGCTCTACAACTTCTTCTTTTTGCCACCCATCGGGCGGCTGACCATCGAAGACCCGCGCAACTGGGTGGCGCTCACGGCGTTCCTCGCCTGCAGCGGGCTGGTCAGCCATCTCTCGAACCAGGAGCATCGGCACGCGGAAGCCGCGGAGGAGCGGCGCCGCGAAGTCGAGCGGTTGTATGAGTTCAGCCAGCAACTGCTGCTGCAGGATGATCCGCGGCGGCTGGCGCGCGCCACGCCGTCGGCGGCTGCGGCTGCGTTTGGATTCCGCGCCGTGGCCCTGTATGTCCGCGAAGACGATGCGGTGTATTCCTCCGATCCGGGCAACGAGCTGATTGCCGCGGCGGAGCTGAAGCTGACGGCCGGCCAGGGCGAGTCCGCCACCGTGGTGCGCCAGGGATGCCGGATCATCCCGCTTTCGCTCGGCATGCGCTCGCCCGGCGTGCTGGCGGTGACGGATGGCGATTATTCTCCGCAGATTTACGAGGCCATCGGCAGCCTGGTGGCCATCGCGCTGGAGCGCGCCGCGGCGCTGGAGCGCAGCAGCCGGCTGGAAGCCTCGCGCGAAAGCGAGCGCCTGCGCAGCACGCTGCTCGATTCCGTGACGCACGATCTGCGCACGCCGCTCACATCCATCCGCGCCGCCGTGACCACGCTGGCGACCGCGCCCGATTTGCCTGAGCGCGAGCAGAAGGAGTTGCTGGCCGTTTTGGATGAGGAGAGCGCGCGGCTCGATCGGCTGATCGGTCAGGCGGTCGAGATGGCGGAGCTGGATGCGGATGCGGTCAAGGTTCATCGCCAGTTGCAGAGCGTGCGCGAGCTGATCGAAACAACCCTCGAGGAATTGCGGCCGCTGCTCCGCGGACGGCGCGTGGAACTTGAGAGCGGCGACGACCTGCCCCGCGTGCTCATGGATCGCGAGCTGGTGGGCCGAGCCCTGCGGCACGTGCTGGAAAATGCCGTCCGCTATTCTCCGCCGGAATCGCCCGTGGTGCTGAAGGCCGAGTGCGAGGGCGATCACCTGCTGCTCTCGGTCGCCGATCGGGGGCCCGGCATCGATCCTGCGGAGCAGCTCTTCGTCTTCGACAAGTTCTACCGCGGCCGGCAGCATCGCACCTCGATCCGGGGAAGCGGAATGGGTCTGGCCATCGCGAAAGCCATTCTGGAGGCGCATGGCGGCGGCATCACGCTGGCGAGCAGCCCCGGTCAGGGGTCTCGCTTTACGCTGTGGCTGCCGCTGGCCGGCGCTCGGGCTGAATCGGCCATCCAGAATCGGTGAGGGCGCCTTCCGGCCTGCGAGAAGATTGCATCGCATTTGGTGTACAATTTTTTCCCGTCTCCGAATCACCCCTTTCATGGAGCTATTTCGAATGTCACTGAAACTTGCCGCCTTCCGGAAGTTTGCTCTTTTCGCGCTTTGCTTCACCGTCGTCTGCCTGCCCTCGTTCGCGCAGCGCCGCGGGTTCGGCGGGGGATTCCCGAACGCCTTCACCTTCCGTTTTGTCGGTCCCATGCGCGGCAATCGCGTTGCGGCCGTCGCGGGCGTTCCCGGCGACCCCAGCACCTGGTACGCGGGAGCCGCATCCGGCGGCGTATGGAAGTCCATCGACGGCGGCGAGGACTGGCGGCCGATTTTCGACCATGAGCCGGTAGCGGCCATCGGCGCCATCGCCGTGGCGCCCTCCGATCCCAACACCGTTTGGGTGGGCACCGGCGAGGCCTGGGCCATCCGCGTCAGCGATGTCACCGGCGACGGCATTTACAAGTCCGAGGATGCCGGCAAGACCTGGCAGCACATGGGCCTGGACGAAACTGGCCGCATCGGCAGGATCGTGATCGATCCGCACGATCCGAATCGCGTCTTCGCCTGCGCGCTCGGGCGCCTGGGCGGCCCGCAGAAGGAGCGCGGCGTCTACCGCAGCGACGACGGCGGCAAGACCTGGCAGCAGGTTCTCTTCGTCGACGAGCACACCGGCTGCTCCGGCCTCACGATGGACCCGAACAATTCCCGCAATCTCTTCGCCGGCATGTGGCAGGTCTCCATGCATCCGTGGGCGGAGATCAGCGGCGGCCCCGGCAGCGGAGTCTTCGTCTCCCACGACGGAGGGACGACGTGGGCCCGCATCGAGGGTCATGGGCTGCCCCATTCGCCGGTGGGCAAAATTGATGTGGCCGTGGCGCCGAGCGATTCGAACCGCGTCTACGCATTGATTGAAACGAACGATCAGGGCTCGCTGTGGCGCTCCGACGATGGCGGCGAAGACTGGCGCGTGATGAGCTGGGACCGCACCCTGATCGGCCGCGCCGGCTACTACGTCCGCATCGCCGTCTCTCCCGACGACGAAAACAAGGTGTACGTCTCCAACAGCAGCTTCCTGGTTTCGATCGACGGAGGCCGCACGTTTCAGGCCACGTATTGGGGCGGCGACAATCACGATATTTGGGTCGACCCCACGGACGCTAAGCGCTTCGCCATCTCCGATGATGGCGGGGTGAACATCACCACGACCGGCGGGCGCGGATTCCATCGCGCGTTTCTGCCCATCGGCCAGATGTATCACGTTGCGGTCGACGACCAGATCCCGTACGACGTGTACACCAACATGCAGGACGCGACCACCATGCGCGGCCCCAGCATACCCAGCTTCGACTTCGCTGGCGGCAATGGCTGGAAGCTGGGCATGGGTGGCTGCGAATCGGGCTTCACGCTGCCCGATCCCACCGATCCCAACATCGTCTGGGCTTCCTGCTACGCCGACGAGGTAACTCGCTGGGATGCAAAGACGGACCAGGCGCGCTCGGTCGGTCCCTGGCTGCACACCCTCGATTCCGCGCCCAACGAAACCAAATATCGCTGCCACTGGACGCCGCCGCTGGCCATCGATCCCTTCGATCACAACACCGTCTATTACGGCTGCCAGGTCATCTTCAAGACGAGCAATGGCGGGCAGAGCTGGTCGGTCATCAGCCCCGACCTCTCCACCCAGGATCCGACGAAGCTTGTTTCTTCCGGCGGCCTCATCGCCGACAACCTCGGGCAGTTCTATGACGAGGTGGTCTTCGCCATCGCTCCCTCCACTGTGAAGCAGGGGCTCATCTGGGCCGGCACCGACGATGGCAAAGTCTGGTACACGCGCGATGGCGGCCAGAAATGGAACGACGTCACCGCGAACATTCCGGACCTGCCCAAATTTGGCGTGGTCACCAGCATTCAGCCGTCCTTCTTCGATGCCGGTACAGCCTATCTCTCGGTCGATCTCCACCTTGTCAACGATCGCGATCCTTACATCTACAAGACCACCGACTTCGGCAAGACCTGGACGAAGATTTCCGATGGTCTGCCGAAGGGTCCCCTGGCCTATGTTCTGAACGTTTCGGAGGACCCGAACGCGAAAGGGCTGCTCTTCGCCGGAACCGGCAACGCCCTCTACTATTCGCTGAATGACGGCCAAAGCTGGACGCACTTCAACACCGGCCTGCCGCCTGCGCCTGTCTCCTGGACGATCGTGCAGAAGCGCTTCCACGATCTGGTGGTCTCCACCTATGGCCGAGGCATTTACATCCTCGACGACATCACGCCGCTCGAGCAGGAAGCCCTCCAGGCCAGCACGGCTGATGTGCGGTTCTTCCAGCCGCGCCCCGCGTATCGCTTCCGGCGCTTTGCGTTTGTCTTCCTCAACTACACGCTGAAGGCCGCGCCGAAAAAGCCGGTGGAAGTACAGATTCTGGACGCAAAGGGCAATCTGGTTCGCAAGCTCACCGCGCAGGGGAAGCCCGGCCTGAACCGCATCGGCTGGGACCTGCACTACGATGCTCCGCACGAGATCCTTCTCCGCACGCTTCCGCCGGAAGATCCGCACATCTTCTATTCCGACCGCTTCTACGAGAAAGATGAGCGCCCCATCACGCACTGGGGCATGTATGGCATGCCCACGCCGATGGCTGTGCCGGGGAACTACACGGCAAAGCTCACCATCGACGGGCAGACGTACACGCAGCCCGTCACCATCCTCGCGGATCCCAGCAGTCCCGGATCGCCTGCCGATATCGAAGCTTCTGTGAAGCTCCAGCTGCGCATCGCCGCCGACATCGACAAGACCTCCGATATGGTGAACCACATCGAATGGATGCGGAAGCAGCTCGCCGTCGTGGAGAACATGCTGGACAGCGAGAAGAAGGAAGCGCCGCTGGCCGAGGCCGCGCACAAGGCCGACCAGCAAATGCAGGACGTGGAGTACGAGCTGATGTCGAAGCCGCTGGCCGCGAGTGACGACAAGACGTACATCTCCGCCTGGAAGATTTACTACAACCTGATGTGGCTTTCGGCAGAGATCGGTCCCGGCGCCGGCGACGTGGCCGGCGGCACAGACTACGCGCCGACCGACGTGGAATTGCAACTGACCAACGACCTCGAACAGAAGCTGGCCAAAGCCGAGGGCGATTACCACACGCTGATGACGCAACAGGTTCCTGCGTTCAATCGCACGCTGGCGTCGCACAACATCGCGCCCATCAGCGATGCGGGCAGCTCGCAGTAGAGCGAAACCAGCCGGAACCATTGGGCAAAAAGCAGGCCGGGGGTAAACGCCCCGGCCTTTTCTTTTCGAGGACCTCTGCCCTAAAAGATTCCGAGGACCTTGCGCCGCGCCGTGCAGCCCGGCAGACGGTATCCGCCAATGCGTGTCGAGTAGTTGGACGCGCCTTTCTTCAGGTAGTCGCCCACGTACCAGAAGGTGCAGTCGTCGCTCGGATCGATGTCGAGCGTCGTGTAGTCCTCCCAGCGCAGCGTGTCGGTCTGTGCGGCTTCGCCCTGCGCCAGCACCGACTCGTGCACCGTCATCTGGCCTTTGGGATCGTTGGCCAGCCGTGCCGCAAACCGCTGGCCGGGATAGCTGTCCGCATCGCCAAACGAGTAGCCCACGCCAATGTCGCCGCGGCGATCCATGCCGATGCTGCCCATCCAGCGATAGCCGCCGTCCGGCGCGTAGGTTCCCTGCTGGTACAGTTGCGGCGTGCCGTCGCTATTCAGCCGGAATTCATACCACCGCACGCCGCCTCCGGCGCGCGTGTCGATGGAGTGCGTGACCACCATCGCCTGGTAGCTCCCGAAGTTCCGGTACACGAGCCGCTGCATCAGCTTGTCTCCCTGCGAGTCCAGCCGGACATCGGTACCCGGCTGCGGCACGCAGCGGCTCAGCTGGCCGGTGCAGGCGTAGTGATACGGCGCGACGGCGATCTTTTCGGGTCCGGTCAAGGACGTGTTCGCTGGATTCGCCCAGTCCACGTGGTAGCGCCAGGCGTAGATGGCATCGTCCTCGAGAAGGCCGTGCAGTTGCGTGCCTCCGGCGGCCATCACGACCTCCGGCGTATTCGCTGGCGGCAGCCGCAGCCCGTCAATGTCGGCGGCATTCAGAAAATTCACGCCGTCGATAATCTCGCACTGCTCGTCCGCCATTGCACCCCGCAGCATCCTGTTGCGGTCGGCGGCGCACAATTGTTTCTGGATCACGGTATCGCCCGTGCTGGTCGGCAGGTAGTAGCCATCGGACCAGATCGCCGGTCGCGGATAGTCCGGGAAGAGCGGCCGGTTGAACTGATAGCGGTAATAAGAACCCATCGGATCCGGTCCGGTGCTGACGGCGTAGCACATCGCGTACACCGAGTTGGGCTGGTCCTCCGCCTTGCGGAAGATGGGCAGCACGATCAGCCACCGCTTCGCCAGTTGGTCGTAGCGCGCCACTGCATCGCCGCTGATGAGCGCTTCGCAGGGTCCGCCGAAGCCCGCAAACAGCACGTTCGTGATCGCCGGACCGAAAAGAACCCGCCCCGTATCCTGGTACTGCTTGCCCTTCTTCGTGAAGATCGCCATGCGCGAGTTCACGATCTGGATGATGTCGTCGGGTCCGACCGCCAGGCTGTTATCGGATGGATTGCGCGCCAGCTCCTTGCCTTGTGGACCCTGAAAGCCGTCGCCCAGGCCATCGAAGCTCGCCACCTGCATCGCCTCCGGGCGCGTTCCTTGCGTCACCTGCTCCACCGCGGCGCCCGCAGCGGTAATCGTTGCCGGCGGCGTTGGCGGCGGCTGTGTGGTCGCATGTGCCGGCGGATGGTGGGGGAAATGCGGCGGAGGCGGGAGCTTGTATTTCCCGTACAGCGCCATCAGCGGCGCTGAGCGGTCGTGACGGACGGCTGGATTCACGATCACCTGCCCGGCCTTCCACGCCGATGCGTCTGTCGAGGGATTTTGCGCAGCCGCGGCGGCGCACAGCGCAGCCCCCGCGGCCAGAGCCAGCACGTTCTTTGCGAGTTTTGTCATTCGTATCACCGGGGAAACGGAGTGCTCTGCGTTTTCGGCCGATGCGCCAGCGCCTGCTTCACGGCCGAGCGCACCTCTTCGAGTTCCGCGCCGGTCACTTCCAGTCGCGGCGGCCGCACGCGCGCATTGCCCGTGCCGGTTTCCTGCTGCACCTGTTTGATCAGCTGGATGAACTTGGGAACGGTGTCCATCCGGAGCAGCGGCAGGAACCAGCGGTAGATCGCGAACGCCTCGTCGCACCGGTTTTCGCGTGCCGCGTTGAACAGCGCGACGGACTCCGCGGGGAACGCGTTCACCAGGCCCGCGACCCACCCCACGGCGCCGGCGGCGATGCCCTCCACAATGGCATCGTCCACGCCGACAAAAATCTTCAGCCGGTCTCCGGTCAGCGCGCGGATCGCCGTCACGCGGCGCACGTCGGTGCTCGACTCCTTCACCGCCTCCAGGTTTTTATGCTCCTTCGCGAGCTCCGCAATCTGTTCCGGCAGGAAGTCGGTCCCGTACGACACCGGATTGTTGTAGAGCATGCAGGGAAGCTTCGTGGCTTCGAAGATCGCACTCACATGCGCCTTCATCTCGCGCCAGTCGCCGCGATACACATACGGCGGCAGAACCATCAGCCCGGAGCAGCCGGCCTGTTCGGCCTTCTTCGCGAGCGTAACGGCCTCGTCGGTGGAAAGCGCGGAGATGGCTGCGACCGCCGGCGCCTGCTTCGCCGCTTTCACCACATTGCGCAGCAGCGCCTCCTTCTCGGCCAGGGTCAGCGTAGCCGCCTCGCCCAGCGAGCCCAGGGCGATGACCCCGGTGCATCCGTTGGCCAGCAGCCATTCCACGTGGTGCGCCATTTGCGCGTCGTCCACGCGCAGGTCGCCATCAAACCAGGTTGTGATTGCAGGCATTACGCCATCCCACTTCATACAGCCTCCTTGCGAGTCGTTGAATCGAGCGTTCCATCCGGCGCCAGAAAGCTGGAAACCAGCGCGGGAAAAATGGGCGGCCGCACCGAGTCGGCACGCCAGCCAAAAAGAAAGTCCGTTGCTCCGCCGCAGATGCGTCCCTGGCAGGGGCCCATGCCGCAGCGCGTGTGCAGTTTGGCATCGCGCCAGCCGGCATGTCCGCGCAGAGCGCTCAGCGGTACGTCTTCGCAGCGGCAGACAAGGGTTTCGTCCCGCGCCAGCTCGCGCAAGTGCGCATCCAGCCGGCACGCGCGCTCCAGCGCGCGGACAAATCCGAGTGCGCCGCGACGCCGCTCGGCCAGCGAGCGCGCATCGTCGGTTTTGCCCGCTGCGGCCAGGCCGGCAATCTGTCCTTCGAGCAGCGACAGGTCCACGCCGCCGATGCCGGTGGGCTCTCCCGCGCACCAGACGCCGGGAACGGACGTCTGCATCAGCTCGTCCGTGGCCACAAAGCCGTTGTCCAGCGTGCAACCCAGCAGAGCCGCCAGCTCAGTATTCGGCGCCAGATGGAATCCGCAGGCGAGATAATCGCACTCCACGCACCACTGCTTTCCATCGCGTTGCAGAATGACCGATCGCAACCGCTGATCTCCCAATGCGGCCACTGGCCAGCAGCGCGTCAGATAGCGGCTCTTCCTGGTCGCCCAACGATAGCTCGCGCCCTGCCACACTTTGCCGGGCTGCCGCAGAATCTGCAGCATCAGCGGCGCCATCTGTGTTGAGGATGCCTGCTCGCAGATCGCGACGATTGTCGCTCCGCGCTCCGCCAGATGCGCGGCCACGGCGAGCAGCAGAGGACCCGTTCCGGCCACCACCACGCGTTTGCCCGCAATCGGCAGCCCGCCGCGCACCATCGCGTCCAGGCCGCCCGCGCCCATCACGTTCGGCAAGGTCCAGCCAGGAAAGGGAAGGAAGCGCTCGCGCGCGCCGGTAGCGAGAATCAACTGGCCGTAGCGCAGCTCGGCTCCGTCCTCGGCTGCCGAATCCCCGGAAATGTCCGCGCCGTTGCGTTGAGCGCGCACCACTCCAGGCTTCGGACAGTCGACAATGCGCCAGCCCTGGAGCCGCGTCACACCGGCCGCCTCGAACCGCGCCTTCCATCGCCGCGCCGCTGGCGGAAGATGCGCACCGCTGCGCCAGATCTGCCCGCCCGGCGAGGGATTGTCATCCACCACGCCCACGCGCGCTCCGCACTCGGCCGCAGTCACGGCCGCCGCAATGCCGGCTGGCCCCGCGCCCACCACCAGAATGGCGAATGCGTGGCTCATCGCAACTCTCCGGTGGTCGTCACCTGCATGCCCGGCGCGCACAGGATCTGGCAGCTTCGCTGGTGCGGTACTCCGTCGATGGTCACGCGGCATTCGAAGCAGATGCCCATTCCGCACAGTGGCGCTCGCGGCTCACCGGTGACGGAAACGCGCGTCTGCGTTCCGGCCATCAACGCCGCGGCGGCCACCGTGGTGCCGGGAGCGACGCGCACCAGGATGTCGTCGACCGTCAGCGTGATGCTGCTTGCGGGATCAGCCATGCGCCGCCTTCCCGTAGAGCGTCTGCGCCTCGCGGCTTTCCCCAACGTAGCGAGCAGGGAAGTATGGCGCCGCCGGAATTCCCGGGGCTTCTCCCGTGATCTCCGCGGCCACCAGTTTTCCCGTCGCAAGAGACGTCGTGATCCCCAGCCCTTCGTGCCCGGTGGCCAGACAGAGCGAGGTGTCTCCCGGCCAGGGACCGATGAGCGGCAGCTTGTCCGGCGTGGCAGCGCGAAATCCCGTCCACACCCGAATGGCCTGCAGGCGGCTGATTCCCGGCATGTAACATTCGGCGCGCTCGAGCATCGCGCGCAGCAGCGCGTGATTGATATTAGTGTCCTCCGCGCCAAATTCGCGCGAGCTGCCGATCAGCAACTGGCCGGTCTGCCGCGGCTGCACATTGAATGCCGTTGAGTCGCCGGCGATCGAGTGCGCGCTCTTGAGATAGCCAAGCTCCACCAGCTGATGTTGCACGAATCCTGGATACCGGTCCGTGATCACCAGATGGCCCCGCCGCTTGCGGATCGGTAACTCGGGCAAAAGGTCGGTGGCGCCCGTTCCGCAGGCATTCACCACGCGCTTCGCGGAGAGCTCGCTCGCGTTCTCGCAGCCGCACCCGGCCTTCGGCCGCCGCAACCACGCGCTCTGAAGCCAGCAGGACTGCCCCCATCCGAATCGCGTCGCGCAGCAGATGCGCCGCGGCCGCTGGCGGATACAACACCGCATCCGAGGGCACCAGCAGCGCGCCGGCGAGCCCCTGCCTCAGATGCGGCTCGGCCTCGGCCAAAGCGCGGCTGTCGAGGATTTCGGTTGCTATGCCCGCTGACGCGTACACGCCTTGCTTGCGCCGGACTTCCCCCATCTCCTCTTCGTCGGTGGCCACCCACAGCGTTCCGCGCGATTCGAATTCCACTTCCCGTGGTAGCTCAGGCGACAGATCCCGCCACAACTGCTGCGACCATCGCGTGAGAGCGAGCTGCGCGGGCGAATCGTCCATCACGACAATGTGCCCCATGCCCGCGGCGGTTGCGCCTCCGCCAATGCCCGCGGCATCCACCACCGCCGTGCTCAACCCGCGCGCGGCGCACTCTCTCGCGCAGGCGGCGCCGACGATTCCAGCGCCGATCACCACCACGTCCCACACCCGGGTCATACGCGAATTCCGTCGCGAAATGGATCGTCGGGGCACAGGATCAGCTGCCCCTGTGCCGTCACGTGTGCTCGCCCGGTAATGCTTGGCACAATCCGGTCCGGACTGCCATTCTCCATCCGGTACGACCCTTCAAACGCCGTGCCCAGAATGCCTTCCTGCCGCCACACTTGCCCGGGGGCAAGCTTGCCGTCCGCAGCCAGACACGCCAGTTTCGCGCTGGTGCCGGTGCCGCAGGGCGAGCGATCGTACGCTTTGCCCGGGCACAGCACGAAGTTGCGGCTGTCCGCCTCCGGCGTCGGCGCCGACAGTTCCACGTGATCGATCTCCGCGCCGCCCGCTCCGGTGACGTTGTGCCGGTTCAGCGCGCCGCGAATGGCCCACGCATATTCGGTGAGCTTGTCGCAGTTTGCCGGAGTCAGCTCCACCGGCGGCGAATCCACCAGAAAAAACCAGTTCCCGCCCCACGCGACATCGCCATGCACCGGACCCACGCCCGGCACCTGCACTTCCACGTCCCGGCGATGCCGATAGCTCGCCACGTTCTCGATGGTGACTTCGCCATCGGCCCGGAGCAGGGCGCTCACCGTGCCCACCGGCGTTTCAATCCGATGCTGCCCGGGCTGAATCCGCCCCAGGTGCGCCAGGGTAGCGACCACGCCGATGGTGCCGTGGCCGCACATCCCCAGATACCCGACGTTGTTAAAGAAAATGACTCCCGCGGCGCAGCTCCGGTCTTCCGGCTCTACCAGCAGCGCGCCCACCAGCACATCCGACCCGCGCGGCTCGTTCACCACGGCCGACCGGAACGAATCGTACTCCGCGATCAGCCGCTGCAGCCGCTCCGCCAGTGAGCCCTCGCCCAGTTCGGGCCCGCCGCGGATCACCACCCGCGTCGGCTCCCCGGCCGTATGCGAATCGACGATTTCTATAACAGACATACGCAACTTTACTATACAGATTGTCTACAATGATGGATACGACTTCGCGACGGAAACTGTCTCAATCCCTCCGCTCCGCCGCCCGCCGCGGGGGTACAATCCCTTCAGCCCCTCGGGACAAGAAACTCATGCCAGTTCACGCATCCCCCCGCAAACCCTCCGGCCGAGTCAAAAACGACCACGGCAACAGCCTGCGCAAAGCCTTCCATGAAGTTCGCGAGCTGATCGTCCACGGACGGCTCTCGCCCGGATCCTGGATCGTGGAAGCGGACCTGGCGCGCCATCTTTCCATGAGCCGCACGCCGGTTCGCAGCGCGCTGCATTTGCTCCAGCGCGAAGGATACGTGATTGAACACACCAACGCGCGCAAATCGCGCATGATGGTGGCTCCCCTCACTCGCGAAGATGCCGCCGAACTGTATCCCATCATCGGCCACGTGGAAGGCCTCGCGGGAAGGCGCACCGCCATCCTGCCAAAAGGCCGCCGTACCGAGATCGCGGCCCGCCTCAAGAGCCTCAATCAGCAATTGCGCGACATCCTGCATGCCAAGCCCTCCGGGGCGGGCGGTATCTTCGACGTCGACCGCAGCTTCCACCGCGCCATCGTCGAATCCGGCGCCGGCCCGCGCCTGCTGGCGCTGCACAAGTCCATCGAGCCGCAGGCGGAGCGCTACTGGCGCCTGTATGCCAGCTCCATCATCAACGATCTCCACCTCTCCGTTGCCGAACACGAGGAAATTATCGCCGCCGTCGTCGCCGGCGATCCCGATCGCGTGGAGCGCGCCCTCCAGGCCAACTGGGAAAACGGCTGCGCCCGCCTCGCCCGGGTCATCGAAATCTTCGGCGAACGCGGCAGCTGGTAGGCGGAACTCCGGCCAGCGGCTGCCTCCCCGGCGGACCTCTCATCCCCTGCGTTTCAGCTGGATTTTGTAAACACGGGCCTGGGGGCTTGACACCCGCACTTGACATATTGTACACAATTTCTCCTACAGAGTTGTGTACGCGGCGGCACTGCTTTCCAGGATTCCCATTACCGTCTGGCACAGTCGGGTCAGGGCTGCCGGCAAAGCGCAAACACGAAGCACGCTTTTTCTGGAGGACCGGATGACACGCAAGCTAAAGTTGGCGTTTACCCTTTTGCCGGTGCTGCTTCTGGCCGCGCCGCGCGCAGCATTCAGCCAGGCAACCACCGCAGGCTCGCTTTCCGGAACCATCACCGATCCATCGGGAGCTGTCATTCCCGGCGCCACCGTCACCATCACCAAGCCGGATACCGGGTACACCCAGACCGTTACCTCCAGCTCCGCCGGAGGCTATATCTTCCCGGACCTGCAGGCGGGGCAGTATACCCTCCGCGTCAGCGCCAAAGGGTTCTCCGTCGCCGAGGTTGCCCATGTTCTGGTGTTGACCGGGCGCGCGCTCAGCCTGAACGTGACCATGAAGGTAGGCGCCGCCACGCAAACGGTGGAGGTCTCCAGCGCGGCCCAGGTCCTCGAAACCACCACCAACACGCTCGCCACGACCATCACGCCCGATGCCGTCCAGGATCTTCCGCTGAACGGCCGCGACGCCCTGCCGTTTGCGCAGTTGGTGTCCGGAGCCCAGAGCGGTGGCGACCAGAGGTTCACCACCTTCGATGCCGAGCCCAATGCCTCCATCAACATCACCGTGGATGGCATGAACGATAATTTCCAGCGCTACCGGACCGCGACCACCGGCTTCTTCGATGCCGCCCCGCTGCGCCTGGGCGCGGTGGATGAAATCACTGTGTCGACCAACGACAACAGCGCGGATAACGGCGCCGAAGGCGCCACCGGCGTCAGCGTCGAACTCAAGCGCGGGACCAATTCCTTCCACGGCAATGCCTTCTGGGAAACGCAGAACAGCGCATTCAACGCCAACACCTTCGCCAATAACGCGCAGGGAATCAAAAAGAGCCCGTTCCACATCAGCGACTTCGGAGGCGGCCTGGGCGGGCCCATCTGGAAAAGCAAGCTCTTCTTCTTCGGCAATTACGAACAGGAATATGTTCCTGGAAACCTGACGGGCTATGCTCCGGTGCTCACCACCAGCGCCGAAGCGGGCAACTTCACCTACACGGGAACGGACGGCAATCAGCACACCGTCAACGTTCTCTCAGTCGCAGCCAGCAATGGCTTCCCTTCCACCGTCAACTCGCTCGTCCAGCAGCAGTTCTCGCAGATCAACCCCACCTACGGCAAGGCGCTTCAGCAGTTGACCACCACTCTGCCCTATCAGGACGCACTGGTATGGCAGTACCGCTGGAACTACGACCAGATCTATCCCACTCTGCGCGTCGATTACCAGATCAAGCCCAACATCGAGTGGCACGCAGCCTATGACATGGAGTGGCGCACGTATCCTGGATATCAGGCGTATCCCGGGGACCCTTACACCAATTCCAGTTTCAACTCCACCTATCAGACGTTCACCACCGGGCTGGAATGGACCATTACCCCCAAAGTGGTCAACCAGCTCACGGCCGGTCTTCTGAACACCCAGGAAGAGTTCAACGTCGGGCACTCCTGGAATCCCTTCACGCCGGAAAACGACATCATCATGGACGCGCCTTCCTTCGTGAACGGGTCAAGCGCCCTCAATCCCTGGATCCCCAATTACTACCTGCCCGAGCCGCGCAATAATCCAGTGCGCGACATCCATGACAATTTATCCTGGACTCGCGGCGAGCATACCTTCACCTTCGGCGGCGACCTTCGCAACTCCACCGACTACGACACCGGCGACGCCGACCCGCCCGGAAACTATCTCGGCCTCAACAGCTTCGATCCAGCGCTCAGCATGTTCAACTCCGCGAATTTTCCTGACATGAACTTCGCCGAGGCCAATGAATCAGGATCCCTCCAACGCGGAGTCTCTCTATGCCACGCTCACCGGCCGCATTAACGACGTCTACGGCTACAACTATGTCAACTCAGCGACTCACCAGTACAAACTGCTGGGCGTGATGAAGCAGCCGGAAGCCCAGACCGTGGGCGGCTTCTATTTCCAGGATGCCTGGAAGATGTCGCCGCATCTGACGCTGAACTATGGCTTCCGCTGGCAGTTCTCCGGCGCCATCCATAACACCAACAACACCTACACCAATCCGACGTTTGCCAGCCTCCTCGGGCCCTCCACCCAGCTCTTCCACCCTGGGCAGCTCAACGGCGTGCAGAATCCCCAGGTCTCTCTGCGTCCCGCACCGTACAGCGGGGACATGAAGGAGCCGGCGCCGAACTTCGGATTCAACTGGAATCCCGATTGGACCGGCGGCTTCCTGGGCAAGCTCGCGGGAGGATCGAATCTCGTGATCCGCGGCGGCGCGGCGGTTACCTGGTACGACGAGGGCTGGACAACCTTCGAGCAGGCGACAGAATACTCGAATCCCGGCGACACGCAGCTCAGTTACCTCAATGCCGGCCCAACCACCGGCACACCGCCGGGAGAATTTGCCGCCGGTTCGCTGAGCCTGGGAGCGACCCCAGGTCTCAATACTTTCCCTGGAACCTTCAGTTTCCCCGTGCCGGAATCGGACTTCACCTTCGGCTATCAGCCGTTTGGGACGGTCGATCCCAACATCCGCTCGCCGTACATCGAGAACTGGTACTTCGGCCTGCAGCGCCAGTTCCCGTCCAATACCGTCGTTCAGGTGGATTACGTGGGCAACCACTCCATCCACATGTGGATGAACTACGACCTGAACGAAGTAAACATCTTCGAGAACGGATTCCTGAACGAATTCAAGACCGCTCAGGCCAATCTGGCCTCCTACGCAGGCGAATAACCCGAACTGCGGCAATGCGGGGACCTGCAGCTTTGAAGGCACCCCAGGCTCGCTCCCCATCCTGGAGCAGGCGTTTGGCTCCGGAGGCTCAGGATTTACCAACCAAACCAACGCGAGCTACATCAGCACCGGGCAGGCGGGCGCTCTGGCTTACACCATTGCCGACAATCCCAACTGGTTCTGCAATCTGGTCGGCACCGGCAGCGGCGGATCTTTCACTCCGTGCGCCAGTCTTGGCTACTCAGGCGGCACGGCATACCCCGTCAACATCTTCCAGGCGAACCCGTTTGCCTCCGGGGAGCCCATCCTGCTGCTGTCCGATCCCGGCAGCGAGTCGTATAACGGGCTCCAGGTCCAGGTGAAGCACCCGACCGGACACAACCTGATGCTCATGGCGAATTATGCCTACAGTCATGCTTTCACCAATCGGTACATTGGGGACTACTACACCTCCGATGAGGCCATCAACAACTTCACCACCCTGCGCAATAAGGAAATCAGCCGCGCGCCGTCGCCCTACGATCAACGGCAGAAATTCACGGTCTGGACCATTTATGCGCTGCCCTTTGTCCCCTCGAACCGCCTGGTGAAGGAGGCGGCTGCCGGCTGGAAGCTCTCGCCCATTGTCACGTGGCAAGCCGGCCGAAACTTCAAGCTGCTCGGCGGCACCAATACCTTCAACTACTACGCCGGTTCCGGCCAGCCGGACGCCAGCGATTCCGGTGTCGTTCTCAACGGCATCACCGTGAAGCAGCTGCAGAAGGCAGTCGGCTACTATCCGGGACCGGACGCGTACACGCCGCGCCTGCTCATGAATCCGAAAGTGTTTGGGTCCGGGACCGGGCAGGTAGCGCCTGAAGAAACGCCCGGGCAACTGGGCCAGTTCGTTTATCTCCATGGCCCCCAGATCATCAACACTGACTTCGCGGTAACCAAAGACTTTCCCATCGTGGAAAATCTCCACCTGGATATTCAGGCGGAGATGCTGAACGTCTTCAACCATCCGCAGTGGGCGGTCGTGGACGGCTACTCCGGCGGCACCAACAACCCGGCGCAATACGTCAATGTTCAGAACAGCCCGGCTGTTCCCGGCGCGCAGACCAATCCCGAGGGTCTGGGTTCCGGCGGCTCCCGCGATATTCAGTTCCGGGTTCAGTTACAGTTCTGATCGACAGCATTGTTCCCGGCAGGCCCCTGCCGGGAGCAACAACGCACCAACTCAGGAGGAACATGAATCGGCCCTGGATCGTTCGGACCCTGCTGGGTCTCGCCTGTCTCGCTCTTGGTGGATCGCTGTACAGCGCATCGGGTCAGGTCACCCGGGCCGATTACGACCGCGCCCTCAACCTCCAGAAGAAGTGGAGCGCGCTGGTTCTCGACCAGCCCGATCCTCCCATGTGGCTGCACGACGGCGACCGCCTTCTCTATCGCAGGAGCGTCGAGGGCGGCCATGAATTCGTCATCGACGATGCGGCAACTCTGGCGAAGCAGCCCGCGTTCGATCAGGAGAAACTCGCGGCCGCTCTCTCCGCCGCCAGCGGCGAGCACTATACGGCGCTCACGCTGCCGTTCGCCCGCTTCCAATATCTCGACGGCAACTCGGCCATCGGGTTTGCCACGGAGGATGCGCGCTGGCGCTGCGACCTCCACGCCTGGACCTGCAAAAACCTCGGCCCGCTCTTCCGCATTGAGAACGGCATCGCCGACTACGGCTACGACGACACGCCGCACCCCGAGAACAGCTTTGACAAGACGCTCGCCTCGCCGGATGGCAAGTGGCTGGCGTACATCCAGAACTACAACGTCTGGGTGCGCTCCAAAGACGGCTCGCAGAAGTTCTATCTGAGCCTCGATGGCTCGGAGGACAATTACTACGCGTTCTCCACGCTGGCCTGGTCGCCGGACTCGACCCATCTCGCCGCCGATCGCATCCGCCCCGGCTACCGTCGCCTCGTCCACTACGTCAATCCCGTTCCTGGTGACCAGTTGCAGCCGGAGTCCTATGCGATGGTCTACCCCAAGCCGGGCGACGTGCTCGCCTTGCCGCAGCCGGTTCTCTTTGACGTTGCGGCGAAGCGGGAAATCGCGATCGGCAACGAGCTCTTTCCCAACCCATATTTCCTCACGCCTCCGGTTTGGTGGAAGGACAGCCGCGGATTCACCTTCGACGACAACGAGCGCGGCCATCAGACGTATCGCGTGATGGAAGTGGACCGCGACGGCCACGCACGCGCGCTGATCACGGAAACCAGCTCCACCTTCATCGATTACAGCCCGCTGCACGACGTCCAGTATGACAACGGCAGCATCTATCGCCATGATGTGGACGACGGCAAGGAAATCATCTGGGCCTCCGAGCGCGACGGCTGGAAGCATCTTTACCTCTACAACGGCCGTACCGGAGCGCTCGAAAATCAGATCACCAGAGGCCACTGGGTCGTTCGCGGCGTCAGCTACGTCGACGACAAGACGCGCCAGATCTGGTTTGAAGCCAGCGGCATGAATCCGGGCGAGGATCCGTACTTCGTCCATCTCTACCGCATCAACTTCGACGGTTCCGGCCTCACTCCGCTCACGCCCGGCGAGGCCAATCACCAGGTGGTCTTCTCGCCCGACGGCAAGTACTACGTCGATCTCTGGTCCCGCATCGATCTCGCGCCGACGATGGCGCTCTACCGCGCCTCCGACAATCAGCAGCTCGCCGTCCTCGAGCATGCCGACATCAGCAAGCTCACCGCGGCCGGATGGCAGGCGCCCACGGTCTTCAAGGCCAAGGGCCGCGATGGCGTCACCGATATCTGGGGCATCATCTACAAACCCGCGAACTTCGATCCCAACAGGAAATATCCGGTCGTCGAAGACATTTATGCCGGGCCGCAGGGCTCGTTTGTTCCCAAATCCTTCAGCGCGCGCATCGAGCCGCTCACCCAGCTCGGATTTGTCGTCGTCCAGATCGATGGCATGGGAACCGCCAACCGCTCCCGAGCCTTCCACGATGTCACCTGGAAGAATCTCGGGGACGCCGGTTTCCCCGACCGCATTCTGTGGCACAAAGCCGCCGCCGCTAAATATCCCTGGTACGACATCTCCCACGGCGTCGGGATCTTCGGCACCTCCTCGGGCGGCCAGAGCGCGCTCGGCGCGGTGCTCTTCCATCCGGAGTTCTACACGGTGGCGGTCTCCAACAGCGGCTGCGACGACAACCGCATGGACAAGATCTGGTGGAACGAGCAATGGATGGGCTGGCCGATCGGCCCGCAGTACGCCGCCTCTTCCAACGTCGACAACGCCTGGCGCCTGAAGGGCAAGGTGCTGCTGATCGTCGGCCTGCAGGACCACAACGTGGATCCGTCTTCCACCTTCCAGGTGGTCGATCGCATGGAGCGCGCCAACCGCGACTTCAGCCTGATGGTGGTTCCTGAGGCCGATCACGGCACGCGCGGACCGTGGACCTACATCTCGGTGCGCAAAACCCTCGACTTCTTTGTCGAGAACATGCTCCACCAGCCGCCTCCGGACTGGAATGCGGATCCAGTCCCGGATTCCGCGAAGCAAGTTCCGGATTCCGCCGAGGAGTAAGGCGGAAAATCGCAGGGGGCGGCCCTATCGCCCCTTCATCCCGGTCAGCATGCCCATGGCGCGGCGCTGCAGCAGGCCGCCTTTGCTCATGCCTTTGAACATCTTGCGCATCTGCGCGTACTGCCGCAGCAACTGATTCACTTCCTGCACCGTCGTGCCTGACCCATTGGCGATGCGCTTCCGCCGCGAGCCGGAGATGATCTCGTGGTGGTTGCGTTCCTTCGGCGTCATGGAGTTGATGATGGCCTCGACGCGCGTGAACTGTTTCTCGTCCACCTGCCCGGCCATCTGCTGCATGCCTGCGAACGGGCCGACCGACGGCAGCATCTTCAGGATGCTTTCCATCGAGCCGAGCTTCTTGATCTGCCGCAACTGGTCGCGGAAGTCTTCCAGCGAGAAGCCGTCGCCGGAAAGCGCCTTGCGCGCGAACTCCTCTGACTTGTTCTTGTCCAGCTTTTCTTCCGCCTTCTCGATGAGCGACATGATGTCGCCCATGCCCAGAATGCGGCTCACGATGCGATCGGGATGGAACGGCTCAAAAGCGTCCGGTTTTTCGCCTGTGCCGATGAACTTCACCGGCTGCCCCGTCACATGGCGGATCGACAGTGCCGCGCCGCCGCGGGCATCGCCGTCCATCTTCGTCAGCACCGTGCCGGTAAGGCTGAGCTGTTTGTGGAACGACTCCGCCGAGCGCACCGCATCCTGTCCGGTCATGGCGTCGGCGATAAAAAGAATCTCCTGCGGCGAAAGCAGCGCCTTCAGCTTCGCCATCTCGTCCATCAGTTGGGCATCGATGTGCAGGCGGCCGGCGGTATCCACAATCAGCGTGTCGCAGCCGGTGATGACGGCCTCGCGCCGCGCTTCCTTTGCCAGGCGCTCCACCAGCGGCGTGCCCGCGGCTTCGCCTTTGGCATCGCCCTCGTAGAGGTTGGCCTTGATGGACTGCGCGACCACGCGCAGTTGCTCGCGCGCGGCCGGCCGGTAGACGTCGACCGAAACCAGCATCGGCCGGTGCCCGCCCTTCTGCAGCCACGCCGCCAGCTTGCCCGCCGTCGTGGTTTTGCCGGAGCCCTGCAGCCCCGCCATCAGGATGACCGTGGGCGGACGCGAGGCGAACTGGAAACGCGCGGTGTCCTTGCCCAGCAGGGTCACCAGCTCGTCGCGGACGATCTTCACAACCTGCTCGGTGGGCGAAAGCGACGTCAGCACTTCCTGGCCCAGCGCTCGCTGGCGGATGTGCTCGACCAGCTCCTTCACCACATTCAGGTTGACGTCGGCTTCCAGCAGCGCCACGCGAATCTCGCGCAGCGCCTCCTGCATGTTTTCTTCGGTAATGGAGCCTTGTCCGCGCAGATTCTTGAACGCGCGCTGGAGCTTTTCAGAAAGATTCTCAAACATAGCGACAGCCTCAGTTTATCAGCGGATTGGCAGGCGAAGGCCGCGTCGTCCGGGCCGGCGCGCAGCACACCGGATTGCCGACTCAATCAGGCTGCGAAATCCTGATGCCGGGCATCTAAATGGATATGGGTGAGCCACTTGTCCACCGCGTCCCGCGCGATCCCCGCGATCGGCCGAGGGGCCAAGCTTCTTGATGGTCGTGCTGCTCAGCGGCATTGTCCTTGTGCTGTTTCTCCTGGGGGCCTTCTTCGTGCTGCGGGCCAACGCCGCCGATCTCATGCCCGGCGCAGCCGCTCCGCACAATCCAAACGCCGTCCTGCGCCTCACGGAACCGCCTGCGCGCCCCGTCTGACTGCTTCAGACCGCGCGCCGTTCCATCCCCTTTAGCTGCTTGGCGATCTTCTTTACCTGTCCGATCGCGTCATCGACGATCTCGTCTTCGAGGACGCCGGACTTGAGTCCGATTGGAAAAACCAGCCTTAGCGCATCCTCTTTCACAAAGCAATTTTTCTCCGCGACCCACCGGCCGAACACCTTTCCGAGCCTCTCGACCTCGGCGGGCTCGTCGAACTCGAGCCAGACGGGAGTGATGCTGAGCTCCGTCCACAATCCAGTGTCTACGCCAATCCAGACTTGGTAGCCCCCGATGTCGCCGTAGTGGCCCCACCATGCGCCAATGCGATCCACACCGCTGTTTTTCTTCTTCCATTCACCGCAGTCGAAGTCGGGCCCTGACTCAGCCGCTATTCGATCCGCCAGCGCCATGTAGTTTCCGACGCGCTTCGCCACTTGCGTGCTGCAAGTCTCGCTCGCGGACAGCGGCTCGATTTTCTCTTTGTTCGCCATCTCGCACGACCTTTCCATCTCGTCCAGCAGCATGCGGACCTCGATCTCGCCCTCTTCGGCAGACCTCAGGCAGCTAACCAGCTCGCCCCAAGAGGCAACAGCAACCCACCTCTGTATTCTGCCCTGCGTCTTCGCAAGAAACAGGCGGGTACCTTCTAACAGTGCCAACTCCCCCTTGCATCTCGCCTCAATTTTCTCCCAATAGTAATTCCGCCCCGAGTCCGGAACAATGAAAAGCAGCATATCCTCCTCGGAACGCAAACAATGCTCGAGATAGGAGACCGGTTGCTTCTGGGTGAGCCCGGACCACAGCTTACTCTCGAAGATGATGCGGCAACGCTGATTCTCATCGATGAACCCGATGTCGGGAATATCTCCCCCTTCGCCCCTCTTTCGCGGGGCCGGTCGGAGTTCGGCCAAGGCGCTGAATCTGTAATCAAAACGAGATTCTAAGAAACCATCAATCGCGTGTCTGATTCCCCGCCTCAGGACAAGGTAAGCGAGGGCGTCCGTGACTACGTCTTCCAGCTTTTTCCCATACTGCCTGGCAATATAGGCAAAGAACGATTTGGGCGGTGCTTCGCGCGCGCTCATGGTGCAATCCTCAGGGTTCCCCGCTCTGGCTCTCGCCCGCCGCGTCCGCGAAGAGCGTATAGTCCGCCACCCAGCTCACTTCAATCGACCCTGTCGGTCCGTTGCGCTGCTTGGCGATGATGATCTCCGCCTTATGCTCCAGATCGGGGTCCTCCCGCTTGTAGTAGCCTTCGCGGTGGATAAACGCCACCACGTCGGCGTCCTGCTCGATGGAGCCGGACTCGCGCAGATCGCTGAGCACCGGCTTCCGGTCGCCGCCCGCGCTGCTCTGAGGCGCGGGAGAGCTGAGAGAGCGCAATCACCGGGATCTCCAGCTCCTTGGCCAGCGCTTTCAGGCCGCGCGAAATGGCCGACACTTCCTGCGTCCGGTTCTCGTAGCGCCGCGCACCCGGCCCGGTGGCACTGGCGCGTCATCAGTTGCAGGTAGTCCACCACCACCAGATCCAGCGAACCCCGTGTCTGGCGGAGCCTCCGCGCCTTGGCCCGCATTTCCGTAAGCGAGATCCCCGGCGTGTCGTCAATGTGGATTGGCGCCTCTACAAGCCGTTCCAGCCCGTTCGTGAGGGCTTCGCGGTCCCGGCCCGAGAAAGACCCGGTCTGAATACTCCTCGCGCTCACATGTGCTTCCGAAGCCAGCATGCGCCGCAGCAGCGACTCCTTCGACATTTCCAACGAGAAAATTGCGACTGTCTTCCCGCCTTTGATCGCGGCGTATTGCGCAATGTTGATCGCCAGCGCGGTTTTGCCCATCGAGGGACGCGCCGCAATGATGGTGAGCTCCGACTTCTGCAAGCCGCTCGTCATTTCGTCGAACTTTGTCAGGTAGGTGCGCAGCCCCGTCACCTGATGCAGTCCCTGGCGGTACAGATTATCGATGGTCCCGAACGATCCCGCCACGATGTCGTGCACGCTGGAGAACCCGCGGGAGATGCCCTTCTCGCTCACTTCCAGCAGCGAAGTCTCGGCGGCGTTCAGCACGTCCAGCGCTTCCTCGCTCTGGTCGGCCGCACGCGAAATCGCCGTCGAGCAGACGTTGATCAGCTGGCGCAGCAGCGACTTGTCCTTGACGATCCGGACGTATTCCTCGATCGAGAGCCGCCGCGGCAGCCCCTCGGTGAGCGAAACGAGCCACGCCACGCCGCCCACCGACTCAATCTCCTTGCGGCGCGCCAGCTCCTCGCTCAGCGTTACGGTGTCCACCACCCGCCCGCGGTCGATCAGCTCGCCCATCCGCGCAAACACGCGCTGATGTGCCGTCAGGGCGAAATCCTCCGCGCGGATCACGCTCGACGCTTCGCTCCACGCCGTGTTGTCCAGCAGGACCGCGCCCAGGATGGTTCGCTCGGCGTCCGGCGAGGCGGGCAGCCCGCGCTCAAATTCGATATCGGGAGTGGTAGCCATCGTCCTAACAGCCCATCGTGGAATTCCGGTTTGTATCAGGGCACGACTTTACAGGTTGCGGAAAAACTCACGTTTTGTATCAGGGCACGACTTCAGTCGTGCCGCAAGCGGCGCAAAATACACTGGGCTTTAGCCCCTGAGGGGTGCATTCTTCCATTTCCGACCTTTGCCATGCGCTGTTAACGAGTGTAGGAGAAAATCAGCTCCGCGGCGGCCCCTTCGCGCACCCCTCAGCTTGCGGATTCTGCGGAAATCTCTCCCTTTGTGTGAAGAAGGGCGCGGCTCCCCCGGTGTGGCCCGCGCCCGTCCAACCGGCTATCATGAAATCAACACAGCCTATGACAAGAAAATCCCTGACCATCGCCCTGCTGGCATGCGCGCTTGGCGGCTTCGGGACCGCGCGGGCTCAGCAGACCCAGTCCGTCGCTCCTGGCCAGCCGCTGCCGCCGGAAGTCAAGCTTTTTCAGGGTCTCGAAGACAAGTGGACCGTGGCCGTGGTCAATAAGGATCAGTACGCCATGGAACTGCTGCTGGCGCCGGTCTATGTGGGCATTTCCTCCACCGGCGATGTCTCCACCCGCAATCAGCAGATCGCGGATATGTTCGACAAGAGTAAGTTCCTGCTCAGCATGGAGCAGCGGGTCGTGAGCGTGCGCATGTTCGGCAATACCGCCGTGGTGAGCGGCACCTACGACATGAAGTGGCGAGGGGACGGCCCGGATCGCGAGGAGCGCGGCATCTTCACGCATATCTACGCGCAGACGCAGGACCGCTGGGAATGCGTCAACGCGCAGCGAACCGCGGTCGTCGATCTGTCACCCGATGTGGCAAAGAAGAAGAAAGCGAAGGACAGGAAGAGCAACGCCGAGGAGCCATTTCACATTCCTCTCCTGCATAAAGGCGCTGAATCCACGCAACCCGCCAGCCCGCAGCAAGCCGCCAATCCGCAAAGCTGACTGCCATTTTGCCGGGCGTCAGGGCCGGCCTTGAAACCATGACCTTCACACGACCGATCTGGGCGGAAATCTCGCGTCGGAAACTCGCGCAGAATTACCGCTCGCTGCGCAGCCTTGCCGAAGCGGATGCCGAAATGATGGCCGTCATCAAGGCCAACGCCTACGGTCACGGCCTGGCGGAGTGCGCGCGCGTGCTCCTCGCCGAAGGTGCAGGCTTCTTCGGCGTTACGTGTGTTGAGGAAGCCGTCGCCCTCCGCGCCATTCTTCCGCGTGCGCGAATTCTGGCGCTCTCCGGCGTCTGGCCCGGCGAGGCCGACCCTGTCCTCGACCACCAACTCACTTCCAGCGTCTGGACCGTCGATCACCTGGAAGTTCTGGAAGAGGCTGCTCGCCGCCGCAGCACCGGCGCCGGAGAGCTGCCTGTCCATCTCGAGATCGACACCGGCATGTCGCGCCAGGGCGCGCAGCTCGAGGAACTGCCGGCGCTGCTGGCGCATTTCGGGCAGGCCAGCCCGCTGCGCCTCGAAGCGGTGATGACGCATTTCCACTCGCCGCAGGATCCCTCCTCCGCCGCGCAGCAGATGCAGGTGTTCGCGCAGGCCGTCGAGCAGATCGCACGTGCCGGGTTGCGGCCGCAATTCTTCAGCGCGGGCAGTTCCGCCGACGTGCTGGAACAAACCAGCGCGGCGATCACCGATCTGGCGCGCCGGCATGGCGCGCGACGCATGATCCGCACCGGCCTCAGCCTCTACGGCTACGCCCCGGATGGCAAGCCCAACCCCGCGATCGAACCCGTCCTCGCCTGGAAGACCCGCATCACCTCCCTGCGCTGGATTGAGCCCGGAACCACCGCCGGCTACGGCGCCACCTTCACCGCGCCTCGCCGGACGCGGCTCGCGCTCCTGCCCGTCGGCTATGCGGATGGCTTCAGCCGTCTCCTGTCGAATCGCGGCTGGGCGCTGGTGCGCGGCCAACGTGCGCCCATCGCGGGCCGCGTCTCCATGGACCAGACCATGATCGACGTGACGGACATTCCCGGCGTCGCCTCCGGCGACGAAGTCGTGCTCATCGGCGAACAGGGTCGCGAGCGGATCACCGCGCAGCACATCGCCGACCTCACTGGAACCATCGCGTACGAGGTCCTCTGCGCGATTGCCCCGCGCGTCCCCCGCGTCATGGTGGAATAGCTCCAGGCGATGCTGAACAATCTCTATCGCAAATGGATGGTCTCGTGGGAAACAGCGCTCACCACGCGCGATGAGAATCGCGTGGTGCGCCCGCTGGAATGGGGCTTCGACTGGCTCGAGGATTTTGCCGCCGCTGCCGGTCTGCGCGAAGAAGTGGAACGCGCGAAGCGCGACCCGGCCGCTGCCGAGTCCGTCATGGTCGCGCTGAATCAGGTTATCGTCCGCGACAGCGATGCGTTTTACGGCTATCAGCGTCCCACGGATTTCCGCCTGGAACAGCGCGCCCCGCAGTTGTTTCCCACCAATGTGCGCCCGGAGACCCTCGAGCGGGACGCCAACCTGAAGCGCCTCGCTCGCGAAGGCAAGCTAACTCCGGCGCAATTCCTCCGCTTCACCTCGCCCGTGCGCACGCCGTATCCCGAAAACGACCAGGTGAACGCCCGCTGGTTTCCAGCCTCGGAAGAAAAGATGCGCGACAAGCCGCGGCAGGCCATGATCGTCATGCCGCAGTGGAATGCCGACGCCTTCAGTCACAACGTGCTGTGCTCGCTCTTCAACCGCTTCGGCATTTCGGCGCTGCGCCTCAGCAAGCCCTTTCACGATATCCGCCGCCCCGCGGAAATCGAGCGCTCCGATTACGCGGTGAGCGCGAACATCGGCCGCACGCTGGCAGCCGGACGCCAGGCCGTCATCGACGTCCGCTGCTGTCTCGACTGGCTGGAGCAGCAGGGCTACGAGCAGTTCGGCATCCTCGGCACCAGCCTCGGCTCCTGCTACGCCTTCATCGCCAGCGCGCACGACCCGCGCCTGCGCGTGAACGCCTTCAATCACGCCTCCATGGCGTTCGGCGATGTGGCCTGGACCGGCCAGAGCACGCGCCACATCCGCGCCGGCTTCGAGCAGGCCGGCATCACGCAGCAGCAGCTCTACCGCCTCTGGAGCGCTGTCAGCCCCGTCAGCTTCATGGAGCGCTTTGGGCGCGGACCTAAGAAAGTCCTGGTCATCCACGCTCGCTACGACCTGACATTTCTCCCGGAATATTCCGAACAGGTGCTGAAGTGCTTCGCCGAGCAGGACATCGACTTCGTCTCGAAAGTGCTGCCCTGCGGCCACTACACCACCGGCGAATTCCCCTACAACCTGCTCGACGGCTGGTGGCTGGGCTCGTTCGTCCACTCCGCCTTCGCCGAATTGGCGCGCGGCGCGAAGGCCCTGCACGAGCGTCCCAAATCGGCCCGAGACATTTAGTCTTCCAGGTGCACGGTCGCCATGGCCAGCTCCGCCGTGTGCGTGAGCGAAAGTGAGACACGCTGCACGCCCAGCTGTCCGGCAATGGCACGGGCGCGGCCGTGCAGGTGCAGCGTGGGCCTTTGGCCCGGCAGCCGTCGCACTTCCAGCTCTTTCCACGTCACGCCATGCTGGATTCCGGTGCCCAGCGCCTTGGCGCCGGCTTCCTTGGCCGCGAACCGCGCGGCAAAACTCTCCGCAGCGCGCGCTTTCCGGCGGCAAAAGGCGATCTCCTCCGCGGTAAACACGCGCCGCAGGAAGCGTTCGCCATACCGCTCAATGGAGCGCTCGATGCGCGGCACTTCGATCAGGTCGATTCCGGTGCCCACCAGCATGAGGCCACAGTAGCACAGCGAAAAACCTTTAGCCGGACCGCAACGCGGCACAGGGTGAAGGCCCCGCCCAAAGTTTCCGATGGAGCCAGTGTGCTGCAACCAGACCCTGGCGTGTGGGACCTGAACCTGAGCGCGCTGTGCGCCGACGATGCCCCGCGGACCGTCCGCTTCCTCACCGGCGCGGTTTTGGCCTGCGGCGGCAACGTGCTGTCCCGGCGCTTCGATCCCGGCGACACCGCCGCCATCGAATTCGAGTTCCTCCGCGCCACCTGCGTGGAGATGTACAGCCTGCTCATCGCGGCCGGCCTGGAGCTGACCACGCAATCGCACTGGAGCATGGCCACGCTCTGCCAGTGCACGCGGGAAACGCTGGAAAGCACCGCGTCCGATCCCGTCCGCGTGGAGCTCACCATTCAGAAGTTGAACGCGAGCCAGGCACGAAAGGAAACTCCCGATCCTCCCCGCGCGGCGTAGGTGATCCGCCGCCCAACTTTGCCGGGCCATACTATTTTGTTATGGAGATATGGGACGCGATCATCGTCGGCGCCGGGCCGGCGGGTTGCGCGGCGGCCTGGGATCTGGCCGCTGCGGGTCGCCGCGTCCTGCTCCTCGACCGCGCCGTCTTCCCGCGGCCCAAAGCCTGCGCCGGCGGCCTCACCCGCAAATCCCTCCGCGCGCTGCGCTATTCCGTCGCGCCGGTTACTCGCCGCACCATCTCCGCCGTGGTCGTCGAAAAGCGCGACGGCGAAGCGGCCACTCTCTCCAGCCGCACCGCCGTCTGCGCCATGACCGTGCGCCAGGAGCTCGACGATTATTGCCTGAAGCAAACCCTGGCCGCCGGCGCGCAGTTTGCCCGCATTGGAGCGATCCTCGGTCTCGAAGAAGGCGCGCAGGAGGTCGCGCTGCGCACCCCCGGCCAGACTTACCGCGCGCGTTTTCTCATCGGCGCTGACGGCGTGCACAGCAGGATCCGCCAACGGCTCTGCGGCGATGCGCCGCCGTGGCTGCGCCGCGGCTTCGCCCTCGAAGCGCAGGTGCGCGATGCCGGTGACTCCAATCTGATCTTCAGCCTCGCCGCCGTTCGCCAGGGCTACGCGTGGGTCTTTCCGGAAGGCGATCACCTCAACATCGGGCTGTACTCCGAGTCTGCCGCGGAGAAGCTCAACCGCGAGCGCCTCCTCTCGTGGATTCAGGCGCGCTTCGGCCAGGCCGCCATCGGCCCCACCACCGGGCAATATCTCGGCTTTGGCGCGGAGAACGCACCGCCGCCGCACCGCCGCGTCTTTCTCGCTGGCGATGCCGGAGGCTTTGCCGACCCGCTCACCGGTGAGGGCATTTACGGCGCGCTGGCCAGCGGCCAGGCCGCAGCCGCCGCCATTCAGGCCGAGCTTCGCGACGGTACTCCGGCGGATTCCGTCTTTGCCGAGCGCACCGCCCCGCTGCGCCGCGATCTGCGCCTCTCCGCTGCCGGCGCGCGCTGGTTCTACGGCAATCTCGACGCCGGTTTTCGCGCGCTCACCGCGCCCCTGCTGCGCGGAGCCGCCATCAACGCCTACGCCAACGGGACCAAAATCGCTGCTCTGGCCAACGCCGTGCGCCGTTTCGCGGGCGTCTTTGCCGGCACCGCGTAACCTGCCGCGAAATTGCGTGCCATCCCGCGCAATGCGTGGCGCATCGATTCTTTGCTGGTAAAATCGATCTTTCACGACGGAGTCAGAACTCCTTCTGGCCCGCCGCATGCTACCTAATCCACCAGACGGGCACTCCCCAGGCCTGGTTCCCGCCCGTCCCAGTTAATCCACCGTCATCGCAGTTTCGGATTCTTAACGATCTTTGACGCGCCAGCAAATGAAATCGATCATTCGGGAGCATGGAGCCCGCGCGGCTCGGCTGACTTTCCTACTCGTTGTGGCGGCGGCCCTGGCGGGGCCATCGGCATGGGCCGATCTTCCGCAGACGACCCCCAGCATCTTAGCTCCCGCCTCCACGCCCGCCTACAGCATTGCGGGCCTGTCCATCTTCGTGCTCTGCGTCACCGGCGGCATCTTCATCGTGGTCGGCGGACTGCTCACCTTTGCCGTCATCCGCTATCGCGAGCGGGCCAACGACGACGCCAGCGAGCCGCCGCAGATTTACGGCAGCATGCAGGTTGAGCTGGCCTGGACCGTCATCCCGATCCTCATCGTTGTGGTCCTCTTCCTCACCACGGCACGCATCATCTTTGCCATTCAGGATGCGCCCAAGCCCAAGGACGCTCTGGACGTTACCGTTATCGGCCACCAGTTCTGGTGGGAGTTCCGCTACCCGAAGCTGGGCATCGTCACCGCCAACGAGCTGCACGTGCCGGTCAGCATGCCCGGCCATCCGCAGCCGACCTTCCTGCACCTGCTCTCCGCCGACGTGGACCACAGCTTCTGGGTGCCGCAGCTGGCCGGCAAAACCGACCTCATCCCCAACCACCCCAACGAAACCTGGATTGAGCCAGTGCACACCGGCCTCTATTACGGCCAGTGCGCGCAGTTCTGCGGCGTCGAGCACGCCAGGATGCTGCTCCGCGTCTATGTGGATACCCCGGCCCAGTTCGCGGCCTGGGTCAAAGGTCAGCAGCAGGCCGCCGTGGACGATCCCCAGGTGGACGCGGGGCGCCAGGTCTTCGAGACTCACGCCTGCGCCAACTGCCACGCTGTCAAAGGCACCGGCGCCGTCGGCACCGTGGGACCGGACCTCACGCATTTGGCCAGCCGCGACACCATCGCCGCCGGCGCTGCGAACAATACTCCCCAGGAACTTTACTCCTGGATCAAGGACCCCAACACGCTGAAACCCGGCTGTCTGATGCCGGCAATGCAGCTCAGCGACAGCGAAATTCACGAGCTGGTGGCATACCTGGAAACACTTCACTAAGCTTCAGCAGGACAGGAGCATGGCGGACCAGAGCATACCCATTGGAGGATCCATCGACCTGACGCCCCGCGAGCGGGAGCGCGTGCCGCTGCTCGACCGGCTGCACGAGTGGGTGATCACCGTGGATCACAAGCGGCTGGGCATCCTGTATGTCCTCTACGCGCTGTTCTTCATGGTCGTCGCCGGCGCGGAAGCGCTCTCCATGCGCGTCCAGCTCGCCGTCCCCAACAACCATTTCCTCCTGCCGGAAACTTACGATCAGTTCTTCACCATGCACGGCACCACCATGGTCTTCCTGGTGGGCATGCCCATCCTGTTCGGTATCGCCAACTACCTCGTGCCGCTGATGATCGGCGCCCGCGACATGGCCTTCCCCAGGCTCAACGCCTTCAGCTTCTGGCTCACCGCTTTCGGCGGCATCCTCCTCTACTGGAGCTACATCGGGGGATTCGGCCTCTACGGCATGGGCAACGCCCCGGATGTCGGCTGGCTCGCCTATGCCCCGCTGACCACCAAGCCATTTTCCGTCGGGTCCTCCATGGATTACTGGGCGCTGGCGCTCATCGTCAGCGGCTTTGGCACGCTGGGCACCGCCATCAACATCATCGCCACCACGCTGTCCATGCGCTGTAAAGGCATGACTCTCCTGCGCATGCCGCTGTTTGTGTGGCTCATGCTGGTGGTCAGCGCCATGACCCTCATCACCATCACGCCGCTCACCGCCGCCCAGGTCATGCTCCTGCTGGACCGCAACCTCGGCGCCCATTTCTTCGATGCCCAGGCCGGCGGCTCCGCGATCCTCTGGATCCACTTCTTCTGGATCTTCGGCCACCCCGAGGTCTACGTCCTCGTGCTGCCCGTCTTCGGCATCGCCAACGAGATCATTCCGGTGTTTTCCCGCAAAGCCATCTTCGGCTATCCCGCCATGGTGGCGGCCTCGGTGTGCATTGGCTTCATCAGCCTGGGCGTGTGGGCCCACCACATGTTCACCGTGGGCATGACCTCGGTCGGCAACACCTTCTTCGTGCTGTCCACCATGATCGTCGCTATTCCCACCGGCATCAAAATCTTCAACTGGCTGGCGACCATCTGGGGCGGCAAGGTCCGCTTCCAGACCCCCATGCTTTTCTGTGTCGCCTTTCTCTTCCAGTTCCTCATCGCCGGCCTCACCGGCGTCATGCTCTCCGTCGCGCCCTGGGACTGGCAGCTCCACAATTCCTATTTCGTCATCGCGCACTTCCACTACGTGCTGGTGGGCGCCATCATCTTCAACATCTTCGCCGCCATCTACTACTGGTTCCCCAAAGTCACCGGCAGGATGCTCAGCGAGACCCTCGGCAAGTGGCACTTCTGGCTCTTCCTCATCGGCTTTCACATCACCTTCGACACCATGCACTTCGTCGGCCTGCTCGGCATGCCGCGTTCCATTTACACCTATGGCCCAGACCGCGGCTGGGGCCACCTGAACTTCATCATCAGCGTCGGCGCCTTCATTCAGGGCATCGCCGTGCTGGTCTTCCTGTGGAACGTGATCGTTTCCCTCCGCAAGGGCAAAGTGGCCGGCAACGATCCCTGGGACGCCTGGACGCTGGAGTGGGCCACCCCCTCGCCGCCGCCCGCCTATAACTTCGTCTCCGATCCGGTGGTGCACAGCCGCCGCCCGCTGTGGGACATCAAGCATCCGGACGATCCGGACTGGAAGTATGAGTCATGAGCGCCATTCCTCTATCTCCGGGCACGGAAAGCTGGGAGCTGCCCTCCCGTGGCAAGGTGGCCATGCTCTCTCTGCTCACCGGCGAGACGGCCATCTTCACCATCTTTGTCGTCGGCTACATCTTTTATCTCGGCAAGGACCTCAGCGGTCCCACGCCCCAGCAGGTGCTGGACATTCCCGTCTTCAACACCATCTGCCTGCTCTCCTCCAGCGTCACCATCTGGCTCGCCGAGCGGCAGATCGAGCGCGGCAAAATCAAGGCCTTCGCCGGCTTCTGGGCGCTCACCCTCGCCCTCGGCATTGAGTTCCTCGTCGGCACCGCCCTCGAATGGAAAAAGCTGATCTGGGTCGATGGCCTCACCATCCGCACGAATCTGTTCGGCACCACTTTTTACTCCCTCGTGGGCCTGCACGCCTCGCACGTCGTCATCGGCGCTGTCGGCTTGACCCTCATTCTTATCTTCACGCTCACCGGGCACATCAACGAGAGCCATACCGAGCGCATTCAGGTCTTCGCCCTGTACTGGCATTTTGTCGACGCCGTATGGGTTGTGGTCTTCACCGTGGTGTATATCGTGGGGCGATAAGGAACGATGAGCGAAACGGTTCAGCACAAATCGGACCCCGTGCACGGCGAGACCATCCATCTGCCCGCGCCCACCCATTGGCCCATCATCCTGGCCTTCGGCTGCACGCTTGCGGCCGCTGGCCTGGTCATGGATCTCGGCATCGGCATCCTCGGCGCGGTGCTCATCCTCGCCGGCTGCATCGGCTGGTTCCGCCAGGTGCTGCCGCACGAGGCGCACGAGGACGTCCCCGTGGTGGTGCAGCCTGTCACCATCGCCAGCACGCGGCGAACGGTCGAGCGCATCCAGGTCCATCCCGAGCATCGCGCCCATCTGCCCGTCGAAACCTATCCCATCGCCAGCGGACTGAAAGGCGGCATCGCCGGCGGCATCGCCATGGTGTTCCCCGCCCTCCTCTATGGCCAGCTCGCCCACGGCAGCATCTGGTGGGCCGTCAATCTGCTGGGTGGTGCGGGCGTCGCCCACTGGAGTCATGTCACCGACGCGCAGATCGCGGCCTTCCACGGAGACTGGCTGGCCATCGCCATCGTGCTCCAGGCGATTGTCTGCTGCCTCGTCGGTCTTCTGTATGGCGCCATGCTGCCCATGTTGCCGCGCCACCCCATTCTTCTCGGCGGTGTGATCGCTCCGCTGGTCTGGACCGGCCTCCTCTACTCCGCCATGGGCGTCATCAATCCCGCCCTCAATGCGCGCATTGCGTGGGGATGGTTTGTCGCCTCGCAGATCGTTTTCGGCGTCGTCGCCGGCCTGGTGGTCGCGCGCGAGGAGAAAGTTCGCACCGGCAGCGGCCTGCCCTTCCTCGCCCGCATGGGCATCGAGGCTCCGGGCCTGATGGAGTCGAACCTGGACGCGGGTCCGCCCAGGCCGCCGCGGAACGAGGAGAAACCCTGATGCGGCTTCGCTCTATCGTCTCCGCCGGTCTCGTTTCCCTGGTGCTGCTCGCCGCCGGATGCGGCCGCCTGCCTCTCCATCCCGAACAGACCTACGTTCCGCCCGATCAGGTGACGGACTTCCACTCCCTCTACAACACGAATTGCCGCGCCTGCCATGGCGTCAACGGCGAAAACGGCCCCGCGCTCGACCTGGCCAATCCCGAATATCAGGCTCTGGTCGACGACGCCACGCTGCGCAACGTCATCGCCAACGGCATGCCCGGCACGCAGATGCCCGCCTGGGCGCAATCCGCCGGCGGCATGCTCACCGATGCTCAGGTGAACGCGCTCATCGCCGGCATGCGCAAAGAGTGGCAAAAGCCCAACGTCTTTGCGGGCGTCACGCCTCCGCCCTTCGCCCAGCCCGCCGGCGCGGACGCCAAAGCCCAGGCCGCCTCGGTAAAACAAGGCCAGCAGCTCTACCAGGCGCATTGCCAGTCCTGCCATACCGGACATGCGCGCCAGGAGCTCACCAGCCCCATCTATCTGGCGCTGGTCAGCGATCAGGCCCTGCGCAGCATCATCATCGCCGGGCGTCCCGACATCGGCCAGCCCGACTGGCGCCACGACAACGGCCAGCTTTCCCCGCAGGACGTCACCGACATCGTTGCGTATCTCGGTTCGCTGCGCACCAACGCCACCATATCCGCGCCCGCCGTACCCCTTTCCTCGAGGAGATAAACGTGGTCGAACGAAGCGACAGCCCGCATCCACCCAGCACCGGCCCCGAGATCGGCCACGCCACCGAGCTGGCCTCCGATCGCGAAGGCCCCCGCGTCGTCTCGCGGCGCTGGATGCTGATGAAAGCCGGCATCGCACTCAACGGCCTCGTCGGCATTGCCCTCGCCATCCCCATCATCGGCTATCTTTTCGCGCCGGTGCGCCGCGATTCCGCCTACAACTCCTGGGTTTCGCTCGGGCCTGCGGACAGCTTCCCCATGGGCGAGACCCGCCTCGTCACCTTCACCAATCCGTGGCGTCGCCCGTGGGACGGCCAGACCTCCGACATCCCCTGCTATGTTCGCCGCACCGGCAAGCGCCAGTTCCAGGTTTTTGCCATCAACTGCGCGCATCTCGGCTGTCCGGTGCGCTGGTTCCCGCAGTCGCAGTTGTTCATGTGTCCCTGCCACGGCGGCGTCTATTACGCCGACGGTTCTCGCGCTTCGGGTCCGCCCACGCGCGGCCTCTTTCCTTACCCGAACAAAATCGTCGCGGGCAATCTCCAGATCTATGCCGGCCAAATGCCGACGCTCTCCAATGTGCCCACGCCGCCCAGTTCCGCGAAGCTCGTGAACATCGCCTCGCCCAATCCTGAGGGAGACTGCCCATGCCGCGGATAAAGCGAGACGCCAAAGCCGTATACAACTGGTTCGAGCGCCGCCTCCAGCTCGAAGCCCCGGTGAAGGACGCCGTCCTCCACAAAGTCCCGCGCAGCACCGCCAGTTGGTGGTACGTCTTCGGCAGCGCCGCCTTCACGCTGCTCCTGCTCCAGGTGGTGACCGGCATTCTGCTGGCGCTGGTGTATTCGCCCACTGCCGGCCAGGCATGGAACAGCCTCAACGTCCTCAATCACCAGATTCCGCTCGGCTGGTTCATTCGCGCGCTGCACGGATGGGGATCGAACTTCATGGTCGCCATCGTCTTCATCCACATGTGCCAGGTCTTCCTCTTCGGCGCGTACAAATATCCCCGCGAGCTCACCTGGATCGTCGGCGTTTTCCTGCTCCTCATGACCCTCGGCATGGCCTTCACCGGCCAGGTGCTGCGCTTCGATCAGGACGCCTACTGGGGCCTGGGCATCGGCGTCTTCATGATGAGCCGCGTGCCGCTCATCGGTGGGGGCCTGGTGCATTTCCTGCTCGGCGGCCCCAACATCTCCGGCGCCACGCTCTCGCGTTTCTTCACCCTCCACGTCTTCGTCATCCCCGGCCTCCTGCTCACCTTTGCCATGGTGCACGTCTGGATGGTCCTCAAGCTCGGCATCAACGAGTGGCCCATGCCCGGCCGCCTCGTTCGCCGCCAAACCTACGTGGCCGAATACAACCGCCTCTCGCATGAGGACGGCATCCCCTTTGTGCCCGGCGCGTTTTGGAAAGACCTCGTCTTTTCCGGCGCCATCGTCGCCGCCGTCGCCGTCTGTGCCGCGATCCTGGGACCCTACGGCCCCGGCGGCGTGCCCAACCCTGCCATCATCCAGACCACCCCCAAGCCGGACTTCCCGTTCCTTTGGATCTTCTCCATCCTGGCCTACCTGCCGCCGGAGCTGGAGACGCCGGTCATCCTCATCGCTCCCATCGTGGCCATCGCCGCCCTGCTCGCGCTGCCCTTTGTCGCCGGCGAAGGCGAAAAGAGCTGGCACCGCCGTCCCATCGCCGTCCTCACCGTCAGCTTCATCGCCGTCGCCTGGGGCGTCTTCACCCATCTCGGCACGCAAACCCCGTGGAGCCCGCACATGGACGCGTGGAGCTCCGACGCCATCCCCGCCCACTACACCCACAGCGTCACCCCGCTGGTTCGCGAGGGAGCCGTCGTCTTCCAGGCCAAGCAGTGCCGCAACTGCCACGAAGTTGGCGGCATCGGCGGCCAGCGCGGCCCCGCCCTCGACGACGTGGCCACGCGCATGACCCCCGACGAAATGCGCTACAAGGTCGTCACCGGCGGCGGCAACATGCCCGCCTTCGGCAAAAACCTGTCGCCTCCGGAAATCGAGGCCCTGGTCGCCTTCCTCGAGACCCTGCACCCGCCCAACGAGCGGCCCGCCTTCGATGGCGCGCTGCGCGAAATCGACACGCATCACGGCTCGCCGCCGCCCGCGAGCGGCGCGAAATAGCAGGGCTTTATGGATACCTCAGCGCTGTGGACGACGTGGGACATCCCCTGGGCCATCACTTCGGTCCTCATCGTCTCCTCGCTGATCTACACCCGCGGCTGGGCGCGCATCCGCCGCACCCGCCCCGATCTCTTCCCGCCCCGGCGCCTGGCCTGCTTCCTCGCCGGTCAGGCCGCCATCTTCCTCGCCGTCGCCTCGCCCCTCGATGCCTTTGCCGACCGCCTGCTCTCCATCCACATGGTGCAGCACTTCTTCCTCTGGTCCATCGCGCCCATCCTCATCGTCTTTTCCGCGCCCGTCGTCCCCATGCTCCGCGGATTGCCCCGCTGGCTCATGCGCGGCGTGCTGCGCCCCCTCTTCGTCAGCGGCATCCCGCACAGCATCGGCGCGTTCCTCACCCGCCTGCGCGTCGCGTGGCTCATCTGGACGATCGTCTTCCTCGCCTGGCACGTTCCCAAAATGTACGATCTTGCCCTCGCCTCGGAGAACATTCACGAGTGCGAGCACGCCTGCTTCTTCTTCGCCAGCCTCATCTTCTGGTGGCCGATCATCGAGCCCTGGCCCTTCCGCCCCGCGGGACACACCCGCAGCGGCGACTCCCGCCGCTGGATGCTCATCCCCTACCTGCTGCTCGCCGACGTTTCGAATACGGCGATCTCGGCTCTCCTCTGCTTTTCCGGCCGCGTCCTCTACACCGGCTACCTGCAGCAGACGCCGCTCTTCGGCATCAGCCCGCTCACCGACCAGATCGCCGGCGGCGCCTTCATGTGGGTCTCGGGATCGATGATGTACCTCATCCCCGGCATGATCATCACCGTGCAGTTGCTCTCGCCGCGCCGCCGCCGCCAGCGCCTCTACGCCGCCCATGCCCCTCAATAGGGAGCCTTCGCCGCGCATGGTGAATGATCTGTGCGCCGTAGGCGCAATGGAGATTAGCCCAGCACTTCAGCGCCCCGGCGCGCTTGCGCGATGGGGCGCGTAGTGCTGGGTAAGATCGCAAAGAGGATCAGAGTCCCGGAGGGACGACGCGGGCTTACATATGGGCCCGGTGGGCTTTGTCTCAGGGCATGACCTCGCGGCCGCGGAAAAAACTCGAAGATAGGGGCTTTGTACCAGGGCACGACTTCGCGGCTGCGGAAAAACACTCCGAGACCGGGGCCTTGTATCAGGGCATGACTTCAGTCGTGCCGATACGGCCCCAAAAGAATGGGGCTTTAGCCCCTGACGAACCCCTTACCCCTTTGTCGCCAGAATCAGCGGCGATGGTCCCGGCGACGCAATCGTCCGCACATCCTTGAACCCCGCCTCCCGCAGCCATTCGCCGATCTCTTCCACCGACCACGTGTTGCCGCTCTGCGTATTCACCAGCATGTTCACGGCGAAGAACAGCCCATTCAGCGGTCCGGTCCTGTCCTTGTTGACCAGGAACTCCTGCACCGCGATCGTTCCTCCGCTGGCCAGCGCGCGAAACGTCTTCTTCAGCAACTCGCGGCTGCGCGTCTCGCCTTCGCTGTGCAGAATGTGCCCCAGCGTCGCCAGCGCGTACCCCGATCCGAAATCCGCATCGTGCAGATCGCCCTCGACATACGAGAACCGCTCTCCAAGCCCAAACCGCTCCGCGGTCTTCTTCGTTACCGGGATCACTTCCGGCCAGTCCACCGCCGTCACCCGCACCCGCGGCGAGCTTTGCGCCTGCGCGATGCCCCACACGCCCGATCCCGCCGCCAAATCCAGCACGCGCACTGGCTCGCCGCTCGCGCCGAAATTCATCTCCCGCGCCAGGTACTGCGCCGCCCCATAACTCATCGGGAAAATGTCCAGCACGAACTCATGAAAGAACTCGCCGCCGGATTTCTCCTCATTCACCGCGGAAACCGGATCGCCCGTCGCCACCACCTCGTTCAGGTGCAGCCACCGCGGAATCAGGTGCTCGCTGCAGTGCCGGATCAGCCCGCCCTGGAACCCTGGCTTTGTGCTCACCAGGAACGCCGCGCTCTCCGGCGTCAGCCGGTAGCGGCCTTCGCCATCTTTCGCCAGAAACTCCAGCCCGACCAGCACGTTCATGATGGCCGTCAGCCCGCGCTCTGAGGCGCCCGTCGCCTTCGCCGTCTCGGCTACCGTCTTCGCGCCGGCATCGAGCACATCGAAGACGCGATGCCGGATCGCCGCCTCCAGCACCAGCGGAGGCACATATCCCCACGCCATTTGCAGGATCCGTTCCGGAGTGGGCTGCGTGGAAGCCTGTGCGTTGGCCTGTTCAGAGACAGTCGTCGCCATGGTCTCTTACCTCAATTCAAGATGGATTTTGGGGAACCCTGGGAATCGCCGTTGAGTGTATCAGGTCCGTTTTGCAGTTCGACAGGCGACCGGCTACAGGCTACTGGCTACAGGCTACCGGCTACCGGCCACCGTCTCTGTGCTCTGAGCTCTGCGCTCTGTAAACTTGACCTGATATGTCTTCCAGCACAAAATCCCGCCAGTGGACGGGTCCCGACATCCGCGAAGCCTTCCTCCGCTTCTTTGAGTCGAAGGGCCACCGCCGCGTCCATTCCTCCTCGCTCGTGCCCGCCAACGACCCCACGCTGCTCTTCACCAACGCGGGCATGAACCAGTTCAAGGACGTCTTCCTCGGCCTCGAGCGCCGCGACTACTCGCGCGCCACCACTTCGCAAAAGTGCGTCCGTGCCGGCGGCAAGCACAACGATCTCGAAAACGTCGGCTTCACCCGCCGCCACCACACCTTCTTCGAGATGCTGGGCAACTTCAGCTTCGGCGACTACTTCAAGAAGGACGCGATCGCCTACGCCTGGGAGCTGGTCACCTCGCCCGAGTGGTACGGCATCCCGAAGGACCGCCTCTACGTCACCATCTTCAAGGGCGAAAACGGCGTCCCGCGCGACGAAGAGGCGTACAAGCTCTGGCTCGAGCACGTCCCCGCCGATCGCATCCACGAGTACGGCATGAAGGACAACTTCTGGCAGATGGGCGACACCGGCCCCTGCGGCCCCTGCTCGGAAATCTTCTACGACATGGGCATTGAGGCGGCCGACGACGCCCGGCGTCGACAAGCCCTTCGGCCAGGACGAAGCCCGCTACGTCGAAATCTGGAACCTGGTCTTCATGCAGTTCGACCGCAGCGCCCAGGGCGAGCTGAACCTCCTGCCCAAACCCTCCATCGACACCGGCATGGGCCTCGAGCGCGTCGCCGCCGTGCTGGAGCACAAGGTCAGCAACTTTGAGACGGACCTGTTCACGCCGCTGATCCAAGAGCCGCCGAACTGACAGAGCAGGTCAGCGAGCCAGCAAGTTAGCGAGTCAGCGAACGTCGTGAGGGAGGCTTTGTATCAGGGCACGACTTTAGTCGTAGAGCCGCAAAAGGGCACTCGACTAAGGATGAGGGGCTTTAGCCCCTGAATGCGAAGCCTTAGCCGACAACGCCTCCCTCCGCATCATCGCCGACCACGCCCGCGCCTCAACCTTCCTCATCTCCGACGGCGTCCTGCCCTCCAACGAAGGCCGCGGCTACGTCCTGCGCAAAATTCTTCGCCGCGGCATCCGCCACGGACGCCTCCTCGGCCAGGAAAACCCTTTCATGTTCCAGATGGTCTACGCCGTTCGCGACGAAATGCAGAGACGCCTACCCCGAGCTGAAGATCAGTCGCCGATGTCAGGAGAGTTTCGAAGCGGAAGAGACGACATTTGCGCGCACCTGACGCAAGGGTTCCAAAGGCTGAAGAGGAAATACTGAAAATGCTCGGTGAGTACTTTTCTCCGGCAGCCGAGTTTAGAGCTCGCCTCGCTAGAGGAGAAGGCTCTGCTCTGCCGAGGAGCAGCTTCAAAGTCTTGGAGCTAATCGAGAGCTTGTTCCCTTCGGATGGATCACAGCCGCGAGGCGACTGGCAACAAATTCGCTGCTCGTCTCCCATCTGCGAGAGCACGATCTGAAAATGACGGTGCCCGGAGCATTTGCATTCAGACTGTACGAATCCTACGGCCTCCCACTCGACTTTACGGAAGACGAATTGCCGGGACCTGGGAATAGAGTTGACCTCGCTGGCTACGACAGGCGATGCGAACGGAACAGGCCCGCGCCCGCGCCTCCTGGAAGGGAGGCTCGCAGAAGTCCGCCAGCCCCGCCTTCCGCGAAGTCGCAGACCCCTTCGAAGGCTACCGGCCAGCTCCGCACCGACGACCGCCCGAAGTCTCCTCGGCCATAACGATCAAAGACGGAAAACTAGGGTCGTCTACACCGGGGCTGACGCCAGTCAGGGACCGATAACAGGCAGACCAATTGTCCGTCGAGTGCTCGTTCTCGTACCTAGCACCGAAGCTTCTACGCCGACTCCGGCGGCCAGATTGGCGACACGCGGCTGGCTCTAGTCCGACGACCATAACTCCGTCGTTGGCGGACGTTCTCCGGCTGCACCAAGCCCGTGCAGGGCATCTTCAAGCCACAATCGCGCCATCGTGCTGCCAGCCGCATGGCATTCAGGCAGGCGACCAGGTCGATACGGCGTCGTGGACGAGAAGTTCCGCAACGCCACGCGCCGCAACCACACGGCCACGCACCTGCTCCACGCCGCGCTGCGCGAAGTCCTCGGCACGCACGTCAAGCAGGCCGGCTCGCTCGTCGAGCCTGCCCGTCTCCGCTTCGACTTCTCGCATTTCTCCGCCATCGCCGACGAAGAACTGCAGGACATCGAGGAACATCATCAACAGCCAGACCCTCCGCAACACCCGCGTCGAAACGCTCGAAGACGTTCCCATCGACGTGGCCGTAAACGAGTACCACGCCATGGCGCTCTTCGGCGAAAAGTACGGCGAAAAAGTCCGCGTCGTGAAGATCGGCGACTTCTCCACCGAGCTTTGCGGCGGCACGCACACCGGCGCCACCGGCGAAATCGGCGTGGTCAAGCTCCTCGGCGAAGGCTCCGTCTCCTCCGGCGTCCGCCGCGTGGAGGCCGTCACCGGTCTCGGCGCGCTCACTGAGTTCCGCCGCGACTACCAGGTCGCGCAGCTCGCCGCGCAGCTCGCGCCCAATCCCGATCTCGCTCCCGCCGAAGCCCTGCGCCAGCGCCTCGCCGCCCAGGAAGACGAGCTGAAAAAGCTTCGCCGCGAGCTGGACGAGGCCCGCATGAAGTCCGCCGCCTCGCGCGTCTCCGGCGCAGCCGATCAGGCTGTCGACGTCGCCGGCATCAAGGTCCTCGCCCAGCGCGTCGATAATCTCGACCGCGGCCAGATGCGCACCCTCGTCGACAATCTCCGCAACAAGCTCGTCTCCGGCGTCGTCGTTCTCGGAGGCGCGCAGGAGGAGGGCAAGGTCGCCCTCATCGTCGGCGTCACCAAAGACCTCACCGGCAAAGTCCAGGCCGGCAAAGTCGTCGGCGCCATCGCAAAGCTCGTCGGCGGCTCCGGCGGCGGACGTCCTGACATGGCCGAAGCCGGCGGCAAGGACGCGGCCCAGCTCGACGCCGCGCTCAAATCCGCTGCGGAAATCGTCAAAGGGCTGGTATCGTAAGGCATCTCTTCCGGCTCAGCCGGCAGGGCCCTCCCAGGGGTGACCGGCGATGCGTTACGTGCTCGCGCTCGATCAGGGAACGACCAGCTCTCGCGCCATCCTCTTCGACCAGAAGGGGCAAATCGCGGCCGTCGCCCAGCATGAGTTCCCGCAGATCTTTCCCGCCCCCGGCTGGGTGGAGCACTCGCCCGCCGACCTGCTCACCTCGCAGATCACCGCCGCCGTGGAAGCGATGGCTAAAGCCGGAGCCACGCCGGCGGACGTGATCGCCCTCGGCATCGCCAACCAGCGCGAGACCGCCATCGTCTGGGACAAGCGCACCGGCAAGCCCATCTGCAACGCCATCGTCTGGCAGGATCGCCGCACCGCGCCGCTCTGCGAGCGCCTGCGCAATGAAGGCGTCGAGGAAACCGTGCGCCGCAAAACCGGCCTCGTCCTCGATCCCTATTTCTCCGCCTCGAAAGTCGCCTGGATGCTCGAACACGTCGACGGCGCGCGCGATCGGGCGGAACGCGGCTGCCTCGCCTTCGGCACCGTGGATACCTGGCTGATCTGGAATCTCACCGGCGGCACGCGCCACGTCACCGACCGCACCAACGCGTCGCGCACGCTGCTCTACAACATCGTGGAAGATCGCTGGGACGACGACCTGCTGCGCATCTTCGGCATCCCCCGCAAAATGCTGCCCGAGGTGTGCTGGTCCAGCGAGCGCGTCGGCCACGTCACCGCGCCGCTCGGTCCCGCCGGAGTCGAAATTGCCGGCATCGCCGGCGATCAGCAGGCCGCCCTCTTCGGCCAGCTCTGTGTCCGTCCCGGCGAAGCCAAGTGCACCTACGGCACCGGCTGCTTTCTCCTTGAGAACATCGGCGACGGTTTTCGCCTCTCGCAGCAGCGCCTGCTCACCACGCTGGCGTGCAGCACCGCGCGCAAGCCGCGCTACGCGCTCGAGGGCAGCATCTTCATCGGCGGTGCGGTCGTGCAGTGGCTGCGCGACAACTTGCGCTTCATCTCCTGCGCGCCCGACGTGGAATCCGTTGCCGCCGGCGTGCCCGACAGCGGCGGCGTCGTGCTCGTTCCTGCCTTCACCGGCCTCGGTGCGCCCCACTGGGACCCCTACGCCGCCGGCATGATGATCGGCATCCGCCGCGACACCCAGATCGGCCACATCGCCCGCGCCGCCATCGAAAGCATCGCCTTCCAGGTCGCCGACGTCCTGCGCGCCATCGACGCCGACACCGGCATTCCCTGCCGCGAGCTGCGCGTCGACGGCGGCGCCGCGGCCAACAACCTCCTCATGCAGTTCCAGGCCGATCTCCTCGGCATCCCCGTGCATCGCCCCGCCATGCTGGAATCCACCGCGCAGGGCGCCGCGTATCTCGCCGGCCTCGCCACCGGCTTCTGGTCCAGCGTGGACGAGATTGCCGACCTCCGCGCCGCCACTGTCTTCAAGCCGCAGGGCGATCGCGCCCAAATGAACGCCCGCTACGCGCGCTGGCAGCAGGCTGTCGAGCGCGCCAAAGGCTGGAACGCTGTGTGACAGTTGTCACCGGGTCCACCCCCGGACCGCGGACTATCATAGGTTCCGCATGGGCCGCGCGCGCACCCCGGCGCGCGGCGGCATCCAGGAGTTCCCGCCATGTGTCTGGCCATCCCCGGCAAAGTAGTCGGAATTTTCACGCAGGAAGGCATGCACATGGCCCGCGTCCAGTTCGGCGGCGTCACGCGCGAGGCCTCTCTCGATTATGTGCCGGAGACGCGAGTCGGCGACTACGTTCTCGTCCATGTGGGCTTCGCCATCAGCCGCGTCGATGAAGAAGAGGCGCGCCGCACCTATGAGGCGCTGGCGGAAATCAATGCTCTCGGCGAACTCGAAGCGCCTCTGCTCGACGACCTCCCTGGAGGCCCGCGATGAAGTACCTCGACGAGTATCGCAACGGCGAGATCGCGGCCAAAGTCGTCGAGCGCATCCGCCGCGCGCAAACCAAACCCTGGGTCATCATGGAAGTCTGCGGCGGCCAGACCCACTCCATCGTCAAAAACGGCATTGACCATCTGCTGCCCAAAGGCATCGAACTGGTGCACGGCCCCGGCTGCCCCGTCTGCGTCACGCCGCTGGAAATGATCGACAAAGCCCACGCCATCGCCCGCCGCCGCGAGGTCATCTTCTGCTCCTTCGGCGACATGCTGCGCGTCCCCGGCTCCGATGGCGACCTCTTCAGCATCAAGTCCAGGGGCGGCGACGTGCGCGTCGTCTACTCGCCCATCGACTGCCTCAAGATCGCGCGCGCGAACCCCGGCAAGCAGGTCGTCTTCTTCGCTATCGGATTCGAAACCACCGCGCCGGCCAACGCCATGCTCGCCTGGCAGGCGCGCCAAATGGGCCTGGCGAATGTCTCGCTGCTCGTCTCGCACGTCCTCGTGCCGCCGGCCATCGAGGCCATCCTCAGCTCGCCGGAAAATCGCGTCCAGGGATTCCTCGCGCCCGGCCATGTTTGCGCCGTCGTCGGTTATCGCGAATACGAGCCACTCGCGGCGCGCTTCCACGTCCCCATGGTCGTCACCGGTTTCGAGCCGCTCGACATCCTCGAAGGCGTCCTGATGGTCGTCGAGCAGCTCGAGTCCGGCCGCGCCGAAGTCGAAAATCAGTACTCCCGCATTCTCTCGCGCGCCGGTAACGTGCCCGCGCAGGACATCATCGCCAAAGTCTTCGAAGTCAGCGACCGCAAGTGGCGCGGCGTCGGCGCCATTCCGCACAGCGGCCTCCAGCTCCGCGAAGAATTCCGCGACCTCGACGCCGAGCAGCGCTTCAGCGTCGCCGCTATCGACACCCAGGAGCCGGCCATCTGCATCGCCGGCCAAATCCTGCAGGGCATCAAAAAGCCGCACGACTGTCCCGCCTTTGGAACTCTCTGCACGCCGCAGCATCCGCTCGGCGCCACCATGGTTTCCGCTGAAGGCGCCTGCGCCGCCTATTACGCCTACGGCCGCCACCTGAAGGAATCCGATTTCGTCAGCGTGGAGGGCGCGCGCCCATGAGCACCAACAAAATCGAAGAGCGCGAGCAAACCCTGCCCGGTCCATTTGGCGACGGGGCCCCCACAGCGCCTCAGTTGCGCGGTGGGGCGTTCGAGTGTCCGCTGCCCATCTTCGATCATCCACAAATCGTCATGGGCCACGGCAGCGGCGGCAAGCTCTCCGCCGAGCTGATCGAGAAAGTCTTCGTCCGCCGCTTCCACAATCCCACGCTGGAAAAAATGGACGACCAGGCGCAGCTGGAAATCGGCGGCGCGCGCCTCGCCTTCACCACCGACTCCTTCGTCGTCACGCCCATCTTCTTTCCCGGCGGCGACATCGGCACGCTCGCCGTCAACGGCACCGTCAACGATCTCGCCGTCGGCGGCGCGAAGCCGCTCTATCTGGCTGCCGCCTTCATTCTCGAAGAAGGCCTGCCTGCCGCCGACCTCGAGCGCGTCGTCGACTCCATGGCCCAGGCCGCCGCCAGCGCCGGCGTGCAGTTCGTCACCGGCGACACCAAGGTCGTCAATCGCGGCAAGGGCGACAAGCTTTTCATCACCACCACCGGCATCGGCCTCCTCGATCGCGCTACGCAAATCTCTGCCGACCGCGCCCGCCCCGGCGACAAAATCCTCCTCAGCGGAACCATCGGCGACCACGGCATCACCATCCTTTCGCAGCGTGAGAATCTGGAATTCGACACCGCGCTCCAGAGCGACTGCGCCGCGCTCAACGGCCTCGTTGCCGCCATGCTCGATGCAGCCGAATCCGCAGGCAATCTCGCCGGCATCCGCGCCATGCGCGATCCCACTCGGGGAGGCGTCGCCACGGTGCTGAATGAAATGGCCGATCGCTCCCGCACCGGCATCGTTCTCCGCGAAAGCGAAATCCCCGTCCGCGAATCCGTTCGCGGCGCCTGCGAAATGCTCGGCCTCGATCCGCTCTACGTCGCCAACGAGGGCAAGCTCGTCGCCATCGTCGCCCCGGAGATCGCCGACCGCGTCCTCGCCGCCATGCAACGCCATCCTCTCGGCGCTGACAGCCGCCTCATCGGCGAAGTGGTCGAGGCGCATCCCGGCATGGTGCTCATGAAGACCGGCGTCGGCGGCACGCGCGTCGTCGACGTCCTCTTCGGCGAGCAATTGCCGAGGATCTGCTGAGGCGCGCCATGCATGAGCTTTCCATCGCGCTCAGCCTGATCGAGCAGATCGAGAAAAACGCCGCACAACATCCCGGTGTCGTGCGTTCCGCCCAGATCCGCATCGGCGTGCTCTCCGGCGTGGACTGCGAAGCTCTCCGTTTTGCCTGGGAAATCGCCCGCGCGGGAACGCCGCTGGCATCGACCGCTCTTGAAATCGAAAGCGTCCTCCTCCGCGTCCGTTGTCCCGGTTGCGGCAACACCCACGCCGCGGAGATTCACTCCATCCTCTGCCCGCGCTGCGTCACGCCCGAGCAGGAAATCCTCGAGGGCAGGGAATTGCAGCTTGCCTCGCTGGAGATTGACGAATGACCGCACAACCCCGCCTGATCGAAGTCCGCGCCAACATCCTTAAAGAGAATGACATCCTCGCCCGCCAGTTGCGCGAGCGCTTTCAGCGCGCCGGCGTCACGGTCGTCAGCTTCGTCTCCAGCCCCGGCTCGGGCAAAACCACGTTTCTTGAGAAACTCATGGCGCGCCTCGCTGGTCGTCATCGCATGGCCGCGCTGGTCGGCGATCTTGCCACCGAGAACGACGCCACTCGCCTCCAGCGCGCCTGCCCGCAGGTCCGCCAAATCACCACCGGAACCGTCTGCCATCTCGACGCAAAGATGATCGCCGCCGCGCTCGAGGGCTGGTCGCTCGAAGATCTCGATTTCCTCTTCATCGAGAATGTCGGCAACCTCGTCTGCCCGGCCAGCTACGATCTCGGCGAGCAGATGCGCGTCGTGCTCCTCTCCGCCACCGAAGGCGAAGACAAGCCGCTCAAATACCCCACCATCTTCAACACCGCCGACGTCGCCATGATCACCAAGATCGACCTCGCCGCCGCCGCCGAGTTCGACCGCGAAGCCGCGCGCCGCAACATTCTCAGCGTCCGCCCAGGCATGAAGATTCTCGAAGTCTCCGCGAAAACCAGCGCCGGCATGGACCAGGCCGAAGCGCTCTTCACCGCACTCCGCGTCGCGGCTAGCCAAATCTAACGTTTTGAGGGGTTGCGAAGGCCGGAATGGAGCCGACGACCGGACTTGAACCGGTGACCTGCCGATTACGAATCGGCTGCTCTACCAACTGAGCTACGTCGGCCTTCGCTTGGTTGATTTTATCGTTCCCTCCACCCACCGTAAAGCCGCGAACGGGCCTCAGCTCCGCCCTCTCACACTCTCACGGATCTTCAGCGCAGGAAGCAAAGCCTGTCATCCTGAGCGGAGTTTGGCGCCCACGCGCCAAACGCAGTCGAAGGACCTGCATTTCGTCCCCGCTCCCTGTGCCGCTTCATCGTGCCGTCGGCTGGCGGCCGCGCCTCCGCCCCATCCTCTATATACTGTCGGCGATGCAGCCCCACTTCGCTGACGAGTGGCAGCGCCTCACGCGCCTCTACGCGGAAAAATCCGACGAGGAACTCCTCGAGCTCTCCGCCGACTTCGCCGTCCTGACCGAAACCGCGCAGCAGGTCCTGCGCGATGAGCTCCGCAAGCGCCGCCTTCCTGAACCAAGCGCGTCACACCTGGGTGCCCCACCCTTGTCCGCGGGACAAGGTGGGACAACGAGCCGTCCCATCTTCGGTCACGCGTCGCCGGGTGCCCCACCCTTGTCCGAAGGACAGGGTGGGCCATCCGCCGAAAGCGACTCCAATGACCTCTCGCGTCCGCACGACTACACCTGGAAGACGCTGCTCTGCGAATGCAACGATCAGCAGCACGCCTGGCAAATCTCCACCGTTCTCAATGACGCCGGCATCGAGAGCTGGATCGAAATGCCGCGCTCCGAACTGGATCTCACCGGACCGCGCGTGCTCGTCGCCGCCGATCAGCTCGACGAGGCGCGCGCCATCGCCGAGCGTCCCATCCCGCAGGAGATCATCGATCAGTCAAAGATGGAGGACGAGGATTTCACTCCACCGTCCTGTCCGAAGTGCCGCGCTCCCGATCCGCTGCTCCTCGGCGTCGACCCCGCCAACACCTGGCGCTGCGACGTCTGCGGCGCGCAGTGGACCGACTCTGTCGCGCCGCAGCGGACCGAAACCAAGCCAGCCGGATGACCTTTCGCGCAATGAGAAAAGGCCGCCCGGCAACAGGCAGCCTTTCCTTTAGGGAGAATAGTTCCAACGGAGGCAAAGCCATCAGAACTTTCTGGCGCAATACTATGTTTGGCCACCGGGGGTGTCAAGGTAAAATCTTCCCTGTTGCAAGTGCTTGATTTGGCGTAGTTTGCCGAAACGCGATCTCCGCGAAATGGGATTCTCCTCGTTTCGCCTTGTATTCGCCAAATATCCGGCGAATGCCTGTGGTAACTCCCACGTTTGGGGGAGAATAGCCAAGTCCCCCTCGCGGCAACGGGCGTCTGGCCCCTCGAACTGCGCGCGTCCTCTATCGCCCCAAATTGAGCGAGATGAACTCCTCGTCGTCCACCGACGAAACCGGCTTGCCCTGCAGCTTGCGGACCATCGCACGTCCGCCGCCCAGGAACAGCGCGACCAGCAACGCCGCGACCATCAGGATTCCTGTAAGCGCCGCGATTCCCATCAGCAGTTGTGCCATGCGCGCCGCTTCATTCACGTAGCCTTCCGGGCGATTGATGGTCATCACGTCCTTGTACCGCACCGCATCCAGCAGCTTCTGCGCCTGCGGATACCCGCGATTCACCACGGCCACCAGCGGCCCAATCTGCTTCGTCATCAGCCCGGAAGTTTTTCCGAACGCGTCGATGGCTTTCCGATGGTTCGCCGCCATCTGCGGCGTGGGATACAGGATCAGCGTCAGCGTGCCCTGCGCGCTGGCCGGCCCATAGTGCGCCGTCACTGCTTCCGCATCGTCGCTAAAGCCGATGCCGTCCGGCGGCAGCGTCCCGCCCATCTGCTGGTAGGCTGCCGGGCCAATCGCATACCGCTCGCTCGTTGCGTCCAGGCCTTGTTGCGGCAGATAACGCGGCAGCGACGGAGGCACCGACGCGCCACCGCCCCCGATGCTCGGCAACTGCGCCGCCAGCGTATTCAGCGCGGCCGCATCGCCGCTGGCGGGATGAGAGAACGTGGCATCGAGCACCGTCTCGCCGTGCCACACAAGGTAATGTCCGCCTTCGGCCGCTCCGCTGGTGCCCATGGCGCGCATCCGCGGCTCGAGGAAAAACGTGAACGCGCCGTACGAGCCCGTCGCATCGTGAAACTCCCACGCCCGCACCGTCAGCCGATTGTCCCCGGAGGCATACGTCGCCGTGATCCCCTGCGTCAGGCCGTATTCCTTCAGCGCCGCTGCCTGTGCGCTGGCAGGAGCCGCTGGCGCCGACGAGGTTTCCTTCCATCCGGCAAAGTTGTTGGGCAGCAGAGGAGCCGCGGGCGCAGCATAAGCCAGCGTGGAACCCAGCAACACGGCGCCGGCAAAAAATCGCATCATTCCCTTCGATACTACCCAGACAAAGACACCGCTGCAGGAGAGAAGGTTTCCCGCGCGGCTATTCCTGGCTGCCCGTGCGCGTCCCGGCCTGCGCCACGCGCACGCCGTTCAGGCTGCCCACGTACTCCGCCACGCCGCGATACAGGGCCTCGGCAATCCTCTCGCGGTAGGCTGGCCGCCGCAGGTCCTCCGCGGCTTCCGGATTCGTCAGAAACGAGATCTCCGCCAAAATGGAAGGCATATTCGCGCCGATCAGCACCACGAACGGTGCCTTCTTCACGCCGCGGTTCCGCATCGCCGGGCTCCCCTGCTCCAGCCCGTCGTAGAGGCTCTCGTTCACGTCCGCTGCAAACTCCCGCGACTCGTCGATCTTGGTGTCCATCGCGATCCTCTTCACCAAACTCGACAGCTGAAAAATCGACTCATTCGAAACCGCGTTCTCGCGCGCCGCCACCTGCAGCGCGTCCGCCGACGTCGTGAAGTTCAGGTAATACGTCTCCACGCCGTTCACCGTCGGGTCGGAGCTGGAGTTTGCGTGGATTGAGATGAACAGATCCGCCTGCGCCTGGTTCGCGATCGCCGTCCGCGTCTCCAGCGGGATGAACGTGTCCGTTTTCCGCGTGTAGATCACCTCGGAGCCCAGCCGCTCGTGCAGCAGCCGTCCCAGCCGCAGCGCCACATCCAGCACCACGTCCTTCTCTTCAATCCCGCCCGGCCCCAGCGTGCCCGAGTCGTGCCCGCCGTGCCCCGCATCGATCACGATGCGATTGATCTTCAGCCCCAGCGCCCGCACCATCGACGTCGGCACGCTCGTCGGAACGGGCGCTGGCTGAATCGCCGGCGATGCCATCGTCGCCGTCGTTGCCGGCACAGCCGCCGAGGGTTTGTTCCGCACCGACGTCGCCGCCACGCTTCGCGGCGCCGGACGCCGCCACGTCTCCGGCTGCGCTGCGGGCGTAGTTCCCGCCACGGTGTCCGCCACTGGCTCCGTCGTCGGCTCCGGTGTTGCCCGCACCTGATCCGCCTGGTTGTTCACCTGATCGCTGTCCACTCCCGGAAACACGCCGGTCCGCACCGTGGGCCGCGTCTGGGTGCGCGCCACGGGAGCCGCAGCCGGAAAGACGCTGCGCGCCACCTGTGTCCGTGCCGGCGTAACCAGCGCACCCTTCCGCCCATGCACGTCGATGATCAGCCGCGGTGGATTCGGCAAAAAGAACGCCGAGTAGTCGCTCAGGCTGCTCACGCTCAGCACAATTCGCGTCACGTCCTGCGACGGCTCCATCACCCGGATGCCCTTCAGGAATCCATCGTCCGTCACGCGATCCCAATGTCCCTTCAATCCCGGCGCCAGCCGCGCGCCGTACAGATCGAAATACACGCGGTCCGGATTGGGCACCCGCACCGCCTCATACTGCACTTCCTTCTGCAGATCGATGGCCACCCGCGTATACACCGGCGTCGACCAGTGCCGAATCCCCGTCACCAGCGGCAGCCTGCCCCGCATCACCGGCGCGCGCTCTTCGCTCACCGGCATTTCCGCCGCAGGCTCCGCCACCGGCTCCGTCCGCACCACGGTGGGCCTCTCCGCAGGAATCACGACAGGCCGCTCGGTGTGCGCAGGAATCGGCTCTTCCATCCGCGCTGCGCGCATTTCCCGAACCGGCGCAGCCGGTCGTGGCAGACCGCCGGCCAGGGCTGCTCGCGCCTCCGCCGCCTCATCGCTCCGCGGATACAGCCGCAGATATTCCCGATAGGCCACGCGCGCGCGCAGGGTGTCGTGCAGGTCCCGCTGCCAGATTTCTCCTTCGGTCAGCAGCGCGTTCTCCCGGTACGGGCTCGCGGGATACTGCGCGCGCAGAAACTCATACTGCCCAATCGCGTCGCGGTACGATTTGTCGTCGTGGAAGAGGTGGCCCTCTTCGGTCAGCAGCTCAGCCACCGCAACAATCGACGCATCCGCCTTCGCCGCGGCGGGATCGCGATGGTAAATCGCCCGGTACGCGTCCAGCACGCGCTCGTACTCCGCACGGGTGCGCTCGCTGGGCGGCTCTCGCTCCAGCCGCGCGCGCCAATGTCCCGCCCGCGCAAACGCCGTTGCGCTTTGCGACGCCAGCGCCCACGATCCGGCGCTCAGCAGCAGCGCCCCCGCGAACGCACAGAGAAGTCTCGCCCGAAAGGGCGGCGAAGACCGCATCGTGAATCGAAGTGCGCGCTGCATCATGGTGTGAAATTGGCCCTGCCGCGCGGAGTCTGTCTGCCGCCGTAGACATCACCGATTATAGGTTTCGCTCCCGCGGCACAAACCAGCCCTGTGTCAGCACGAACCCGGATCGTCACGTCCAGTTGCGCGAAGTCCAGTTGCGCCATATCAGGTTGCGCGCGAAATCCGCGCCTTCACGCGCCACTGTCCGGCCTTGCGCCCCGCCAGTCAATCTGAAACACTGACCCTGTTTCCATGGTTTCCCATTTTCTCGTCCGTGGACGCGTACAGGGCGTTGGATTTCGCTGGTTCGTGCAGCGCGAAGCCGCCGCCCTCGAGCTGAGCGGATGGGTGCGCAACACCGAGGACGGGCACGTGGAAGTCGTCGCCAAAGGCGATCCGGCCGTGCTCCACCAGCTTGGCCAGGTCCTTCGCCGCGGACCCCGCGGCAGCCGCGTCGACGCCGTCATCGAGCACGAGCTGGACCCCAAGGAAGGCGAAAGCCTGGGAGCGTTTTCCATTGAAGGAGCCTGGTAAGACCATGTCCACCCCTTGCACCTCTGACTGCGAGCCCCTCAAAGCCCTCATCCGCACCGTTCCCGATTTTCCCAAGCCCGGCATCCTCTTCTACGACATCACCACCCTGCTCAAAGACCCCAAAGGCTTCGCCGCGCTCATCGATGCGCTCGCGCAGTACTACATCGACAAGGACATCGATCTCGTCCTCGGCATCGAGGCCCGCGGCTTCATCTTCGGCCCCGCCCTCGCCTATCGCCTCAACGCCGGATTCGTTCCCGTCCGCAAGCCGCGCAAGCTCCCTGGTCCCACCGCCCGCGTCACCTACGATCTCGAATACGGCTCCGACTCGCTCGAAATCCACGTCGACGCCATCGAGCCCGGCCAGCGCGTCGTCATCGTCGACGATCTGCTCGCCACCGGCGGCACCATGGAAGCCACCATCAAGCTGGTCCAGCAGTTGGGCGGCGAAATCGCCGGCCTCGGCTTTGCCATCGAGCTGGATTTCCTGAAAGGCCGCGACCGCCTGAAGGATTACGACGTCTTCAGCCTGCTGCACTATAACGAGTAGCGCCAGGCCCAGGTATCTGGACTGACACTGTTATCTCCACTGAAAAAAGAGGCCTGTCATTCTGAGCGAACGGGGCCCCGAACGTATTTCAGTTCGGGGGTGGTGAGCGAAGAATCTGCGGTTGCTCTTCCTGTGTGGTGGCTGCAAATCACGTCGCCTCCGGCCCCTCATCCTCTTCCGCCTCGCTCCGCTCTACCGTTCCCTGTACCGGCAGAATCTGCACCAGCTTCGGCTCTGCCGGCTCCCCCATCGCCGCCTCGTGCTGCTGCCGCGCCGCCGCGTCAATGTCCACCGGAATCCCCGCCGGCACAATCTCGTCCAGCGCGTATTGGTACTTCAGATCGCTCGTCGCCCACGTTACCGCAATCACCAGCGCCGCCGCCGCCAGCACGCCGAACAGGCTGCTCTCCGGACCCTGTCCGTCCCCTGTCAGCCACCCCGGCCCTCGGCTGTTGGTCACAATCACCGGCGAGTAGCTCAGCGGCCCCGCCACCGGCAGCCCAAACAGAATCCCCATCGCCGCCGCCCACGCAAAGTGCAGCCCCCAGCTCACCCACACGGCGCGCGTGCGCAGCGCGGCCAGCGCCAGCGCCCATCCCAGCAGAAACGTTGTCAGCAGCATCGCCGCCGTCACCGGAGCCTGCCGCGTCCACCACAGCGCGTACACCGCGGACATGAACAGCGTCGCCATCGCCGGGCCCATCGCCTCGGTCAGCCGCTGGAAGGGATACCCGCGAAACGCCGCCTCAATCGCCAGCGTGCCCGCGCCCAGCGCCACCACGTCCACCACGATCATCCAGAACTGGTGCGGATTCGTGAACGACCGCACCACCAGTCCGCCAATCAGCGCCGCCGGCAGCACGCACGCCACCACGCCGCCCCATCCCAGCGCCGCGCCCAGCGCCCATTCGCGTCCCCAGTGCGGCCGCACCGTCAGCCCCGTCGCCTTGGCCGCGCTCCTGCCCGGCTGGGTCAGCCGCGCCATCACCCGATAGCCCACCACCAGCAGGAACAGCAGGAACGCCCGGTACAGCGGATCCTGCAGATCGCCCTCGGTGATCCCGTTCGCTGCCCGGAACGACGCCAGATCCGCGGCCAGAAACCACGCCGCCGCCAGCAGATACCACCCCAGCGCCCGCAAACGCTCCACAAATGTCACGCTATCGCTCCGACGATTCGGCACCGGCCCATCGCTGTTCGATTGTCACATTGAACCAACAGAACCTGCTTGGAAGGAACGGCCCGCATCGCACCCGCTCCGGCCTCGCTACCAGCTACAGGCTACCGGCTACTGGCCACCGGCTCACCACTAGCAACTAGCCACTAGTCACTGTCGTATAGAACTGCGCGATGTTGCGGAACTTCTCGTATCTCCGCTGCAGCAACTCCTCCATCGGCATCGCCTTCAGCTCTGCCAGATGCGACCGCAGCTTCTCCTTCAGCAATTCCGCCGCCGCCGCCGGATCCTTGTGCGCGCCGCCCTCCGGCTCCGGCACAATATCGTCCACGCAGCTCAGCGCCTTCACGTCGTCGGCCGTCGCCTTCAGCGCCACAGCCGCCTCCACGCGCTTGCTCGCATCGCGCCACATGATCGAAGCGCACGCTTCCGGCGAGATCACCGAGTAGATCGCCTTCTCCATCATCAGCACGCGATCCGTCACCGCCAGCCCCAGCGCCCCGCCCGATCCGCCCTCGCCCGTAATCGTCGCGATCGTCGGTACCTGCAGCCGCGACATCTCTCGCAAATTCCGCGCAATCGCCTCCGCCTGCCCGCGCTCCTCGGCGCCCAGCCCCGGATTCGCGCCCATCAGGTCGATCAGCGTCAGCACCGGCCGCCCGAACTTCTCCGCAAACTGCATCGCCCGCAGCGCTTTCCGGTAGCCCTCTGGATCGGGCATGCCAAACCGCCGCTGCACTTTCTCTTTGGTCGATCGCCCCTTCAGGTTGGCGATCACCATCACCTCTTCGCCCTCGAACCGCGCCATCCCGCACGTCATCGCCGGATCGTCGCCGAACGCGCGGTCCCCGTGAATCTCTGAGAAATCCGTGAACAGGCGCTCGATATAAGCGTAAGGATCGGGCCGCTGCCCATGCCGCGCCAGCTCTGTCTTCTGCCACGCTGGCGGGGCCGGTGCTGCCGGCTGCGGATTGTCTGGCTGCTCACTCATAACGATGTGCCGCGCAATCTCCGATTGTATGGTCCAGGCCAGGCCGCGAGCAAATCAGACGGGCGCTCCGCCGCCCCTCACGCCATGGCATCCTGAGCGAAGCGCCGCCGAGATCCGTCCAAGGGCCACGCTCTTCCCGGCGCGGAGTCGAAAGCCGGGCGCCCCACATCCGCCTGACTAGGGATGACGAAGCAACCCCCCTCCGGCAAATGACAAACGCGCCGGAGGCGCAACGCTGATTAGCCCAGCACTTCAGTGCTGGGAAGGCAGCATCAGAAAGCTGAGCCCCGGAGGGGCGGCGCTTGGAAACGGCACGGCTTCAGCCGTGCCGTCCCCGAGCAAAGAGCACGCAATTCTCCCGCGAGAAGAAAAGATCTGTCATCCTGAGCGGAGTTTGGCGCCGATCCGGCGAGCGCAGCGAGCCGGAGTCAAGCGCCAAACGCAGTCGAAGGACCTGCGGTTCGGGCTTTGTATCAGGGCACGAGTTTACTCGTGCCGTAAAGCGCTCAAAAGATATGGGCTTCAGCCCCTGCGCGTTTCCCGCCGGGTGCCTCACAACGGCCTGAGCGAAGTCGAATGGCTCTGCCCGCTCCTGGCAGAGAAAGCCCGAACCTCAACCAATTCGTATCTGGAACCCAACCCCACTGCGGCAAATGACAAACGCGCCGGAGGCGCAACGCTGATTAGCCCAGCACTTCAGTGCTGGGAACAGGCCAGAAACAGCAGAGTCCCGGAGGGACGACGCTCCAGCATGCGGGAACTTCACATTACGCTCCATTACGCCATGAGGAACCCGCCACCATGGCTTTGTATCAGCGCACGACTTCAGTCGTGCCGTAATCGGCCGCCCAATGATTGGGCTTCAGCCCCTGTGCTTTGTATCAGGGCACGAGTTTACTCGTGCCGTAAGAGTCGGACAATCAATCCGGCTTTAGCCGCTGCGGGACGTGCTTAACCTCGCTTGCGGAAAAACTCGGCTCGAACGCTAGGCCGGGGTTTCAACCCCGGCATAGGTCTGCTCAGCCGTGCCGCAATCTCGCAAGAGATTGGCCGGGTGCCCCATTACCTCCGTACCGTCTCACCCTCCGATTTCTCTTGCCCCAATTCTCCGCAACTTCTACTCTGGAAATCGGAAAGCTCTGTCCTCGCGGCAGAGCTTTTCCTTTTCACGCCGCGCAATTCCTGAGCTCTGGCTCTGCGCTCTGCGCTCTGAGCCCCGCCCCGGCCCAGGTCGGGAGCTTCGCTCTTTGAGATAGCCGTTCGGCGTAGGTTTCGCCGGCCGCTTCGAACCGGGCTGATCCCGTCAGGGCCGTGAATGATCAACTCACGGCCATCACTTAATCAAAGACGGCCGCCAGCCACGTGCCCGGATTGCAATCAGTTGCATCGTTCACGGCCGCAAGCTGATCACAAACACGGCCGTCAGCCATCTGATGGGCCTGCAAGAAGATAGCCCCCACCAACCCGGCAGGCCCGCCCCGAAGTCCCGTCGAATCAGTGGGCCCAAAACGCGGAGTTGTCATAGGGGGGGTACCCCCCATCTGGAGCGGCAGACAGAAACAGCAAGGGCCGGATGCATAGCATCCGGCCCGGACCCTGAGGAGGTGCTGCGAACTTACTCGGCCGCCACCGGCTCCACGGCGACGAACCGTCCTGTGCGTCCACGATCGATGAACTTCACGCGCCCGTCGATCTTCGCGAACAGCGTATCGTCGCTGCCGCGCCCGACGTTCAGTCCTGGCTTCAGCTTGGTGCCGCGCTGCCGCACGATGATCGACCCGCCGGTGACCACCTGTCCGGCGAATAATTTTACGCCCAGCCGCTGCGCGTTGGAGTCGCGGCCGTTCTTCGAGCTGCCTAAACCTTTTTTGTGTGCCATTGCTTTAGCCTCCAGCTGCCAGCTATCAGCTGCCAGCGAGTGAATCTCAGCGTCCAGATGCCAGAGCTGACGACTGGCTGCTGGAAGCTGGCTGCTTTCTTTACGCCGTGTAGCTGTTCCCGTCCACCTGGATTTCGCGGATGCGCACCTGGGTGTAGTTCTGCCGGTGCCCCTGCAGCTTCTTGTACTGCTTCTTCCGCTTGAAGTGGAAGACCAGAATCTTATCGCCGCGGCCCTGGCTTACGACCGTGCCCAGAACCTTCGCCGACTGCGGCTTTACCAGCGAGCCGGATTCCCCGGAGAACGCCAGAACCTCGCCAAATTCCACCGCGCCGTCGTCGCCGGCGGTCAGGCTTTCCACCTTGACCACGTCGCCGGGAGCGACCCGGTATTGCTTGCCACCTGTGCGGATCACCGCGTACATAAATCCTCCAGCGCCCGAGAAAGCCGGACGCAGCCTTACAGTTGTGCTGGGCGGATTGCCATGCGTTCCCCGGCGGGCTAACCCAGACTGGGGAGGTCCCTCGAGAGACACGGGACCGGCGGAATCGCCGAACTCACTTAGTTTATCGGCAGTTGCCGCTGCGGGTCAACCGCTCGGAATGCGCTCCGGCCGCCGGTTTAGGCGGATTCACCCGCCCCGCCCGCGCCGTTAGAATCGAACCATGTCCTACGCGGCCGCCATGGAGAGCCTGCACGCCCGCGCCGGCGAGCTCCACGGCGCTCCCGGGCAGCCGCGGCAGAAGTTCCGGCTGGAAGAGATGCAAGCGCTGGTGGAAGCTCTCGGCCATCCCGAGCGCCGCTTCCGCTCCGTCCTGATTGCCGGGACCAACGGCAAAGGGTCGACCGCCGCGACGCTATCGGCCATTCTCGCCGCCGCCGGCTACAAGACGGGGCTGTACACCTCGCCGCACCTTTCGCGGGTGAACGAGCGGATTCGGATCGACGGGCAGCCGATCAGCGACGCCGATTTTGCCCGCCTTTACTTCCGCGTCGATGATGTTGCGGGGCAGTTGATCGCTGCGGGCAAGCTGCCAACGCATCCGAGCTTCTTCGAAAGCCTGACCGCGCTGGCGTTTCTGGCGCTCAGCGAAGCTCAGGTGGATGTCGCTGTGCTGGAAGTCGGGATGGGCGGACGCCTGGACGCGACGAACGTCGTCGAGCCGCTGGTCTCGGTGATCTCCGACATCTCGCTCGACCACATGGAGTGGCTGGGCGACACGATCTCGCTGATCGCTCGCGAGAAGGCAGGCATCCTGCGCCGCGACGGCGTGCTGATCACGCTGCCGCAGCATCCTGAGGCGAATCAGGCCATTGGCGAAGTGGCTGCGGAGCTGAATGTGCGCGGGGTGAGCGCCGCGGAGTATGTTCCTCCGCCGCAAAGGTCCGATCCGGGGGAAGCCACTTTGCGTAACCGGTACCCGCTCGCGGTGCTCGGCGAAGAAATAGAAGTGGACTCGCCGCTCGCCGGAGTCCACCAGCAGCGCAACCTGGCTCTGGCGATTGCCACAGCGGTCGAGCTGCGCAATCACCACGGGTTCGCCATCTCTCCCGCGTCGATTGCGGAGGGCATCCGCCGCGCGGAGTGGCCCGGACGGCTGGAACGCTTCGCGATTCCCGGCTGCGCGCCGGTGCTTCTCGACGTGGCGCACAATCCCGCCGGAGCATGGGCGCTGCGGGCCGCTGTTTCCGCGCTGGAGGGCGAATCCCCCCGCGTGCTGGTCTTCGGCTGCATGAAGGACAAAGCGATCGACGAGATGGCGCAAATACTGTTTCCGCTCTTCGATCGCGTGATCGTTACGCCGCTGGCTTCGCCCCGTTCGGCAACTCTCGACGACCTGCTGCACGCCGCCGCGAAGACGGGCGTGCCTGCGGCCGGGGCTGCGGACGGGCAGGAGGCGCTGCGGCTGGCATGGTCTTCTGTTCCAGCGCCGGGTCTGGTGGTCGTCGCCGGATCGGTTTACCTCGTCGGGGAAGTCCGGCCTGCGCTGGTAGAACGCGCTCGTCCCGCGGTGGCGGCACGATGACTCCCGGTTCTCCCCGCGCCCCCCGGCCGAATCCGCTTCCGTGGAGCGAGCGCATCGTCAGCTATGGGATTCGCGCGCCGCTGTTCTTTCTGGGCACAGGCTTGTTCGGCAGCTTCGCGCTCGCGGCGTCGCTGTTCGATCGGGGCGGGCGTCTGCAACACCGGATCGCGCGGCTCTGGGCGCGGTTTTGCGTGGCGGTCAGCGGCGCGCGGCTGACGATCCTCAACGGCGAGCGGCTCACCGGGCAAACGGCGGTGTACGCCTGCAATCATCAGTCGTACATGGATACGCCGGTGATCTTCGGCTCGCTGCCGTTTCAGTTCCGCATTGTGGCGCGCCACGACTTGTGGACGATGCCGTTTATCGGGTGGTATCTCAATCGCTCAGGACAGGTTCCGGTGGAAGTGGACACCGGGAGAGCATCCGTGGCGAGTCTGCTGAGCGCGGTGCGCACGCTGAAGTCGGGGATGCCGCTGTTCATTTTTCCGGAAGGCGGAAGAACCGAGGATGGGCATCTCGCGAAATTCCTGCACGGACCGGCGTTTCTGGCGATTCGCGCGCAGCTGCCGATTGTGCCGATGGCGCTGACCGGCACATGGGAACTGCTGCCGATGCATTCCAGCTCCTTTCATCCCGTGCCGGTGACGCTGGCCGTCGGGGAGCCGATCGAAACCAGCGGTATGACGATGAGACAAGTGGAGGAACTGACGGGCTTGCTCCACGACAGGATCGCGGCGTTATATTATGAGCACTCCTGGCTCCCGCGGCCGCAGTTTACCGGTGAACCAGGCGGTTCCACCGATTCCGGTCCGGCTCAGTGGGCGAGCAGCGCTCAGCCGGGAAATGCAGGGAGCAGGGAACCGGCGGCAGGCAACGGCACCGCGGGCATTGCACGAGACCTCGCCATGGGTCATTCTGAAGACGTGGAGAGACGATGAAGGCGCCCCGCATCGCGATCCCGGAACCGAACTCTGCTGACCGCGAATACAGCGATCGCGCGTGGCCGCAATATGCGCACGCGATCGAATGGGCCGGCGGCATTCCGGTGAAAGTGCCGCTGAGCGAGTCGCCCGCGGGCGTGGCGCGGCTGGCGGCCTCGTGCGAGGCGGTGCTTCTGCCCGGCAGCCCGGCTGACCTGAACCCGCAGAAATACGGCGAGGACGCCTGCCCCGACTGCAATCCTGCCGATCCGGCGCGCGAGGCGGTGGACGAGTTGCTGCTTCAGGATGCCTCGAATCTGCACAAGCCGCTGCTCGGCATCTGCTACGGATTCCAGGCGATGAACGTATGGCATGGCGGCACGCTGCTGCAGCACCTGAAAACCAGCGTGAACCACCGTGCAGGACGCACGGTGAAGGACGCGCACGTGATCGAGGTCGATGCGAAGTCGCGGCTGCGGCGTCTCCTCGGGCTGGCCGCGAAGTCTGTGCTGACGGTCAACAGCAGCCATCATCAGGCGGTTGGGCGGCTCGGCGACGGTCTGATTCGCGCCGCGTGGTCACCCGGCGACGGCGTGGTGGAAGCGGCCGAGGGACACGGCGATCATTTCCTGATCGGCGTGCAGTGGCACCCGGAGCGCGCGCTGGAAGAATGCCGCGCGGCGCAGTGCCTGTTCCAGGCATTTGTGGATGCGGCGGCCGAGTGGGAGCCGCGCATGCTGCACGTATCGGTGGCGGACTAACCGAGGCTCGCTCGACCGTCCCGACAATCCGCGTCAGACAGCTTCTGCGAGATACACACCAAACCAGGCCCGGGCGTCCGTCCAGCTTTGCCGCGGAGCAAAGCCGCCGCGCTTCAGCAGCAGGTTCGCCGCATCGGGCGTGAACTTGTAGCTGTTCTCCGTATGCACGCTTTCGCCGCGGCGGAAGCGAATGGTCATCTCCAGCGCCGGAATGGAAACCTCCTGGGCGACGAGGCTCTCGAGGTGCATCTCCATCCGGCACTCGCGGTCGTTCCACAGGGCGCGATGGCGGAAGAGGCGCGGGCGGAAGTTGGCGCCGAGCTCCGCGTTGATGCGCGTCAGGACGTTTCGATTGAACTCCGCCGTGATGCCCGCGGCATCGTTGTAGGCACGCAGCAGGGTGGTGCGATCTTTGATGTGATCGACGCCAAGCAACAGCCAGTCACCGGGAGCGAGCCGGCGGCGCAGGCTGCGCAACAGCGCGATCGCGCGGGGCGGTTCGAAATTGCCGATGCTCGAGCCAATGTAGAGGACCAGGCGGCGGTGCCCAGCGCCGGGCAATTCGCCCAGGTTGCGGGTATAGTCGCTCTGGATTGGGTGGACCGTCACCTGCGGAAGATCCCGCGTGATGCGGTCGCGAGCCTGCTCGAGAGCCGAAGCGGCGATGTCCATCGGATAATAGGTGACCGCGCCATGCCGGCGAGCTGCCGCGGCGAGCAAGAGGTCCGTTTTCGCTGCCGTGCCCGCTCCCAGTTCAAGGATCGCCAGACCGGAATCGCCCGCCACACTCAAAATCGCGTCGCTATGCTCCGCGAGAATCTCGCGCTCCGTGCGGGTTAGGTAATACTCCGGCAGGGCGGTGATGGCCTCAAAGAGGGCCGAGCCACGATCGTCGTAAAAGAGCCAGGGAGAGAGGCGCTTGGGGCGGGCGACGAGGCCGCGCCAGACCTCCGAGCCGACGGCGGTGGTCGCAGCTGCGGGGAAAGCAAGAAGAGGAGAAACAGCGGTCATGCGTGGGTGAGCCTCAGTGACTGGCCAGACGAACGCCGGAAAACTGCCAGCGGGTCGCGGGCGAGAAAAAGTTGCGGTAGCTGGCGCGGAGGTGAGAGGCCGGGGTAGCGACCGAACCGCCGCGCAGCACCATCTGATTGCACATGAACTTGCCGTTGTACTCGCCGAGGGCGCCAGGGAGGGGTCGAAAACCGGGATAGGGCAGATACGAGCTGGCGGTCCACTCCCAGACGTCGCCGAAAAGCTGCTGCAACTGAGATGCACCCTCGGGCGGAAGCGGGTGCAGAGAATTGGTTTCCAGCAAGTTGCCGGCCACGGAAAACGGCGCGGCTGCTGTTTCCCATTCCGCTTCGGTGGGCAGGCCAGCGCCCGCCCAGCGGGCATAAGCGTCGGCCTCGAAATAACTGATGTGGCAGACGGGCGTGGCGAGCAGGTCATCCAGCGGGATGAGTCCGCGAAGGGTGAAAACCTGCCAGGAAGGGCTGTCCGGATCGCGTCGCCAGTAGAGCGGGGCTTGCCATTGCTCATTGCGGCTGGCGAGCCAGCCCTCGGAAAGCCAAAGCTCCGAGCGGGTGTAGCCTCCATCTTCGATGAACTGCAGATACTCGCCGCAGGTGACCAAACGCGAGGCCAGGCGATACGGCTCAAGGAAGATGCGATGGCGGGGGAGCTCGTTGTCGTAGGAAAATCCGCTGTTCGCGTAGCCGATTTCCTGAAGGCCGCCGGGAAAGTCGACCCACGTTGATGGCTCTGGCGTGCGCGCAATGCGCTCTGCCGGGAGCGGACCGGAAGCATAGGCCGGATGGAGAGGGTTCGACCAGAAGGCGTGCTTGATGTCGGTGAGCAGGAGCTCCTGATGCTGCTGCTCATGATTGAGGCCGAGGACGACGCGGTCGTCGGCGGCGCCCGAGGCGGAGAGCAGGTCCTCCATCGCAGCATCGACGTACTCGCGATAAGCGAGGATCTCGTCGGCGCTGGGACGCGAGAAGGAAGAACGCAGCTTCTTCTCCGGCTGCGCGGAGACCGCGTTGTAGTAGGAGTTGAAGAGCCAGACGAAATCCGGGTGGAAAGGGCGATACGAGCGAGCGAACTCGCGGAGAACGAAAGTCTCAAAGAACCACGTGGTGTGCGCCAGATGCCACTTGGCGGGGCTGGCCTCCGCGCAGGACTGGACCATCATGTCCTCGGGGGTCAGCGGCTCACACAAATGGAGACTTTGCCGGCGCACGCGGCTGTATGCCGAAGCAAGCAGCGATGGGGTTCCTACACTCACCATCCCCTCCTCAGATGCGATCTTTCTGCCAGGAGAGCATCCGTGCGGGCAGGGCCTGCCTTGATACGGTAGCACTCCTGAGATGGATAATGGTCAGGATGCGGTGAATCGGACGGCCGCTTCATTTTTCCTGGAGGGCAAGCCGGCTGGCTGCCTTTGAGCCCGGAAATCCGCGTCTTTCCCGGGCGAGGGCGCGTCTATTCGGGCAGATTTCCTGAAGCAGAACAACTCGAGCGAGTTGAACCATTTGGCCGGAAGGCAGGAACCATGCGACTGAGTTCTTTTTACGCGGCAGGCCTGGCGATTTGCCTTGGCGCTTTGACGGTGAGCGGACCGCGAGTGCTGGCACAGGACGGCGGACAGCAGCAGGGCCAGGGCCAGGGGCGCCGAGGCGGCGGCGGCATGTTCCTGATGGGCGGCAACAGCGCCCATGGAACGGTGACCGCGATTGCCGGCACCGACATCACCATCAAGGACGAGCAGGGCCAGGTCTACAAGGTGGAAACCGGGCCGAACACGCGAATTCTCAAGGACCGCGAACCGGTGAAGCTCTCCGACATCCATGCGGGCGATGTCGTGGTGGCTGCGGGCCATCTCGACGAGCAGGCGAAGACGGTTGGCGCGATGTTCGTCATGGTGCTGGATCCGCAGCAGGCCGCGCGGATGGAGCAGATGCGCGCGGAATTCGGCAAGACCTGGACTGCCGGCAAAGTGACGGCGAAACAGGGTCTGACGCTGACGGTGGAGCGGCCGGACAAGGCAGCGCAGACCATCACGGTGAATGAGAATACGGAATTCCGCAAGCGCGGCCCCGATGGCGAGGAGGACATCGCCTTTCCGGATATCAAGGTGGGCGATCAGGTGATGGCGCGCGGGTCCCTCGAAAACGGGAGCTTTGTGGCCACCAGCGTCGGTGTGATGCCGCCGCGCGGTGACCGGCCATTCCGCGGCGGGCAGCCGGGGCCTGGCGGCTCATCTGCTCCGCAGCCGCAGCCGCAGCCGAACCCGCAGAATTAGAACCGATGATCCGGCCGATGCGCTCCGCTGCTCTCTTTGTCTCTCTGCTTCTCGCAGGGCCGCTGATTCTGGCGCAAACGGCGCCCGCACCGGCAGTGCCGACGGCCACGGCGCAGGCGGGTGGAACGATTCACGGAACGGTGATGGCGGGAAAGGTGCCGCTGCCGGGAGTGAGCGTCACCGCGGAAAATACGCTGACCGGGGAACAGTACAGCACTACTTCGGACATCACGGGCAGCTACACGCTGGTGATTCCGCACAATGGGCGCTACGTACTCCGCACGCAACTCACCGCTTTTGCTCCGGCCACCCACGAGGCCGTGCTGCATGGCGGCACGCCTGCGCAGACCCTGGATTTCTCGCTGCAACTGGCGTCGCGCGCTCAGGCGCAGCAGACCAGCGAGGGAGCCGAAGCGCAGCTTCTGGGCGGAACGGGCGCGCAGAGCCTGGACCTGCTCGGCTCGGCGGCGGACCTGATCCAGGCGGGCGGCAGCGGCGGCGAAACCGGCGCGGCGCTTCCGTCGCTGGCGGGCAATTCCGATTTTTCCTCAGGAGAATCGGTTGCGGTGACGGGCCAGAATGGCGTGACCAATCCCTTCGCCGGAGTGGACTTCAGCCAGATGCGGGACGAGGCAGAGCTGAACCAGTCCGTCAGCGGCGGTGGCGGGCCAGGTGGGCCGATGGTTGTGGCTGGAGGCGGACGAGGGGGCGGCGGCCCGCGCGGCGGTGGCGGCGGCGGTGGGGGATTCCGATTCGGCGGCAATTTCCGCAACTTCAAGCCAAATCAGCCGCACGGCGCGCTGTTCTGGACCGGCGGCAATGGCGCGTTGAATGCCGAGGATTTCGCGCTGCGCGGGCAGCCGATTCAGCAGCCTGCGTATGCATCGAACCGCTTTGGCGCGACGCTGTTTGCGCCGCCGTACATCCCGAAATTGCTCACGCACGACACGAATGACATTCTCTTTTTCACGCTTTTCGCCACACGATCGTCACAACCATTCGACCAGTACGCAACGGTGCCGACGCTGGCGGAGCGGGGCGGGGATTTTTCCGGCCTGACGACGCCGACCGGCACGCCGATCACGATCTACGACCCGGCAGGCTCATCCTGCACGGCGGGCGGGAACACGCCGGGGCAGCCCTTCGTCGGGAACAAGATTCCCGCAAGCTGCATTGCGCCGCAGGCACAGGTGCTGCTGAGCTATATTCCGCAGGCGAATCCAAATTTGCCTGGCGCTATTCAGAATTACCAGCGGCTAACCACTGCGGACACGAACGCCACCAACATCGGCGTCCGGCTCATGCATACCTTCGGCAAAACGGGAGGGGCCAACCCGTTCCTGCGCATGGCACGGCAGTTCCTCGGCGTGGGGGGAACCGGCATCACGCAAAGCATCCACGCGAACTACAACTACGCGAGTTCCTCGTCTGATAACCTCAACGTCTTTCCCGGGCTGGGCGGCACCAGCCAGACGGGGCAGAACTCTCTGCAACTGGGCTATTCCATCGGCAAGGGGCGGCTCACGAACAACCTGAACCTCGGCTGGAATCAGACGCACAGCCAGGTCAGCAATCCGTTCAGCAATGTGCAGAATGTGGCCGCGTCGGTTCTTCACCTGAGTGGATTGCCGGACTCGCCCCAGCTTTGGGGACTGCCCAACATCACGCTCGACCAGTTCACGGGGCTGAATGAGGCGCAGCCGCGCTTTTCGCGCCAGGAAACGATCTCGATCGGCGAGATGAGCATGTGGATCCACGGCAAACACAATCTGCGCTTCGGAGCAGATTTTCGGCGGGTCTATCAGGACCAGATCGGCGGGACGAACTCGACCGGGACGTTTGCCTTCACCGGCTGCTTCACGCAGGCACCGGGCTCATGCCAGGCGAGCAATCCGGGGTCGAGCAGCTCGTTTGGTCTGGCGACCACCGGTTCCTCGCTGGCCGACCTGCTGCTGGGGGCGCCGCAGGAGACGACGATCCAGGCCGCGAACAGCGAAGCGCATCTGCGCGAGAACGCGATCGACTGGTTTGCCCAGGACGATTGGCGCGCGGGGAAGAATCTGACGGTGCTGTACGGCCTGCGCTACGAATACTTCTCACCCTACTCCGAGGAACACGACCGGCTGGCCACGCTGGATGTAAGCGGCGACTTCGCACAGGCCGCAGTCGTGACGCCCAATGGAGTGGGACCCTTTACGGGGAAATTCCCGCACGATCTCATTTACCCGGAACGAGGCAATTTCGAGCCGCGCCTTGGCATCGCGCTGCACCCATGGCGCGACACAGTCCTCCGTGCCGGCTACGGGATCAATTACACCGTAGGGCAGTACGAGAATTTCGTGCAGGATTTCGCCTTCGCGCCACCGTTTGCGGATGTGCAGGACAATAAGGTGTACACGGCATCCGACGAGTCGCCCGTGATCAACTGCTCGTCCTTTTGCCTGGCGAGCGGGTTTCCTGTGCTGGAGAGCCAGCAGATCGGCACGTGGGCGATCAACAAGAATTACCGGCTGCCGTATGTGCAGGTGTGGAACGTGAACCTGCAGCGGACCCTCCCATGGGAAATCGTCGTGAACATCGGCTACAACGGGACGAAAGGCTCGCGACTGGATGTGGTGGACGCGCCGGGGCGGTATCCGGAAACGGTGGGCGGCGTGCTGTCGACCACGCAGCCGGTGGCGGCTGCCAATCCCGCTGTGATCGTGCCCTACGATTACGAGAATTCCACCGCATTCTCCAATTACAACGGGTTGGCGGTAAGCGCGCGGAAGCGGCTGAGCGGCGGCATCTCCCTCGGGGCGACCTACACCTACTCCCATGCGATCGACGATGCCAGCTCGGTGGGCGGCAACGGCGGCACGACCTGCGGGGGCACCTGCCTGGCGCAAAACTGGCAAAATCTGCGCGCCGAGGAGTCGAACTCGAGCTTCGACGTGCGGCAGAACCTGCGCGGGAGCTTTGTCTACGAGCTTCCGTTCGGTCCGCAAACGCACCTTCTGACCGCGGACTGGCTGGGACACGTGCTGGCAAATACAAATTTCTCGGGGAGCTACCAGTTTGCCAGCGGGAATCCGATGACACCGCACTACGAATCGACGAGCCTGGGGGTGACGACCGGAACCACGAACTCGCTGCGGCCCGATCGCGTTCCTGGCGTTCCGCTCACGGCGGGCGGAGGAAGTCTGCGGAACTGGTTCAACAAGGCTGCCTTCGCGCCGCCAGCTGGCCTCTATGGGACGGCATCGCGGCTGAGCATTCCGGGTCCCGGAACGGTATCCGTGGATATGTCCGTCTCCAAAAGCATTCGCTTTGGCGATTTCAAGAACCTGGAGATGCGGGCGACGGCAAACAACGTGTTCAATACGGTTCAGTACTCCGGCGTGGATTCCACGCTCGGCAGCGCGTCGTACGGTCAGGTGACTTCGACCGGCGAAATGCGGAATTTTACCTTTGTCGGCCGATACCGGTTCTAAGGGGATGATATGAAGATCCGCATCTCCGGCATGTTTTTCGTGGTGGCGCTGTTGATGCCGGCCGCATGGCCGCAGCAGCCGCAGAGCAATTCGACGATTACCTTCAAGGTGAACAGCGAGATCGTGCTCACGAACGTCGTAGTGCGCGACAAGCGCACCGGGCAGCTGGTGCAGGGGCTCACGGCCAAGGACTTCAGCATCAGCGAAGACGGCAAGCCGCAGCGCATCAGCAGCTTCGACTACGAAAACGTGGACGAGGCAGTGTCGCTGAATGAGGCAACGATCAACGCTACTGCGCCCAGGGGGATATTTGGCGCGCCCGCGGGCGTTGCCACGCAGCAGAAGCTGCACAATCACCGGCTGGTGGTGATGTTCTTCGACCTCACGTCGATGCAGCCGGAAGATGTAGAACGGGCGCAGGAGGCGGCGCGGAATTACCTTGAGAAGCAAATGCTGCCGGCGGATCTGGTTGCGATGGTGTCGCTGAACACGACGCTCTCGCTGGATCAGGATTTCACCGCCGACAAGCAACTGCTGCTGCGCGCGGTGAACAGCTACTCCGGCACTCAGGGTCTGGGCTTCGAGCCGGGCGCGACCAGCACCAGCAATCAGGTGGAGGATGCCACCTCGTTTACAGCGGACGAGTCAGAGTACAACGACATCAATACCGACCGCGAATTGTTCGCCATCGAGGACATCGCGAAGTCGCTGGCGTATCTGAACGAGAAGAAGTCGCTGCTGTATTTCTCCGGCGGCATCCAGCGGGATGGCATCGAGAACCAGGCTTCGCTGAACGCCGCGATCAATGCGGCAGTGCGCGCCAATCTGGCGGTTTACAGCGTGGATGCGCGCGGCCTCGAAGCGATTTCGCCACTGGGAGACGCGACCACCGGCAGCCTGCGGGGCGCAAACGGATTTAACGGCGCAGCCACGCAAAACAATCTGGACGCCAACTTCAACACCCAGGAAGTGATGGCGACGCTCTCGTCGGATACTGGCGGAAAGGCCTTTTTCGATTCCAACGACTTTTCGCCGGCCTTTGCGCAGATGCAGAAGGACACCTCGGCCTACTACGTCATCGGCTACCATTCGACCGATCTCCGGCGAGATGGGCGATACCGCCGGCTTTCCATTAAGGTGGACCGCCGCGATGTGAAGCTCGACTACCGGCGCGGGTATTACGCGCCCGCCGACTATCAGCACGCGACGAAAGACCAGCGCGAGCAGCAACTGGTAGACGAACTGGCCAGCCCGCTGCCCGCGACGGACCTGCCCGTCTACCTGGAGGCGCTCTACTTCCGGCAGGCGCCGGAACGCTTCTTCGTGCCGATTTCGCTCGTCGTACCCGGCTCTGACATTCCGTTTGTGCAGGGAGGCGACCGCGACAAAGCCACGCTGGACATCATCGGCCAGATCCGCGACATGAACGGCCGGGATATCGGCGACGTGCGCGACACGGTCAAGCTGGCGGTGAACGAGTCGGAGCAGGTGCGGCAGAAAAATGTGCAGTACACGACGGGATTCAGCCTGCCGACCGGTAAATATCACGTGAAGTTTGTGGTCCGGGAGAACGAGACGGGCAGGATGGGATCCTTCGAGACGGACCTGACGGTTCCGGACTTGCACAAGGTGCCGCTGAAGATGAGCTCCGTGGTGCTGGCCAGCCAGTTGGCGCCGGCGGGGAAGCAGCAGGAGAGCCCGCTGGTGCACGGCGGGCAGGAACTGGTGCCGAATTTGCCTCACGTCTTCCGGCAGGATCAACACCTCTATCTGCTGTACGAGGTCTACGATCCCGCGCACGCAACCGTGGTGAAAGCAGCCGAACCCAGGCCGGCGAAAGGCGCGAAGCCGGAATCCGCGGCGGTGCGGGTGATGACGAGCATCGAATTTCTGCGAGGTTCGGCAAAGGTGTTTGAGACGCCGGTAGTGCAGGCCACGCAGCTGAATGTGCCGGATCGAGGCGCGATCGTGTTCCAGTTTGATCTGCCGCTGGCCGGCCTGAAACCCGGAACGTACGTGTGCCAGATCAACGTGATCGACGACGCGGGTGGGAGCTTCACGTTCCCGCGCACGGCGTTGCTGATCCGTCCCGCTGCGCCGGCTGCGACAAGCGGCGGGAATTAGCGAAGCAAACGCAGGTGGCGGATTGTTGCGGGGATGCGCCGGCACGGCATCGCCGGAGGGACGAATCTGTTTCGTACCTCCTTATCCACTGAATTTTTTGTTTCTGTGCTTGCTGTTGTGCTGCTGTCCAGGGATAATCGGTTCAAATAAAAGGAGCCATGCTCCGCCGAGTGAACCGCTACAGCCGTCAGGATGTTCTTCGGATCCTCTGCATCTCTTCCCGGCAACTGCGCGCGTGGGAGAGGGCCGGACTCGTTGCCGTTGCTGCCGATTACGGCTTTGAGGGCCTGGTACAGCTGAGAAAACTTCGCGATCTGCGTGCGGTGCGCATCTCCGTCTCCAGCATTCGCGCCAGCGTGACCGCCATGCGGGCGGTTTCCGGCATGGCCAATCCGCTGGTGGAAGCGGGCGTGACGACGCGTGGACCGCGCCTGCTCTTTCGACATTCCGGAGCCGCGATGGATCCGGTAGCGCGGCAATTCGAGTTCGATTTTGAAGCGGGCGGTCCGCGGCTGGCGGCGCTGGGTGACGACCCGGGCTCGACCGCGCAGCGGCAGAATCGGATGGAAGCGCTCTTTCTGGAAGGCGTGCGCTGCGAGGAGCAGGGCAAGCTCGCCGAGGCAACCGCGTTGTATGAGCAGACGTTGTCGATGGGTGAGCATGCGCCGGCGGCCATCAACCTGGGCACGATTCTTTACAACCAGAAGCAATTCCATCGCGCGGAGCAACTGTATCGCCGGGCCACGGTGGCGAATCCCGATTACGCGCTGGCGTTTTTCGATCTTGGCAATGCGCTCGATGAGCTGCAGCGGCTTTCCGAGGCGATTGAGGCGTATCGCGCGGCGATTCGTCTGGCGCCCGGCTATGCGGACGCGCATTACAACCTGGCGCTGGCCTACGAGCGCTCCAGCGAGCGAAGGCGGGCGCTGCGACACTGGACTGCCTACGCGAAGCTGGATCCCGTGGGTCCCTGGGCGAACCACGCGCGGCTGCAGGCCCGGAAGATCCTGGACCGGGAAGGCCTGTCGATCGCCTGGCGAAACAGCCGAGCCAAACTCGCTGCATCTCAGCGCTAAAGCGCTGCCTCCCATAGCCACGCCGACAACAGCGGTCCATCAGGGGACGCGGAAGCCCTTCACTGCGATGGCAGTGGGATTCTTGCCGGCCGCCAGGACGGTGAAAAGCGATCCCGTCACCGGCTGCCCCCTGGACGTGTAGGTGAGCGTTCGCAGGACGGAAACGTCGCCGGAGAGCGTGTCCACCGCCAGCAGCAGGAATCCGTCGCTCGAGAGCGCCAGCGGCCCTGGGCCGTCGCCCACCTGGACCGTATTGATCCGCTTGCCGTCGTCAATGGAGTAGGCTGCGACGGTGTTATCCCCGGAATTGCTCACCCACAGCGTGGAATTGTCCGCACTGACTTCGCCGCCCCACGGGTGCAGCCCAATCATGTAACTCCAGCCCACCTCGTTGTTGTTGGTCGCGATTTCGGAGATTGTGTCGGTGCCGAAGTTGGACACGAAGATCTCGCCGCCGTCCGGCTTCAGCGCCAGATGGATGGGCTGCGGGCCAACATCGAGTAAATCGAGCAAACGGTCCGCATGTTCCTCCGGCAAGTCGCTCTTCGGCCGAGCCAGGCCGATCGCCAGCACCTGATGGCTTCCGGAACAGGCGACGAAAGCCTTGGACGAGTCGGGCAGAATCACGGCGTCGGACGCCCTGGGGCATCCGGTAAAGACAGCGCGCACGGTGAGGGTGTGCGCGTCGACGATACTCACGCTGTTGCCGCCGCGGTTAGGAACGACCAGCGTGTTGCCATCCGGCGAAATGCGAGCGTCGGCCGGCGATTCGCCCACGCCGACGGTAGCGATCTGGCGCCGGGTCGCCAAATCGAGCACGGAGACATTGTTCGAGCCGGAATTGGTGACGTACGCACGGGTGCCTTCCGCGTTCACATCGATGGACACCGGCTGACGATGGACGGCGATGGTCGAGGTCACGCGGTTGGTCACGGCATCGATGACGCTGATGGTTCCGCTGCCGGAATTAGCGACGTAGACTTCATTGCGTTTAGGGTTCACGGCAACCGCGACCGGATCAGCGCCGACGGGTATGGTCCTGGCCTCAACCATGTTGATCAGATCGAGGACCGTCACGGAGTTCCCGCCGCCGTCGGTGATCCAGGCGTACTCGCGAAAATCCGAAGGGTAATGCGGGAAGCCGGGATGGCGGCAGCCGGCCAGCAGCAGGGCGCCGCACGCGGGCAGCCAGAGCAGCAGGCGCGTTCCGCCCCTCCGCCTGCGAGACCATCGTGCTTGCTGCGGGCTGGAATTCATCCGGAACAGGATACGCGTGCGGAGTGCTGAACAGAAATCCGGCTGCCGCTGGTTATCGGGCTGCAGCGATCCCGGCGCTCTCCTCAATGTGCACGCCCCGCGGCACGTTGCGATGCAGGACGGTGGCGATTTGCGAGCACTCGTCCATCAGCTGCACGAATTGTTCCGGCAGGATGGACTGGATGCCATCGGAAAGCGCCTTATCCGGCTGATGGTGCACCTCGATGATCAGACCATCAGCGCCGACGGCGACGGCCGCGCGCGCCAGTGGCAGCACCTTGTTGCGCTTGCCGGTGCCGTGACTGGGATCCACGATGATCGGCAGGTGGCTCAGCCGCTGGACGGCGGGAACGATCGAGAGGTCGAGGGTGTTGCGCGTGTGGTCGGCGAAGGTGCGCACACCGCGCTCGCAGAGAATCACCTCGTAATTGCCCTCGCTCATGATGTACTCGGCGGCCATGAGGAACTCGTCGAGGGTTGCTGCCAGCCCGCGCTTCAGCAGAACGGGTTTGCGTTTGCGCCCCGCTGCCTTCAGGAGCGAATAATTCTGCATGTTGCGCGCGCCGATCTGGATTACGTCGGCGTACTCGGCCACCAGTTCCAGCGCTTCATGGTCGATGGCTTCGGTGACGATGCGCAGGCCGAAGCGGTCGCGAATCTCGGCCATGATCCGGAGCGCCTCCTCACCCAACCCCTGGAAGGCATACGGCGAGGTGCGCGGCTTGTAGGCGCCGCCCCGGAAAAACTGGGCTCCTGCCTGGGCGACCTGCTCGGCGATGGCAAAGGCCTGCTCGCGCGATTCAATGGCACAGGGACCGGCGATCACGGCCAGGTTCTTGCCGCCGATGGTGGCGTTGGTTCCCGGGAAGCGGATGACCGTGTCGTCTTCCTTCACGTCGCGGCTGACCAGCTTGTAGGGCTTGGAGACGCGGATGACCTCCGCGACGCCGGACATTTCCTCCAGGTTGCCGCGCTCGATCTCTCCCTGGTTGCCGGTAATGCCGATGGCGGTCCGCTGCGCTCCGGGAAGGGGATGCGCGCGGAATCCCAGCGCCTCGATCTGGTCGCAGACGGCCTGTACTTCCTCCCGGGTGGCCTGCGCCTTCATGACGACGAGCATGGTGGAGTCCTCAAGGCCAGTTTAGTGCATCGGTGCTGCCAGGACGAAGGAGAAAGGGGTTCGGAGGTTACCGGCGGGCTGGCCGACGGTGCGCAACTTTGGCCGGGACGCTGGGTCTGAACAAGCGTGGGAAGTCCCGGCGGGCTTTCTCACGCAGTAGTTACCTCCTCGGACAACGAGGCCGGCAGTAGACCGATTGTGCCGGCCTCGTTGCTTTTTCGTTCCAATCTCGCCTGGAAACCAGCGCCCTCAACGGACGCCGTGCGCCGGGCTCGCAGAGACGGCGGACGAAGACAATCCCGAACTTCGGGGTGAGCGCGACAGTAGCGGAGACAGGCGCTTCTGGCCTATCCTGCTGCTTTGCGCCGGAGCTCGAGGTGGGGAGTGCTTAAGGTCTTTGAAAGCGCCGAAGCGGCGGTTGCCGATATCCCGTCGGGGGCGACGATCATGATCGGCGGATTCGGGCTTTCCGGCATTCCGGAGAATCTGATCGCGGCGCTGGTGGACGCGCATGCCCGCCGCGGCCTCACCGGCCTCCATACCATCAGCAACAACATGGGAATCGACGGCTACGGGATGGGCCTGATGCTGGAAGCCGGCATGGTCGTCTCTCACGTCGGCAGCTACGTCGGCGAAAACAAGCTGCTGGAAGACAAGGTGCTGAAGGGCGAGCTGGATCTGCGCCTCACGCCGCAGGGCACGCTCTCGGAGCGGATTCGCGCCGGCGGCGCCGGCATTCCCGCCTTCTATACTCCGGCCGGCGTGGGAACCGTTGTGGCGGAAGGCAAGGAAACGCGCGAATTCGATGGCAAGCCGTATTTGCTGGAGCGGTGGCTGCGTGCCGACTATGCCCTCGTCAAGGCATGGAAGGGCGATACGGCCGGCAATCTCATCTACCGAAAGACATCCCGGAATTTCAATCCGATGATGGCAACGGCGGCGCGCATCACGATTGCCGAAGTGGAAGAGCTGGTTGAGCCAGGAGCTATCGATCCGGATGCCATCGTCACGCCGGGCATTTACGTGCAGCGGATCATCCGTGGCAAGGCCTATCAGAAGCGGATTGAACGGCGCACGGTGCGCTGAGGATCACGGCCTGCGCAGCAGAAGATCGGTGGCGACAAACAGGAAAAAGATGACCGAGATCACGCCGTTCATGGTGAAGAACGCGGCGTTGAGACGGCTGAGGTCGTTGGGCGAGACGATCAGATGCTCCCACAGCAGCAGGAGGGCCACCGCGCCGACGCCGACGATGGCGATCGGGCCCAGGTGGAAGAGCGCGACCAGCCACAGCAGCAGGGCCAGCATCGCCAGGTGCATCGCACGCGCAACGAAGAATGCGGCGCCGGTGCCGAGCGTCGCGGGCACGCTGAGCAATCCGCTGGAGCGGTCGTGCGCTTCATCCTGGCAGGCGTAGAGCACGTCGAATCCAGCCACCCAGAACAGCACGGCGGCAGTGAGAACCAGAATGCGGGGGTCGAGCGTGCCGCGGATGGCGATCCATGCGCCCGTAGGGGCAAGGCCCAGCGCCAGGCCCAGAAACAGATGCGACCAGCGGGTGAAGCGCTTGGTGTACGAGTAGAGGAACAGAATGACCAGGACCAGCGGCGCCAGCAGCAGCGCGAGCCGGTTGAGCTCCGCGGCGCCCAGCAGGAAGACCGCAGACATCGCGATAGTGAATCCGGCGGCGAATTTGCGCGTCAGCAGTCCTGCGGGAATCGCTCGGGTGCGCGTGCGCGGGTTGGCAGCGTCCAGGTCCGCGTCGGCCCATCGATTGAAAGCCATGGCGGAGGAACGCGCCGCGACCATGCAGACCACGATCCAGAGAAGCTTGGGCAGGGTGGGCCAGCCGTCGGCCGCCAGCATGGCCCCCGTTAACGCGAACGGGAGCGCAAAGATCGAGTGTTCCCACCGGATCATCTCCAGCGTGACGCCGACGCTGCGCAAAAAGGCCATGAACCTAGCCTACAAGGTCCATGGCCAGATCACAGCCTGAGGGGAAGAGTTCAGCCAGGCCCACGGCCCGCTCCGCGGGAGCGGGCCCGCGTCCGGCTCACTTCGAGGGTTTTTCGTTTTGCTGGTTAGCAACCACGATGTTGTTCTTCACGCTGAACACGCCGGGAACGCTGTTGGCCTTGATGCCCGCAGCATCCTTCGCGCCCTGGCTATCCACCACGCCGTAGAGCTCCACGTGCCCGTTCTCCACCTGAATCCGTACCGGCTTGGACGGGTTCAAGGCGTAGTTCGTCAGGAACGGCGAACTGTAGACCGCCCGGTAGACTGCTACGCGCAGCTGGTTGTCCATGGGCGAGACCGGATCCACTTTCAGGTGGTCCACCACGCCTTTGACGCCCGGCGTGCTGTCGATCGCGGACATCGCAGCGTTGGCCGCAATTGGGCCCGCGACATGGCCGTCCACAAGCACGATGCCGTTGTGCACGCCGATCATTACAGTCTGGAACTGGACAGGAACGTTGGCCTGCAACAAGCCACTGGTGACTCTGTCGATCACCTTGTTCTGTAACTGCGCGTCGGAAATCTCGGGTCCACCGACCTGGATCTGATCGTTGATCGCCGCCACGCCATGTACCTTATGGACTTTCTTCTCGGCGTCGAGCTTGTCCTGGTAGGTGTTCACAGTTCCCGTCAGGGAGACATCATCGCCCTGCGTGGAAACCTGAACGTTCCTGAACTGCGATCCCTTCAACTGCTTCTGCACTTCACTTTGCAGCTGGCCATTGCCCTGGCCGAACGCGGCCGGCACAGCCATGGCAGAAGCGAGTAAAAACGTTGCAAAGACTTTCATATTCACTCTCCCGGCTGTTTCCTGGGGATTTTCGTATCGCAGCGGGCCCGTGGCCGTTGTATGCGGCCCCGTTTCCACGCCTGCCGAAACAGCCTTTCCACCTAATCAGACACGGAGCAGGGGTGTTTGGATGCGCGAGCAGTTACACATTTTTTTTGCATCTTTTCCCGATTTCGCCCCGCTGAACTCCTGTTTTTCGGGGGTTTGCGGTGCTCGGCGAACCGCGCAACGGACCGCTAATGGTAGCGGCGGTGCAACCGGAAAATGAGGCTGAACACGCCGGACTCGTCGCGGACCGCCAGGACGGAAAGATCCGGTGTCAGACGCCATTCCCCCTGGATCAATTGCTCGGCTGTGGAGTTCACGTTGGTCGCGTAGGTGAGGGTGGCCTGCTTGGAGACCGGCTCAGTCACGGTGATGCGGGCGGTCGCGTTGCCGACGCCGCTGACAAAGGTCGGATCGATACGGACCGAGCCTCCGCCGAAGAGCTTCTGGATGCGGCTGCTGAGGGTCGCGTTCAGGGCGCCGCCCAGCAGCGCATCGGCCGTGGAGTTCACTCCGGCCTGCTGTTCTTCATTCTGGTAGATCTGCTGTTCCTCCTGGGTGCGCCCCATGGCCAGCAGCGAGAAAATGTCCTGCTCGGAGAGCGGCGGCTCGGACCGGAACGTGGTTGTCAGATTCGAAGGGGACCCCTGCAGATCGATGGTGACGTTATAGTCCTCGACGCGCGTGGTGACGGTGAGATCGATGACCGGCTGAATGCGAACCGGGTTGCTGAAATAAACCTCGCCGTGCTGCAACTCGAATTTGGAGCCGTTGAACGTAGCGGTGCCCTCGGTGATGGTGACGCGGCCCAGCACGGTTGGCTGCGCAAGCGTGCCGCGGATTGCGAGGTTGACATTGCCGGCTAAACGGGCGAAGGAGTTCTGGAAACTGAGCGACGGCGCAGAGGTAATTCGGATATCGAGCCGGACACGGTTGGCCGGCGAACTGGGGTCTGGCGGGAGCGACACGCTGCTGGAGACGGCCGTCATCGCGGCGAAGTCGACGTCGGGACTGACGGAAAAGCCGGTGAGCGTGACATTGCCGCTGAGCACCATGCTGGCCTGGGTTCCCTGGAAGCGGAACTGCGCATTCGCCGTCGAGGTGACGCCTTCCGGATAGCGAATCCGCACCTGATTGGCGGTGGCGCTCAAGTCGACGTAAAGGCCGTGATGATACGTGGCGAATCCGCCGACGCGGATCAGCCCGCCGCCGGAATAGGCGGTGACATCCTGGAAATCGAGACGGTCCTGGTCGAACGTCAGCGTGCCATTCATGCGGCTCAGGCCATTGGTGATGTCGTCGAGCGCGAGATTGACGTCAGTGAACTTTACCTGGCCGCTGAGATCGGGCGCCTGGGTCGTTCCCTGTGCGGTCACCGTAAAGTCCACGTGCCCGGATGAGACGATGTCCGTGTCCAGGGTTTCCGCCAACGCCATGTTGATCGCTCCGCCGGCATTCATGCGGATCGCTTTGGGCGTGGAGAACAGGCCCAGTGAGCCCTCTACATGGACGTCGGTGTCCTGGCCGACGATGCGAATCGGGTCCACCCGCAGGGTGCCGTTCTGAAGGACTGCATGGAGCGTTCCCTGGCTATGCAGCGGAACGTCTTCGAGCGTCAGCGCCAGCTCGCTCACCCTGGCTTCGCCGCTGAGCTGTTTGGGATGCCGCAGGGGCCCGGCAACCGTGACCGTGGCCCCAATTTCGGAACTGCCCCGGATCCCCGAGACGCTGAACGTCTTCAGCAATGGGTCGATGTTGAAGCGGGCGACATCGAGCTGGGCATGCGTCTCGAAGTCCCCGCCCAGCTGCGTTTGGCTGTTGACGGTCAGTGTCGCGGTGCTGAGGTTGGCTCGCACGTGCAATTGCAGCGTCCCGTTCTGCGTGCGCGCATCCGCGTCCACTGAGCCGGTCGCCGTGTTGGCCAGCTCGAGGTTGCGCATCTGGAGTGTGCCCTCGACCGACGGCCATTGCAGCGGACCGCTACCGTGCGCGGCAAACGAGACCGAACCTGAGATCGGGTACTGCTCCACCTGAACGCGGCGGATGTGCGCCAACTCGAATCCATTGCCCTGAATGTCGAACTGGACGGTGCGATCGGTGAAATTGAATCCGCCGCTGCCGGTCACGCGTCCGCCGTCCAGGGCAAGCGCCAGGTGTGTGGCATTCAGCTGGCGTCCCTCAATCTGCACATCGGTGGTCAGCGACCGGTACGGTTCGCCATCGATAGAGCCACTGGTGAGACTGACGTGCCCGGTGCCATGCAGATCGCCGATGGTGCCCGTTGCCTGGGCCCCCAGGTTCAGCGTGCCGGAAACCGGATAATTCCTGCCGGTGAGCGCGATCCACTGCGCCAGATCCGCATCTCGTACCTGCACAGCAGCCTTCACGGCCGAAGTTCCGGCGAAGAGGTCGGTGGGCTTCTTTGGATTGCCGCGCACCTGGCCGTTGATCTGGATGGTCGTTTTCCCTTCCACCAGGGTTGCGGCGCTGATGCCGAGCGCACCTGAAGAATAATTGGCGTCGGCGGTGATGCGGTCGAAATGGATGTTGCCGAGCGCCTGCAGGGATGGGTTTGCCTGACTTGGCGCAATCTGGAAATCGGTCGCGACCACGTGGCCGGAAAAGTCAGGCGAGTCCAGACTGCCGGAAACGCTGCCGTGGAATTGCGCCTCACCCTGGAGGTGCGCGGGAATGGGGCTGGCCGCTCCGGGTACTGAAATGCCGAAGGCCGACAGGATCGGGTTGAACTCCGAGAGGTTGCGGGTGGTCACGCTGGCGTTGATCTCGGAGGGGCGCGTCACGGGGTACACGCCCAGCGTCCCTGCCATCTCCAGTTCCGAAGCCGGGGTGTGGATCTGGAGGCTGCCGACCAGCACGGTCCCGCTGCGCTGCACATATGTGGCGTTGACCACGCCGGTGGCCGGCACTTCATTCGGTGGCGTCGTTGGCGGCGGAGTCACCGTCACGTTGACCGTGCCGGTCAGCGAGGAGAAAGGGCCGGTCCAGTCCACGGCGGCGGTACCGGTGGCTTCGGTGGCGAAGCCGAGACGACGGAAGCGCGGCGGGGCGACTGCGTCGAGGATGGAATCCAGAGAAAAACCGGCGAGTTGCGCACGGATGGCGCCCTTCTCCGGCGCGGTCCTGGCTGCCGGCGAGGACGTGGAGACCGCGCCGTACCAGTTGGTCAGCAGCAGGGTGCCCTGGAGCGATCCTCCTGAAGCCAGATGGGCGTGGATCCCGGTGAGGGCGATCTGATCCTGCGTGACGTGGACGTGCGTCGTCGCGCTGGCTCCGGTGATATGGACCGATCCTTCCCGGTAGGCGCCTCCCGTGATTCCGGCCAGGCCGTCCGCGGTGAACTCGGTGCGCGTCCCGTGACCCGTGGCGCTCAGTTGCGCCGTGCCGGCAGTGAGCCCGGGGGCTCCGGTCAGCGCGTGAACTTCGCGCGCGTCTACCGCGCCTTTCATGATGAAGTCCCAATGTGGATCGGTGAAGTTGGTCAAACTGCCGCTCAATCGAAAGACGGTTTTTTGCGGCTGATTCTGAGGACCGCTCTCCAGCGTCAGCGAGACGAGCTTGGCGTTGCCGCGTCCCACGTCGAGTTGGGCGTCGAGCACGGAATGAACCGGCGCTTCCAACCCGCGCTGCGCCACCAGATCTTCCGCGTGGATGGTTCCCACGTAGTGATCGTTGGAGGGCACATAGCTCACGCGCGCGGCCAAATTGTTGGCTGCCATCTGGAACGGGAATTTCGTCTCGTTCAGAATCGCGAAGCCGTCGTTGACGATCGTCCGCGCGATCTGAAGATTGAAAATCTCGTCTTTCGTCGAAGTCTGGCTGGGGTGCCGAGGCTGAGGCTGATTCGTCGACCCATCGGGATACACAATCAGATGGAAAACCGGGTGATCGGCCTCCAGATCGTTCAGCGCAATCTTCGGCTCGAAAAACGAGAGAATCTGCAGCCGGACATAGAGCCGGTCGATGTGCAGCCACGGAATCTGATCCGGAGCCTCGCGCCCGTGGATGGTCAGATCCTCGGCGGCGAATTCCAGATGGGTAAGACTCCAGCTGAACTTCTTTAGCTCTACGCGGCCTCCCGTGGACTCCTGAAGCCGGGCGATCACGGCATTGCGGACGTGGTTCGCAAAGGAGGCCGAGCTCGCGTACCAGGCGAAAGCGCCCACGAGCACCGCAAGGCCGATGAATCCCCAGAACACCACCAGCAAAGCCACGTGGCCGGCGCCACGCCGCGGCGTTGCGGGATCGGGTTGGGCTGTGGCACTCATTCGCTGCCTGCTCCGTTTTGCAGGTTGAGGTCGCCCGTGTAGGCGGGATCGACGATCCGCACGTCCCCCTCATCGCGAAGGCTTCCCAGCCAGTCCTGGAAAAGGCTGCTCACCTGCTGTTGCAGAAGAATCTCCTCGATGCGAGGAGAAACATCCGCCAACGGCGGCGCCGGCTGATGGGCTTTCGCCAGCGCCGGGAGCAGGGTCTTCGAGTAGTAATCGGCGATCTGCTGCTTCGAGATGCGGATACCCGCGCGGAAGCGCATATCGATAAAGCGCAGGATCGCCATTCGCTGGCTCCAGCGATCGTCCACCAGTTCTGGGGTCAGATCGTGCGCCTGCAGAAACGATTCCCAGCCCTTCTCGGTGTCGCAGTGATAGCGGCTACACTCGGGAATCTCACGGCCCAGCTGCTCGAGTGCCTTCTGCACCTGCGGCAAGGGCGTGCTCACCGGCTGCTGCTGAACGTTCATCTGCTCCAGGATCAGGGTGCGGTCGATAAGACGGCGAAGAGCGCTGTCGGGCGTATCCTGGCCGGGCAGGACACGCAGCGGCTCCAGCGCGGAAAGCCGCATCTCCTCCCGCACATCGCTCTCGAGAATGACGCTGGTGCCGATGGAGGCGACAACGTGATCCAGCTGGACCGCGCCGGACGGCGCAGCGGCAGGCTGCGTTTGCGCACGCACCGGTCCTGAGCCGGCGGCGAGCGCCGCGCACACAACCGAGATGGCGATCCTGCCCTTCATCAGAAGGCCTGCCCGATGCTGAAGAAGAAGTTAAAGTGCCCGGCACGCCCCACGCAGGGCGGCGTCAGGGAGCTGTTTTCGCACGCGCTGGAAGGGCTGGTCGAAGTAGCCCCGTAATTGATAATCACCGGATACACGGGGGGATTCAGGTTATAGCCGACGTCGACGCGGATCGGCCCGATTGGCGTGTGATAGCGAACGCCAGTCCCCACGGTCTGGGAAAAATCGTCAAAGCTGCACGTTCCCGTCGGATTGGTGCTGGAGGATCGCGTGACTGCCTCCTGCGCGGCCCCGGTAAGGTACTGCGGCGCGGTGCAGGTGTAGGTGTGCGGCTGCCGAACGCGCAGGAAGCTGGACCAGATCTCGGACGAATTGTTGAAGACGTTGCCCATATCCTCATAGAGCACGAAGCCCAGCGCTCTGCCGAAGTACGGGAGTTGCGGATGGGGGAAACGCAGCTCGGTCTGGTTGACGAAGGCGCCCGTGCCGCCGATGGGGAAGCCGGTCTCAGCATCCCGCGGGCCCGCGGCATTCAGCGGAAAGCCGCGCAGCGACTCCGGACCGCCCGCGTACAGCCGCTCCGGCAGCGGAATGAACTCATAGCGATTCTCGCCGAAGGCGCGTTCCATGCCGAAGCGGGTATTGCGCGCCAGGATCAGGTTCTTGCGTTTGCCCAGCGCGTAATACGTGGAATTCGTCCAGTCGAAGTGAGCAAAGTTCGACTGAGAGGTCATGAAGTAATTATTCGTCGCGAAGATCTGGATGCTGTTGTACATGCCGGTCTGCGCGTCCAGCGGCTCGGGCCGCCGCGAATCGTGGACCCACGTCAGCTCCGGCCCTCCTACGCGGATTGCTTTGGTGAGCAGACGGTAGAGAAACTGTGGTTCCGGAGAAACCTGGATCGTGCTGGAATCCACCTGCACGCGGCGATAAGTGATCTGATAGATGAGCGTGTCCACGGGATTCGCCCGCTGCGTCAGCCGCAGATCTCCTTCCGATGTGGAGGAGGCGAAGGTAACCACATTCATGGCCTTGATATAGCCGCCGCTGAGCGAAAACGCCAGACTGGGGTGGTTCAGGAAGTTGGGCGCACTGTAGCTCATCGTGAATTCCTGTTCCAGGCTGCCATACTGGCCGCGAAAGCCGAGACTCTGATTCCGGCCAAACAGGTTGATTCGGGAAACGTCCAGTTCTACCAGCGCGCTGACGCCGAACTTGCCATTGGGATTGCAGACATAAGTGAACGGATTGATGCCGAGCTGGATCAGGCTGGCCGCCGACGGGCAATTCGTGCTGGGCGTTCCCGTCTGCGCCTGAAAGCCGGCGCCGTAGTCTATATCCCAGCGCCGCGCTTCATCGAACTGGATGAGCACGTTTTTGCGCGGAACATTGCCGCCCGGGTCTTCAACCTCCGTGTTCACCTGATTGAACAACGTCAGGTTGTAGAGCTGGCGCTGGGTCTCGAGCAGCTTCGACTGATCGAGAGGCTGGCCTGGCTTCACAAGGATCTGGCTTTGCACGGTTGAGGGACGCGTGTAATGCAATCCGCTGAGGAGGACATTCCGGATGAAAATCTGATCTCCAGGTGTCACGTGCACGGTGACATCGATCCGATCGCTGTTGGTCTTCTCTGGCTGCTGCTGCAACGAGACCTGGGCGTGATCGTATCCGCGGTCGAGGAAGTATCCCAGGATCATGTTGCGATCCGCAATCAGGCTGGCGCCGGAGTAGGGTTGGCCCGGCGCCAGGTTGAGCTGTGGCTGAAGGTAAGCCAATTGCTGCGGAGTCACTCCCTGGATGTTCAGGGCGCCCACCTTCTGCTGGGCGCCTTCTTTGATCCTGTAAAGGACGGCGAGATTGCGCTCGCCTTTCTTCGCGACCGAGATTTGCCGCAGTTCCGGCGTCACCTGAACGTGCGTGAAGCCGTTGCTCTGGTAGAGCGACGTGATGGCATTCACGTCCGCCTCCTGGAGAGCCTGGCTGTAGGTTCCGTGCCGCATGAAGAGCGTGGCCCGCTCCACGCCCAGACGCTCTTCGATCAGCAGATCTCCGAAATAGTGATTTCCGGTGACGGAGACGGACTGGATGCGGGCGAGCGGGCCCAGGGTGACGTGGTACGTGATCTGCGTGCCGCCGTTCTGGGTACTGCGAGAGTGCGTCACTTTGACGTGGAAGAAGCCCTCTCGCTGGAAATAGTCGCGAATGCGGCGGCTGCCCTCGTTCAGCAGATCTTCATCCAGAGTGCCCTCGGCATAGACCGGAATCAGGTTGCGGATCTTGCCTTTGCTGAGGCGCGCGCCGACCACAGTAATTTTCACGACGGGACCGCGCTGGTCGTGGAACTCGTAATTCAGGCGGTGGTCCGAGTCCTGGAACTGTTTGGAGGCGAGCGACACACTGGCCTCCAGCCGCTGCTGCTTCTGGTAGTACTTGCGCAGATTGTTGAGCGCGTGAGTGACCGTGTCGGAATTCACCTTCGAGCCGGCTTTCAGCTTTGCCTTTTTGCGGAAGGCGGGGTTGCTGAGGCCGCTGTCGCCCTGCACGGTCACTTTGCCCACGTGGGCAAGCGGGCCGATTTTCACCTGGAGGTAGATGTTCATTTCCGCGTTGGTATGGTCCTGTAAGGTCTGAGGCGTGATCGTGGGACGGTAATAGCCGTTGTCCTCCAGGGCCTGCTTGAGCAAAGCGATGGCGCGGGTCAGCTTGTCCTTCGTGTACGGCGTGCCGGGAACCAGCCGCGTGGAGTAGCTGAGTTGGGTAGCCAACTGAGAATTCTTCACCCCGCTCACGGAGACCCTGCCGATAAAGAGGGTCGGCTCGCCGCGAAAGATCAGCACCACCGAGTTCCCCTGGCGCTCGCCATCCACTGCGATGGAACTGTAGAGCCCGGTGGCATAGAGCCGGCGAAGGCTGTCCCGCATCTTCACCGGATCGAGCGGGGTGTTCGGCTGTTGCGCAAGTTGCTCCGGAAGAGGTTCCAGCGCGGCTCGGCCGACGCCTTCAAAATCGATCTCTTTCACCATCAGCCCGGTCCACCCGCTCAGGGTCTCAGCCGTCGGGACGGCTGTGACGCTCGGAGCGGTTCTTTGATTCGCATAGGAGGGCAGAACCGAGCCGGCAGGCACAGGCGGCGTTTTCCTGCGCTGCCGCGCCTGGGGCGTTGATGGCGGGACCTGAGGCGTGGGATTGATTGGCTGTTGCGCGATCAGAGGAATACCGGCCGAGAGCAGAAGGACGAGCAGCGCCAAAGCCCTGGCAACAGAGGGAATGCGCACCGGGAGCGCTCTCTGCTGTGGCCGATGCGCGCGCACTGCGGAACAATCTTTCGAACCCAAACTGCCCTCATCCTGCACGAGAAAAGGTGTATCCAGGAAATGTGAGATGCCGGGTCGCGGGACATACGAGGCCCAACGCCCGATACCGATCTCGCCCCTTCCCATGCAACAAATTTCTATACTACTGACGGATGTCAGCGCCGTCTCAGGTTGTCGCGGAAAGATATTCACGCCAGGCGCTCTTTGCGGGCATTGGCCCGGAGGGCCAGCGGCGGTTGGCGCGCGCGCATGTGGCCGTGGTGGGCGCGGGCGCCACCGGAGCCGCGGCCGCCGGGCTGCTGGCCAGGGCCGGTGTGGGAACTCTGACTCTGATCGACCGCGATTTCGTGGAAGAGAGCAATCTGCAGCGGCAGGTGCTTTTCGACGAGGCCGACGCGCGCGAGGCGCTGCCGAAGGCCGAAGCGGCGCGCCGGAAGATCGCGATGTTCAACAGCGAAGTGAAGGTGTGCGCCTGTGTGGCAGACCTGGTACCCGGCAACATCCATGAGCTGCTCCACGGCGCGGAGATCGTCCTCGACGCTACCGACAACTTCGAGACCCGATACCTGCTGAACGACTATGCCGTGGAACAGGGGACGCCCTGGATCTACGCGGCTGCCGTGGGCGCGTATGCGGTCACCATGAATATCCTGCCCGGGGAAACGGCATGTCTGGCCTGCATTTTCCCTCAGCCACCCGGCGGGGTAGTGGAAACCTGCGATACCGCGGGGATTCTGAACAGCGCCGTGAACCTCGCCGCTTCCATCGAAGTGACGGAAGCGGTGAAGTGGATCGTTGGCGCGCGCGATGCGATGCGCCGGACCCTGCTCTCCTGCGATTTGTGGAGGAACGAGTGGTCGGAGATCGCGACCGGACAGCGGCGCGCGGAATGCGCCGTGTGCGGAGGGCGGGATTTCGCGCACTTGCGCGGGGAAGGGCGGCCGCACATCACGCTTTGCGGCCGGAACTCGGTGCAGATTCACGAGCGGTCGCGCCCCGTCGATCTGGCCGAGATGGAAGCGCGGCTCCGGCCGCACGGCCAGGTGCGCCGCAATCCGATGCTGCTGCGGTTCGAACGCGGCGACTACACGCTCACGCTGTTCCCGGATGGCCGGGCGATCATCCAGGGAACGTCGGACGTGGCGCTCGCCCGCAGTTTCTATGCTCGATTCGTTGGTTCCTGACCGTGAACGCGTATCAGGCTGAAGCCGTCATTCTCCGCACCTGGCCCGTCCAGGAAGCCGACCAGATCGTGTCGCTGTTCACGCGGATGCACGGCCGCATCCGCGGCGTCGCCAAGGCCGCGGCCAAGTCGCGGCGGCGCTTCGGCGGCGCGCTGGAGCCGATGACCTGGGTCTCCGCCAGTTACGTTGAGAAACCGAAGCAGGACCTGGTTCGCCTGGACTCGTGCGAAGTGCTGGCGTCGCCGCTGTCCGATCCGGTCGACTATCTCCGCGCCGCGGCGCTGGCATTCTATGCGGAGGTTCTGGAAGAAGCGCTGCCCGATCACGATCCGAACGAGCCGGCGTTTCGCCTGGTCCTGGCTGTCCTGAACCATACCCGGACCAGCCAAATCTGGATGCCGGTCTCGTACTTTTCGCTCTGGATCACGAGGCTGCTGGGCTGGATGCCATCGGTGACGCACTGTTCGGTGTGCGGCGAGGCCTTTGGCGGCGAACCGGCCTGGTTCCACGCGGAGGAAGATGGCCTGCTCTGCGCGAAGCACAAGAGGCCCGGCAGCCGGATGGTCGCCGCGGAGTCACTGCTGCTGGCCCGGCGCATCTTCCAGTCGCCGATTGCCGCCCTGGCGGAAGAGGCGTGGCCCGCGAGTCGAGCCGCGGATCTGCGGCGGTTCGCATTTCAGGCGCTGGAGCGCCATCTCGAACGGCGGCTGCGCTCCGCAGCCACGCTGGCGAAACTTGGCGCGTGACGCCTGGCCGCCGGGCGGCCTGTTTGCGTCCTTCGCTGGTTTCCGGTCATCTACACTGAAGGCCACCGAGGAATATCCATGAAAATTGCAGGCAGCGTCACGGATTTGATTGGCAACACGCCGCTCGTGCAGCTCAACCGGGTGTCCGCCGGAGCGCACGCCCGCGTAGTGGCCAAGCTGGAAAGCGCGAATCCGGTGAACAGCGTGAAGGACCGCATTGGCTTCGCGATGATTGAGGCGGCGGAGCGCGAAGGGCGGATCAAGCCCGGCGAAACGGTCCTGATCGAGCCCACCAGCGGCAACACCGGCATCGGCTTGGCGTTCGTGGCGGCGGTGAAAGGCTACAAGCTGATCCTGACGATGCCGGAGACGATGAGCCTGGAGCGGCGCGTGCTGCTGCTGGCCTTCGGCGCTCAGATTGTGCTGACGCCGGGCCCAAACGGAATGAACGGCGCGATCGCCAAAGCGAAGCAGCTGGTTGCGGAGACGCCGCACGGATATATGCTCCAGCAATTCGAGAATCCGGCGAATCCGAAGATCCATTTCGAGACAACCGGACCGGAAATCTGGAACGACACGGACGGGCAGGTGGATCTTCTCGTCTCAGGCGTCGGCACCGGCGGCACGCTGACGGGTGTCGCGGAGTACATCAAGCCGCGGAAGCCGTCGTTTCGAGTGGTCGCTGTGGAACCGGCGGACAGCGCGGTGCTGTCAGGCGGGAAGCCCGGTCCGCACAAGATCCAGGGGCTCGGGGCGGGATTCGTGCCCGGCGTGCTCGACACGAAGCTGATCGACGAAGTCGTTCGGGTGTCGAACGACGATGCGATTGCCATGGCGCGGCGGCTGCCTCGCGAGGAGGGCCTGCTGGTTGGCATCTCGTCGGGCGCGGCGGTCCACGCCGCGGTCGAAGTGGCGAAGCGGCCGGAGAATGCCGGAAAGCTGATCGTGGTGGTCGTGCCGGACTTCGGCGAACGGTATTTGTCGACTGTGCTGTTCGAGGCGCTGCGGAACGAAGCGCAGCAACTGCCGGTTACCTCGATTTAGTAGTAATCCCCGGAAGCGCCATTGTGACCGCTCAGCTGCACACGTTCGTGCTGCTGCCGAGTGCCTACTTCGCTTGGCTCGGCACGTTCATCACCGCGTGATACGCGGGCACCGGCTTGCCCTCGCGGTCGAACAGCAGCGGATAATTCGTCCGCCCCGGAATCGGCCAGTTATTCAGCCAGGACTGCGCATTGGTCACGCCCCAGAACGTCACCCGGCTGATGTCGGCGCGATCCTTGTAGAAAACTCGGAACAGCGCGACATACTGATCGGTCAGTTTCTGCTGCACATCCTGCGGCAACCCATTCGGCCATGGATTCCACTTCGGGTCCGATGCCATGTGCATCGACACCTCGGCGGTGTTCCCCTGGCCCGGCCACGGCAGCACGTTGATATCGAGTTCCGAGATCGCCACCTTGACGCCCAGGGCCGCGATCGAGCGGATCGCGTTGTCTTCCTGCTCCGGCGTCGGCGAATCCAGATGATCGTGATCCTGAATGCCCACGCAGTCGATCGGCACTCCCTGCGCCTTCAACTGCTTCACCAGCCGGATCACGCCCGCCAGCTTTGCAGGATTCGCCAGGTTGTAGTCGTTGTAGGTGAGCTGCACTTTCGGGTCGGCCTCGTGCGCGTACTCGAACGCCTTCGCAATGTAGTCCGGCCCGATGATCTTGTACCAGAGCGACTGCCGCAGCGTCCCATCCTCGTTCAGGGCTTCGTTCACCACGTCCCAGCTCTGGATCTTTCCCTTGTATCGGCCGACCTCCTTGAAGATGTGCTCCTTCAGCCGCGCCAGCAACGCATCGCGCGTCAGCAGCTTGCCGTCCTTGGCGCGGAACACCCACGCGGGCACCTGATTGTGCCACACCAGGTTGTGCCCCACGATCCACATGTGGTGCTGCACGCCGAACGCGACGTACTGATCGCCCAGGCTGAAGTCATATTTTCCCGGCTCCGGATTCACGACCTCCCATTTCAACGCGTTTTCCGGCGAGATGGAATTGAACTGCTCGAGCACAATCGCGTCGTCGCGCTGATCCTGTCCGGTAATCTCAGCTTCGTTCAGAGCCGCGCCTACATAGAAGTCGCCCTGATACGCCTGCTTCAGCGAATTAGGCTGCTGCGCCACAGCCGTGGCGGCGATAAGAAACGCAGTGCACAGTGCCGGTCGCGTGAAGAATGTTGCGCGCATAAAACCCTCCCCTGGAAAACTACTGTTGCGTGGCAGCCGCCGGCGGAGCAAATCCCTTGCGCCGCCCGGCCAGATCATCAGAAATGCTGCGGTTCAGCCCGCGCGAAATGGGATAGAAGAAGAGCACCGCCGCCGTGGCGAAAAAGAGCAGCCCCGACCACAGCCCCGCCGTCAGCCGGATGCCATCGAGCGCGCGGGCCGTCTGCACGGCGTTCGCAACATATCCGTAATACGAGAACAGCCAGCCCGCGATCGCGCCGCCGATAGCCAGCCCCACCCACAGCGCGAACACGACCGCTGAAGTCACCGTTCCCGTCGCGCGGCGTCCCGTCTTCCACTCCCCGTAGTCCGCAACGTCGCCCATCATCGCCCACAGCAGCGGGCCCGAGGTTCCGAAGAAGAACTGGCGCAGGACTTCCGACCCGATGATCCGCACCGTGGCCGTCGCCGGCAGGAACAGCACCGCCAGGTTGAACACGCCCGTCAACGCCATGCTCAGGATGAACAGCGGCCGCTTGCCCATCCGCACCGAAAGCGCTGTTGAGCAAAATACGCCGAGGATGAGCGCCGCCAGGCCGCAGCCATTGAACCAGCTGAACAGAATTTCCTTTCCGGCGTTGTACTTGAAGTAGGACAGCATCACGCTGCCGCGCATGGCCAGCGCGGCAAAGTAAAACGTGGTGGCCAGGAACAGCACAATCCAGGCCGAATTGCTGAAGAGGTCGGCGAGATCCCGGCCGAGCGAAGACTTCTGCTGCGGGTCAGGCTGGATCCGCTCCTTGCTGCTGGCGAACGCAATCAGGAAGAAGATAATGCTCAGGATCGAGAGCAGCCCCATGGTCCACTGGAACCCTCGCGCGGAGTTGCCGTGCCCGAAAAATGCGACCATCGGGATCGCCAGGCTCTGCACGATAAATCCTGCCGCGTTGGCCAGCACCTGCCGGTACGTCGCGATGCTGGTGCGCTCGTCGGGATCGCCCGTCAGCACTCCGTTCAGCGTCGCATAGGGAACATTGTTGACGGCATAAATGAGCCGCAGCAGCAGATACGTCACCCAGGCGTAGATCAGCTTCCCTGTGAAGCTCAGGTGCGGCGTGGTGAATGTGAGGATGCCCAGGATGCCGAAAGGCAGCGCGGTCCACAGCAGCCACGGACGAAACTTGCCCCACCGCGTGTTCGTGCGATCGGCAATAACCCCCATTACGGGGTTGAAAACAGCGGCGATAATGCCGACAACCAGAAAGAGGCGAGCCGCTTGGGCAGGACTCAGTCCGAACACATCGGTGTAATAGAAAAGCTGCAACGCCAGCAGCGCCTGGAAGATGAAGTTCGCGGCCATGTCTCCCAGGCCGTACCCCAGCTTCTCTTTGAACGACAGTCGCTCGATCATCGTGGTCCCGCTTTCGCGCCGTCTCGAGCGGCGCCCCTTACTCGGTTACCTGCAGCGTCAGCTTGTGCAGGTCGGCGTCGCGCGACGAGGTCCCCACCATCACGCTGAATTCGCCCGGCTCGACTAACGTACTTCATGTTCACATCGTAGAAGGCCAGCGACTCCGGCGTGATTTCGAGGGCCACAGTCTTAGTTTCGCCCGGACCCAACGAGACCTTCGCGAATCCCTTCAGCTCCATAACCGGCCGCGTTACCGAACTCACCAGGTCGCGAATGTACATCTGCACCACTTCCGTGCCCTCGCGTTTGCCGGTGTTCGTAACTTCGGCTAGAACGCGAGTCGAGCCGTTGCGCTTCGATTTTCTTCTTGGCTCAGCCGCGATGTTCCGGACCGCAGAATGTCGTATAACTCAATCCGTAGCCGAACGCGTAAAGCGGCGACACATCGTCAAACAGATATCCCCGCCGCGCCGACGGCTTGTAGTTGTAGAAGGCCGGCAAGTGGCCCGCCGACCGCGGCACCGTGATGGGCAGCTTGCCGCCGGGATTGTAGTCGCCAAACAGCACCTCCGCGACCGCGCGCCCAGTCTTCCTGTCCCAGATACCAGCATTCATAGAATCGCCGGCACTTTCTGGCTTACGTAGTTGATGGAAAGCGGCCGCCCGTTGAACAGGAAGCGCGATCGACCGGTTTGCCCAGTCGCCGAGCATTGCTTTGCACCAGCTCTTCCTGTCTTCCGATCAGGTCCAGGCTGGTGCGATCGCCCATGTGTTTCAGACTCCACGCCTCGCGCGAAGTCTGTTCGTTGCCGCCAATAGCCAGCACAATCACGTCCGCCTGCTGTGCCACCTCGACCGCTTCGGCAATTTGCTTGCGGTCCTCTGCCGGATCGCTCGGCCACCACTTCATCCTGGTTCCACGAGCCGCCGATGGTGATCTTGCAGCCTTCGCTGTAGAGCACTTTCACCTTGCTTGCCAACCTTTGCCTTGATGCCGTCCAGCACCGTGACGTCGTGTTTAGGCACGCCGCTATAGCCGCCCAGCAGACTGCGGTGCGCATTCGGCCCAATCACCGCGATCGTCTTTATCGTTGTTCAGATTGAGCGGCGCCAGATTGTTCTCGTTCTTCAGCAGCGTGATCGACTTCGTGCGCCGCCTGTCAGCGCCAGCTCGCGATGTTGCGTCGCAGCCCACCACGCGATCCGCCTCCTCCGGGATCGACATACGGATCGTCGAACAGCCCCAGCTCGAATTTCCAAAGCAGCATCGGCGCCACCAACTCATCCAGTTGCGATTCCTTCAGCACGCCCTTCTTCACCAGTTCCACCAGATGCAGATAGCAATCCGGGTCGGGCAGCTCGATGTTCACGCCCGCTTCCACCGCCAGCGCGGCACGATTCCTTCTTGTCCTTCGCCACAAAGTGGCCGTGCGTGTCGGGCCGGTAACCCAGTTCCCAGATCGCGTAGTAATCCGAAACGATGAATCCCTTGAAGCCCCACTCCTTGCGCAGCACGTCGCGCAGCAGCCACTTGTTGGCATGCGAAGGCACGCCGTCGATCTCGTTGTAGGAGGCCATCAGCGTCACGGCTCCGGCCTCGCGCAGCGCCTCCTTGAAGGTGTAGAGGAAGGTCTCGCGCAGCACGCGCATGCGAGACGTTGGCCGGGGCGCAGTTCATGCCCGACTCCGGCTGCCCGTGGCCCACAAAATGCTTCAGCGTCGCCAGCACATGCCGCTTGTCGCGGAAATTGCGGTCGCCCTGGAAGCCCTTCACTGCGGCGATGCCCAGCCGCGAAACCAGGTACGGATCTTCGCCGTAGGTCTCTTCCACGCGTCCCCAGCGGGGTTCGCGCGCCACGTCCACCACCGGCGTCAGCGCGTGATGCGCGCCGCGCAGCCGCGCTTCGAGCGCCGTCATCGTAAACAGCCTCTCAACCAGCTCAGGATTGAAGGTTGCGCCCAGCGCGATGGGCTGCGGAAAGCTGGTGCCATCGCGGCGCAGCGTGCCCGTGCAGGCACTCCTCGTGAAAGATCACCGGAATGCCCAGGCGGCTGTTCTCAAGGAAGAACTTCTGGATCGCGTTGGTCAGCTCCGCCATGCCGCGGGCCTTCTTGCCGCCGCCCGCATCGCTGGGCCGGCCCACCTGTCCCAATCCGCGGCCGTCGCGGAACGACTTCTTCGCCTTCGCCAGATCGAAGTTCCCCTCTGCGTCCACCATCGTCTCGGCTTTCTTCTGCCAGATGCACAGCATCTGCGCGGCCTTTTCTTCCAGCGTCATCCGCCCCAGCAGGTCCTTCACGCGCCGCTCCGAGGGCAGGCTCGCATTCCTGTACGCGGGAGCGCCGGCGCTCCCGGGCTTCTTCACGGCAGACTTCTTCGTCATTGCTGGCTTCCTGTTGGTTGAAGGAGGAATATGAGGGCGGATGGCCAAGGAAACACCTCCGGGCAGAACTCTCCCGGCTCAGTAAAACCGCAGGCTGGGGATCAATGTAGCCGCTCGCCAGGCAAAGAGCAATAGCAAATCGATTTTCCATGAGCCGTGCGGCAAGCATGAGCGCGCTTGCGCGGCCCCTCGTGTGTTCGCCCCGGCATCATGGGTCGCTCCAGCCCCGCGGCCCGTTTTGCTCACCCTTCCGAGGTAGTTTCCTGCGGCTGCGTGATTTGTATAATAGGCCGGTGCTCGGGGAATCGGCTTCATTGCTGGTGTCCCGCGAGTCGGCCGTTGGTCTCCCCCGCGGTGCAGAGTTGGAGGTTCCCGCCCCCCACTGAATCGCAGCATTTGCGCGTCGACCCGCCGTGGGCCTGATTGGGGAGGAACTGCGATGCCGTATGGATCGAACTCAGAAAACTCACCGGACCCCGTCCCGAACTCGCCCCCATTCCCGCAAGCGCCAATAACCGAAAGACCACGCATCGAGCCGGATCGCGTCGTCGCCTACCTGCGCTCCGTCATCAAAAATCCTGAGCCGCCGCCCGCACCAGAACCCCGCCTCCTCGGTTTCCTGCGCCGGAAACGCCGGCCTGAAGCCGACGCCATGCCGCACATCACACCTTCGCCCGCGGCTCCCGCCCGAATCAGGAGACAAGCCGCCGCCCTCGTTTCCGAGCCGGCCGCGCCGGCAAAGCCCATCAAGGCGGAGGCCGAGCCGACGCCGGAACCGATTCAGGTGGAAGAAGCGGTTCTCGCAACGGTAGCGACTGCCTCCGCTGAGCCCGAAGCCTGCGAGTTGGTCGAAGCTGCCTCCGCAGCGGTCTCCGAAGAGATCCCGGAAGCGCTCGAAACATCCTCTGTGCCTCTGGCGGCCGCGGAGCAGACAGCGCCCGTCGAACCCGAAGCCGTTGCCGCCGCAGTCTCCGCATTCGTCGGGCCGGAGCTTGTCCCCGATCCTGCCATCGAGCCTGTCCTGGAGCCCGTTCCCGAACCCGTCGCAGCTGCAGCCGAGCCCGTCTTCGAGCCAATCCCCGCATCACCCGCCGCAGCTCCCGCCGCGGCGCCGGAAGCCTCTCCGCGGCCAGCCGTCATGCGTGGCGAGGTCCTCCCGCCCGAAGCATTTCGCTCCGGCTCGGCGGAGCGCCGCCGCCCTTCTGAACCCGCGCGCGTCATCACCATGCAGCCGGGCATCCGTCAGGATCCCCGCGAAACACCGCCCCCTCGGCGCGCCTGATCGCCCCGCCCGCTCACGCGCGCGCCAGCACCGGTTCCTTCGCCTGCCACGCCTCCGATTGCAGCAGCGCGTCAATCGATCGCGCATCCATCGGTCGCGCAAAGTAGTAGCCCTGGCCGCACGGGCACCCCATCGACTTCAACTCCTCCAGTTGCTCGGCGTTCTCAATCCCCTCCGCCACCACGTCCAGTCCGAACGAGCTCGCCAGTTCCAGAATGCTCCGCACAATCTGCTGCGATTCGCGATTTCGCGCGATCTCGCGAATGAACGACCGGTCGATCTTCAGCGTGTCGAACGGAAAACTTCGCAGATACTGCAACGAGCTGTAGCCCACGCCGAAATCGTCCATATGCAGCCCCACGCCCAGCCTGCCCAGCTCGCGCATCGTTTCCACCGCCGCCGGCGCATCGGCGATCAGGCTGCTCTCCGTCACTTCCAGGCGCAGGCTCGCTGGGCTCAGCCGCGTTTCCTCGAGCACCTCCCGCACCCGCTCCACCAGATCCGCCTGCTCAAATTGCCGTGCTGACAAATTCACGCTGATCCGCACGCCCGCCAGTTGCGGGTTTCCCCGTTCCCGCCACTTCACCATCTGCCGGCACGCCTCGCGCAGGCCCCAGTCCCCCAGCGGCAAAATCAGCCCCGTCTCCTCCGCCAGCGGAATGAACTCCGACGGCGGCAGCAGTCCCAGCCGCGCATGTCGCCAGCGCACCAGCGCCTCAAACCCGATAATCCGGCTCGTCCGCAGGTCCACTTCCGGCTGATAGAACATCGTCAGCTCGCCCTCGCGGATCGCCCGCTCCAGGTCCGCCTCCAGCGCCAGCTTCTCCAGCGCCTTCTCCCGCATTCCTTCCGAGTAACACACGATCCCCGGCGGCTCCTGTCCGCGCGCGTGCGTCAGCGCGCTCTCCGCCCGTCCCACCAGATCCTCCGGATGCGCGCACGCCCCGCATGCCTGAGCGATCCCCACGGCCACTTGCGGCGACACGCGATTCGCTCGCCACACGAACGGCTCGCGAAACGCCGCAGCCGCTTCCGTGGCAAAACGCACGGCGTCCGCCTCCCCAGGACTTCCCTCCAGGCACACCAGAAACTCCGCCCCGCTCAGATGCGCCGCCAGCGACGGCTCCGGCAGCACCGCCTGCAGACGCAGCGCCGTTTCCATCAGCAGCCGGTCGCCGCCCGCCGAGCCCAGCGTCTCATTCACCCGCTCAAAGCGATCCACCACCAGCGCCAGCACGGCAAATTTCCAGTCTCCGCGCAGCCGCCCGCGCTCGATCCTGCGTTCCAGATGATCGATGAACGACAGCCGATTCGGCAGCCCCGTCAGCGCGTCGGCCGTGCGGTGCTCCGTGTTGTCGGTCAGCGAGCCGGCAATGTGCGTCACGCGCCCCTCGCCGTCTTCCCCCGCTACGCCCCGCGCCAGCACCCACCGCCATTGCCCGTCGTCATGCCGGATGCGGTGCTCGTTCTCGAGCTGCCGCGCTTCGCCCTCGCGGATCGCCCGCAAATCGGACTCGAACGCCGTCTTGTCGTGCGGATGCACCCGCTCCATCCACGCGTCCACCCGCGACCACGGCTCATGCACCCCCACCAGCGACTGCCACCGGTGCGAGCCCCACAACCGCCCCGCCACCAGATCCCAGTCCCAGAAACCTTCCTGCGAAGCTTCCAGCGCCAGGGCGTAGCGATACCACTCTTCCGGCTGCCCTCGTCCTGATTCCTGCGGCATGGTCCTCGGTTCCCGCTCGTTGAGCTGGGCCCACTGCGCCCTTGTGCACGTTATCGGCGCGCTCAGCGGAGGCCTTAGATGAGGAAGTTCCAATTGCGCCCGGGCTTTGAATCGAAACAGCTTCTACTGCCCAGGAGGCTCTCATTCCCGGGCTTGCCACAAGGTTTTGATCCCTGACCCCTGATTCCTGACCCCTAATCCCTAATCCCTGCCTCCCTACCCCCTGCCTTTTAGATCCCCTCGCCCATGCTCACGAAGCCGTCCTTCGCCTGCTCGCTGCCGTATTGCTCGCGCTCGGCTTCTTCGCTGGCCAGCGTCCGGACCTCGTCCAGGTCGCGCGTGGCCTGCTCCAGTTGCCCGTCCAGATGGTCCACGCGCGTGCGCAGCCGACGCACCTCTTCCGCCAGCGCGATGATCACCCCCGACAGCGGATCCTTCACCTGGCTCGGATCGGTGATCAGCACCCGCTCGCCCTTCTGGTACACGATGTGCGCCGGCACGCCCACCACCGTCGAGTCCGGAGGCACATCGCGCAGCACCACCGACCCCGCGCCCACCCGCGAGTGTTCCCCCACGCAGATGTTGCCCAGCACCTGCGCATTGCTGCCCACAAACACGCCGGTCCGCAGCGTCGGATGCCGCTTGCCCTTCTCGTGTCCCGTGCCGCCCAGCGTCACGCCCTGATATAACGTCACGTCGTCGCCCACAATCGCCGTCTCGCCGATCACCACCCCCGCGCCGTGATCGATAAACACGCGCCGCCCAATCCGCGCCCCCGGATGAATTTCAATCCCGGTGCAGAACCGCGCCATCTGCGAGAGCACGCGCGCCGGCAAATGCAGCCCCGCTCGCCACAGCCGCGAGCTCACCCGATGCGTCCACACCGCGTGCAGTCCCGGATAGCACAGCACCACCATCGCCCGCGAGCTCGCCGCCGGATCGCGCTCCAGCACCGACCGGACATCCTCCCGCATCGTGGCAAACAGCCCCATGGGCAACAGGGTACAGGGCGATCCGCGTGGGGTACAGCGCCGGAGCGACCAGCTTCCCTAACCACTGACCACCGATCACTGGCTACTGACTGCTGATCGCCGATCCTTCTTTGCGATTCTGCATCGCCTTCTGAAAGGCCTCGACCCGCGCGGGCCCATGCTCGCTTGCCGCCGCTTCCATGGCCGTTTCCCCTTTGTTGTTGCGGATGAACAGATTCGCTCCGTGCTCGATGTAAAGCGCGATCGCGGCATCGTCCACGGTGGTGAAGATCGGCGTCTCTCCGTCCTTGTTTCTCGCGTTCACATCCGCTCCCAGCTCCAGCAACGTCTTTTCAACAGCCGTCAGGAACGTCTCATGCAGAGCGGTATTGCCTTCGTTGTTCTTAGCGTTCACGTTCGCCCCGGCCCCCACCAGCAAACGAATGCATTCCGCTCGATCCTCCTCTGGCGCATCGCTCTCGTCTTCGCTGGCATCAATCACCGCCGAATTGCCGTTGAGGTCACGCGCCTCCAGGTCGGGGTGATACCGCAGGATCTCCTTCACCACTGCGGGATTGCCCGAAGCGGCAGCCGAAAGGAGAACGCTGCCCGGGCCCGAAGCCGTGATTGTCATACCCAGGCCGCGCTCTCCGTCAGCTCGCTTGCTGAAATCCGCGTTCGGGTCCGCCCCAGCGGCGATCAACTCTCTCACCGACTCCAGTTGGCCCGCCCGCGCTGCATGCAGTAACGCCATGTCTAGCTCGGGTTGGTCGCCCTTGCTGGCGCCGGCATCCAGCAGCACCTTCAGCGTCGCCGGATGACTGCTCGCTGCATCCAGCCAACCAACGTGCGCGAACAGCGGCTCCTCATACGGTCCTTTTGGCGCGGGAGGAGCCAACGGCTTCAGCGGCACACCCGCATCCAGCAACTCCTGCACCGTGTCGGTTTGGCCGCGCGTCGCCGCTTCCTTCAAAATCACCTGCGCCGCGTAGCTCTTAAAGTTGAATCCCTCGCCCTTCAGCGCAGCCACCAGCCCCTCCGTGCCGTCAATCCATCGCTTCGTCTGCGCAAACTGGTCGACCTCGTCTTCCAGGTCGGTAACGGCGTCCGGCATGCCGACCCAGGTACCCATGTAATCGACAACGCGCCTCGTGTGCCCGTCCACGCTGATGGCGAGAATATAGGTCGGGCAATCGGTGACAGATGCGCGATACATCGGATCCATGGAGTAAAAGTCGTCGGCGATAAACGTTTTCGCCAGGTCGCGCACGGCCGCTGGGTCTGCCGGCGCCGTGTGCTTGCCCTCCGCCGCTACGAACCCTCCGCCGTCAAACTCAATCCCGCTGGTGCTCACGCGCACGGTGTAGGACGGGCACGAGCCGAAACATCCCGTTCGCGTCAGCGTGATCACCACGTTCGAGTTCTTGCGCACGGGCGGGGCAGGCACGTGGACCTTCGGCATCCGCTCCGGCGGCACCAGGTCGACATACTCTTCCACCTTCGCCGCTGTCGGCTTTCCATCCTTCTCAAATGGAGTAAACGTCCACTGCATCACCTGGCCCTTCACCTCCGGCCAGAAATTCATCGAACCTGTACCTGACTCTGCGCTGGCTTCCACCACCGTGCCGTCTGCTGACACGAGAAGGGTCAAATGGAGTTGGTTCTCGCCTTCCTCCACTCCTTGAAGATGGAACCTGTGGCGGAGCGGCGGCGCTTCATGCGCTTTTGCCACCTCGAATGTGAAAGAGGGCAACGGCGGCGTCTCCGCCTTTTGGGCGGGAGCCTGCGCCGGCGCGATCAGGAGGCACAGAGCGATTGCGGGAAATGGCATCCGGAGCATGATGTTCACTCCTCCGAAACACACCCTGTCCGGACTGCGGACGACGGTCCCACCAGCTTACTCCCGCTGGATGCCGCGCTCCGGCTTCAGCCCCTGCGCCTTGTATCAGGCCACGAGTTCACTCGTGCCGTATCCAGCGCACAACAATCCCGGCTTTAGCCGCTGACGAATGTCCTTCCTTCCTTCCTTCTTCGCTGCCCCATTACTTCCGTACCGTCCCCTTGACCGTTTTCTCTTGCTCTGATTTCTCCCGCCCTCTATTCTGGACATCGGAATGCTCTGTCTCTCGCGACAGAGCTTTTCTTTTGATGGCTTTCGCTTTTCCTGATCACTGATCACTGACAACTGATCACTGATAACTGACAACTGACCACTGATAACTGGTTTTTCCCGGCCCAGGCCGGAGAATGAGATCTTTGAGAAGGCTGGATGGGTGCCCCACCCTTGTCCGCAGTTTCATCGCGGACAGGGTGGGATGCGGGCCTCACGGTTTGATTGATCACATCGCAGCCGCGAATGATCATCTCGCGACCCTCACGTGATCATAGACAGCCCTCCCGGAACTGCCCTGCCGCCAATCACCTGCGGCCTTCGTGGCCGCTGGCGCTCAACAGACGGCCGCGTCCTGATCACCCACACGGGCGTCTCGCAATTGATAGGCGTCGCGTGGGTTAGTGGGCCGCCAGCCCCTGAGCCCGGCCCTAACCCCAATAGAACGGGGTAGGCGGAAGGGCTGGGAAGTTGTAATAGGGGGGCCCCCCTCACACGGGATTGACCGGCAGTTGCTGCGCTTCGTTCCGCAACCCCTCGAACAGCACGGTCGACAGATACCGCTCTCCGAAATCCGGAACGACCACCACGATCCGAGCGGATTCGCAGACGATTGTCACCCTGAACGGCGGCGCGGCGACAACCTCCTGGGCGGGCTTCCCCGGCGGAACATACCATGTTTATGCCCACTACAGCGGCGATGGCACATACGCGGAGAGCACCTCGTCTCCCACAACCATTACGGTGACGCCAGAGGACAGTGTCCTTCAGCTCTCCGCCAACACGGTTGACTCAAACGGACAACTGGTCAACATCGCGGGCCAGACCGTGACCTATGGCACGTTCATCACCGTGGATGGCCAGGTGCTTGGAAAGTCCCAGATCGGGAGCAGCAACCCAATCGTCGACGCCACCGGAAACGTCGGGTTTGGCGATTCGGCCGGTTGGGCTTGGACAGAGGCGATTGATGCGTCGGGCAATGCCGAGATTCCCGAGCATTACTGGTTCATGGGTGGCACCCATACTATCAACGCGACCTACTACGGCGATGCGAGCTATAACGGGAGTTACGCGTCGCCGCTCACCTTCACCGTGCAACCGGCTGGGACGACCCTCACCGCCGCGAGTAACTCTGTCAATCCCACTGGCCAGATCGTGGACCTGCCGGCCCTCACCATCACTCCCACCTCCCCGATTTATTTTGCCGCGGGCCCCGGCGGATCTGTCACCATAACCAATTCGACGACTGGACAGGTGCTGGTCGCGAATTCATCTGTCGCCGCAGACCAGGACCCGAAGACAGGACTGGTCTATGGTTCGGCGACAGCTACAGCTAATTTCTACCAGTTTGTGCAGGGACCGAATGTCATTACCGCCACCTATAGCGGAGACACGAATTTCCAGGGCTCATCGTTGGCGACGCCCTTCACGGTAACCTGCACCGTGGATTGCGGCAACGCCGCAGGACAATTTCTAGGGTTGGCATTTTACTCATCCACTCCCCCCGGTCCCTATGCGCCGGGTGCTTCCTTTACAACACCCGTCGACGTCTCGGGAGGCAACGGATTCACCGGTGGCGTCAATTTGACGTGTTCCGTCACCGGAACGAGCAGCGCCGATGTCGACCCACCCCAATGCAGCTTCAATCCCGCCTCGGTTACGGTCACCGCGACCCAGGGTGGGCAGTCAACGCTCACCATCACCACGACGGCGAGCAGCACCACGGCGGCCAACCACGGCGGCTGGCTAGGACGCGCGCCCAAAGCCCTGCTGGCCCTCGCTTGCTGCCTATTTCTTGGGCTCCCAGCACGAAAACGGCGTTCGCTCGCTGCTTTAAGCCTGTTGGTCTGCATCTCGATCCTGGCGATCCCGCTGGCCTGCTCCGGTGGAGCTACCGGTGGTGGAGGCGGCGGCGGTGGTGGCGGAGGCGGAGGCGGAGGTGGCGGCCAAAGCGTGGGCACGACGCCGGACTCGTACACGGTGACCTTCACGGCCACTGATTCCGCAACCGGCAAAGTGACGTCGCAGGATTACTTCAAATTTCTGGTGAACTGAACCTCGGCATCCTGATCGGCCGCCCCAAATGGTACCTCCGTACCGTCCGCGCGCCCGATTTCTCTTGCCGCGATTCTTCGCGCATCCTATTCTGGACAGCGGAATGCTCTGTCTCTCGCGACAGAGCTTTTCTTTTTGGCAGAGCGCTTTTCTGATCACTGACAACTGATGCCGCGCTGCGCGGCGGTCTCGATCTTCTTCTGCAGTAGAATTCTGCCGGCTTCATCGACGACGCCGAACTTGATGTTCGTGCCGCCGATATCGACGCCGAGATGGAGCGGTTGCGCGCTCATTCGGACTTCCCAGTTTTGAGCCGGCCTTCCTCGTAGGCGGCGATTTTGTTGATTCTGTCGAGATGGCGGCCGCCTTCAAACTCAGTTGAGAGCCAGACCTCGATAATCATGCGGGCCAACTCCGGACCGACTACGCGCGCGCCGAGGGCGAGGATGTTCGAGTCGTTGTGCGCGCGGGAGAGCTTAGCGGAATAAGGCTCACTGCAGACGACCGCCCGAATGTCCTTCACCTTGTTGGCGCTGATGGAGATGCCGACGCCGGAGCCGCAGAAGATCAGACCCTTCTCGCACTCGCCGCGGGCCACGGCCTCGCCGACGAGGAAGCCGAAGTCGCAGTAATCGACGCGCTCCGTGTTACAGGTGCCGAAATCGCGGACCTGGCAGCCCTTCTCGATGAGCCATGCCTTGATGTCTTCCTTGAACGCGAACGCCGCGTGATCCGAACCAATTGCAATCATAGGTGCTGCCCTTTTTCACGAGCCCAGGCGCGTTACCGCGGTGATCATTGAGCCTGTACGGGAGGTTGCACGAGTTTTCGAACTGCGTGGATGGCGTCGGGGATGGAATAGTCTTTGTGAAAGATGCTGGAGGTTCCGCCCACCAGCATGGTCGCGCCCTCCGCAACCATGGCGGGAATGTTGGCAAAGCTGACGTTGCCGTCGACCTGAATTTCGACATCTTCGTGCCCGGTGCTGTCGAGCAGGCGACGCACGTCGCCGATCTTCTTCAGGGCGGCGGGAATGAGGCGCTGGCCGGCGGCCCCAGGATTGACGGTCATGACGGTGACCATGTCAATGTCGTCGAGGATGTAGTTGAGCGACTCAGGCGGAGTGGCGGGATCGAGCGCAATGCCGGGACGCGCGCCGGCCTCGCGGATCTGCTGCAGCGCGCGCTGCGCGTGATGGGTCGCCTCAAAGTGGATGGTGAGCCACTGAGCTCCGGCAGCGACGGCGCGGCCGATGTAGCGCTCGGGCTCTTCGATCATCAGGTGGCAATCCATGGGGATATCGCAGATGCGGCGGATGGTCTCCATGAGCGAGAAGTCGAGGCAGAAGTTGTTCACAAATCTGCCGTCCATGATGTCAATGTGCAGGTAGTCGACGCGGCCGGCGCTGAGCTGCTTCAGGTCGGCTTCGAGCGCGGCAAAATTGGCGCAGGCTACGGATGCTCCGATGCTGATTGGTTTCGGCGTCATGCGACCGCGGGATTCTGCGCTGGACGGCGATGCAACGGCAATGCGGTTCGATGCGAATCGGGCCGCGATGAAAGCTCTCAGGCAAAGTTCGCCCGGAGTCTAGTATTCACTTCGGAGGGTGTCAAGGTTACTATTGCGCGCGCGTCAGGATGCGCAGCGCCACCACCCATCGCAGCGTCCGCCGTCGCGGCAGGTTCGCATGTTTCCTGTGTCAGGCGAGCGTGATTCTCTCTGCTATGCTCAGTGAAACTCGACCTGCCGTCCCGCCGCAGCATTGCAGCCAAGGGGATACACACCTATGTTGAAGACGCTTTCCGTACTGCACACGCCGGATCTGCTGCACGTCCTGGCGTCTATGGGCCACGGTGACGAGATCGCACTCGTCGATGCCCATTTCCCGGCAGTCACCAACGCGCAGCGCATCGTGCGGCTGGACGGCGCGGATCTGGCCACGGCGCTGGAAGCATGCCTGCAGCTGTTCCCGCTGGATACCTTCGTGCCGGATGCCGCATTCCGGATGCAGCAGGTCCATGCGCCGGATGAGATCCCGGAAGTCCAGAAAGCCTGCCAGAAGATCATCGACAAAGCCGAGGGGCGATCGGTGCCGATGAAGGGCATCTCGCGCGAGGCGTTTTACGAGCGCACGCGGAAGGCCTTCGCGGTGCTGGTGACCGGCGAGCAGCGTCCGTACGGCTGCATTCTGCTCAAGAAAGGGGTTGTCTTTCCTGAGTGATGCGGGCGGTTCGGGTGATCGCGCGGGCGGTTTGCCGGGAATCCAGAGGGAAAGCAGGCACAACTGGCGATCGATTCTGTCCAGGTGGTAAAAGGTATCCAGCCTGACCCGGTTTAGCCGGCGAAAGAGGGCGCCATGCCAGCAACTCCCCAGCAAGCCCCCAATCAACCTCTCGATCACCTGGAGCAGTGGGACGATTTCGTTGCCAGCCGCTATCAGGAAGGCAAGGATGAAACGCAGTTTCGCCAGTTCGATCGCGAGACCAACACTCCCATCGCTGAGTTTTACCGCCAGAACCACACCCAACAGACGCTCGACGTCGTACTCGGCAAGGAGCGCGAATATGGCTCGCTCTCGCACGGCCGGCGCACCATCTGGGAAGCTGCCGAGTTTCTGAATACGCTGGTGGACGAGAGCGACCCGGATACGGACCTCTCGCAGATCGAGCACCTGTTGCAGACTTCCGAGGCCATCCGGAAGGATGGCCATCCGCGCTGGATGGTCATGGCTGGCTTCCTGCATGACCTCGGCAAGGTCCTGTGCCTGTACGGCGAGCCGCAGTGGTGCGTGGTCGGCGATACGTTCCCGGTGGGATGCGCCTGGTCCAATCAGATTGTCTTCCACGGTTTTTTCGCGGAAAACCCCGATGCTCAGGTTCCCGAATACCAAACCCTGCACGGGATCTACGAGCCGCACTGCGGCCTCGACAAGGTCCACATGTCCTGGGGACACGACGAGTACATCTACCGCGTGGTGAAGAATGCTATGCCGGAGCCGGCACTCTACATGCTGCGCTACCACTCTTTCTACCCGGCTCACCGGCACGGCGCGTATCGTCACCTCATGTCCGCGCACGACGAGGAGATGTTCGAGTGGGTGCGGAAGTTCAACCCTTACGACCTCTATTCCAAGGGCGCGGCCAAGCCGAACCTCGAGGAAATTCGCCCCTATTACGAGGACCTGATTGCCGAATTCTTCCCTGAGCCGCTGGCCTGGTAAGCAGTGGCCGGAGAATCCGCAGGCGACGGTGCAGTTGGGGATATGCGGATGCGCCTGAGGGTTCTGAGAGTGCGGGGCTGACATCCTGTAGCCTGTTTTTATGCCGACCCTGCTGCGCGATTTCCGCTTCGGCTTCCGCATGCTGCTGCGCAATCCCGGCTTCACCGCCGTGGCGATCCTGACGCTGGCGCTGGCGATCGGCGCCAATATCGCCATTTTCTCCGTCACCAGCGCGCTGCTGCTGCGGCCATTTCCGTATCCGAAGCCACAGCAACTGATGGCCATCACGATGATGGAGCAGAGCGGCGCGGATATTTCGTCGCTGATGCGCTATGAGCTGCTCCGCGATCATGCGCACACCCTGACGCCGATCGCCTGGACCAATGACAACCTGAACCTGACCGGCGTCGGCGAGCCGGTGCAGATCCCCATTGCCCGGGTTACGCCGAATTTCTTTTCGGTGCTCGGCGTTGAGCCCGCGCTGGGCCGCGGCTTCGCCAACTCCGACGGGCAGCCCGAGTCGCGGCCGGTCGTCATCCTGTCGAATGCCCTTTGGCGCACGCGCTTCAACTCGAACCCGAATGTCCTCGGCTCCAATATCGACCTCGACGGAACGCCGAACACGATCGTCGGCGTCCTGCCTGCCGGTGTGGCCTTTCCCTTTGTTGGGCAGGCCGATCTTTTCTCGCCACGCTATTTCGAAATCACGCTGATGCCTACGGCACGGCTGCGGCTGGGCGTCGGTTATCTGGGGCTCGCCGGGCGGCTTCATGCCGGAGCGACCGTGGCCGCAGCCAATGCTGAGCTGGGCGTCCTGAATCAGCAATACCTCAGGGACTATCCCACGTCCGGCGACGCTATTCCGACCCTGACCATGAAAGCCCAGCCTTTGCAGGACAGCGTGGTCGGCGACCTGCGCGGGAAGCTCTGGATCCTGATGGCGGCCGTCGCTCTGCTGCTGCTGATCGGCTGCGCCAACGTGGCGAGCCTGCTGCTTTCCCGCGTGCTGGCGCGGCGGCGCGAGCTGGCCATCCGCTCTGTGCTTGGGGCCAGCCGGTCTGCCGTCGTCCGGCAACTGCTCACCGAAAGCCTGCTGCTCGCGGTGGTCTCGGGGATTTGCGGCGTGCTGCTGGGATGGATCGCGGATCGCGTGTTTGTGGCGTGGGCCGCCGCGCAGCTTCCGCAGGGCATGCCCATCAGCATCGATGGGCGCGTGCTCGGGTTCGCCGTCGCCATCTCCATCCTGACCGGCGTGCTCACGGGAGTGTTTCCCGCGCTGCAACTGGCCCGCGCCAACCTGAACAACACGCTTCGCGATGAGGGCCGTGGGATGAGCGGGAGCCGCGCGCGCGCCCGGCTGCGCAGCGGGCTCGTCGTCGGCCAGGTGGCGCTCTCGCTGCTGCTGCTGATCGGAGCCGGCCTGCTGGTGCGCAGTTTCGAGCGCCTGCTGCACACAGATCCTGGATTCGCACCCGGCCACGTGCTTACGATGGAAATCTCGCTGCCCACCACGAAATATGCGAAGCCTGGCCAGCAGATCGACTTCTTCCGCGAAGTGCTCCGCCGCGTCTCCGCGCTGCCCGGCGTGCGCAGCGCCGCCATCTCGGCCACGCTGCCGCTCCAGTTCAAGCGCATCACGCCGCTGCTGCCGCAGGGCCAGCCCGCGGTGCCGCTGACGCAGCGGCCGTTCATCGATATTGAGGCGGTCAGCCCCGCATGGTTCGCCACCCTGCGAGTGCCGCTCATCGCCGGCCGCACGTTTACCGACGCCGATGACGCGCAGGCGCCCAAAGTCGTGGTCGTGAATCGCGCCTTTGCGCAGCGCTTCTGGCCGGGCGACAACCCCATCGGCAAAACCATTCTCGTCGGTCGCGGTCCAGGACTCTCGCAGGTCGTCGGCGTGGCCGGCGACGTGCACAACCAGGGTCTCGCTGAGAATCCGCAGGCCCAGATCTGGGTGCCCTTCCAGCAGCTCGCCTGGGGTGACATGAACCTGCTGGTGCGCACGGCGGTGGCGCCCATGAGCATGGCGGCCGCGGTGCACGCTCAGGTCTCCGCCGTCGATCCCGACCAGCCTGTTACCGGGATCCAGACGGTGAACGATCTGATGGATACGGATCGGGCGCAGCCGCGCCTGACCATGCTGCTGCTCGGCGTCTTCTCTGTGACCGCGCTCGTGCTGGCCGCTATTGGCCTGGCCGCCATGCTGGCGTGGACGGTGCTGCAGCGGCGCAAGGAACTCGCCATCCGCCTGGCGCTCGGCGCCAGCCATGACGAGTTGCTGTGGCTGGTGGTTCGCCACGGATTGCTGCTGGCCGCCGTGGGCATCGCCATTGGCTGGGTCGCGGGTCTGGGTCTCACGCGTCTTATGGCCGGCGTGCTTTACAAAACCAGCGCACACGATCCGCGCACTTTCGCTGTGGCTCCGATTCTGTTTCTCGCGATTGCCTGGGCGGCGAGCTACCTGCCGGCACGGCGGGCGCTGCGCGTGGATCCCATTGAGACGCTGAAAGCGGAGTAGGCTCTCGCCCGCTTCCGAGGAACGACCCCGCGGGCAACGTTGCGTGTCTCTGCTGACACGGCCGTGTCTGCGGCAACACGCAGCGGAGAGCGCCGCCGTCTCGTAAGTCTCTGATTTTCCATCGCGAACAACCTGGCACGTCCTTTGCACTGTATCCGGGCGCAACGCAATTTCAGCGAGGTGCCCGATGAACAGCCGAGTGAAAGCGACGATCCTCCCCGCAGCCACCCTCCTGACCCTCTTCGTAGCCGCCGTTCCGGTTCGCGCCCAGCAGATTGCGGCCGCCCCGGCGGCGAAGGCCGCGATCGCAGCACCCGCGCAGCCGGCAGTGACCCGGACGATCATCGTCAGCCTGGAGGATCGGCGGCTGGCATTGGTGGAGAACGGCGAAGTGAAAGCGGTGTATCCGATCGCCGTGGGCAAGGCTTCCACCCCCAGCCCCACGGGGACGTTCACGATCGTCAACCATGTTGCCAACCCGACCTATTACCACCACGGCAAAGTGGTTCCTCCGGGACCGGAGAATCCGGTCGGCAATCGCTGGATGGGACTGAGCATTCCGGGGTACGGCATCCACGGCACGAATGTACAGCGTTCGATCGGCAAGGCTGTCTCCCACGGGTGCATCCGCGTAGGCCGGCGGGATCTGGAAAAGCTGTTCGCTCAGGTGCGGGTCGGCGACGCGGTGGAGATCATCGGTACGCGCGACGAGCAGACCGTCGCGATCTTCGGGGCGCCCGCGGCTCCACAGAGCACGCCTGCGCCGGTGCTGACCGCGACGAACGCGCCAGCGGCGACACCCGCGACGGCCACGGTGGCGGCGGCGACGATGCCGGCCGGCCGGTAGCGCGAGAGGGAACGAGGACTGCCATGGAACTGTTTGCGGAAATGCTGAGTGTTGTGGGCGCCCTGCTGCTGAGCGTCTCGTGCGGGGTGCTGGTGGAAGAGATGCTGTTCGGGGGACTGGTCCGGCTGTTTTTCGCTCGGCGGCCGGGAGCCGGGAAATCCACGGAGCGGAACGAACGGAAGAGGGAAGGAGAACGATCATGCTTGCGCTGAAGTTTCTGCTGATTGCCGCGGGAGTGCTGTTGCTGGCTGCCGCATGTGGAATCACGCTGTACGACCTGTGGGGGCATGTGGCCTATCGCCGGAAGCTGGTGGCCGGCGGAGAAGAAATGCCCGCGCCGGAGGAGCCGGAACCGGTTCGCTGGCGCGCGGCGGTAGGGATGGTCCTGGTGGCGTGCCTGCCGCTGGTCCTGGCCCAGAGCATCGTCGTCATTCCTGCAGGAATGGGCGGAGTGCGGGTCAGCCAGATGCGGGGAACGCTGCCCGGGACGCTCTATCCCGGCACCCATTTCATTACCCCGCTGGTGGAAAGTGTGCAGGTCTTCGATCTGCGCGACCGCCTGTTCACGACGGGCGCGCTGGAGGGCGAGGACAAGAACATACAGCCGCTGGATGTGCAGTCGAAGGAGGGGCTGAATATCGGGCTGGCCATCACGGTTCGGTATCGGCTGGATCCACGCCGGCTCGACTATATCCAGAGCCATCTGCCGCAGCCGGTGGATTCGGAGCATTGTGCCGGCGGTGGTGGCGAGCGCGTGGCGCGAGCTGACGCCGAATTACACAGTGCGGGAAATCTTCAGCTCGAAGCGGGAAGAAGTGCACAACGAGGCGGCCGCGAACATCACGAAGACGCTGGGCGGCGGACGGAATCCTGGTGAAGGAAGTGATGCTGCGCAACATCGAGCTGCCTCCTCGAGTATCGGCAAGGGACTGAAGGATCTGCTGCTGAAGGAACAGCAGGACGACCAGCTGACCGTAGAAACGGACATGCAGCGCAAGCAGGTGACGATCGCCGAACTGCAGGCCGAAGCGGAGGCGCGGCAGAAAGTGAAGGAAGCGCGAGGGTGACGCGGAGGTCGCGCGTGGTGGAGGCCAAAGGCGAATCCGACGCGATGCAGTACACGCTGCCGCTGAAGCAGAAGCAAATCGAGCAGGCGAAGCTGGAGGCGGAAGCGCGAAGGAGGCGACCATCGAGAACGCCGAAGCTGCGGGCAGAAGCCAAGGTGATCGACAGCAAGGCGGAACTACAGCGCCGCAAGCTGCTGGCGGAAGCCGAGGCCAATCGCATCCGCGTGACCTCGGCCGCCGACGAGGAGGAGATGGCGGCTGAGGCAAATTGCTGAACCAGTATCCGCTGCTGATCAACCAGATCATTGCCCAGCGGCTTTCGGACAAGATCCAGATGATGATGGTGCCGTCCGACGGCAAGTATCTTCTTCGCGAACGATCTGTTTCGCGGGCTGGGCGGCGGGCTGGGAGGAACTCCGCAGAGCGGCGCACCCGCGAGCGGGGGAGACGCGTCCTCGCATTGACGTACGCTGGCGACCCAGGCACGGTTTGTCCCTCGGCTTGTCGGAGACAGGCTCAGGAGGGATGGGTCTAACGGCACCACCGGAGCCGGCTGCTCAACCAGGCGGCCGGCTCTGAAGGGAGGGAGCGATGCAGCGAGCGCGATATAATCGGCGCGACCCAATGAAACTCAGGGCTCGGCTTCTTGTGGCAGCAGCGGCGCTGGCGTTGCTGGTTCCTGGTGCGCTGGCGGCGAGCTGGGACCAGCCCTCAGCCAGCCTGGCCAGACAGATTGCGGCGCTCACCGGGCCGGGTCCGGTGCTGCTGACGGTGCGGAATCGCTCAAGCCTCAGCGCGAGTCAGGTCCCAACCATCCGGCGACTGCTGGAGCGCGATCTGCGCGGATACGGTGTCATCTCAGGAGGCAGCGGCAGCGCCACCACGGTTGAGGTGACGCTTTCGCAGAACGCTCAGGGAGGGCTGTGGGTCGCGGAAGTGCAGGAAGGCACCGAGACGCGAGTCGCCATGCTTCCGGTCAAGCTGGATGCGGCGGCCGATTCTTCGGGTGGGCCGAATCTCACGCTGGAGCGGGACGTGCTGATCACGGAACCCGACCCGGTGCTCGACGCGCAGATCGTCTCCGCGCCGAGCCAGCAGTGGCTGATTGTTCTGGAGCCAATGCAGTTTCTGATCTACACCAGAACGACGCCGGCGACGCCGGGCGTGGCAATCGCGGCGCCATCGGCCTGGACTCAGGCGCAAACGCTGCCGATCCCGTACGACCGCGCCGTTCCACGAGACATGCGCGGACGGATTGTGCCCGCGCAGGATCATCTGTTCGACGCCTACTTGCCGGGGATGGAGTGCCGCGGAACGGCGAATGGTCCACAGGTTACAGTCTCCTGCTTCGACAGTGACGATCCGTGGCCGGTGACGACGGCGCAGAAGGCGTTCTACAACTCGGCTCGCGATTATTTCACCGGGGTGCTGGCGCCTGGGTTCGACATGAACCTTGCGCCGTTCTACGAAGCGGCAGAGATTCCACGTGCGGGCGGGACCGCGACCCTGCTGAACGACGTGAACGGCACGGCGATGCTGATCGCCAACAACCAGCTCGAGACGGTGAACGGCACGGGCGACTGGGGCAGTGATCTCGCGGTCATCCATTCCGCGTGCGGAACGGGCAGCCAGGCGCTCGTGTCCGGTACCGGAGCCGCCGGTGGAGGCGACAGCCTGCGCGCGTATGAGATTCCGGGGCGCGAGGCGATTCCGGCGAGCGCGCCGTTGCAGGTTCCCGGGACGGTGATGGCTCTTTGGCCCGGCAGCGATGCCGATCACGCGATTGCGATTGTCCGGCGGCAGGATTCGACAGGTTACGAGGTGTGGAGTGTTGCGGCGAGTTGCGATTAGCGGAGTTCTGCTGTGCGTGGCGATGGCGGCCGGCGCACGAACCCGTCCGCATTATGGCGGTACGCTGCGCATTGAGGTTCAGGGTGACGTGTGGGCTGCGGATGGTCTGGCGCGGCGGCTGGTGCTGAACACGCTGACGAACCTCAGCGATTCCGGCTCGGCGCAGCCGGCGCTGGCTGTGCAGTGGAGCTCGCAAAATGCCGCTCAGCGGTGGGACTTCCAGCTGCGGCCGCAGGTTCGGTTCCAGGACGGCACGCCGCTGACCGCGGAAGCGGTTGTAGTTTCGCTCACCACGGCCTGCGCTCCCAGCATGGGAATTGGCGCAGCGGACGGCGAGACGACAGCAGCTTGCCCCTGGAATGCCGTGTACGCGGTGGGACCGGCGGACGTCGTCATTACCACAGCCACGCCGATGCCCGATTTGCCGGAACTCCTGGCGCAGACGCGATTCGAAATTGCGAAAAAAGATGAGATGGGCCAGCTGGAGGGAACGGGGGCGTTCCGCGTCGCCGGCTTTGCGAATGGAGCGTTGACGCTGGCCGCGAATGACGACTGCTGGCAGGGCAGGCCGTTCCTGGACGCGGTGGAGATTTTCCCGCATCGCGCGATCCGCGACCAATGGCTCGATCTGAGCGTGGGACGCGCCGATATCGTGCAGGTGCCGCCGGAGATGCAGGCTCAGGCGCAGCAGCAGCACCTCGCAATGCTCATTTCGCCGCCCGTGGATCTGCTGGCGCTGACGCTGGAGCAGCAGGGCAGCCTGGCCGATCCGGCGCAGCGCAGCGCCGCCGCACTGGCGGTCGACCGCGCGTCGCTGTACAACGTGATTTTTCAGAAGCAGGGAGAGATTACGGCCAGCCTGCTGCCCGAGTCGCTGAGCGGCTATGCGTTTCTGTTTCCCACGGACCGCGATCTGAGCCGCGCCCGCGCGTTACGCGGCGGAGCCCCGGCGCCACCGATGACGATGAGCGCCGGGCCGGGAGGCGGAACGCTGCAACTGGCGGCCGAGCGGCTGGCGCTGAATCTCCACGAGGCAGGATTCAATGTCCAGGTGGCTTCGCCGGGCGGTTCAGCCGTCATGCATTTGCGGCTGGTGCATCTGGAAGAAACGAACTCGCGCGCGGCTCTGGACGAGATGCTGGCTGCCTTTGGGCAAACTGGTACGGTGAGCGGAACCGATCCCAGGTCCCTGTGGCTGGCGGAGAATACGGCATTGCAGAACCACACCGTGGTGCCGCTGCTGTGGCTTCCGCGCGCCTGGGCGGTGGGCGAGCGAGTGCGCGATCTGCGTTTGTCGCCGGATGGCGAGCCTCTGCTGGCCGGCGCGTCGCTGGAGGGAGCCAAATGACGCTCCGTCAGAAACTGCTGCTCGATGTTTTCGCTGACGGTGGTGGTGATCGTGGCGGCTGTGGCCTGGACAGTCTCCGTGCGCGTGCGGCGGGTTTTTGAAGAGCTGGACAGCGAACAGACCGCGGCGCTGGTGAACCAATTCCAGCGGGAATTCGATCAGCGCGGGAGCGATACGGCCGCCGCGCTGGATCGCATGGCCTCCAGCGACGCGCTGCGGCGGATTGCCTTTGAGCTGGCGAACGGCGGCGATTCGGCGCGGTATCTGACGACCGCGGCAACCCTGGCCCAGGAGTACCAACTGGACGATCTGGAACTGGTGGCGAGCGACGGCAGCATCATTTCCTCGGCCCAGTGGCCTGCGCGCTTCGGCTATCCGGAGCCGGCCATCGCCGCAGCGGGCAAATCCGCGTTCCTGAAGCAGGAGGAGTTGCCCGACGGCACGTCGGCAATCGGCACCTTCGCGGTGCGAACTGTTCCGAGCTCCAACCCGCCGCTGTACGTGGTGGGTGGACGCGCGCTGGATGCGGCGACGCTGCAGGATTTTCCCGCGCCCGCCGGGACGCAGGTCTATCTGTACCGAAATCTTTCCTCCGATTTCGATCCGCGAAACTTTGCCGCCAGCCTGCAAAGCGCCGGCAGCGGGAACGCGTACCAGCAACTGGTGGATGCGGCACGAACGACGGGGCAGAACTCCGGAGGCGTGGTCTATCTGACGCCGCAACGGGCAGACAGCGTGAACGCCACCGCGATTCCGCTGAAGGGTGCGGATGGGAAGGTGCTGGCGGTGCTGGTGGTGGCGAATTCGCGGCGCGGCATGGTGGAAGTGCAGAATCATATCCGAGCGATCGCCTACGGCGTGGCGGGCATCGGGATTCTCTTTGCCGTGGTGATGAGCCTGTGGATTGCCGCTCGCGTGTCGCGGCCCATTGAGCAACTGGCGCGCGCGGCCAGCCAGGTAGCTGCCGGCAACTGGGAGACACGCGTGGAGATAAATGCGCGCGACGAGGTGGGCGTGCTGGCTGAGAGCTTCAACCATATGACGGGACAACTGGTGGAGCAGCGGGATCGCCTGGTGCAGAGCGAGCGCGTGGCGGCGTGGCGCGAGCTGGCTCGGCGTCTGGCGCACGAGCTCAAGAATCCGCTCTTTCCTCTGCAGATCACGGTAGAAAACATGGTGCGGGCGCGGACGCTGCCGCGGGAGGAATTCGATGAGGTCTTTGCCGAGAGCGCCGCGACCCTGACGGCAGAGATCGGCAATCTGAAAGCCATCATCGGGCGCTTCAGCGACTTTTCCAAAATGCCGAAGCCGCAGATGGAGGCCATGGATGCGCGCGATGCGGTCCGGCGAGTAACGGCGCTGTACGGGCCCGCGCTCAGGGAGAAGCACATCGAGCTGCGCGTCCGGATGGATGCGGATGCGCTGCCCATCCAGGCCGATTCCGAACTCCTGCATCGTGCGTTGTCGAACCTCGTCCTGAACGCGATGGACGCCATGCCGGAAGGCGGCACGCTGACCATCGCCGCCGCGCGCCAGGGCGATGCAGCGAGAATCTCGGTCGCAGACAGCGGGGCGGGTTTGACGCCCGAGGAGTGCGAGCGGCTGTTCACGCCGTACTACACGACGAAACAGCACGGCACGGGACTCGGCCTCGCCATTGTGCAATCGGTGGTGGCCGATCATCATGGAACCATTGCCGTGGAACGCGGCGATACCGGCGGCGCGCGGTTCGTTATCGATCTGCCGCTGGCTCCCGCGGAGGTGACCGCATGAAAGGCGCCGAGATTCTGATTGTCGACGATGAGGCCAACACGCTGGCCTCGCTGTCGCGCGCATTCCGCCTCGCGGGGCATGAAGCCACCGTCTGCGACAACGCCGGGCGCGCTCTGGAGCTGGCGAAATCGCGGCCGTTCGATCTGATCCTTTCTGACGTGGTGATGCCCGGGCGGGACGGGCTGGCGCTGCTGGAGGATCTGCGGGCCTCGGGAATCACGGCGCCGGTGGTGATGATGTCCGGCCAGGCGCATATCGAGATGGCGGTGAGGGCGACGCGCCTGGGGGCGCTCGATTTCCTGGAAAAGCCGCTCTCGACAGAGAAGCTGCTGCTCACAGTAGAGAACGCGCTGAAACTTCGGCGCCTTGAAACGGAAAATCGCGACCTGCGCCGCCGCGTGGGCAAACATGAGCTGGTGTGGACCGGCGAAACCATGCGCCGGGTAATGGCGCAGATCGATCGCGTGGCTGCCAGCGAAACGCGCGTCTGCATTTACGGCGAGACCGGCACCGGCAAGGAACTGGCCGCGCGCACGCTGCACGAGAAGAGCGCCCGCGCCGCCGGGCCGTTTGTCACGCTCAACTGCGCGGCGATTCCCACGGAGCTGATCGAGTCGGAACTCTTCGGCCACGAAAAGGGGTCGTTCACCGGGGCAGCGCAGCGGCACATCGGCAAGTTCGAGCAGGCGCACCGCGGCACCCTGTTTCTGGACGAGATCGGCGACATGCCGCTCGCGCTGCAAACGCGGCTGCTGCGCGTGCTGGAGGAATCGGAGGTGGAGCGTATCGGCGGCGACAAGCCTGTGGCCGTCGATGTGCGCGTCGTCGTCGCCACGCATCGCAATCTCGAGGAGATGGTGGAGGCCGGCAGCTTTCGCCGCGACCTGTATCACCGCGTGGTGGTGTTCCCCATCGTGCTGCCGCCGCTTCGTTCGCGGCGCGAGGATATCGCGGCGCTGGTGGAGCACTTTGCCAGGCAAATTTGCGCGCAGAACGGATGGAAGCCCGTGCCGTTTGCTCCGGAAGCCGTCGAGATGCTGCAGGGGCTTTCATGGCGCGGCAACATCCGCGAGCTGCGCAACGCGGTGGAGCGGCTGCTGTTGATGGCGGGCGAAACGGTAGACCGTGGCGCTGTGGAGATGGCTCTGCCGGGCGCAGCGGCGAGCTCAGCGGGGAATGCCGACGGCATATCGGAGGGCGCTGTTGCCGCGGCCGGACCGCTGGCGAGCCGGGTTGCCGAGTTCGAGCGCGTCACCGTGCTGGCGGAACTCGAGCGCCAGCACCGCCACGTGACCAACACGGCGAAGGCGCTGGGCCTGGAACGCAGCCACTTCTACAAAAAATGTCAGCAGCTCGGCATCGACCTGAACCAACACGCGAAAAACGGCGGCTAGCGAATGGGCGCGGCGCAGCTGAGATCTCCGCAGCATGAGGACAGATTCCGATGAGGATCGTGAGGCGCGCCCATCTTGCAGCAGCGCTGTGCGGCATGCTGCTCTGTATCCCGGCTCTCGCTGCTGCGCAACAGCAGCCGGAGTCGCCGGCGATGCGGCAGGTGCGCCAGGCCGTGAGCCTTGCAGAGCATAACGATTATCCGGGAGCGCTGGCGATCGTCGATCAGGTCCTGGCACAAGACCCTCGATTCGTCCCCGCGCTGAAGCTCAAAGCGGGTCTTTTGGAAACGATCGGCCGTACGGCAGAGGCCGCGGAGCTGTACGAAAAGGCGTTGCAGGACGCTCCGAACGATCCGGATTTGCTGCTCAAAGCGGGCATATCCCAGCTCGCAGTTAACAATCCGGGGAAGGCCATCGGATTTCTCGAACGCTGCGTCCGCGTTGCTCCGAAAGACGGAGACGCGCAGTATTACCTGGCGCAGGCCTATTACCTGAACGGCGAGACCGATCCTGCGCTGAGCGCGATCCGCGCGAGCGCCATCCTCGAGCCCGGGAACGGGCGAATCCTGCAAAAATGCGGAGAATATTTTCTGAGCGCGGGGAAGTATCCGGAGGCGCTGGATTGGCTGACGCGCGCGCAGAAAGCCGACGCCACGCTGCCCGGCATCGATTACGACCTGGGCGCGGTGAGCTACAAGCTGATGGACCTGGCCACCGCCGAAAAAAGCCTGGCCCGCGCCGTCCAGGAACAGCCGAACGACTTCAACGCTCTGGCTCTGCTGGCGACCGTTCAAATCCACCTTGCGAAATGGAATGAAGCCACCGCCATGCTGCGCCGAGCGCTCACCATCAGGCCAGACGACCCGGGCGCTCTGCTGGGGCTGGGCCATTGCGAAGTGGAGCTGAAAGAGTATGCCGCGGCGGTGGATACATTGCATCGCGTGCTGCACGCCGATCCCACCCAGTTGCAGGCGCACTTCTACCTGTCACAGGCTTACTCCGCCCTGGGACAAACTGCCGAGGCACAACACGAAGCCGCTCTTCATCAGCTGATGATGCAGCCATTCACGTACATGCCGTTCGAGGCGAAACAGGTGGAAGAGAACGCCATTGTGCCAGAGGCGCGCGCACTGCTGGAACAGCACAAAGAAGATGAGGCCCTCCAAGTCTATCAGAGACATGTGAGCGGAAGCTACACGACTCCCGGCGATGCGTGGGTTTTTGTCGGAAAGCTCTACCTCTTCCTCGGCGATCGCAGCAACGGATTACGCTGCCTGCATCACGCTCTCGCCATCGATCCCCATGTGCGCGGCGCTCACACGTATGAGGGCATCCTCGCGCTGAACGATGGCGATTTGGGCGCGGCCGAAACGGATTTCGAGGCTGAGCTGGCGCGCGATCCCAACTCCCAGCAGGCGACTGCGGAGATGGGCGAAGTCCGCTATCGGCAGAATCGATGGGCCGACGCTGCGCGCCTTCTGACGCAGTCAAAAACGATGATGCCTCAGCTTCTCTATATGCTCTGCGACAGCGACTTTCACCTGCAGGACATCTGCGACGCCGACCTGACGGCGGAACTGACGGAAGCCTGGGGAAGAAACGACGCAGGACTGATGCAGAACCTGCTGGCACTGCTCCGGAAGAACGGCCAAACACAGCTGGCGGATCGCCTGGAGCAGGATATGACGCCGTGATGCGGGCCGCTCACGCGCTTTCAGTCACGGTGAGCACCTGATTGACTCTGACGTTCTTTAATACCTGGCGAATGCCGCTCGGCCATCTGAGTTCGATCTCCTCGATCACCGCCGCATCCCCGAGCCCAAAATGGACGCGCTTGTCGCTGGAGGAGTTGTAGCCAACCGCGGTCGTCGCGTGGTTGTGCTGCGTCCCGCGCGCCGTCGTGATCTTTACTTTCGTTCCCAGCCCGTCGCGGTTCGACTTCACGCCGACTAAATGCAGGATGATCCAGTGCGCGTTGTTCTCCGTCCGGTTCATGAGGATTTGCGGAGTTCCATTGAGGACGGTTACGACCACATCCATTCTGCCGTCGTTGTTCAGGTCGCCAAACGCAGCGCCGCGATGCGCCGCCGGCCGCAGAAAGCCTGCTCCCGCCGTTGCGCTCACGTTCTCGAAGGTCATGTCTCCGCGATTGCGAAATAACCCATTGGGCAAGCGGTACGGCCGATGCGCGACTTCCAGGGCGTTGTCCAGGATGTCCGCATTGGCGGTAAACAAATCCTTATAGCCGTCGTTGTCGAAGTCGTAGAGTCCCGTGCCCCAGCCGGTCAGGCGGCTCGTCGTCGCCGTCAGACCCGCGGAACTGCTGATGTCCTGGAATTGTCCGCCGCCCAGGTTTTTGTAGATCGGGAAGCCCTCGCCGAACATGGTGGTCTGGAAGATGTCGGGCTTGCCGTCGTTGTCGATATCGCGGAAATCGGTTCCCATGCCGGCCACGGCGTTGCCGAACCCGTTGTACGCCACGCCCACTTCCACGCCCACCTCGCTGAACGTTCCATCGCCGTTGTTGCGCAGGAGGTAGTTCTGGAACGTGTCGTTGGAGACGAAGACGTCCATGTGCCCGTCATCGTTGTAATCGGCAAAGGAAACGCCCATGGCCTTTGCCCACGTACTGCGCGATATGCGACTCCTCCGACACGTCGGTGAAGGTGCCGTCGCCGTTATTGCGGTAGAGAATGTTCGGAGTGCCCAGAAACTCCACGGGCGAGCAGTAGGTTGGATGGCCCTCCGTAGCGCAGTGGACGACGGTGGCGAGGGGGTAATTCAGATAATTGAGGACCAGCAGATCCAGCAGGCCGTCGTTGTTGTAGTCGAACCAGCCGGCGGTGATCGCCCAGGCTTTTCCCAGCTTCGGGACCATCCCGGTGACGCCGGCCTTTGCCGTCACATCGGTAAACGTGCCGTCGCCGTTGTTGTGCAGCAACTGATTGTGATTCACGCCGGTGACGTACAGGTCCACGAATCCATCGTTGTCGTAGTCCGCGGCGGCCACTCCCATGGAATAGCCCACTCCCTTCAATCCGGCGCGCTCCGTCACGTCGGTAAACGTGCCGTCGCCGTTGTTACGGAAGAGGCGATTGTCCCAGGCGGCGCTGTTCTTTTCGAGCGAAGGGATCGCTGCTCCGTTCGTGAAGAAGATATCCAGTAGACCATCGTTGTTGTAATCGAAGAGCGCCACACCGCCGGTCATGGTCTCAATGGTGTAGCGCTGCGGGCTGACACTGTTGCGGAGCGTAAACGCGATGCGCGACGCACCGAAGCGATCCTCGAACAGGATCGGCGGCTGCGCTACGGGGCCGGAAGAGCGAGGCGTGACGGATGGATGCGTATCACCGAGCGAAAGCGTCGAGGCCAGAGAACTCCCGCGGACGGCCATCGAAGCGGCTACGGCTGCGGCCTGTCGAACGAAAGCGCGTCGGGTCCTGCGGTCCATGGTCCCTTTGATCGGTTCCTTCCGGGTGGTGTCGTCCGGGGATGAGTCAGGACGACAGTCTTTTCATTATCTCCCGGCAGGCACGCGCCGCACGCAGTGGCCGCGCTTGCTGCCAGGCGAGCGAGGAATGTAGAAAGGGAGGGAAGCGAGCGATCATTCTGTTTTCTGGCCGCATGATCGGAAATTGATGATGCAACCCTGGGCCGCGCCTGTCGACACGTTCACCATCTGCTCCTAAACCGAGGCTCTCCTGATGTCACAACCAATCTCCAGACGTGCGGTCCTGGGCGGAATCGGAACCGGGCTGGCGCAGTTTCTCCTCGGCCGGCGCATCGCCGCGGCGAGCATGAGCAATCCGTTGACCGGCGATCCGGGCGCATTGGATTTGATTCTGATGGAAATCTCGCCGCGGGTTCTGCGGATCGCGATCGCTCCGGTGAATGCGTGGCAGCCCAGCGCAGAGCTGGGAGTTGTGCCGGCCCCGTCTGCGGTTCCGCTGTTGCAGAAGCGCGAACCCGCACCCAGTCGCCTGACGTGGCGCGGCTATCAGCTCGAGCTTCTGGAGAATCCACTGCGGGTGAGCGTTTCGAAGCCGCAGGGAAAACTTCATCAGGAAATCCGCTTCGAGACCGACAGCACGGCCATTCGATTCCAAATTGGAGATGCGCCCCTCTTCGGCCTGGGAGAAGGCTTGCCCCGCTACGATCTGCGCGGCGCACGGTACGGCATGCGGAACGGCGAAGGGAACCCGTATCTGGCGACCGCCGGCGCGAGGCTTCCCATCCCCTGGCTCATGAGCGCCGATGGGTGGGGATTGTTCATCGGACAGCCTTCGGGCTTCTTCGATTTGACGGGCGACGTTGGGGTCTTCGAGCCGGTGGAGGCTACGTCCAGCCGCAACGTCTATCTGATCCTGGGCGATTCGCCAAGCGAGGTTCTGCGGGGGTACGCGGAGCTGACCGGTTTTCCGCATCTGCCGCCGCTGTGGTCGCTCGGCTATCAGCAGTCGCACCGCACGCTGGCCAGCCGGGAGGAAGTGATGAGCGAGGCGCAGACGTTTCGGGATAAGAAGCTGCCGTGCGACACGCTGATCTATTTAGGGACGGGGTTCTGCCCGTCCGGATGGAATACGGGACAGGGCTCGTTCGCTTTCAACGCCGACGTGTTTCCCGATCCGAAGGAGCAGATCGCGCAGCTTCACGAAGAACACTTCAAGGTAGTGCTGCATGTGGTGCCGCCGGGCAACTTCCATGGCACGATGCACGACACGGGCGCCGAGGCGCAGACCCCGGGCGATGCCGTCGCCTACTGGCGGCAGCACGTGCCAGTGGAGGAGGCCGGCGTGGATGGATGGTGGCCGGATGAAGGAGACCGGCTGTCGGTGTATGCGCGCTTTCAGCGCAACCAGTTGTACTGGGATGGTCCGCTGAGCGTCCACCCGGAGCGCCGGCCTTTCGCTCTGCACCGCAATGGATATGCGGGCCTGCAGCGCTACGGATGGTTGTGGTCGGGCGATATTGAGTCGAACTGGGCGGCGCTGGCGGCGCAGGTGCGCAACGGCATCAACGTGGGACTGAGCGGCCTGCCGTACTGGGGCACGGATACCGGGGGATTCTCTCCCACGCTCGAGCTGACCCCGGAATTGTACGTGCGATGGTTCCAGTTCGCCGCGTTTTGCCCGCTGTTCCGCTCGCATGGTCGCACGTGGCAGTTACGCCTGCCGTGGGGATGGGATACCGGCAACGCGGGGCCGCTGGAAGGCGCGGAGCGGCTGGGAGCGAACTGGCCGCCGGAGCAGGAATTGCACGATCCGCAGGTGGAGGAAATTTGCCGAGAGTATCTGAACCTGCGCTATCGGCTGCTTCCTTATCTCTACTCCTCCGTGGCGCAGACGCATGCAACGGGTTTGCCTCTCATCAGGCCGCTGTGGCTCGCGTCTCCCGAAGACCCTCGGGCGCTGACATGCGACGACGAATATTTTTTTGGCGACAGCTTCCTGGTGGCTCCGGTGCTGCAGCCTGGCGCAGCGGAGCGGGAAGTCTATTTGCCCGCCGGCCTGTGGTGGGATTACTGGACGAACGCATCTACGGAGGGCGGAACCGAATCTTCCCGAACCGTCGACCTGAAGACGCTGCCGCTCTATGTGAAGGCGGGCTCCGTGGTTCCGTTTGGGCCGATCCGGCAATACGCGGCGCAGCCCTTGGAGGAACCTCTGACGCTACGCGTTTATCCTGGTGCGGATGGCAGCTTCGCGCTCTACGAGGATGACGGTGAGAGCTTCCGTTACGAGCGGGGAGAGTTCACGCGGATCGTTTGCACCTGGAAGGACGCAGAGCACAAGCTGACGCTGCGTGTGGATCCCAATGGCAAGCCCGCGACGGGACGACAGATCCAGGTTGAGATGGCCGGAGGGAGCGGGCGGAAGGCGCTGACGGTCCGGGGACCACTGACAGAACTCAATCTGTAATGTTCCGGATCGCCACCGGCGCTTTCTCCGGATATTCAGACCGCCGGAGCCTTCCCGGCAGGTGCTGACCCGTTCCCTGGAATGGCCGGCTCCAGGGAAGTATGTTGAGAGTTCAACCCGTGGTAACTTCGCGCTTCGCCGGGCATTCTCCTGGCGCCGATTTAACTTGACTCCTCAATCCTGAACCCTTGTAATCGGACAAATTCCCCCTCCCCTGGAATCCCTCCGCTCCTGTGTAAGGGGACCCCAGTTCCAGCTTTCTCGAGGTTGCCTGTGCGACTTGTCCGCCTTGTGTGCTTGCCCACCCGTCTGCACGGGTCGGCTCCCCTGCGTTACCGCACCCATGCCAGACGCTCCATTCTGACTCTTCTGGCCATGCTGGGCCTGTTCGGGCTCGCCGGCTCGTTGAGCGCGCAGACCACGACGTCTACCACGCTTGCGGTGACGAATACCGGCGGCAGATACGGTGACCTCTGTTTCGTCCGGAACGGTAGTGGTACTGACGGCGACCGTAAAGACGAGCAGCAATGGGAACGTCACGGCCGGTACGGTCAACTTTTGCGACGCTACCGCGACCTACTGCGAAGATGCGCACCTCGCCGGTTCGGCGCAGCTCCGGTCCAACGGCACAGCGATCTACAAATTCCGGCCGGCGCCAGGCGCGCACAGCTACTATGCCAAATTCGTTGGAACGACGTCCGACGGGACCAGTTCCTCCGGTAACGCAAGTCTGACTGTCACGGGCGGCCCATTTTCCACGACGACCTCGACTGCGCAAAGCGGCTCAGCCGGGAACTACACGCTGACTGGCACGGTAACGAGCGGAGGCGGGACTCTTCCCTCACCGACCGGGACTCTCGACTTTATCGATACGAGCAATGGCAATTACGTACTCGGTACTTCCACGCTGACTCCCGGCGCGACTTCGCTCACCTACGCGTCGCCCATCAGCTCGACCGCGACTTCCGGCACCGATGCTATCTACTCCGTGATGGCAGATTTCAATCAGGACGGCATTCCTGACATCGCGCTGATCGAGGTCAATGGAGACAACAATTTAGACGGCGAGAACGTCGTGGACATTTATTTCGGCAACGCCGACGGTACGTTCACGAAGCAAACACCAATCGAGCTCCTGAACGGGGTGCCGACCAGCATCGCGGTGGGAGACCTGAACGGAGACGGGTACCCGGACCTGGTGCTGTCAGGCGGAGGCGGGCTGTACGTCATCCTGAACAATGGCAGCGGCGGCTTTAACGCGCCGGGGTATTACAACCTGGCGTATACGGATTGGTCCGGGTATGTCGCTACCCAGGATGTTGGGCCGATCCTGGTCGCCGATATCAATCACGACGGGCACATGGACGTTGTGTTCGGGTTCACAGACTTCGACCCGCAGACCGCTACGTATCCGAATGTCTCAATATCCGGATCCTATGCAGGTTACCTGGGCGTCGCGCTGGGAAATGGAGACGGCACGCTGAGGCTGAGCGGCGCTCCCCCCTACGTGTCGGTGTACGGTACTGAGTCCGGGAACATCGTCGACATCGCGCTGGCGGACCTGACCGGCAACGGCAATCTGGACCTGATTACTACTGGCGACTCGTATTATTCATGCGTCCTGCCGGGCAATGGAGACGGCACCTTCCAAAACGCGTCCATTGGAGGCGGAAGCAGCGGCTCAACCTGTTTCAGCACATCCGGCCTCTTGGGGGACAATCTCGTCGTTGCCGATTTCAACGGGGATGGAAAGCCCGATCTGGCGCTGGACAACATCGGCGGGAACAAGGTGGCCATCGTGCTGGGGAATGGCGACCGCACCTTTCAGGATCCGCTGAACTCCGGAGGCAATCTCGCTTCGATCTACCAGGTCGGAAGCGGCTCGAATGGGCTGGTAGCCGCCGACTTCAATGGCGACGGCATTCCGGACGTCGCCACGGCAAACAGCACAGACGGCACCGTGACCGTGATGCTGGGCAACGGCGACGGAACTTTCCAGGCGCCTCTGGTTCTGGGGGATGGCTCGACCAACTCGCAGACTGCGCTGACCTTCCCTGCGGGGGACTCGCCCTTTTGGATTCAGGCGGGGGATTTCACCGGCAGCGGCGTTCCAACCATCGCTGTCACGAGCGAATTTGGCAGTGTCGTGAATACGATGGTGGGCTCGGCCACGACCACTGCCACCGCAACGGTGACGGGGATTTCTCCGGTTGGAGCGGCGACCGCTTCGGATTCGGTGGTTGCCAGCTACGAAGGCGACGACTACTACACGGACAGCACATCCTCATCGACCTCTCTGAACGACGTGCCGGTGAACACGACGCTGGCTCTCCAGTCGAGCACATCGAGCACCACCGTCGGCGATCAGGTCACGCTGACCGCGACCTTGTCCCCCACTGCCGCGCAAGGCTACTCGGTGAACGGCGAGTCAGTCACCTTCTACAACAACGGGACCAGCGTGGGGACTGCTCCGCTCTCCGGCGGAGTGGCCGTGCTGCATCTGACGCTCGGCGTGGCGCAGACGTATACCTTTACGGCCAGCTATCCTGGCGACAACAACTTCGTCACGAGCAGCACCCCTTCGCCGGTCACGGTCACGGTGCAGGCAGCATCGACCGCTCTGACGCTGCAGGTGTGCGCTCCTGTGGGCGAAAACCTCGTCTGCCCGTCGACGATCATGACCTACGGCCCGTTTGTTCAGCTGGAAGTCACACTGGCGCCTTACGGGGTTTCCGGATCGTTCGGCTCGAGCACCCAGGGCGAAACCATCACCTTCTACAACAACGGCACGAGCGTGGGCACCGCGACCCTGGACCAGTACGGCAACGCGTCGCTGACCCTCAACGAGCCGAATGCGGGCAGCTACTCATTCACGGCGAGCTATCCAGGAGACTCGAACTTTAATTCCAGCTCGACTGCCTCAGGCGCGCCGCTGACCGTGCAGAAGGCCACTTCCGGCATGTCGATGACGGTCTCGCCGCAACCCACCGCCTCCTATGGGACCGCAGTGTTTCTGAACGCGCGGTTCTCCCCTTACCAGGGGACGTCCGACACCACCAATGGCGAGACGGTGACGTTCTACAACAACGGAACCGCCGTGGGGACGGCGACACTCGAAGGCGAGAACGCCCAGCTCACGCTCAGCGATCTTGCGGTAGGACTCTACAACTTCACGGTGAGCTATCCGGGTGACGGAAACTTCACGTCGAGCAACAGCAATTCGGCGCCCCAGAGTCTGTCCGTGCAGAAGGCTTCGACCCTTCTGGGAGTGATGGCCTCGCCCGGGGATGTCACCACCTACGGAGGTCCGATCTTTCTGCAGGCTCATCTCTCGCCTTCCAGCGAGCCGGGCGGCAACAGCACCGACGGCGAGTCGATCACCTTCCTCGATAACGGAAACCCGATCGGAACCGGAACGCTCAGCAATGGGAACGCGAGCCTGAACGATCCTCTGCCTTCAACGGGAGGCCATTTGTTCGCGGCAAGCTTTGCCGGGGATGCAAGTTTCGCCTCCAGCAATGCCGTTGCTTCCGGGGCGGTGCTCGTGGAGCACGACTCCACAACCATTGGGATTAACACCACCTCGCCGAGCACGATCGGCAGCGGCCAGTCGGTACCGCTCACCGCCCAGCTCAACCCTTACGCGGTGGCGGGCGGCGCCAGCACGGACGGCGAGTCCGTTACATTCCTTGACAATGGAAGCCCCATTGGCACAGGAACGCTGTCGAGCGGCGCTGCGTCTTGGCAGGTGAACAATGTGACGCAGGGCACGCACACCTACGCCGTCAGCTATGCGGGCGACGATTACTTTGCCCCGTCGGGCCCCTCCAACCTGATCACGATCAATGTGCTGCCGCCGACGACACTGACGGTGACGACGAATCCCGTGAACTACGCCACGCCGGACCAGGCATTCTCGATTACCGCGACACTTTCGCCCTACATTATTGATGGCCGCTCCACCAACGGGGAGTCCATTTACTTCTTCTTCAACGGCAATCAGCTGGGAAGCGCGACGCTCTCGAATGGCGTAGCCACGCTCACGGAGCCTAACGGGCTGATCACGGCAGGGAGCTACTCGTTTACCGCCCAATATCTGAGCGATGGATTTCTGTCTCCTGCGACTTCCAGCCCGCTGCCGTTCCTTGTGGCAACGACGGAAGCTTTTGTGGTGAACACCGCGGCGGACGACACCGATTCGGCGTCGTACTGCTCGCCCCAGCCTCAGACGACCCAAAACACCCTGGACAGCGCCTGCACGCTGCGCGACGCTTTGCTGGCTGCGGCAGCGGCTCCTGAAGGCGCGACCATCACTTTTGACAATACGGTGTTCACGGCGGCGAACCTGATCAGCAACCCGTCGGCGAACACGATCAATCTGACCCAGGACACGCTGACCGTGCCGTCCAATACGTCCATCACCGGGCCAACTTCCGGCAGCGGCGCCACGCTGACGGACCTCGTGACTGTGAATGGCGGCGGGTCCACGAACCCCGGCGCTCAGACATTCACGGACTTCACCGTCACTGGCACGAACGCGGCGATCAATAACCTGATCATCACCGGCGGTTACCCGATCTGGAACAACGGCAATCCTTTCCCTGGCGGCGGCATTGTGAATTCCGGTTCGCTGACGGTGACCTACAGCGAGGTCACGAACAACGGCTCTCTTGCCAGCGGCGGAGGCATCTACAACACCGGAACGCTGACGATCATCGGCAGCACCATCGACAACAACCAGTCCGGATGGAATGGTCCTGGCAACGGCGGCGGCATCGACAACGAAGACAACGGAACGCTGACCATCATCAACAGCACGATTGCGAACAACACATCGACCGGCCAACTGGGTGGCGGCATCCATCTCGGCTCCGGCACGCTGAGCCTGACCAACAGCACTATTTCCGGAAACCGAGGCGATGGCGGCGGCATTTATAACAGCGGGGGCACCGTCACGCTGGCGAACAGTATTGTCAGCGGGAACTTCCGGGCGTATTACAGCGACATTGCCGGCACCACCACGTACACGGATAAGGGCGGTAACATTGTCGGCTACCTCGGAGACAACACCAGTCCTACCGAAGTCAACGACCCGCGCCTGCTCAATCTCGATGCCCTCGGGTTCTACGGCGGGCCTACGCCGACGATGGTTCCGCTTCCGGGAAGCTCGGTTATCTGCGTCGCTACTTACGCCAACAGCCCCTCCACATGGAGCACCAATCAGATCGATATCGATCAGCGCGGATTCCCGAACTATAACCTCCACTACGGCCAACTGGGGAATACCGGCGGTCCGCTTCCCTCGGTTTGTTATGACGCGGGCGCCGTGCAGACGAATTACACGGCCGTGCAGTTCGCGCCAACGAGCTATTCGGCGGTGGCTGGCTCCCCGACCACTTCGCCGGTTGTCGTTTCCGTGATCGAAAATGGCCAAAGCCTGGGCGGCGTGCCCATTACGCTCAGCTACTCTGGCGCCGGCAACCTGAGCGGTAACACCGGCACAACCGCGCAGGGCGCGGGCTTAACCTTGAACAGCCTGAGTGTGGATACGGGCGGTAGCGGCAACCTGAGCACGAAGATCGTCATTGCCGGCAACTCCTACATCAGCGGCTCGGCGAGCTTGACGGTTGAGGCGCCTGTGCAGATCAACCCCGGCGCAGAAACGTTCACCGGTGTTTACGAGCGATCTTTCTCCCAGGGATTCACCGTTGCGGGCGGTTCCGGCAGCTATCAATTGTCCAGCTCCGGAACCCTGCCGAGTGGTGTCACGCTGACTCCATCCGGAACGACTACCGGTTCAAGCTGGACGCTCAGCGGCACGCCGACCCAGTCCGGCAACTTCTCCTTTACGCTCACTGCTACGGATGCATCGAACAACTCCCTGACGAGTTCGCAGAGCTTCACGCTGAACGTGTTGGCGCCGATCCAGGTGACCCCAGCCGGCGAGACCCTGTCCGCTACCACGGGGACACCTTTTTCGCAGGTTTTCACCATTTCCGGAGGTTCGGGCAACTTCCAATATTTCAATTCGGGGACCCTGCCGAACGGGCTGACACTGACGCAGTCTGGATCCGGCTGGACGCTCAGCGGCACGCCGACGCAAACCGGAACTTTCCCGTTCGCGCTCGACCCGATCGATCAATCAGTCAACGCTTGGGATAGCTACCAGCAGTACACCCTCGTGGTGACCTCACCAGTATCCGCAGTTACCCTCATTGCCGCGCCGGCGGCTTCGGCGGTGTTCGGGCAAACGGTCACTCTCAGGGCTACAGTTTCTTCCTCCACGGCCACGGGAACCGTCACGTTCTATGACAACGGCAATCCGCTCGGGCCAGGAGCGATTCGACTGGGCGGCACCACGTCGAAATCAGCCGCTTTGGCTCTGGACGCTGCGACGCTGGGCGCTCCGCTGGCTGTTGGAGCGCACAGTTTCACGGCGCAATACTCGGGCGATGCTGCCGATGCACCGGGCACCAGCAATACCCTGGCCATCAACGTGCGCTGGCCGAATTATGTGGTGAATACGACGAGCGACAACGTTGGGAGCCCCAACTGCACCGCGCTCACGTCGACCACGAGCAACAAGACCGACGGCAACAACGGAGGCAATCCCGGCGTGTGCACGCTGCGCGCCGCGCTGAATGCGGCATCAGCGGTCGGCGGCGGCAATATCTACTTTGACGCGACGGTCTTCGCCGCTTCTCACCTGGCCGGCAATCCCACGGCCAACACGATCTATGTGGACGTTCCGGATAACGGCAGTTCGCTGAACATTGCATCGAACACAACGATCCAGGGCCTCACCTCAGGCACCGGCGCTAAGCTCGTCAATCTGGTTACGGTGGATGGCGGAGGAACCGGTGTTTCGGGCAATGGGACGATCTTCGTCGTGGGCGGTACCGGCAACGCGATCAACAATCTGAATGTCAACAATGGTTTCGCCGAGGGCGGCAATGGCGGAGCCATTACGAACTTCGGTGCGATTACGATCTCGGGCTCTTCGTTTGCGGGAAATCAGGCTACGCAATCGGGCGGAGGCATCTTCAATATCGTCGGCCCCCTGACGATCATCAACAGCACCTTCTATGGAAACTCCGCGACCGGCGGGAACGGAGGGGCCATCGATGACACGAGCTACTCCGGGTGCGGCACGGCGACGGTGATCAACAGCACGTTCTATCAAAACACCGCGACCAATGGCGGCGGCGGTTTGGGCGGAGCGATCAACAATGATGCGGGCGGCTGCAGCTTGACGGTGGTCAACAGCACGATCGCCGGAAACAGCACCGACAACTCAGGCGTGAGCGGCGGCGGCATTTTCAATGGAAGCACACTGAGTCTGGCGAACAGCATCGTCTCCGCGAATACAAATGGCTCCGGCGGAGATGACCTGAGCGATGGCGGAATCGGCGGCAACTTCTTCGACGGCACGAATGTCGTGAACGGGAATCTGATCGGCGCTTATGACGGCAACCCTGCAAACGGCGTGACTCCCGGCCTTTCCGCTTATGGCAGTTACGGCGGGCCGATGCATACGATGATTCCGCTGCCGGGCTCGGCGGCGATCTGCGCTGGTTCAGCCAGCCTGACATCGAGCGCAGGCGTCACCGCCGATCAGCGCGGGGTCGCGCTCAATGCGGGCGGCTATTGCCCGTCGGGCACGGTGGACGCGGGAGCCGTGCAGACCGACTATTCGCTGAGCTTTACAGCTCAGCCATCGAATGTTCCGCAGAACATGACGATGAGCCCAGGCCCCGCAGTCACGTTGAACGAGAACGGGACGAGGTTCAAGGTTGCGGCAGCGACGGTCCCGTTATCGCTGACGAGCAATCCCGCAGGGGCGACGCTGACGGGCGGCTCGGCGGCCACCAATTCCGGCATTGCGAACTACTCCGGGATCATGGTGAACGAGGCAGGGACCGGCGACCAACTGACCGCGACGCTGAATTTGAATCCGACGGTGACGCCGACCGCACCGACCCTCACCGCGCTAAGCACGACATTCAATGTGACAGCGGCGCCGTTCGGCGCGGCGAATCGGCCGCTGGACGCGGTGACGAACTCGGCCACAGTGACGCAGGGCGACAGTGTGCTGGTGACGGGGTGGGCGGCGGATGTCCACGACGGAGCGCCAGTGCACCAGGTGTCGATACTGATCGACGGCACGGCGGCGGGTAACGCGACACTGGGCATTGCCCGACCGGCAACCGCCGCTGAGTACGGTTCCGCTTATCTGGACTCTGGGTGGACGTATACCTACTCCGGCAACCTCACTGCCACAACCCACACCATGACCGTGGTGCTTTACGACTCGCTGGGCCTGTCGACCCAATTGCCGACTCATACCTTCACGGTATCGTCGGCGCCGGCTCCGCCCTATGGCGCGGTGACTCAGGCCGCGGACGCGATCACGAAAACCACGCCTGTGGGCCAGAACGACGGCCTGTTGTTGACCGGCTGGGCGGCAGATCTCGTGCAGGGAGCGCCGGTTAGCCAGGTGACCGTCTTCGTCGATGGCACGTCCGTCGGCAACGCGACGCTGGGCGTTGCCGGTCCGAGCGGCGAACCCGCCAATTCGGGCTGGACGTTTACTGACTCCACTCTCCCGACAGGAACGCACACGGTCAGCGTGGTGGCCTATGACTCCGGTGGGCGATCGACGACGCTGGGTTCTCGCACCATTACAGTACAGGCCAATGCGCCACCCTTCGGAGCGATGGGTTTACCAGAAGATGCCGTGACGAGGTCGACGACAGTGACGGTAGGCGACCATGTGCTGGTGACCGGCTGGGCCGCGGATGTTCAGGATGGAGCGCCAGTGAGCCAGGTTGCCATCTACATCGATTGCACGACCAGCATTGCCGCGTGCACACCGGCCGGCACCGCAACGCTGGGCATCGCTCAGCCGGGTATCGCCACTCAGTATGGCTCCAGATATCTGAATTCAGGCTGGACGTATACCTACGCGGGCAGCCTGGCAGCGGGATCGCACAGCATGACGGTTGTGCTCTACGACTCGCTGGGCCTGTCGACCCAGTTGCCGACCCGCACCTTTACGGTGTCGTCCGCGCCGGCACCGCCCTTCGGGGCGATGAATGCGCCACAAGATGCCGTGACGAAGTCGACGACTGTGACTTTGGGCGACAGTGTGCTGGCGACCGGGTGGGCGGCGGATCTCCAGGATGGAGCGCCGGTGAGCCAGGTTGCCATCTACATCGATTGCACGACCAGCATTGCCGCCTGCACACCCGCCGGCACCGCAACGCTGCATGTCAAGCAATCCGGAGTCGCCACACAGTACGGTTCGAGGTATCTGTACTCAGGCTGGACCTATACTTACGCCGGCACTCTGGCGGCGGGGACGCACACGGTCACTGCGGTGTTCTATGACTCGCTGAGCCTGTCGACCCAGCTGCCGGCCAAAACGTTTACCGTGACGCCCTAGCTCCGGCAGCTGCGGGGCAACCCGGGGCTCTTCCCGCGGTATTGCGCAGCCGACAACAGCGCGTGCTGTGCAGCTTGGCCTTTCCTTCGCCTTTCGAAGGAGTGTCTTGACAGATGGCGGGCTGCCCGATAACGTCAGGCAATACTCATGGACAGGCCGCCCACGCGCGGTTCATCCGGCCGTAAGTTTCCCCCAATTTGGCCATCCGCCTCTCTGTCGACAGGCACTCGGCGCTTTCTGAAGTCGGCACCATCCTTCCATTGAAGTCGGGCCTTTTCCGGGTTTCTTAAAAAGTCCTATCGGCATTTTTTCCTGGGATCCCCTACCGGGAGGCTCATCATGTCGGGTCGCTGTGGCCGTGTACACGGTGTACTCTCCAACGGCCCGTCGCACGTTCTCAGAGCGGCGCTCGTTTGCCTTGCGCTGGCGCCCGCCATGCCGGCCATGGCGCAAGCCGTCCAGTTCGCTAACCAGAATGTGGGCACGACCTCATCGGCGCGGAGCGTCACGGTGACGCTTGCCACCACGGGGACGCTGAATTCCATCCAGGTGCTGACGCAGGGAGCCGCGAATCAGGACTTCGCGCTGTCGAGCACCGGCTCGTGCACCGCCGGAGCTTACTCGGAGGGCGCATCCTGCACCGTTGACGTCACCTTCACCCCCAGATACGCGGGTATGCGGATGGGCGCGGTCGTGCTGAAGAACTCCAGCGGCTCGGTGCTGGGCACTGCCTATGTATGGGGCATCGGAAATGGTCCGCAGATCGCTTTCGCGACCGACATTCAGGTGACGTTGGTCAGCGCCGCTTCCAGCAGCCTGTTCCCGCAGGGGCGGGTCGCGGTGGATGGCAGCAATAACGTCTATTTCCCCGCCAGCACGCCCGGCGGCGTGATGGAAGTTCCATGGACGGGTTCTGCGTATGGTACGCCGACCGAAGTGATCAGCGGCCTGACGGACCCGGTGTCTGTGGCCGTGGACGGAGCCGGCAACCTCTATGTTGTCGACGGCAGCGATTTGTGGGAATACCCCTGGAAAGCCGGCAGCTTTGCCAGCCGCGTGAACCTGCTCACCACGGGAGGAGGGCTGGAAGACGTCGCGGTTACTGGCCCTGGCGATCTTTTTGTCACCGAGGGCAACACGGTTCTGGAGATGACCCCGACCGCAACCGGGTTTTCGACGGCCGCCACCATCTACACCGGCGCCTCCGGCTCCGATTACGCGGGAATCGCTGTGGATTCAACTGGCGATTTGTTCGTCACCGAGCTGACCGATCACCATGTCATCGAGTTGTCGCCCGGGGAAGGTGGCTATACCGCAAACACCCTGCTCACGGACATTGATCTCCTGGGGAATCCGACCGTGGACGCCGCCGGGAACCTGTACTTTGACAACGGCAATGTTGTCGAAGTGCCCTGGAACGGGAGTTCGTATGGTTCGCCGATAACCGTTTTTGGTTTTAGCAGCCAGGGTGCCCCGGAGGCTTACGACAACCTGGAGGGCATGGCCCTGGATTCCGGCGGCAACCTGTTCCTGCTGTTCGAAGGCACTTCGCAAAACGGGGCCATCAAGCTCGATCGCGCCGATCCTCCGACGTTCACCTTCTCCGGCACGACGAACGTCGGCACGAGCAACAATGCCTCGCAGGCGGTGACGCTCATCAACATCGGCAACCAGACCCTGACCTTCAGCTATGTCAGTTACCCCACAAACTTTCCCCGTTATTCGGGTGACGCAAATCTCTGCTCGATCACCAACCCTGTCTCCGTCAGCGCGGGCTGCGATGTGGCGGCCACGTTCTACCCGACGAGCGGAGGAACGAACAGCGGCAACATCGTGCTGGGCGACAATGCCGGGTCGGGCGAGCAATCGGTTCCGGTCACCGGTACCGGCGATGATGTCGCCACCCAACTGGTGATCGCCAATCTGCCCCCAACTCTGTCCTCAGGCGGGAACGCCGGCACCATCACGGTGAGCGAAGAAGATCCGCTGGGCCACGCCGTGGCGTCTCTTTCCAATACGGTCACGCTCAGCGCCAGCGGCCCGGGCAACTATGCGCAGACGTATACGGCGACCGCCTCAGCGGGTGTGGCCACATTCAATCTGTCGGCCGCGGCGCTGAACACGGCGGGCGGTTATGTTTACACAGCCGATGGCGACGGTTTGCCGTCCGCCACAGACGTGGAGACCGTCACCACGGACTCGGTGACGCTGAGCTCCAGCCAGGCGATCGGTTCACCCACGGCGGCACAGGCGGTTGCTGTGTATATCAGCCGGACCGGAACCCTGAGCTCGATCGAGGTGCTCACGCGGGGCGCGGCGGATGAGGATTTCACTGCGTCCAGCGGGGGCACCTGCTCGATCGGCGCGGATTATTCGCCAGGCGCCGGTTGCACGGTGGATGTGGTCTTTACGCCGAAAGCTGCCGGCCTGCGGATGGGCGCTGTAGTGCTGGAGGATGCGGCCGGCAATGTGCTGGGGACGACGTTCGTCTCCGGGGTGGGAACGGGACCGCAGATTACGTTTAGTCCGGCGACGCAGGTCGCCCTGCCGGATCCGGCGAGCGCGTTCGCGCCAAGCGGGCGGATTGCCGTCGATGGCAGCGGCAACGTCTTCGTCGCGGACAGCACTAACGGCGACATTGTAGAAATTCCCTGGTCGGGCAGCAGTTATGGAACGCCCTTTGTCCTGGCAAGCACGAACGTGGGGGCGCCGGGAGCGCTGGCTATTGATGGCGCGGGAAATCTGTACGTGCTCGAGTCCCGCACTCCCCAGTTGGTCAAGTTCCCCCGCATGGGCAGCGGCTACGGCAGTCCGGCGGCGGCAGGACTGAGCGCCGGCAATCCCGTAGACATCGCTGTGGACGGGGCAGGGAACGTGTACGTCGCCGATTCCGGCAACGGCGCGGTGGTCGAGGTGCCCTGGACGGGTACCGGCTACGGCGCGCAGACGACGGTGATCTCTGCCGGAACCGCCGGTTACGTACCCACCGGCGTTGCTGTGGACGCCAGCGGCAACGCCTACTTCACCGACAGCAACAGCGGGACTGTGGTGAAGGTGCCGTGGACGGGCAGCGCGTACAGTTCTACCGTCGTGACCGTGGGCAGCGGTTTCACTCAGCCGCTCCTTCCCAATGTGGATGCCGCCGGGAACGTCTACGTGGAGGATTCGGGCAATGCCCGTGCGGCGGAGATTCCCTGGACGGGGAGCAGCTATGGGACGCCGACGACCTTCTATTCCCCCGCTACCGGCGACACGCTGGAGGGCTTGGGGCTGGATACGGGCCGCAATCTGTATGTGCTTTACAAGAACTCGGGCGGAACGTACGGCACATGGAAAGAGGATTATGCCGACGGGCCGGTTCTGTCGTTTCCGACAACAACCGAGGTCGGCACGTCCGATACGACCGATCCGGCACAGACGACGACCCTGACCAATGTCGGCAACCAGTCGCTGACCTTGACCTCCGGTACGAACCCGAGTTATCCGCAGGCCTTCCCGGAAAATACCAGCGCGACCTCGCCCGCTCTCTGCGCCGCCGGCGACACGATTCCTCAGAACAGCTCCTGCGACGTCTCGGCCACTTTCTTCCCGATTGGAGGAGGCACAAACTCCGGCAGGGCGACGGTGCGCGGTAACGTCGCGGGCGGATCGCAGGCCGTCACATTCACGGGGACAGGCGTTGAAGTGGCCACCCAGCTCGGGTTCGGCGGGTTGGCAGGCACTCTGTCCACGGGGGAAAACGCCGGCACCATCACGGTGTTTGCCGAGGATCTGCTGGACAATCCACTCACCTCGCTCACCGGGACGGTGACGCTGACGGTGACCGGACCCTCGAGTTATTCGCAAACCTACACGGCTGCGGCGTCAGGCGGAATTGCGACGTTTGATCTGTCCAGCGCCACGCTGAGCGCAGCCGGAACCTATCTCTACTCTGCCAGTGATAGCAGCCTGAGCGGCACAACCGTGGAGACGGTGGGAGCCGCGTGGGTCAGCTTCGGCTCTTCGGCTTCATCGCAGTCCGTGGCGGTTTCTATCAGTACCGCCGGGACGCTCAACACCATTCAGGTGCTGACGCAGGGTGCTCCCAATCTGGACTTCACTCAGGCCAGCGGCGGCACCTGCACGGACGGGACCGCCTACAACTCGGGGCAAGGCTGCACGGTGAATGTCAGCTTCACGCCGAAGCATCCCGGAACGCGCATGGGCGCGGTGCTCCTGGAGGATGCTGGCGGCAATGTGCTGGGCATAACGTACATCGGCGGCACAGGCGTGGTGCCGCAGATCGCGTTTGGGCCGGGGGTGCAGGTTCCGCTGACCAGCAGTTCTCTCAATCCCAGAGGAATGGCGGTGGATGGCGCAGGGAACGTCTACATCGTCGATGAAGATGACAGCGCAGTTTTGGAGGTTCCGTGGAACGGAACCAGTTACGGCGCGGAGTTTACAGCATTCAGCGTTCCTTATATTGGCAACAACATTGTGGTGGACGGGGCAGGAAACCTCTATGTCACGTCCAGCTCCGGCACGCTGAAGTATCCGCGCCAGGAGAGCGGCTTCGGTTCTCCGGTCACGGTGACGTATCGGGGCAGGCCGTCGCCGTGGATTCCGCCGGAAACGTGTATTTGTCGACATGCCGGGCCATCGAGGAAATTCCCTGGACGGGCAGCGCCTACGGATCAGCCACGACGATTTGGGGTTCCGGGAGCAGTATCTCTGCCCTGACCCTGGATGGCCAGGGCAGCATCTATTTCACTGATTCCTCAACCGGCATTGTGGGAAAGATCCCCTGGACGGACAGCGGTTACGGATCAGCTGTCACCCTGGGCAGCGTTTCAGAACCGATCGGAGTGCAGTTGGATGCTCAGGGAAACCTCTATATCGCAGAGGACGGCGGAACCGGGGTCGTGGAGGTGCCCAGGGCCGGCAGTGGATACGGATCGCCGGTCACGCTGCTGACCAATAATGAGACTAACGCGGTGGCCCTCGACGCCTCTGGCAATCTCTATTTCGCCTACAGTACCGCCAGCGGCGTGAACCTGGCCTACAAGCTCGACCTGGCGGATGGGCCTTCCCATACGTTCCCCACCATCACAGCCGTGGGTGCCACCGACACGACGGATGGCCCGCTAACGGTCACGGTGACGAACGACGGTACGGCGCAGCTCACGTTCAGCGCGAGTCCGGTTTACCCGGCAAGTTTCCCCGCGAACAGCGGCGATGCGAATTTATGCAGCGAAAGCACATCGCTCGCGGCAGGCGACAGTTGCGATCTTTCGTTGCAGTTCCAGCCCAGCGCGGCAGGCGTGAATCAGGGAAGCATACCGCTCGCGGACAACGCGGTGAACAGCAATCAGGCGCTCGTGCTGTCGGGAACCGGCCAGATGTCGGTCGCGGAGGGTTCCAGCCAGAGCGCCGGGCCGGCCGTTGTATCGATCAGCACCGCGGGAACGCTGGCGTCGATCGAAGTGCTGACCGAGGGCGTGCAGAATCTGGATTTCACCAACGCCGGCACCGGCACCTGCACGGTGGGGAATGCGTACACCGCGAGCCAGAGCTGCACGGTCACGCTGTCGTTCTCGCCCACCCATCCTGGGCTGCGCCGGGGCGCGGTGCTGCTGCTGGATGCAGGCGGCAACGTGCTGGGCACCACCTATGTCTCCGATGTCGGCGTTGGCCCGCAGATCGCCTTCGGCTCGGGGACGCAGAGCACGATCTCCCTCCCCGGCATGGGCAACGTGCAGGATATGGCCGTGGACGGCAACGGGAATCTCTTTGTGCTGGATATTTCCAACGGGAACGTCGCCGAAGTGCCCTGGAACGGATCGACCTACGGCACGCCTGTGACGGTGATCAGTACCGGGACGGAAAGCGGAGCGATCGCTCTGGATGCTGCGGGAAATCTATATCTGGCCGATAACGTCACCCCGCAGATCTGGAAATATCCACGCACCAGCAGCAGCTTCGGGACGCGAGTCGGCCTCCTGCCGAGCAATTTCGGTAATCCGACGGGCCTGCTGGTGGACGGCTTCGGCAACATCTACTTCTCCCTGGACAGCTACACGTCACCGATCTACGAAATCGCCTGGACCGGCAGCGGTTACGCGGCTCCCGTGGCTGCTATCAACACGGCCGAGTATGGTGCGGCCTACTCGATCGCGATGGATGCCAACCGGAACTTCTTCTTCACCGATCAGCAGGACGGAGCGGTTTTCGAGGTGCCATGGACGAGCAGCGGATATGGCACACCGGTCTCGATTGGCGGCGAGTGGAGCGACCCGGGAGAGATTCAGGTGGATGCGGCGGACAATCTCTATGTCGCAAATGCTCACGAATACGAGGCGCCCGGAGGACTCATCAAAGTTCCGTGGACGGGAAGCGGGTATGGGGGCCCGATTCTCCTCACCAATTCCGACATTTCGGCAGTGGCCCTGGATGCAGGCGGAAACGCCTACATCAACAACGGAACATTGGGCATACTCAAGCTGGACTTCGCCGATGCGCCGACGCGGTCTTTTGCCGATACCGCGATCGGTCACGACACGGATCCGGCGCAGACGGTCACGATCACAAACCAGGGCAATGCGGCGCTGACCTTCAGCGCGGATCCCAGCTACCCTTCTGATTTCCCTGTGAATGCGGAGGACGGAAACCTATGCGAGGCCGCGAACCCGGTCGCGCAGAATGGCTCGTGCGATATTTCGGTGAACTTCGCTCCGGCCGCTCTGGGCTCGCTGCAGGAGCAAATCACATTCGCGGACAACACCGCCAGCGGCACGCATGCGATCCCGGTGACGGGCACCAGCCTGGATGCCGTGACGCAGTTGGTGCTGAGCAGCGTGCCTGCGAATCTGCCGGCAGGCGGCAATGCGGGCACGCTGACGGTGAGCGAGGAAGATCCTTTCGGCACAGTGCAAGCCACGGCGGCCGATACCATCACGTTGACCGTGACGGGACCCAATAGTTACTCGGCGACGTACACGGCGACGGCGGCCAGCGGCGTCGCGACGTTTAACTTGGCGGGTGACGCTCTGTCGGCGGCAGGAACCTACAGCTATGCCGCGAGCCTCTCCGGCGCGTCCGGCAGTTCCGCGACCGAGACGGTGGTTCCTCTGTCTCTTGCGTTTAGCGCCAGCCAGAATGTCAATTCGACCTCGGATGCGGTGTCGACTACCGTGTACATCTCCACTGCGGGCACGCTGAACTCCATCCAGGTGCTGACGCAGGGCACGCCCAACCTGGATTTCGCCGTGTCTCCGGCGGGAAGCTGCGCGACAGGAACGGCCTATGCCGTGGGCCAGAGCTGCACGGTCAACGTAACCTTCACGCCGCAGGCAGTCGGCCAGCGGACGGGCGCCGTCGTGCTGCGGGATGCCGGCGGCAATCTGCTGGGCCTCGAGTATCTCTCCGGCCTGGGGACGGCGCCGCAGGCTGCCATGATTCCCGGCGCGCAAAGCGCCGTCAGTGGAACGACCGGCGCCGCGGGCGGCGTCGCGGTGGACGCCGCGCACAATCTTTACTTCACCGCCACCAGCGGAACGGCCGTGAAGTTGCCGTGGAGCGGATCAGCGTGGGGTTCGCCCGTTACGCTGAACAGCGGCCTCACCAATCCACAGGGCATTGCTGTCGATGGAGCAGGCAACGTCTACATTGCCGCCGGTGAGGTGATCGAGGTGCCGTGGACCGGCAGCGCTTATGGAACTCCCGTGACCGTGGGCAGCGGTATCTCCGGCGCCTCGGCCATCGCCGTGGATGCGGGCGGGAACATCTACATCAACCAAAGCAGCGGGGCGGTGGAACTGCCGTGGACGGGCAGCGGTTATGGCGCGCCCATCACGGTTCTGAGCGCGCCCTCGGTGCAGATTGGTGCTCTGGCGCTGGATGCTTCCGGCAATCTCTACGTCGCGGAGAGCGCGCTGGGCCAGGTGGTGGAAGTGCCGTGGTCCGGTACAAGCTGGGGCTCGCCCGTGACGGTGGCTTCCGGACTCAGCAGCCCGCAGGGGCTGACCTTCGACGGCAGCAGCCTGTGCGTCGTGGAGGGCGGAAGCGGAACGATGATCCTGCTGCCCTGGACGGGCAGCAGTTACGGCGCGGCGATCACGGTGGCCACAAGCCTGACGTCGGCGACCGGAGTTGCTGTAGATGGCAGCGGCAATTCCTATGTGGTTGCCGCTGGTGGGGTCGTCGAAATCGACCTGGCGGATGGCGGATCGCTGACTTTCCCGGCCACGCCGATTGGAACGACGAATACCGCCAGTCCGCAGACCGCGACGCTGATCAATGTCAGCAGTCAGCCGCTGGCGTTCAGCGTGGGTGCGTACTCGGCTGCTTTTCCGCAGAATGCGAGCGGTACAAATCTGTGCCTGGCCAGCGGCTTTCTGGTCCAGGGTACAAGTTGCAATCTGTCGATGAATTTCGCGCCTGCGGCGATCGGACCCAACGCGGGCACGTTGACGGTGACCGATAACACGCTCAACACCGCCAACAGCACGCAGAACATCGCTCTCAATGGCACGGGGCTGGACATCGTGACGCAATTGGCGATGAGCACGGTGCCCCCGAGTCTGTTCACCGGCGGCAACGCGGGAACGATTACGGTCAGCGAAAACGACTCGTCCGGCGTGCTGGTGAGCACCGCGACCGACACGATCACACTGCTGGTGACCGGTCCTTCCGGCTACTCGCAGACCTATACAGTGGCGGCATCGGGCGGCGTGGCTACCTTCGATCTCTCAGGCGACGCCCTCAGCACACCCGGAACCTACACTTATGCGGCTAGCCTGACCGGCGTCGCCGGAGCAGGCGGAACAGAGACAGTCTTTCCCATCGACGTGAATCTCAGCTCGGGTCAGAATCTGGGCTCTGCCTCGTCGGCGCAGGCGATCCCGGTATCCGTCGCGACGGCGGGCACGCTGAATTCCATCCAGGTGCTGACTGAAGGGATTGCCAATGGCGACTTCACCGCAGCGAGCGGCGGCACGTGTGCGAGCGGCACCGCGTACACGGTGGGCCAAAGCTGCACAGTGAATGTGCAGTTCAATCCGCAGTACGCCGGACTCCGCACGGGCGCGGTAGTGCTGACGGACAGCACCGGCAACATTCTGGGAACGGTCTATCTCTCCGGCACAGGACTGGGCCCGCAGCTCGCGTACCCGCCGGGCGTGCAGAGTTCCGTTCCCGGGACGACTGCCTATGCCGTGGCCGTCGACGGCGCGGGTAACCTCTATTACGCAACGGGTGGATCGCCCGGTCAGGCGATCAAGGTGCCGTGGACGGGAACCAGCTGGGGCACTCCAGTGACCCTTTTGAGCGGGCTGAATTACCCGTACAGCATCGCGGTCGATGGAGCCGGCAATGTCTACATCGGCGAGTTGTTGAACGGCGACGTGCTGAAGGTGACGTGGAATGGAACCAGCTACAGCTCGACGCCCGTCACGGTGGCTACCGGTGTCTCACCGGATGATTTGGCCGTCGATCGCAACGGCAACGTGTACATCGCGTCGGGTTCCACGGTCGTCGAGGTGCCGTGGACGGGCAACAGTTATAGTTCGCCGGTGACGGTGACCTCCAGCGCAGGCGGCGGTGTCGCTGTCGATGCGGCGGGCAATGTTTATACAGGCAAGAACCCGGCCACGTTCGACACTCCGGAGGGTACCGTCATCGAACTGCCATGGACGGGCAGTGGATGGGGCGCCGCGGAGACTCTGGCCAGCGGGTTCTACTACCCCACCGGGGTTGCGCTGGATTCCACCGGGAGTGTCTATGTTGCCGATTCCTCAGGCGAAACGCTCACCAAAATACCGTGGACAGGCAGCGGATTCGGTACCCCTGTGACGTTGGCCAGCGGCCTTCCCCAGCCTCAAGACGTGGCCCTCGACGCGGCAGGCAACGTGTATATCGCTTCTTACGCCGGAGGCGAGGCCCTGAAGCTCGACCTGGGAGACGCGCCTTCCCCGACCTTCCCGACCGCGACAGTCGCTGGGACCCTGGACACGGCGGACAGCTCGCAAACTATCAGCCTGCTGAATATAGGAAACGAGCCGCTGACGTTCAGCGCGGATCCCAGCTATCCGGCAAGCTTCCCCGTGAACACGGGCGACGCCAACCTGTGCTCGTCTGCTACGCCGATCTCCGTGCAAAACTCCTGCGATGTTTCGGTGGTCTTTCAGCCGGCGGTTCCGGGCCCAATCGCGCAGAGTGTGACGCTGACCGACAATGCGATCGGCGGCAGCCAAAGCCTGACCTTCAACGGAACCGGAGTGGGCGGTGTATCGCAGCTCGCCATCAGTGGCGTGCCCGCTCAGCTCCCTGTGGGCGGCAATGCGGGGACGGTGACCGTCAGCGAGGAGGATTCCTACGGAACTGTCGTTAGTGGGGCGGGCGATACCATCACGCTGACCGTTACTGGCCCGAACAGCTACTCGCAGACCTATACGTCGACCGCCTCAGCCGGCGTAGCGACCTTCGACCTGACCGGCGCGCCGCTGACCGCCGCAGGCACGTACACCTACACCGCGAGCCTTTCCGGCGTGACCAGCGGTACGGCGACGGAAACGGTGTTCATCGTTGCGGTCGGCTTCAGCGCGACCACTAATGTAACCAGTTCCTCGATGCAATCGGTTCCGGTGTATATCACGGCCGCCGGCACGGCGAATGCCATTCAGGTGCTGACGCAGGGCGCACCCAATCTGGATTTCACCGACGCCGGCGGAGATAGCTGCGCCACCGGCACAGCTTATGCCGCAGGCCAAACCTGCATGGTGAATGTGACCTTCACGCCGCAACGCGCCGGCGTACGGGGCGGCGCGGTGGTCCTCATGGATGCGAGTGGCAATGTCCTGGGCGAGACCTACCTTTCGGCGGTGGGCGTCGCGCCGCAGATCGGTTTCCTGGGAGCTGCTCCCGCGACCCTGACTCTCAGCGGCCTCGGCAATCCTGCCGATGTGGCCATGGACGGCAGCGGCAATCTCTACGTAATCGATTCCACCCTGAATGAGGTGCTGGAGTTCCCCGGCAGCGGAACCACGTATTCCGGCCCGGTGGTGATCGCCAGCGGCTTCTCCTCGCCGCTCGGGATTGCCGTGGATGGAGCAGGAGATGTGTACGTTGCGGACAGCGGCAATAGCCAGATTGTGAAAGTGCCGAGGACGGGAATGGGAACAACCGGCTACGGGACGCCAGCGGCGGTTCTGACGGGATTGAATGCTCCTGCGGGCGTGGCCGTTGACGGCGCTGGCAATCTGTATGTCGCCGATACCAACGACGGCCAGATCCTGCAGCTGCCGTGGTCCGGTACGGGTTATGGAGCCGCGATCGCGGTTGCGAGCGGCCTCTCGAATCCATGGGGCGTGGCGGTGGACGCCAACGGCGACGTTTTCTTCTCCGACACGCTGAATGGCGGACGTGTCGCCGAAGTGCCGTGGACAGGAGGAAGCTACGGTGCATCGACGGACCTCTACACGGGTAGTTCTCCCAATGGCCTGGCAGTGGATGACTCCGGCAATCTGTACATCACCCAGAGCGCCACCTCCACCGTGATCGAGTTGCCGTGGAACGGAAGCAGCTATGGCTCCGCCATCACAACCACAGCATCGGGTTCCGGCGTCGAGGGCATTGCCGTGGATGCGAGCGGCAATCTCCTCCTGGCGGAAACCAGCCTGGGAGCAATTGCCCGCGTGGATGTGGCCGATGCGCCCACGCTGAATTTCCCGACCGCGACGACGCAATTCTCTACGGACACGACGGATGGCCCGCAAACCACTGCTGTCATCAACAACGGCAATGCTCCGCTGCCGCTCTTCTCGGGAATCAACCCGGGCTATCCCTCGCAGTTCCCGAAGAACACAGCCGACACGAACCTGTGCGCTTCGGGCGGGTCCGTTGCAGAAGGCACAACGTGCGATCTCTCCGCAAACTTCGCTCCGACGGCTACGGGAGCAGTCAGCGGCCAAATCATCCTGATCGACAACACTCTGAACGTCACGAACAAAGTCCAGTACATCAATCTGAACGGAACGGGTCTGCCGGCAGTCACCGGCATCGCGATCACCTCTCCGCCTCAGGCGGTTGCGGGCACTCCGTTTACGATTACAGCCGTTGCCCAGCAATCCGGGGGCGGCACCAACGGGGATTTCAACGGCACCGCCGCGGTAACCACCACGGATTCGCATGCCAGCTTGCCGGCGACGGTTACCTTCAGCAGTGGCGGAGCCTCTTTCTCGGCGACGCTGACGACGGCCGGAAACCAGACCATTACGCTGAACGATGCCGCCGTCGGCGGCGCCAACGGCACCTCTTCCGCGATCCAGGTAACAGCAGCCGCACCTTCCTCGATTGCCGTTTCAGCAGGAACTCCGCAGTCCGCCTATCTCAGCGCGCCGTTTGCGACGCCGCTGACGGTGCTCGTGACCGACAGCTACGGCAATATTGTTGCCAATGCCGATGTAACGTTCACCGCGCCCGCCTCGGGAGCCAGCGCGACGCTTTCAGCGCCGCAGTGCTTCACAGGTTCGAATGGTATCTGCCAGGTAACCGCCACCGCCAATGCGACCGTTGGAAGCTATACGGTCACTGCGACAATCAACGGAACCTCCGACACCGTTTCGTTCTCGCTGACCAACAATCCGCCGCCGAATCTCGTGGTGACCACCTCAGCCGACGATGCGGGCACGGCCGCAAACTGCACGGTGCAGGCGTCCACCACGACGGGAACCGATCGCAATTGCAGCCTGCGCGACGCGCTGTTGAAGTCCGCGGCCCTCGGCCAAGCCAACATCTATTTCGGCAGCTCAGAGTTCGGACCGGGTAGCGGCATTGCGGTTTCCAGCCCATTGTCCATTCCTTCCGGCACCGCAATTGTTGGCCCCACCACCGGCTCCGGGCCGACCTTGACCAGCCTTGTCACGGTCACTGTCAACGGCAGCGGATTCGCGGACGTTACCGTGAACTCAGGTGTCACCGGCGCCTCCATCAGCAACATGACGATCACGCAGGGGTCGAACAGCGGCCCTGGCGGCTGCCTCGTGAATGCCGGCGGCCTGACGCTGACCAACGTCGCGCTGCCGAACTGCTTTGGCAACGCAAACGGCGCTGTGATTGAGAACACTGGCTCGCTCACTTTGGCGAACTCCAACATCAGCAGCTACACCTATAGCCAGGGGAACGGCGGTTGCATCGACAACAGCGGCACGCTCCAGGTATTCAACACCACCATCGCGAATTGCAGTGCGAATGGGAACGGCGGAGCGATCAATAATTCGAACTTTGCCATCCTTGAGAATTCTTCTCTTTATGGCAATGGTGGGCAGAGCGGCGGCGGCATCGAGAACAGCGGAACTCTTGTCCTGGTCAACACCACCCTGTATGAGAATTCGGCAGGCAGCGGCGGGGGAGTCGACAATACCGGAACCTTCGCGGCCGCCAATGTAACCTTCTCCGGGAATTGGGCTGCTTCCGGCGGCGCGGGCATCTCCAACAGCGGTGGTCTCCAGGTACAGAACACCATTCTGGCCGGAGACCAGGGGCCGGAATGTCTGGCGACTGCGGGGAGTTGTCCCACCAACGGAGCCGGCGGCAATGTGATCGGAGTCAGCAACCCCGGGCTTTTGCCTCTGGCCAACTATGGCGGTAATCAACTGACGCTGATGCCTCTGCCAGGCAGCGCGGCGATCTGCGCCGGCAGCTCCGCTTTGGTGCCGATTGGCGTGACCGCGGATGAGCGCGGTTTGCCATTGAACGCTTCCTGCGTGGACGCGGGCGCGGTGCAGACGAACTACGTACAGGTGAACACGCTTGCGGACACCCAGAACAGCGATACCTCCAGCTGCACCGACGGTGGAACGTGCTCGCTGCGCGACGCCGTGCTGCAGTCCGCGGCGAACCCTGACATCGGATTCGCGCCGGCGCTCTTCCGCTCCGGATCGCCGGCTGTCCCAACGCCCGCGACCCTCACGCTGTCCAGCCCGCTGAACCTCACCCAGACAACGATGAATCTCGCCGGTCCGGGCGCGAATCTGCTGACCATCAGCGGCGGCGGCACGACGCAACTCTTCACGGTGAGTGCACAGAACGCGAACATTTCTGCGATGACCCTGGCCTCAGGAAAAGCGGCCAATGGCGGAGCGATTCTGCATGCGACAGGGCAGCTGAACATCAACAACGTGAAATTCAGCGGGAATCAGGCGACGCAGAACGGCGGGGCGATCGATGATAAATCCAGTTCCACACTCACGATCGCCAACAGCACGCTGACGAATAATACGGCCGGCGGCAGCGGCGGCGGCCTGGCAGTTCAGGCTACCTCTCTCAATCTCCTCGACAGCACACTGACGGGCAACAGCGCAGCATCCGGCGGTGGCTTGTCGACGACGGGCAACGGGTTCATCCTGGTGAGCAGCAGCACTATCACCGGCAATTCCGCGCCCGCGAACGGCAGTGGATGGTATCTGAACGCCACCGGATCCTATGTCATGGTTAACTCCATCCTTGCGGGGAATACGGGATCGTCCGATTGCGTCAGCTCGGGCTCGGCCACCTGCCCGGTCAACGGCGACGCCAATGGAGATTCGGGAGATGTAACCAGCGCGAGCGGCCTCGGACTGAGCCCGCTGGTAAACGCTGTGTCCAACACGGCCGTCCCGGTGATGATTCCTCTCCCGGGCAGCGCGGCGATTTGCGCGGGCACAACTTTCACCCTTGGCGCAAATAATCTCTTTTTGCTCACGGATGCTCGCGGCGTGACCTTTGGGGCCGGCGGCTACTGCGCGAGCGGCAGCATCGATGCGGGCGCGGTGCAGACCGATTACGCGATGAGCTTTAAGGCGCAGCCGTCGAATGTCGTCCAGAACTCGACCATGAGTCCGGCTCCGGCGGTCACCCTCGACGAAAATGGCGCGCCATTCACGGTGTCGCCGGTGACCATTCCGCTGACGTTAACGAGCTCGCCGTCAGGCGCGACGCTGACGGGCGGCTCGGTGGCGACCAGCGCGGGTGTCGCGACCTACTCCGGATTGACCATCAACGCTGCGGGCACGGGCGACACGCTGACGGCGACTTTGGTGCTGAATCCGGCGATCACCCCGACGGCGCCGGCGATCACCGCGACCAGCGGGACCTTCAATGTGGCGTCCGAGCCGCCGTTTGGGGAGATGACTGCGCCTGCGGACGCTGTCACCGGATCGAAGACGGTGACGCAGGGCGACAGTGTGCTGGTGACCGGCTGGGCGGCGGATGTGCATGACGGAGCGCCAGTGCACCAGGTGTCGATTCTGATCGACGGCACGGCCGTGGGCAACGCGACACTCGGCATTGCCCGGCCGGGGATCGCCACTGAGTACGGATCCGCTTATCTGAACTCCGGGTGGACGTATATGTACTCCGGCAGCCTTGCTGCCGGGACGCACACCATGACCGCGGTGCTCTACGACTCGCTGGGCTTGTCGACGCAGTTGCCGACTCATACCTTCACGGTGTCATCGGCGTCGGCTCCGCCCTATGGCGCGCTGACTCAGGCCGTGGATGCGATCACGAAAACCACGCCTGTGGGCCAGACTGATGGGCTCCTGGTCACGGGCTGGGCGGCAGATCTGGTGCAGGGAGCCCCGGTCAGCCAGGTAACGGTGTTCATCGATGGCACGTCGGTTGGCAACGCGACGCTGAGCGTTGCCGGTCCGAGCGGGGAGCCTGCGAATTCCGGCTGGACCTTTACAGACTCAACACTCACGACAGGAACGCATACAGTCAGCGTGGTGGCCTATGACTCCGGCGGGCGATCGGCAACGCTGGGTTCTCGCACCATCACGGTGCAGGCCAACGCGCCGCCGTTTGGGATGATGACTGCGCCTGCGGACGCGGTCACCAGCTCAACCACGGTGACGCAGGGCGACGGTGTGCTGGTGACCGGCTGGGCGGCGGATGTGCATGACGGAGCGCCAGTGCACCAGGTGTCGATTCTGATCGACGGCACGGCCGTGGGCAACGCGACACTCGGCATTGCACGGCCGGGCATTGCCACTGAGTACGGATCCGCTTATCTGAACTCCGGGTGGACCTATACGTACTCCGGCAGCCTTGCTGCCGGGACGCACACCATGACCGTGGTGCTCTATGACTCGCTGGGCCTGTCGACGCAATTGCCGACTCATACCTTCACTGTGTCATCGGCGTCGGCGCCGCCCTATGGCGCGCTGACTCAGGCCGTGGATGCGATCACGAAAACCACGCCTGTGGGCCAGACTGATGGGCTCCTGGTCACGGGCTGGGCGGCAGATCTGGTGCAGGGAGCCCCGGTCAGCCAGGTAAAGGTGTTCATCGATGGCACGTCGGTTGGCAACGCGACGCTGAGCGTTGCCGGTCCGAGCGGGGAGCCCGCGAATTCCGGATGGACCTTCACAGACGCAACACCAACGACAGGAACGCATACAGTCAGCGTGGTGGCCTATGACTCCGGCGGACGATCGGCAACGCTGGGCTCTCGCACCATCACAGTGCAGGCCAACGCGCCGCCCTTTGGAGTGATGACTTCGCCCGAAGACGCTGTTACCGGATCAACCACGGTGACGCAGGGCGACCATGTGCTGGTGACCGGATGGGCGGCCGATGTCCACGATGGAGCGCCAATCACCCGTGTGTCGATTTCGATCGACGGCACGGCCGTGGGCAACGCCACACTGGGCATCGCCCGGCCGGGTATTGCCGCTGACTACGGTTCCGCTTATCTGCACTCTGGGTGGACGTATACGTACTCCGGCAGCCTGGCGGCCGGTACGCACACGATGACCGCGGTGCTCTACGACTCGCTGGGCCTGTCGACCCAGTTGCCGACCAAAACGTTTACCGTGACGCCATAACTCAGGCAGCAGACTTCTGGCGGCTGCCATCGCTCGGGAGGGGGTTCGCCCGAAGCATTGATGCGACAATACGGAGAAGTATGGCACCAGCGATCGAGGGCCTGTAGCTCAAGGGTTAGAGCAGCGGACTCATAATGGCACCCGAGGCCCTTTTGCATAATTCTGTGTGCATTTGCATTGAGCCGCAGAGAACGGAATAACCTTCATATAATCATCAGCTTATGGTGAGAATGCCGCGCGCATGGGCGTGCGCCGACCCGCGCCGGCTTGAAATCCGTACCGGCACCAGAAACTGCACTGACGACTCTTTAGTTGAAGACGATGCCGGAAGAGTTCCTTCGCGGCTACCGCCGCTCAGGATTTCGGCTGTGGGCTTGGCACCCCATCGCGCAAATGCGGCGCGCTGGGGACCCCGGCCTCCGCCCGCAAGACGCCTCAAGTTCGATCCCCGATGGCGCTACCAACTCTCATCCCGGCACGTCGGGAACTTCAGCAGTCTTCCCGATAAACTCCATGGCGCCTCTGGCGGCAAGAGCGGTTTCTCCGGTTTCCGACAAGAGCCGGAGTTCGTTCTCGCCGCAGACAATGTCCGCGATCTGCGGAGACCCGCTGGACCAGCGCGCAAGGAACATCAGATATCCAGCACCGATCTCTCCGCGGGGCGGCACGCACGCCATGGTCGGCGTGCCCAGGATGTTGCCACGGCGCAGGGTCTCGGCACGGCCGAGCGGCAACGGGCTCGCTCCGAATTCCAGCGCGCGGACTTGCTCGCGGCGCTGCCATGGCAGCGCCGCGCGGGCGCGATTCTCCTCCCAACACGTGACCCACGGAAAGCGGCTGCGCGGAAAGACGTAGCCGAAAATCAGATTGCGAGCAGCATTCACCGCACAGACGAACCCGTGCTCCCGACCGGGATCCACCTGCACGCCCGCGACAAAGCCGGTCCCTTCTTTCTGAAAGGGTATCCTGAGGTTCATCATCCGGCCGTCCGGGCCGGGCGCCAGGGGCCAGTCGAATTCCGCGGCACTGGCCAGCAACTCGTGGCCCTCGTAGCCAGCGGGATCGGTGATCCCTCTTCGCCCGGGCAGGCTGATCACGCAGTTGTCTCCAGCGACGAAGGGCGGCGCCAGCGCCGCGTGTTGCTGCCACTGGAAGAGCTGTTCGACGTGGAGCTGATTGCGGACGGTTTCGCGAATGCGGATCACAGACTCGTTCGCGCACAGCGATACGGTCCGGATGAACTCGAGGCCGGTTTCAGGCAGAGATACGGTGAAGCGCAACTCGCTGGTTTCTCCGCACCGGGCAATCTCCGCACTCCATTCCCGCACGCCCGCCTCCCCGTGCAGCGTCGCGCCGGCGCGAATCTCCTCGGCAGAGGGCGGGCCGAATGTCCCGAGGCAGAGAGTGTGGCCGGCAATGCCGCTGAGCAGCTTTCCGGCTGGTTGAGAACCATAGATGGCGTCATCGCGAGCCGGCTCGAAACTCATCGGATCGCGCGACGCCCAGTTCGGAATCCAGAAAGGATTCATCTCCGCGGCATCGTGGAAATGGAAATCGACGATCTGACCACCACCGGTCAGATGGGTCAGCTGCACCTGGCTATTGGCAAGGGAGCACGCTGAGCGCCCGCGCCAGAGTGAACGACGACCCTCGACGACCGATGAGCTCATGCACCGCGCCTCCGGATGGCTCAGCAGGGAGCCGATCCGCTCCCCGCTCCCCCGCAGCAGAGTATCAGGGAAGGGTTTCGTATTTTCGTCAAACAGTCATTCCGACATGGGCCTTGCTGCCGGTTACGGAAATATTGTGGATGCATGTTGCATCGATTCGATCACATGCTCTTGACATTCAGAATTCCGGAACCGTATACCGGGAGATCGGCTGCTTTTGCATGGAAGCACTCCGGCCCAGCTCAGTGAAACCAGAACTCGAAATCGTTGCCGACGATGGCAATTTGTGCGGCGAAGGCCCGCTGTGGGACGCCAGCGAACAGGCGCTCTACTGGACCGACATCACCGGAAACCGCTTCTATCGGTACCAGTGGCGCGAACGCCGCCGCGAAATGCTGAGCGATGGCTTCCAGGTCGGCGGCTTCTGCCGCCAGCACGACGGCGGGTTTGTGGTGACCAACAGCGCGGGTATCTGGCTGTGGAGGCCGGGGGAGCGGGCGCTGCTGCTGGCCGGCCAGGCCGAGGGCCAGGAGTGCGTGATGAACGACTGCGCTGCCGATGCGCGCGGCAGAGTCTACTCGGGTTCCTGGCATCTGGATGAGAAGGGCCACTCGGCGCCGAGCTTCCTGTTCCGTGTGGATACCGATGGCTCGGTGCATATTGCGGATGAAGGCATTTGTTTTTCCAACGGCCTGGCTTTTGCTCCGGAAACCGCCACGCTGTACTTTGCCGATACGGTGGCGCGCTGCATTTACGCTTACGACTGGCGCGCGCAGGACGGGGCACTGAGCCGGCGGCGGGTGTTTGCGCGCATGGACCGATCCGAAGGCATTCCCGACGGGCTGGCCGTGGACGCCGAAGGGTTTGTGTGGTGCGCGCACTGGTTCGGCGGATGCCTGAGCCGCTTTGATCCCGATGGCCGGCGCGAGCGGCGGATCGACCTGCCCGCGGCGCAGACATCGTCGCTCTGTTTCGGCGGCCCGGATCTCGATGAGATTTACGTCACCTCGGCTGCGCGCAGCAATGCCGAGATCCTGGCGCCGAAGGGCTACGATCCGCGGCGCGTCTTTCTCGGCGGGCCTCTTTATCGGTTACGCGAAGGAATCCGCGGACGGCTGAAGTACTCTTCCAACATCGCTCCAGGTGATTCGGTGCGGGGAGCCCTCTCGAAATGAAGGAAACGTGGCGCTGGTTCGGCCCGGAAGATCCGGTTCATCTGCATTACGCGAAGCAGGCGGGGGCGACGGGGATTGTCTCGGCGCTGCACCACCTGTATCGCGGAGAAGCCTGGCCGCTGGAGGAAGTGTGCAAGCGCCGCGATGCGATCGCTGCCGCCGGCATGGACTGGTCGGTGGTGGAAAGCATCCCCATGCACAACTCCATCAAGCTGCGCACCGGCCCCTGCCGACAGTACACGGAGGCGTGGATCGATTCGATGGCGTCGATTGCCCGCGCCGGAGTCAAAATCATCTGCTACAACTTCATGCCGGTGGTGGACTGGGTTCGGACGGACATTGCGTGGCAGCTTCCGTCTACCGGGTACGCGGTTCGTTTCGACGCGCTGGATTTTGCCGCCTACGATCTTTTCGTGCTGCGGCGCCGGGGCGCAGAGGCTGATTATTCGCCCGATCGCCGGAACGCGGCCCGCAAGCGTTTCGACGGGATGACGCCGGATTTCATCGACCGCCTGGAGCGCACGCTGATTGCCGGTCTGTCCGCTTCCGAATCGTCGTACGACCGGGAATCGATGCGCGCGGCCATCGCGCAGTATGAGGGAATGACCGCCGACGATCTGCGGTCGAACCTGATTGCCTTCCTGCGCGAGGTCATCCCCGTGGCGGAAGAACTGGGGCTTCGCCTGGCCCTTCATCCCGACGATCCCCCGTGGCCGCTGTACGGGCTGCCGCGCATCGTTTCGACTGCCGATGACCTCCGGCGCATTCTTGCCGGATACGATGCGCCGGCGAACGGGCTGACCTTCTGCGTCGGCTCCCTGGGCTCGCGCGCAGACAACGACCTGATTGCCATGGCTCAGGAATGCGCCTCGCGCATTCATTTTCTCCATCTCCGCCAGGTGCGCCGCGAAGGCGACGGCTCCTTTCATGAGTCGGAGCATCTCTCCGGCAGCTCGGATATGGTGGGAGTGATCCGCACGATGCTGGAGGAAGAATGCCGGCGCGCCGCGGAGGGTCGCGCGGACTGGGAGATACCGATGCGGCCGGACCACGGGCACCAACTCGGCGACGATATCGGCAAACCCGGCAACGCCAGTTACTCGTTTGTGGGGCGATTGAAAGGGCTGGCGGAGTTGCGCGGCGCCATCCGCGGTCTGCAATATGCTGCGCCGGAGCTGATTCCGCAGCGCGCTGGTGCGCCCAATGCGGCAGAAAGCGAAACTCATGCGCGATTTTGACGGAAAAGCGGCGCTGGTCACCGGAACCACGGGCATCGGCCGCGCCATCGCCCTGCGCCTTGCCGACGGCGGAGCCCAGGTGGTCGCGTGCGGCATTGCCGACGAGGGAAACCGGGAACTGTCCCACGAAGCCGCGCGGCGCGGTCTGTCTCTGCGCGTGGAGCACGGCGACGTCTCCGATCAGAAGGTAGTTGCAAAACTGGTGGCCGATGCCGTTGGCGAGATGGGGGGCATCGACATCCTGGTTTGCGCCGCCGCGATTCATCCCTTTGGCAGTGTGCTCGACACCGATCCGGAGACCTGGAACCGCTGCATGGCAGTGAATGTCGGCAGCATTTACCTTCTGGCCCGGGCGGTGGTGCCGGAGATGCGCAAGCGGGGAGGAGGCTGCATCCTCGCCCTCGCCTCGGTGCAGGGGCATGCCTGCCAGAAAGGCGTGGCGGCGTACGCTGCGTCCAAAGGGGCGATCCACAGCCTCACCCGAGCGCTCGCCCTCGACCACGCGGAAGACGGCATCCGCGTCAACTCCATCAGCCCCGGGTCGGTCAGGACACCAATGCTGGCGCGTGCCGCCGAGCGGTTTTCTCCGGGTGTGCCTGAGGACGAGGTGTTTGCCCGATTCGGCGCCGCCCACCCTCTGGGGCGGATCGCCACGGCTGAAGAAATCGCCGAGGTGGCGGCATTCCTCGCGTCGGGCAAGGCGTCGTTCTGCACGGGCAGCGATTTTGTGGTGGACGGAGGCCTGCTGGCCGGCATCGGCGTGCGCTGAAGCAGCCCCGGCGCCTGGCCGGGGCAGGGCCGGTTCTCGACAGGAATAAAGGATGCGCTCCTGAGCAGACTTTTCCTATCGATCCGAAAGAGCTTTCTTTTACCCATAAATCAATCTTTTTTGATATTCTTTTCGTGCAGAAAGTGTTGTTTTTCTGCCACGAACGGACTTGCCGTGATCGCGAATCCACAAGAGGTTCCAGGCATCAGCGCACGCAACAAGGCTCTGTGGAATTACGCTGACCGTGTCCGCGACGCCGGGCTTTTTTGTCGCGATGTGGGTTTCCAGAGATGAAGATTCTGGCCGTAGATTTGGGAGGGACTCACGCTGCCTGCGCGGTTGTGGAGGGAGCGCGGATCCTTGCGCGGGAAACGGTCGCGCTGCCCGGGTCTCAGTCCATGGCCGATGCCCTGTCCGCCATCGCAGAGCCGCTTGCCCGGCTGAGAGCAGCACACGGCGGAGAGGCGATCGGGTTCGGGTTCTGCGGGCTGGTGGATTCGCGGCGGACGCGGATTGCCTCGACGAACGGGAAATATGTTGATGGCCCGAACCTCGATGTTTCCCGCTGGGCCATGGACCGGTTCGGATTGCCGCTTCGGCTCGAAAACGACGCTCGCCTGGCGCTGCTGGGCGAATGCTATGCCGGCGCGGCCCAGGGTGAAACGGACGTCGTGATGTTCACGCTGGGAACGGGCATTGGCGGCGTGGCCATGATCGGCGGCCGTCTTCTGCGGGGAAAGCACGAGCAGGCCGGGGTTCTGGCGGGCCATATTCCGGTGACTATTCACGGCCGCCGCTGCACCTGCGGCGCGCTGGGCTGCGCCGAGTCGGAAGCTTCAGGATGGTCGCTGCCTCTGGTGGCGCGCGAGTGGCCAGGGTTTCCGTCGAGCACGCTCTCGTCCCGCGAAATCAATTTCGAGAACCTCTTTGCCTGCGCGTCTGCCGGCGATCCGGTATCGCGGGAGGTCGTCGATCACTGCCTCCGCGTCTGGGGCGCCGCCGCAGTGGCCGCCATTCACTCCTTTGATCCGGAGCTGCTGGTTTACGGAGGCGGCGTGATGAAAAGCGCGGCCCTCGTTTTGCCTTTCCTGCAGGAGTATGTCTCCAGGAACGCCTGGACGCCGTGGGGCACGGTTCGGGTCACGGCTGCGCAACTGGGCAATGACGCCGCCCTTCTGGGCGCGACTCCCCTCTTCGAACAGGAGCGTTCCTTTGTACGATAGGTTTCCGTCCATCCCCGCCGGTTCCCGCGAGGAGTGCCTCGAAGGCTGGTCCTGCATCGGTCCGGCCATTCGCTCCCGGACGCGCGCAGGAACGGTGACGGTGGTTGAGTTTTATCCGGGCGTATTTCTCGATGAGGTGCGCCGGGAGCTTGCAGCGGCGCTGCCGGACGCCGCGTTCCTCTGGACGCCTGACCTGTTTCGCCCTCCTGCGGAGATTGACCGCATGGTGGAACCCTGTCTGGGCGACGATCCGGTCTTCGGGCAGATGAACTCCATCGAGATCGAGGACTTCTTCGATGCCGAAAAGCTCGCCGCGGTTCGCGGCCGCGGCGCCAGCCCCTCGGCTGCCACAGTGGTCGTGGGCCCTGGGGCTTCGCTGGTTTATCCGCGGGCTGACTTCCTGGTTTATGCCGACATGGCGCGATGGGAAATCCAGATGCGCCAGCGGCGCAATGCCATCGGCAATCTCGGCTCGAACAATTTCGACGAGCGCGCGTCGCTCAAATACAAGCGCGCCTTCTTCGTCGACTGGCGCGCCGCCGACCGGCTGAAGACGCGTCTGCTCCCCGGCATCGATCTGCTGCTGGATACAAATGTCGCCGGTCATCCGAAAGCCATCTCCGGAGACGTGTTCCGGCGCAGCCTGGCGGCCGCTGTGCACCGCCCGTTTCGGGTGGTGCCATTTTTCGACCCTGGGCCCTGGGGCGGCCACTGGATGGAGCGCGTTTGCGGACTGCCCGAGGATGGCGCACCCAACCACGCGTGGTGCTTCGACTGCGTGCCCGAAGAGAACAGTCTCCTGCTCGGCTTCGGCGACTGCCGCGTGGAGATCCCCTCCATCAACCTGGTTTTTGCTCACCCGGAAGAATTGCTCGGGCAGGGCGTTTACCGGCGATTCGGGGCGGAATTCCCCATCCGCTTCGATTTTCTCGACACCATCGGCGGCGGCAATCTCTCGCTCCAGGTTCACCCGCTCACCTCTTACATCCGCGAGCATTTCGGCATGGATTACACCCAGGATGAAAGCTATTACCTGCTGGACGCCGAGCCGGACGCCTGCGTTTATCTCGGTCTGAAGGAAAATGTCGATCGCGACGCGATGGTGCGAGATCTGGAGCGCGCCCAGGAGGGGGACTTCGACTTTCCCGCGGAGCAGTATGTCAACCGCTTCCCAGCCCGGAAGCACGATCACTTCCTGATCCCGGCAGGCACGATCCACTGCTCGGGGAAGAACAGCATGGTGCTGGAGATCAGCGCGACGCCGTACATTTTCACTTTCAAGCTGTGGGACTGGGGACGCCTCGGCCTGGACGGACGCCCGCGTCCTATCCACCTGAGCCACGGCGCCGTTAACATCCAGTGGAACCGCACCACCGAATGGGTGCGGCAGTCGCTCATCAACCAGGTGGAGCCGGTGGCCAACGGCCCCGGCTGGCGCGAAGAGCGCACCGGCCTCCACGCTCTGGAATTCATTGAGACGCGCCGCCACTGGTTCACTGGCACCGTGCCGCACGACACCGCCGGGACGGTTCACGTTGTCAACCTGATCGAAGGCGAGCAGGCCGTCGTTGAGAGCCCGTCCGGCTCCTTTGAACCTTTTCTCGTGCACTACGCGGAGACCTTCATCATCCCCGCCGCTGTCGGCGCCTACACCGTTCGCCCCTGTGGCAGCGACACGGGCCGCGAATACGGCACCATCCAGGCCCAGGTCAGGGTCTAAGCTCCTCCCCACCCGTTCCGCAACCCGCCGCAAAGAGAGAGGGCGAGCGCCGCAGCGCTCGCCCTTTTCAGTCTTTCGTTTTCACCGGCTTTAGAAGATGACCTTCATCGCCAGCTGGATTTGCCGCGCCGTGCCCGAACCGACGAGGGTGTTGTCCTCACCGGCGATGGTCTGGCCGACCTCGCCAAAGGTCTGGTTCGTCACACAGCCGAAGAAGCTGTACGAACTGCAGATGCCGACGTTGGGATTGCCGAAGTTGGGATGGTTCAGGATATTGAACAGGTCGCCACGGAACTGCAGGTGAGCCTTTTCCGTGAGCCGGAAGTTCTTCATCCCGGAGAAGTCCCACTGGAAGAAGCCAGGTCCCCGCAGGCTGTTGCGCGGGACGTTGCCGAGGGTGGAAGGATCCCCGGGAGTCCCGTTGAAGCCGGTCGGGATCGTGTAAGCGGCGACATTGTAGGTGTGGTAGGGCCAGGAGAAGTTCGAAAGCTTAATCGGCTGGCCGGTGAAATTGGGGCGCGTGGAGAGGCCGAAGATGCCGCCGCCCGAGTCGGTGACGTCCAGGGGAACGCCGGAGCGCGCCTGCACGATGGTGGAGGCCTGCCAGCCGCCAAGAGCGCCGCGCACCAGAGCGTTGTGGCCTTTCAGCTCGGTGAAGTTGTAGACGACGCTGCCGGTAAGGTTGTGGCGGATGTCCCAGTCTCCGGAGCCTATGTCGTAGTTTGGGTTATAGGGATCGGAGAAGCTGTTGAAGACGTTGACCATGTCATCGATCTCGTGCGACCAGGTATAGTTTCCTTCCACATCGAGCTTGCGCCCGTTGTGGCGCAGCTGCACCTGGAGAGCGTTATAGCTGGAGTGCAGATTGTCCGCCTCCAGATACTCATTGGCAAACCCCGACAATTTGTGGATTTGGAAGAAATAGTCGCCTGGGTTCAGGTTGAGCGCGGCGAAATCGATTCCCGCATCCTGGTGATGGTCCTCATTGCCCGTGTAGTTGACCGTCAGAACGGTGGCCGGCAGGATCTCCTGCTGGACTCCGAAGAGCCAGTTCGGGGAATAGGGGTCATGCGCATTGCGCGGGAACATGTACACATTCTGCGTGCCCGCGGGCAGGGCCGGGTTCGCCATGGGATAAGCGAGAGGCAACTGGAAAGCATTGACCGAGTAGCTCTCGTAAGCAGGATTGTTGCTGAGCAGGTTTACCCCAAAATGCATGGGGTTGTAGAAGAGCCCATAGTAGGCGTGAACGACCGTCTTTCCGCGGCCGAATGGATCGTAGCTCAGGCCAAGACGCGGGGCTACATCAGCCAGCGGTCCCGAATACAGAGGCTGGTTCGACGGAGTGAAGGTCTGAGTGGCAAAGTTGAAGTTGGAAGCAACGTTGTCGCGGAAGCTCCAGACGGTGTTGATGTCCGCGCGCACGCCGAGGCTGAGCGTGATTTTGCGGGTCGCGCGCCAGTCGTCCTCGCCATACAAGCCCCAGTTGGAATTCCGCACGCCCACGAAATTCTGGAACCCGATCTTCCCCAGGGTGAAGGGCCGATCGTTCTCCAGATCGGAGAAGCTGCCGAACGAGAAGGTCTGCTGGGGCCGTAGCCACTCGTCGATGCGATTGAACTGAATCTGTGCTCCGAATCGAATGGTGTGGCTCTTCACCGACTTGGTGGCATTGTCCAGGAGTTCAAAGACGGTCTGCGGGTTGACCTGGTTGAACGTATTCGGGGTGGGCAAGCTGCCCAGATTCGTGAAAAATCCGCCGAACCCCACGAGAGGTTGCGGGGTGTCGGAATTCGTATCCGAATAGAACCTGTGGATGGCCGCGCTGAACTCATTGATCAGCGTCGGCGTGAAGGTGTGGGTGTCGTCGATCGTCAGAGACTGATTGTTGTCGGCTTGCGGCGAGATCTGCCCCTCATTCAGCCCGTATGTCCAATTGGTGAGGCTGTTATCCACGTTGTAGCGGACAAACATCCGATCCCTGTTCGCAAGGTTGGCATCGACGCGAATCGAGCCGCTGTCTTCGCGAAGCGTGGTGGGCAGCGCCGCTGGATCGTAGACCAGATCGGACCCATTGGCAGGCGTGGCATCGGTATAGCCGGGAACAGCGCACGAAGCCGGCGCGGGAATGGCCGTGCAGTTCGCGGGGAGCGGCGCCATCTGCGCCAGCACCGGCTGCATGGCGGCAACAAACTGCGAACGCACGTAAGCACTGGGAACTTCATACAGGGCATTGATCTGGGTCGTGCGCTGGCGAATGCCTTCGTAGTTGGTAAAGAAGAACAGCTTATTCCTCAGAAAAGGACCACCGACGTTGCCGCCGAACTGGTTCATCCGCAAGGGCACCTTGGGGTTGGTCAGGCTGTTGGCAAAGTAATCCTTTGCGTCGAGGGCGTCATTGCGGAAGAAGTCGAATGCCTCACCGTGAAGATCGTTGGTGCCGCCCTGGGTGACGATGTTCATCTGCGGCCCCAGCGAATGGCCCACGTCGGCGCTGTACCCGCTGTTGGCAAAGTCGATCTCCTGAATGCTGTCGATGCTGGCCCGGGTAAGCCGTGCCTGTTCCTGGCCCTCGGTTTCGTCGAAACCATTCACGTCGGGGCGCGATGAGTTCTGGCCGTCCAGGGTCACATTGAGCCCGGTGAAGAAGTTCTCCTGGCCGTTGACGCTGCCCTGGAAGAATCCGGTGGAGTTCACCGATCCCGGTGCGATCTCGAGGAAGTCCATCACGTCGCGGCCGTTGGTCGGCAGATTGCGGATCTGCTCCGTGTTCAGGGTCGTGCCGGCGGTGGCGCTGGTGGTATTCACGCTGGTGGCCGTTCCGGTGACCGTCACATTCTCGGTGGCTACTGCCATGGACAGCTTCAGATCGACGCGCACAGTGGCGCCAACATTCAGCGCGAACGGCTTCGTCGTTGTCATCTGAAAGGAGCTGGCGCTCGCCGTGACCACGTAATTGCCGAACTGCAGGCCCGGCGCGGAGAAGATGCCATCACCGTTGGTCTCGGTTTTGGTGACGAGACCAGTTCCGGTATTGGTGACCGTTACCGATGCGTGAGGAACCACAGCGCCGGACGGGTCCGTAATGGTGCCCGTAATCGTGCCGGTATCGAAGTTGCTGACGTTCTGCGCGCCCGCCCGCAGGGCAGGCATCAGCAGCGCAACCACCATCGCTATGGCGCAGAGGCCGCCCGCCAGGGACCGGCGGCCACACCTATTCTCATTCGCTGCAATCGATTTCCAGATTCGTATCATCGCCGCCTCCCAAAGAAAAACCCGAAGTTGCCACACAGTTTCAGAACGGTAGCAGATATGTTCTGTTGGCCGCCATACAGACTATGTGCGCTTTCTAATCCATGTCAATAGATATCACAGATGTTTCTTTTTGAACCTTTATTGCCTTGCCGAGCAACCGGCGGCAGACCCCTGCGCTCCGTAGTTCCGAACCGCCCCAGCTTCTGTAATCCCTTGCAAATGAAGCGCTTGACCCCGACGGGCCGGGCAGGATCGTGAGGGGATCGCGCCTGGGAGGACAGAACACGGCCTTTCGTTTCACCCCGAATCGATCACATTCACCCCGGTCGCCGCAGTCCGCGAGCCGCCCCTCGCTAGTTCTGCGGCAGATTCTGCGTCACCACGATGGGGTGGTACAGGTTCATGTTGTTCGTGACGTCGCTCTCCACGGTTGAATTGCACACGTACGTGAACACGAGTCGGCCCGTGGTCTCCCACTCCGGGTGTTCCTTCACCGCATAGCAGAAAACGTTGGGCGTGTAGTTCGCGTTGGAGGGCTGCATTTCCGGATAGGTATAGAGAGGCTCGGACGCGCCCCATCCAGCGGTGAGAGAAGAAGACAGCGCGTAATAAGCCTGATGGGTCAGGCCGCCGGGATAGACGGCCAGCCACTGGTTCGTGGAGCTGTGCCAGCGCACGGTCATCTCCGTCGCGCCCGGATTGATGACCTGTGCGTTGTCGCTGGGCAGCGTCGTCGCGGTGTCCTGCCACGTCTCCCAGCTCCCGCTGGTATTCAGATATTGCCAGTCAGAGTTCCCGGGCCGCGCGAGATGATTGAGATCTGTCAGAGGAATGCGCAGGAGCGCAAGGTACGGCTGACTGCCGACGCCGGCAAAGAAGTAGGCGTAGTTCGCTCCGTTCGGATCCGCCGGATTTGGATTCCCTCCCGGCCCCTGCCCCACCACGATGGAAACGCAGGGCACAACGCTGCCGCCGGTATTCAGTTGCTGGTACGTGATGTTCCACTGCGAAGGAGGCGCGGTGTAGTTATTGACGCTGGCCAGCACCGACCCGCTGTAAGCGAACCCAAACGCGCCGCTGCCCGAGGCGTGCATCTGCATCAGCGCGATATAAAGCGTTCCGTTGTAGATGAAGTTGTCCATGGCCCAATACCAGTCCGAACCCGGCGCAACGAAGATCGGCCCGGGTGAAGCGGTGTTCATGCCGCTCCAGAAATACTGGAACGTGCAGTTCGTTCCCGTGCAGTTGGAAATGCCGACAGAATTGTGGATGAACCCGGTCGACTGGGTTCGGCTGGTGGCGGAAGAGGGCCCGACGAAGGTGTCGTCGAAAAACCAGAGACTCTTGCTATTCCCCAGTGAAACGGAATAGGCGCCGTCCGCGCCCAGCCATCCCTGCGCATACGGGAACATTTGCTGCTGGCCCGGCGAGGACGTGGTCGTGGTCGTGGTGCTTTCCGCCGACTGGCTGCCGCCGCCGCAGGATGACATCGGACTGAGGATCAACAGCGCATTCAACAAAACAATCCATTGTTTGATCGCCATGAAGCCCCTCCCCGGAGCATGGTTGCCGAAGAGTCCCTTGCCTGAGGGACTTCAATCGCCCCAGGTCGCCGTCCATTCCGAACTGGCCGGGTCGATGCTGATCTCTCCGTTCGCGCCCTTCCGCATCGCGGCACCCTGGATGCGGCTCAGTTCGGCTCCCGGCGCGAGGCTGGCGCGCAGCTCCACGCTTTCCGGCGCCTCGCCAGCGATGCGCGCAAAATGCGCCTTCCAGCCACGAACACCGCTCGGCTGCACATCGAGCGAGACCCTCCCGAAGCGCGTGGGCGTTTGGGTCACCGTGAATCCCTTCCGTTCGCGAAGGTCCACGGGCAGCAGACCATCCAGCAGGCGCAGCTTACGGCCGTCCTCCAGCACGAGCATGTGGCGCAGGTACCGGATGCACTCTGCGCTGGCCCAGTTATGAGGCATGTCGCCCCAAAGCTCGCCGATCAGGGAATCCTGCAGCGGTTGTTCCTCGCGCCACGCGTGCAGCGGCGACGCATGGTTCAGATAGCCGGTGAACGTGCGGTGAGCCCAGCCACGCAATCCGGCCCACAAATACACTTCCGCGACGAAGGCCGCGTTGTAGTTCCACACGCCGCCGTGGTGCAGCCATCCGGTTTCGGCGGGAACGTCTTCCTGCGTGCAGGCCTGCATCAGGGCCAGGTGACCGCGGACAATCGGGTTGTCCTTCGCAAACACCTCGCCGGGAAAAATCGTATGCGACAGCGCCCACTGGCAGGTCTGCGGCCGGGGACGGTCCCAGGCGTCCAGATGCATCGCCGGATCCTGGCTCATCAGCATGGGCAGGTAGCGGAACCCGCGCGGATCGGTCACCATCTGGTCGCGCGCCGCCGCTTCGAACGCCGCCTGCAGCTCCTGATAAAAGCCGGCCGCGCGGTTGAGATCGGACAGCCCAAGCTTCTCGTTCGCCCGCGACACGGCGCGCAGTCCCGCGAGCGCCCACAGCGTGTTCGTGAACTCGTAGTGGATGCCGCCCATCCCGCCATCCGCAAATCCCGGCGGCAGAATCCCGTATTTCCCGTTGGGTGAATCGCCCGTGCGTCCCTGGTCGCGCAGCTGGATCAGGAACTCGACGGCGTGTCCCACCTGGGGCGCGAGTTGCCGCATCATCGTCCAGTCCTGCTTCAGCTCGCAGGCCCGCGCCAGCGTGAACATCGCGATGGCCGTGTCTTTCCAGTGCTCGTTCCCGGCCGAAGCGATGATTTGCCCGGTGGAGACCTGATGCTGCCACTCCGACAGCAACCCCTGATCGGCGGCCTGATCGTAGCCGAGGTAGCGCGCGGCCTCGAGCAGGAAGTTCCCGTCCACGATCCACATCCCGCGGTAGACCGTCGGCCCCACTTCGAACACCAGCATGCCATCCTTCACTTCGCGGGCCTGCTGGATGTTCCTCGCGCACGCGATCAGGAAGTCGCCTTTCGCCGACGGCAGGGACCAGGAGACTTTGCCGTCGAAGGGGCGCCAGCTGCGCCACCAGCCGCGGGTCTCCTCCAGCAGTTGCTCGCCCGGCACGTCCGTATCGATCCTGCCCGATGCGCCCTTCTGCGGGAGGCGGAACAGCACCCGCATCGGATTGCCCTTCCGCGCGGCGCCGTGTTCCATGAAAAATTCGTAGCCGCCCTCCGCCCCTCGCCAGAACAGGTCCCCGCTTGTGGGATACGCATTCTGCGGGATGCACACCATCCAGGGCGTCTCTTCCGGGCCGCGACAGACGTTGTTCGCCGACCCGGTATTCGGCCCCAGGCGGAACTCGCTGTTCGACCAGATCCTCACCCTTGGCGCCGCAATCACGTCGCCCGCCTTCGCGCGGATTTCCATCAGCACGTTGTCGACGCGGCCTTCGCCTTCGCGCCGGGTGGGGAAAGCGATCAGCTCCATGGTCGCGCTGGGCTGCTCGATCACCGTGTGCACAATGGAGATCCCCGGCTCTTCCATGCGCTGCGACCCCCAATGGCTGCGCGGCATTCCCGCCAGGGTGAACTCCACGATCGTGCCGAACTGATCGATTCCGGAAAAGGGACTGGACGGGAAATCGTAGCGGAGATCACCCCATTTGCCGATTACGGTCTTGTCCGGATCGTCGGGAAAGCAGACCGTGGACTGCCACTCGGCCGGCGCAAACCGGAAATCCATGCCCGTCTCGCCGGTGGGCGCGTCCTGCGCTCGCGGCGCCACAGTGCCCTGCAGCGCCGCCGCCAAATCCGCGCCGCTCAGAACGCCGGCGGCGGCTCCGCCAGCCAGGAATGCACGCCGATTGATCCGCTTCATCGCACCTCTCACGGCTCCAGCGAGGGCCAAAGTCCGGCCAGGCGCGCCGGCTCTGAAACCCACTGCACAGCCTCAGGATTGATCTGGTATTGCCGGTAGACAGGAGTCATTGGGTCGAGTCCCAGCTCCGGATAGCGCCTGGGCCCCCGCACCTGCAGCGACGATTTCCGGTAGCGCGGGTTCGGACGCCATTCGATTCCGCCGCCGCGCAGCAGCGGAAACCATGCCAGCCCGCCGTGCGCGCGCACCTGATCGTAAACAAAACCGTATTGCCGTTCGCACCATGCGCCAAAGATCATCTGCTCATGCTCGCTCGCATTGATGACGCAATGCGCCCAGCCCGGAGGCACCACCACCTGATCGCCGGGCCCCGCTTCCACCGCGATGCAGCGCCCCGGCTCGTCTTCTGCGGATTCCTGGGCGTAGACAATGGCGCGCCCTTTCCAGATCTCGAACAGTTCCGGCGTCGACCATCCGCTGTGCGGCGCCCGGGCGTGAATGTGCCCCTGGCTGCGCACCGGTTCCTCCCCCAGCCGGCCGCCGGCATACGCCACCACGCCAAACAGCAGGTACCTTCGCCTCAGGTCCTCAGCATCCTCGCGCCGGCACACATCCATGGCAATGCCGTACACCGGATCGGGGCCATCGCAGCGCGGATCACTCAGGCTGGCGCGAATCTCGTCGAGCCTCCGCAACTCCGCCGGGGGTCCCATGACCTCTGCGCCATACTCAAAACCCAGTTCTCCCGCCTTCACCCGCACGTCCAGACCTGGATCGAAAGCGGCTTCGCGATCCTTATTCATAGGGGACAATCGCCGGTTTCCCGTCGCGCTCAACCACCGCGGCACCAAAGCCCTCTTGCCGGATAATGCCGTAATCGTAGCCCGCATCGCTGCCCCAGCAGGCCCAGAAGATAAGCGGCTCGGGACCAACGTTCACCACGCGATGAGCATGGCGGCCGCGAATATAGTGCAGCGTGCCCGGCGACATCGCTTCACCCGGGTGGCGCGCTGCTCGTCCATGCGCAGCAGAATTCCCTGTCCGGCCACCGTGGCGTAATACTCCGCCCGCGTCCGGTTGGCATGGAAATGGCCGTGAGTCATGAAAAACTCGTCGCCCACTTTTCCTGGCTGGAGAATGGTCACACCCCAGAACAGGCCTCCTTCTTCGCCCGCGGCAACCGGAGCCCAGGCGCGCACGCGATACACCTCGCGCTGAGGATCCATAGCGGCATAAGCCTCCCGGTCGCGAAACAATCCGCTGAGTTCGGCCAGCGTCTTCACGGTTTCGCGCACTGCCGGCCCGCTCATCTCGCCCCGCGCCCAGTCCAGCATCTCCTGCGGCGCGGCCGGAGCCAGGGGGGAACCGGAAGCGGCAGTGGAATCTTCTGATCTCATAACAGCGGCGATGCTAGCAGACGAATTGTTCGTTTTCAAGGATAACGAATACAGTATGATTTCGTTTATGCCAAAAAAGACGGTCATTGGCGAAGTTTTCGTTCCTGGCCGGCCTGCTGCGTGCCAGGCCGTCCGCAGCTGCGCGACTGGGTTGCGTTGTGGCCCTTCGGCGCGGATCTCCCATCGCCGCCTGACCGTGACTGCGAGGTTCGCTCCGCACCCGGGCGCGAACGATTCATTTAAGCTTGCCCTTCAAAGGTTCTGACATGCACATTTCCGCTGTCACGCAGGATCCGCAGGACTCCGGCCAGGCGCACTCCCGCATCTATGTGCTGTTTCTGGCCGGGGTCGCGGCCGTCTCCGGCTTCCTCTTCGGATTCGACACTGCCGTGATCAATGGCGTTCTGCTGTTTCTCCAGCGGCAGTTCGCCTTGTCGAGCGTGGAGACGGAAATCGCCGCCAGCGCTCTGCTTCTCGGCTGCCTGTTCGGCGCCGCGGGCGCCAGCCTGGTCGGCGATCGCATCGGGCGCCGCAAGTCTCTGCTGATCGCCGCTCTCTTGTTTGGGGCCTCGACCATCGGGGCCGCTCTTGCCGGCTCTGTGCTCGTCTTTTCCATCGGGCGCTTTCTGGGAGGACTGGCGATCGGGCTTGCTTCCGTGCTGACGCCCGTCTACATCGCGGAAGTGGCTCCCGCGCGGAATCGCGGGCGGCTTGTCTCTCTGAACCAGCTCGCGATCGTGGTGGGTATCCTCGTCGCCTACATGGTGAGCTGGAGCCTCGCCGGCATCGGCAACGCCAGCTGGCGGTGGATGCTCGGCGTGGCGGCGATCCCCGCGGCCGCATTTTTCCTGGGCCTGCTGTTTATCCCGGAGAGCCCGCGGTGGCTCATCAGCCGCGGCAACCGGGAAGAGGGAAGAAAGGTGCTGGCTCGCATCTACGGCCCGGCGCAGGCGGACGTGCAGGTGGAACAAGTGGAAGCGGCCGCCGCCGCCGAGAGCGGCACATGGGCAGAGGTGTTCGCGCGCCCCATGCGCCGGCCGCTCACTGTGGCTCTGGGCCTGGCGATTCTTTGCCAGATCACGGGCATCAACACCGTCCTCTATTACGGTTCGATCCTCATCAGCCAGCACTTCAGCGGGCAAACCGCGGGAACCGCTCTGATGGCCAACGTCATCATCGGGTGCACCAATCTGGTTTGCACGCTGCTGGCGCTGCGCTGCCTCGACCGGTGGGGACGCCGCACCATGCTTTTGACGGGGACGGCGGGCATGACCATTTTCCTCTTCCTCTTCGTCATCGCGGACCGGATTCCCGGCCTGTCCCCGCTGCTCGTTCTGTCCTGCATCCTCGGCTACACCGGCTTCTTCGCCTTTGCCATGGGACCCATTCCCTGGGTCGTCATCTCGGAGATCTTCCCTACCAAGATCCGGGGCCGGGCAGCTTCCATCGCCACGTCCACTCTGTGGACCGGAACGCTGGTGGTCACGCTGACTTTCCTTTCCCTCATCCACGCGCTCGGCGTCTCCGGCACCTTCTCGATTTACGCGGTTCTCTGTGTCGTGACCTTCGTGTTTATATGGACGAAGGTTCCTGAAACCAAAGGAAAGACGCTGGAACAGATTCAGCGCGAGTGGGAGGACCTGACCCATGGTGAAACGCAGTAAACGGAAGAAGGCGGCGAACCCTGGGGAGCATCCCGATTCCGCGCTGAACAGCCAGCAGCAGCGGTTCCACTCGATTCTGGGCGAGCTACAGGAGCACGGCTCTGTGGCCGTGGAAGACCTGAGCGCCCAACTCGGCGTCTCCGTCGTCACCATCCGTCGCGACCTGGATTTGCTGGAGCAACAGGGCCTGCTGCGGCGAACCCATGGCGGGGCCGTCTCGATCGAGCCGCTCTTCTACGAGCCTTTCCGCAAAGATCGCTCCTTTCAGGCCCAGGTGGAACGGCTGGCCAACGAGAAGAGAAGGATCGGGCGCGCCGCTGCCGCGCTCATTTCCGCCGGCGAGACGATTGCCATCACCCCCGGCACCACCACCGCGGAGATCATTCGCGGCCTGCCGCTGGACAGCAAGATCACAGTCGTGACCAACACCGTGAACATCGCCATGGAGCTCTCCAAGCGGAAGGACATCAGCGTTTACGTCACCGGAGGCCATCTCCATGGCGAATGGTTCTCTCTTGTAGGCCCTTCCGCCATCCGCAGCCTCGAAAACATGTTGATTCACACCATGTTCATCGGGGCCGACGGGATCGACGCGCAGTGGGGCCTGAGCTGCTTCAGCTCCGATGAAGCCGAGCTGAACGGCACCATGGTGCGCCACGCCCGCCGCCACGTCGCGGTGATCGACCACACGAAATTCGGCGTGATCGCCAACTGGCGCATCTGCGAAACGGCTGCGATTCAGACGCTGATTACCGACACGGGCGCGACCGACGAGATGATCGCTCCCTTCCTGAAACTGGGCATCGAAGTCGTGCGGGTGTGAATGTGCGACCGTCGCACTCCTTTCCAGTCATCGAGGATTCCCAATGAAACGCCGCAATTTCCTGAAGCTCTCCGCAGGAGCCGCCGTTGCCGCGGCCCGCGCCAGCACCTTTCCGGCAGTCGTCCCTGGGCAGGGCCGCGCGCTCCCCGCCATCCCATCGCTCGCCGATCTTGCGAGCGTGCGCATGCCCCGCACGTTCATGGAGCTCTTCAATCTGCCCATCGCCATGAACGACTGGGGCTATGCGCAGACCGTGAAATCCGTCTCCGCCATCAGCGCTATCGGATTTCCGCCGTATGCCTGTTGCGGCATTCCTGACGTTCCCTGGAGCCCGGGCTTTCTGGCCACCTGCGAGCTGTTCGTTGACGACGGCTTCCCCGCCATTTCCGGCGATCCCGCGCAGGCCGTCACCTACCAGTGGTTCCCTCACTGCGTGGTCCGCGAGCAAACCGTCGACGATCTCCACTTCCGCACGACCATGTTTCTGCCGCCGGAACAGCGGGCCGTGCTGGAAGAGATTGAGATCCGCAACGTCTCGTCGCGGCGGCGCATCGTCACGCTGGGCTTCGACATGCGCGCGGCGGTGGCGAAGAAGACAGCCACCTGGTTCACCAATCTTCCCGGCGAGGGGGACAATCGCAGCTCCTGGGACGCTGCTCACGGACGCATCACCTGGACCGCACAGCACTCGCAGGTTTCGGCGGCGCAGGGCATCCATCCGCCTGCCGACCAGTTGGTGGCCGGCAATGTGCTCCAGTACAACCTGACGCTGAACCCCGGCGAGACTCATCCATTGCATTTTGTCTGCGTCCTGGCGCCCACGGCAGCGGAAGCCAATTCCATCCACGACCGGCTCCAGTCAAATTTTGCGAGCGCTCAGCAGCAAAACGAACGCCGGTTCGAACAGCTCATCCACTCGGCGTACACACCCGGCAGCAGCGACTTCTCCGGCTGCCTCCCGCGGCTTGAAACCAACAGCGAGACGCTCTGGAACCTGTGGCAGAACGGCCTGAGGAATCTGCTGACCGCGCGCCGCCGTTCACCCGATTCCGCCTACGGTCCCACGCTCCTCACCCTCAGCGGGCATGTTCTCCCGACGCTCAGCTTTCCATGGGATACCTCGCTGAGCAGCCTGAGCCTGGCCCTTCTGGATCCCGAGCCGATGCGCAACCTGGTCGAGATCTGGTTTCAGCGCGACATGCACCAGCATCTGGCCACCGATTACATCAGCGGCGAGGCTATCGGCCCCTGGTATGCCGTCAACGATATGGCGATCATTCGTTGCTCGCGGGACTACCTCAGCGTTACCGGCGATTTTCAGTGGCTCGACAAATCCATCGCCGGCAAGCCGGTTCTCGACCACCTGCTGTATCACGCGACCTGGTGGAAGCAACTCGCCGGCAAACGCGGCCTCGCCGACTACGGCGGAATCTCTAATTTGCTCGAGGTCGTCAGCACCTATATCCACGAAGTCGCCGGCATGAACGCGGGCAACGTCTCCAGCATGCGCTTCGTGGCCGAGCTGCTGGAACATCGCGGACGGAGCAGGGAGGCGGCGCAACTGCGCTCCGAAGCCACAGCGCTCGCCCAGCGCATCAACTCCATCCTGTACGTGCAGGGCAAGGGGTGGTGGCGCGCCGGACAGCCCGACGGCTCCTTCAACGAAGTCCGCCACTGCTATGACTTCCTCGCGGTGCTCGACAACATGAGCGAGGACCTTTCGGCCGAGCAGAAGCGCGAGATGACCCACTTCTTCTGGACGCAGCTCGCCTCGAAAAAATGGATGCGCGCGCTCTCGAGCGGGGATCCGGATGCCACGTGGAACGTGCGTCCCGACCACAGTTGCCTGGGCGCGTACACTGCCTGGCCTCCTGAATGCGCCAAAGGACTCTTCAAAACCGACGATCCTGCGCGCATCGCGTCCTGGCTGGCGGAAGTCGCCAAAGCCGGCAACCAGGGGCCCATCGGCCAGGCTCACTTTGTGGAGCAGGTTGTGCCGCCGCTCCAAGGGGGCGCTTACAAAGCCTCCAATGATGCCCCGTACATCGAAGACTGGTGCGCCATCTCAGGAGGCGCGTTCATCGATATGGTGATCGAATCGATCTTCGGCGTCATGCCGTCTCTCTACAACGGAATGCACGCTGCGCCCAGGCTGGCGGCCTTCGATCCCGGTGCGCGGCTCCAGGGGTTCCGCTACCAGGGCGCGCAGTACAGCGTATCCGCGGCCGGAGTTACGCGTTCGAGCTGATTGCGGCCCCTCGCTCCTCAATGTCCGAGACAAACCGGAACGTGCTACGCACGTGCTCCTGCCAGTACTCCCAGGTGTGTCCGCCGCTGTGCTCCTCATAGGTATGCGGAATCCCCGCATCCAGAAGAGACCGGTGCAGTGCCCGATTGCCCTCCAGCAGCGAGTCCTCGCGACCGCAGTCGAAGCGGACCGGCGGCAGCGTCGCGCGATTCCTCCGCGCCCAGTGCAGAATCTCCGCATTCGCTTCGCCTGCCGCGAGGTACTCCTCGATCGGCTCCTGCACGAAGCTTTGCAGATCCTGAATTCGCGTCACCGCCGAATGCGCCGAGATGCCCTTCACCGTCGCCGCATGTTTCATGCCGATGCGCAGCGCCCCGTAGCCGCCCATCGACAGCCCGGCCAGATAAAAGCGATCTGTCCTGACACCCGGCAGCACCTCGCCGAGGAACTGCGGCACATCCTCTGCGATCCAGGCTTCGGCATCGAAATCCCGGTGGGCGATATAGCCGCTGCCTTCGCCCCACAGCCCGTCCGACGGCATCGCCATGGCGAACGGACGAACCGCGCGGGAGCGGATCATGGCATCCGCGGTTTCCGGCGCGTGGCCGCATGCCCACCAGTTCCAGTGGCTGCCGTAAACACCGTGCAGCAGAATCAGCAGGGGCAATTGGCCGCCGTCCTCGCGCCCGTCCGGCACATAGAACGTCAGATCCGCCCGCCGGCTCAGCGCGGGAGAGTAGAGCGTCGCCATCTGGATGCCTGCCGGACCCACCGGGCCGGAGAGATTCCAGTTGCGGAAGCGGCTCATGGCTTCTCTGCTGCTCGGCCCTCAGCCGGCGAAACGGGCATGGGCATTCGAATCGCTCGCGGGAAATAGATATCCATCTCCGTCGCCATCTTCGGGATTGCGAACGTGTTGCAGACGTACGTGAACACCAGATCGCCGTGCTCGAACTCCGGGTGCTCCTTCCCGGCGTAGCAGAAATTGTCCTTGTCGTAGCGGGGATTGCCGGGCACCATCTCCGGAACGGTATAGATCACCTTTCCCTCGCTCCACGGTCCCGTGGGCGACGGCGCGGTGCGCAGCAGAATGTGGCTGGAAAACGCCTGTGGATCGAACATCACGGCAACCCATTGCTTCAGTTCCGGATGGTAGCGGATCGACAGCTCCGAGATGCCCGGCGACATCACCGGCTGCGCGTTCGCCGGATCGAATCCCTTCCGCCAGCGCCCATCGCGCGCCAGATACTCCAGGTTCTCCCGCGGATGGGCAAGCCCGCTCAGCGAAATCCTCGACGCGATCAACGGCCGAGAGCCCTTCTCATCCAGCGCGAAGATATCGACAGCGTTTCCCATCACCACGGCGCTTGCCGAGGGATAGGCATGCGCCCCGTCCGCCACCAGCGGGAAGTATGCGATCTTCCATGCCAGCGGATTGGCTCCTGGCGATTCGATCCGCGCCAGATCCGTGCCGCACGTGCCAAACCCCAACGCCGAGGCCGGATCCGTCTGGCGCACGCACAGCAGCGTGACCCACAGATCCTTCCCCGCCCGGAAACCGTCCAGCGCCCAGTACCAGGTGTGCGGATGCTGCGAGGCGAAGAAGCTCACGGGGTTTCCCTGCGCGTCCTTGCGGATGAAATACCTGATCTTCCATTTTCCCTGCGCGCACGTCGAGATGCCGATAGTGTTGTGGACCATCACCGGATTGTTGCCGTGCACCACGCGGCCCTTGCCATAGAGCGTGTCGCCGAAGATCCAAACATCCTCACCGGTGGGCAAAGGGATGGAATATGCCGCATCAGCCCCGAGCCATCCGTTGCGCGTACCCGTCTGCAGAGGAAAGCGCGGCGTGCAGGCCGCATCCGGGTTCGCGGCCCACGCGCTGCCGCAGCAACAAAGCAGAAGGAACAGTCCTGGCATCCACCGCCGCAGCCGCACATTAAGCCTGATCGACAAATCGCACCTCAGCCTCTGATGCTATCGCACTGGATCGGCGGTCTCGATGCCGGATTGTGGATCGGCGGCCTCGGGTCCCAGACCACGTTGCTCTTCGTTGGGAAATTAACCTCGCCACCTCGGCTGCCATCTGGTCGATCGAGAACGCCACGCCCTCAATCCAGTTCATGCCCTGGCTGCTCGCCACGCTCATCCAGCGCCTCCGGGGCCCGCTCGTCCCGATTTTCGGGAATCTCTCGAATGTCAGGCCTTTGATCGCCGCCTCATCCCCCGCGGCGTCTCCTTCTGATGAGTCCTGGTTCTGCCTGATCCGGTTCACCAGGGAAGGTCTATAAGTAGAAAAAGGGCAAGTGCTGACTATGGGATTGAGGCGCCCCGGATCTCTGAACCATCGGCGACCGGAGGTTTTGGGTCAGTTGGGGGTTGTTAAGGAACTGACACCACAAGGGACACCACCACGAAATCGGGTTACTGGATGGCTGAAGTGAAATGATGATAAGCTGTTGAAATATGTAGGGTTACGCCTCATCGTGGGCCTGTAGCTCAAGGGTTAGAGCAGGGGACTCATAATCTCAAACCCGGCATTTTAGGGTTGAGTTGTGCGCTCTTTGGAGGAGCCTGAATTTTCAGGCATCTGCGCCCTTTGTGATCCAAGCCGCAACAAGGCTCTCTAAACGGGCACCCGCTACATTTTCCGCTACAGTGACGTGAGCGACGGTTTGCGATGCGCCAGCCGATCAGTTTCCGGCATTTCCGCTGCGGCTCTCTTTCCACGTCAAGCACATACCCGCGATGCTCCACCAGATTCGCGGAAACGGAATTGCGCCAGAAAAATTCCTGGCACTAGCGAAATCCGGCGGGCGCGTCACCCGCACGGCGCGGCAAGGCTGGAAGGACCCGCGCCAACGGAAGTCGAGACAGTGAACGGTAGAGGAGAGTTCAGAGCGGCCCGCACAGTGCCGGCTTAATGTCCTCCCGTATGGGGGGATGGCCGAGATAATGCGCAGAGCAGCCTCGCCCGCTTACGGCGTGGACTGTGACCCAATAGAAGTCGCCTGATTGTCCTGCATGTTCACAAAGCTGACAGCGGCCACACCACAGGCAATGAGGACCACAATTCCAAGCGCGATAATGCCTCGGCGGTTTTCGCGGGTTGATGCCAGCGCAACCTGCAACACCTCGACACCTTTGATAACCAGGTAAAAGGCAAACATATAGGTCAGAATTTGCAACATCCCTACCATGGATTCCCCGTCCGCTTCTGGTGTGGCTGCTGACTTCCACCCAATATAGTCCAACCTCGCTCGACCATCACTGCTTCTCAGCGCGCTCGTGATTCAGGGCGAGCAGGCGCTCCAGAATCTCCGCATCGGTGAGTGTTGCGGGCCACCCGTAGGCGGCGAAGACGGCCTCATCCTCCAGCTTACGATGCGCGTCTGCCAGCCACTCAGGGCGCGCATTATATAGATTCGTAAGGGTGCGCTTCGCGAGTTCCGCCTCTGGTGCGCCAGGGGGATTGAGCTATGCGTCTCGCTTCGCCACCAGCTCGCGCGCGGCCTCCCGCGATGGCCCCCACCAACGGAGAGCGTTGCGGCTCCATGGCCCGGAGGCCAGGGGAAGGGGAACGTCTCAAAGGTTCGCGCTGAAGAGTAACGCGGATCGTTACCTTTTCCAATCCACGCACCCTGCGAGAGCGACCAGACCTCATGAGTTCGAGAATGCACCACGCCGAAGAAATAATCATCGTCGCGGGTCATGACGTGGCAAGTGTGGTCCGGCACAATGTCGGTGCTCATCCAGACGAAGATCCGATGCTTTGCGACCTCTGGCGTTACGATGTAGCGCCGCAAGCGCGCGAGTGCGGCTCGCAAGGCAGGGCGCGTGCGCCCATGCAGCCACCAGTTCTGGTGCATGAGACGGTCTCGATTATTATCGCGGAGCGGTTTCACATGAGTGCGGACAAACTCAAAGGGCAATTCGTAGAGAGCTGCGTCCGCTTCCGTCATATCGCCAAAATCCACCAGCCAGCCTCGCTGGTCACGCTGGACAATATCCCGGCCAATCACTCGCCGCTTCACTACATCCGAATTCGGCCTGCGATTCGGGTTGAGCTGGGCCGTGAGCATGATGCGGGCCTGCTCTTCCGTTAGGTCAAACGGCCCACCTTTCATCACTCCGAGAAAAGAGAGACCAGCGTTTTCCTCCAGAGGCATCGCGCTGCTCACGTTGGCTTCGCTGGTAAGATCGGCGTGAATCTCTGGCGCTGCGCCAGCCCATCCAGCGTGCGCTCAGTCTGAGAACCATCATAAAATCAGAGGATAGAAACGCGAACCGCCGCACCATCCAGCATCCACGGCAGATCGCTCCAGGCCATAAAAATGCCACCGGATTCGAGAATGTGCTCCAGGACAGGGCGGTTGCCTGCCATGCTGATTGAATTGGTCGCGATTAACCCAGCGCGCAATGCGCGGCCCGCTTCTATCTCCGCACGCGCCCGCTCAAACCAAAACGTCACCAGATCGGCCCCACCTGGTACGCGGCCCGCGTAGAGTTGGCGGAGGTCATCAACGTACTTGTCGCCCAGCTCCCCGCGCATCTTTTTGTCACCGAGGAAGGGCGGGTTGCCAATGATGAAATCTGCTTCCGGCCACGCCGCTTCGCTTGCCATGCCTTGCGCATCACGCGCGAGAATCGCGTCCCGATGCTGGATGTTATCGAGCTTGCGCAAAATCGGCTCGGTGGGCCATCCCATGCTGTTGTCGTTTAGCCATTGCAAATAGCCTATTCAGACCACCACTGAGGCCAGCTCGTGCGCATAGACGTTGGTTTCAATCCCGTAGAGCTGCGAGGGGCGGACCTGATGAGGCAGCAAGGTTGGGAGGCCATGCTCACCGCTGAAGACGTTAGACCTCGCGCCAGAGGTCAAGCATTCGGCGGAGGGCAAGGTACAGGAAGTTGCCGCTTCCGCACGCGGGGTCCAACACGCGAACGCCGGACAATTCCTCCAGCCACGCATAGAGCTTTTCCTGCATTTGGGCGCGGAGCTTCGCATAGGCCGATCCCTTCTGCTTCTCTGCGGACTCCGCCAGAGCCAGCGCCTCCGCCTTCACTTGCCGCCAGCGCGCTTCCAGCGGAGCCATGACCACCGGCTCCACAATGAGCATGATGTCTTCCTTGCTGGTGTAGTGCGCACCTAACTGCGAACGTTTGCCGGGATTGAGGCTGCGCTCAAAGAGCGTGCCGAAGATCGCCGGTTCCACGGTTGACCAGTCGAGAGCGGCGGCGGCGCTCAGGATGCCCAGATCGACGGAGGTGAGATCGAACACGGCATCATCGGCAAACAGGCCGCCGTTAAACCAGTGAATGTCCCACATCCCGAAGTTATTGCCCTGGGTGGACATCGCCGCAAAGAGCTGGCGCAGCTTGCGAGTGAAACTGGCAGGTCTGCCCTTTTCCAGTTCGATCATTTGCCGAAAGAGGTGTTCGGGCAAAAGGCCGATACTGTCGGCAAAGAGGCAGAAGAGCAGCCGCATGAGGAAGTGCGCCACTCGTTCGCGGGTCTTCGCCGCGCCGCTCAAGGCTGAGAGCGAGCCGGGCAAACTCACCAGCGGCGGCCTCTGTGACGCGGCTGGCGGCGCGCTCCGGGCGGAGTTGCTCCGGGCTCCGTGAAGATGTACCGCAGCACTTCCAGCGGAGGCAGGGCGCAATTCGGCGTGTGGGCCTGTGAGAGCAGATCGGTGAGGGTGAAGCGGTAGACCTCCGGGCGGGTCCCGGTGAAATTCGTATGGACCTCGAAACGGTCCTGATCGCAAACCACCAGAAGCGGCGGATTCTCCAGATCGTCGCGGTAGTCTGCGAGCTGGAGATACGCGGCCTTCAGATCCTTGTGCTTGCCTTTGTACTCCCAGCCGAAGATAGCCACGCTTCCACACATCCGCAAAGCCCTTGCCGCCATGCAGCGTGGAGACGTGCTTCTCAAACGTGTAGCTGTCACCGGTCTGATCGGCGGCGGCGGGGTGCGGCTGGTGGAGCACTTCGCACAGGTCGATGAAGTGCGATTGAGCGGCGGCGCGTTCGGTGAGCGTGCTGGCCTTCCAGCGCGCGACAAACTCAGGCAGGGTGAGCGGCATTCGGACCTGTGGAGCTGGTGAAGACTCATTCTCGCAGAGGCGGGGAGCGTTGACGAGTGCGCAGCGGGATGCGGGGTGGGCGCAAGGAGGGTTTGCCGGGATTGCGCGGCCCTGCTCCGGCTTCGCGGGCGCACCAGAGCGGCATTCTGCGCGCTGGTGGGGCGCGCTGCATCCGGGTGTGCTCTTTGCTCAAACGATATGCGACAGGTGGAAAATGGCGGATTTTGGAGATACAAAAGTTCCACGCCATAACGGTCTAGCGGATCGAATTGCCAGAGATTTGACCCCCATATCCCCCTCCCGGCCACTTCGATTGTTCACAGCGCCCCACTCGCATTTAGTGACGCGAGACGAAAGAGACGAAATGATACGAACAAAGCGCGCCGCACTTTACAGCGCGAACCCGCGCGAATCAATGCGGGCGCACCTTAGCATTTCTTAGCAACCGGGCGCATGAAGGCACACCAGACCACGTCAGAGGGCCAGGCAAGCAAGACCTCTGTCCACCTTCCGGCAAGACCAGGGCGGGCCGCTGGTGCGCGCCCGCCAGCCCGCCAGAGGCTCAGGACCTCGCCGCCGTGCCCCTCAGAGGCCAGCGACGCACCAGCGCGGCTCGATTGCGCGTGGCGCTGCGCTCTGGATGCCGTGACGATCATCGCCCGTTTCTGGCGCGATTGACGGAAATTTTTCATTTTGTGGAAGAGAAAGCGCGGCTACGCGCCGGTCTGCGGGAGTGAACGCGGAGAGATTTCGACCCCCTACCCCTCACGCCGAGTCGCGCATCTTGAGTCTGACCTCACGCCCATACCATTTGTGGAGCGAGCACTCCAGCCGGGCTTGATACTTGCTTAGGCCACGCTCTGTGGCCTGTGGCTCTGGGCTGCTTTAGTTCGAGTATCAGCGGACCGGGTTCGGTTAGCTTCACCGCGACAATCGCAAGGTCACCGAATCGAAACGATTGCCAGTCCTCCGCGCCGTTGGTGAACCCTTGTCGTCTCTGCATGGCCGGTGGTGCTGTAAGCAGCGCGGCGCTCAGGTCTTTCATTACTCCGGTCCATGCGCTCCGCGCAAGGGCTAGGTCTGTAAACGGGCTTGTCTTTGCATTATTGGAGGAATGGGTTTTGTACTGCGTCCCTGGTGCGCCAGCTTGGGGGGTAGGGGGGCACGGCTCCGATGATGGACTCCGTGAGGGATCAATAGCCGATTCTACTAAATGCTCTATGGGCGGATGTTGGTGACCGGGGGCCTCGGACTGCCTTGGCCGGGCTGGGCGGACGCTGGCGACCGGGGGACCCGGACGACCATGACGACGGGGGGAGGACATAGGTGAGCGGGAGACTTTTTGCAACCTGCGCCGGACTTCCGATATTTGCGGGCCGGGCGATGGGGAATCGAGCACGAGGAAGACATACTCATTCGACGTTTGGCGGCCATCATCATCCCGCCGCGTGGGAATGCGGCGCAGAATCGCCTTTCTCTCAAGTCCCGCGATGATGCGCCGCGTCTGTCGTTCGGAGAGACAGCAACGGCGCGCCAATGCCTTCATGGACGGCCACGCCACGCCAAGTTCTTCGCGGTGATCGTCTGCCAGTTGACACAGGACGGCTTTCTCCGAAACGTTGATTCTTTCGCCTCCCGGAGCCTTCACCACATGCTTTGCGTAATGACTCGCGGCATGGCTCACTTTGTCTTTTCTCCGGCGCGGAGAAACGCCTCCAGATCGGCCTTAGCAATCAGGGTTCGCCCACCAGCCTTGATGCGCCGGAGCCTTCCCTGCGAAAGCCAGGCCGATATGGTCCAGGGCGAAACTCTCAGAAGCTCCGCCGCCTCTTTGGTGGTCAGAAGATCGCCTACAACCATTCCGATCATCTCCCTGTGGAACCCACTTGCAGCAAGGTGCCACAATCATTGACAATAATCGTGGTTTATAACAATGAAAAGTGAACAGATCGTGGCACAGGATCAGGACGGGAAAAAGTCGCTGATAACTGATCGGTCAGTAGTTCGCGTTACGGGTCATCGACAGACCCGGACGCTTCCCGCTATGCCAATTGAGGTCATTTACGACTCAGATGAGGTCGCTGTTTCGCTGACTCAGAGCGGTGACGAAATCGAATTCCGTATTGATTTTCCTGAAAAGAGCGAGTCGGGGTGGAGGGAGATCCACATTGAGGCGTTTTCAACGCGAGATACGTTTCTGGAGATACGGACCCCAGGGGAAGCTCTTGAATTCTTGAGGATCAGCGGATTTTTTCGCGGGATAGATGACGACAAACGTCACGAGCGCCTGAGTTGGGCCAACTTTCAGCGATGGCAGGGGATCGTGGGAATTCTACTGAGGAGGGAGTTCTCCCAATGCGAGAGGTTCGACGCGACCCAACCGCAGTGTGGGTGGAATATGCGATACCCAAGCATCTATGGCCCGCGCTGGAAGACCTTTCATTCGAGGAGCGCTGCTGGTTATCCGGCTTTCCCAACCAACTTGTGATCCGATTCCGAGAGAATCAACCTCCTGAGAAGCGCAGAACTCTCCATGCGGAAATCATGGTCGGTTACACGCTCGAAGCGATTTTGGCGACTGTGTACGTCGATGAACTGCGTGGCGTGAATTATCAGCTCTGTGCTCTGCCGGATTGCCCAAGGGTGTACGAGGTCAGATCGAAGCACCAGAGAGAGTATTGTTCGCAGGCGTGCGCTCATAAAGCGTCTGTACGTCGCAAACGCGCTGAAGCAGCGGAGCTGAGAGCGAAAAAGGCAAAGGCCAGAAAAACGAAGATCAGAAATACCAAGTCAGTCAGGAAAGTGAAGGGTTAGGCAATGTCCATTTTCAAGCGCGGCAACGTGTACTGGTATCACTTCCTGTTCAACGGGGAGCACATTCAGGCGAGCACGAAACAGGGGAACCCGCGCACGGCCCGCCAGATCGAAGCGGCAAAGCGTACCGCCCTTGCTAAAGGCGAAGTGGGAATCGAAGCGCGCAAGGCCGCTCCGATGTTTTCAGCCATTGCCAAGCGATTCATCGCCCATGTGGAAGCCCGCCATGAGAACAAGCCTCAGACAGTCCAGTTCTACGCGGCGAAGCTGAATCGGCTGCTCGAATATCCGCCCATTGCCGGGGCAAGGCTCGACCGGATAGACGAGGGAATCATAGAGGGCTACGTGGTGGCCCGCCGCGCCGCTGTAGGCCCTGCAACGGTCAACCGGGAGCTTGCTACCCTTCGCCGGATGCTTAGGCTTGCCCATGAGTGGAGAGAGATTCAGCGCGTCCCGAAAATCCGGTTACTCACTGGGGAGCGGGTCCGGGATTTCGTTCTCTCCCGGAAGCAAGAGGAAATCTACCTTGCCGCTTGCCCGCAACCGTTGTGCAATATTGCACTCCTGATGCTGGAATCCGGGTTGCGCATCGGAGAGGCGCTGCATCTGGAATGGGCGGACATTACGCTTGCGCCGGTCAATGGCGCTCGATTCGGATTCCTGCGAGTGAGGGAAGGCAAGAGCAAGAATGCCCGCCGGGTTATCCCGCTCACAGACCGGGCGGCTGCGATGCTCCGGGAGCGGGAAGGGTCCAAGGTGAGCGGGTTTGTCTTTGCCAACCGGGACGGCAACCCGTACCTGGGAACGTCAATCAATCACTTGCACCGGGACGCTTGCGCTCCCAAGATCGAAGGGAAGCGGCGGGCGCTCTTTCCGGCTGATTTCGTACTCCACTCTCTACGCCATACAATGCTTACAAGGCTTGGGGAATCGGGAGTGGATGCTTTTACCATCATGCGGATTGCCGGTCACAGCAGCATCGTGGTTTCGCAGCGGTACATCCATCCAACCCCGGAGGCAGTTGAGCGGGCTTTCGAGCGGCTTCAACTGTCCGGCGATTTCGCCGTAATCGAGCCGAAAAGACTGCCACCCGCTACAGTATCCGCTACATTGGTGGGAGCAGCGTCCGTAAGTCATTGAAGGGCCTGTAGCTCAACGGTTAGAGCAGGGGACTCATAATCCCTTGGTTGGGGGTTCAAATCCCTCCGGGCCCACCATGGAATCTGTGTTCCTCAATCGGCGGTGGCTGCGAACGCTGCAACGGGTTCGTCTTCGTCACAATTGCCGCGCCAGCACCAGCGTGATATCGTCCGGCTGCTCCTGATCCCCGATCCACGAGCGCAGGCTGTGCAGCACCTGTGCGGAGATCGTCTCCAGCGGCAGATGCCGGTGCAGCCGCACCACGTCCAGCAGCCGCTCTTCGCCGAATTCTCCGAAGTCGTTTTCCGGCTCGGTCACTCCGTCGCTGTACGCGATGAGAATGTCCCCCGAAGAAAGCCGCTCGGCTCCCTGTTCCCACGCCATGTTGTCCAGTAATCCAACGACCGTGCCGCCTCGGTCCAGTCGCGTCACCGTGTCGTCAGCGCGCAGCAGCAGCGGCGGCAGATGGCCGCCGTTGGAGTAGATGAGCCGCTGGTTGAGGCCATCGTAGTGCGCCAGAAACAGCGTCGCGTATTTTTCCGGTTGGGTGCTCCGGTAGATATGGCGGTTCAGCAGCGCCAGCATTCTGGCCGGGTCCTCGAACAGTTCGCCGCATTCCACTTCGTCTTCGCCCACCCGCCATCGGCCGGGCACTGCCAACGCCGCCGCTCCCTCCGTGATCAGTTCCTCGCCCGCAAAACGGTAGGCGCGCACCGCGGAGTACAGCGTGGCCATCAGCAGTGCGGCGGAAATCCCCTTGCCGCTGATATCGCCCAGAGCGATGCCTAGTCCGCTCGTGCCCGACAGCAGAAAATCGTAGTAATCGCCGCTGACGGTGCGAGCCGGCACGCATTTGCCGTGCAGCTCCAGCATGGGCAGGCTGACTTGCCCGTGCGGAAACAGATTGGCCTGCACTTCCCGCGCGATGTCCAGTTCGCTCTGCATCCGCTGCTTTTCGCGCTGCTCGGCCATCAGCCGCCCCAGGGACGCGGCCATGTCGTTGAAGGAGCGGCTCAGCGCGCCCAGCTGATCCTTGCGCTTGACCGGAATGCGATGCGTAAAGCTGCCGCCATCGATCGCCACGGTGCCGGCATACAGATTGTCCACGGACCGCGTGATGGTCTGGTTCAGGCGCACCGCGGCGAGAAAAGCCAGCAGCTCCAGCACGCCGAAGAGTATAGCGATGAAAATGAGCGCCTCGCGCACAATGGTGCCCACCATAAGCGAGGTGAAGAGACGCTGATACAGGAGCGATGGCCGGGAAGTGACGTAGGCGTATACCCCATCGAGAGAGGCGTCGTCCTTCCAGTTGATGGCGGTCAGCGGCTCGGGAAAGGTGACGGGGATGTCGTAGAAATGGGTTGCGGGAGGCATCGTCCCGCCCGTGATCGAAATGCCGGGCGACTTTCCATTGATCTCCGGATTGGGGGTGCCGGGACCAAATTGCACATCGACGCGATCGGAGGACTTCCGGCCGGCGGCTGCTCCCAGGTCCTGCGTCGTGACAATGCTCACGCTGCCCAGACCGCTGGCAATGGCCTCGACGTTTTCCTTTTCCAGCGGAACGCTGGTGATGACCACGGTCGTATGGCCGTCCAGCCTGACCTGTGTGGCGGCGCGCAGCCAGAGCCGTCCCTGGTCGAAAACAATGCTGCTGAAGTTGCGCGGAAGCCACGCCGGGAGGATCGGCGGGTTGGGCGACTCCACTGAGGCAGGAGTCACAGGGACCAGGCGGCCATCCTGATAGGCGGCCATGGAAAGCCTGGTATATTCGGGGTCGGCGGGAACCGCCTCAGGCAGCGCGACCGTAGCCGGCCGGGGACTGTGATCCAGCAGGTGCGCGATGTGCTCCGTCAAACTCGCATTCACCGCGCCGATGTGGGTTAGCTCGCTGCCCACCACGCCGTTGGCCGCGAAGATGGCAAACTGGCCTGCGAAGACATACAGCAGGATGACGCCCAGGCTCACCAGCAAAACCACGGGCGCCAGGCCCATCAGCAGATAGGTGACGATCAGGCGATTGCGCACCTTCCACAGCAGATAGCTGAAGACGAAGCGCCAGAGCAGCGGGAGGCAAAAGAGAAGGAGCGCGAAGAAGATGAATTCCGCGAACCCGCGAAGCGCCGCTCCCGCGCTGCCCGGCAGGAATCCCAGCACGGCCAGCACCAGATAGGCGATCAGCAGCCAGAACGCGGCGCGGTGCACGAAGCCTTGTGGCGGGTCCCGGCGGACCTTGCGAAAGACTGCCGTCTCAAACTGGCGCGCTCGTCCCATGGTCCGCAGTGTAGAGCATCGGCGGCTGACGCTCCAGGCGGTCCTTCGGGGAAGCGATTCCGCTAGGCGATCGCCCGAACGGCTCCATTCACCGGATCGGGCTCGCGGGTGGGTTCGCCGGACAGATCGCCGGTCGCCGGCAGGAAGACCCGGAAACAGGTGCAGGCCGCGGAGGCGGTGCGCAAGCTGCGGAAATCAATGCGCCCTTCGTACTTCTGCACGATGCCCTTGCTGATCCACAAGCCCAGGCCGGTGCCCTTGGCGGCCTTGGTGGTGAAGAACGGCTGGAACAGGCGCTTGGCGTCTTCGGCGCGGATGCCGCCGCCGGTGTCAATGACGGACACAGCGACGCCCCGGCGTTGTGTATGCCAGTCGGTCGCATCGTGCACGCGCAGACGCAGGGTGCCCCCGGAGGGCATGGCCTGGATGGCATTGCCGATCAGGTTCAGGAAGATCTGGCGCAGTTCGCCGGGGAATCCGCGGACCAGAGCCCTCGAGCCATATTTCCGGTCGATGGCAATGCCGCTCAGCATGATGGGCCGCTGCTGCAATTCGACGACATTGTCCAGAAGCTCGGGAAGCGAAATCGGGATCGACTGCTTGGACTCGCGATAGAAGCTGAGCGTCTGGCGCGTGATGTGCGAAACCCGCTGCAGTTCCTGCTCCGCCAGCGAGGCGTAGTAGCGCGCCTCTTCGTCCAGCGACTGGTGATTGCGCAGCAGATAGAAGGCGTTGGTGATGGCTTCCAGCGGATTGTTGATCTCGTGCGCGATGATGCCTGCGACACGCCCCATAGCCGCCAGCTTCTCGGCCTCGCGCAGCGCTTCTTCCGCCTGCATCTGCGCGGTGATGTCGCGCTGGATCTCGAGAATTGCATTTCCCTCGCGATTGACGACTTTGCGCGTGGCCACCACTACTTCCCGCCCGTCGCGGGTATGCGTGATCAAATTGCCTTCCCAGGATTTCGTGGTCAGCAGGATCGCGTCCGTTTCCGCCCTGGACCCAGGGAATACGGTCTCCAGCATCTGGTGCAGGTTCCGGCCCACTGCCTCGTCGCGGCTCCATCCATAGAGAGCCTCGGCGCCGGCATTCCAGTAACGGATCGCGCCTTCCAGGTCGCGGACGATAATGGCTTCTGTGGCGAGCTCAAGCAGCTCAGCGCGCTGGCGGTGGCGCGCGTCGCTCTGCCGCAACTCCTCGGTCCGCTCCTCCACCCGTTGTTCCAGGTCGCGGTTGAGTCGCTCCAGCTGGCGGGTTTTGCGATGCAGCTCGACGAAGACCCCGATCTTGGCACGCAGCACCTCCGGAATCACGGGGACCGAAATGTAGTCCACCGCGCCGCGGCGGTAGCCGTTGATCTTGTCCGTATCGGTGAGGTGAACGCCGGAGATGAAGATGATGGCCGTGCGGTTGAACCGGGGATGCTCCCGGATCATGTCCGCCAGCTCGAAGCCGTCCAGATCCGGCATGCTCACGTCCATCAGCACCACGGCGATGTCGTTTTTCAGCAGGAGGTTCAGCGCCTCGCGGGCGGAGGTGGCTTTGATCAGGTTCTCGCCCAGATCGGCGAGGATGACCTCGTAGCTCAGCAGCTTCGCCGGCTGATCGTCGACCATCAGGATGTTGACTTTCTCGTCGGCTGTCATCATTGTCTCCGGGCCCTTGTCCATCTCCTACCTGTGCAGCCACATGCGCAGCGCGGAGAGCAGTTGTTCCGTGTTGACCGGCTTGGCCAGGTATTCGGAGGCGCCCGCTTCCAGGCACTTCTCGCGGTCCCCCTTCATGGCCTTGGCGGTGAGCGCGATGATGGGCAGCCGCCGCAGCGAAGCGTTCTGGCGGATCACCTGCATCGTCTCGTAGCCGTCCATCTCCGGCATCATGATGTCCATCAGCACGATGGCCAGGTCTGGCGTCGACTCGATGGTGGCGATCGCTTCGCGGCCCGTGCCCGCGGTCAGCACCGACATGCCGCGCCGCTCCAGCACGCTGGACAGAGCGAAGATGTTGCGCACGTCGTCGTCCACGATCAGCACCTTACGTCCGAACAGAGCCTCGTCGGACTGATGCAGGCGGTCCAGCATGCGCTGCTTTTCCGCCGGCAGTTTGCTCACCACCCGGTGCAGGAAGAGCGCCGTCTCGTCCAGCAGGCGCTCCGGCGATTCGACGTCCTTGACGACGACGCTGCGCGCCAGCATGTGGAGGCGGGAGTCTTCCTCCGGGGTCAGCTCACGCCCGGTAAAGACCACCACCGGCAAGTCTCGAAGCTGATCGCTGTCGCGGAGCTGCTCCAGCACTTCGAAGCCCGACATATCCGGCAGCCGCAGATCCAGCACCGCGCAATCATAGCTGTTCTGCTGCAACTGCTGCAGCGCGGTTGTGCCGGAATCCACCGTATCGATGTCGATATCGTCGTGCCCCAGCAGCTCGCGAATGCTCAACTGCTCGGCGGGATTGTCTTCGATCACCAGCAGCCGCTTGCGGCGAGGCTGCGAGTATTCGCGGATGCGCGTGAGTGCCGCCTCCAGGTCCTCGGTGGAGGCCGGCTTGGTCACGTACGCAAAGGCGCCGCGCGCCAGGCCGTGCCGCCGGTCGTCGTCCAGTGTCAGCATCTGTACCGGGATGTGCCGCGTCCGCGGATCCTGCTTCAGATGGTTGAGCACCGTCCAGCCCAGCATGTCGGGCAGGAAGACATCCAGAGAGATGGCGGCGGGGCTGTATTCGCGCGCCAGCGCCAGCGCCTCCGCGCCGGTGCGGGCCGCCAGCACTTTAAAGCCCTTGTCATGCGACAGGTCGGCGATCACGCGCGCAAAGTGCGGATCGTCTTCCACAACCAGCAGAGTCGAATCCGCTTCCGCGATGTTCTCCCGGTCGTCCTCAATCCAGGCTTCCTGATCGGAGACCACCGCGCTCGGCATCGTCAGCAGCGCAGACGCCGCAGCGGATGCGCTCTTTTCTCCCAGCACGGGAGCTGCCGCGCCCACGTAGGTTTGCGGCAAATACAGCGTGAAGCTGCTGCCTTTGCCGGGTGTGCTGCGCAGCTGGATTTCGCCGCCCAGCAGGTTGGCCAGTTCGCGGCTGATGGCCAGACCCAGCCCGGTGCCTCCGTACTTGCGGCTGGTTCCCGCATCCGCCTGCTGGAAGGCTTCGAAGATGATGCGTTGCTTCTCCGGCGGAATCCCGATGCCGGTATCCGACACCTCGAAGGCGACCACCGATCCGGCGCCCGAAAGGAGTGGGTGGTCCGGACTCCATCCCGACGCGGCGCTGGAGACCGTGAGCCGGACGCCGCCCTGCTCCGTGAACTTGAAGGCGTTCGACAACAGGTTCTTGAGCACCTGCTGCAGGCGTCGCGGATCGGTGACCAGGCTGCGGCCCAGTTTTGGATCGCCCTTGACCTCGAAGAACAGCTTCCGATTCTCCGCCTCGTGCCGGAACGGCCGCGAGACCGCTTCCAGCAGGCTGCCGAAGAACAGCTCTTCCGGCTCGACCGAAACGGTGCCCGACTCGATCTTCGAGAGATCCAGAATGTCGCTGATCAGGTTCAGCAGGTCCGTTCCCGCGCCGTGAATGGTGCGAGCGAATTCCACCTGCCGCCCGTTCAGGTTGCCGTCGGGATTCTCCGCCAGCTGCTGGCCCAGCACCAGAATGCTGTTCAGCGGCGTGCGCAGCTCGTGCGACATGTTGGCCAGGAATTCCGACTTGTACTTGGAAGTCAGCGCCAGCTCGCGAGCCTTTTCTTCCAGCGCGCGGCGTGCCTGCTCGATTTCCTGGTTCTTGCGTTCCACTTCGGAGTTCTGCTCGGCGAGCTGTTGCGCTTTCTGCGCCAGCTGCTCGTTGGTCTGTTGCAGCTCCTTCTGCTGGGACTGCAATTCCGTCGCCAGCTGCTGCGACTGCTTCAGCAGCGCCTCGGTCTGCATCGTCGCTTCAATCGAGTTGAGCACGATGCCGATGGAGGCGGTCAGTTGCTCGAGGAAGGCCAGGTGCGAGGCGGTAAACGCGCTCAGGCTGGCCAGCTCGATGACCGCTTTCACCCGGTCCTCAAACAGAATCGGCAGCACGATCACATTGCGCGGCACCGCCTGGAAGAGGCCGGAGCGGATGGGCACCGCCGACTTCGGCAGGTCCGTGATCAGCATGCGCCGCTTCTCTGCCGCGCACTGCCCGATCAGCCCCTCACCCACGCCGATCTCCGGCTGATAGCCGTCCTTCGTATTCGCGAAGGCGGACAGCAGCACCAGCATGCGGGAGTCATCGCTTTCCGTCTGGTAAATGACGCCCTGTTGCGCGTTCACCAGCGGCACCAGCTCGGAGAGCAGCATGCGTCCTACCGTCGACAGGTCGCGCTGCCCCTGCAGCATGCCCGTGAACCGTGCCAGGTTCGTCTTCAGCCAGTCCTGCTCGGTGTTGCGGTCCGTCGTCAGGCGCAGGTTGTCGATCATCGTGTTGATGTTGTCTTTCAGCTCGGCCACTTCGCCGCGGGCTTCCACCTGAATCGAACGGGTCAGATCGCCCTTGGTCACGGCCGTCGCCACTTCGGCGATGGCGCGCACCTGGTTGGTCAGGTTATCGGCCAGCAGGTTGACGTTACCGGTCAGATCCTTCCACGTACCGGCCGCGCCGGGCACGTTCGCCTGGCCGCCCAGCCGTCCTTCCACGCCCACTTCGCGGGCCACCGTGGTCACCTGATCGGCAAAGGTCGCCAGCGTGCCGGTCATGTTGTTGATGGTTTCCGCCAGCGCCGCGACTTCGCCCTTCGCGTTCACCGTCAGCTTTTGCTTCAGGTCGCCGTTGGCGACGGCGGTGACCACCTTCACAATGCCGCGTACCTGCTCGGTCAGGTTGGCGGCCATCACGTTCACGTTATCGGTGAGGTCCTTCCAGGTACCGGCCACGCCCGGCACCGCGGCCTGGCCGCCCAGCTTGCCTTCCGTACCCACTTCGCGGGCCACGCGCGTCACTTCGGCGGCGAAGGCGTTCAGCTGGTCCACCATCGTGTTGATGGTGTTCTTCAGCTCGAGAATTTCGCCCTTCACGTCCACGGCGATCTTGCGTGAGAGGTCGCCGCGGGCCACAGCGGTGGTGACTTCGGCGATGTTTCGGACCTGCGCCGTGAGGTTCGAGGCCATGGAGTTCACGTTGTCGGTGAGGTCCTTCCAGGTTCCGGCCACGCCGGGCACGTTCGCCTGGCCGCCCAGCCGCCCTTCCGTACCCACTTCGCGGGCCACGCGGGTCACCTCGCCGGCGAAGCGGTTCAGCTGGTCCACCATGGTGTTGATGGTTTCCTTCAGCCGCAGAATTTCGCCGCTCACGTCCACGGTGATCTTGCGGGAAAGGTCGCCGTTCGCGATGGCCGTGGCCACCTCGGCGATGTTACGCACCTGGCCGGTCAGGTTCGAGGCCATGGAGTTCACGTTGTCGGTCAGGTCTTTCCAGATACCGCCGACGCCGGCCACCTGCGCCTGGCCGCCCAGTTTGCCTTCCGTACCCACTTCGCGGGCCACGCGGGTTACTTCGCCGGCGAACGCGTTCAGCTGGTCCACCATCGTGTTGATGGTGTCCTTCAGCTCGAGAATTTCGCCTTTCACGTCCACCGTGACCTTGCGCGACAGGTCGCCGCGGGCCACGGCCGTGGCCACTTCGGCGATGTTGCGCACCTGGCCGGTGAGGTTGGCGGCCATGAAGTTGACCGAATCCGTAAGGTCTTTCCAGGTTCCGGCCACGCCGGGCACCATGGCCTGGCCGCCCAGCTTGCCTTCGGTACCCACTTCGCGGGCCACGCGCGTCACTTCGGCGGCGAACGCGTTCAGCTGGTCCACCATCGTGTTGATAGTGTTCTTCAGTTCCAGAATTTCGCCCTTCACGTCCACCGTGATCTTGCGGGACAAGTCGCCGCGGGCCACGGCCGTCGTCACTTCGGCGATGTTACGTACCTGGCCGGTCAGGTTGCCGGCCATGGAGTTTACGTTGTCGGTGAGGTCCTTCCAGGTTCCGGCGACGCCGGGCACGTTCGCCTGGCCGCCCAGCTTGCCTTCGGTACCCACTTCACGGGCCACGCGAGTCACTTCGGCCGCGAACGACCGCAGCTGATCCACCATCGTGTTCAGCGTTTCCTTCAGCTGCAGGATTTCGCCGCGCACGTCCACCGTGATCTTGCGGGAAAGGTCGCCGCTGGCGATGGCCGTGGCCACCTCGGCGATGTTTCGCACCTGGCCCGTCAGGTTCGAGGCCATAAAGTTGACGTTGTCGGTCAGGTCCTTCCAGGTGCCGGCGACGCCGGGCACGTTGGCCTGGCCTCCCAGCTTGCCTTCCGTGCCCACTTCGCGGGCCACGCGCGTCACTTCGCCGGCGAACGCGTTCAGCTGGTCCACCATGGTGTTGATGGTGTCCTTGAGCTGCAGAATTTCGCCGCGCACGTCCACCGTGATCTTGCGGGACAAGTCGCCGCGGGCCACGGCCGTCGTCACTTCGGCGATGTTTCTCACCTGGGCCGTCAGGTTGCCGGCCATGGCGTTCACGCTGTCCGTCAGGTCCTTCCAGGTTCCGGCCACGCCCGGCACCACCGCCTGGCCGCCGAGCTTGCCTTCCGTACCCACCTCGCGGGCCACGCGTGTCACTTCTGAAGCGAACGAGCGCAGCTGATCCACCATCGTGTTGATGGCTTCCTTCAGCTGCAGAATCTCGCCGCGCACGTCCACCGTGATCTTGCGGGAAAGGTCGCCGCTGGCCACAGCCGTCGTCACTTCGGCGATGTTACGCACCTGGCCGGTCAGGTTGGAGGCCATGGCGTTCACGCTGTCCGTCAGCTCTTTCCAGGTTCCGGCCACGCCCGGCACGTTCGCCTGGCCGCCCAGCTTGCCTTCCGTACCCACCTCGCGGGCTACGCGCGTCACTTCGGCGGTGAAGACGCCGAGCTGCTGAATCATCGTGTTCACGATGTTGGCGGAGCGCAAAAACTCGCCCTGCAGCGGTCGTCCGTCCACGTCCAGCCGCACCGTCTGCGTCAGGTTCCCCTGGGCCACGGCGGCAATCGCGCGCGTGACCTCGGTCGTCGGCCGCATCAGGTCCTCAATCAGCGTGTTCACCGAGGTTTCCATGTCGCCCCAGGAGCCCCGGTGGCGGGGCAGCACGCGGATACGCTCGCGGCTCTTGCCCTCCTTGCCCACCGCCTGGCCCACGCGCTGCAGTTCCCGCGCCATCTGTTCGTTGGCGGCGACGATGTCATTGAACTGGTCGGCAATTTTGCCCGCCAGCCCTGTCCATTCCACCGGCAGGCGCGCGCTGAAGTCACCATCCTTCATGCTCTGCAGACCCTGCAGAATCACTGTCAGGTAATCCGGCGCCGAACCCCCAGGGCCTTTACCATTGCTCTCGGCCTGGTTTTTTGGGCTGCCTTTGGATTTTGGGGTGGGTTGAACTGCGGTGGCCATTATGGTCTCCTGCGTCGATTTCGCGCTGAATTCCTCTTCCGGAATCCGCCCAAGGGGAAAGCGAACCCTGGAAATGGTGATGAAACGGAGCAATGGGTAGATGCCTCCGTCTCGGGAAAAGGTTGTCTGAAATTGGGGATTTCTCCGCCGCCTCGGTCGCACTCAAAGGGGGCAGCGGCCTTACTTTAATCCCTGCGAGGAACCGATGGGAACCAAAAAAAATAGACGCTACACCCCCCGGGCTCGCTCAATCGCCCGGACCACCGCTCGCGCCTTGTTCAGGCTCTCCTCGTATTCCTTCTCCGGCACCGAATCCGCCACAATTCCGGCTCCCGCCTGAACGTACCCCTGCCTGCCTTCCACCAGCAGAGTCCGGATGGCAATGCACGAGGTCAGGTTACCAGAGTAATCAGCGAAGAGCACGGACCCTCCGTAAATCCCCCGCCGCGTCGGCTCCAGCTCCTCAATGATCTCCATGGCCCGAATCTTCGGCGCCCCGCTCAGCGTTCCAGCCGGGAAGCACGACCGCAGCGCATCCACGGCGCTGAGCTCCGGCTTCAGCCGCCCCTCAATGGCGCTCACCAGGTGCATCACGTGCGAGTACCGCTCAACGAACATCAGGTCCGTGACCTTCACGGAGCCGTAATCGCTCACCCGGCCCACGTCATTTCGCCCCAGATCCACGAGCATCACGTGTTCCGCGCGCTCTTTCTCATCGGTCAGCATCTCCTGCTCGGCTGCGAGGTCGGCCCTCTCGGTCGTGCCGCGCGGCCGCGTTCCGGCGATCGGCCGGTACTCCACCTTCCGGCCCTCCACGCGCACCAGCAGCTCCGGCGACGAACCCACAATGTGCGTGGTCTCCTCTTTCGCCGGCTTCGCCCCCGGCTTCTTCCGCCCGAAGCGCAGGAAATACATGTACGGCGACGGGTTCACGATGCGCAGCGCGCGGTACACCGAGAAAGGATCGACTCCCAATTCCAGATCGAGCCGCTGCGACAGCACCACCTGAAAAATATCGCCGGCCGCGATGTACTCCTTTGCCCGTTCGACGGCCTTCACAAAGGCGGCCTTCTTCGTGCGCGAAGCCAGCCGCACCTTGCCCGCGGATCGCCGCGTCGCCGGTTTGGGCAACGGATGCCCGAGGCGCCGCTCCAGCCGATTCAGCCGCTTCACCGCATCGGCGTAGGCCGCCTGCGGCTTATGCCGGCGCAGATCGGCCGTCACTACCAGCAGGATCTCCTTCTTCACGTGGTCGAAGGCCAGCACCTCGTCGAAGAACATCAGGCACGCATCCGGCATGCCCAGGTCATCCTGCGCGCGCACCGGCAGCCGCTCAATTTGCCGGACGACATCGTAGGAAAGAAAACCGACCGCCCCGGCCGTGAACGGCGGCAGCCCCGCAATCCGCGCCGGAGTATGCCCGCCGAGCGCATCCCGCAGCAGCGCAAACACATCGCCCGTCAGTTGCTGCGTCTTCCCGTTTTCCGTGATCTCGATCTCGCGCCCGTGCGAGACGATGCGCCGGCTCGGCCGAATCCCGATGTAGGTGTAGCGCCCCAGCCGCTCGCCGCCTTCCACCGATTCCAGCAGGAAGCACTCCGGCTCCGCCGCCGCCACCCGCAAAAACGCCGAGACCGGCGTCTCCAGGTCCGCCGTCAGCGTCCGGTACAGCGGAACCAGCGTGTGCGTGCGCGCCAATCGCAGGAAGGTCGCCCGATCGGGCAGGGAAGGCCTCATCCTGTTCATACTAACTGCTTCGCCCCGGCCCGCCCGCGCGGAGTGCCTCACCCTTGTCGCCATCGGCGCCCGCGCGGGTTAGCTGGAAGCTGGCCGCTGGCAGCTACCAGCTAGCCGTCTCACCCCCAGCCGCTTTACCCCTGACCACTAGCTACTCTTTTCCTTGTGCCCCCCAAACTGATACCGCATCGCTGACAGCAGGCGATCGGCGTATTCCTCCGCGCCGCGCGAGGCAAAGCGCGCGAATAGAGCCGCACTGATCACCGGAGTTGCTATGCCTTCGTCGATTGCGGCCTGCACGGTCCAGCGTCCTTCGCCGGAGTCGGAAACGCGCCCCTCAAAATCCGAAAGCTGCGGGTTCTCAGCCAGTGCCGCGGCGGTCAGGTCCAGCAGCCACGATCCGATCACGCTGCCGCGCCGCCAGACCTCGGCGACCTGCGCCAGGTCGATGTCGTACTGGTACAGCTCGGGATGCCGCAGCGGCGTCGTCTCCGCGTCGGCCTCCTGCTTCGTCTTCCCCACGTTGGCGCAGTGGATGATGTTCATCCCCTCGGCGATGGCGGCCATCATCCCGTACTCGATCCCGTTGTGGACCATCTTCACAAAGTGTCCCGCGCCGTTGGGCCCGCACCGCAGGTAGCCATTCTCCGCAGTGGAAGGATCGCCGGTGCGCTTCGGCGTCCGCGGCGCGGCGCTCACCCCCGGCGCCAGCGATTTGAAGATCGGGTCCAGGTGCTGCACCACGTCTTCTTCGCCGCCGATCATCAGGCAATAGCCGCGGTCCATTCCCCACACGCCGCCGCTGGTTCCGCAATCCACGTAATGAATGCCCTTCGTCTTCAGCTCGCTCGCGCGCCGAATGTCGTCGTGGTAATACGAATTGCCGCCGTCGATCACGATGTCTCCCGCCGCGAGCACTTTCGTCAGGGAAGCCAGCACCGAATCGACCACAGCCGCCGGGACCATCAGCCAGATGGCTCGCGGCGCCTTCAGCTTCTTCGCGAAATCCTCCAGGCTCTGCGACGTCGTGGCGCCTTTCGCCGCCAGCGGCTGCATCGCCTCGGCGTGCGCGTCATACACCACGCATTCGTGACCCGCCTTCAGCAGCCGCTGCACCATAAACGAGCCCATCCTGCCCAGTCCGATCATTCCCAGTTGCATCTGTTGTCTCCTCCGCGAATTTGGGCCCGGTGCGACTTTCCCATTCTTTCCCGCCCGTGCCGCATTCCGCAAACGCCGGCAGTGGCTCTGGCCGCTGCCGGTGAGATGCGTCACATCGCCCGTGCAGAGCGCAGCTAGAATTGGTGCAACGGCGCAAGTGTGCCGATGCCCGCCGTTCCAGGAACCCAGCGATGCCATCCGCGCTTCAACAGCTGTTCAGCGACCGCGCCGATCACATGCGAAGCAAAGTCGCCGGCATCTACGGCATCCTGCTCTTGTTCAACGCGGGGGCGTGGTTGTGGGCTGTCGTGGCCTTCCATCGCTTTCCCGTCCTGCTGGGCACAGCATTCCTCGCGTACAGTTTCGGGCTCCGCCACGCTGTCGACGCCGATCACATCGCCGCCATCGATAACGTCACGCGCAAGCTGATGCAGGAAGGCAAGCGCCCGGTCGCGGTCGGCTTCATGTTTTCACTCGGCCACTCCACGATTGTGGTTCTGGGATCGCTGGCCATCGCCGCCGCCGCGCTCGGACTCCAGCAGCATTTCGTTCACGTCCGCACCATCGGAGGAGTAATCGGGACGCTCGTCTCGTCGTTCTTCCTGCTGGCGATTGCGCTGGTGAACATCGTCATCCTGCGTTCCATCTACCAGACCTTCGCGCGCGTCCGCCGCGGCGAGCCCTATGTCGACGAGGACTTCGATCTGCTCCTCGCCAATCGCGGATTTCTGGCTCGCATCTTCCGGCCCATCTTTAGGCTTATCCGCCGCAGCTGGCACATGTATCCGCTGGGCGTGCTCTTCGGTCTCGGATTCGACACGGCGACCGAAATCGGCCTGCTCGGCATCTCCGCCGCGGAAGCTTCGCGCGGCCTGTCGCTCTGGTCGGTGCTCGTTTTTCCCGTGCTCTTCGCCGCCGGCATGTCGCTCATCGATACGACGGACAACATCCTGATGCTCGGCGCGTACGGCTGGGCCTACATCAAGCCGATCCGGAAGCTCTACTACAACCTGACAATCACGTCGGTCTCGGTTGTGGTGGCGTTGGCCGTCGGCGGCGTGGAAGCGCTCGGTCTGCTCGGCGGCCAGTTCCATCTCCAGGGAATCTTCTGGGGCCTCGTCGTTCGCCTCAACGAGAATTTCGGCATGCTCGGCTACTGCATCGTCGCGCTGTTCGCCCTCAGCTGGATCGTCTCCATCGCCATCTACAAGCTGCGCCGCTTCGAAGATCTTGACCTCCAGGCCGAGCCGGAGCTGTAATTCCCCCGATCACCCATCGCCCCGGGCGCCCCCACCTGTCGGGTGCCCACTCGGTGCCCCACCCTGGTCGCGTTGTTTGCGACAGGGTGGGCGACGAGCCGAAACTGTATGCCCTGAGCTCTGCGCTCTGAGAATCACCACCCCACCTGCGTCATGCGCCCTTCGATGATGGCGCTGTAGCGGTCCATTCTCTGCGGATGCCACCGCAGCGGATCCGGCAGGATCGCCGCCAGCCGCGCGGCGTCATCGCGGTCGATGGACCGAGCCGAGGTCTGGTAGTCATAGCGGCACGCCGCCTCCGCCCCGTAGACGCCCGGTCCCCACTCCACCTCGTTCAGGTAAAGCTCCAGAATGCGCCGCTTGCCCAGGACCACTTCGGCGACCGGGACCAGCGAAGCTTCCGCGGCCTTGCGCAGGATGGATCGCCCCGTGCCGAAGAAGAGATTCTTCACCAGTTGCTGATCCAGCGTGGACGCGCCGCGCAGGCGGCCGCCATCCATATCCTCGTCCGCATCGAGGCGGATCTGATGCCAGTCGAAGCCGTGGTGCTGGTAGAAGCGCGCGTCTTCCGCCGCGATGACCGCGTGCTGCAGATTCGGCGAAATCCGGCTCAGCGGGACGTACTCGTACCGCTCCCGATACGGCTTGCCGCGCATCCACGCCTGCATCCGCCGCTCCGCGTGGACCGCGGTGGTCGGCGGATTGATCCACCGAAACGCAACGAGCATGAGCGCCGCCGCCAGCCACAAGCCCGCCAGCACAATAACGGCCCATCGCACCGCGGACCAGAGACGCGGGGAACGGAGAAGCCCTCGCCGAGGTGCGGTTTCAGACCGTGGTTGTGCGATTGGGTTCACTTAGAAAATCATAGCCGTCGAGCCGGAGCAGCCCGGATGCTGTCTGACTACCGGCTACCGGCTACCGGCTACCGGCTACTGGCTACCGGCTACTGACTGCTGATTCCCGACTAGTGAACCCCCTCCATCGTCGAATCTGGGCCGGACATCCCCGGATGACCGACCTGGTTGGCGTTGGGAACCAGCTGCATGTAGATGTCCTGGGGCAGGTGCATCCGCCAGTGGCCGGTGGCGCGGGCGACGACGACCATCCCGAGGAAGAGAACCGCCAACATCGCGGCCACCACGCGTGGGCCGGCGATGCGATCGCGCCAGCGCTCGGCGACGGAAGCCGATTTGCGGGGAAGCGCCGCGAACTGCAATCCGTGCTCCACCGGGCAGGCCGCCACGCAGGCCATGCAGGCGCTGCACTCGACCGACCGGATCTGCACCAGCTTGTCGACGGCCAGATGCGACGGGCAGGCCCGCGCGCACTTGCCGCAGTCGATGCAGGCGTCCGGATCGCGCCGGATTTTCAGCGGACTGAGCAGCGAAACCAGTCCCATCAGCGCACCGTACGGACACAGATAGCGGCACCAGAAGTTCTCAACCAGCATGGAGAGCAGCGCCAGCACGCCGAGCACGATGACGCCGGTGAGCGTCAGCGTGCGGAAGAAGTTCAGCATCTTCACGTCGGCCACCATGCCGTAGGGCGAGAGCATGAAGCCGGCCAGCGCTTCCGCCGACATGCTGGCGATGATGTACACGAAGAAGCCGAGCAGCAGGTATTTGAGCCCGCGCAGCGAAAGGTCGAGCCAGCGCGGCGGGCGAAGGTTGCGGCCGAAGACCTTGCGGCCCAGCTTCCACAGCCATTCCGAGATCGTGCCGACCGGGCAAAGCCAGGCGCAGAAAGCCTTCTTGGCGAGCACGCTCATCAGCAGGAACGCGATCAGCAGAAACATCGCCGCGGGATGGATGGGTGGAACGTGGCCGGTGAGCAGGAAGTACTTCAGGTTCATCAGGCCGGCAATCGGCAGCCAGCCTTCGACGCCGACGGGCCGCGCGACGTGCCAGCCGGCGCCGCCACGCTCGAACCAGCGAACCCAGAAATAAAACTGGATGCCGATCCAGGCATTCAGCGCGACAAAGATCCATTGAGCCGCGCGCCGAATCCTCTGCGAGCGATCCCGCGCGGAACGGCGGATGACGGGCTTCCTGGTGGGCGGGGCCGGGGTGGAAAGAACCTGGGTGCTCATTCCGCTTCTCCTGAGTCGAAGCTAACGGGCCGGAGACCCGGGATCAGTGACTTTTATCACCCAGGGCAGGTGGGTCCCGCCCGCAGGGTCATGTAAAATCTGTAGGTAGCGTGCTCTGGCCCAGCCGGAGCGGCTTCCCGCACAAGTCCCTGCACAGTTCAGGCGAATTTTCGCGAAGCCTGTACGCTGCGCGCGTGACCCACGAACGCGCCAAAACAAGATTTCAGGAGCACCGCCATGGCGAAGATTGCCAAGACCGCCGACCGCAAGAAGATGATGGACACCACCAAGAGCACCGACTGCCCGAAGTGCTCCAAGCCGACCCGCATCGTGAAGCGCGTGAAGGACCGCGAGCGCGGGATTCCCGGCGGGGTCTACATCTCCTGCTCGGCCTGCGATTTCTACGAGAAGCTGTAGTTCTCTGCGCCTCAAACCCTTTGCTGGCAACCGCGGACGCGGACTTGCCCAACGCGGCGTTCTCGCTGAGGGCCAGCGCCAGAATCACCGCCAGCGCCGCGACGGGGATCGCAAATCCGACGCGCAGCGAGCCGGCACCGGTGGAGACCAGGCCGGTGAGCCAGGGAAGCACGGCTCCGCCGCCGGCGCACATGGCAAAAACCCAGCCCGTGGGGCGGTGATCGCTCACCCGCGCCAGCATTCTGGAAACTCCCAAAGGAAACACCGGACCGAAGCCGGCGCCGGCCAGCGCGACCGCGGCCAGCACCACCGCGGGCTTGTGCGGCAGGATGAGCAGGGCGACCGCGGCCAGCGCCACCACCAGGCTTGTGAGCAAAACCGCGCGGTCCGACAGCGGGCGCAACGCCAGCGAACCCAGTCCGCGGCCGGTGAGCAGCGCCAGCCAGTAGACGGCCACGGTCAGGCTCGCTGCGGCCAGCGTCATGCCGCTGAAGCGATGAGCGTAGGTGGCGATCCAGCCGCCGACGGCGTTCTCCACGCCGACGTAGAGAAAAAGAAATACCGCAAAAAAGATGAGGGTTCCGGATTGCGACGTTGAGGTTCGCGGCTTCGGAGCTTCGGGGGCGCGCGCGTCCCGGAACAGCAGCGGCGCCAGAGCGGCAAACGTGGCTGCGGCAGCGAGCGCGATCATGGGCAGCAGCAGGCGCAGCCGGCCCGTGCGCTCGGCGGCGGCAATCAGCCACGGGCAGACGACCGCGCCGATTCCCCACCAAAGATTCACGACGGAAAGGCGGCTGGCGCGGGAACCCGGCCCAGCGCTGAGGGCGACAGTCAGGTTCGTCGCCGTGACGGATAGACCGATGCCGAAGCCGAGCAGGCCGAACGCCGCGAGGGCCAGCGCATGGCCCGTGGTCACAGAGACGTTTCCGAGAGCGAGCGTCAGCAGCCCGACGGCGGCCGCCATCAGGCCGAACCCGAGCGGCAGGCTGCGGCGCAGCCGCCACGGCGAGAGGATCGCGGCGACCGTCGCAGCGGCGAACTGCACGGCGAAGAAGGTGCCTGACTGCACATCGCGCAGGTGCCAGCGCGCGGCGAGCAAAGGCAGCAACGGCCCGGGCAGAACGGTCACGATTCCGCAGACGATGAAACCGAAGCAGAGCAACGCGAATCGGGGTTGGCGGGAACGCGCAGGGAGCATCGCCAGGCGATTGTATCGCCACTCAGGGAGCTATTTTTTGCGGGTTTTTGCCGGCGCGGGCGGCATCGTCGATTCGCGCACCACCAGTTCCGGAACGATGGGCACTTCTTCGGGGTAATCCTTCCTGCTGCGGATACGGCCCAGCAGGATACGCGCCGCGGTATTGCCCATGCTGTTGAGGGGCTGGCGGATGGTGGTCAGGCTGGGCGTGTGAAATGCGGCGGCCTGAATATCGTCGAAGCCGATGACGGAAACGTCCTCCGGCACGCGCAGGCCATGGTCGCGAAACGAACGAATCGCTCCAATGGCGGCAATGTCGTTATAGGAAACAACCGCGGTGAAGGGGCACTTTTGGCCGAGCAGCCACGCGGCTACGGGATAGCCGAGTTCAGGCGAGGAAAGATTCTGCTCCAGCTGCACGACCAGTTCGGGACGCACCGTCAGGTTCAGCTCCCTGGCCACGGCCATCAGGCTGCGCCAGCGGTCGTCCGAGTCGGAACTGAAGGGCTGGCCGCGCATGAAAGCGATGTGCCGGTGTCCCAGTTGGTACAAATGTCGCAGCGTCAGTTCCGCGGCGCGGCGATGGTCCAGCACAATGCGCGTGACTCCCGGCAGCGGCTTGTGCCCTGCCACGGATACCACGGGCAGCGGCAGGCTGTGCTGCAGCGCTGTATCGATGGCGACAAAGCCCTCCACCGACCGCTCCATCAGCAGGCCCGGATACTCCTCGATCAGGTCGGCTTTGCGGCGATGGCTCGCAGTCAGGTAGAAATAGCCTTCTTCCATCAGCACTTCCTCGATGCCGTTCATCACCAGCGTCGAGTAGCCGTCGCTCAGTTCCGGGACCAGGACGCCAATGGAAAAGCTTTGGCGGCGCCGCAGCGACCGGGCGAAGAAGCTGGGGCGGTAATCGAACTTCTTAGCCGCGGCGATCACGCGCTCGCGCGTTTCCGGAGGAATGGAGCGGACGCCCGGAGCGTTGTTGAGCACCAGAGAGATCGTTGCCGGCGAAAGATCCAGATAATCGCCGAGGGTGCGCAGGCTGATAGGACGGGGAGGGAGAAACTCGCTTTTCGATTCGTTGCCAGTGCTGGCTGGGCGGCGGCCGCCGCGCTTCGCCGAATCGATCCTGGTTTTCGGCATGCACTCGTTGTACCCCTTCCGCGGCAGAGTGTTCAACCGAAAAGGGCAGCAGCGGGGGCTTTCCGAATCGCGGTATCCTGTTGCCAGCCCACTCGTTCGACACATGCCCGCCTGGCACGACGCGGGTCCGGAGCTGCACCAGCGTGCTGAATCGCGAAGAAAAATTGCCGTCGGTCCGCCTTGCCGCCGTCCAGTACGTGATTGCGGCGGTGCTGGCGACGCTTGTCTTTGGGCTGTGGCGGCTCCAGGTGGTGGGCGGGCAGAACTATCACGCGCTGGCGGAAGCCAACCGCATTCGCAAGGTGCCGATTCTTGCGCCGCGCGGCAAGATCCTCGACCGCTACGGGCGGCTGATGGTCGACAATTACACCTCGGTTTCCTGCTTTCTGGTGCGCGAGCAGGGGCACGACATCACGCCGGACTTGCCGCTGATCGCGCGCGGCCTGAACATGTCGGTCGACCAGATCCAGGCGATCCTGCGCAAGTACCGCTACGCTCCGCACTACGAGCCTCTGCCGCTCAAACAGGACATCACGCCGGACGAGGAAGAGTTCATCGAGGCGCACAAGAATGAGCTGCCGGAGCTGGATACCATTCGCGAAGATCGCCGGCTCTATCCCAGCGGAGGATTCGCCGCGAATCTGATCGGCTACGTCGGCGAAGTGAGCGAGCAGATGCTCGAAAACGACCCCCGGTACGCGTGGTATCAGCCGGGCGACGTCGTGGGCGAGTCCGGCGTGGAAGCCTCGTACGACACCATGCTGCGCGGCGTGGACGGCTCCCAGGATATCGCCGTGGACAGCCACGGCCGCGAAGTAGGACGGCTGGGCATTGAGCCGGCCACGCCGGGGCAGAGCCTGCGCCTCACCATCGATCTCGACCTGCAGAAAGCGGCCGAAGATGCGCTGGGCGATCGCCAGGGCGCGGTGATCGCGATGGATCCGCACACCGGCGAGATCCTGGCCATGGTCAGCCGGCCCGCGTTCGACCCCAATGAGTTTTCGGTGCACATCAGCCGCAACGACTGGGCGCAGCTGGTCGAGAATCCGGAACACCCGCTGATGAACAAGGCCATCCAGGCGCAACTGGCGCCGGGCTCGACCTTCAAGATCATCATGTCGCTGGCCGGATTGCAGGAGAACGTCGCGCAGACGCTGGACGTGGATTGCCAGGGCGGCGTCACGCTCTACGGCCACTTCTTCGCCTGCGATCGCCACCACGGCGAGGTGGATATCCAGAACGCGATTCCCTGGTCCTGCGACAGCTACTTCTACGTCCTGGCCAGCAAGCTGGGCATCGACACCATCGCGAAGTACGCGCATTCGGTCGGCATCGGCATGAAGACCGGCATCGATCTGCCGAACGAAGCATCCGGCATCATGCCTTCGACCGAATGGAAGCTGCAGACGCAGCACCAGAAGTGGTATGCGGGCGAGACGCCTTCGGTGGGCATCGGCCAGGGCGCGGTTGCGGTCACGCCCATCCAGCTGGCGCGCGCCATTGCCGGCATCGCGTCGGGCGGCGCGCTCAAGCGCCCGCACGTGGTCTTCCCCAGCGAGCTGAATGCCGAGATGCGCCAGTACATCCAGGAGAATTATCCCGGCTCCGGCGACAAGACGATCCCGCTGACCCCGGCGAATTGGGAGACCATCACCGACGCCATGTTCAACACCATCAACGGGCCCGGCGGCACGGCGGTGGCGGCGCGCCTCAGCGGCATCGACTTCGGCGGCAAGACCGGCACGGCGGAAGTGGTAAGCCACAGCGCCGGCGCGCAGAGCCTGGGGTCCGGCAACCAGCGCGCGGACTCCTGGTTTGTCGGCATCGCGCCACGCCGCAATCCTGACATCGTCGTCGTGGTCCTGTGGGAGCACGGCGGATGGGGCGCCTACTCCGCGCCGGTAGCGGCCCGTGTGGTCGAGGCTTACGTGGACGAGCAGCGCCGCAGGAACGATAACCTGGTAGCGCAGACGCCGAAGCAGGTGGAAGTGGGCGCGGTGTGGTCGAATCCGGCGGCGCCGAATGCGCTGGGCGGTAAGCCTCTCCCGGCCGCAGTCGTGGCCGGCGACCGCGAATTAGCCTCGGTGCGCGGCGGCCATTTCGTGGTGAAGGTGCCGCGACGGTAGCAGCCCCGGACTTAATTAGCTGTTTGTCAACAGGGGGGTGCCCCCCATGACGGCCGACAACTTTTTGACATTGATTGCATTGAGTTTAGCGATGTTGACAACTTCGACAACCGATTGTCGGACTGGTTAACGGGTGTGGAAAACCAGCGTCCAGGGTGCAGGGGATAAGGTGTAGCTCCCCCCGGCTTCGGACTGGGCGCACCAGATGGCGATGCTGTTGCACGAGACCTCCGACCAAAGGAAAAAGCCCGCGCAGGCGGGCTTTCTTCTTTTTCCACTCTAAGTTCAGAATACCAAATTGGGCGAGTCAGCCCGCCAAATATCTTAGGTGAATTTGGGGCAAGGAACGCGGCAGGAAAAGGAGTTATGGAGCGGGGTTACTTACGTAAGGATTGACAATGGTTTTTTGTAGGGGTTACGGAAATGACGATGCCGCTCAAACCCGCTGAGATCGGTCTCCTTTGCTACAACGCAGTCAGCGGTCAGGCCGCCATGTGATAGATCGCGTAAACCAGGAAGAGCGAAGCGGCGAACGCAAGAGCACTCAGAATCCACCGTGCAGTGGTACTCCGAACCAGGTTAGCCGCCCCGATCAGTCCGGCGTAGCCGCCGATGAGCCAAACGAATCGCACGTTTTCCCATCCGCCGTTCCTCGTCAGCACCAGCGCAATCACCAGCGCGAGTCCTACCGCCATAATCAATGCTGAACGGGAACGTCTGCCAGGCTGCGCTGCCTGCCGAGCCTGTTTCTCAAAGAACGTCGTGATTGACATTAGGAGCCTCCTGCTTTATCGGAACCCCCCGGCCATGCCAGCCGGGGGTTTCCGCTTTTACTGCAACGCAGCGATACAGACCGCAAAAGCTACGAGTGTGCAAGGCCGATAGCACCCAGCACCAAGAAGAAAGTTGCCAGGGCAAAAAGGTAGAGGCGGTATCCGATGAAGCCGACCCGCAGCAGCGTTTCGCTGGCCGCGTCAGTCGCGTCATTCGTGATCTGTCCCTTCACGGCCCGGTAGAGATGCAGGGCGAAGTAGCCGAGCATCGCCAGGAACCAGACCATGAGAAGCAGGAAAAGGTCCAGGTACCTGTCCACTCGCGGGTCGAGATGGTACAGCTTCCAGACATTCGCCAGTGAGATCAGGTTGAGGAGGTTGAAGCAGACGGCCAGGAGAAAGTGGCGCGAAGACCAGCTACCGCTCGTGACCGTCTTTCTCCAGGAGGGGTCCATTTCGGCTGGTAAGGCGTTCAGTGTCATACGCTGCCTCTCGTGAGATTCTAACCGGTGTCGGTCAACAGAGGCCAAGAACGCCCATGGTAGCCCAAATGACGCCGGCTGCGCCGAAGACGAGATCAAGCCCAGGCGGTGAGAAAAGACCCAGGACGCCTGCTTCGATCCCAAGCTCGGCACAGTGCGTCCGGGCGGCCACCCGCTCGAAGTGAGCGCGCGGCCGGCGCGGATGCCAGGCGGTCTGCTGGATCTTGAATCCGCCCCCAGGAGGAGGAATCGGCACCGACCCGACACCGGTCGCCTGGTTCTGTTCGATCCCGCTCACCCCGATGCTGGACAGGTCTGCGAGGAAATCGGGAACACCGGCCGGAACCGGAGCAAAAGTGTTGTACGCATCGTCTTCCGTCACGACCATACCGCTGGCCTGAAGCTGCGAGACGAGAGACGATACTAACGACCAGTTAACGCCGTTGGTCTGGAGCGCTGTGGCCGCGCCGGGCAAAGTACCCGCCAGGTAGCTGTTGTAGCCGATATTGCTCATCTCGGCGAACAAAGTGGACAGCGCCGTTTCCGTAGCCGCCACCGTCGATGCGGTCTGTGACTGGGTGCGTATTTGATTGGCCAGCAGAATTATCTTCTGCTGAGCCGCGCTGAGCACTGCGGCATCCAAGGTTGGCGGGCTGGTCTGGCCCAACACGCGCTTCGTGAAGAGATCGCTGGCCGGGACGACTACCAAGGCAGCGGCTCCAAGTAACGCGGACTTTGCTACCTGCCTGCGATTGAGTTCCATATAGTTCTCCTCGGTTGGACTTAGCAGGATAACCACAAATACTAATGATCCTGCATGGGAGGGAACTCCACACCCACCAAAGAGAACGAGCATGTTACGGAAGTAGCGCCTGCTTTGGTAACTTGCTTCACCCGGCGTGGCCGCAGTCGAAGCCGAACCACCAATCCTGCCCGTCGTCATGCTCACACGGCTCCAGCGAAGAGAAGTTCACGCCGCCGTGAGCGTCCAGAGGAACTTCGTCCGTCTTTTTACCATGGAGCGGATGACCGGGATGCGGTCACGGCGCCAGTGACCCAGGTGACCTGTTTGTCCTCTCCCCGGCGTGTCACCATGAAACCAGCGCCATGGATCTCGTTGCTCTGCTCAGGACCACGTTTGGGTTTCCCGGATTCCGCGAGAATCAGGAAGCGGTTTGCCGCGCGGTGGCGGACGGCCGCGACGCGCTGCTGGTGATGCCGACGGGCGCAGGCAAGAGCATCTGCTATCAGTTGCCGGCGGTGGCGCGCGGTGGCCCGGCGCTGGTGGTGAGTCCGCTGATCGCCCTCATGGACGACCAGTCGGCCCGGCTGGCCTCGCACGGGCTGCGCACCGCGCGGATCCACTCCGGGCTGTCGCGCGAAGACGCGCGCCAGGCTTGCCGCGAGTATCTGGATGGCACCCTCCAATTTCTCTTCATCGCGCCGGAGCGGCTGCGGGTGCCGGGGTTTCCGGAGATGCTGGCGCGGCGGACGCCGTCGCTGATCGCGGTGGACGAGGCCCACTGCATTTCCGGCTGGGGACACGATTTCCGTCCGGACTACCGGACCCTGGGCGACTGGCTGCCGCTGTTGCGGCCTGCGCCGATCATCGCGCTGACGGCGACGGCCACGCCGCGGGTGCAGCAGGACATTGTCACGCAACTGCGGCTCCAGGAGCCGGCGCTGTTCGTGCATGGATTCCGCCGGGACAATTTAGCGCTGGAAATTGTGGAGTTGTCGAAGCCGCGGCGGAACGAGTTTATCCAGGAGCATCTGGAGGCTGCGGACAGGCGGCCGGCGATTGTGTATGCGCCATCGCGCAAGGCGGCCGATGAACTGGCCGTCGAGCTGAACGCGCGCTTTCCGTCGGCTGCGTACCACGCGGGGCTGGAGCCGGCGGTGCGGGAGCGGGTGCAGCGCAGCTTTCTGGCGGGCGAACTCCAGGTCGTCGTGGCCACCATCGCGTTTGGGATGGGCATCGACAAAGCGGACATCCGCACCGTGATTCACGCGGCGCTGCCGGGGTCGGTGGAGGGGTATTACCAGGAGGTGGGGCGCGCGGGGCGCGATGGCCGGCCCTCGCGGGCCATTCTGCTGCACAGCTATGCCGATCGCAGGATGCACGAGAGCTTCTTCGACCGCGATTATCCGCCGGTGGAAGACCTGGCGCGCGTGGCTCGGGTGCTGCCGGAGGAGTTTCAGCCGCCCGAGGATTTGTGGGCGAAGCTGAAGATGGATCCCGAAATCTTTGGGCGCGCGGTGGACAAGCTGGCGGCGCAGGGAGCGGCGGCCTTCGACGTGGAGGGCCGGGTGCGCGGGCTGCTGCGTACGACCGAGGCGGGCCGGTGGCGGGCGGGCTACCAGGCGCAGCGGGAGCACCGGCGGGCTCAGTTGGACGACATGGTGGCGTTTGCGGAGACGGCGCAATGCCGCATGTCGGCTCTGGTCCGGCATTTCGGGGATAAGCCAGGCAGCCCCTGCGGGCATTGCGATTTCTGCTCACCGGAGACGGCGGTGGCCGTGCCGTTTGTGGAGCCGGGTCCGCAGGAAGCGCGGCTGCTGCGGCGAATTTTGCGGGAGCTGCAGGAGGGCGGAGCGCGGTCGGTGGGGCGGCTGCAAACGGAATCGGGCGTGGAGGGCGAGCGGCGGGCCTTTGACGCGCTGCTGGATGGGCTGGCGCGGGCGGGCCTGGTGACGCTGACCACCGAGACCTGGACGAATCCCGAGGGGCGGGAAGTGACCTTCCGTAAGGCGGCGCTGACGTACGAGGGGCGAACCTGGGCGGAGCCGGAGCCGCTGGCGGTCCTCCTGCGCGCGGCGGACGAGGGTGCCGTGCGGGCGGCGCCTCCCAGGAAGAAGAAGAAGGCGGCCGCGGGTCCGGGCTCGGTTTCGGGCTTGGGGAACGGCGCGGCGGCGGAGGCGGCGGAATTCACGCCCGCCCAGACGGAGCTGGAGAACCGGCTGCGGGCGTGGCGCAAGGCGGAAGCAGCGGCTGCCGGCAAGCCAGCCTTCTTTGTCCTGACGGATGCGGCGCTCCGGGGGGTGGTCGTCGCAGGCCCGCGCAGTCTGGCGGAGCTGCTGACGATTCACGGCATCGGGCCGGTCAAGGCGGACCGCTACGGGCCGGCGATTGTGGCCCTGTGCCGCGGCAACGCCGGGTAGCGCGCGCCGGGGGCTACCGGCTCGTGCCGAGGCCCTGATTCATATCGTGACTGCTATATAAACTTTCCGCCCTGGATTGCCTGTCTGGTTACTCTATGCCGATCCACGATAACCATTGTTGAATCAACAGAGTATACCAGTTAGTTACGATATGGGTCAGGCGGACTTCCTGGCCGATTCCTCCGCCACGCCGGCGGCTTCGTGGTTGGCGCCGTTGGTCTCCTCTGACACGATGTCCTCGACCGAGATGTGGATGAGACGGCCCAGTTCCTTCAGCTTCTCCAGCCACTCCTCGGAAGGAGGGTTCTCCCGCAGGTTGCTGTAGGTGTCGTACCAGATGTTCTGGGCTTGCCACAGGTTCAGTTCGAAGGGCAGCTCGAAGATGGTTCGGGCGATCAGCAGGGCGTTGTCGAGCGGAGCATCTTCAGGGCTCTCGTGCAGGTCGAGCATGGCGCGCTTCATGCGCTGGTCGACGAGGTAGCCGAGAGCGGGACGATCGAGGGCGATCTGATCGGCTTCGGCGAGATTGAGCCAGATGCGGGCCTGAACCGCGTCGACCGGAGTGCTGCCGAGCGCGCGCCGGAGGCCGGCATTGATCGCGAAGGTGGCGGCGAGGGTGAGCGCCGGCGGCTGCGGCAGCCCGCTCTCGCTGAGGAAGTGCAGGAGCGAGGCCTGGTTCTCGTAGATGTTGGAAAGGCTGCTTTCGACGTCGGCGATGGTGCTGGTGAGCAGGATGTCGAGGATGCGCTTTTGCTCGTCGCGGAAGAGCGAGCGGATGGAGTAAGCCTGCGCGCCGAACTCGCGGTCGAAGCAGCGCACCACCTCGGGGAAGTCGGCGCGCGTGACCGCGTCTTTGGCGTCGGCGACAAACTGGTCCCACGCGGCGGACTCGTCGGGATTCCAGCGCTTCACGACGGCAGTGATGTTCTGGTCGCCGAAGTGAAGGACGGCGAAGGCGACGGCCTCAGACGCCTCGGTGATGCGGGAAGAGACCTGGGCCTGGCCCATGACGAGGCGCACTCGGCCGGAAGAGACCGCCTCATACGACTGACGGTGAACGGTGTAGCAGAAGAGGTCGGCGTCGTCGGGATAGCTGGTGAAAATGGAGCTGATGGCGTAGTGCGCGGCCACCTGTTGGAGGCCAACCTGCATGCGGCGGACGTAGCGGTTGTAGACGGCGGCGCCGTCCTGCTGCTCGGGGACGTTGCTTTTGGCGGCGGCGAGGCGGCGAACGAACTCGTCTTCGAGGCCGGCGGCGCGGTTGCCGAAGAGCTCCGCGGCGAGCTGCAGCACGCGGCTCGCGTAGGCGATGACCTGGACGGTCTCGATGCCGGAGATCTCGTCGAAGAACCAGCCGCAACTGGTGTACATGAGCATGGCGTGGCGTTCGAGTTCCATGAGCATGAAGGCGCGAACGCGCTCGTCGGGGGTGAGCTCGCGGGTGGCGTGCGCGGCCAGGAAGGCATCGCGCTTGTCGCGGGAACGATCGAGGATCACGGAAATGTAGCCGTTGCGGGCCTCATCGTGATTTTTGAAGAGCGGGGCTGAAGCGTCGCGGACGAGCGGGGCCACGGTGTCACGCAGCCAGTCGAGCGATTCGCGAAGCGGCGCGCGCCACTTTTGGTTCCAGCCGGGATGGCCGCCGGAGCAGCCGCAGTCGGAACGCCAGCGTTCGATGCCATGCGCGCAGGACCAGGAAGTGTTCTCGACGATGCGGGCTTCGAAGCGGGGCGGGTGTTCCTCGAGGAATTCGCTGTAGTTGGTGAGGCGGACGGGTTCCTGATCCGCGCCGTGGTCCTCATCCTGAACCCAGTGGAGCATCCAGGCCAGGGCCATCTCGCCGTATTTGTGGTGGTGCCCGTAGCTTTCGCCGTCGGTGGCGACGTGGACGATCTGAGCGTGGTCGGCATCGGCGCGGAAGCCGCCCATGAGCCGGTGCGCGAACGTTTCGCCGTTGTTCAGCAGGCCTTCAAAGGCGATGGCGCGGGAGCGGGGGCCGTCGTAGAAGAAGACGGCGATGCTGCGGCCTTCTTTGCAGCGAATTACATACGGTTGCGTGGTGTCGACGGAGGCATTGGGCGTGTCGATCCAGATGGGCTCCGGATTTGTCTTTCGCCTGCGCGGAGGTTTTGGAGGTCCGGCCCGCGGCCTGTTCCGGCAGCGGGCGGAAGCCGGCACACTGGTGCGGCGCGAGGAGAACAAAGCGGATGCCGTGCTGGGCCAGCAGGTCGAGCGTCTCGGAATCCACCGCGGTTTCTGAGAGCCACATGCCTTCGGGAAGCCGGCCGAAGCGGTGCCGGAAATCGTCGATGCCCCAGCGGATCTGGGTGATGCGGTCGCGGGTGCTCGCGAGCGGCATGATCATGTGGTTGTAGACCTGCGCCATGGCCGAGCCATGGCCGGAGAAGCGGGCCTGGCTGCGAGCATCGGCGTGGACGATGGCGGCGTGGACGCGAGGCGCGTTTTCGAGCAGCCAGGAGAGCAGCGTGGGGCCGAAGTTGAAGCTGATCCGCGCGTAGTTGTTGAAGATGCGGATGATTTTGATTTCGGAATTGACGATGCGGGCGGCGCTGTTCGGCGCGTAGCACTCGGCGGTGATCCGGTCATTCCAGTCATGCCAGGGGGCGGCGGACTCCTGGGCCTCGACGGTTTCCAGCCAGGGATTCTCCCGCGGAGGCTGGTAGAAATGGCCGTGGACGCAAATCGTTCGCTCGGGGGTGCTCATAGGAGTCCTGAATTCAGAGTTGTAACGGATTGCCGCCGCCGGGACAACCGGACCGGGCGCGTGCCGCTGCTAATGTCATCGGCAAAAGGGTTCTGTGCGACAATAAAGGCGGAGTTGGGCCACGTCCCGACGCGGTTTTCTCCGGGAGAATTTTCATGTTTGACAATCTGTTTAAACCCGAACACCTGCTGATCATCCTGGTCATCTGCCTTCTCATCTTTGGTCCCAGCAAGCTGCCGGGACTGGGCAAAGGGCTGGGCGAGGCGTTTCGCGGCTTCAAGGACGGCATCAAGGGCGCCACAGACACCTCTTCAGATGCCGCTCATCGGCAGGACACTGCCTCGAAGACCGAAGCCACGCCGCCGACCACGGTGAAGTAAGCGTCGGCCGCGAAGGCCGAAAATCAAGTCATTGCGCAGGGCCGCACCTGATCCGGTGCGGCCTTCCTGCATTCAGGCTCCGCCAGCCTTATTTGTGCAACTTGACTACTTTCGCCGCGATGGCATCGATATTGAAGCCGTCGGGCGGCAGCGGCACGTCGTAGGCGGCCTTCAGAATGAAGCGCTGCTGCACCAGTTCCCCGTTGTGCAGGCGCGTGATCGTGAACGGCGTTTGCACGCCGTCGACCAGGTGGTACTCGGCGTACTCTTCCACGTCGGTGTCCTTGTCGTGATAGACCGGATCGCGCCAGGTCCAGGAACAGCTCAGGGGCAGGTGCGTCTCGGCGTCCATCTGGATGGTGATGGAGTCGTTGCCTTCGTCGAGGAGCGTCACCTGTACGGCCAGGTGGCGCTCGGAGAGGGACTGGCCGTCGTACATCAGCAGGGTATTCGGATTTTTCATCCAGACGCGGACAGCGGTTTCGATGGAGTGCTGTTGCGCGGCGGATGGCGGAATCGCAGACGTCCTTCTCCATCGCCTTTTTGCCCTGGTAGGTAATCTCCCAGCATTGCCGGCCGGTGTAGATCTGCACCCAGTTCAGCGGGTCGTGGGTCTTCTCGCTCAGATCGACGCGCTCTTCGTCCGGAGTGGTCCACTGCCAGTAGCGCACGTTCACGCCGGTAGGCTTGCTTTCGTAGAAAGCCGCGATGGAGCCCTCGACGTAGCTGACCCGGACGGTGAGCCAGCGCTCGCCGCCCAGCGCCTGGACCATCGCGTTCAGGGCGGCGCGGGCTTTCTCGCTGTTGTTGCCGGTGGCGCCGGCAGGGGTCTGCGCAGCAAGAGGGAGCGCGCAGACAAGGAGCAGCAGGACGGGAAGTTTCTTCATATCAGCCGGCGAGGACAGCGCCTCCATTTACATTGACGATCTCCCCGGTCATAAAGCCAGCAAGCGGCGTGCATAAAAAGAGGATGGGGCCGGCGATTTCGATGGGATGGGCGGGTCGGCCCAGCGGAATGGCCGCCAGCACGCGGTCGCGGGAGGCAGGGTTGTCGAAGGCAGGTGCGGACATGTCAGTGCGGACCCATCCGGGGGCAACGCAGTTGACCTGGATGCCGTGGGGAGCAAGCTCCGTTGCCAGGCCTTTGGTCAGGCTGATGAGCGCGCCTTTGCTGGCGGCGTAGTCGGCGTGGAAGGCTTCGCCGCGCTGGCCGGCGGTGGAGCTGATCAGAACGATGTGGCCGGCCGGGGCCTGACCGGCCGGGGCCTGGCCGGCCGGCGGAGTTTTGGTCGAGAGTTGTGCCTGGAATTGCGAGACGGCCGCCTGGATGAGGCCGTAGACGCTGTCGAGGTTGACGGCCATGGTTTCGCGCCACTGGGATTCGGGCAGGTCCGCGATGGGCGCGTCGTTCGGCGGCCACACGCCGTGGTTGGCGACGAGGATGTCGAGGCGGCCGAAGGCTTCCACGGCGCGGCGCACCAGGGCGCGGCCGTCCTCGGGGCTGGCCAGCTCCTGAGCGAAGGCGCGGCAGACTTCGGGGCCGCCGCAGGAAGCGGCGAGGGCTTCGGCGGTGTCGTGGGCGGAACGATAGCTGAAGGCGACGCGGGCTCCGGCCTCGCGAAACAGGCGAACCGTGGCCGCGCCGATGCCGCGCGAGCCGCCGGTGATGAGCGCGACGCGGCCCTCCAGCGAAAGTGCGACAGGGGACATGGAATTAGGGTAGCGCGAGCGGGGGTGGGGCGGAGCTGTGTGGAAGGAGCGGCGTGGGAAAGCCCGTTTGCCGAGACCTATTCCTGATTCAGCGCACTCAATGAGTGACTTGGCCTGTTGGCGATACCTGACGCCCGAACTCTTGGACGCTGGCCGACTTCCCAGGGCAGAATTCCACCGCTGGGAATGAAACGGCTTCCGAGAACATTCGCTACGGGAACCGGATCGATCCAACTGCGACCCACGGCTAATCGATAAGCCCTTGCGGGTAGAGGGAGGCTCCGCATTTCCTCGACGCGTTCTCAAACGGGGATTAGCATGGCAGTGACCTATTATGCCATCGAAAATTGTTCAGCATGTGCCTGCCGAAGCGCAGGAACTCGCGAGGAAACGGCAGGAGCTCGCCATACTGCAAGGCGAACTTACGGATCGCGAGCTGTTCCTGGCCAATCTGCGCGCGGAACTGGCGGCTTTCGAGGGGCGCTACTTGCGGGAAGTCGGCGTGCTTTACGCCGAACTCGACGAGTGGAACGCCAGGATTGCCGAGCTCGCCGCGAAAGCTGAGGGCACCGAGGAGGCTCGCGCGGCAGCATCAGAGGCCCGCGCACAGGCAGAGGAGTCCTACGCGGCAGCGCAAGGCGAAGCGGCCAAAACAGAGGATTTTTCGCCGTCGCCAGAGTTAAGGAAGCTCTTCAGAGACGTAGTGAACCAGATACATCCCGACCGCGCAGCAGACGATGCTGACCGCGCGTTGAGAAACCGCCTGATGGCAGAAGCAAATGCCGCCTATAAACGACAGGATGCAGACGCACTCAAAAGAATCCTTGAGGAGTACAAGAGCAGTCCGGAGTCGGTGAAAGGCGAGGGCGCTACAGCAGATTTGCAGCGCGTCCTCCGCCAGATAGAGCGAATATCGAGAAGACTCGCTGAAATTGAGGCGGAAGTGGCCAGGCTGAATTCCTCGGAGATTGCCATGCTGATGGCGAAGGTTGAGACAGCGAAGTCCAAAGGCCGTGACCTGCTAGCTGAAATGAGGAGGGACATTCAGCATAAGATCAATCTGGCGCGGAGCGAGTTCGAGACCCAATGCCGCGAGGTAAGCGGACGATGAGCATTGAGGAGGGGAAGCTCACGGCGTTGGTTTCAGCCCAACCTTCTGCGCTCTCAAGAGCCGGAGTAAAGCCCCTCGCCGCCCGAGGTCGCGACCTACTGCGCCAGAAGGAAGAAGCAGTCGAGTGGCTTCGCAAGGGGTTGGCTCTGCAGGAGACCGCGCCGGAAGCCCTGTCTCCTGAGCTAGCGACGACTCTTGAATATGTCAAGCAGGTGTTGGCTGGTACTCACCCTGACGTAGCAGCTAGGAACCTGGGAATGACGCCCGAAGATCAGGAAAAGGCCCACGTAGCACACTACTTCATGCCGGACACATTGAAAGAATGTTTGCAGCTGGAAGACGTGCGGGAGAGTCAATTTCTGGAGGCATTCCGATGCTTTGAACATGGGATTCAACTTGACCCACACGATCCACTGTTACAGCACAACATTGGGGCCGCATACTATTTTGGACGGGGTGTGAAGCGGGATTATTCGCAAGCATATAGTTGGTTTCGCAAAGCTGCCGAACAGGGGAATGCCAACGCGCAATACTGCCTCGGAGTTCTTTACAGCGACGGCGAGGGTGTAGATCAGGACGAAGTCGCGGCGGCGACGTGGCTCCGCAAAGCTGCCGAGCAGGGCAACACCGACGCACAGATCTACATCCGCCATTTTGGACGGCAGTGATGCTGAAACTTGCAGGTAACCTGAAATACTTGACGGCTATTGCCCTGATTTCGGGATGCGCTATCTACGTATCCCACCAGTACCAGAAAGCCCGCGACGGGTGCGACAGAGAATGCGATCAGGCTGAGAACGAGACCCGTTTTTCAGCGGTTCATCATGAATTATGCGACGAATGCCAGCAAAACACCGAAAGGAACTTTCCACGTTGGTATCGACTCTTCAGTTGGCCCGAAGGAATCACCGCGTGGGCCATCATTCTCACCCTTATCGCTATCGCAGAGCAAACGGCGCAAACGCGGGTAGCTGCTGAAGCGGCGCTGTTGAACGCCAAGGCAGTAATCAACGCGGAACGCCCTTGGATCATGGTTTCCGTCAAATCGCCTCCTGGACCAATGGGAGGCTTCACCGTCTATGCCAGGAACAAAGGCCGAACGCCAGCGATGGTTACCGAGGCCCGTATCGGTTGCGTAGCAGTCAAGAATGTATCTGAGCTTCCGCCGAAGGCCGTTTTCCCAATCGCAAACCCCATACAGAATAAAATCATCATTCCAGGCGGGGCAGCTCATGTCATCTGGTTTGATCAGCGACTCTTCAAAGCGGTTTTGAAGGACAGCCTGCCGCAATTCAGTTGGGATGGGCAAATCTTTGTTTTTGGGAAAGTCCTCTACCGCGATCTTGCGAATCCCGACAAGACCGTTATTCACGAAACCCGATGGATTGGGTTGTACCAGCCTCCAGTCGGAGACGAAGGGGGGAACTCGATCTTTCGCGTTGAGGGCATCGGTATTTCGGATGAGTATGATCGCTATACATAGTTTGCGTGTGGCCCGGCCCGCGCGCGAAACATGGTTACACCGCCGATCAGAGGCCGAAGAACAGCCAGATCACAGAGTGTGAAAGCAGGCAGAAATGGGACGCATGATAAGGAACTGCCAGTGCTATTGATGCTGCCCCTGGTCGACTGCCATTCCGCCGAAATGAAGGCGAGGCAGCATCTCGAAACGCAACAGCAGCAAGAAGCCGTCAGGACGGTAGCGTACCTTCAAACACATTACAACGCCGTAGTCGATTGGCCCCAGCAGCTTAAGGGAAAGACCTTCACGATCGATGTAGAGCCGGTCTTTCTGAGGGCCGATCATCGTCCCATACTCTTTTATGCAATGTTGGAGGACGTGAGGAAGGAGAACAATGCTTTTCTATATTTCCTTACCATCCCGACAGAGGGCGAGCCGTCGATGCGGCTTATCTTAGACTGTGGCGGGTGTGACTTACAGTCGCTCAAGAAATCCGCAAACTCAATTGGTGATTTCGCAGTAGTGGCGCAAGTGACCGCAGCGGCCATGTCGCTCGACGCTTCCGAGGACGCGCCTCAGTATGCGTTGCGCGGAAAGCTTATCGATGCCCGGTATTTGGGCGAATACGCGATGGATAAGCTTCTCGGGTCACAGCCGGCTGAGAAAGCGCCACCGCAATAGATTCAGGAACGAGTGCGTGGCTTGCTCTCTGATTTCGACGCACCTGAATTGCTGCGGACTGGTATTGGCAAACGCCAGTGTAGCCGGGAGGAATTCTCGCCTTACGCCAAATCGCCGAAGCACTCGTCGAGCCCCGGATTTGTACCCGGAAGTCGGCCAGCGTGCACCGACGAGATGGCAGCTTGCGTGGTCGAATCGCTGGAACACGGCCTTGCGGATCGCGCGCAGGTGTGCGGGAAGTCCTGACACGGCTGCCGCCGGCCTCTACACTGAAACCTATGCCTAAGTTCCGTGAGGCCGTCTACGGCAAAGGCCATCTCCATCTGTTTGCCTGCCATTGCTACCAGAGGCTGCCGAAGCTGGGGGAAGAGAAGCACCGGGACGTGTTTGTGCGGCTGATGGAAGAAGTGCGGGTGAAGTTTCGCTTCGCCATCGCCGGGTATGTGGTGATGCCGGACCATTTTCGGCTGCTGATGCGCGAGCCCGAGATCGATACGGCGGCGAATGCGGTGGAGACGCTGCAGGCTCGCTACCGGCGGAGGTACAACAGCTCCGCGCGGCTGGATGAGCAGGTATGGGAGAGCCGGTGGCAGGACACGCACATTGTGGGCGCGGACGCGGTTGCGGCCAGCCTGGCGCACCTGCACGCGGAGCCGGTGAAGGCGGGGCTGGCGGCCAGCGCCGAGGAATGGGAATGGAGCAGCGCTCGCGCCTACGCGGGATTGCCGGAAGGCGTGGTCACGGTGGAGCCGGTAGCCGGAAGCCAGTAGCCGGTAGCTGCGGATCCCACCCTGTCGCGCCCAAAGCTGCGCGACAAGGGTGGGGCACCCGGCGTTTAGCCTGGAGGCCAGTGCATCTGGCGGCCGCCCAGCAGGTGAACGTGCAGGTGGTCGACGGTCTGGCCGCCGTGCGGGCCGGTGCTGATGACCACGCGGTAGCCCTGCGCGAGGCCCTGTTCGCGGGCGATGTCGGCCGCGGCCTCGAGCAGATGGCCGAGCAGCGGCGCGTCGCCGGCCTCAGCCTGCGCCAGAGAGGCGATGTGCTTTTTCGGAATGACGAGGATGTGCGTGGGGGCCTTCGGATCGATGTCGAAGAAGGCCACGAGCTGATCGTCCTCGCGAATCTTTCTTCGCTGGGATGGCGCCCGGCGACGATCTTGCAGAAGATGCAGTCCACGGAAATCAGTGCTCAGTTGCTGGTGGCTAGTGGCTGGTTGCTGGCTGCGGCTGGCTGCTGGCTGGCAGGTGACTGGGCACAGCTCCCTAGAAACGGAGATACAGTCCGGCCATCGGCTCAGAGGTTTCGCGGAAGGCGCCGGTGGAGTAGCGGGCCTGGCCGAAGTCGGGCGTCTTGTAATAGACGCCGCGGTACTGCACGCGCAGGCCGAAGTGGCTGGTGAGCAGGGGAACGTTCACGCCCACGCCGAAGTTGATGCCGGGGCGCACCTGCCACGCGGCGTTCTGGCCGCCGTTCAGCGAGGGCGAGAAGAAAATCGCGCTCGCCGCCGGCGGTGGCGAAGGGCTGAATGCCGAGAGCGTGGGGGCCCTGGATCAGGTACGAGCCGGAGGCTTCATGCATGTTGGTCTGCACGCCAAATACCTGGCCCGTGTAGTAGTTGGTGTAGCGCGAGACGGCGTAGCCGCCTTCGAAGCCGAGCCACCAGTGGTAGCTGTGGCGGAGGAAGGCCGCGCCCCCGGCGGAATGGGTGGCTTTGACGGAGATGCCGTTCCCGCTCGCGGTGGACGTGGTCTGATAGAAGCCGTCAAGCGAGACGTCGGTGTTCGCGAGGGCTTTGGTCTGGGCCGAGCAAACGAGAGCGGACGCTGCGAAAAAGATCAGGCTGGGCAGGCAGAACTTCCGGAAAGACATTCGAACGGGCATCCTCCAACAACCATATTAAGGTGCGAAGGAGAAAAGCGGGGGCTTCGGGGTATTTCGGAGCCGGGCACGCGCCCACCCTGTCGCGCACAAAGCGCGCGACAACCACCCCGTCGCGCCAAATGCGGGCACGACGGGGGCCCCGGACAAGGGTGGGGCACCCAGTGCGTCACTTCACGCTGAACGGCACCGAGGCGGTGTGGTCTTCCCAGGAGAGCGTCAGCTTGCCCTTGCCGTGTCCGGCGGGCGTGATGGTCCAGATGAGGTTCTCGACCGAGTGCGAGGGCTTGGTCATGTGCATCGGCACGCGGCCGAGATCGTCATCCGCCTTGTAGGCCAGGCCCCATTCGCCCGTGTCTTTGCTGACGATCAGGGTCCACTGATCGGGGTTGGAGATCTCGACAAACAGGGTGTAGGTGCCTTTCGGGACGGAGACGTCGCCGATGGTCAGGTCGCCGTCGGTCTTCAGCGTGGTGGCGGCGTTGGCGCCCGCGCGCCAGACCGGATAGTGAGGATCCTTGCTGATGAGCCCGCCGGGGCCAAAGATATGGCCTTCGCGGCCGCGAACGCGCGGCGAGGAATACAGGATGGTGATGCCATGGCCGCCGATCGTCGCGGTGGCGACCTCAGGCGGGCTGAGAACCGGCTTTTTGGGCTTTGCCGTGTTCTGAGCGGAGAGCGGAAGAGCGAAAGCGAAGAGGCCCATGCACAACAGGAAACGCTTCATGACGGTAGTTCTCCTTCGGGCAGAGGACAATCCTGCGCCACGATTGTCGCACCGGGGGCAGGCGCAGGGGAAATGCGCGCCGGCGATCCTTCGTAGCTCCGAGACTGGAGGTTGCGGCAGGCGGGGGGCTTTTGGCAGGCCCGCGGCTCCAAAGGGGGTGTCCCATTCGGGTACAGATGTCGCCGCCCGCTGGCGTTTTTTCGCCGTTCGGCCCGGTTTCGTTCCGCCATGACGGTGCTTTCATCTAACTTAAAAGTGGCAAAGCCCGGCAGTGCAATAACTTATCTGATTTCTGGGCACCCTCTAAAGGGAATCCGGCACACAGGAGATTTCAGCATGTCAAAGGCTGTTAAATACGCAGAGCGCGCGGTGACCATGGCGGCCCAGGCAGCCTGGAGCGTGTTTGAGAAGCTGAACAGCATCAGCCCGAATCCCTCGTTCACCCCGAAATGGTCGGATAAGCCGCTGCTGAAGTCGTGGCAGAAGGAAAAGCCGCCGCTGGGCTGGCCGCGGACGACGGACTCGCTCTGTCCGAAGTGCGTGCCGGAGATCCGGCAACAGATTCTGGACGGCAAGCTGCCCCACGAGGTGCTGCTGAACGAGAAGGTCGGCGAGATCAAGGCGCAGATCATCGAGCGCGACGGCCAGATCCTGATGGTGAAGGACTGCCCGAAGCACGGGCGATTCGAAGACGTGATGTCGATTGACACCGCGTTCTTCAAGCACCTCGAAGAGGTCTTCCCCGGCCGCGACATCCGCGCGCACAACGACGACAAGCTGCACAACCACGGCACCTCGACCGTGACCCACGGCCGCGGCTCGGTGCTGACCATCGATCTGACCAACCGCTGCAACATGATGTGCGACCCCTGCTTCATGGACGCCAACCAGGTTGGGTTCGTGCACGAGCTGACGTGGGAAGAAATCAAGACGATGCTGGACAACGCCATCACCATCAAGCCGAAGCGGCAGATGTCGGTCCAGTTCTCGGGCGGCGAGCCGACCCTGTCGCCGTACTTCCTGGACGCGATCGCGTACGCGCGCAAGGTGGGCTACAACTCGGTGCAGGCGGCGACCAACGGCATCGAGTTCGCGAAATCGAAGGAACTGTGCCGGGCGGCGGCGGAAGCGGGCCTGCGCTATGCGTATCTGCAGTTCGACGGCATCGGCAACGCGGCCAACTCGCACCGCAAGGTGGGGAACCTGTTCGATGTGAAGCTCCAGGCCATCCACAACCTGCACGAAGCCGGCGTGGACATCGTTCCGGTGACGACGATCATCAACGGCATCAACAACGAGCAGGTCGGCCACATCATCCAGTTCGCGCTGGACAATCCGAAGAAGATCAATTTTCTGAGCTTCCAGCCGGTCAGCTTCACGGGCCGCGACGAGGGCATCAGCGACGAGCGGCGGCAGGCGCAGCGCTACACGCTCAGCCACATGGCGCACGATATCAAGAAGCAAACGGGCCTGAGCGAACCCACGCGCGACTGGTTCCCGATCAGCTTTATGAGCACCTTCAGCGACTGGGCCGACCTGGTGCACGGACCCAGCGCCGACTGGGGCCAGCTCTCCTGCGGCTGCCACCCGAACTGCGGCATCGGCATGGCGCTGATGATCGACAAGGAGACGAAGGAAGCGGTTCCGGTAACGGCGTTTCTGAACGCCGACCGCCTGGCCAAGGACATGGCGAAGATCAACGACGCGGCCCGCGGCAAGACCCTCTCGGTCATCGGAGCGGCGCTGGCGCTGCTGCGCAACTACGATCCGCGCAAGTCGCCGACGCACTTCCGGATCACAGACCTGCTGCAGAAGTTCGACAAGTGCTTTGGCGCGACCGGCCGCAATTACGGTAAGGTGACCGGCGACCGCACCATGGAGGACATCGAGAAGCGGCGCGCGGATCGCTGGAACTTCCTGTTCATCGCGGGCATGTGGTTCCAGGACCTCTTCAACTACGACTTCCGGCGCACGGAGCAGTGCATTATTCCCTACGCGACGCAGGAGGGCGAGATCAGCTTCTGCGCCTACAACACGGGCGTCGGCTGGCGGAACATCATCGAGAAGATGCACATGACCTCGACCCTCACCAAGTGGTACGAGGAGCACGGGCGGCACGAAATCTTTGCCGGCGGCAAGAAGGTGGGGATGGAATCGGCACAGCACACTCTGGTGCTCAATCAGGAGCATGTGCAGGCCGCGGCCAACGACACCTTCGAGAAGAGCGGCATCGCCAAGAACGCACGCGAAGAGAAGCTGCGGGCGCGCGAGGCGAAGCTGAAGCAGGATGCCGAGAATGCGCGCATGGCCAAGCTGTACCGCGAGCACATTCTGGGCGAGAAGCCGGTGGAAGGGCTGGTCTCGATCGACTCGATCGCGCCGGCGAAGCCGGTCGAGAAGGCCGAACCCGTCATGGGAGACTGACAGGGCTCAGAGATCAGAGCACAGCGAAGGCCATCCGGAAACGGATGGCCTTTGTTTTTGGGAGCTAACGCGGGGTGCGGGCTTCCGCCCTGACCAGGAGCGGCAGCATCAGCTTCGCGCGGGAGCGAAGCGCCGGGATTGTGCTGTGGCGGGCAGACTCGAGCAGCGTCAGGGCTTCGTCACGCAGGTCGGGCTCCGCAGCGGCCCGGACCGCGAAAGCTTCGAGCGCCATGGCGCGGAGAGCGATCCGGTCCTCCTCCAGACGAACGCGAACCAGCGGCAGCAGCCGCGCGCGCTGGGCAGGCGTCGTGGCGTTCAGAGCGGCGGCGACCAGGACGTATCCGCGGGACTGCCATTCCTCCTCGGGAAGCCCGGCCGCGACCTCGGCGAGCACGTCGCCATACGCCGCGAGCAGGCCGGGTTTGCGCCGGCTGATGAGGCGCGCCACTTCGGCGGCGCAGCGATGCTGGTAGGGATCGCCGGAACAGAGCGCGCGCATCAGGTCGCGCGCGGCGCGATCGCGAGGGCGGGTGAAGAACTCCCGAGCGGCAGCGGCGGCATCGGTGGATTTCCAGGGGCGGGGACGCCCGGCAGCCTCTGCGGGACGCGCCCCGGAGAGGACGGTCTGCGGGTTTTTGCCTGGGATGACTTTGGTGCGGAGCATGGGCCCCCCGGATCGCGGCCAGTATACGTCTGGACCCAGGCGTCGAACCGTAGAATGGGGCTCATGAACGGTCTTCTTCGCCTGGCGCTGCCGCTGGCTGCCATTCTGGCGCTGGCGACACCGGCAACCGCGCAATTCTCCAATCCCGAGACCCCTGCGAAGGAGGTGTACAACACGGCGCCTCTGCGGCCTCCAGCGGGGGCGCGGGTGGCTATTGTGGAATTCGAAGATCTGGAGTGCCCCGATTGCGCGCACGCGAACCCGGTGCTGCTGGAGGCGGCAGAGAGATATCACGTGTCTCTGGTGCGGCATGATTTTCCGCTGCCGCTGCCTTCGCACATTTGGGCCTTTCAGGCGGCCGTGGATGCGCGGTGGTTCGACACGCAATCGCAGACGCTCGGCGATCAGTTCCGCGACGCGGTCTTTGCAGCGCAGCCAACAATCCTGAATCAGGACGACCTGCAGCGCTTTGCCACGCGCTTCGCGGAGCAGCACCAACTGCGGTTTCCAGCGGTGGCGGATCCAGACGGGAAGCTAGCCGAGCTGGTGAAGGCCGACGTTGCGCTGGGAAGAGAAGTGGGTATCCGGCACACGCCGACCATCTGGGTGGTGACGAACCGGAAGAGCAGCCCGCCCTTTGTGGAAGTGGTGGATGGCACGCGCCTGTTCAGCTTGATTGAAGAGGCGCTGCACGAGACAGCGCCAGCCTCGCGCCGATGAGCAGAGACATTCACGGCGCAGTGCCTCAGCAGGAGTTGATACGCCAACATGCGCCGCGGCGTTGACGTCTGCGACAACTTTTTTTAAAAAAATTTCTCGACACCCGCCCGAATCTTGCCTATCGGGCATTTGACTCGGTATATTGCCTGTTACGCAGAATTATGTGACGCAGATCACAATCGGGTGTGATCCAGGACACAATTCAACAGCCCAAAGCACAGGCAGTGACCCCGGAAGAGCACTGAGCGTGGGCTTCAAGGCAGGGCAGCTAGTGGTGTGCCCCGCATTCCCATGATGCGTGGCTGGCAGAAGCCGGCGCTGAGTCAGCGAGTCGGGGCACGGGCCCTGAAGCTGTAGTGATCCATCAGGAGAAACGACCGCAGTCATGCCGCAGATTTTCGATCGCAGCTCAAATGCTCTGGCGCGAATGAGCCTGATCCTGACGGGGCTGCTGATCATTGCCCTGGGACTGACGCTGGACGCGCTGCAACGCTCGCCATGGGTGACCCGGCAGGGGCAGCGCGCGGACCAGCCGGTCCCGTTCAGCCATAAGCACCACGTGCAGGGACTGGGCCTGCAGTGCCAGTACTGCCACACCACGGTGGAGGAATCGAGCTATGCGGGCATTCCTCCGACCCACACCTGCATGAACTGCCATTCGCAGATCTGGACCGACGCGCAGATTCTGCAGCCGGTGCGGACGAGCTGGGAAACGGGTGAGTCGATTCCCTGGACGCGCGTGCACGATCTGCCGGACTTTGTCTTCTTTAATCATGAAATTCACGTCAATAAAGGAATCGGCTGCTCGTCGTGCCATGGGCGCGTGGATGAGATGCCCATCATGTACGCGCAGAACTCGCTGCAGATGGAGTGGTGCCTGAACTGCCACCGCGATCCGGCGAAGAATCTGCGGCCCACCAGCGAGATCTACAACATGGCGTGGAGCCCGGCCTCCGAGCTGCATCCGGTGTGGTGTGCGGAAGCACAGGTGAGCAACGGCACGCCGACATCGCAGGGCGTGACGTGCACGGAAACGTCGCCGGGGGCCAGCATGCAGATGGCGGACCTGAATCCGCCGGCGGGGCTGCACGCGCAGACGGCCGGAACCGCGCTGGGCAGCCAGGACATTACGCCGGTGCCGCTGCCGGCGGGCCTGCACTACACGAAATTCACGAGCCAGGAGGCGCTGGGATTGTTCCTGATCCAGCACTACAAGATTCGTCCGCCGCGTGAGCTGACCAGTTGCGAGGTTTGTCATCGATGAGCACGAACGAGAGATCAGTGATCAGCGATCAGCGATCGGGCGGCACGGCTGCCGTGCCGGAGCGCAAGCTCACCCTCGCCGAGGTGCGCGAGAAGCTGGCGAATCAGAAGGGCAGGAAGTACTGGCGCTCGATTGACGAGCTGGCAAATACGCCGGAGTTCCAGAAGGCGCTGGAGCGGGAATTCCCGCAACATGCGTCGGAGTGGCTGGACCCGGTGTCGCGCCGCGGCTTCCTGAAGGTGATGGGCGCATCGCTGGCGCTGGCCGGCCTGGCGGGATGCACCAAGCAGCCGGATGAGCTGATTTATCCGTATGTGAATGCGCCGGAAGACCTGATCCTGGGCAAGCCGGTGTATTTCGCGTCGGCATTTCCGTTCACCACGGGCGCGGTGCCGGTGCTGATCAAGAGCGACGCGTACCGGCCTATCAAGATCGATGGCAATCCCGAGCATCCGTACAACCAGGGCGGATCGGATCCGATTACCCAGGCGACGCTGCTGGACATGTACGATCCGGACCGCGCGCAGCACGTGCGGAATCGCGGCGAACAGCGGCCCTGGGTCGCATTCCTGGCGGAGTTCCGCGCGATGCTGGCGGACAAGAAGGCATCCGGCGGGAAGGGTTTGTACTTCCTGAGCACGACCGTGACTTCGCCGACGCTGGCGCGGCAATGGCAGGAAGGCCAGAAGACCTATCCGCAGGCGAATTTCATCCAGTACGATCCGGCGAATCGCGATGCGCATTACACGGCGGCGAAGCAGGCATTCGGCAGCTACGTGGACGCGCAGTACCGGCTGGACCAGGCAGACGTGATCCTGTCGCTGGATGCGGATTTTCTGGGCGGTGCGCAGTTCCCGGGCTTCCATCGGCTGGCGAAGGACTACGCAGGCAAGCGCAAGCTGCAGGGCAATTCCGAGATGAACCGGCTGTACGTGGTGGAATCGGTGACCACGGCAACGGGATTCAAAGCCGAGCACCGGCTGCAGGTGCGGCCCAGCCAGGTGGCGCCGTTCGCGGCGGATCTGGCGGCGGCTCTGGGTGCGGGCAACGCGGCTGGCGGATACGGCTGGACCGGACACGAGTCGACGTATCTGCAGGGCGTCGCGGCGGATCTGAAGGACAACGCCGGCAAGTGTGTGGTGATTCCCGGCGAGTATGCGCCGCCGGAAGTGCATCTGGCGGCGATGGCGATCAATCAGGCGCTGGGCAACGTGGGCAAGACGGTGGTCTATACCGATCCCGTGAACCCGATGCCTTCGATCCAGCTGGACGATTTGAAGTCGCTGGTGGCGGACATGAATGCCGGCAAGGTGGACTGGCTGGTGATTCTGAATGCCAATCCGGTGTATGCCACGCCCGCGGATTCCGGGTTTATCGATGCGCTGGATAAAGTCGGGACGATCGTGCAGCTGAGCTCGCACGTGGACGAGACCAGCCAGGTGGCGCACTGGCACATCAACAACCAGCATTACCTGGAGAAGTGGTCGGACGCGCGGGCGTACGACGGCACGGTGAGCGTGGTGCAGCCGATGATTGCGCCGCTGTACGACGGCCACTCCGAGCACGAGATTCTGCAGTCGCTGCTGGATCATCCGGATGTGTCGCCCTACGACGCGGTGCGGACCACCTGGCAGAATGCGCTGCCGAAGGGCAATGCGGCTGCGAAGCCGACGAATGGCGTAGCTGCTCCGGCGGCTGACGCGGATTTCGCGTGGCGCAAGGTGCTGCACGATGGATGGATCGCGAACACCGCGTTCGCGCCGAAGAATGTCACCGCGAAAGTGACTATGCCGAAAGTGGCGGCGCCGGTGACGAACGGAATTGAAGTCGTCTTTCGGCCAGACCTGCACACCTGCGATGGGCGCTATGCCAACGTGGGCTGGATGCAGGAGATTCCGCGGCCGGTCACCTACCTGGCGTGGGATAACGCGGTGCAGATGAGCTATGCCACGCTGGAGAAGTTCGGGCTGGCGCAGAACGATGCGGTGAAGGTGAGCCTGGGCGGCAGGTACGTCATCGGCGGCGCGCTGCCGGTACCGGGCCAGGCCGATGGGGTAGTGGTGATCACGCTGGGCCAGGGACGCAGCACGGGGCGCGTGGCGGGCGGCGTGGGCTACAACGGGTATCTGATCCAGAGCGCCAGCGCGCCATGGGCGCAGGCCGGCGCGGCGGTGCAGAAGACCGGCGACATCTACGACCTGTGCGTGCCCAGAGAAGACTATATCGACCAGCGCTCGGTCGCGCATGGAGGCGACGGCAGCGGAACGCATTCGCTCGAAGGCAATGAATCGCTGGATCGCGGCGTGATTCGGTATGCGTCGCTGACGCAGTACAAATCCGATCCGGGCTTTGCCAACGAGGGCGTGGGGCACTGGACGCCCGGGCCGGACGACAGCATGTTCCCGGCGTACCGGTACGACAAGAACGCATGGGGAATGTCCATCGATCTGAACTCGTGCGTGGGCTGCAACGCCTGCATCACGGCCTGCTATGCGGAGAACAATATTCCGGTGGTGGGGCGGCTGCAGACGAAGATCGGCCGCATCATGCAGTGGATCCGGATCGACACGTACTTCGAGGGCGATCTGGCAGCGCCGCGAGCGCATTTCCAGCCGATGACCTGCCATCAGTGCGAGAACGCGCCGTGCGAGCAGGTGTGCCCGGTGGGCGCGACGGTGCACTCGCCGGAAGGCCTGAACATGATGGTCTACAACCGCTGCGTAGGGACGCGGTACTGCTCGAACAACTGCCCCTACAAGGTGCGGCGATTCAACTTCCTGCTGTTTTCCGACTGGGATACGCCGAGCCTGAAGCTGATGCGGAATCCGGACGTTTCCGTGCGCAGCCGCGGCGTGATGGAGAAGTGCAGCTACTGCCTGCAGCGGATCGAGGCGGTGAAGATCGAGGCGGACAAGGACAATCGGGCGATTCGGGACGGAGAAATCCGGACGGCGTGCCAGCAGGCGTGCCCGACCAGCGCGATCGTCTTCGGGAACATCAACGACAAGACCAGCGAAGTGGCGAAGCTGAAGGCGCAGCCGCGGACGTATGGCGTGCTGGCCGACCTGAACACGCGGCCGCGGACGACGTACCTGGCGGAAGTGATCAACACCAACGAAGGGCTTTCGCAGGCATTGGGCGAATATGCCATGGAGAAGGCGTAATGAAACCTTCCCGAGCAAAAGGATTCTGATCGCATGGCGACGAAAGACGCACCCGTAACGAATCCGATGATTGATCCCGTCACCGGCGAATACCGCGTGATCGCGCCGGGGCACACGTTCAAGTCGGTGACCGACAAGGTCAGCCGGATTGTGCTGACGAGCCATACGCCCATTGGGTGGTGGTTCGGGCTCCTGCTGGCCGGCTCGATCGTGCTCCTGCTGACCGTCTGTGTGAGTTGGCTCTTCGTCAAAGGCGTGGGCATCTGGGCGGTGACCATCCCCGTGGCGTGGGGCTTTGCCATCGTCGAATTTGTGTGGTGGATCGGCATTGGGCACGCCGGCACGCTGATCTCTGCGATTTTGCTGCTGTTCAAGCAGGGCTGGCGCAACTCCATCAACCGCTTCGCCGAGGCAATGACGATTTTCGCCGTGATGTGCGCGGGCATGTTCCCCGTGCTGCATCTGGGCCGGCCGTGGCTGGGGTACTGGCTGTTCCCATATCCAAACTCGATGAACTACTGGCCGCAGTTCCGGTCGCCGCTGATGTGGGACGTATTCGCGGTATCGACGTACGCGACCATCTCGGTGGTGTTCTGGTACATGGGAATGATTCCGGACCTGGCAACGCTGCGCGACCGGTCGCAGTCGAAGCTCGGGCAGTTCTGTTATGGGCTGATTTCGCTGGGCTGGCGCGGATCGGTGCGGCACTGGGTACGGTATGAGACGGCATCGATCCTGCTGGCCGGACTGGCCACGCCGCTGGTGCTGTCGGTGCACAGCGTGATCAGTCTCGACTTTTCGGTGGCCTTCATGCCCGGCTGGCACACGACAATCTTCCCGCCGTATTTCGTGGCGGGCGCCATTTATTCGGGATTTGCGATGGTGCTGACGCTGGCGATCCCGATCCGCAAGTTCTACCACCTGGAAGATCTGATCACGATCCGGCACATCGATAACTGCAATAAGGTGATGCTGGCGACGGGGCTGATTGTCGCGTACGGCTATTCGTCGGAAGTTTTCATGTCGTGGTATTCGGCAAGCCACTGGGAATACTTCATGATGTGGAACCGCATGTTCGGGCCCATGGGGTGGTCCTACTGGACGCTCATCACCTGCAACATCGCGCTGCCGCAACTGCTGTGGTCGCGAAGGCTGCGCAAGAGCATCACGTTCACCTTCATCATGTCGCTGATTATCAACACAGGCATGTATTTCGAGCGGTTCGTGATCGTGGTGACCAGCCTGACGCGCGACTTTCTGCCCTCGTCGTGGGGCACCTACCGCGCGACGCGCTGGGATTACGGCACATTTCTTGGAACGCTGGGATTCTTCACATTCTGCTTTTTCCTGTTCATCCGCTTCCTGCCCATGATTCCCATGAGTGAGCTGCGACTGATGCTGCCAGGAGCGAAGGTGCGGGAGAAGCATGGAACTCATTCGTCGGGAACCCCGGTTCCGGAGGCAGGTGACTGATGCCTTTACCCGAAGGACTGTATTGCCTGATGGCGGAATTCGAGACTCCCACCCAGCTGGTGCGCGCGGCGCAGGAAGCGCGCAAGGCAGGCTACCGGCGCATGGACTGCTATACGCCGTATCCCTTGGAGGAAGCGGCGGAGGCAATCGGATTCCATCGCGACGAAGTTTCGCTGGTGTGCCTGATCGGCGGACTCCTGGGACTGGTGGCGATGTTCGGGCTGGAGACCTGGATCGCGGTGTGGGCATTTCCGCTGAACATCGCGGGGCGTCCCTATTTCTCCTGGCCGGCCTTTGTGATCCCAGCGTATGAGTGGACCATTTTGTGGTCGGGGCTTTCAGCGTGCTTCGGCATGATCGCGCTTTGCGGACTGCCCAAGCCGTATCACCCGGTTTTCAATGCGCCGAACTTCCGCAACGGCGCAACCAGCGACAAGTTCTTCCTGTGTCTGGAATCGACAGACCCGAAATTCGATGTTGCCGAATCGCGCAGTTTTCTGGAAGCGCAGTCGCCGCTTTCGGTGGTGGAGGTGGAGTATTAACGCCGCAGGGATCAGGGATCAGGGAACAGAGAGCAGAAAGACCGGAGCCCGTGCGCCCTCTGTCCTGCTGAAGGCGGCAGGCGCGGTGGCGCTGCTGGCCCTGGCGGCCGGCTGCCGGCAGGACATGCAGAACCAGCCCAGGATGTTTCCGCAGCGGGGCAGCTCGATGTTCGCCGATGGGCGTTCGGTGCGGCCGCAGGTGCTGCACACGGTGGCGCGCGGCCAGCTCTACGAGAACGACTACTTCTACACGGGACTGATGAACGGCAAGGAAGCGGACCTGATGCCCTTTCCGGTGACCATGGAAGTGCTGGCGCGCGGACAGGAGCGGTTCAACGTGTACTGCACGCCGTGCCACTCGCGCGTGGGCAACGGCGCGGGCATGATCGTGGAGCGGGGCTACAAGCCGGCGGCGAACTTCCACGATCCGCGGCATCTGCACCAGCCGATCAGCCACTACTTCTACGTGATGACCAACGGTTACGGCGCCATGCCGGACTATAAGGCGCAGATCGCGCCGCAGGATCGCTGGGCGATTGCGGCCTATATCCGGGCGCTGCAACTGAGCCAGGATGCGAATTTGAAGGACGTGCCTGCGGGCATGCAGGTCAAGGACCTGAAGACCATTGCGACGGACCATGGGATTCCGGAAAGCGATACGGGACCGTGGCCTATCCCGGCCACCGCGGTGTGGCCGACCAAGCCAGTGGGGATTGTGGCGGGCGCTCCGGCGCTGAATCCGGCGCCGCCCCCGACGAATCCGGCAAAGACATCCACGAAAGGGACGACTGGCGGCGCGCCAGCCAAGCCATAAGGAGCGCAGGAGCGAATGGGCAACACGTCATTTTCAAAAGGATTGCCAGCCACGCTGAACGCGCCGGTGTTTGTGGACCGCTGGCGCTGGAAGGCGCTGATTGCCGGCATTGTGTTTGCCGTGATTGCGGTGATCCTGGCGTTTCTGGGACAGGCGGAGGATCCGCTGCATCTGGGATGGATCCATTTCTGGCGCGGCTGGCTGGACGGCTACGTGGCCTGCTTCGGATTTTGCTTCGGCGGGATGGCGCTGCTGATGGTGCAGCACCTGTCGGGCGGCAAGTGGGGGCTGATTGTGCGGCGGCCGCTGGAAGCGATGTGCCGGACGTGGCCGCTGATCGTGCTGATGTTCCTGCCGGTGGCCTGGGTGGGGGCGACAGAAGGCAGGCTGTACATCTGGGCGCAGTATCCCAACTGGGCTGACGCGCTGAAAAAGGGACTGATCGACCGCGACCAGGCGCACGCGATCCACTGGAAGCAGCCGATGCTGAACGTGCACAACTACTGGTGGTTCTCGCTGGCGTGTCTGGCAATCCTGTCGTTCTACTCGATCCTGCTGAACAAGTGGTCGCTGCAGCGCGACGCCGATCCTGAGCCAAACGTGGCGTACTGGCGGACGAAGTTCGAGAACCTGAGCGGATTCGGTGTGGTGTTTTTCTCGATTCTGCTGTTCGGGCTGGTTATTTACTGGGTGATGTCGATTGATCCCACCTGGTACTCGACCATTTACGGATTCCAGTACCTGGTGGGCGAGGCGTTCATGGTGTTGCCGCTGGCGATCCTGACGCTGATCGGGCTCAGCAAGGCGGAGCCGATCCGGAGCACGTTCCGCGTGATCGAACAGCACGATCTGGGCAAGCTTTGCTTCGCGCTGGTGATGCTGAACATCTACTTCGCGTTCGGAGCCTTCATCATCATCTGGTCGGGCAACTCGCCGGAAGAGATTCCGTGGTATCTGGACCGGATTCGCGGCGGATGGGGTGTGATCGCGACGCTGGACGTGATCTTCCACTGGCTGATCCCGTTCACCCTGCTGCTGTCGCGGGATTTGAAGCGCATTCAGAACCGGATGTCCGTTGCCTGTTACGTGATGATCTTCGCCGGATTCCTGGATCTGTTCTGGCTGATCGAACCCAGTTATCGCGACGCGGCGCGCAATTTGCGGCTGACCTGGGGAATCTTCGAATATGCCGCGATGCCGGCGGCGATGTTCTGCTTCTGGCTGGTGTATTACCTGTGGCAGTTGAAGCGGCGTCCGCTCATCCCCACGAACGATCCGCATCTTGCGGAGATTCTGGAGCACGACTATGTCCATGCCTAGTCCGGGAAAAGATCCGAATCTGGATCCAAAGCAGCACCTGAGCGACGAGTCGGTTCGGGAGGGCTACGAGCTCACCGATGCGAGCACCGGCGGCATCGTGGTGTTCCTGATTGGGCTGGCTGTTTCCGTCGGCATCTTCTTCGCGGTGTGCTACGTGTTCGGGACGGTCATCAACGGCGGGCTCAACAAGGCTGACGGGCCGACCAGCAAATGGAAGGCTCCCTTTCAGGTCGCGCCGACGAAGGCGCTTCGCTCCAATCCGGATCTGGAACAGGAACAGTTGTCGAAGCTGACGAAGCAGTATCCGTTTCCACAACTGCAGTTGGACGACGGCAACACCGACCTGGCGGCTCTGCACGATCGCGAGGATCTGCTGCTGAACTATTACAGCTGGGTGGATGAGAGCAAGGGGACGGTGCGGATCCCGATCGAGCGTGCGATGCAGTTGATCGCGCAACAGGGATTGCCCGTGGCGCCGGCGGAAGAGCAACAGCCGCTGATGACCGGCGATGCGCGGCCGACGGTGCAGATGCCGCTGACGGACGGCTTCGCTCCCACCGCCTACGACCAGCAGGTGCAGGCGAACCGGGCAGCGCAACTGCAACAGGAGCAGGAAGCGGAGAAGCAGTAGTCAGTGATCAGTAATCAGGGATCAGAGAAGCAGGAATTCAGAATGCGCGAGACGAGCACAAGGCGGACAGTGGCGAAGGCGGCAGGGTTGATCCTGAGCGGCGCGCTGCTGGCGTGTGCCGCGATGCCGGCATGCCAGGCGCAGAGCTCGTGGTACGGCGAGAAGCAGATCGGCCCGGCGACCACGCAGCAGCCGACGATGCTCAGGCAGATCACGATCGCGCAGCGGTTGAACCAGCAAATTCCGCTGGATCTGGTTTTCCGCGACGAGACGGGCAAGCTGGTGCACCTCGGCGACTACTTCGGTAAGCGGCCGGTGATTCTCTCGCTGGTGTATTACCAGTGCAAAATCCTTTGCCCTGAAGAAATGGACGGCCTCGTCAGCGCGCTGGACATGGTGAAGTTCAACGCAGGCCGCGATTTCAACGTGGTCTTCGTCAGCATCGATCCGACGGAAACGCCGGCGATGGCGGCAAAAGAAAAGGCGCTGTACGTGAAGCGCTACGGCCGGCCCGGGTCGGCGAGCGGGTGGCACTTCCTCACCGGACAGCAGCCGGAGATCGAAAAGCTGGCAACAGCTGTTGGCTTCGGCTACGTGAAGGTGCAGGGGCCGGATGGCAAGCTGTCGCAGTACGCGCACGCCAGTTCGATTGAAGTGCTGACCCCGCAGGGGCGGCTTTCGCAATACTACCTGGGCGTGGAGTACTCGCCCAAGGATCTGGATCTGGGGCTGGTGGAAGCGGGGCATGGAGCAATTGGATCGGTTGTGGACAACCTGCTGACCTACTGCTACCGCTACGATCCGGCCCTGAACCGGCACAGCCTGATCATTTCGCGGATCGTGCAGGCGGGATGCCTGCTGACGATGCTGCTGCTGGGGTGGTACATGATCGTGAATTTCCGGCGCGATGCGCAGGAGGCGCGGCTCTGGCGGCTCGCGGAAACTCAAGGACGGACCAACACTGTGGTGAACGGATAAAGGGCGATGCAGCATTTCATCAGTCCGGTACTGTGGCAGTTTCTGATCAAGTGGCTTACGCACTTCGCGATCTTCCCGCCGGAAGCGTCGAGCATCGCGCCGTATGCGGATGCGCTGTATTTCTTCCTGATCTTTATTTCGGTGATCGGGCTGGGCGCGGTCGCGTTTCTGGTGACCTGGTTCTCGATCCGGTACCGGCAGAGCCGGAACCCGGTGCCGACGCAGATTGAGGGATCGACGCTGCTGGAAGCGACCTGGACGATCATTCCGCTGATCCTGTTCATGGTGACGTTCGTGTGGGGCGCGCTTCTCTACTTCAGGATCTACAGCCCGCCGCCCAACGCAATGAACATCTACGTGGTCGGCAAGCAGTGGATGTGGAAGGTGGAGCATCCGGGCGGCCAGCATGAGATCAACGCGCTGCACATCCCCATCAACCAGCCCGTCCAGCTCACGCTGATCTCGCAGGACGTGTTCCACAGCTTCTCGGTGCCGGCCTTCCGCGTGAAGCGCGAAGCGATCCCGGGCCGCTACACCACGGTGTGGTTCGAGGCCACCCAGCCCGGCGTGTATCACCTGTTCTGCACCCAGTACTGCGGAACGCTGCACTCGCAGATGATCGGCTGGGTGTATGCGATGAAGCCGGACGATTACCAGGCGTGGGCGTCGGGATCGACCAGCGGGCACTCGCTGGCGCAGAACGGCGAGCGCCTGTTCGCCAGCCTGGGATGCAACTCCTGCCACAACGGCACGCCGAACGCGCACGGGCCGAACCTGGCGAATGTCTACGGGTCGCACGTGCAACTGTCGAACGGGCAGATGACTACGGTGGACGACGCTTTTCTACGGGACACGATTCTGAATCCGACGCTGCACGAAGTGGCGGGTTATGCCCCGATTATGCCCACCTATCAGGGTCAGGTGAGCGAGGACGGCCTGATCGATCTGGTGGAGTACATCAAGCGGCTCGATTCGAACTACCGGATTGACCAGACCATTGACAACAGCGCAGGCCAGCCCGTGCAGACGGGCGCGACGCCGGCAGGGACCAGCGCTCCCCCGCTGGCGCCAGGAGCGGTGAAGCCATGAGCACCATCGTATCGTTGCCCGACCAGTCGACGGCCAGGCTGCCCAGGGTCTCGTACCTGAACAAGGAGTACGGCCTGAAGAGCTGGCTGCTCACGGGAGACCACAAGCGGATCGCGGTCCTGTACATGATCTCGATCACGTTCTTCTTCTTCATCGGCGGCGCGATGGCGGCGCTGATCCGCCTGCAGTTGCTGACGCCTTATGGCGACCTGCTGGCGGCGGACACCTACAACAAGGTGTTCTCGGCGCACGGGCTGATCATGGTGTTCTTCTTCCTGGTGCCCTCGGTGCCGGCGACGATCGGGAACTTCTGCATTCCGATCATGGTCGGGGCCAGGGACCTGGCATTTCCAAAGATCAACCTGCTGAGCTGGTACCTGTACATCGCGGCCGGCATCATGATGATCTGCGTGCTGGTGTTTGGCGGCGTGGACACAGGATGGACCTTTACCACCCCGCTGAGCACGCACTACCTGAACACCGACGTGTTGTCGGCCGCGATGGCGGTCTTCCTCGCGGGATTCAGCTCCATCTTTACGGGATTGAATTTCATCGTGACGATCCACCGCATGCGCGCGCCGGGCATGACCTGGTTCCGGCTGCCGCTGTTCGTGTGGTCGCACTACGCGGCGTCGCTGCTGATGGTGCTGGGCACGCCGGTGCTGGCGATCACGCTGACGCTGGTGGGCCTGGAGCGGGCGATCGGTATCGGGGTGTTCGATCCGACCAAGGGCGGCGACCCGCTGCTGTTCCAGCATTTGTTCTGGTTCTATTCGCACCCGGCCGTGTACATCATGATTCTGCCGGGCATGGGCGTGATCTCTGAGGTCATCAGCACCTTCTCGCGCAAGCGCGTCTTTGGATACACGGCGGTGGCGTTCTCGTCGGTGGCCATTGCGGTGTTTGGATTCTTCGTGTGGGCGCACCACATGTTCATCATGGGCATTTCCAACTACTCGGCCCTGGTGTTCTCGCTGCTGACCATGCTGGTCGCCGTGCCGTCGGCGATCAAGATTTTCAACTGGTCGGCCACGCTCTACAAGGGATCGATCACGTTCGAGACGCCGATGCTGTACGCGTTCGGTTTCCTGGGGCTGTTCACGATCGGCGGACTGACCGGCGTGTTTCTCGGATCGCTCGGCATGGACATCCATCTGACGGAGACCTACTTCATCGTGGCGCACTTCCACTTTGTGATGGTGGGCGGCATGCTGATGGCGTATCTCGCCGGCGTGCACTTCTGGTGGCCGAAGATCACAGGCCGAATGTATCCGGAGGGCGTCTCCAGGCTGGCCGCGGTGATCACGTTTGTCGGCTTCATTCTGACCTTCTTCCCGCAATTTGTCCTCGGCTATCTCGGCATGCCGCGGCGGTACGCGGCGTATCCGCCGGAGTTTCAGGTGCTGAACGTGTTCTCGAGCGCGGGCGCGAGCGTGCTGGGCATCGGCTATCTGCTGCCGCTGCTGTATCTCACGTGGTCGCTGAAATACGGCAAAATCGCGGGATCGAATCCGTGGCAGGCCACCGGGCTGGAGTGGCAGATCCAGTCGCCGCCACTGACCGAGAACTTCGCCACGACGCCCATTGTGACGCACGAGGCTTACGACTACGACTGGCTGGCAGACAAGACCAGGAACGAGGTAACGACCGTTGGATAGCCACAGCATCGCTGCCCAGACCGCGGAACCGGCGCATCTCGAGCACGAGCATCCGCCGTTTCTGCGCCATCACTTCGAGAACGTTATCCAGCAGCGGGAAGCGGCCACGTTCGGGATGTGGCTCTTCCTGCTGACGGAAATCATGTTCTTCGGCGGGCTGTTCTGCGCCTACCTGATCTTCCGCAACTGGTACTATCCGGCGTTTGTGGCCGGCAGCCATACGCTGCACATCTGGGCCGGCACGCTGAATACCACCCTGCTGATCATCTCCAGCTTCACCATGGCGATGGCCGTGCATGCCGCGGAAGTCCGGCATCGCAAGCCGCTGCTGCGCTGGATGATCCTCACCATCATTCTGGGCTGCGGCTTCCTGTGCGTGAAGGCCTACGAGTGGCACGACGAGTGGGTGAACCACCACGTGCCAGGGCTCAACTTCAGCATCCAGGAGTTCACGCATACCAATCCGGCATATCCGAACGACAAACCGCTGGCTCCGGATATGGCCGAAAAGACTCAGATTTACTATTCGCTTTACTTCGCGATGACCGGCATGCACGCGCTGCACATGATCATCGGCGTCAGCCTGCTGGCCCTCCTGCTGATCCGGGCGAAGGGCGGAGCGTTTACCAACGGACACATTGCGCCGGTGGAGAATTTCGGGCTGTACTGGCACTTCGTCGACATTGTGTGGATCTTTTTGTTCCCGCTTTTGTATTTGATCAGTCGACACCAGTGAGGCAGTTGTCAGTTACTAGTTGTTAGTTTGAGGAGCCGGGGAATGGAACAGCACGGACAAGAGCATCATCACCACATGCCGCATCTGGAGATGGGGCCGTCGGAGCCGACGCACACGGAAGTCCATATCGTCAGCCCCATGATCTATCTGGTCATTGCCGGCTGCCTGCTGATCCTCACGGCGGCGACGACGGCGATTTCCTACATTGAGCTGGGCGAGTTCAATGCCGTGGTCGCGCTCGCCATCGCCGTCCTCAAGGCCACCCTGGTCGTTCTGTTCTTCATGCACGTCAAGTACAGCTCCAGGCTGACCAAGCTGACGGTAGCTTCCGGCCTTTTTACGTTTCTGGTGCTGATCACCATGACCATGACCGACTACATCAGCCGGGCGTGGGGACGCTGGTAGGCGATCTCTTCGACACCGGAAATTGGCAAGAGCCGCGCCTGATGAAAGCGCGGGAAAGGCGAATCAAGTCGCGCCCTCGCGCGACTTTTTCTTTTTGTGCGGATGTCGGGCGCCCATTTCCGCCCGGTTTTGGATTTCGATCCCATATAACATGCCCTGATGCAAAGCTCTGACTGCGGGAGGCAACGAAGGATGAGGATGCGAACGGCTGTGCTGGCTTGCGTTGCCGGAGTAATTGCCGCCCTGGCGTTGCCGGTTCATGCGCAGGCTACAGGACCGCAAGTGAAGATCGACAGCGGAGTGGTCCGCGGCGCAAAGGTGGCGGAGCTGCCGAAGGGCGGAGAGTTTTTGGGGATCCCCTATGCGGCGCAGCCGGTGGGCGCGCTGCGATGGCGGGCGCCGCAAGCGGCTCCGCACTGGACGGGCGTGCGCGAGGCGACTACGTGGGGACCGGCGTGCCCGCAGCGGCCGAGCCCCTGGCTGCCGGAGATGCTGGGCGTTCAGGCGATGCCGACCAACGAGGCCTGCCTGTATGTGAATGTGTGGACGCCGGAGCTGCATCCGGCGAAGAAGCTGCCGGTGCTGGTGTGGGTGCACGGCGGGGGCAATGTCGAGGGATCCGGCGAATGGCCACTGAATCTGGGCCCGACGCTGGCGCAAACGGGAATCGTGGTGGTGAGCCTGAATTACCGGCTGGGGGCATTCGGATTCTTCGCGTATCCGGGGCTGGATGGCGAGTCAGGCCAAGGCGTTTCGGGGAACTACGGGAATCTCGATCAGATCGCGGCGCTCGAGTGGGTGCGGCGCAACATTGCGGCGTTCGGAGGCGATCCGCAAAGGGTAACGGTGGGCGGACAATCCTCGGGTTCGGAGGACGTTTGCATCCTGATGGCGTCGCCACAGGCGCGAGGGTTGTTCGAGGGAGTGATTCTGGAGAGCGGGACGTGCGTGGACTCGGTGTATCCGAAGCTAAAGGACGAGGAGGCGAGCGACGGACACCTGCTGCCGGATCTGGGCCTGACTCCCGGGCCGGAGGCGCTTGCGAAGCTGAGGGCGATGCCGGCGGAGCGGATTTTGGAGACGGCGGCGAAGGATGGGAATCTCGATCTGGGGCCGACGATCGATGGATGGATGCTGCCCCAGGAGCCGGGGATCACATTCGCGCGCGGACAGCAGGCGCCAGTCGCGGTGATGGTGGGAACGAATGAGGATGAAGTGTCGATTTTCGCCAGCCCGATCGTGGGCGAGACGGCGAATCGGCCCAGGACGGTGAAGGAGTATCGCGACTGGCTGCAGCGGGAGTTCGGCCGCGAGTTTGCGGGCCAGGTGTTCGCGGCGTATCCGGCGCGCGAAGACAGCGAGGTGCCGGGCGTCTTCGTGACGATGTTCAGCGATTACGATTTCGCGTTCAGCGCGTGGCTGGTGGCGCGAGACACCGCGCAGACGGGGAAGAAAGCGTATCTGTATCGCTTTACATATGTGGGCGCGGGGCCATTTGCGCAGCTGGGGGCATTCCACAGCGAGGAACTGATGTTTCTGAGCCGGCACTACTGGACGACGTGGGTTCCGCAGCCGGGCGACGCGGCTTTGTCGCGAACGCTCGTTGGGTACTGGAGCCGGTTCGTGAAGACGGGAGATCCGAATCGTGCAGGATTGCCGGCGTGGCCGGCGTTCCGGAACAGCGAGAACGATTGCCAGGAGCTGGGGCGGCGCGTGGGACCCGAAGGGCTGCCGCGCGTGGAGAAGATGGAAATCTTCTATCAGTATTTGCGGACGAGGCTGAAGGAATTGCCGGAGAGGCCGTAAAGGCTGGCAGGAGATACGGTTTACGGTTGAGGGGTTAGGAAAGCTTCAGGCGCGAGGGGCGTTGGGGGCGGGGAACTGCTCGCGGCGGGGATCGGCCTGACGGGCGGCAACGGTCTGGGCGAGAGGAGGAGTTTCGCGGACCGGCGCCAGGTGGCGGGTTTCCTGGTAGGTGTAGAGAATGCGGTGGACGACGGTGATGGTGGAGATGACGGCGAGGACCCAGAGGACGGGCGCCATCACGTCCCAGCGCTCGAAGAGGGCGCCGAGGATGATGAGCACGACGCGCTCCGGCCGCTCCATGAATCCCACCTTGCACTTGCCGATGAGAGCTTCCGCGCGGGCGCGGGTGTAGCTGACCATCAGCGAGGTGACCATGACGAACGCGGCGAGAAAGACGTAGAAGAGCCGGTTGCCGCGGGCGTAGAAGACGAGCAGGCCGAAGAAGAGGACGACATCGGAGTAGCGGTCGATGACGGAGTCAAAGAACGCGCCGAAGACGGTGACCTGCTGGGTCTGGCGAGCAACTCGGCCGTCGACCATGTCAAAGATGCCGGCGCCGATAATGATCAGGCCGGCACAGAAGAACATGCGGACATAGTTGTGGGAGTTGCCGAATCCGAACAGGATGGCCGCGGCGGTGTTGATGAGCAGGCCAATGAACGTGAGCGCATTGGGCGAGATGCGGGTGAGGGAGAGGCCGTTGACGATGGCCTGGAGCAACACGCCGCAGGCGCGTCCGAAGGAGCTGGTCCAGGTGGTCGGCGTGTTCTGATCGCGGGCCATGCGGGGTTACTTTCCGGCTTCGGCTGCCTCTTCGTCGTGGATGGTGGAGAGCCTGAGAATCTCGAGTTCGCGTTTGCCGCTGGGCGTGACCACCATCGCCATATCACCCACCTGCTTGCCCACAATCGCTTTGCCGATGGGCGAAGTGGTGGAGATGAAGCCCTTGCTTACGTCGGACTCTTCGCTGGTCACGAGCTTGTACTCGATTTTCTCATCCTTCGAGGTGTCGTACACAAGCACCGTGGATCCGAAGGCGGCGCGGTCGCGGGGGATATTGGAGAGATTGACGAGGGCGAGCTCGGCCATGCGCTTCTTCAGCTGGCCGAGGCGGGCGTTGACGAAATCCTGCCGCTGCTTGGCCATGTGGTATTCGGCGTTCTCGCTGAGGTCTCCCATGGCGACAGCCTTCTTGATTTCGGCGGGCAGTTCGTGGGTCAGTTCGTGCTCAAGCTGCCGAATTTCTTCCTGAAGTTTCTTCTTGATGTGCTCGGTCATGCAATCTCGCGATGGATTCCGTTCCCAGTAAGGTGCTGCAAGCAAAACCACACTGCGGCTCGCGCCGATCCTGGCCGGGGCGAGGAGGGGGAACGGATTACCGTGAAAATGGGAACCCCGGCGCGATGAGGGCCGGGGGTACTGTCTCTTCCTGGATTATACGATGCCGCCGGGGGAGTGCCGGGCATCAAGGAAACTCTGCAAAATCAACACAGCAGCGACCTGGTCGACGACCTCGCGATGGGTGGTGCGGGACCGCCCCGCGGCGTCGAGATGGCGGTGCGCCTCGGCGGAGGTGAGGCGCTCGTCCCACAGGTGCACGGGCAGAGCGAAGGTCTCGCGGAGGATGTCGGCGAAGGCATGGGTTTTGGCGGCCTGCGGGCTCACGTCGCCGGAGAGGTAAAGAGGATTGCCGAGGACGATGGCGGAGCAGTCGAATTTGCGGAGCAGGCGGCCGAGGGATTTGAGATCCTGGCGGAGGTTTTTGCGGATGAGCGTGAGCACCGGCTGAGCCGTGAGGCCCAGCTCGTCGGAAACGGCGACGCCGATACGGCGAGCGCCGAAGTCGAGACCGAGCAGGCGAGACGGCATGCCCCCATGGTAGCCGAGCGCGAGAAGAACCCCGCATCTTACAATCAGTTCTGGAATCAAAAGGAAAAGGTCAGAGGACTTGTTGCGACGCTTCTTTTTTCTGCTGGTTCTGGCGGCCCTGGTGGCGGCGGGCGCTGTTGCCTTTACGCTGCTGGTTCCGGCTGGACCGCAGTCGCCCACTCTCGTGAACATCGCTCCTGGCACGTCGACCTCCAGGATTGCGGCGGAGTTGAAAGACCAGGGGCTGATCCGGAGCCAGTACGTATTTGTGGCGCTGGCCCTGGGGCAGGGCCGGACGCTGAAGGCGGGGGAATACCGGTTCGACCATCCGGCGCGGATGGAAGAGGTTTGGAGCAAGCTGGCGCGGGGGGACGTATACACGCTGACGGTGACGATCCCGGAGGGGTCGAACATCTTCGATATCGGAGCGCGGCTGGAAGCGGCGGGGTTGGGAACGAAGGAGGCATTTCTGGAGGCCGCGAAGCAGGACACGGACCTGGTGGCGGATCTCGATCCGAAGGCGCCGAGCCTCGAAGGCTATCTGTTTCCGAATACCTATCGCTTTATTCCCCAGGCAACGCCGCGGCAGATTGCGACCATGATGGTGGAGCAGTTCAGGGATTCGGCGCGGTCGCTTGGGCTCACGTCGGATTATCACCGCGTCGTGACGCTGGCTTCCCTGGTGGAGAAGGAAACGCCGATTGAGGCGGAACGGCCGCTGGTGGCGAGCGTGTTTGTGAACCGGTTGGACAAGAAGATGCCGCTGATGACGGACCCGTCGGTGATCTACGCGGCGCTGTTGCAGGGGCGGTACCGGGGAGCGATTTACGAGTCCGATCTGGCGTCGGACTCGTCCTATAACACGTATCAGCACGCGGGCTTGCCTCCCGGGCCGATTTGCAATCCGAGCGTGCAGTCGCTGGAGGCGGCGATGCGCCCGGCGCAGACGAATTACCTCTATTTTGTGGCGGGGAGCGCCGATCCTTCCGGGACGTCACGGTTTTCCGCGACACTGGAAGAGCACCGGAAGGATGTGCAGGCGTACCGGCGCGCGGTGCGGCGTGCGGAACGAAGCGGTGGACACGGAAGCGGCGGGGAAAGGCCGTAACTCCAGGATGCTGAATTGAACGACAGGCGGCGAATCCGAAGGGGAGTTTCCGCGGCGCTGATGCTGATGCTGCCCGCGCTGACGGGATGTCTTTGGCATACCCGGCGGGTTGCCAAAGCGAAGATGCCGGTCAACGTGCTGACGGCGACGCCGGAGCAGCTGGTGCGGATCATCAACCAGCAGTACGACGCGGTGAACGCCATGTTCGCGCAAGTGACCTTCACGGCCACCGAAGGCGGATCGCTGCAAGGCAGCGAGAAGACTATCACTCCGTTCAACGGGTACATCTTCATCAGGAAGCCGGAATCGCTGCGCGTGATCGGCTATCTGCCAGTGGTGCATTCGCCGGCCTTCGACATGGCCAGCGACGGGACGGCATTCCAGCTCTGGATTCCTCCGAGGAACGAGGCCATTGAGGGAACGAACGCAGTTACGGAGGAGTCGGCGAATGCCTTCGAAAACATGCGCCCCTATATGTTCTTCGATTCGCTGCTGGTCCCGAAGATCGGGCCGGACGATCTGCTGACGGTAACCGGGGACAGCAACACCATCATCGATCCGAAGACGAAGAAGCTGGAGATTGAGCCGGAGTATCTGCTGACGGTGGAAAGCCGGCATGATAACAGCAGCCTCCTGCTGGTGCATCGGGTGATCCACTTCAGCCGGATCGATCTGCGCCCCTCGGAAGAGGATATCTACGACCAGAACGGGCAGATCCAGACACAGGCGCTGTACGGTCCGCCACAGACTTACGGCACGGAGGTGTTTCCTGGGACCATCACCCTCAGGTGGCCTCTGCAGCAGCAGCAGATCCTGATCACGATCGAGAAGCTGAAGGTTAATCAGCCGGTGAACAACGATACTTTCGAGGTCAAGATCCCAAAGAGCGCCAGGGTACGAATACTGCACTAAAGGCTATTTTTGGCTTTTCATCATGGCCGCGCCGGGGTATCGTAAACGGCAGCCTGTCAGCGGTAACATGGCTAAAGACGAAGAAACAGGGCAGTTCTGGGTTTGATTGACTGGAATACATTCCCGGATTTGTGCGCGGTAGCGCTGCTGACGATCGCTTTCGGGTCGGTGTCGCGGCGCGGCCTGACCCCAGGCGCCCGTCTGTGGATGGTCGGCTGGCTGATGATCGTCCTGCATTTCGCGGCATTCCTGTTCGATAATGCGCCGGGAGCATGGGGAGTTTTCGCCACGACGCTTGGGCTGAATGCGCTGGCATGGGGCGGAATCCTGTTCATGTGGGCGTGCGTTCCGTACCGGAACCGCCCCTCCAGCCGCTGGATGCTGGTGGCGCTGCTGGGCGGAAACACCCTGTACATCTGCCTGAACTCCACGGTTCCCCATCTGGTGTGGGCGGTGACCACCGCGGCGATCCTGCTGGGGGTAGGGCCGCTGGTCATCGGACTGGCGACGCTGCGCCGAGGGTTCACGCACCCGTTGCGCTGGGCGCTGGTGCTTCTGAATGTCACGCTGATGTTGTATCTGCTGTCGGTTCAGCTGCGGTCGCCCGATCTGGCGTTTGACGGCATTATCTGCGCCATCTACCTCGGCTGCTGCATGCACTTCTGGTACGCATTTCGCAGGGCGACGGCCGGCTCCTTTGTGACCATTGCGGGCTTTGCCGCGTGGGCTGCGGTGTTCGTGGTGGCCCCGATCATGGATGCGTATTTCCCGGCCGTCCACGTGCAGAGCGAGGTATGGAACCTGCCCAAGTATGTGGTCGCGGTGGGGATGATCCTGCTCCTGCTGGAACAACAGGTGGAACACAACAAGTATCTGGCGCTGCACGACGAGCTGACCGGGCTGCCCAATCGCCGGCTTTTCCAGGACCGGATGGACAGCGCGCTGGAGCGGGCGCGGAGGAGCGGGACGCGCACCGCCTTGCTGCTGATCGACCTGAACCACTTCAAGAAGGTGAATGACACGGTTGGCCACCATATCGGAGACCTGCTGCTGCAGCGGGTGAGCACGCTGTTCCTGGGACGCGTGCGGCGGTCGGACACCGTGGCCCGGACGGGAGGGGATGAGTTCTGCATTATCCTCGAGGACCCGACCTGCCGCGCAGACGCGGAAAAGGTGGGCGAAGCGCTGATGCGGCTGCTGGATGAACCGCTGGAAGTGGAAAACCACACCGTTGCCGTGGGGGCCAGCGTCGGCATCGCGATTTACCCTGAGGACGCGGATTCGGCGGAGACGCTGCGCATCGCCGCGGATCGCAGCATGTATGCCGAGAAGAACGTTGGCCGTGGAAAGGTTGCGGAGAAGAAGCCGAACTTTCCTGGTTCTCCGATCGCGGAGCGGTCGCCCCTGACATAGCTCAGAGCGGGCGGTCGGTGTACAGCGTCTTGTCGGAAAGCTCCTGAATCTCAAATAGCCGGTTGCCCAGCAGCTGCTTCACGTGGCTGAGGTATTTCTGGGGGACGAAGAGGAAGTGGCGCGGGCCGGCGCCCCACAGGCCCGGCAGATCCCGATCGCTGAGGAAGATGTGCGGCGCGTCGGGATAGCAGGAGCCCCAGATCATGGAGGAGCCGAAGAGCTCGCCGTGATCTTCTTTGCCAGGCTGGAAATACCAGGTCTTGCCGTGCACCAGCAGCGCGGGCCGATGCGTGTAGAAAATGACCGAAGAGGCCTCGGACTGATCGCCGTAGATCATGAACTGCGAGTCCGCATTGCCGGGCTCGGCGGTGATGTGGTTGATCGTTTCGGCCATCGCCTTCGAGGAGAGCATCGGCTGGAAGCGGGCGAGAGCGATGTGCGCGGCGATCAGGATGGCGGACATGGTGAGCGCGACGGTTACGGTAGCTTCGACGGCATGTCCGCGGCGGCGCAGCAGCCATGCGGCGAGCGGGCCGAGCAGGAAGGTGATGGCGGCGATGATGGCGGGCAGCCGCAGTGCGGCGAAGGCGTTGCCGGTGATGTCGAAGAAATGGGACAGGGAGAGGGTGTAGCCGCCGACGTCGCGGTGCGCCATGAGGGTGCCGATGTCGGCGATGTAAGGCAGGTGACGCGATTCCCATAGCCCATACGAGAGCGCCGCGGCGGCGAGCAGGCCCAGGACGACGAAGACAATATGGGCTCCCCTGATCCAGCGCGAGGCGGGTCGAGCGATGTCCTGGGATTCCTCGACGGTGGCCAGGCCGCCGGCAATCAGCATGATCACGGCGGGGTAGATGGGCCAGGTGTAGTACTCCTGGTTCGTGGAGATGGAGAAAAAGACCAGAATGAATCCGGCGTAGAGCGCCAGCAGCAGGCTGGTGCGGGCACGGAAGCGCAGGCGCGCCGCGAGCGTCGAGGATTCGGAGGCGGTCAGCTTTGGATCGAGAAACTGGATCGTGTTGGTAGCGCTGTAGCGCAGATCGGCAAGGAAGAGACGGCGATTACGCCATGCGCGCCGGACGGCGACAGGGAAAAAGAGGCTCCAGGGGAAGATCCAGATGAGCTGGCCGATCCAGAAGACAAACCAGGGCTGGCGGTTGTAGTCGTCCGGGTAGCGTTTGCCAAGGAAGCGGAGGAAGTGCTCGTTGATGAAGTAAAAGTAGAAGAACCCGTGGACGTTGCCGGGGTGGGGAACGTTGCCGACAGGATGGCCGTGATCGGGATTGGCGAGCCCGCAGAGGATGTGCCAGGGCGCGCCGATGGCGAGGAAAACGAGGAGGCCGGTGAAGAGGCGGAATTCGCGCCAGCGGCGCCACTCGCCGGTGATGGCGAGGTAAGGGACCAGGGCAGCAACGAAAAAGACCGGGGCGATCAGGCCTTTGGCGAGCAGGGCGAGCGCGAGGGAGGCGTACGCGATGTACAGGCGCAGCGGCTTGCGGTCTTCCAGGCCGGTGAGGAAACACCAGAGGGCGAGCAGCTCGAAGAAGGTGAGGATCGACTCCGGGATGAAAAAGCGCGTGAAAAGAAAGACGCCGACCGAGGTAAAGAACCCCAGAGCCGCATAGAAAGCGGCTCGATCGCCCCACGCGCGGCGTGACCAGTTCCACATGAGGAGGGCGCAGCCGAGGACGCCGAGAGCCATGGGCAGGTGCGTGGCAAAGACGTTCTGGCCGAAGATACGGTAATCGACGGCGACCATCCAGTAAGGCAGCGGGGGTTTCTCGAGGTAGCGAACGCCGTCGACGTAAAAGGTGACCCAGTCGCCGCTGGAGAGGATGTGTTGCGCAGCCTGAGCATGCGAGGCGTCGGCATCGTCGAGGAGGGCCGGGGAAAAGAGAGCGGCAATATAGACCGCCGTGAAGACGAGCAGCAGCAGCGCCCAGGCCTTGCGGGGCGTGGAGAAAAGCGCAGGCTGGGAGGCGGCCGCCGGCTCAGGGGACATACGGCGGAGGCTGATTTGTTCAGGGCCAGACACCAAGTTCAGAATATCAGTGGGCAGCATGAGGGCGGAGTCCGGTACCGAAGATGCGCAATGTTCAACAGATACGGATGCTGGCGACCGCGCTGAGGGAGAATCTGGCGAAGTGCGCGAGCGATCCGGACGTCGATCCGGTGCACGACACGCGGACAGGCACGCGCCGGCTGCAGGCGACGATTGAGAATCTGGTGCGTGAAATGCCGGAGGACGGCGCAGATGCGGCGGCGCGAGATTCTGCTGTGGGGATGTTGCGGATGCTGAAGCGGATCCGGCGCGCCGCGGGGCCGGTGCGGGATCTGGATGTGCATCGGAAGCTGCTGGACAAACTGGCGAAGCGGGCGCTGGATGCAGCAAAAGCACAGGAGCAGCGGGAGGACCAGGCAGTTGCGGATTTAACGGCCGGTGCGGACGCGCTGGAAACGCCGCAAGCCGGACTACGCCGGACACCTCTGGAGCGGCAGGCGGATGATCTGGATGCGTGGCTGAAGCGCCGGCGCGCAGGATTGGCCCAGGAGTTACAGGCCAGGGCCAAAGCGGCTCTGCCCAAGTTCGACAAACGCGTGGCAGAGCTCGAGGTGGCGCTGCGCGCGAAGGGGCTGCGGCGCAGGAAGGCGAAGCCGCCGGCGGTGGTGGCGCTGGAGAGCTTTGCCCGGCTGGCGACGGAGATGCAGGCGCTGCACGCGGGGAATCTGCACGACTTTCGCAAGGGCGCGAAGAAGGCGCGGTATGTGGCCGAGCTCGCGGCCAGCGGCGACCGGGAAGCGGCCCGCGTGGGCGAAACCCTGAAGAAGCTGCAGGACGAGATCGGCGACTGGCACGACTGGCTGGTGCTGGCCGAGGAGGCGCAGGCGGCGTTGGGCGACGGCGGGAGGGATCTCATCGAATTGCTGGAGGCGGAACGGAACCAGCATTTTGCGGCGGCCATGCAACTGGCGGCGAAGCTGCGCGGGCGGTTGATGGGGGAATGGCTGGCGGTGGGGCAGCGAAAGTCAGGTAAAAAAGCGGTTAGCTGAAAACCGGGTAGCTAAGACTAAGCGATAAGCGTGGTGCTGGTCGTGTATGGTGCTGAGTGAATCGGTGACGAGGATGGTGGCTGGCTGACGATGCAGACTTACGCGGCGATCGACATCGGATCGAACTCCTGCCGGCTGAAGATCGGCCGTGTGGTGCAGCACCGTCTGCGCACCGTGCATGAGGATCGCGAAGTGACGCGGCTGGGGGCAAGCGTCTTCGAGTCGGGGATTGTTTCGCCGGAAGCGATGGCGGCGACCCTGAAGACGCTGAAGCGATTCAATCGCGCGGTGCAGACGCATGGGACGGACAAGGTGCGGGTGGTGGCGACGTCGGCGATGCGCGATGCGCGGAACTCGCGGGCGTTTCTGGCGTGGGTGCGCGACGAGACGGGATGGAATGTGGAGATCATCTCGGGCCTGGAAGAGGCGCGGCTGATCCATTTTGGCGTGGTGGAGAACGAGCCGGGCGCGGGCGGACGCTGCCTGCTGGTGGATCTGGGCGGCGGAAGCTGCGAGGTGACGCTCTCGGAGCACAAGCGCATTCGGGAGACGATCAGCCTGCCGCTGGGCGCGGTGCGGCTGACGCAGGATTTTTTGCGCAGCGACATGCCGGGCAAGCAGGATATCGCGCGGTTGCGGCAGTTCATCGCTCGCGAGCTGCGGAAAGCGCGGCGGCGCGTGGATGCGACAGGGATACGGCTGACCATTGCGACCTCCGGCACGGCGGCGGCACTGGCGGACGCGAGCCGGGCGCTGGGCAAGGGCAAAGGGCGGCGCGGCGGACGCGATCTGGCTCCGGCGAAAACGGTGCGGCGGCTGGCGGCCAAGCTGACGAAGATGAAGAACGCGGAGCGGGCGATGGTGCCGGGGATCGGGCCGCGCCGGTCGGAGATCATTGTGGCCGGAGCGCATGTCTACGCCGATCTGCTGGAGTGCTTCGGGCTGCCGGGCTTCCGGTACTCGCCGCTGGGGCTGCGGGACGGAATGCTGGCCCAGATGCTGGCCGAGCAGGATTCGCGCGCAGTGGTGCACCGGGAATTCGAGCGCGAGCGGTGGAAGGCCGTCGAGGAGGCGTGCAGGCGGTACGGCATCGATCCGCGGCAGGCGGAGCCGGTGCGGCACCACGCTGCACAGCTGTTTCATGATCTCGAAAGTGTGCACGAGCTGCCGGAGGAATATCGGACGTGGCTGGAAGCGGCGGCGATGCTGCGGGACATCGGGAAATTCCTGAACTACCAGGGCTATCACCGGCACGCGCAGTACATCATCGCCAACTCGGAGCTGTACGGGTTTACGCCGCAGCAGCGGGTCATCACGTCGGCGATCGCGCGATACCAGGGCAAGAGCCGGCCGGCACCGGAAGGGCGCACCATGCGCCAGGTCCCTCCGGAGGAGTACGAGCACGTGCGGCGCGCGGTGGTGCTGCTGCGGCTGGCGGTGGCGCTGAATCAGGATCGCGCGAGCGACGTGCTGCGGATGCGGGTGCGGGTGTATCCGAAGCGCGTGCTGCTGGAGTTGCGGCCGGGCCGGACCGGCGCGGAACTGGAGCTGTGGTCGCTGCGGAAAGAAGCGAACTACTTCCGCGAGGTCTTCGAGCGCGATCTCTTCGTGGCCTTGGCGTAGGCGCCGCGCAGGATGCGAGGATCGACGAGCCAGTGGAGCGTGCCGGGCAGGCGGTCGCAGTCGATGCGGGAGATGGCGCCTTTGCGCAGCCGAATGCTGATACGGCTGGTGGGCGCGATCAGCGAGCTGAGAAAGACGGGCAGGTTGGGGTTATGGCCCACCACCAGGACATTGTCGTATTTCTGCAGCGCGCGGATGAGGTCGTGGAATTTAGCGACGGAGGCCTCGGGCAGGAGAGCGTCGCTGATCTCGATTTTGCCGTCGTAGCCGGTCTCATTGCTCACCAGTGAGGCGGTTTGCAGGGCGCGCTTGAGCGGGCTGGAGACGACCCGGTCAAACTGGACATTGAGGGCCGAGAGATAGCTGCCGACGAGAAGGCACTGCTGTTTGCCTTCCTTGTCGATGGGCCGCTTGACGTCGAGTTTGGGGTTGGCCCGGCGGGTCCCGGCACTGGCATGGCGAAGGATATAGAGGTTCATGGGCGGAGTCTGAAATAAAGCGGATGAGCCAAGCGCAAAAGGCTGCCTTTAACCAGATTGTAACAATCGGAAAAGGCGGCGAATGTTAATTTTGCGGGGCTTTCGAGAACTGCCTTCCCCACAGGGCGCGACGAGCGTGGGCACTCCATGCCCGGCAGGTCACCAGCCGGTAGAGGCTTCGGCGCAGAGGTCGGGAGAGTTGTTGCGGACATTGCCGACGGCGGGGCTGACCTTCCAGGAGGTCATCAGATCGGCGTCGAAGGGGCGAAGCAGATCGATGGGCAGGCGAGCGGGATCGGCGGGGGCCAGCCAGCGTTCGTAGTCGCGGGGCGCGAGGATGACCGGCATCCGATTGTGCAGCTTCGCGGTGAGTTCGTTGGGCTCCGTGGTGATGATGGTGTAGGTTTCCAGCGGCTGGCCGGTGGTTTTGTCCTTCCAGGTGTCCCACAGGCCGGCGAAGGCAAAAGGTGAGCCGTCTTTGAGAGTGATGGCCCAGGGCTGCTTCGTTTTCGTGTCGAGAGGCTGCCACTCATAAAAACCGTCGGCAGGGACGAGACAGCGGCGGCGCTTGAGCGCCGCGCGGAAGGCCGGCGCTGTGGCGAGGGTTTCCGCTTTGGCATTGATGGTGCTGTATCCGATCTTCGCGTCCTTCGCCCAAAAGGGAATGAGGCCCCAGCGGAGCAGGGCAAGCTCGCGCTGCCGGGATTCGGCGTCGAGGCGGACGATGGGCTGGAAGGTCTGCGGGGCGACGTTGTACGACGGCAGGATGTCGAAAGTGGGCGGGATGCCGATGCGGAAGGCCTCGGCGATGCGCTGCTTGTCGGATCGGCGGTAGTAGCGTCCACACATGGCTGATCGCCACAGGGTAGCACTCGCGCCCGCCGTGACTTCAGCGATTGCGGGTGATGGGCCGGGGAGCGGGAATGGGACCGGGATAGGGCTCCGGGTCGGGCTCGGGCGCTGGGCCGGGTGCGGGTTCGGGTTCAGGCGCGGGTGGAATCCCGGGAGCGGGCTCGGGGCCGGGATCGATGCCGGGGACTGAGCCGGGCGTGTCTAAGGAAATGTTCACTGCTGGTTGGGAGAGTGGACTGGGTGGAGCGGTTGCCTATGGGAGTTGCCAGAGCTCGGCGACCAGGAGACCGCCGAGGAAGGAGCGGGAGGAACGGCGGGTGAATCCGGCGCGAGCGAGAGAGTTGCGCCAGGGTGGGATTCGGCGCACGCGCAGACCCGTAAGGACGCGGAAAGCGGCGTAGAGGCCACTGATGGTGACGCGGCTAAAAGCGGCACGGAGGCGACCGGCGTCGGGAACCTCGAATTCGGAGACGACCCAGAAGGCTCCCGGAGCGAGGCGCGGCCGCAGGCTCAGGGCAAGAGCGTCGGTCTCGGCCGGCGTAAGGCAATCCAGGAAGAAATGCGTGGCGACCAGATCGTAAACGTCCGGCGAACTGGAACCGGCCGTCGCAAACCTGCGGATGTCGGTGCAGGTGGCGGTAAGGCGGTTAGCGGCGCCGAGACGAGCGGCGCGGGCTTGCAGGCGACGGAGCATGGCCGGGCTGGCATCGACGGCGTGCGCGCGAAGTTCGGGCGCAGAGGCCAGCAGGCGAGCCAGGAAGCGGCCATCGCCATCGCCGAGGACGAGAGCGCGGCGGGAGACGGCGAGTTCCGGCACAAAAGAGAAGCGGCAACGCTCGAGCAGGGGTCCGAAGGTAAGGTATTCGCCGGGCCGATAGATGGCCGCCACGCGGTCGAAACGGGGAGGCTGGTTCCTGCCCACGCTGTCCGCTTCGCGGAGAAGGGTGGGGCACCCGAGCGTGGGAGTGCCGGCCTGGAACTGGTTCACAAGCGCCACGGCATCAGGAGCAGAGGCGTGAGGAGCGCGGCGTCGGCGAGGATGCGGAGGGCCAGCGGCGAGAGTTCTCCGCGCGATGAAGGCTTGCGGCGCGCGCGGCAGAAATCACGATCGAGGGCAAAGAGAAGCAGAGCCGAGCCCAGGATGGCAGCGAGCAGGCGGAAAAGCGGCGCATGATGCACCGCGGCGAACATGAGCATGCCAGCGACCGCAGAAACCGCCAGGGCCAATGTGGAAACGAGGGACCAGCGGCGAGGCAGCTGCGCGCTCTCCCAGACGTGGATGGCGTCGCAGTTGAGCCAGCAGAGCGCGGCGAACAGGCCGATGATCCAGACGAGGTCGTCATGCGCTGGAACAGATGCGGACCAGGCTGGGACGGCCGAGGCGCAGGCGAATACCAGCGCGACGGCAAGCTCGCGGAGAAAGCGCATATGGATCCGCGGGAACGGCAGGTGGACAGCGGCGAAGTAGAGCACGGCTGCGATGAAGAGGCAGGCGTCTTCGCGGCGGGCAAGGACGGGCATGACCGCGATGAGCCAGCCCAGAGGGACGAGAGCGACTGCGCCGGCGAGAAGGAATGTGCGGCGATGACGAGCGTGGAAGAGGTGGCGCTGGCGCAGATCGCCGCGGAAGGACCCGGTACGGCCATCCAGAAGGCGATCGGCGATGTAGAGGAGCCAGGTGCCGAGGCCGAGGACGGCGAGCGCATGCCAGGAAACGGGAGCGCCTACGGTGCGCGCGATGGTCCAGGCCCAGAGCACGGCGAGCGTGGGCGCGTCGAGGCTGAGGAGATGCCAGTAGACGGGAACGGCGCGGAGGGCGGAGGGGCGGCTTTCTTCCGTCACGGCAGTGGAGGACGATGCGGAGACAACCAGGGACACAAGTTCATTTTAGAAGTGAAAGCGATACCGAAGCTGGCCGTAGATTTGGCGCGGATCATTTTCGTGGAAGCCGCCGAAGGTGAGGCTGTTGTCGAGCAGAACCCGCGTATTGGCGATGTTGGTGGCATCAACGCTGAGCGACCAGTTCTCGCCGATCGATTTGCCCGCGGCGAGATCGGCGGTGATGTGGCCAGGAAGATAAGCGCCGATGTACGGCGAGGGCGGCGCTGTGTCTCCATTCGAAAAGCCGGATCCGTAATAGGCGTTGAAAGAAGCCCAGGCGCGCCGGGGCAGATGAGCATTGAAGCCGAGGTTCAGCGTGTTGCGCTGATCGTGATCCAGCGAGGTCCATCCAGGCGGAGCGGCGCAGGCCGGCGAATTGGGCGGGTAACAGATGAGGCCGCCGGTAATCGAGCCCATCTGCTGCGCAAGCTGGTTGGAGTACGCCAGGTGCGCCTGCCCGTAATGACCTAACTCGGGCGAGCGGAGGGTCAGCTCCCAGCCGTTGATTTTGGCGCGGGCGACGGTGATGGGAATGAAAACGTTCGACTCGCCGATGTTGCTGTGGTCGAGGAAATTGGAGCCGAGGGTTTCAAAGGTGTCCGCATCGAGGAGCCAGCCGCGCCAGGGAATCTGGAGCCCGAACTGGTGTTCCTCATCCCGCTCGCCGCGCAGAGGAACAAAGCTGGTGTTGCTGGACTGCGCGTACTGGAGCAGCGGCCCGGAGATGCTGGTGAGCGGCGGCGGCTGATAGAAGTGGCCGTAGAAGCCGCGAAGGACCCAGCCGAGTTTGGGGATGAGAACTGCCGCGCCGAGGCGGGGATAAACCGCGTTCTCGGTGACGGCTCCTGCGAAGTGCGACTGGCGCTCGCCGCCAATGAGGGTAAGCCAGCGGGTCGGCCGGTAACGGTCCTCGAGGAAGGCCTCCTCAACGCCGCCGTTGACGATGGAGCTGTAAGAAAAGGGCGGCGAGCTGTGGTCGTTGAAGACGACGCCGAAGAGGTCGTTCTCGTGCTGGCCGTAGCCGTAGAGGCCGGCCTTGAAGGAGTTGTGGGCGACGCTCGATGAGAAGTAGGCCTGCGCACCGGTGTACTGGCCGGTCTGACGCGCAGTGGTCGCGGTGGGCAGATCGTTCGGCCCGGGTTGATACAACGCCTGGTTGTAGTGGTAGAAGGGCGAGATCTCGAAGAGAGTAGAAGAACTCAGCGTGTGAATCCACGAGAAGGTGGAGAAGCCATCGGTCTCGTGGTCGCCGTCGCGGAGGTTCTGCGTTGGATAGAGCTGGTTTTCCCAGTCGTTGGGGTAAGGATCGTAGGGAATTTGGTAGTAATCGGCGCGGAGCTGCGAGACGGAGCGGAGTTGATCGTGCGGATCGCGGTTCCAGATGAGGGAAGAGAAGCCGCCGTAGCCGTTTTCTGCATCGTGGACGGTCTTTTCAACGGGCGCCATGAGGCCGACGTTGGAGCGATTGCCGTTGGCGGCGACGAACCAGGCAAAGCGCTCGGAGTGGTTGCCCAGGCTGAGCTGGTCGTCCGTCTGACCGAAGTTGCCCAGGGTGGTGACGAGCGAGCCCTGGCGGTTCATCTCAAAGCCGGTGCGGGGAATGACGTTGAACATGCCGTAAGTGCGGTCGCCGAGGTCGGCGGAGTAGCTGCCGCGATCGATCTCAACGGTGTCGATGTCGCGGGGATCGATTTGGGGGCCGACGTTGGCGGCGATGTTGGTGTTGGGGAGGGGAACGCCGTCGATCATCCAGTTGAGCTCGTGGCCGCCGCGCATGTGGAGCATGTCGTGGGTCATGTACGCGCCGGGCGTGTAGTCGGTGATCATGGCCATGGAGTTGGTGCGGTCGGCGCCGGGTGTCTGCTGGATCTCCGTGCGGGTGACTACGGCGGTGGGAGTGACGGAGTTCGGATTGGCCGTGTTCTCCTCGGCATGGACGACGGCAGTCTCATGGGCTGCGGCGACAGCGAGCGGAAAGTGGAGGATGGGCGAGCCGGTGGAGGTAACCAGAAGAGTCTGGCGGGTGACGGCGAATCCGCGGCTGAAAACGGCGAGATTGTAGACGCCGGGCGGGACGGCAGGGATAGAGAAGTAACCGCTGGCATCCGTGGTGGCGGAGAACGCGAGCGCGGATTGCGCGGCACGGAGCGTGATGTGTGCGCCCTGGATGGGACGATGTTGGGGATCGTGGACGATGCCCTGGACCTGGCCGGGCAAAGAGGCGTGAGCCAGAGGTCCCGCGAGCAGGCAGAGCAGGGCAACCGCGGGCATAAGCCGTCGCAGCATATCGAACTCCTTACGTCGTGCTTTCTGTAACGGTCATCGACACAAACAGGCGGAGGCGCGATGGGGCGCGACTATGTGCTGCCTGTCTGGGGAGTTGCTACATGGCGGCGAGGCGGGGAGGGCCGCGTTTCTGCCGGGACCGGGAGAAGGAGATGCGGTAGCCGGCCTCAGCCTGACGAATGCGCGCGGCGAGGATGGCGGCATGCGCCGCGGCTGCGGGCGGCTTCTGGCTGAAGTATCCGTGGAAGAGCAGGATCGCCAGATTCGCGAAGGGCGAGTACGGGCATTTGTCCTGAACCGTGCGGTAGGGCCACGGAGCCAGACCCATGGCCATGCGATACATCATGCAATGGTGTATGCCGTTGCGGCGGCAGCAGGCGGGCAGGTCGGCGGTGCGCACGGACGCTGTGAAAGCAGGCGCGATCAGCGGCGAAAAAAACGCCAGCACGAGCGCGGATGCCAACAGGCGTCGCATAAGGCGATGGTACCAGCCGGGTGGGGGGATTCGCGACTTGGGGCGCGGGTGAGCTGGCCCCGCGCCGGCCGGATTATTGGGCGCCAGTGGTGAGGCCAGTCTGCATGATCGCCCACACGTCTTTCTTGTCGGTGGTCAGAGCGAGGCGGTGGAAGGCCAGGTCAGCGGTCTTCGCGTCGGGCTTCCAGGTGATGAGATACGGGTGCTGGAGAAGGGCAAGCAGTTTGTCGTACGACTCATCGGCCTTATCGCGTTTGCCCTCGACCATGTAGCCACCGGTGGCGTTGCAGAGCTGCTCGAGGATGCTCTTGCCGTCGACGTGGGAGCGTTCCTCCCGGGGCTGACCATGGTGGCCGCCGCCGCCGCCGGGATAGCCTCCGGTTCCAGGGTAGCCGCCGCCGGGATAGCCCATGCCGCCGTGGTGGCCCGTGCCGCGCTCCGGATTGCTGGAGGGAGCCCCTTCGCTTTTGAAGTAAATGGCGAAGATGGCGGCGTTGGCATTCTGCGCGGCGGAAATGGCGTCGTCGATGGACTCCTTGCTGCCCTGATCGACGCCGTCGGTGAAGAGGATGAGAACGTGGCGGCCCGGTTCCTTAGCGATGACTTCGCGGGCGGCGAGATAGATGGCGTCGTAGAGGGTCCCCCCGCCGTTGGCGTTTCCGGATCCGCTGCCGCCGAACTGGGGCGAGCCGATCTGGTTGGCCCCGTCGTGGAGCGTGTTGCTGGTGGACGTGGGATCGGTGAGCAGGTCGACTTCAGTGTTGTACTGCACCACGAATCCGCGGTCGGATTCGCCGGGGAGGAGATGGTCGATGAAGTGGACCGTCGCGAGCCGTTCGTCGCCGAGTTCGGCGTGGAGGGAATCGCCGGCCTGGGCGATGATGCCGAAGGTGAGCTGGTGGTGGGGATCGGGGCCGAAGGACTCAATGGTCTGCTTCACGTCGCTGTCGGTGACGGTGAGGTCGGCGGTGGTGAGGTTCTTCACCGGGTTGCCGTGATCGTCCACGACCGTGACGGGCAGATTGATGGTGCCGATGGAGGAGGAAACCACCGGACCGGAGGTCTCCTGGGCAGGCGCGGCGGCCATGAGCAGCGGGAAGAGCGCGGCGGAAGCGAGGAGGGAGAAGCGGACATTCATTGGAATTTGCATGTGTATTCCTGAATCAGGAGTTAGACGCGGAGATACGGGGTGGGGTTTCGTCCCGAAGCGGCGGTCGGAGCGGATTTTTCACGGTTTCTGACGGCGGCGAAAGATCCAGTAATCGAGCGAGTAGCGGCCGGCGCCGAAGATGAAGACGATGAGCGACGCGATGAGGAAGGTGTAGGCGGCATCGTTGTAGAAGTTGTCGGGGTTGCTGAGGATGGTTTGGAGCGCGGCGATGTCCGTGGTGAGGTAGGCGACAAACATGTCAATGGCGAGGAGAAAGCCGATGACGCGAGTGCCAAGGCCGAGGAAGAGCAGGATGCCGCCGACGAATTCGAGCAGCGAGATGAAGACGGCTGTGGGCCCGGGCGCCGGAATGTGGAGGCTCGTAAAGAAGCCGGTGACATGGGCGAGATTGTGGAGCTTGCCCCAGCCGTCCTGGGCGAACTGCCATCCCCAATAGAGGCGGACCAGGAGCAGGAAGGGGGACTGCAGCGCGGCGGAGCCACGCTGGAAGCCGTTGTACACGGCTCTGAGCCGGCAGACAAGGGTGGGGCGCGACGTCGATGCGGCGGCGGGAGGGGTGGGCGTGCTCATGCGTGCGTTCCTCGAAAGAGAGCTCAGAGCACAGAGCTCAGGGCTCAGGAAAATCCAGTTCAGCGGCCGGCATTGGGTCGCCGGTGCTCGGATCGTTGCCGGTCAGGCTCGGTGAACCACCCCAGCATAGCCCAGTTAGCGAAAGCTTCCTGAAGAAATGCCGGGCGCTGGTCTTCGGGCAGGGCGCTGCCGGCGAAGGCGGCGTCAATCGCCTGGCTGAGGGTTTGCCCGGCGAGGAGCGCGGAGAGCAGGCGGAATTCCTCCTGAGCGATGGGCTTGTACCAGACGGTGTTCTTGAGGCGATGGACGGCGAGCCAGATGGGTCTCGGCTCGAGCGCGGCGAAGCGCCGAACATGCTTGCGTTTGCGGGCGACATTCGCATTGTTCGACGACGAATCGGCGCTCCCATCTTCGTTGCGGACCTGGAGGAGGAGATCCTCGACGGGATACGAAAGCGCGAGCAGGCGCAGGTAGGGCTGGAGCGACAGTGTGGAATTTTCGCCGATCGCGGCCAGATCTTCGGCGCTGAGGCGCGGCTTCTCTTCGGAATCGAAGACCTCGATGTGGGCCCACTCGAGGCGGACCATGTCGAGGGCGAGCGTCGCGCGGGGCTGGATGTATTCCGGATGCTCGGTGAGCCAGGATTCGAGGCGCGAGCCGAGATTGCGCAGGCTGAAGGACTGCGAGGGGCAGTCGGTGAGATAGGCGCGCATGAGGGCGTCGAATTTGGCACGGCCGGTCACGGCCTGAAGGCCGGGGAAATCCTCTTCGAAGCAGCCGTAGAGACGGAACCAGTACTGGCGGTTGTAAATCTCGAGGCGCTCGAAGGAAGTGAGCCGGTCGTTGGGGCGGATGATGGCTTCGGCTTCGGCGCGGTTGGAGGTGCCGTTGCGGCGGCGGCGCGGCATGGTTTCCGCGCGGGTAAGGGGATGCATGACGGCGGCGGCCATGCGGCGCTGGATGTCGAGGAGTTGGCTCATCGGGCTGCTCCCCCGGAAAGCTCTCCCACCCTGTCCGCTTCGCGGATAAGGGTGGGGCACCCAGCGACCGGTTCGGTGGCAGCCTTCAGGAACTTCGTCGCTTTCAGGGCCTCGGCGTGGACTTCGTCGAAGGTGGGAATGTTGTCGTCCCACTCCAGAAGCGTGGCCGTGGGGCCGCAGCGCTCGATGGCGCGCGCGTAGAGGCGCCAGACGGCGGGGAGCACGGGGTGGTCGTGCGTGTCGAGCAGATACTTCTCGAATTTGCTGTGGCCGGCGATGTGAATCTGCGCGACCCGGTGCGCGGGGACGAAGTTCACGTAGGTGAAGGGATCGAAGGTGTGGTTTTTCGAGGAGACGTAGATGTTGTTGACGTCGAGGAGAATGCCGCAGTCGGCGCGCTCGACGACTTCGGTGAGGAACTCCCACTCGGTCATCTCGGAGACGTGAAATTCGGCGTAGCTGGAGACGTTCTCGACGACGACGGGGACTTCGACGAAGTCCTGGACCTGCCGGATCTTCTGCGCGGTGACTTCGACGGCTTCCCAGGTGTAGGGCATGGGAAGCAGGTCATGCGTATAGCGGCCATCGACGGAGCCCCAGCAAAGGTGGTCGGAGAGCCAGCGCGTGCCGGTGCGGCGAACGAGAGATTTGAGACGCTTCAGATGCTCGCGGCTGAGCGGCTCGGCGGAGCCGAAGTACATGGAGACGCCGTGCTGGATGACGCGGTACTGCTCGAGAATCTGGTCGAGGACCTCGAGCGGACGGCCGCCATCCACCATGTAGTTTTCCGAGATGATTTCGAACCAGTCGACGACCGGTTTGCGGCTCAGGATGTGCTGGTAATGGGGAATGCGCAGACCGATGCCCACGCCGTAATCGGAAAATCCATTGAAGCGATTCGGGGGCATGGTTGTCTCGGGGGTTGTGCCGGGCCGCGAGTCATGCGGCCCTGGCACGGTTGGTCTGGATCAGTGAGGCATGGGCGAGCCGTCGGTTGCGCAGCCGCCTTTGCCCTTACAGCTGTTCTTGCCTTTGCATCCGTTGTCGCTGCTCTTGCAGCCACCCTGGCCCTTACAGTTGTTCTTGCCTTTGCACGAGTGCTTGTGGACGTGCGCGAGCAGGGTGCTGGACAGCGACGTGCCCGCCTTGAGGATGGGCGCCGTGCCGGATGCGGAACTGGTGATGGAAGCGAACGCGGTCGCGCCACTGAGCAGCCCGGAAACGGCGGCGGCGGCCAACATGGCCTTCGTCGATTGCTTCATATGCGATTCCTCCTGGGATTCCGGAGGTTCTAACCGGACGCGAATGCTGGGGGCCGGGGAGCGCCGGGCGGGAGACCTCGCGGTGCGGATAAGAGTACCGGAAGGGCCGCGCTGCTGTCACACGGGAAGGGCGAATTCTTTTGGAACCTTTCATCGAAGCTTTGCTGGAGTTTCGCCGCCGCGGCTCCAGGCAAATGGAAAGGCCGCGATACATTCAAAGCAGAATGAGCGTGATCGGATGACGAATCCCCAGGAGCCGCGGAAGAGGCGCTTTGGCAGCCACGCGCTGCGTTTTGTGCTGATGATCGGCGTGGTGAGCCTGTTCGCCGACTTCACCTACGAAGGATCGCGCAGCGTAACCGGGCCATTCCTCGCGACGCTTGGGGCGAGCGGCGCGATCGTGGGCATCGTGGCGGGGTTGGGCGAGCTGCTGGGCTACGCGCTGCGGTTCTTTTCCGGGAAAGTGAGCGAAAAGACGAAGCAACTGTGGCCGATGACGATTTTCGGCTACCTGGTGCAGATGGTGAGCGTGCCGGCGCTGGCGCTGGCCGGGACGTGGCAGACGGCTTCCGTGCTGATTGTGACGGAACGGATCGGGAAGGCCATCCGGAATCCGCCGCGCGACGTGATGCTGTCGCACGCCGGACAGGAAATCGGGATTGGCTGGGCCTTCGGGCTGAAGGAAGGCCTGGACCAGGCGGGCGCGCTGATTGGGCCGCTGCTGATGGCGCTGTTCCTGGCCTGGCACGAGAAGTTCCAAATGGCGTTTGCCACGCTGGCGGTGCCGGCAGCCATCACGATGGCGTTGATTGTGGCGACGCGGCTGATCTATCCGCGGCCGCAGGATCTGGAGCGGAAAACAACGGAGCTGCACGCGGCGGGGATGGGCAGGGCGTTCTGGATTTATCTCGTCGGGGCGTCGCTGGTAGCGGCGGGCTTTGCAGACTATCAGCTCATCGCGTTTCATCTCCAGAAGCAGGGGATTGCGCCGCTGGTGTGGATTCCGATCTTTTACTCGGTGGCGATGGCGACCGGCGGCGCGGGATCGATGCTGTTCGGGAAACTGTTCGACCGGTACGGCGTTGGGGTTTTGATCCCGCTAACGTTTCTTTCGATCTTGTCGGCGCCACTGGTGTTTCTGGGCGGGTTCTACACAGCGCTGGTGGGCGCGGCGGTTTGGGGCCTGGGGATGGGCGTACACGAGTCGATCATTCCGGCGGCAGTGGCGGGGATGGTGGCGCCGGAGCGGCGGCCCTCGGCGTACGGCCTGTTCACCGCCGCTTACGGAATCTCCTGGTTCGCTGGCAGCGCGGCGATCGGGATCCTGTACGACGTATCGGTGCAGGCAGCGGTGGCGTTCTGCATGGCGGCGGGCGCGGCGTCGCTGCCGTTTTTCTTTGCCGTGCGGAAACGGATGGCAGCGTAGCCAGCCTCACCGGTCAGTGACTTCCAACCCGGGACGATGGGGCGCGGGGTAGACGAGATAGCCCTCACCGACGCGCATGTGGTGGTTGATGGAGTTGGGCACGCAGACCGCGATGCACAGGCCCAGCAGCGCGTGAGCGACGGCGATCGGGTAGAGATTGCGGTAGCGAAGATACAGCCAGCAGCAGATCACGGCCCAGACGAGGGCTGCCGGGACGAGCACCGGATTGGGGATGTGCGCGGCGGCGAACATCAGCGAGGCAACGGCAATGGCGGGCGCACGGCGGAGTCCCAGGCGGAGCAGGCGCAGCAGGACGTAGACCTCAAGGATGAACTGCTGCATGAGCGCCCAGAGGGCGTATTCGCCAACGTGTTCGACCATGGGCAGCGGCCCGTAGAGATCGTGCAGGCTATGGACCAGGTCGGCGATGCCGATGCCCATCAGGAAAAGGACGATCGCGGCTGGGATGATCCAGAAAGAGCGACCGAGGCCGTGCAGGCCCAGGCCGATCGGTCGGGTCTGATTGCGGCGGAGCCAGACGGTGACGGCGATCCAGGCGAAGGCGGACCAGTAGAGGGCGGCCTGCTCATGGCGGGGCGTCCAGATGACAGCGAGGATCAGGCCGTAGCCGACGAGCAATTCGCAGAGGTCGAGGCGACGGGAAGAGAGGGTGAAGCGCACAGGGTCAGATTACGAAAAGTTCCTTATTCGCCCAACCTGTCCCACTCCTCAGGATCGATGTGCGCCTGACGGAGGATGCTGCGCAGCGTGCCGAGCGCGATCTCGCTCTTTCGCGGGACAATCGCGGTGTCGACGACATCGCCGGAGCGCCGGACAAACTTGACGTGACTGCCTCTCTGGCTGGCCTCGGCAAATCCGGCTGCTTCCAGACGGCGTCGCACTTCGCGAAAGGGAAGAGGACTAAGCCGCCCCAACCTCGACCTCGATGGTGCGGACATCTGCCCAGCGAGTAGCGAGCGGAGGCTCGAAATGAAGCTCCAGCGCCTCCTTCAGGTTCTCCAGCGCTTCCGCTTCGGATTCACCCTGGGATGCGACGTCCACCTCAAGGCACTGGGCGACATACCATCTGCCTTCCTGCCATATGGCCGCTGGAAATGGGCGTTTCACGAGCCTATTCTCTCATACCTCAGCGCGGCCTTCGGGCCTTTGGGCACCCCGGACCGAAACTGCACGAAATGCCCTTACTGCAGCAGCGTCCCGGTCTCCAGTTCGCCATTCTTTTCTTCCGGCGGAATGACCACGGCGGCAGCAACCTTGTCGCCTTCTTCCAGGTTCAGCAGCTTGACGCCCTGCGTAGAGCGGCCGGCGGCGCGGACCGTCGTCGTGTCGATGCGGATGATCTTGCCGTACTGGCTGATGACGATCAGTTCCGAGGTTTCATCGACCAGCTGGATGGCGACGACCTTGCCGTTCTTCGCAGTGGTCTTGACGTTGATCACGCCCTTGCCGCCGCGCGACTGCAGGCGGTACTCCTCGACGTCGGTGCGCTTGCCGAAGCCGTTCTCCGTCACGGAGAGGATGCGGTGGACGACGCCGTTTTTCTTCGGCGTAATGGCCATGCCGACGAGGTAGTCGTTCTTGCCGAGGTCGACGCCGCGCACACCGTAGGCGGGGCGGCCCATGGAGCGGACATCGCCTTCATCGAAGCGGATGGCCATGCCTTCGTGCGTGGCGAGGAAGACGATCTGATTGCCGTCGGTGAGGCGCGCGGACACTAACTCGTCGTCTTCGTCGATGCCGATGGCGATGATGCCCCGGGCCATCACGTTGCTGAAGTCCTTCAGCGGCGTCTTCTTCACCGTCCCTTTGCGCGTGGCGAAGAAAACGAACTTGCCCTCTTCCTCAAGGTCGCGCACCGGCTGGATAGTGCGGACGGTCTCGCCGGGCTGGAGATTCAGCAGGCTGGCCATGGATTTGCCTTTGCCCGCGGCGCCGACGTCGGGAATCTCATAGACCTTGAGCCAGTAGACGCGGCCAGTGTTGGTGAAGCAGAGCAGCCAGGCGTGGGTGGAGTCGACAATGAGCTGCGAGACAAAGTCTTCCTCGCGGGTCTTCATGCCGAGCCGGCCCTGGCCGCCGCGCCGCTGCTGGCGATACGTCGAGATGGGCGTCCGCTTGAGATAGCCGGAGTGCGAGACCGTGACGGCGACCTGCTCGTCGGCGATGAGGTCTTCGAGCTGGAGCTCGGCGGTTTCGTCCAGGATCTGGGTGCGGCGCTCGTCGCCGTAATCCTTCTTCACGGCTTCGAGCTCTTTCACGATCACACCGCGCAGCTTCTTCTCCGAGGCGAGGATCGATTCGTACTCGGCGATGTTCTCGCGAACCTCGCGCAGTTCGTTCAGCAGCTCGTCGATAGAGAGCTGGGTGAGGCGGTAGAGCTGCAGCTCGAGGATGGCGTCGATCTGGCGGTAGCTGAGCGTGAGCGTGGGCGCGATGAGGGTCGCCGGATCAATGGCGTATTTTGCCGGGTCCAGCTTCACGCCCGTAATCTTCTGCTCGCGGACAGTGATGGTGCGAGCAGAGAAAAACTGGAACAGGTTCTCGCGGGCATCGGGGCGGGAAGACGATCCGCGGATGATTTTGATCACGTTGTCGAGGTGATCGAGCGCGATCTGATAGCCGAGCAGGATATGCTCGCGGTCGCGCGCTTTGCGCAGCAGGAAGGCGGTGCGGCGGCGCACCACGTCCATGCGGTGATCGATAAAGACGCGGATGGCCTCGTCGAGAGGCAGTTCGCGCGGCTGGCCGTTGACCACGGCCAGGAAGATCATGGAGAAGCTTTCCTGCAACTGCGTGTGCTTGTAGAGCTGATTGAGGATGATCTGCGGCTCGGCGCCGCGCTTCAGCTCGATCACGATGCGCATGCCGTCGCGGTCGCTTTCGTCGCGCACATCGCCGATGTCGTCGATAGTCTTGTCGTTCACCAGCTCCGCGATCCGCTTGATCAGGACGTTCTTGTTGACCTGGTACGGAATTTCGCTGACGATGATGGCCTGGCGCCCGCCGGTGATGTTCTCGGTTGCGCATCTCGCGCGCATCAGGAAGCGGCCGCGGCCCGTCTTGTAAGCCTGCGGCGATGCCGCTTCGGCCGTAGATAAACCCTCCGGTGGGGAAGTCCGGTCCCTGCACGTGCTTCAGTACCTCAGCCAGGCCGGCGCGCGGATTGTTGACCATCTCGATGGCGGCGTTCACGACCTCGGTAAGGTTGTGCGGCGGGATGTTGGTGGCCATGCCGACGGCGATGCCGTTGGAGCCGTTGACGATGAGGTTGGGGATGCGCGAGGGCAGGACGGAAGGTTCGGGCGTGGACTCGTCGTAATTGAGGCCGAAGTCCACCGTCTCCATTTCGATGTCGGCGAGGACTTCGCCGGCGATGCGCGTCATGCGGCACTCGGTGTAACGCATGGCCGCGGGCGGATCGCCATCGACGGAGCCGAAGTTGCCCTGACCGTCGACCAGCGGATAGCGCATGGAGAAGGATTGCGCCATGCGCACGAGGGCGTCGTAGATGGCGGAGTCGCCGTGCGGATGGTAGACACCCATGGCCTGGCCGACGACCTTGGCGCACTTGGTGTACTTCTTGTTGGCCTGCAGGCCCATCTCGTACATGGTGTAGAGAATGCGGCGATGCACAGGCTTGAGGCCGTCGCGGGCGTCGGGGAGCGCGCGCCCGATGATGACCGACATGGAATAGTCGAGATACGAGCGGCGCATCTCGTCTTCAATGTTGATGGAGATCATGTTCGCCGCGCCTGGACCAGTGGGTCCGTCGCCCGAATTGCCGCCAAGAGGAAGCTGTGGGTTCTGATCGTCTGCCATAGATGTTTGCCGTGCCGGAGGTCAGCGTGGAGTGGCGGCAGGAAACCCGCGCCTGACTGCTAACTGAAGCACTATCAACATGATACGGCAAGAGTTGGGGTTGCACAACCCCGGTTAGGCCTATGGAATCAGGGGCTTGGCGAGGTCGCCGTTCGGACGGGGCTTTTTGGGCTGTTTTCCGGTCAGGTTTTTGGCGTGGGAGAGGGCGCTGTCTGGGCCGCTCGCCACACCCGCGAAATGCAGCGCAGCACGGCCCTGGCAGGGATCTGGCCGTCGGAATCGGCGAAGACGATCTCCCCGGTGCGCTTCGTCAGCGGGCGGTAATACCAGCGACCGAAGAGGCAGAGGAAGTCGGCAAGATCGGCGGACGAGAGGCGCTGCGGCTTGCCGGTTGGGGGAGTCAGTTCGGCCAGTGCGGCGTCGATGCGCTGCTCCAGCTCGTCGCGTGAGGCGAAGGTAACGGCAGGAGCGTCGAGAGGGACGGCTTCTATGGCAGCAACGGGCTGCGCGAAGAGCGAGGTGGATCCGGCGGCTTCGTTGGGATGACGCATGCCCGCGACGGAGTAGAACGCCGGACCGCAGAGCGCGCCCCTGGCCAGCCGAAAAAGCGCGACCGAGTCGGGCTGGGCCGCGGGCTGGATGATGATCGCGTCAAGATGCGCGAGCGGGCGCACGGCTTCGGGAGCTTCGGCCGCGACGGCTTCAGCGCGAGTAAGGCGCGCGTGGATCTCGGCGGCCTTCTCGAATTCGAGCAGGGCCGATGCGGCTTCGCGCTCCTGGCGGAACGCATCGACGAGGCTGGCGCCGCGGGTGCGGAGAAAGGCGCGGACGGCTGCGGATTCCTCGGCATAGCGCTCATCGGTGCAGCCCTGGAAACAGGGCGCGAGGCATTTCTTCATCTCCGAGTAGACACAGCCGGGGAAGGCCGGGTCGGGGTGCAGATCCTCGTGGCAGCGGCGCAGCTTGAAGAGATCCAGCATGTCCTCGAGGAATTTTTCCGCGGCAGCGCGCGAGGGAAATGGGCCATAGAGATCGTCGAGAGCGGATTTGGTGACGTGATGGGTGACGTAGACGCGCGGGTAGGCGTTCTCCACGACCATGCGCAGCAGGCAGGGATGGCGCAGATGAAGGCGGTTGCGGGCGCGGTCGCCGAAGACTTCGCGCGAGACGAGGTACAGGCGCAGGAGCGACTCGAAATCGGAGGCGGTGAGGGCATACTCGATCCGCGCCACGCGTCCCGCAAGCTGGAGACGCTTGGTTTGGTCGGGGCGAGGATCGAGCAGGCGGCGCAGCCGACGACGGAGGTTGGGCGTGCGGCTGACGTACGGTTCGGATTTTGGGTCCTCTCCGAAGAGGGCGAAGACGCCGGCGGCGGCGGGAATTTCGTCCCAGGCGGGCTGGGCAGCGTGGAACGGGATGGAGTTGGGCAACACGGTGTTGCTCGCGCGAGCTTTCGGCTTTGATCTTACTTGCTCGCTACTCGCCCGCGATGGTCATCCCGTCGATGCGCAGGGTAGGCGCGGCCGTGGCGGAGCGGAACTCGAGGTCGCTGCCGATAGCGGTGATGTTGCGCAGCATGTCTTTCAGATTGCCGGCGATGGTGATCTCCTGGACGGAGAAAGCGAATTCGCCGTTCTCGATCCAGAGGCCTGCCGCGCCGCGGGAGTAGTCGCCGGTGACCAGGTTCACGCCCTGTCCCATGAGGCGCGTGACATAGAGCCCGCGTTCGACGCCGCGGATAATTTCTTCAGCGGATTGCGTGCCGGGCTCCAGGAAAAGATTGCCGGAGTCGAGGAAGGGATTGCCGGCGAGGCCGCGGCCGGCGTTGCCGGTGCTCTTCAGGCCCAGCTTGCGCGCGGCATAGGTGTTCAGGATGTAGCTGCGCAGAACGCCGCGCTCCACGATGACCGTGCGGCGGCTGGGCAGGCCTTCGGCGTCGTAGGGCGAGGTGCCGAAGCCGCCGGGGATGGTGCCGTCGTCGATCACCGTGACCGAGGGCGCAGCGACGATTTCACCGAGCTTGCCGGCCAGGATGGAAGCTCCCCGGTAAATGGCGTCGCCGGCAGCGGCGTCGAAGACGGCGCCCACGATGCCGCGCGCGACTTCGGGCGCGAAGACGATGGGCGCCTGCTGCGTTGCGACCCGGCGCGCACCGAGGAGGCGCAGCGTGCGGCGTGCGGCTTCCTGGCCCACGGATTCGGGAGATTCAAGGTCGCGGAAGGCTCGCGCCTGCGACCACCAGTAGTCGCGCTGCATTTCGCCGCTCGCGTCCTGCGCGATGGGGCTGGCAGCGATAGCGCAGTAAGAGGAGCGATACTCGCCGAGAAACCCGCGGGAGTTGGCGAAGACACGGCGGCCGGTGGCGGCGTCGAAACCGGCGCCATCGCTGTTGACCAGGCGCGGGTCGACGGCCAGGGCAGCAGCTTCAGCGCGGCGCGCCCAGGCGATGCGCTCCGCGTTGGGCAGCGAGTAGACGTCGTCATGGTAGAGACAGAGGTCGCCGGAAAGCTGGCCGAACTCCTCCGGCTCGGCGAGGCCGGCGAAGGGATCGACGGAAGTGAGCCGCGCGAGCGCGATGGCGCCGCGGACGAGCTGCTCGATGCCTTCCGCGGTGAAATCGCTCGAGGTGGTGCTGGCCGCGCGATAGCCGTTGTCCGCCTGGAGCAGGACGCGGAGGCCGACGCCGCGCGATCCGGACTCTTTCAGCGTCTCCACTGCGCCGAGGCGCACACTGGTGGAGAACTCATCGCCTTCGCGAATGGTCACTTCGGCATCGGAGGCGCCGGCGCGCAGGGCGCGGACGACGATATCCGAGGCGAGAGATTGAAGATCAGCTGCGGTTTGTGCAGCGGATTGCGGCATAGTTTCAAGCTATCAAACCAGCGGTGCGATTCTGCCGTTGCGCAGAACTCCGCGGCTCATTTGACTGTTATATTCATTTGGATATACTGATCCTGATGAAGCCCGTCCGCTTTCTCGGGAACTCGCGAAGGGTGTTGCGGGAGTTTCCGAAGAGCGCGCGCCAGGAGGCCGGATACCAGCTGGAGCGGATACAAATGGGCCTCTCTGCGGAGGATTTCAAGCCGATGCCGTCCATTGGCAAAGGCGTCGAGGAGATGCGTATCCGAGAGGAGTCGGGCGCATACCGCGTGATATACACGGCTCGACTGACGGATGCGGTATATGTGATTCACGCATTCCGGAAAAAGACCCGGGCGACTTCACGCCGAGACATTGAGATTGCGCGTGAGAGGTTCCAGCAATTGATGAGAGGGATGGGATGAGGAAGCTGAAGGTCGAAGAATATGCCAACGTTTGGGATGCCCTCGCTGACACGCCGGAAGAGGCGGCCAATCTGAGCCTGCGATCTGAGCTGATGACCAGGATCGAGGCGATCGTGAAGAAAAATGGCTGGACGCAGGCCGAGGCGGCGAAGCGATGTGGGGTCACCCAGCCGCGGATGAACGATCTGCTGCGCGGGCGGATTTCGCGGTTTTCGCTGGATGCGCTGGTGAATATCGCGTCAGCTCTGGGGCAAAAGGTGAAGATTCAGCTTGAGGCTGCATAAGTTGATCTGAATCGAATACCGAGAATTCAGCATCAGCGAGACGTCGAACTCCCTCCGTCAGTGTCCTGTGCCGCCAACGGTCATGCGGTCGAGCTTGACGGTAGGCATGCCGACGCCGACGGGAACGCTCTGGCCGTCCTTGCCGCCCGGTACGATGTCGGAAACCAGGGAGAGAAGGTCGGTGAGAGTTGCTGGTTGCCCCATTCCTCAGAAGGCTCTCACGCCGAGATGGCTTCCTGCACTGGCAAGGTGACGTCGAGCCATTCGGCAAAACCCTGGTCGGGGACTTCGACGGTTCGCGTGGTGGCCAGAGGGATGGGCTGGCCGTCCAGCATGAGACCTTCCAGGTGGAACTCGAGCGCCTCGCGCAGATTCCGTCGCAGTTCGTCCACCGACCCGCCGGTGCTGGCGCATCCGGGAACATCCGGCGCAAAGCCGCTTAAATTGCCTGGGCCGCTCTCGTACACCACAAGGTAACGTCGCGTCATTCCCTATACCCCGCCTGCTTCATGATACTGTTTAGCGTTTTCGGATGCAGCTCATCGCCGGGATGCCCCGGTATGGTGACCGTTCCCGGCTTCTCCGGGTGCTTGTATTGCCGGTGGCTCCCGCGCTGTCGCGCCAGATACCAGCCATCCTGCTCCAGCTTCCGCAGCAGATCGCGCACTTTCATGATGAGGCGGTCATCGTCCCGTGCCGCCAACGGTCATGCGGTCGAGCTTGACGGTAGGCATGCCGACGCCGACGGGAACGCTCTGGCCGTCCTTGCCGCAGGTGCCGATGCCCTCGTCGAGGGCGAGGTCGTTGCCCACCATGGAGACGTGCTTGAGCGCCTCAGGACCGTTGCCGATCAGCGTCGCGTCGCGCACCGGCGCGGTGACTTTGCCGTCCTCGATGAGATACGCCTCGGAAGCGGAGAAGACGAACTTGCCGCTGGTGATGTCCACCGAGCCACCGCCGAAGTTGACGGCGTACAGGCCGCGCTTGACGCTGCGCAGAATGTCCTCGGGCGCATCTTCGCCGGCGAGCATGTAGGTGTTGGTCATGCGCGGCATGGGGATCTGCTGGTAGCTTTCGCGTCGGCCGTTGCCGGTGGAGGGAATGCCCATGAGGCGCGCGGAAAGCTTGTCGCTGAGATAGCCCCTGAGAATGCCGCCTTCGATGAGCACAGTTTCCTGCGTGGAGGAGCCTTCGTCATCGACGTTGAGCGAGCCCCGGCGGAGGGCCATGCGGCCGTTATCCACCACGGTGACTTTGGAGCTGGCGACCTGTCGCCCGATCAGGCCGGCAAAGGCGGAGGTCTTCTTGCGATTGAAGTCGGCTTCGAGGCCGTGGCCGACAGCTTCGTGGAGCAGGACGCCGGGCCATCCGGGGCCGAGAACGACTTCCATTTCGCCGGCGGGAGCGGCGACGGCGCCCAGCTGGAGCACCGCGGTGCGGGCGGCTTCCGTGGCGAAGAACTCCGGGCCTTTGGCGCCGGTAAAGTAGCCGATCTCGACGCGTCCTCCGCCGCCGGAACTGCCGCGGGCGGTGCGTTCGCCGTCTTTGGCGAGGACGAACACGCTCATGCGCGCGAGAGGCTGGGTGTCGCTGGCAAAGGTGCCGTCGGAGGCGGCGATGAGGATGCGGCGCAGCTCGTCGGCATAGCTGGCGCGAACCTGGGTGACGCGGCGATCGTAGCGGCGGGCGGCGCGGTCGGCGCGGTTGAGGAGGTCGAGCTTGCCGGAGAGATCGGTGTCGAGGTCGGCGGCCGGAGCGGGGTAGAGGCTGGGCGCGCTGGTTTCGGTGAATCCCTGGACGGGCTGCTTGGCGGGTCCGCTGGCGATCAGCGCGGCGGTGCGCGCGGCGCGAAGGAGGCGGTCGGCGCTCAGGTCGTCGGTGTAGGCGTAGCCGGTGCGCTCGCCGCTGACCACGCGGATGCCGCAGCCGGCGCTGACGCCCTGGCTGGCGGACTTGATGATCGACTCGTCAAGGCCGAGCGACGTGGAGGCGACGGACTCGAAGTAGAGGTCGGCGTACTCGCCGCCGGCAGAAAGCGCCTCGCCCAGGCAGCGCTCCAGCAGGCGCTCGGTGATGCCGAATTTCTCAAAGAAGTACCGCTTGTGATCCACGCAAATCTCCGGGGCGAAGGTGACCCTGAAGTGTTAGATGATTCTCTCAGAATTCCAGACCGGGGAGGCGGAAAGTGTGCCAGGATCGGGAGGGATGAGAAAGATTCTCCTGCTGTTGATGTCTTTGTTGCTGGCGGCGCCGGTGTACGGCGTGCATGTGCCAAAGCATCATCCACATCCGGTCGGGCACCACGCGAAGAACCCGCAATACCTGAAGAAGCGCGGGAAGAATCCGCAGTTCCATCAGTCCCAGGTGCACAAACAGCGCCATAAGCTGACGGAGAGTCACCCGAAGAATGTGAACCTGCCGAAGCCAAAGAAGGCGAAGCGGGGCAGGAAGAAGTAGACCTGAGCGGAACAAGCCGGGGCGATTGTTCTTGTTAGTTCAGCGGATGGCCGGTGGATGCCTCTCACTTCGCCGGAACGGCGTAGTACCCGTTCTGGGTTCTGACCTTCGCTCCAGGCCGATCCACGTTCACCTCCACGCTCTGCCAGGAATTCAGGGTGGCATCGCTCGGCACTGGAACGGTCACCGTGTACCATGCGCGAGCATCTTCCAGGCATGCGTCCAGTTCCTCCGCGACATTATTGCTGCCCCACACCATGCGTCCTCCGCTCTGCGCGGCCAGCACCTGGAGCGCGAGATCGGCGGGCTTGGCCTCCTGCCATTTCGTGACCGGCTTCAGATGGCTCTTCCACAGGTAGGTATGCATCGCGTCTGCCTTGTCTGAGCCCAGCGGATCGACCGAATCGATGGTGATGTGCACCGCTCGCAGCACCTGCGACGTGACCATGATGGTCTGGAATATGGACTTCTGCTGCTCGTTCCACTCCAGCACTGACCCGTTGTCAAACATCCACCAGCCCGGCCCGATCCAAATCACGAGCTTGCGTCCCGGTTTCCTGGCTTCGATTGCGCCCAGCACCATGAGGGCTTTCAGCGAAATCTCCATCCGGTCCGCTGCATTGTTGCGATCGCCCTGCGGAAGCGCCTGGATCATCCCCGGCATCTTGCCCATCTCGCTTTTCAGCAGGGCTCCGTCCTGGGATGGCCCAGCAAGCCGCTTGAGATTGCTGTCTGTGAGCAGCAGCAGCGACACGGGCGCGGGCAAGTGCCCGCCGTGCATCGTCAGGAATTCGCCGATTTGCTTCCATGCATACATCAGATCGACAGAATCCGTGTTGACATCGTCGATCAGCACGATCACGGATTCGGGCGGACCTGCCGTTGACGAATCGTAGGCTGCGAACGATTGAATCGGCGCGGGGCTTCCGTTATCCAGCACCGTGAAGTCTTTCTCCTGGAGGCCGGTAACAGGATTGCCCGATGGATCGGTCACCAGGACATCGAAGCTGATCGTTGCAGCCGGAGTCCTGGCCGCTGGATGGTCCGTCGTGCTTTGTTGAGCTGCGGTCATCAGGCTGCAGCAGGCCAGCGCGATCCACAGCACTCCCCAGCGCTTCAGCATATTCCTCACTCGACGCCTGGATTCGAGGTCGCGTTATCGAGCGCCTCGGCAGCGACACCATTATGTCACCGCTGCGCGCCTTTCAGGCCGCGGAATGCTCTTAGGCATCCGCACTTCGTAACCCTTTCTTTGCGATCGGAACGGCCAGTGTAGGTATGCTCTTGGTTATGAATGTCACAGCGAATCCAGAAATTGATCCGCGCTTTCCGATCGGGAAGTTTCGCCGGGCGGAAGCCAACCTGACGGACCATGAATCGGCGATCGCGACGATTGCCGCGCTGCCGGAAAATCTGCGCGCCGCCGTGGATGGGCTGAGCGATGCGCAGCTCGATACGCCGTACCGTGAGGGCGGCTGGACCGTCCGGCAACTGGTGCATCACCTGGCGGACAGCCACATGAACTCGTACGTTCGCATGCGGCTGGCGCTGACGGAAGACTGGCCGACGATCAAGCCTTACGACGAGAAGCTGTGGGCGCAGCTTTCCGATGCCAGTGCGGCGCCGGTGGAGAATTCTCTGGCACTCCTGACGGGGATGCATCAGCGCTGGGTGCTGCTGCTGCGGTCGCTCACCGACGAGCAGTGGCAGCGGGGTTATGTGCATCCGGACAACGGCCGGCAGACGCTGGCGGAGGCGGCAGCGCTGTACGCGTGGCACTCGCGTCACCACGTCGCGCACATCACGGAGTTACGAAAGCGTAGGGGCTGGTAGGGTTTTTGTTGCTCCGGCAGCGGGGGGCGCGGAAGATCGGGGCAGATGCCCGTGGTTTCCGCACCCGCCGAGCCCGTCGCGTTGGCGCGCGCGCTGGAGGAATTCTTCGCCGCGTGGCCTGGCGCCGCTGTGTTGGAAGATGGGCGGTTGCTCTTCGATCTGCGGCTGGCGCGCTGCTCGGTGACGGCCGACCACGGGCGCTGCCTGCTGCATCTCTGGTCCGATGAGCGGAACATGGTGCGCACGGTGACGGCGATGACGCCGCGGCGCGAGACGCTGCGGCTGGAGACGCGCCGGTTTGGGCAGACGAAGCCGCAGATGCTGACGCTCCAGCCCGATCCGGATTGCAGGACCCCGACCGCGCGGGACACAGCGCGGAAGAAATATCAGCGAGGGCTGGAGCGGGCAATGGCCGCGGCGTTCCCGGAGTGGAACGTGCAGAGCTTCCGCTCGGCCATGGATCTGGAAAACAGCTTTGGGCCGGCGTATGCGCGCGGGATGCTGGCGCGTGGGCAGACGGCGTGGGCGGTGCTCGGGGTTGGGCCGGACGAGCCGCAGGTGGCAATCGAAGGCGCGCTGACGCTGGGGATTCTTTGGCTGACGCATTGCCGCGAGCATGGCGACGGGCGGCGAGTATTCCAGGGGCTGCGGCTGGTGGTGCCGCGCGGCTGCGCGGCTGTGGCGCAGTGGCGCATGAGCTGGCTGGATGGCGCCGCGGCGCAGTGGGAGCTGTACGAGCTGGATCCGTCAAGCGGGGAGCTGACGGCGTGCCCGGTCGCGCACATCGGAAATCTGGCGATTGATCTGCCGCATGCGTTCGATCCGCAGGCGACGCTGGAGCGGTGCAGCGTGGGCGTGGATCAGCTGCGGTCCATGCTGCCGGCGGAACTGCTGGCGGCGACGGAAATCCGCTCGCGCAGCGCGACGGAGGTTTCGTTTGCGCTGCACGGCCTCGAGTATGCGCGAGTGCGGCACGTACTGGCGCCGGGATCGTTTGTCCGGCGGAACGAGATCACGTTTGGCGCGGGACCGAGCGAGACGGCGCTGGATGAGACTACCGAGGATCTGTTTCTGGATCTGATGGATCGGTTGTTTCGCGCGCGACAGGCGGCGGGATCGGCGCGCGATCCGCTCTACCGGCTGCAGCCGGAGCGCTGGCTGGAGTCGAAGCTCCGTCAGGATTTGTCGGTGCTCGGCGCGGCCCTTGGCGGAGGGCCGGTGTACTCGCAGGTTCCGGCATTTTCCTCTGCGAGCCGGACGCTGCTCGATCTGCTGACGGTGACGCGGCAGGGTCGCCTGGCCGTGCTCGAACTGAAGGCCGACGACGATCTGCATCTGCCGCTGCAGGCGCTCGATTACTGGGCGCGCGTGCGGCAACTCCATCGAGCCGGGGAGCTCGCGCGGCAAGGCTATTTCCCCGGTGTGGAGCTGTCGAATGACGACCCGCTGCTGCTGTTGGTGGCGCCCGCGCTGCACATCCATCCGGCCAACGAGACGGTGCTGCGGTATTTTGCGCCGCAGGTACCCTGGGAATTGATTGCGCTGGACGAGCGCTGGCGGGAGCAGTGCCGTGTAGTGCTGCGGAAGCGCGCTTCCGCTCGATAGAGCGGAAGAGAGAAGCGGCAAAGAAAAAGCGGGACACGGAAACATCCCGTGTCCCGCCGCGGTAGCGGTCGAATCTACTGCGCCTGGACGACCAGGTACACCGTCATGCCGTTGCGGTAGACAAGCAGCAGGGCCGGCTGATCGCCGACGCCGGAAGCAGCGGCCTGATACTCGTCCATGGTGTGTACGGGCTTGTGATTGATTTCCTCGATCACATCGCCCTGCTGCACGCCGGCGGCGGCGGCGGGGCTGTTGGGATCGACCTGGCTGATGACCACGCCGGCGACATCCGCGGGAACATTGAGCTGCTGCCGGATGTCCGGAGTGAGCGACTGCACTTCCAGTCCCTGAAGCGCCGCGCCCGGCCCCACGCCGCTGGCTGATTCGCCCTTGCCCATGGTCGGCAGGGTGCCGAGGGTCACGTCCTTCTGGATCGTCTGCCCGCTCCGGAAAACGGTGAGGTGGGCAACCGAGCCAGGCGCCATCTGCGAAATCTCGACGCTCAGCTCTTCGCTGTCGAGGATCGTGTGATCGTTGAGGTTCTCGATGATGTCGCCGCGCTGCAGGCCGGCCTTCGCTGCGGGGCCGTCGGGGCTGACATCCGCGACGAGAGCGCCGCCACCATGGGTCAGGCCGAAGGTTTTGGCCATGGCAGGCGTGACAGGCTGAACGTGAACGCCCAGATAGCCTCGGACAACCTTCCCGTGCTCGACAATCTGATCCATGATGTTGACCGCCATGTCGACGGGAATGGCGAAGCCAATGCCCTCATTGCCGCCGCCGTTCTCGCCGGCGAGGATCGCGGTATTGATGCCGACGAGATCACCGTGCAGATCGATGAGCGCGCCGCCGGAGTTCCCCGGATTGATGGCGGCATCGGTCTGGATGAAGTTCTCGTAGTGCTCGATCTGGCCCGCCATGGCGCGCTGGGTGGCGCTCACGATGCCGGTGGTCGCGGTTTCGCCGATGCCGAAGGGATCGCCGATCGCGAAGACCACGTCGCCCACCTTCAGGTTGTCGGAATCGCCGAGCGTGAGGGTGGGCAGGTTCGTGGCGTCGATCTTGAGCACGGCAATGTCCGTCTGCGGATCGGTGCCGATCAGTTTCGCGGTGTACTCCTGGCGATTCGACGTGAAGACCTGGATGTTCTGAGCGCCGGCAATCACGTGGTTATTGGTGATGATGTAGCCATCCGGGTTGACGATCACGCCGGACCCGAGGCTCTCCTCGCGCTCCGATTGCGGCTGCTGCTGCGGCTGCATCTGCGGGCCGAAAAATTGCTGAAAAAACGGCTGGTCGAAAAAGCCGGGATAGTTGTTCTGCTGCTTGACGACCTTCGTGGACTCGATATTCACGACTGCCGGCAGCGCCGGGTCGATGACGGAGGAATACCCATTCGGGAAATTGCTCAGGTTGACGGGGGCGGGATTGCGATCGAACTTCAGCGGGACGCTGTGGCCCGAATCCGGCCCGCCCGGCAGGGGAAGGATGCCGGCGCGCAGGACTCCGCCCAGGGTGAGCAGGGCAATGGCTACCGCGGCAAAGATGCCCCAGCGTGTCTTCCGAACCGATTCAGCTGTCATTCTCTCTCCTCATAGTTCGCCGGGCGACGTTGCGCCCAGGCGAGTCGTTCTGCCGGGAAGCTGTCCAGCTGCCCAGGGTTTCAAATGGGTGTGGTCTTTGCTCAGGGATCCGAGATCCCTCGGCGATGAGGCGCTGGGTGACCCCTTTGCGGCCCATCGTTTCCGGCGTGGCTCACAGGCCCGCATCGGACCGGGCGGTATCCCGTTGCACTGACAACAAAATAGCGGTCTCTCTCCACGAGCACAAAATAATCGACGGGCGAACGGAGGGGAATGTCACCCGGCTCCCCTTATTTAGACGCACGCCCTTGCCAGATGGATCGTCTTTGGAGGGAATCGGGTCGGTTCTCGTAGCAGGGGATGAGCGTGACGCGCCGGTTACGCAGGAGCGGGATGGCGGGGATTCGGCGGCGTGTTCCACACGCATCCGTCGTATCCTGCGAGATAGCAGGTCCAGGGTGGCAGTCGAATGATGCGAATGACGGTGCTGGCGAGCGGTTCGAAGGGGAACAGCACGGTCATCGCCAGCTCCACGACGCGGATTCTGGTGGATGCCGGGCTCTCCTGCCGCGAGCTGATCAAACGGATGAAGGCCGCCGGGCAGGATCCAGCGGCGCTGGATGCCATCCTGATCACCCATGAGCACCAGGACCACGTGCAGGGGCTGGCCGTGACCGCGCGGCGGCTGGGAGTCCCGGTGTATTGGACGGAGCCAACGCATCGCGCCTGGGTGCGGTGGCTGACGCCGAGGAAGCGCATCACGTATGCGGAGTGGCTGGAGCAGCGGCGCGCTCAGGCGGCAGCACCGGTGATGGAGCCGGATCCGGAGGAAAAAGAGGCAGCGGAAGAGGCGCTCAGCGAAGGGAACGATGGGAGCCAGGCTGGGCAGAGCGGGGCCGCGGAACGCGATCCGTCGTGGATTCCCGCGGTCGAATATTTCCAGTCGGGCAATGGGTTCCGGATCGGCGATATCGCGGTGACGCCATTTACGATTCCCCACGATGCTGTTGATCCTGTTGGGTTTGTGTTCGAGGCGGAGGGCGTACGGGTGGGGATGGCCACGGACCTGGGGTATCTGCCATCCAATCTCAATATGCACCTGAGGGGATGCGACGTCCTGATGCTGGAGTCGAATCACGACCTGGACATGCTGCGCGATGGGCCCTATCCATGGGCCGTCAAGCAGCGGGTGATGTCGCGCGTCGGGCACTTGTCCAACGATGCCGCAGCTGAATTTCTGGCGAAAAACTACGACGGGCATGCGACCTATGTGGTTCTCGCGCATCTCTCAGAAAGCAATAATCTTCCGGAGCTGGCGCGGATGGCGGCGGAAAACGCGCTGCAGAACCGCATGAGCCTGCTGGCCAACAAGGTGCTGCTGGCCGCCCAGAATTCTCCGATGGAAGCGCTTGAACTGTAGTGGAATGTGCCATAATAACTGCGTCACTCCCTGCATGGATTTCTCGCCCTCAGGCTGTGCGATTGGGTGTTCGATGAGGGCGGGAGGAAAGTGGGGACCTGCATGATGAGCCGATGCACTGACTCCGTCGTCGGGGACATCCTTTCGAGCTGGCGCTACGACATCTCGGGAATCTCGCCGGAGATGCGCACCGATTACGAAGAACATCTGGCTACCTGTTCGTACTGCCGCTCGCGGCAGCGGCTGCACCGCGCCGTCGATGTGACGCTGATCGGGTTGAGCACCCTGTCGATCCTGCTTTTCCTGCTGGCTCTGGCGGTCATCCATCACATTGAGCCGCTGCGCACGTTTGCGGTTGTGGTGCTGCATCTGGAGCATACGCAACTGGTGCTGACCCTGCAGGCCGCGGCTGTGCTGGGTTTGCTGGCATCGCTGGTGGCCTGGGTGCTGGTGGCGGTCGCGACTCCTGCGCCGATCTATCTCACCGGCGTGGCGATCGAGCAGGCGCGGGTGCTGCAGGACCGTATTCCCGAAGAACTCCGCAGCCGGCTAAGAGCCTAAGACCCCGCAGAATTTCTGAGAAATCCGAAGCCCCCTGCCGTTGGGGGCTTTGGCGTTTTTTGGCGCATGGGGTGCGCGAGACGACGCAGCAACCCGCGTGATATCTGTCACATCCACCGCACAGGTCGTCTGCGACCATGCTCCTGTCCCGATACGAAGGGCAGGATAGAGGAGCGGAATATGGTGGCACCCGTTGACGCGGTTCGTAGTGGGATGGGATTCGATGAAGCCGGGCACTGGCACCAGGCGAAACCGCGGCTGGTGCGCGCTTCGCGGAAATACGGCGATGCGGACCCGCTGGCGCCGTCGCGTGGCGCCATCTATGGCGTGGTGGCTGGCACGGTCTTCTGGGTCGCGCTGATCTTCGCAGCCAGGGCGCTGCTGCACCTGATCTGAACCTCAAAAAGCAGGGCAGCCGCCGGGCGAGCCCGTTCACCAGCAAGTTCAGAAGTCGACGTGCAGGCGGCCCGAGGAGATGGCCACCGGGCCGCGCGCCTGGTTGTAGCCCGGGTCATTCACGTGCTGGAAGTCATAGGACAGGAAGAGGCCGCGCCACAGATGCGCGGTGTAAAAACTCTCGACAATTTTCTCGTGGCCATAGCTGAGAGCCCCATCGCCCAGCAGGAATCCGAGGCCGCCGAGGGCGAGATACCGCTGGTGCGCGTCAACGATGCCATTCACCACCACGGCAACGCCCGCGCGATCCGCGGCTCGGCGCCATGAAGTCCCTGGCGCAAAGCCGCCGAGTTCGAGGGTGCGATCGTCTTCGGTGTAACAGAAGGATTCATTGCGGCCGTCGCTCCATCCCAGCCGGCCAAAGACGCCCACACGAGGCGTGATGGGCTGCTCGAAGTTCAACCCAAAGCCGTATCGATGGCGTCCCTGCCGACGGGTGGCGATGATGTTTGGCGTGGGCGTTTTGCCGGCGAGGTAATCGCCGATCGCGTCCTCGTAGTTGCCCATGTCGCCGTGGTTCACATAGCTCAGCAGGCGGACGACGCCGGGCTGATGGCCGATCAGATTTCCGTGGAAGTCGAGTTCCAGATTCTCTGCGCGGGCTCGGGCCAGGTCGGCATCGAGGAACCGCCCGTTGGCGGCCTTCGGCATCAGCGTCTCGGCAAAGCGGACGGTCCACGCCCGATCGTAATAGCCGAGAATGGCGCCGTCGGTGTATCCGCGCGTATCCGCGGCGTAGTCGTATGCGCCGTTATTGTCGACGGTCCAGTTGATGAACTGGAGGTGACTGTCGGAGCCCCACGTGTTCTGGTCGAAGAAGTCGGCGAGGTCGAACTTGCCGACGCGGATTTCCAGGCGTCGCGCGGGGAGGGACGTGGCCAGGTGGAGCTCGTCGCGGGCGGCGTCGACGCGGTCATGGCTGAGCGGGACGATTTGTCGCAGCAGGAAGCGCGCGACGTAGGGAGCTTTGGAAAGCGCAACGCCCTGAGCGAGACGCACGGAATCCAGATTGGAGTAGCCGGCGAGGCCATTGGCATTCCCGATGCCGTCGCCGGTGGAGTCCTCAAGATCCAGCAGGACTTCGGTGGTGTGCGTGAGCTCGTAGCCGGTGTAGAGCGTCAGAACGTGCGTGGTGGCGCTCTGCGCCCATTTCGTCAGGCTGTTGGGGCCGCTGTACTTGGCGGAAAACCGAAGGTGGCCCTGCAGGATGATGTTGGCCTGGCCGGAGATCCACCAGCGAGCGGTCTGGCTGTGAGGAAACATGGAGACGGCCGGCTCGGAGGGTGGGGGTGCGGACGGCTGCGGCTCCTGAGCCGTTTGCGAGGCGGGGCTCGCCTGCGCGGCCGGCGAAGCTATCGCGGCGACGCGCGCGGGCACCGGAGCGGCGGGAAGGTTCTGCGCCGGCGCGGCCAGACAGGCGGCTGCGAGTGCGAGTGCCGGCATGAGTCGAATGTGACGCAAAAAGCCTCCGAAAGCAGGGCACATGTGGCGGCACGGTAAATCGAATCTGGAAATTACCGCCGAAGACGTGTATACCATATCCGGGTGGGATATATGGCAATTTTGCCGTGAATTCTCGGCAAGACAATGGCCAGAGAGGGATCTGCGATGGCAGTTGAATCGAGAGAACAGCAAAAGCTGATTGCCAGGGTGAGAAGGATTCGCGGCCAGGTGGACGCGATTGAGCGCTCCCTCACGGAGAAAGAACACTGCGCCGACGTGCTGATGCTGCTGGCCAACGTGCGCGGCGGCATCAACAGCCTGATGGCCGAGGTAATGGAGGACCATATCCGGCTGCACATGCTTTCGCCGGAAAAGCGCGGGACCGACGTGACGGAACTGGCCGAGGACCTGATCGATCTGGTGCGCGCGTATCTGAAGTGAGCGCGAGCGCAGTTGCCGGAAGACCCAGCATCACAAAAAAGGGGACCGATGAACGAGCCGAAAACCATCCAGGAGATTCTCGACCGCACGCGCACCATTGCGGTGGTGGGGATGAGTGACCGTGAGGGACGCGCCAGCTATGGCGTGTCGCGCTTTATGCAGAGCCAGGGATACCGCATCCTGCCGGTGAATCCCCGTATTGAGAGCGCGCTTGGCGAGCGGGCGTATCCGGATCTGGACTCCGCGTATGCAGCGCTGGAGGGCAAGATCGAGTTGGTGGATGTGTTTCGCGCGCCGGAGTTCGTGCCGGAGGTGGTGAAAAACACGATCCGCCTGAAGATTCCCTATCTGTGGCTGCAGGAAGGCGTGGTCCACGAGGAGGCCGCGCAGTGGGCGGAGCAGGCCGGCATCAAGCTGGTGATGGACCGGTGCATTCTGAAGGAGCGGATGGCGGCAGGCTGGAAACAGCGGGGATGAGGCGGGCCCGCAGGCTCAGCGGGTGAGCCAGCCGCGGGCGCGGACGGTCAGCAGCGCCCAGGGAAAGATCCAGAACATGAAGAAGAACGAGAAGTACTCGAAGACGATTCCATAGACAAAACTCAGAGATCGCTCGCTGCGCAGGTAGTAGAGCGAATAGAGCAGGGAGATCGCCCCAATCGCGACCATCACCCGCAGAAATATCAGCGGCTGGTAAACGAACTCGCTCCCCAGCAGCAGCAGCGTCACGAACAGGATTGGGAAGCGCAGGTTGGTGATCACCGAGTCGCAGCAGGCGAGCAGGCGGGCGACGAGCGGGCGGTGCGGGAGCACCAGAGCGAGGCGGACCTCCTCACGGATGTAGCTGCGGTTCCAGCGCAGAAACATGCGGCATAGCTGGCGGTAAGTCGTGGGCACCACGGTAAGCACCATCGCCTCGCGCTGGTAGACGCTGTCGTAGCCCTGGCGCATGATGTCGTTGGTGAGGGCGCGGTCTTCGCCGATGGTGGCCTGGGCCCCGAGAAAGCGCTGGTTCACCCAGCGCTCCAGCACAGCAAGGACAGCGCTGGCGCGATAAGCGGAGAGCGCTCCGGGGCTGCAATACACCGTGCCGAAGGTGGACTGGTAAGCGCGGATAAAGTCGAAAGCCAGCGTGAAACGCACGTGCAGCATGCGGGGAATGAGACCGGCGGCGCGGTTGTAGACCAGCACCTTGCCGGCGACCACGCCGATGCGCTGCGATGCGAATGGTCCGGCCAGGGCCAGCAGCGCTTTAGGCGAAACCACGCTGTCCGAATCGACGGTGACGAAGACTTCTCCCCTCGCCCGGCGAAAGGCTGTGGCGAGGGCGACGCGCTTGCCGCTGTTGCGCTCGAGGCGAATGGCCTGGACGCGGCCCGGGTGCCGGGCGGCCGCCTCCTGGATATGCTGCCAGGTGTCGTCGCGGCTGCCGTCGTCCACGACCATGATCTCCAGACGATCGTGCGGGTAGTTGGCGGCCGCTACGGAGTCGATCGCTTTGGCCACCATCGGGCCCTCGTTGTAGGCGGGAATCACCACCGTCATGCGCGGGGCGTCTTCGCGCGTAGCCGGAGGGTGCGGCCGATAGGTGAACCAAAGCAGCGTGCGGAAGAGCAGCAGCACCGACCCCATGGTCAGCCACAGGAAGCTGGGGCGGAAGAAGTCGGCGCGAAGGCCGTGGGTTTCGGCCACCGTGACGAGCGGCCGAAACGCCTGAGCCTGGAGACTGACGACGATCAGGAGGCAGAGGCCTGCAACGATCGTGATTTTCAGGGGCAGATCCCAAATATCGGGCGCAGCCGCGGCGGGAAAGGGCGTAGGGTGCGGTTGCTGCTCGGTGGCCGACATAGAAATCCGGCTGGGGCGCCGTGACCCTCATTGTATCCGGCGGACGGACGGCGCCGAAGTAGATCCAGCGCGCCCGGCGGTCCGGATTCAGAGGGCGGCGTTCTTCGATTGGACGTTTTCGCGGATGAATCGGACTACGGCATCGAGCGAAGTTCCGGGGCCGAAGATGGCGGCGACCCCCTGCTCCTTCAGAAAAGGAACATCCTGATCCGGGATGGTGCCGCCGAGCACGAGCAGGATGTCCGAGGCGTTGCGCTCGCGCAGCAGCGCGGTGATGCGGGGAACGATGACGTTGTGCGCGCCCGAGAGGATGCTGAGGCCGACGCAGTCCACGTCTTCCTGGATGGCGGCGCTGACGATCATTTCCGGGGTCTGGCGCAGCCCGGTGTAGATGACTTCCATGCCGGCATCGCGCAGGGCGCGGGCAATGACCTTGGCGCCGCGGTCATGGCCGTCGAGACCCGGCTTGGCGACGAGGACGCGGATGGGAACGGTGCTCTGAGCCATACGAACGGTGAAGGATAGCACAGCGCAGCGAGCCGGGTCAGGCGCGGATTTCGGCGCGTGCGCTGGAAGCGAGGCCCAGCCGGCGCAGCAGGCCGCTCATGGTCAGTCCCTGCACGACGATGGCGAAGATGACCACGATGTAGGTGATGGCCAGGATGCGGTCATGGAATCGTCCGGGCGTGATCGACAGCGCCAGAGCCACGGCCAGGCCGCCGCGCAAGCCGCCCCAGGTGAGCGCCGCAATGGAGCCGCGCATTGGCTTGTGCCAGGGACGGACCACCAGCAGCGAGACGCGAACGCTCAGCCAGCGCGCGGCCAGCGCGACGGGAATCGCCAGCAGTCCGGCATAGATGTAGCGCGGGTTCCACGGCATCACCAGAATCTCAAGGCCGATGAGAAGAAAGAGGATGACGTTCATCAGGTCGTCAATGAGATCCCAGAACTGATCAACGCGGGTCCGGGTTTCCTGGGACATGGCATAGGGGCGCGCGCGGGCGCTGGCGAGCAGACCGGCGGCGACCACTTCCAGAGGCGCGGAGAGATGGAGAGCGTCAGCCAAAGCGTACCCGCCCATGGCCAAAGCAAGGGTGAGCAACTCCTCCACGCGAACGCTGTCGACGATGCGCAGCAGGCGGTAGGCGATGTAGCCGAGGATCAGGCCGAGCGCGATGCCGCCGCCCGACTGAATCAGCAGGTGCCAGGTGAAGCTGCCGATGGTGGGTGCCTGCCCGCTCGAAAAGGAGGCGAGCAGGGTGAGGAAGATCACAGCGCCCACACCGTCGTTCAGCAGAGATTCTCCGCTGAGTTGGGCTTCGAGGGTGGAGGGCGCGCCCACGCGGCGCAGCATCTCCAGCACGGCGATCGGGTCGGTGGGCGAGATGAGTGCGCCGAAGAGCAGGCAGAGGATCCATCCCGCATGAAGGCCGGTGATATCGAGCACGCCTTTGAGAAGCGTCGCAACGATGAGCGTGGAAAGCGCGGTGCCGAGAATAGAGAGCGAGAGGACGGGCGCTTTTTGCCGGCGGAGCGCGTTGACGTCGAGCTGCATGGCTCCCGCAAAAAGCAGAAAGGCCAGCATGCCGTGCAGCACTACGGCGGAGAAATCGATGTGGCTGACCAGAGCCGCGGCACGCGCGTGCAGGCCAGGAACGAAGCGGCCGACAACCGCCACCAGCAGAGAGCAGCCCAGCGAGAGCAGCATGACCCCGACCGTGCGCGGCAGGCGCAGGAAACGGTAGCTGAGCAGGCTGAAGGCCGCTGCCAGGCAAACCAGCGTGCTGAGGAGACCGAACACAGGCATATCCGAATCTCTGTGGAGCGGGACCGGGGCTGAGGAGCGTTGCCGCGCGTCGCCGCGGCTTTGGCCCATCCTAACAAACACGCGAGAAGCCGGAGCTGCTGTTCATCCCTCGGGCGGGTGCTCGTCGGTGTCCAGGGATTCCATCGAGGCGAGCGCGGCGTCGTCCACGTTCCATTGTTTGAGAATGCGGAAGATCGCGCCCGGGGAAAAGCCGGCGCGCACCAGCAGGCGCGCGACGCGGGCGGCTTCTTTTTCGGTGGCCGGCTGCGGGATGCGCTTCCGCTCGAGGTGGCGGCGAGCCAGAGCCTCTTCCTCCACGCCTTCGTAGGCGGTAGCGAGGGTTTCCTCGATCACTTCGGCGTGTACGCCTTTGCGCATGAGATCCTGGCGGACGCGGCGGCGGCCGAAGCTGGAGTTTTCCTGGCGGAGCTTCGCGTAATCGCGGGCGTAGCCGGTGTCATCGAGGAATTTGTACTCCTTGAGCCGCGCGACGACTGCGGCGAGCGCCGCCTCTCCAGCTTCGCCTGGCTCGATGCGGCGGCGGAGCAGGCGCTTCAGTTCGGCGACGGTACGCATCTGCTGGCCCAGCAGCTTCACGGCGTAATTGTAGAGAGCGGATTCGTCGAGAGGCGGCGCCGGCTTACGGGTGCGCATGCAGCCAGCGTAGTACAAACCCGAAGCGAGAGAACGAATCTCTACCCGCGGCGACGGTACCGAATGTCGAACTCGTACCCGGGATTCGGCGGAAAGAGCTCCGCGATGTGGCGCAGGCGCTCGGCGAGCGCGGCTGGCGCGAGCAGGGGATACTCGCGCTCGCGCAGATCGGCGTAGTCGAAATCGAGCGTGAGCGAGAGCATGTAGATGGCGAGGGCATCGGCAAAGGCCGTCTCGAAAAAGACGGTACGGGCCTTCTCGTCACCGTCGCGGCCCTGGCTGCGATCCTGGGAGCGGCGGCGGTTCTCCCAGGCGTCGCGGCTGGTTTCCCCGCGCACCTCGGCCGTGGCCTGCGACCAGGCCAGATCGGCAAAGCTCTGCGGAACGCCAATGGCGTCGACGAACTGATGCCCGACGTTGATGAGGAATTCAAACGCGAGCGCAAAACGATCCTGCATGAGGCGCGTGGAGATGAAGATGCACTCCGAGCTGCCGAAGCGAACGTTGCGATGGCAGGTGGCGCGGTCGCTCAGATCTACCGAGTAGTCGGAGGCGACGCTGGTGCTCTCGTCCTCGCCGATTGCCAGAGGAACGAAGTACCAGGCGCGCTGGCGGAGAGCCCCGGCGACCACGGCGGGGACGGCCTGCACGATGCGCTCCAGGTCCGCCTGTTCCAGATTCGTCTGCCCGAAAGTCGCGTAGCAGAGACCGTTTTCCGCCTGGCGGACAGAGGCCTCCTGGGCCACTTTTGCGGCGGGAAACAGCGGAATCTGGGCGGTACCGGCCATCCATCTACTATTCTACTGGACATGGAGTTTCCCCTATGAGCGCCAATGCGCAGCCGGCTCGGGTGCTCGGCATTCCTCTCGGCGAGATCGGTCTGTTTCCCAGCCTGTTTTTAGCGCTGGCTGTTGGATTTATGGCTTTCTTCGCGAGCTGTTTTCTGGCGATCCTGTCGCTGCTCGTCTGGAATACGGCGACCCACGGGCATATCAGCTACGTGGACACCTACCGGTACGTGGCGCTGCCCACCGGCGTGGCCGTGATGGTGATGGGCATGATCTGGGTGACCGGGAGTTGGCTGCGGCGGAAATTCGCCGGAGGGAACTGATGGCGGTGGTCACGATTCCGGCTGGCACAGTTTCGCCGGAGCAGAAGCGCGCGTGGTGCGCGCAGCTGGAAGCGGGCGACATTCTCTATTTCCCGCAAAGCCCGGTGCCTCTGAGCGCGGACGATACCAGTTTTCTGCTGGGACAGCAGCAAACGGACAGCTCGCTGCACAAGAACATCGCGTACAAGCCAAATGTCGACCGGCTGAGCGGATTCGACGCGAAAACGGCGAGCCCGGCGGCGGTGGAGCGGCTGCACGACGCGATGCGGCGCTATTCGCACTCGGTGGTGGCGTTTCTCGCGGACTTCCTCGCGCCGTACCAGGCGAACTGGCAACTGGATTACGCGAGCTTCCGGCCGCAGGAGGAGCAGGGGCGCGATCTGCCGCTGCGGCGGCGCAACGATCTGCTGCATACCGACGCATTCCCGACGCGGCCGACCTACGGCGCGCGGATTCTGCGGTTCTTCAACAACATTCATCCCGCGCGCACGCGCGACTGGGTGGTGAGCGATCCGTTTGCGGAAACGGTGCGGCAATTTGCGCCGTCGCAGATTGCTCCGCAACCCGGCAATGCGCTGTCGCGCGCGGGCAAGGCGGCGGCGCGAGCGGTCGGCCTCGGGGCGGCGATTCCGTCACTGAAGCGCTCGCCATACGACGACTTCATGATGCGGTTCCATAATTTTCTGAAAGAGAATCCGCAGTGGCAGGCCACGTGCCCGAAATATGCCTACCAGTTTCCGCCGGGTTCCAGCTGGATGGTCTATACCGACACCGTGCCGCACGCGGTGCTGGCCGGCCAGTATGCGCTGGAGCAGACGTTACTTGTAAGGCCGCAGGCGATGGTGCGGCCGGAGGTCTCGCCGCTGCGCGTGCTGGAAGAGATCGCGCAGGCGCGGCTGGCGTAGATACGCCTCCGCTGCGGCATGGGCCCGCTTCGTGGCATCCTGAAACTACCGGCGGCACGACAGCCGGTTTTCCCCAGCTATGATTCCGAACTTGTCGCGTCGCACACCCGGCTCGCTGCGCCTGCTGATTTTGGCTGTCTGCACCCTGCTGCCGGCGGGGCTTCTGACGGCCTGTCATTCCTCGGAGACGCCGGAGACCTCGGCCCCCGAAGCGTTCCAGGTGCACCAGATCTTCCATCCCGAGGCCGACGCCGCGGCGCAGATTCATCAGGCGGTCGTCCAGGCGGCGCAGGAGCACAAGCACGTGCTGCTGGATTTTGGCGGGAACTGGTGCGGCGACTGCCAGATCCTCGACTACTACTTCCATCAGCAGCCGAATGCGGCGCTGATCGCGCAGGATTACGTCCTGGTGGATATCGACGTGGGACAGATGGACCACAACATGAACATCGCCGCGCAGTACGGCATGCCGCTCAAGCACGGAGTTCCGGCGCTGGCTGTCCTGGATGCGCAGGGCAACGCGATTTACGACCAGACGGACGGGCAATTTTCCGCGATGGGACGAGTGGATCCGCAACTCGTGACGGAATTCCTGGAGCGCTGGAAGCAGTAGTTCCAATGGCCCGCGAGCGCGGTTCTTTCGACGAACAATGGATTCCTCCGGCCGGCTGGGCGGGACCGGTACACTGTGAACGTTCATGGTGCGCATCTTCCACAACCTGCGCAGAGCGGTGTGGTCGGCCTTTGGGCATGGGGCTTTCTCGATGGCGAAGGCTGCAGCCTACTCGGCGATCCTGAGCATTTTTCCGGCCATGCTGGTGTTGACCACGCTTTTTGCGCTCATGCCGGCGGGCAGCACTCTGAGCAGCGTTCTCAGGGCCGCGTTCGAGCAGGTTCTGCCTTCGGATACCATGCGGCTGGTGCAGAGCTATTTCGCGTATAACCACGCGCGCTCCATCCGAATCATCTGTGGCTCCGTGTTCGTCACGATTTATGCGGCGATGGGAATGCTGCTGTCGCTGATGGACGGCTTCCGGCGCGCCTATCGGGTGCCGCACGGGCAATGGGGGTTCTGGAAGGAGCGCGTGGTGGCGCTGGCGCTGGTGCCAGGAGCGATGATTCCGATGGCTGCGGCCACCATGTTTCTGGCCTTCGGGCACAGCATCGAGCAGTGGATGATTGCGAACACCAACCTGCAGCTGCACCGGTACCTGATCCTGGTGTGGCGGCTCACCCGATGGATGATCGCCCTCTTCGCCAGCATTGTCTCGCTGGCGCTGGTCTACCACTACGCGGTGCCGCGGCAGAAGCTGCGGACGCGTTCGGGAAGATTCCACCTGGTGCGCGCGCGATGGCGCGAGACGCTGCCCGGGGCCACGATTGCCACGGCGACGTGGTTCATCGCCACGTTGATCTACGGCTGGTACCTCACCCGATTCTCCGATTACTCGATCGTGTATGGATCCCTGGGGGCCGGCGTCGTCACGCTGGTGTGGCTGTACATGGTTTCGCTGATCATCCTGATCGGCGCGGAATTCAACGCGCAGATGTTTCCCCTGACCAGGGCGGGCGACGCGCGGCAGGACGGGGCCGGGCAGGAGAATGTGGCGCCGCAGTCTGCCGCAGTGTGAAACGATTCAGCAAAACGATAAAATGGATGTAAACGCGACGACCCACCGCGCGCCTCAACATTCGAAACGCACATAAGCACCGACACGAAACCTGAATACGCAACTGGGGGTTGGATGAATTTCTCTTTGCCAGGGCCCGGCTTGACGGGGGAATACCCGCGCCGCGCCAAGATTGTTGCCACACTTGGACCCGCTTCTGCCCAGGAAGGCACGTTTCGCGAATTGCTGCGCGCGGGGCTGGATGTGGCCCGGCTGAATTTCTCCCATGGCACGCATCCGGAGAAGCTCAAGCTCATCGAGATGGTGCGCAAGGTATCGCGCGAGGAAGGGAAGGATGTCTGCATCCTCGGCGACCTGCAGGGACCCAAGATCCGCACCGGCCGGCTGAAGAACCGGATTCCGGTGCAATTGAAGGCGGGACAGCGGCTGACCATCACGCCGCGCGACATTCTCGGCACCGCCAATGTGATTGCGACGACCTTTCCCACGCTGGCGGAAAACCTTGAGCCGGGAGCGCGGATTCTGCTCTCCGATGGTCTGATCGAGCTGCGCGTGATCGACATTCCAGGCGAGGAAGTGGATTGCGAGGTGATCAACGGCGGCATGCTCGGCGAGCACAAGGGCATCAACCTGCCGGGAATTCCGGTGCGCGTGCCGTCGCTGACGGAGAAGGACGAAGAAGACCTGGAATTCGGCATGAAGCACGAGGTGGACGCCATCGCCGTCTCGTTTGTGCGCACGGCGGAAGACGTGCGGCACGTCCAAATTCCGCGTGGCCGCGCTGGGCCTGGAGACCTGGATCATCGCCAAGCTGGAGAAACCGCAGGCGATCGAGAACCTGGAGGCAATTCTGGAGAACGCCGACGGCATCATGGTGGCGCGCGGCGACCTCGGCGTGGAGATGCCCCCGGAAAAGGTACCGGCCATCCAGAAGCACGTGATTCGCTGCGCGGCGGAATATCGCAAGCCGGTGATCACCGCGACGCAGATGCTGGAATCGATGATCGAGAATCCGCGGCCCACGCGCGCGGAGGCTTCCGACGTGGCGAATGCCATCTATGACGGAACCGATGCGGTGATGCTGTCAGGGGAAACCGCTGCCGGGAAGTATCCGGTAGAGGCCGTGAAGATGATGGCGAAGATCGTCAGCGAGACGGAATCGCATCTGCGGGACAGCAGCGCATGGGATTCGCGGCCGAGCCGGGTGCGGCTCTCGATTGCCGAGACCATCTGCGAGTCGGCGGCCCACGCAGCGGAAGACCTGGATGTGAGCGCGATCGCGGTGTTCACGGAAAGCGGGACGACGGCGCGGCAGCTCTCGAAGTACCGGCCCAAGCCGCCGATTTTTGCGCTCTCCAGCATTGATTCGGTGATCCACCGGATGGGGTTGCTGTGGGGCGTCCACGCCATCAAGTGTCCGAAACTGCTGACAGCGGAGCAGATGGTGGACCACGTGGAGACCGTGCTGGAAGAGGGCGGGTTCGTGAAGCCGAAGGAAATCGTGGGCATTGTGGCGGGCACGCAGACGCGGTCAGGCTCAACCAACTTCCTGCGTCTGCACGTGCTGGGCGACCGGTTGAGCGAGGCTCCTCGGCCGCGTCAGGGGAAGCTGGCTCCAGCCGGGCGCAAGCCGGCTGCCGGCAAAGCGCCGGCCCGGAAACCCGGCTCCCGATGAAGGGCTGAACCGGGATTTCGTCCCGGCCGGCTTACTTTGCTGTCCCTGCGGGCTTCCGGGAGGGTGGCGCATCCCGCCGCATCCAGAGCGGTTTTGCCCGGCAACGGTTTTCGGTTGCTTCGGCTCCAACAACATGAGCCGGGGACAGGTTCACCCCGGCAGGCGCTGGCTGGCCGGTTTCCTGTTTCCTGCCACGAAAGTGGTTCTTGAAATTTCAAGGGAACAGGCCCATGCTGTTGGAATCCTGGCTGCACGCGCTGAAGGGGGCCTTATGCAGGGGTCCGAGTCCGCCGGCCGCATTTCCTGGGTGATGGCATGCTGCGCCGCCCTGGCGCTGCTGATTCCGGCTTGCGCGCGAGCGCAGGTGTTTGTCGTTCAGCCGGAACACATCAGCCAGCATTACGCTCATTTTCAACCGACAGAGGTGAAGCTCCCGGCTGAGCCGATGACGACCATCGGCCGCGAGCAGCTGATCCGGTTCCTGCAGTCGGAGCAGGGATTCGCCATGCGGCCGCTGCCCGTCGCGGTGCTGACGTTACGCGCTAACGGCGACATGGAGCCGACGGGCGACAAGTATATCGACCAGCTGCACACGAAAGGGGTCGCGGCCACGCCCGGCCAGCGCGTGCAGATCACCGATATCAGGATTCATGGCAATCGCATCATCCTCGACCTGAACAACGGGCCGTACCACAAGCACCGTTTCATGCGGCACATTTCCATTTCGATGAACCCCTACGACGACCCGTCGGCGATGACCGATCCTGCGCCCACAGGAACGCGGATCGTGCTGGAGTTCCCATCCGGGGTTCCCGATGTGACCGGGGAGCAGGTGGAGCAACTGCTGAAGCCGATGATCGATTTCGGCGTAAAGTCGCCGGCCGAGGCGTACGCGGAGACGCTGCCCGATTTCCTGCGCAAGGCGATCGTGGAGCATCGCGTACTGGTGGGCATGGACCACGAGATGGTCCTGTATGCCAAAGGGCAGCCGGATACGAAGGATCGGGAGGAGCAGGACGGGAAGCCCGTCGAGATCTGGATTTACGGCGAGTCGCCGGACCCGGTGGAATTCGTGCGCTTCGATGGCAGCTATGTGGCGCGGGTGGAAATCGCCAAAGTCGGCGAGCCGGTCGTGGTCCACAGCGCTAACCAGATGGGCGACTTCTGGGGCACGCAGCCGGCAGCCACGGTGCAGAATGTCCATACCGTGCAATTGGGCGATCGCACGGCGCAGGATACGGCCGTGGAGAACGCACCGGCGGCTGCGCCGACGCTGCGGAAGCCTGGCGAAAAGCTGCCAACCGACAGCAGCGCCACCCAGGTGATGCACCCGGTCAAGTTCCCTCCGGGGATGCAGCGGCCAGGGGATCCGGGGTACACCCCGCCTCCGGCCTCCGGGTCGCCGACCACCGCGCAGTCGCAACCGGCTGCGGGCAATGGGCAGCAGGGAACGGCAACCAGCCAGCAGGCGAGTACGACGGCAAATAGCGGCCAGACGGGCTCGACTGGGAAGAGCGGCGGTACCAGCACGTCTACGGATGCGAAGAAGCCCGCGACACCGACGTCCGGCACGCAACAGCAGTTAGTCTCTTCGGCAGGGCCGCTACCGCGGTAGGACGGGAAGCGCGTGCCGCAGGGCGAGCGACTCTCTCGCCTCGCCCTGCGCCGTTCATACAGTGGTGGCTACCAGCGATAGACAGTGAGATCGTCGAGGTACACGTTCGCGTAGCTTGTGCCGCTGGAGCTGCCGTCGACCTGGAACTGGGTCATGATTGTCGGTCCCCAGCCGAGGTCAAACGCACCAAATGCCGTCGTCTCAATCGATTGCTTGTTTCCGTCCAGCCAGACGGCGTGATAGGTGAGCGAGCCTGAGCTGTTGCGCGAAATGTAGATCTGCACGTGGTGCCACTGGTTCACGCCCCAGTTTTGCGGGTCGCAGGAGGCCGAGGAGTGGCGCCAACTGGCCTTGGACGCGCTCGCCGATCCGGCATTGATCCCGTAGTCCCAGGTGTGGTTCCAGCCATCGCACTGGAAGGCCATCATTGCGGTCTGGCCGTTCTCCATGGTCTGGGCGATATCGAACTCAAGGTTCTTGAAGCCGCTGGCGCTGCTGTGGATATATACCCAGCCGTCGTAGAGGAAGTTCTCGGCGGTATTGTCGTCGCTGAAATGGACCCAATAGCGTTCGCCACCGTAATCGACGAATTTGTTGGCATAGAGCCGGGAGGCGCCGCCCACCGAGGGCGAGCTGGTCATGCTCATGGTGCCGCTGGCCGATCCGGGCGTGCCGCCGTCGTGAACTTTGTTCCAGCCGCTCAGGGTCTGGATGGCGCCGACCTTCTTCGCGTCCGAAGGCACTACTGAGAGGCCTCCGCTCCCGGTGGTGCTGCTGCTGTCGGCGGCTTCGGAAACAACATCGATGGAGACATCGTCGACGCAGACTTCTCCTTTGCCGTTCCAGGCCTTGACGTGCAGCGTGTGCCAGCCGCCAGACGCCGAGACGGAGGTATTGACGGACTGGGAATTCCAATGCGTGGACTGTGAGCTGTTATCCAATGAATAACCGATGGCGGTGACAGGACTGGAAGAGCATTCGCTGGCCGTCACATCGAGTTTGAAGGGAGAACTGACGTGCTCGTCGTTCGTGGGGCTGTTGACGCTGATCTCAGCCAGGGCTGGGGCAGCGGCCAGAGCGAGGATCAGGCTCAGCTGGGTGAGAGAGAGTGCAAACTTCATTCGAAAATACCTTCCGCAAAAGTGGGTTACGCCCGTGGCCGCGGGCGGGCCTGCTCTTTCCCCGCGTGCAGGTGTGCACCGCACACTGCGCGCGATCCTGCTTCTTTCCAAGGCGTTACGGGCACTCAAAGCTCCAGCTTGCGGGCGCGGAGCTTCACCGCGGCTCCTTCGGGCGCTTCATCGAAGGGGCGCGAAGAGACTTGCCAAATGCGAGGTTGCTCCTGAGCCGGAAAGTATCGTCAACATCCGGCACGTGCGCCAGTCAACCTCGGGGATCCGGGCCCTTTTATCAATCCCTGTCCTGGGCCGGTTACCCTTTCGACCGCAAAGTAATTCGGTCGTTCCTGAATGGTTGCTCAATTAGTAACACAGACCGCGGGCGGAGGGCAAAATTTATTCTTCGGAATCGGCAACCTTTTTTCAGGGGGAAATCCCCGTCTCTTTTCATCTGCCCTGAGAGGCAGGGTTTAGCCGATTCCGGAGGGCCGTTCCGAAACCTCGGTAACGGAAGTGATCAAGATAAGTCGCAGCCCCGTGGGGCGGACCGATAAGCTGCGGGGATGGAGAGATTCCCAAGGGGCCCGGCCCGGTGAAATACCGCGACCTCATCCGAATGCTGGAGGAAGCCGGATGGCAGCATGTCCGCACCAGCGGCAGCCATCGAGTGTACCGGCACGGGCAGAGGGAGGGCATCATTGTGGCCCCGTTCATTCGCCGGGCAACGACGTGCCGAAGGGTTTGCTCTCTGCAATAATGAAGCAGGCAGGACTGCGGCGATGACCAATAGCTATCTTGTGATCTATGAACAAGGCGAGGACGGCACGGTCAGTGCGTACGCTCCCGAGTTGCAGCCGGGAGGGGTGATCTCCACGGGCAGCAGCTACGAAGAGGCGCGCGCGAATATCGCCGAAGCGATTGCGCTGTGGATGGACGCCATGCGCAACGGCGGTCACTCTATCCCCCCTTCGACGGTCAAATACGAATTCCTCGAAGTCGCCAGCTAGTGTTGCGGCTTGCCAGGTAATTGAAATCGCAGATCCCCATTCGACTTGGGTGCTCAAGCCCCCTCGCTCAGGGCGGCCTTTCGACTCCCCGGCTTCGCCGCTTCGCTCAGGATCACAACTTTATTGTTTTCCGCAGGGATGGGATTTGATTCTGGCGGGGCAGGGCGGTACACTTTGATATAGGACCGCTTTAGTCGTATATCCGCGTCCAAGGCCCCGGCGAGGCCGCTTGCCGCGAGGGCCGCGAAACCGAACAGGCGCGACGAAGGAGAGCAGCATGAGCACCGAGATGAATGTCGTCCACGATCTGGCGAACCGGGAATACGAGTGGGGATTTGTCACGAAGATCGAGGAAGACCGGATTCCGAAGGGGCTGGACGAGAGCGTGATCCGGCTGATTTCGGAGCGCAAGGGCGAGCCCGCGTTCATGCTGGAATGGCGGCTGAAGGCGTATCGACACTGGGCGTCGCTCGAGCGGAGCGGAGCCGAGCCGCAGTGGGCGAACGTGAAGTTTCCGCCCATCGATTACCAGAACATCGTCTACTACTCCGCGCCGAAGCAGAAGAAGCAACTGAACAGCCTGGACGAGCTGGATCCGGAGATTCTGCGCACGTACGAGAAGCTGGGGATTCCGCTGGCGGAGCAGAAAATGCTGGCCAACGTGGCCGTAGACGCGGTCTTCGACAGCGTGAGCGTGGCGACCACGTTCAAGGCCAAGCTGGCCGAAGCGGGCGTGATCTTCTGCTCGTTTTCTGAGGCGGTGAAGAACCATCCGGATCTGGTGAAGAAGTATCTGGGGTCGGTGGTGCCGCACACGGACAACTTCTATGCGGCGCTCAACGCGGCGGTCTTCAGCGACGGATCGTTTGTGTACGTGCCGAAGGGCGTGCGCTGCCCGATGGAGTTGTCGACGTACTTCCGCATCAACGCGCAGGAGACGGGGCAGTTCGAGCGGACACTGATTGTGGCCGAGGAGGGCGCGTACGTGAGCTACCTGGAAGGCTGCACCGCGCCGATCCGCGACGAGAATCAGCTGCACGCGGCGGTGGTGGAGTTGGTGGCTCTGGACCATGCGCAAATCCGCTACTCGACGGTGCAGAACTGGTATCCCGGCGACAAGAACGGCAAGGGCGGGATTTACAACTTCGTGACCAAGCGCGGCAAGTGCGCCGGGAAGAACTCGAAGATCTCGTGGACGCAGGTGGAGACGGGCTCGGCGATCACGTGGAAGTATCCGTCGTGCATCTTGCAGGGCGACAACTCGGTGGGCGAGTTCTACTCCGTGGCGCTGACCAACAACTATCAGCAGGCCGACACGGGGACGAAGATGATCCACCTGGGCAAGAACACGAAGAGCACGATCGTCTCGAAGGGAATCAGCGCAGGCCACGGGCAGAACACGTATCGCGGCATGGTGAAGATCCTGAAGGGCGCGGAGGGCGCGCGCAATTACACGCAGTGCGATTCGCTGTTGATCGGCGATCAGTGCGGCGCGCACACCTTCCCGTACATCGAGGTCAAGAACTCGTCGGCACGGATGGAGCATGAGGCGGCCACGTCGAAGATCGGCGAGGATCAGCTGTTCTACCTCCAGCAGCGCGGGCTGAAGACGGAAGACGCCGTCTCGATGATCGTGAACGGCTTCTGCAAGCAGGTCTTTCGCGAGCTGCCCATGGAGTTCGCGGTGGAAGCGCAGAAACTGCTGAGCATTTCGCTCGAGGGCAGCGTTGGATAGGTAACTGAGGGCCTGTAGCCGGGAGCCTGTAGCCGGCAAATCCCAGGTTTCGCTACGGGCTACCGGCTACTGGCTCGCAAATATTGAGGAGAACGGATGAGTTTGCTGGAAATCAAGAATCTGCATGTGAATGTGGATGGGAACGAGATTCTGAAGGGCATCGACCTGACGGTGAACGCGGGCGAGGTGCACTCGATTATGGGCCCGAACGGGTCGGGCAAGAGCACGCTGGCGCAGGTGCTGGCGCGGCGCGACACCTACCACGTGACCGAAGGGTCGATCACCTTCGATGGCAAAGACCTGCTGGAGATGAAGCCGGAAGAGGCCGCCTCCGAGGGCGTGTTTCTGGCGTTCCAGTATCCGGTGGAGATTCCTGGGATCGGCAACACGTATTTTCTGCGGTCGGCGCTCAACGCGCAGCGGAAACATCGGGGCCTCGAAGAGATGGACGCGATGGATTTCCTGCCGCTGTTCCGCGAGAAGCTGGCGCTGCTGGAGATGGACGACAAGCTGATGAACCGGTCGCTGAACGAGGGCTTTTCGGGCGGCGAGAAGAAGCGCAACGAGATTCTGCAGATGGCGGTGCTGGAGCCAAAGCTGGCGATTCTGGACGAAACGGACTCGGGCCTGGATATCGACGCGCTGCGGATTGTGGCGAACGGCGTGAATTCGCTGCGCAGCCCGGAGCGCGCCATGCTCGTCGTGACGCACTATCAGCGGCTGCTGAACTACATCGTTCCGGACTTCGTCCACGTGCTGGTGGATGGGCGGATTGTGCGCTCGGGCGGCAAGGAATTGGCGCTGGAACTGGAAGAGAAGGGCTATAGCTGGACGGAGAAGGAAGCTCAGCAGCCTGCGGGAGCGAGGGGATGACGGCTGTGGCTCAGGTGGAGAGCTGGCTGGATAACTTCTCGGAGGCGGAGCGGTCCGCGCCGGGGCGTTCGCTTCCGTGGCTCAAAAAGCTGCGGGAAGACGCGTTTGCGCGCTTCTGCGAGGCGGGCTTTCCCACGACGAAGGACGAGGACTGGCGGTTCACGAACGTGTCGGCGATTGCGCGGACGCAGTTTCGGCCGGCCGGCCCGGCCAAGCTCGCCACGAGCGATGGGGCGGCGCAGGGTCTCGATGGCGTGGCAGCGCAAATCGTCTTCGTGAATGGGCGGTATGCGCCGGAATGGTCGTCGCTGAACCAGCTGCCAAACGGCGTGACGGTCGCCAGCCTGCGCGATCAGATCGAGAAAAATCCGGCGGCGCTGCAAAGTCATCTGGGGCGTTACGCTGATACCCAACGCGATGCGTTCGTCGCGCTGAACACGGCGTTTCTCGCCGATGGCGCCTACGTCCATGTGGCGCGCGGGGTGGTCGTGGATGCTCCGATCGCGCTGCTCTATCTGACGACCGAGGAAGATCAGCCCACCGTCACGCATCCGCGGAATCTGATCGTCGCGGAAGCCGAGAGCCAGGTGGCCGTGATCGAGGATTACCTCTCGATCGGCGGCGAGTCCGTCGCGTTCTCGAACGCGGTGACGGAGCTGGTGGCCGGCGAGAACGCCCACGTGCAGCATTATCTGATTGAGCGCGAGCACCTGAAGGCATACAACGTGTCGACGCTGAGGATCCAGCAGGGGCGGAGCGCGAACGTCGCGTCGCACTCGGTGCTGCTGGGTGGCGGCCTGGTGCGGAACAACGTGCATCCGGTGCTGGCCGGTGAGGGCGGCGAATGCCTGATCAACGGCCTCTTTCTCGGCACGGGCCGCCAGCATCTGGACAACTACATGCACGTGGAGCACGCGAGCCCCTATTGCAGCAGCCGGCAGTTCTACAACGGCATTCTGGATGGGCACGCGCACGGCGTTTTCCATGGCCGCATCGTGGTGCACAAGGCCGCGCAGAAGACCGACGCCAAGCAGACGAACCGGAACCTGCTGCTGAGCGACGACGCGCAGATCGACACCAAGCCGCAGCTCGAGATTTACGCCGACGACGTGAAGTGCACGCACGGCGCGACCATTGGCCAAATCGAGGAGAACGCGCTGTTCTACCTGCAGTCGCGCGGCATCAGCGAGATGGAGGCGCGCAAGCTGCTGCTGATGGCCTTTGCCGAGGAGTGCGTGGAGCGGATGCATTCCACCGCGGCGCGCGAGCACGTGGCGCGGCTGATCCGCGCGTATTTGCTGTCGATGGGGAGCGCAGCGGAGCCGGCGGCGGGCGAGGTTCGGGAGCGGGTGATGGAGGAAGTGGGATGAGCGCGAGCGTGGCCAGCCAATCCGAAACGTTGCCGGCAGTAGCCTTCGACGTGGAGAAGATCCGCGCCGATTTTCCGATCCTGCGCCAGAAGGTGCGGGGCCACGACCTCGTGTATCTGGACAATGCGGCGACCTCGCAGAAGCCGCGGGCGGTCATCGACGCCATTGTGGAGTACTACGAGGCGGGCAACGCCAACATCCATCGCGGCGTGCATTTCCTGTCGGAAAAAGCGACCGAAGATTTCGAGCAGGCGCGCCGCACGCTGCAGCGGTTTGTGAACGCGGCCGATGCGAGCGAGATCATCTTCGTGCGCGGCGCCACCGAGGGCATCAACCTGGTGGCGCAGAGCTACGGGGGCGCGAATGTGGCTGCGGGCGACGAGGTGGTGATCACGGCGATGGAACACCACTCGAACATCGTGCCCTGGCAGATGCTCTGCGACCTGAAGGGCGCGAAGCTGCGCGTGGTTCCCATGAACGACCGCGGCGAGCTGCTGCTGGACGAATACGAGAAGCTGCTGGGACCGAAGACGAAGCTGGCCGCGATCTCGCATGTGTCGAATGCGCTGGGGACCATCAATCCGGTGAAGCGGATGATTGCGCTGGCGCACGCGAAGGGGATTCCGGTGCTGGTGGACGGCGCGCAGGCGGTGCCGCACCTCGCCGTGGACGTGCAGGATCTGGATGCAGACTTCTATGCGTTTTCCGCGCACAAAATGTACGGGCCCACGGGCGTGGGCGCGGTGTACGGCAAGAAGCCGCTGCTCGAGAAGATGCCTCCCTACCAGGGCGGCGGCGACATGATCAGTTCCGTCACCTTCGAGAAGACGACCTGGAATAAAGTCCCTCACAAATTCGAGGCAGGCACACCGGATATGGCTGGCGTCATCGGCTGGCGCGCGGCCATCGACTACATGAACCGTGTGGGCGTCGCGCGGATTGCCGCGCACGAACACGATCTGCTGGAGTACGCCACGAAGGTCGTGGGCGCGCTGCCGGCTGTACGGATCGTCGGCACCGCGAAGGAAAAGGCCAGCGTCCTCTCGTTCGTGATTGAAGATGTGCATCCGCACGATATCGGCACCATCCTGGATCAGGAAGGGATTGCCGTGCGCACGGGGCACCACTGCGCGCAGCCGGTCATGGACCGGTTCGGCGTCCCCGCTACGGTGCGCGCGTCCTTCGCCATGTACAACACGCGGGCGGAAGTGGATGCGCTGGTGCGCGGGCTTCGCAAAGTGCGGGAGGTTTTCGCCTGATGCCGGAGCTGCGCGATCTTTACCAGGAAGTGATTCTCGAGCACAGCAAGGCGCCCAGGAACTACAAGGAGCCGGCGCACACGAATCACAAGGCCGAGGGGTATAACCCGCTCTGCGGCGACCGCTTTACCGTGTTTCTGGAAATGGACGGAGACGTGGTGAAGGATATCGGCTTCCAGGGCGCGGGCTGCGCCATCTCGAAGGCGTCGGCCTCCATGATGACGCAGACAGTGAAAGGCAAGACGAAGGCCGAGGCGCACAGGATTTTCGAGCAGTTCCATGAACTGGTAACGGGCCATGGCCACGCCAGCGAGGCCGAGTTGGGCAAGCTGGCGGTGTTCTCCGGGGTGTCGGAGTTTCCGGCCCGGGTGAAGTGCGCCAGCCTGGCCTGGCACACACTGGAGGCAGCGCTGGAAGGCAAGCAGGAGAGTATTTCGACGGAATGAGCCGGTAGCCCGTGGCCTGTAGCCGGTAGCATTTCGCTGCGGCTACGGGCTACAGGCTTCCGGCGACAGGCTACTGGCTATCCATGATCATCACGAACCAAACCGTAGCTCTCAAACGCGACTGCGCCGCCGTTGCCATTCCCGCGGGAACGAAGCAGGTTCTGCCGGCGGGAACGTCGGTGCGCGTCACGCAGGCGATGGGCGGCAGCTACACGGTGTCCGCGCAGGGCGCGCTCTACCGCATTGAGGCGCAGGACGCAGACGCGCTCGGCGTGAGCGTCGAAGCGGAAAAGGGCGCACCGGCGACCTTCAGCGAGCGGATGGTGTGGGATCAGTTGAAGACGGTCTACGATCCGGAGATCCCGGTGAACATCGTGGATCTCGGGCTGATCTATGCCTGCGAGATCGGCGAGACCGAAGGCGGCGAGAAGAAGATCGAGGTACAGATGTCGCTGACGGCGCCGGGCTGCGGCATGTCCGACGTGCTGAAGGCGGACGTGGAGCAGAAACTGCGGCGGCTGCCGGAAGTGAAGGAAGTGCGCGTGCAGGTGGTCTTCGACCCGCCCTGGAGTCCGGCGCGCATGTCCGAAGCGGCCAAGCTGCAACTGGGATTCGATCTGGACTACACGGGAAATTCCGGCGGCGCCTTTCCGATTCTGCGCTGAGCACGAGCGCCACAGCGCAGCGCGCCTGAGCCGTCTCCCAGTTCCAATTCGGCATCGTCCTCCCTTTTTGGTACGAACGGCATCCTCTCCTGACCAAAGTAACGTGCTGCTCCCCGCGCCGCGATTGAATAATCGACCCATTCCCACCAGCCGGAATGGGGCTGCCCGTGAAGCTTCCCGCCAGGATCGCTGTTGTCTTTGCCGCGTGGACCGGGGCCGCGTTGCTGGCGTCGCCGCTGGCGCGGAGCCAGACGCAGGATGCTCCGACAAACCAAAGAACCCACAGCTTTTCGCCGACAGAGGCGCGGCGCCGGGCGGAGCTATTCCTCGAGCGGCGCGGGGTAGGACGCCGGGGAAGCACGGTTCCCGCGGCCATCCTCCTGCAGGCGCGCGCGCAGCATGCCGCCATGGTGCGTGCGCAGACGCAAACTTCGTCTCCGCTATGGCAGGCGGTCGGACCCATGCAGGTCAATACCGCGGCCTGGGGACTGGTGACGGGGCGAGTCACCAGCCTGGCGGCGGATCCTTCGGATTTGCACCAGGGCACGCTCTACGTCGGAACCACAGGCGGCGGCATCTGGAAATCCACCACGGCAGTCGATCCTGAGCCGGCGTTTTTGCCGCTCACCGACAATCTCAGCGCATTTTCCTCCGCGGCTCTGACATCGCTGAGCATCGGAGCCATCACCGTGCAGCCAGGCGAAACCGGGGTCGTGCTGGCCGGCACCGGCGACCCCAATGACGCGACGGACTCCTGGTATGGCGCCGGCATTCTGCGCTCCACCGATAGCGGCGCCACCTGGACGCTGATTACCACCGCCGCGAACAGCGGGCCCTCGGGCAAGAACTTCAGCTTCCTGGGGAACGCGATTGCGGGATTTGCCTGGAGCACCAGCAATCCCAATGAGGTGGTCGCGGCGGTCGGCCAGTCAGCCTACGGAGCGCTGCTGGGAACGGCGGGCGTCAAAACGAACAGCATCGAAGGGCTCTACTACTCCGAAGATGCGGGCGCGACCTGGAATCTGGCGACGATCGAAGACGGCACAACCATCGTGGAGCAGCCGAATGATGTGCGAGTAGGCAGCAACGCGACAACGGCGGTGGTGTGGAATCCAATCCGCCAGAGCTTTTACGCCGCCGTTCGTTACCACGGCTATTATGCGTCCACCGACGGCATCACGTGGACACGATTGACGAACCAGCCCGGAGCGAATCTGACGACGGGGTTGTGTCCATCGAATCCGAACCTGCCCGGCTCGATCGCCTGCCCGATCTTTCGCGGGGCGCTGGCGGTGCAGCCGCAAACCGGCGATCTGTTTGCGCTGACGGTGGACCAGAACAACCTGGACCAGGGGCTGTGGCAGGACGTTTGCGCCATGACCGCCGATGCGTGCGCGTCGCCGAACGTGCAGTTCGGAACGCAGATTGCGGATCAGGCGCTGGAAACGGCGAATGGCTCCATCGAGGCGGGAGATTACAATCTGTGGCTCGCGGCGGTGCCGGCGCAGCAGGACACGCTGCTGTTTGCGGGCACGACGGACATCTGGAAATGCAGCCTGGCCAATAGCTGCGCGTGGAGAAACACCACCAACACGCAAACCTGCGCGGCAGCGCAGGTGGCACCCGGGCAGCACGCCGTCGAAAGCACCTTCGCGGCGAGCGGGTTGCTGTACTTCGGCAACGACGGCGGCTTGTGGAGCACGACCGACGCGGTGAACCAGCAGGGACCCGTGTGCTCGTCGCAGGATGCGAGTCATTTCCTCAACTTGAACGCGGGACTCGGCTCTCTGGCGGAGGTGGAAAGCTTCGCCGGGAATCCCAATGACCCGAACACGTGGCTGGCGGCCCTGGGCGCGCTGGGAACCGCAGCCGCCCCCGGGGCAAACGCGCAGGTCTGGGACCAGGTGCTGAACGGAGAAGGCAATGTCGTCGCCATCGATCCGGAGAACACCTTCAACTGGTACGCCACCTCGGAGTTCGGCGTGGGCATCAATCACTGCTCGGACGGCGCGAACTGCGATGTGGCGCGCTTTGGGAGCGTGGTGATTGGAGAGGCACAGGTCGAGAATGATGTGCAGACCATTCCCGCGCCATGGATTCTGGACGCGCAGGACCCGGCGTATGTGATTCTGGGGACCTGCCGGGTGTGGCGGGGAAGCGCGACCAGCGGAGGATCCTGGGGCGCGGACAGCCTGCTCAGCGGGATGCTGGACGGCGATCAGAACACACCGTTCTGCAACGGAAATGCGGAGATCCGTTCCCTCGGCGACGGCAACAGCCTGTCCGGCAACAATGGCGCTCCGACGGAACAGATGTATGCGGGCATGGCGGGCGTCCTGGACGGCGGAGGCCTGGTCCCGGGCCACATGTATACGGCGAACACCAATCTCGGATCGCAGGCATCGACGACGATCTGGACGGACGAGTATGCCTCCCCGGTTACCAACTACGAGCGCGCGACGTTCAATCCTGGCGAATACGACATCTCCAGCATTTACGTCGATCCTCACGATCCAACAGGACAAACCGTTTACGTGACGGTGCAGGGTTACAGCAACGCAATCCTGGAAGAGCCGCTGGTGTATCAATCCACTGACGCGGGAGCGCACTGGAGCGACATCACCGCGAATCTCCCCAACGCGCCGGCCAACAGCGTTCTGGTGGATCCGAACGACGCGAATATCGTCTACGTCGCCACCGACACGGGCGTTTACATCACCCAGAACGTCAGCGCCTGCCCCGCCGTCGGTTCCGTCTGCTGGAATGTGTACGGCAGCGGGCTGCCCAATGCGCCGGTGGTCGCGCTGATGTATTTCTTCGGAGACACTTCGCAGGTCCTGCGCGCCGCCACCTATGGGCGCGGCATCTGGCAGGTGGATTTGGCGACCGCCGGCGTCACCGACACCACCGCCTCCCTCATGCCCGCGTCCCTGAGCTTCTCTCCGCAGCAGGTGGAAACCGCAAGCGGTCCGGAAGTGATCCTCCTGACCAATACTGGAGGTCTCAACCTGAACGTCTCCAGCATTGCGATCTCCGGGGACTTCGGCGAAACCGACACGTGCGCCGGAGAGTCCATTGGGCCGAAATCCCAGTGCCAGCTTCTCGTGAGCTTCAACCCAACCCTCACAGGAGTCGAGCAGGGAACCCTGACGATCTTCGCCAATGTCACCGGAGGCCAGATGACCGTGCCGCTCAGCGGCACCGGCGTTCCGCCGCCGAACGTGGTGCTGACCCCGGCATCGCTGACCTTCCCGCAGACCAATGTCGGCGCGCAATCGCCGGCGCAGATGATAACCATCGCCAACACGGGCGGCGAAACGCTGCCTCTCGCCGGTGAGGCCGTGACCGGCGACTTTACGATCGCGGCGAATACCTGCGGAAGCTCTCTCCCGGCGAATGCCAGTTGCACGGTTTCCCTCGTTTTCGTGCCGACGGGTTCCGGAACGCGTACCGGCGCGTTCACGGTTACGGATTCCCTGGGAACCCAGACCGCACAGCTCTCCGGCATCGGCCTGGCGGCTGCGACGGACACTCTGACGCCGCTGGCGCTCACCTTTGCTGCGCAGCAGGTGGGAACCGTGAGCACGGCGCAGGTGATCACGCTCAGCAACAGCGGAGATCAGCCGCTCACCAGCATTGCGGTGGCCACCAGCGGCGATTTCAGCGCCGCGAATAACTGCGGATCGCTGCTCCAGGGCCACGGCAGTTGCACGATTGCGGTGACCTTTGTGCCTACGCTCGTCGGCACTGCGATCGGCGCGCTCATGGTGACGGATGAATTCCGCACTCAGACGGTAGACATGACCGGGACCGGGACGGCTCCGCCGGGAGTGTCGGCTGAGCCGGCATCGATCAACTTCGGAGGTCTGGCGGCCGGCACCACCAGCAGCGTGCAAACCGTCACGATCACGAACAGCGGCGGCAGCGCTCTCACCAGCCTCACGGCCGCAGTGACCGCGAATTTTGCCGTTGCCGGCAATAATTGTCCTGCCACGCTCGGAGTGGGATCGGCGTGTCAGATCGGCGTCACCTTCACCGCGCCCGCGGGGGCCGGCAGCGTGGCAGGAAGCCTTACGATCAATGCCGCCAACCTGCCGCAGCCGCTGGCGGTTCAGCTGGCAGGAGCGACGGAGGATTTCAGCCTGACCGCAAGTGGCGCGTCGTCGGCGGTGATCGTGAGTGGGCAAACCGCGAGCTTCACCGTGCAGATGGAGGGGCTGGGCGGATTGACCGGCACAGTGACGTTGACGTGCACCGGCGCGCCGCAAAACGCCACCTGCACCTTTGGAGACGCGCAGAACGGGATATGCCCATCGGCGACAAGCACGAGCGTGACGCTGAACGGACAGAACGCGTCTACCGCGAACATCTGCGTAGCCACAGGAGTCGCTCCGGCTTCGGCAATTGCGCGCCCTCCTGATGACCGTCGCAGTCCTGTTGTTCCCATGCTGGCAATGTTGTTGCCGCTGGCGGCCGCGGGCCTGCGCCGCAGGCGCTGGGCGGGGCTGCTGGCGATGCTGATAGCGGCAGTTCTGGTTGCGCCCCTGGGCTGCGGCGTGTCAGCAAGCGGTGGCACCGGCGGAGGTGGGGGCACCACGGGGCAGAACAATACGCCGAGCGGCACCTACGTTCTGACGGTGCAGGGGACAATCTCCAACATGACCCACAGCGTGGGACTGAATCTGACTGTGGAGTGACGGAACGGCCCGCGGCGACGCAAACCGCAGCGCCGCCGCAGAGGGGGAGGGCCGACTTCAGCTTTAAAGCCGGTAGATGCCAAACAGCAGCGCGGCCAGCATCGCCACGCTGGCGGCTTCAAAGGCCAGCGCCCAAAGAAAACCGCGAATACACCCGCCGTTCCCGTTGGCAGTGGCGGTGTCCACCGACGCAGGTTCAAAGCTGCGCGGGACGCGAGGAACAGCCGAATGTCCAGAGAGCTCAATACCCAAAGCAGGCATGCCGGAATCTCCGAGCAACAAGCAAACGCTCAACAGCCAGGACAACAGTGACGTTACTTTTGCAGACCGAAGTAACCTACAGCAATGGCACTTTGGAGGGACCCTGAGGTAACCGGACCAATCGTACACCGGGCGTGCCGGTGCTGCGAGCGGAAACCGGCAGGACTCAAATGTGTTACGGGGTGGAAAACCGGGGCAGGCAGGTGGAAAACGAGGCACGAATCGTCGCGCTCGTTTTCCACGAATGGCGGGAGTTACTCGTGGACGGCGTCCACGAACGCCCGCAGCTTGCGGGAACGGGAGGGATGACGCAGCTTGCGCAGCGCCTTGGCCTCGATCTGGCGGATGCGCTCGCGCGTGACCTGGAAGCTCTGGCCCACTTCTTCCAGCGTGTGCTCGGAGCCGTCCTCGAGGCCGAAGCGCATTTTCACCACGCGCTCTTCACGCGGGGTGAGCGTGCGCAGCACCTGCGAGGTGTACTCCTTCAGGTTCACGCTGATGACGGCGTCGGAGGGTGAAACCGCCTGGCGGTCTTCGATGAAGTCCCCAAGGTGCGAATCTTCCTCTTCGCCGATCGGCGTCTCCAGCGAGATGGGCTCCTGGGCGATCTTGAGCACTTTGCGGACCTTCGCCACCGGAATATCCATGCGCTTCGCGATCTCTTCCGACGTAGGCTCGCGGCCCAGTTCCTGCACCAGCTGGCGCGACGTGCGGATGAGCTTGTTGATGGTCTCGATCATGTGCACCGGGATGCGGATGGTGCGGGCCTGGTCCGCGATGGCGCGCGTGATGGCCTGCCGGATCCACCAGGTGGCGTAGGTCGAGAATTTGTAACCGCGGCGGTACTCGAATTTGTCGACCGCCTTCATCAGGCCGATGTTGCCCTCCTGAATGAGGTCGAGGAACTGCAGCCCGCGGTTGGTGTACTTCTTGGCGATGGAGACGACCAGGCGCAGGTTGGCTTCGATCAGCTCGCGCTTGGCCTGCTCGGCGTCCATGTCGCCCTGAATCATCTCGCGCTGCGTGCGCTTGAGCTCGGCGATGGAGACGCCCGCCTCTTCCTCCAGCTTTTCCAGATCCGTCTTGCAGTTCTTCTGCTGGCGGCGGTACTCCTTCTTCAGCTCTTCGCTGCGCGAGGCTTCCCACTTCGAATCCAGCGACTTGATCTGCCGCTCCAGCGTGCGCATCGCCTCCACGGTCTTGTTGACCTTGTCCAGCAGGCGCTTGCGCTCCTGATTGGTGTACTTGAGCTCGCGAACAATGCGCGAGACCATCACCTTCTCGCGCGCGATGCCCCAGCGCAGCTTGCGATGCTCCTTCGGCCGGGCCTTCTGGTTGACGTTCTCCAGCTTCTCCTCGAGCTGCTGTGCCTTCTTCTGGTGCTTCACCAGCGTGTCGATGCGCGCCACGGTTTGGCGCACGCGCGCCTGCACCACCTCTTCGGTCAGCTCTTCGTCGTCGAAGATGACGACTTCCTTGATGTTGCGCACGCCCCGGCGCAGATCCTCGCCGAGAGCGACGATCTCGTGAATGACCACCGGCGAGCGGGAGATGGCTTTGAGCACGCGCATCTGGCCGCGCTCGATGCGCCGCGCGATTTCCACTTCGCCCTCGCGCGTCAGCAGCGGCACCGTGCCCATCTCGCGCAGGTACATGCGGACGGGGTCGTTCGTCTTTTCCAGCGTGCCGGGCGTCAGGTCCAGCTCAACGTCTTCGCCCTCTTCGCCTTCGAACTCTTCGCGCTCGCCGGCGATCTTCGGGCCGCCTTCGAGGATGTCGATGCCCTGCGTGCCGATGGTGGTGATGAGGTCGTCGAGATCGTCGGGCGAGTTCACGTCGCCCGGGATCAAATCATTGACCTCGTTGTACGTCAGATAGCCCTTCTCTTTGCCCGCATCGATGAGCTTCTGAATATCCTGTTCGTATTTGTCGTCAATCGCCAAGCGGATGGCTCCCCCGCAGTGAATTTTCGGATCTGTCTGCCTGGAGTGGACGAGGTGCGATTAGGGCCATAGAAGGCGCTATCCCGATTGCGGACCAAGCCGCCGGGTTTAGGGCGCACGTCTGCCCAGGACCTTCAGAATATCACGAAGCAACCCGTAACTCCGGCGGATTGTGGAGTTTCGGGGCCGATTCGGCGCAAACCTCTCGTCCTGGGGGGCAGATCCTCTGGCGTTTTAGATGTGGAAAACTGCAATTTGTTTCATTCATCGGCCAAATTGCCGCAAAAAAGCCACTCTCGGCGTCACATCTGCTGGTGAATCCAGCCATTGATCAGATCCAGCACCTTCGGCGACATGGTCTCCGGAATTTTGGTGTATTCGCTCTCCGCCCCGGTGCTTGCGTCCTGAAAGAGGTGATTCGCGCCTTCGACCTCGACCACCTCAGAGCGAGGATTCCAACTGATCGCCGTCCGGATGAACGGCAGGTTGAGATCCGCAGGAACCTGAAAATCCTTCGAGCCGTCGAGCGCCAGGACCGGGCAGCTCACCTTCGTCAGCGTCGGATACGGATCGTAGCTGGCAAAGAAGCGGAACCACGGCGAGGTGAGCCGGTCGCGCTGTGCCGCCAGTTGCTGCTTTTCACCGTCGCTGCCGGCGCGCGCCTGCATGGCCGCAATCGCCTGGTCGGCATCGGGGAATCTCTCCAGAAGACGCAGGTCCGCGGCCTCCTCCATTGCGTCGTGTCCCGCCTGGTCTGCGCTCGCGCCTTCCGCCAGATCGCCGCGGTACACCTGCTGCGGCAGCAGAACGTCGCCGGGCACCCCGGGTCCGGCCATCAGCACCACAAACGAGATGTCATGCGACTCCACTGCGACCATAGGAGCGATCATCCCGCCCTCGCTGTGCCCGATCAGGCCCAGGTGTTTCGCGTCAATGTTGGGCTGCGCTTTCAGGAATTCCAGAGCCGCCAGAGCGTCATCCGCGAAATCGCGGGTCGTCGCGTTCTTGTAGTTGCCGGTGGACCCGGCCACGCCGCGCTTGTCGTAGCGAAGCACTGCGATGCCGTGGCGCGTCAGGAAGTCGGCCAGCACCAGAAACGGCTTGTGCCCGAAGACCGTCTCATCGCGATCAATCGGTCCGGAGCCGCCGACCAGCACCACCGCCGGAAACGGTCCCTTGCCCTCGGGTTCGGTCAGTGTGCCCGCCAGGCTGACGTGCGCTGCCGGGTTTGGAATCGTCACCGTCTTAACCTGATACGGGAACGGCGGCTTCGGCTCCTGCGGGCGATCGAGTTTGTACCCGCCGCCGCGCGTCCAGTTCAGCGGCAGGGACAGCGGCCCCTGCGACCACGTGCCCGCAATCGATTTCCCGTCCGCGCCAATCCGCCCCGCGTAGTGCCCGCCAATGGCCGGCACCGCAAACGAGAATGCCTCGCCCTGCACGCTCACCTCGCTGCACGGAATCCCCATCGCGCCCTGGTCGATGCTGTCGAGTTTTGCCTGGAATGCGCCGTTCTCTCCCGGCGTCAGGTGCAGCGCCAGGTGCAGTTGCTGGCCCGAGACCGTCAGCGTGCCGGACCAGTCGCCTGGCAGAGAAGTTTGCGGCCAGGCTGTGCGCGCGCCCAGCGCCGCCATCACAGCCAGCATCACCACCGGGACCGCGATTCTGTGCCCGGTCGTCCCGAGCTTCGCCTGGCAGAATTTCGAAGTTCGCAGGCACAGACGAATGGCCCAGGTGGTCGCAATCAGCAGCAGCGCGCCGATGGTGAGCGCGATGGGAATGTACCAGTAGCCCAGCACTTCGTGCGCCGGCGGAACGGGCGCAGGAAAGATCGTGCCGGAGCTGACCACGCGCGATCCGCCGATCCAGAGCCCCGTATTTCCCGGCAGAAATACTTTCAGGAAGGCCGTGACAATGAACCCTCCGCCAACCGCGTAGCCGATCACCGCGAAGAAAAACACCAGCGTTCCGAAAAGGCCCTTCGTCGCCAGCCGCAGTGCGCCGCGCAGCAGCCGCACAGGAGAAAAACTTCGGCTCGCCTGCCGGATCAGCAGCCCGTCCCGGTATTCGGCCGCCAGCTTCTCCGGAGCGCCCAGCCGCGCCAGCGCTGCGCCCACGCTGTTGCCGGGCTCTTCCGCCGCATCGCGGATGTGCGCCTCGATCTCGCGCAGAATTTCTTCCCGCTCGCTCAGCGTCAGCGGCCCAAGCTGAGCACGCAGCGCGGCCAGGTAGCGTTCCATGGCAGTTTCGGTCGTCATTGGGTCATCTCCTGCTTCTCTTTCATCACCGGCGCAATCAGCCGGCCCAGCCCGCGTGAAAATTCCATCCACGCTGCCGTCATCTGGTGCAGCCGCTCCCGTCCCGCAGCGGTCAGCGAGTAGTACTTCCGCGGATGTCCCGCCTCCGCTTCCACCCACTCCGAGCTCAGCAGTCCTTCCACCTTCAGCCGGTTCAGGATCGGATAAATCGTCCCCTCGGCCAGCACCAGTTGCGACTGGCTTTCCAGTTGGCGGATGATCTCGAGGCCGTAACCGCGCCCTTTCCAGAGCGCCGCCAGGATGGCCATTTCCAGCGCGCCTTTGCGTAGCTGAGCTTCCCAGCGTTCTGCCGAATCGGTTTGTTCTGGCTTTGCCATATACTATGCAATGCAATGTATCGTGCGTAGCAATGGCTGTCAACAGAAATCTTTGCGGGATTCCTTCAGGCTGCTGATTGTTCGACTTTCTGCTCGCGGCAGCGGATCGGGCGAAAGCTACTGGTGGGCCGGCTGATCGGGCATCACTTCGCACAGATTCGCCGGCACGCATCGCGGCGGCGAGTATTTCAGGCAGTATTTCTCCCCGTTCGAGCACAACGGGGGAGGGCCGTTCCCGCCGCTGGGCACGGGACATGCCGGAAGCGCGCCAAAGGTGATTGTTTTGCAGTTGGACTGGCCCGTGTTGTTCTCGGTGCAGACGGTGGGGCTCCCCTGGTCAGCCGCAGTGAGCCAGTCCGGCGCGCCGCCCCAGCCGGTCCAGCTCACGCTCACGGACGATTTTCCGTTGAAGCCGGCATAGCAGTTTCTGTACTCGCCCGAAGTGTCATGGCAGCCGCCGTTGTACTCGATGCCGACATCGACCCCCGTGCAGGTCATCTGATACGACCACGATTCAGCCCCGATGCAGCCCGTCATCGTCGGGCACCGCGGCGCGGGTGGGCACAACGGGCAGGATCCGGTCAGCTGGAACGTGCTGCGCCCCCATGTGCCCGCGCGCACGAGGAACGGCGTCACCGAGGTGTCGACCATCAGACTGTTTATCTGCACGGGAGGCAGCCCCGTTCCCAGTACCTGCCAGGTCTTTCCCTCGTCGGCGGTCTGCAACACGCCCACGTCGTTGCCCACGATGATGGTGTGCGGGCTGGTCGTCGGCAGAATCGCGACCGAATGCACCGGCAGGTCGGGAAGATTGTTATCTCCGCCTCCGGCAACGCCGCTAATGTTCTTCCAGTCCTTGCCCGCGTTCGTGGTGCGGAAGACATGCAGAGGCGGATCGGATTTTGGCGAGAACCCCGGGTAGACCACCACAACCGTCGATGAGTTCGTCGGATCGATGGCGATCCCGTACACCGCCTGCTTCGGCGCCTTCGTCACCGAAACGTTCGTCCACTTTGCCTGGCCGCCCAGAAGCGCCTGCGTCGTCACGCGCAGCGTGCCGTCATTCATGCCCAGCCACATAAGCATCGGGTTGCCTTTGACCTGGGCGATGACGTTGATCGGCTGTTTGAAAGTTCGGATCAGGGTGAAGTTCTGCCCGCCGTCAAAGCTCTGATAGAGCTGGTTGCCGTTCCCCGCGGCATAGGAGATTACGCCGTTCGGGTCGTACTCCACCACATGCAGCGCCGGCACGCTGCCGGGCAGATTGCCGCAGGGCGACCAGCTCTGTCCGTTCGTGGTGCAAAAGATAGCGCCCCCCGGTCCATTGGTAACTCCCTCGTTGGCGATGGTGATGCCGTGCTGCGAGTTCAGCGGATCGACGGCGACGCTGAATGTATCGCCGCAGCAGCCGAACTGCCACTCGAGACCGCTGACCAGCGCCGGATTGTGCACCGACGTGCCATTGTCCTGGGCTGCGCCGTAACTGAAGGCATTGGCCTGCCCGTTGCCGCGTCCCATATCGGTTTGATAGAAGAGCGCTGTCGACAAGCCCCCGTTCAGGAAGCTCCACGTCGAGCCCGGCGCGCTGCCGTTCGCGGCGGTCTGCGCAAAGCCGCCATCGGTGCCCAGATACATCGTGGTTGGCGAGCCGGTGTAGTGGCTCGGCGGGCTGAAGGCGATGGCATGATCGTCGGTGTGCGCGCCGTTGGTGTCGATGAAGTTGTTCTTGCTGATGCCCCCTGCTCCGCCGTCGGACACGTAATAGATTTGCCGCACAGCCACGTACAGCCCGTTGGCGTTCTGTGGATCGACCGCGACGAGCTGGTCGTAGTCGCCCTGGTTGACGCTGACGCCGCTGTCCAGCTGAATGAAACTCCACTGCGTGCCGCCGGTGGTGGACTTCAGGAGCGCGCAGGACTCCGGATTGTAACCCTCGCAGAGGAACCCGAACATGGTCTGATTGTTGGGCCGCGTCGACTGAGCGAACATAATTTCGATGTCGCCGGAGAACCCCGATGGAAAGCTGGCCGGGCTGAATAGCTTGCCCGAGGACGGGAAGGTCGAGCCGCCGTCAGTGGATTTGTAGACTCCTTCGCCATGCACAGCCGCGTAGACGGTATTCGAGTTGGCCGTGTCGAGCTTCAGATCGTCGATGTTGTTGCCGGAGATGCTGCCCTGCGGCGTGTGGATGGGGATGGGATTGCCGTCGTCGAACTTAGGCGCGTTCGCCCCGAAATGCTTGCCACTGTCGACCGATTTGAAAAGGCCGCTCGAGGTGCCAACCAGCACCGTCCCCGATGACGGCAGCACAATGACGTTGATGGAGACGCCGTCAAAGATGCTGTTCGGGTTGCGGAGCGACCAGTGGTCGCCGCCGTCGGTGGATCGGTAAAAGCCGCCGCCCTCAATGAACCACGGCCCGCCGAGTCCCGCATACACGATGGATGGATTGGACGGATCGAGCGCCACGGCTCCCGTGGTCAACTCACTCATTCCCTTTTCTTTGGGACTCCAGCTGCCGCCGCCATTGGTCGTCTTCCAGATGCCTCCGGCGCCCGTGGCGATGTAGATCGTGCGGTCCGTCGAGCCCCCGGGGTCGATGGCGATGCTGGTGACGATGCCGGCAGCGCTGGCGCCAGGAAGGTTAGAGAATCCCTGGCCCTGAATGGGTTTGGGGCCGATCTGGTCCCACTGCTGCGCCGCCGCGGCAGCTCCCAGGAGAGAGAAAGCTACAAGGGCCCACAGCCTCGAATGATTCATCGGAGACCTCGGCAAATGCGCGGATCTACAGCGGTATTGCCTTACTTCGCCGGCGGAGCGGGATGGGTGACCGGCTTGACAGGAGCGGAGACAACAGGCAGCGGTACGACCTTCATACGGAGAAACTGCGCGACGCCCTTCGCGTAGAGGTCGGGGCGGACACGTCCCTCGTCGTCAGACTCGGCGCGGCGCATGCGGGCCAGCTGCTGTTCGCGGCTGTTCTGCTCGAGCAGCGCATGCTGAATGCTTTCCACGGGCGCCGAGGGTCTGGCCGTCTGCACTGGGGAGCGTTGACTGGTATCCGCGTGGGGAGCGCGATGGGCGGCGGGCGGAGTCTGTTGCCCCAGAGCCGGCGCGACCGCGAGAAAGAGACCGATGAGAATGATCCCGCAGGATCGCATCGCTGCCTCCTCACACCAACTCCGATGAAGAATGGCGGGACTGTACTGCGCGAGCAAGCGTCATGTCAAGTGAAAATTTCATGGAGTGAGCGAATGGAAGGTTTCTCCTCATCAGGGATCGCACTTCTGGCCGCTGTACCCTGTATCAGAACCGGATTGAGACCGAATGGCCCTGGATTTCGCTCAGACCGTGAAGGAGCAGGCCGACATCGTCAAGATCATCGGCGAATACGTGCGGCTGCGCAAAGCCGGAGCGCAGAACTACAGCGGATTGTGCCCCTTCCACAAAGAGAAGACGCCCTCGTTCAGCGTGCATGCCGGCCGGCAGTTCTACCACTGTTTCGGCTGCGGGCAGTCGGGCGATGTCTTCTCCTTTGTCCAGAAGATCGAGAACGTGCCGTTCCCGGAGGCCGTCCGAGCCGTCGCGCAAAAGTGCGGCATTCCCCTGCCGAAGCGCGAGTTCTCCTCGCCGGAAGAAGCGGCGGAGCACCGGCAACGCGGCAAACTGCTGGAGCTGCACGAGGTGGCGACAGCCTGGTTCGAGGAGCAATTGCGCTCGGCGGAAGGCGCGACCGCGCGCGAGTATCTCACCGGCCGCGGACTGACGGCGGAGGGGATTGCGAAATTCCGCATCGGCTATGCGCCGGATTCATTCCACGCGCTGCGCGAGCGGCTGCAGAGCACAGCCGACCTGGAGACGCTGCGCGCGACCGGGCTGTTCTCCTGGAAAGAGCAGGAGGACGGCAGCCCAGGGCCGATCTACGCGCGCTTCCGCAAGCGAGTGATGTTCCCGATCGCGAATGAGGCGGGCCGAGTGATCGCTTTCACCGCGCGAACGCTCGAGAGCGGCGAAAAAGCCGGGCCGAAGTATCTGAATTCGCCGGAGACGCCGCTCTACTCCAAGGGTCAGGTGCTGTTCAATCTGGATAAGGCGCGGCAGGCCATCCGCGCGGATGGCGGCGCGGTGCTGGTGGAAGGCCAGATGGACTGCATCTCCGTCTTCCTGGCCGGCATTCCCAACGTGATCGCGACCAGTGGTACCGCGTTCACCGAAGCGCAGGTGCGCCTGCTCAAGCGCTATGCCACCCGGGTGATCGTGAACTTCGATCCGGACACGGCCGGCGCCAACGCTGCGGAGAAGTCGATTGCGCTGCTCACGGAAGAAGGCTTCGACGTGCGGGTGCTGACGCTGGAGGGCGGGCTCGATCCTGACCGCTACGTGCGCGAGCGAGGCGCGCGGGCGTATGCCGAGGTGCTCCGCGGAGCGCCGGCGTTCCAGGATTATCTGGTGGAGCGGGCGCGGCAGTTGTTCCCGGGGCGGGATCCGAAATCAAAAACCGAAGCGCTCAATTATCTGCTGCCGCACATCCGGCGCATTCCGAGCCGGATTGCGCGCGACGCGTTTGCCAACGACGCGGCACAGGCGTTGGGCATCGATTCGGCGCTGGTGCGCGCGGAACTGAAGGACGCGGCGGCGCGGCGGAGGGATTCGCTCACCGCCCGGCCGCAGGCGCTCACGCGCGCGGAGCAGATTCTGCTGCAGGCGTTCTCCGCGCCGCGCTCCAGCGAGGCCTATCTGGTGGCGGAGGGCGCATGGCACGAGCACGAGCGGGAATTCGCGGCGATGCGCGACGACGTGCGCGCGATGGTGCAGCGGCTGCGCGAACGGCCCGACGGCGGCGATCCGCTGCTGGCGCTCGACGATGAGGAGCAGCGCAAGATACTGGCGGAGCTGTTTCTCTCGATCCACGACACAGAGCCCGGAGCCGACGACGTGGAAGAGGCAGTGATGGCCATCCGGCGGACCGCGCTCGAACACCAGCAGCGCCACTTGCGGACCGAAATCGACCACGCCGAGCGCGCCGGAAAGATGGACGACGTGCTGCGCCTGACGCGCGAAATGCAGGACGTCACGCGGCGGGTGCGGGAGTTGGATTAGTTCGCGCTGGCTGGCTCCAGTATCTCTGCCTGCCTGTCAATCAATGGCCCGGAACAGGCCTCGAAGCCGTTGAGTTTCGCCTGCGCGAATCCGCCGCGCAGGTTGGCCACGTGCTCGAAGCCGCTGCCCCGCAGCGCGCAGGCGGCGAGGTAGCCTCGCTGCCCTTTTTGGCAGTAGACGAGAATTTCTCGATCACGCGGCAGTTCGCCCAGCCGGTCGCGGAGTTCACCCAGCGGAATATTCACGGCGTTCCGCAGCAAACCTGACTCGGCTACTTCGTTCGCGTCGCGCACATCCACCAGCAACTCGCCATTCGGCTTCCAATCCTCAGGCGAAACGGTGGCGATATCGCCATGCACGATGTGACCGGCAACGAATCCGGCCGTGTTAACCGGATCATTGGCCGAGCCAAAGGGCGGCGAGTAGGCCAGGTCCAGGCTCTCCAGATCAAATATCGTCATTCTGCCGGCAATCGCGGTGGCCAGCACGTCCGTGCGTTTATCCACGCCATCTTCCCCCACCACCTGCGCGCCGAGCAGGCGTCCGGTTCCTTCTTCGGCGATAATCTTGATCGTCATCGGCTTCGAACCGGGATAGTAACCCGCATGGGTTGGGTCCACCGTCACGCTGGTAAAGAAGCTGAAGCCGGCCTGGGCTGCCTGCGCGCTGTTCAGGCCTGTGAATCCTGCTGTCCTGTGCAGCACGCGAACAATGGAGGTTCCCAGTGCGCCGGCATAGAGGAAGTGGCCGCCCGCCGCGTTGGCGCCCGCGATGCGGCCCTGGCGGTTGGCCGGGCCGGCGAGTGGGATGCGCGTGCGCGCCCCGGTGACCATGTGGGTCGTTTCCGCGGCATCGCCCACGGCGTAAATGTCAGGGTCGGAGGACTCCATGCGCGCATTCACCTTGACGCCGCCAGTGACGCCGATTTCCAGGCCGGCGCTTTTTGCCAGATTGACTTCGGCGCGAACGCCAACGCTCAGCAGGATCAGCTCCGCCGGGACGAATGCGCTATCTGCCAGCTCCACGCCCTCGGGACCGAAGGATTTTGCTTCCGTGCGCGTCAGGATGCTGAAATCGTCGCCGCGAACATGGTTCTCCAGATCCAGGGCCAAATCGTGGTCCAGCAGCGGAAGAATGTGGGGCAGCTTCTCGATCACAGTAACCTGCATGCCGCGAGCGTGAAAGGCCTCGGCCATTTCGAGGCCGATGAACCCGCCGCCAACAACAGCGGCTGTCCGCGGCCGCCGCGAGTCAACGAACTCGATGATGCGATCCATGTCAGGCACGTCGCGAAGGGTGAAGACGTTGGGCAGGTCTGCGCCGGGGATCGGAGGCACGATGGGCTTGGCGCCCTGGCTCAGGATGAGCTTGTCGTAGGGAAAACGCTCTTCCGGGCCGTCAGGCCGGCGGACTCGAATGGTTTTGCTCGGCCGGTCAATGGAGAGCACCTCGTGCTTTACATGGACGTGCACCCGCGAGCGAATCCACATCTTTTCCGGGGTCATGATCAGGAGCTTGGAGCGGTCCTGGATCTCGCCCGCGATATGGTAGGGCAGGCCGCAGTTGGCAAACGAGATATAGGGGCCACGTTCGAAGATGTGGATCTCGGCCGATTCATCCACGCGCCGGGCTCGGGCAGCGGCAGAAGCGCCGCCTGCCACGCCGCCGACAATGACGATTCTGCGTGCAGTCTTCATGTTTTACTCCTGAGTGCAGCAATCCGAACTGTGGTTTTGCCCGCGGTTCCAGGGCATTTTCGCGAGCAGAAGGGCCATGCCGCAGGTGCCGGTGATGCCGGCGACAAGCAGTCCGCATCCGACCAGGAGCGGCAGGATTGCGAACCACAGATTCACGGTCAGCGCCAGGATTGCGCCCGCGGCTGAAAGCGAGCCGACAACAATCTGGACCTGCCGCATGAGCGGCAGCACGCTGCGCGCGCCGCGATGGACCGGAAGTCCGGCTTCAATCCAGGCTTGCGTGCCGCCCTCGACAAGGACGCAGTCGCCACATCCGGCACGTTGGAACTGCTCGATAGCTTTGCTCGCGCGCGAGCCTGCGTGGCAGAGGACGTAGATCGGCGTGCCCGGCCGATGCTGCGCCAGGGCAGCTTCGACGTTCAGTTGATCGATCGGCGCCAGCCTTGCGCCCGGCACATGTATGCTGGCATATTCCGCAGGCGTGCGGACGTCCAGCAATTCATGCGCATTACCGTCGCTGAGAATTGCCGAGAGCGCGGCGGGAGTGATAATTCTGGACTTGATTTCCGTCATAGTCATATGTGACTATATGACCAATCGGTGATATATGTCAAATGCCCGGTACGCTCGAAATCTCGACGATGCTCGAGCTGGAAGAAGTGGCGGGACAATTCCGCCTGCTGGGAGAACCCATGCGCCTGAAGATTCTCCAGGCGCTCTGTGCCAGGCCGCTGCCTGTCGGCGACATTGTGGCCGCGACCGGGGCAACGCAGTCGAACGTCTCAAAACATCTCGCCCTGATGGCTTTGGCGGGGATCGTCTCCCGCCAAAAGCACGGCCAATTTGTCTACTACGGAATGACGAATCCCCTCACGATGAAGCTGTGCGAGCTGGTCCACAAGGAACTGCTGCGCTGACCCTTACCGGCCGGAAAGTAACGCGGATGGAACTCTTCCGGATAACTCCGCGCGCCGCGTCACACCGAAGCGGCGTGCAGTTTGTCTGGATCGGCAGACGCCCCTTCGGGCGAAGCCAGCTGCTTCTTCTCGTGCAGCATCTCGATCACGTGCCGATACAGACGGTCGCGCACCTCGTGGCGGCCCAGGGCGCGCGTGACGTAGCGCACCTGAATGTCCACGCCGGAGCCGGCCGGACGCATGGCCACCATGGGCGCGGCGCTCACGCGGGCCAGGCCCGCGGTGTGTTTGCCGCGATTCCACTCCTGCTCGGCCAGTTGCGCGCTTTCCGTCGTCTCCTCGCGAGCGGCTCGTTCCATCTCTTTCGCGATGGCGTAAAGATTGGCATCCGTGGGCAGGCTCACCGTGATCTCGTCCCACATCCACTGGCCTTCCCCGGAGAAATTGAAGTACTGCCCGCGCACCGCGTAGCTGTTCACAAAGGAGACGCGCCGCCCGGTCGGCTCGCCCTTGTCGGCGAGGCCGGTAGTTTCCAGCAGCGTGGTCGACAGCAAGCCCACCTCCACCACTTCGCCGCTGATGCCGTTGATCTCCACCAGATCGCCGACGTGGATGCCGTTCCGCCCCACCAGCATGAACCAGCCGAGGAACGCCAAAATGTAATCCTGCAGCGAGATGGTGAGCGCGGCCGTGACGATGCCGATCATGGTGGCCGTCTGGCTCGGCGGCCCAAACAGCACCAGCACGATCAGCACGACGCCCAGGATCTGCACGCACACCTCCAGGATCGTCCGCAGCGTGTGCATCTGGCGGCGATCCTGCGAGCGCCGCAGCGTCACTCGGCGGACGAGCACGCCGCCGACGATCATGCCCAGCAGGATGAACAGCACGATCTCCACCGATTGCAGGACGAGGTGCCCGACCACGCGATGCTGGAGCAGCACCTGCGCGTCCCATTTGCCGTAGACCGCGGCCAGTTGCTGCTCGGTCTGGATGCGGTCGTCGTCAATCGACAGCACCTGGCGGCGCGCGCTGCGATCCTGGATGCCGGCCAGCGTGGTGGATGCGCCGGCGGCATTCGCTTTCGTCTCCAGCGCGGTGTACGCGGCGGTCAGGGAGCGCGCTTCGTTCTCCGCCTGGTCGCGCGCCTGCTCAATGGATTGGTAGCGGCCGATCTGGCCGAACCAGGCGCGCAGCCGGCCCACCAGCGCGCCATGGCTGTTCACAGAAACCACCGCCGGAGGGCTCCCGCTGGCGACCTGGGTGTCGTACTTCTTCATCGACGCTTCATGCGCGGCCAGCTCCTGCTGAATGCGGCTGCTCAGGCTGCCGGTGGCGCGGTCGAGCGCGCGCTGCGTCTCGGTCAGCTCGTCCGTATCGAGGCCGAGTTGCGCTTCGGCCACGTCGAGATCGTCGCTGTCGACCGCCGACCCGGCCGCGGTGCGCGCGTTCCTGGCCTTCAGCCGGTCCACCTGCGCCTTGTCCTGCGCGATCTCGGTCTGGAGCTGCGCGGCGCGCTGCGAAAGCGCGAGCGCCCGGCCGGTCAGCGTCTGGTGGCTTTCCGTCAGGCGCGCCGAACGCAGCGCGGCGGCAAAGGCCTGATCCACTTCATGATCGGCGAGCGCTTCCGCCTGGCGCGCGTATTGCTGCTCCTCGGCGGTGACGGCCTGCGCGGCCAGAGCCTGCGCGGTTTGCCACGGGCTGGTGTCCACCAGCGACTGGCTCGCTCCGGCGCGCAGAAAGGCGAGGTCGCTACATCGCTCCGCGCGTCAGCCACGAGAAGGCGATGCAGACCGCGAGCGCGGCCAGCAGCACCACCAGCGACGCGAGCCGGGCTCCGCCGAAGATGGGAAAGCGCGATCCGCCTGGGGATGGAGTGGTCATGGATCAGGTTCCATTGTAAGCAGCGGCGGGTGCGGGAGCCGGATCGGCGTTTGTCGATGAGGGGGTGCCCCCCATGACGGCTCGACAACTTTCGGTATTGATTCCGTTGAGTTTGGCGATGTTGACAGCTTCGACAACAGGCCTGGAGGCAGGGAACAGGGGACAGGGATTAGGGAACAGGGATCGTCCGGCTGCCCGTTCCTGCTGTTTGTTGGCCGTTCTGCCTGTGTGCCGATTGCCTGCCTCCTGCACCTCCGGCGAAAAGGAAAAGGCCGCGCTCGGCGCAGCCTTTTTCTGAACTTTCCCTCTATTTTCAGAATAGCAGGTTGAGGGAATTAGCCCGCCAAATTTCTTTGCTGGATTTGGCGTGGAAGCTGCGTGGAATCAGCGCCAAGTTACCTTGGTGCGGGCGGTGGGGGTTGAGACAACTGCGGGAAGCTACTGAGTTTGGGAGGGTATGCTTTCTGGTTGCGGAAGGAATTCCTGTGGATCTGCGGGAACCTTATCCGCGATGTAGGCAATCTCCTCTCCTATATAAGCTGTCACATTGGCAAACCATCGCCGAAATTCGGCTTCGTCGAAGAGCTGCTTATGCTGGGTCCCGTCGCCCTGAGCGGTCATCGATGTCATTGCAAAGTGGAGTTGACCGCAGTCTGCCAGCCCCTTCAAAAGCGAATCCGGAGGGCGGGGTGAGAAGTCGCCGCTCGGCTCCGCTAGGACCCGGATGACATTTTCGATCTCCTGCGGGTTCTGAGTGAAATGCCAGTGGGGTTGCGCATAAGATAGAAGTTTTATCTGCTGCCGCCAGTTCATCCCAATCCGCCCTAAATAGAGGCATTAACTCCCCTCCAATGTCGTGGAAAACCGAAATGCTAGAGTGCCGCAGTGCGTGCGACTCTACCGCAACCTCAAACACGGCCACGAATCCGAGATAGAAGCTCGTCGAGACGCCACCGCCCAAGCAAATCTGGGTCACCGACTGATCGATGCTATCGTCGATCAGCGCGTCCCTGTCTCCGCCGATCATGCGAACCTGGAACGATGCGCCAGCTTTGCGGGACTTCCTGGTGAGTTGAACTGAGGGCTGGTTAAACGCGGTAGCCAAGGAACTTTCCAGAAAGTTGATAAGAGAATTGCTGTAGCCAATCACGCCGGCCATGGCTCACCTGTCCAGTATGGACAGCACGAAGTAGTAGAGATCAGACCACGCTTCGGTCCTGCCCTCGGCTATCCCCCTGCCCAGTTCGGCGAGTGTGCTCAGTTCATCCGGTCGGAGCTTGGAAATATCGGGTATGGGCAGACTGCCGAGATACTTCTGACAAGTCCCACTGGCCCCCAGAAACCTGTATGGATGCGTAGTGCAGGAGCCCAGCAGCGGCGTCACTGTTTAGGTATGCGGCTATCGCTGCGTAAACCTCGGAGTCCGATACGGAGGAATCTTAGGCTTCCTCTTCTCAACAGCCAAGCGTTCCCCACGACAACGACATGCTCGCCTGCAGTGTCCACTGCAAACGGGTGATCGCCGCCGAAATACTTAGAGACTATTTTGGGCTCCGTTTCCTCCTGCCATTCCCTATGCCTGAGAATGTCCCACCAATTCAGCTGCCCTTCCTTCAGGCTTTTCTTGGACTGCAGCTTCGAGCTTTTGACCCGTAATAGCTGTTGGTAAAACTTTCAGGAGCGCGGTCTCCGAGCTCTTCCTCGGTAGTGATCGGGTCCAGCCCCCGAGTGTAGGGATGAGACGTAATAGTCATCGTTAAGCCTGCCTCCGGCAATGGACGTATTCATTACCGCTGGTCGAAAAGGCGGATGGCTCGCCCTTGGATAGCCCCTGGCGGTATTCCTTCGTTACGACGAAGACGTCGTTGCCAAGGCGCGCCCCTTGCCGGATGTCGAAGGTCCGCCTCGCAGCGATGATTCGTCGAGAGTGCTCGAAAACCGCGAACGCCCTCCAAGACTCGTACCGCCTGGCTGCCCAGGGCGCGCGGCTGGTTCCGATGTCAGGCCGAAGGTATACGGAGAAGCCCCTTTCGGATAACGGTGAGTCGGTGCCTCTCCACTGTCGCAGGCCGCGTAGTCCCCTGCTCAGCGAGCCCGGCTGCGAATCGACCCAGAGTACGGCCGGCGGTGTGCTTGCTGCTGGCTTTTTTTGCGACACGTAAAGTCCTGCGTCAACAAGGGCTCGGGCAAAGATGCTCTGATCCCCCAATCGTGCGATCAGCCGCGGTGACATCGACTGGGCAAGGATTTCCCCGCACCCCCGCTGCAGAAGTGGATTCCAGAAGGGAAGTAGGCGCAACCATCGCTAGCGTTCCAGACGGGCGGACGCTGTTGGCGGCGCGCCAAGCGAATGCTGCGGCAAGATTCGGCTTGTTGGACGCGCCCAGAATCCCTAACGGCGGTCCGTTCCTGCTCCCCCATCAGGGCCCACGATTGAAATGGCGGATTCATCACAACTATGTCGATGTCTTGCGGCCAATCCCGATTGAGGAGCGACATCCTTTTGTTCGACTTCGATTTCGACGCTGCCTCGCTCCCAGGAGCGCTGCTCCCATGCCAACACGAAGCGCGCCATCGCCACCGATGCGGGAGACTTGTCCCAACCCAGAATCCGCACGCGAGAGCGGAAATTCGGATGCAGCCTTAGGAGCCGCATGCATTCCTTCAGGAGCTCGCCTGAACCGCACGCTGGATCGAAGAGGAAGAGGGAACGGTCCTCGCTCGGGTTGATTTGCGCCGTCGCTTCCTCGGCGAGGGTGCGGGCTAGGGTTGGAGGTGTGAAATACACCCCGGGGTCGGTCGGCGCCGTACCTGCTCGCACCGTTGCCGGGGCCTCCAGCCCCGATAACCAGAGGGTGGGCGCGAGCTCGGCCTCCAGGTGGGCGTCTTGAAAGAGAGCTCCAGTCACGTGCCGTAAGGTGAGACCGAAGTCGGGGCTGACGACCTGATAGCGTCCGCGACCAAGAAGGTCGTTATAGAGTCCAACCACACCGAGTCTGAGAGGTCCCTCGAAGACGCCAGTATCTGTTCTGTAAGACCCCACTGACTGTGGTCGCCCTCCGTGATTCGATACTGGTTTGTAGCAGCTGAAACCAACAGGTTCAGCAGGACGTGCAGCGAGCGCAGCCCGCCCTTTTCTTCCTCTAGGATCGATCTGATTTGGCGGAATATCCTCAGGACATGGGGGACAACGCCCTTGATCGGTCCGGCGAGGATCCCTCCAGGTGGCGGTGAAACTCGTGGATCTGGGAGACGACACTTTTCCGGGAGTACCTTTTTCCTCCGTCGCTGCCAGTCCGGCGCGACAGACTAAAATCCGCTCGCCCACGACCGTGACATAGTGGCCCACGTCACAGGACCATGCGGCGGAGGCTTGGGTGCTGCCGTCACAACCGCCCTTCCAGGTCCAAACAGAAATTGCCGGAGCCGCCGTTGAGAAGGACAAACCTCTGCTGATCCTGCGGGGGATCGCGCAGCGGGATAGGAAGAAGACCCAGAGCCGAGCGCCAATCGTCGACCCTGGAGAAAGCTTGGATTTCCGCCATGATGCCCTCTTTCTTGCCCCTACGCGGAACCTTTATGTCTTCGCCTAAATTTCGCCTACCGATTGCACCATTTGGGCCTCTCGGGTGTCAAATCGCGTTGCCTTCGTACCGCGCTTCAAAGCCGAGCTCCTTCAGGACCGCAACGGCTTGGTAGAATTCGTGCTGTCGTTTGGAGGTACGCCTGCGGCCCCTAAAACAAGAGGTCGAGCCGGAAACTCCTTGCCCTCAACGATCACTGTCCATTTCGGCATTCGCCGCGTTGTCTTGAATCGCGACGCAGCTCGGAGAACGTCTTGGCGTGTCAAAGCTGCCACCCTGGCGCTGGCCATCCGGCATGCGCCTCCGAGTGTGCATTTTACGCAAGACGAGCACCTCCGCACAACATAATATTCAGATGATTACACTACCAATTACACTGTGCCCGCTCGGGAAACCCGGGGACAAAAACCTGGGGACAGACGGGACGTTCCCGCCATCCAAAGCGAAGTCCGGCTGCTCCTACGCCCGCCTGTTGCGCTGGTACTGCTCTGGCAGACCGTCCTCTTCCGCCGGGGCGACGCCCGTGTCGCGGTTCAGAATCTCGACCGCCCGCGCGATCCCGGCCTCGGAGGCTTTCGGCCGCTTCGCCAGCCACTCCTCATGCTGCAAATGGGCCAGCTTTTCGCTCATGACCAGTCCTTCAGGGGCTGAAGCCCATTCGATTTTAAGACCTTTGCGGCACGACTGAAGGTCGTGCCCGATACAAGGCGGAGATTCGGCGGGGATGGCGTTGTGCTCCGGAACGGCAACCGCAGATTCCCATTCGACTCGGGCGTTCCAGCACCCTCGCTCAGGGCGAGCTTTCGATTCACCGCCCCCGAACTCTGCCCTAAAGAGCAAGCTCTTTAGGGGCGCCTGAAAGTCGTTCGGGGTCCCGTTCGCTCAGAATGACAGTGCCTGAGTGGTTAATTTTATGCTAGCGAAGTGCCTTCCTCGATACTCTATGAACCAGCGAGCTAACCCTCGTAGAGTCAAGGGAGTTTACTTTCGCGTTACGATATGCCCGCGCAGACCGGTCATGGGGTACACACCCAGTTAACCTGCTTTGGGCAGCTGCATGAAGTCCAACGCCCGGATGAGGTACGCCTTCATGTCCTTCCGGGAGACGACGGCGTCGAGGAAGCCGTGCTCCAGCAGGAACTCCGACCGCTGGAAGCCCTCGGGCAGCTTCTGGCGGATGGTCTGCTCGATGACGCGGGGGCCGGCGAATCCGATGAGCGCGCCGGGCTCGCCGATGTTGAGGTCGCCCAGCATGGCAAAGCTGGCGGTGACGCCTCCGGTGGTGGGGTCGGTGAGGACGGAGATGAAGGGGACGCGGGCCTGGTCGAGGCGGGCGAGCGCGGTGGAGACCTTGGCGAGCTGCATCAGGCTCACGATGCCTTCCATCATGCGGGCTCCGCCGGAGGCCGCGACGGTGATGAGGGGGTGGCGCTGGTCGTGGGCGCGGTCAATGGCCCGGGCGATGGACTCGCCGACCACGGCGCCCATGCTGCCGCCGATGAAGGCGTACTCCATGACGGAGAGGACGACGGGGTGGGGGCCGAGGAGACCCTGGGCGTTGATGATGGCGTCGTTGAGGCCGGTGTCGTGCTGCGCCTTTTTGAGGCGCGCCTTGTAGGACTTGAGGTCGGAGAACTGGAGCGGGTCGGTGGACCGGAGGTTGCCGTCGACGATCTCAAAGCCGGGCTCGAGAAGGGCTTCGATGCGGGCCTGAGCGCCGATGCGATTGTGGCGTCCGCACCTGGGGCAGACCTGGAGGTTGGCGTCGAGGTCGGCCTTCCAGATGGTCTGGCTGCAGCCGTCGCACTTGGTCCAGAGGCCTTCGGTGCGGACCCGGTTGCCGCCCGGGCCGATGTTGCTGTCTTCCCGCCTGAACCAGGACATGCGCGTGAGCCTCGCTGACCAGCTTACCAGCCAGTGGCCCGCAGCCGGTAGCCCGCCGGTAGCTGCTGGCTGGCGGTGAGGAGCTACGGGCTTCTGGCTACAGCCTACGAGGCTACCGGCCCATCGTCCGGAACCGGACGGGGGGCGGGTGCGTAGTATTGGGTGTGTCTGGAGGTGCGGATCATGTATTGCAGCGCGTGCGGTCAGGCGATGGATGCGTATCAGCCGTATTGCCCGCGGTGCGGGCGCCAGGCGACTCCGATTGCGACGGCGCCGCCGCCGCCGTGGGTGTGGACGCGGGTGCATCGGCATGTGCACACGCTGGGGATCCTGTGGGTGGTGTACGCGGGGTACATCCTGCTGATGTGGGCGGTCGCGCTGCCGTTTCTGGCCGGGGTGTTTCACGGATGGTCGGGGCCTGGCTTACACGGGCACGGGTTTTAGGGTTCACTTCCCGTTTGAGCCGCATGCCGTGGTTCGTGCCGCTGATTACGGTGGTGCTGACCATTCGGGCGATTCTGAGCGCGGTGGCGGGGATTGGGCTGCTGCGGCGCGCGTCGTGGGGCCGGGTGATGACGATCGTGATGGCGGTGCTGGCGCTGATTCATCCGCTGCTGGGGACGGCTCTGGGGATTTACACGCTGTGGGTGCTGGCGCCGGGGATGTCAGGGCAGGAGTATGAGCAGATGGCGGCTGGCGGTTAGCTGACAGCGGTTTGCGGCGCTGGTTCTACAATCGAGGCATGGAATTTCCCGTGACGCGAATGCGCCGCCTGCGGCGGACAGAGCCGCTGCGCGCGCTGGTGCGCGAGACGCGGCTGGAGCCGGGCGCGCTGATTCTGCCGCTGTTCTTGTGCCCCGGCGAGGGCGTGCGGAAAGAGATCGCGTCGATGCCGGGCGTGTTCAACCTGTCGGTCGATGAGGCGGTGAAGGAAGCCGAGGCGGCGGCGGCGCTGGGGATCGGCGGGCTGCTGCTGTTTGGGCTGCCGGAGACCAAGGACGAAGAGGCGACGGGCGCGTGGGCGGACGACGGGATTGTGCAGCAGGGATTGCGGGCGCTGAAGGCGTCGAGCGCGGCGAAGAAGCTGGTGGTGATGGCGGATGTGTGCCTGTGCGAGTACATGTCGCATGGGCATTGCGGCATCGTGAGGCGGACGGGCGAGGAGTACGAGATCGAGAACGACTCGTCGCTGGCGCTGCTGGCGAAGACGGCGGTGTCGCTGGCGAAGGCCGGGGCGGATGTCGTCGCGCCCAGTGACATGATGGATGGGCGCGTGGCGGCGATTCGCGACGCACTGGATGAAGAGGAACTGGAGCAGACGCCGATTTTGTCGTACGCGGCGAAGTTTGCGTCGGCGTTTTATGGGCCGTTTCGCGAGGCGGCGGATTCGGCTCCGCAGTTCGGCGACCGGCGCAGCTATCAGATGGATGGGGCGAACGTGCGCGAGGCGATGCGGGAGATCGATCTGGATTTGGCCGAGGGCGCGGACATGATCCTGATGAAGCCGGCGATGCCGTATCTGGATGTGATTCGGGCGGCGCGGGAGCGGTTCGAAGCGCCGATCGGGGCGTATCAGGTGAGCGGGGAGTACTCGATGCTGCAGGCGGCGTTTGCGAAGGGCTGGCTGGAGCCGCAGCGCGCGATGCTGGAGTCGCTGGTGTCGATTCGGCGGGCGGGCGCGGGATTTATCGTGACGTACTTCGCGGTGGAAGCGGCGAAGGCGCTGGTGGGCTGAGCGCACGGGCGGGCCTGGCGGCGCAGCAGCGAGGAATGGTAGCGCTATTGTTCACCAAGGTGCTTTGTGGGCAGCATCCGCTCATGCAGAATGCGGATGACGTCGATGCCTTCCCCGAATTCCCGCGCTCGATAGAAGACAACATGCCGTTCGTGTTCCATGCGCCGGTAGCCCTTCCGGATGTCATTGCAGGCGCGGCCTAAGCTGGGATTGGCGGCGAGCAGGTTCAGGAATTTCTGCAGGCGATCGAGATAGTATTCGGCCTGTTCGACGTTCCAGTTGTGGGCCGTGTATTCCGCGATGGATCGCAGGTCGGCAAGAGCCAGCCGCGAAAGCCTGATGTCAGGCACCGCTCGCCCTGGGCAGGCGCCGCAGGGAAGCGCGGACCTCCTCGAATGGATCGCCCTCGACAAAGCCGCTCTTTTCGCCAGCGATCAGTGCGGAACGAAGGGCTTTCAGACGGGCAGCATCTTCCTGTTCATCCTGTTCGAGGGCGCGCAGCCCTGCGCGCACCACTTCACTGGCATTCGCATAATGACCGCTGCGGATCTTTTCGTCGACGAAGCTGTCCATTTGCGGAGTGAGATTGATGTTCCTGGTCGGCATAGGGCGAGCCTCAGTCTCAGGCTAGCGCGATTGGCAATAATTGGCAACTGGGCTGGAGGGAAAAAGTGAGGCGCGCCTGATCCGGAGCGCCCCCAGAGAAGCTCATGCGTCCAATATAGAGACTGGAGGATCGACGGGTGATGGATCGTCGTTGCTGGGCCATTGCGCTGGCTGGGCTGCTGATGATGGGCGCTGCGGGGTGCGGGAAGACAGACGCGACCTCCGCGGCGACGGCGAGCTATACGCGCCATGCGATGCGCGGCGAGGTTCTGGGCAAGAGCGCGACGACGGAGCAGATCACGGTGAAGCAGGGCGTGATCCGCGACTTCATGCCGGCGATGAATGCGGTGTACACGCTGAACGATGCGGCCAGGTTCCGGGCGCTGGAGCCGGGGGATCAGATTACCGGGACGATTCTGACGCCGGTGGACGGCGGCCCAAACTTGCTGACGGATGTTGCAATCACGGCAGAGCCGACGCATCCGCTGACGGCGGAGGAGATTCCGGCGCATTTGCTGCTGATGGGCGAAGCGGTTCCGGAGATTCCGATCGTGAACCAGGCGGGTGCGCCGGTGACCTTTGCGAAGTTCCGCGACAAGGCGCTGCTGCTGACGTTTGTCGATTCGCAATGCAAGGAGGACTGCCCGGTCATCACGGCGCGGTTCCAAAAGGTGAATCAAATGCTGGAACACAACGGGCGGGCATACGCGACGAGCCATTTGCTGACGGTGAGCATCGATCCGGCAAACGACACGCCGCCGGTGCTGCGGAGGTACGGCCTGCCTTATCTGGATGGCAACGCGCAGGGTTTCGCGCACTGGAGCTTTGTGGTCCCGACGCCGGCCAATTTGAAAAAGCTGGCGACGGCATTCGGCGTGATCTATCGGCCGTCGAAGGATGGCGATATTGAGCACACGATGGTGACGGCGCTGATTGGGCCGGATGGGACGGTGCAGCAGATGTGGAACGGCGACGATTGGGATCCGAAAGACGTGGCGCAGGCCGTGGAGGATGCAGCGGCGGGGTCGAAGGGGCGGTTGTAGGGGTCTCTCAGGAACCCACCCTGTCGTCCAAAGGATGGACGACAAGGGTGGGGCATCCAGCAGCGTCGTCCCTCCGGGACTCGGCTTGCGGTAGGTTCCGTTCCCAGCACTGAAGTGCTGGGCTAATCTACGTTGCGCCTGCGGCGCGCTGGTCTTTCCGATGACAGAGGCCCTGCCCGCGCGCAGGGGCAGCTGAGAATCCAGATGGGGGTTTGACGCATCTCCCACCAGGGAACCCTGCGTACAATAAAGAGTTTGGGGTGCGCCTGCGCCCCGGTTTCCCGCACCCACTTCCCCTGAACGGAGCATTCCTTGGCAGACACGATTTATGACGTTGCGATTATCGGCGGCGGACCCGCCGGATACACGGCGGCGATCCGCGCCGGGCAATACGGCCTGAAGGTCGCGCTGATTGAAAAAGAGCCGAAGCTGGGCGGAACGTGCCTGCACGTGGGCTGCATCCCCACCAAGTCGCTGCTGTTCAACGCCGAGGTGTACGACTACGTGAAGGCGGCGAAGGAATACGGCATCGAGGGCCTGGGCGAGGGCAAGGTGAACTGGCAGGCGGTGCTGGAACGCAAGAACGGGATCATCGCGAAGCACGTGAAGGGCCTCGACTTCCTGATGCGGAAGAACAAGGTGACCGTGATCGCGGGCTGGGGCAAGCTGACGGGACCGGCGAAGAACGGCGTGTTCACGATTGCCGTGGACGGCAAGGGCGCGAACAGCGTGCAGGCGAAGAACGTGATGCTGGCGACCGGCTCCGATGCGAAGATGCTCTTCGGGCTGAAGCCCGATGAGACGATCCTGACGAACGTGGAGATTCTGTCGCTGCAGCAGATTCCGAAATCGCTGGCGATCATCGGAGCGGGCGCGGTGGGCGTGGAGTTTGGATCGATCTATCGCACGTTTGGGTCGGAGGTCAGCATTATCGAGTTCCTGCCGCGGGTGGTGCCGAACGAAGACGAGGACGTGAGCAAGGAGCTGGCACGGACGTTCAAGAAGCGCGGTATCGACATCAACGTCGGCGCGAAGGTCGAGAAGGTGGAGAAGACGAAGACTGGCGCCAAAGTGACGTTCACGGCGTCGGACGGCAAGCAGGTGGTGAAGGAAGCCGAGAAGGTGCTGATCGCGGTCGGGCGCGCGCCGCGGACGGAGGGCATCGGACTGGAGACGACCAGGATCAAGCCGGATCGCGGGTTCCTCCAGGTGAACGAGTGGATGGAGACGTCGGAGCCGGGGATTTACGCGATTGGGGACATTGTGGCCGGGCTGCCGCAACTGGCGCACGTTGGCGCGATGGCGGGCATGGTGGTGGCGGCGAAGATTGCGGGGAAATACGCGCGGCCCATCCGGCGCGAGCGCGTGCCGGCCTGCACGTACACCGAGCCGCAGATCGGCAGCGTGGGACTGACCGAAGCGGCCGCGAAGGAGCGTGGGTACACGGTGAAGGTGGGCAAGTTCCCGTTCTCGGCGAACTCGAAGGCGTCGATTGTAAACGCGCATGAGGGCTTCGTGAAGGTGGTGGCCGACGCGAAGTACGGCGAGATTCTGGGCGTGCATATCATTGGACCGCAGGCGACGGAGTTGGTGGCTGAGGCGGTGACCGCGATGGAGCTGGAAGCGACGGTCGAGGAGATGATGTTCACGATCCACGCGCATCCGACGCTGGCCGAGGCGATGCTGGATGGGTTTGGGGCGGTGGAGGGGTTGGCGATTAATGTTTAACCAGTGAGGACCGGGTAGCGGTGAGGCGGCCAGCAGCCAGCGAAGGGCCAGTTAGCGGGATAGGACAGGAACGCAATGGGTGACTCGGATTCGAGACAGCCTCAGACGTTTTCCCAACTTGCGGAGCTGCATGTTGCAGGTCTTTTCGCCGAAGCGGGATGGCTGGTCTATTTTCCGCACCGAGATGAAGGATTTGATTTCATCGCGATGAGGGACCTTGGGGATCAGAGCCTCATCAGGCCGGTGCAAGTTAAAGGCAGATATCCCACGGGCGCAAAGTTGGACCGGCCTTCGATTGGGTTCATTGGTGAGTTGACGAAGCTGCATCCAGAGATGGTTTTAGCAATCGCATATTTTGATGTATCTGAGATCCCTGTCATTCGGCACGTCGCATTCATGCCTCAGTCCATGTTCAAGCCGGATAAGCGGGGTATTCGTTGTCTGCCCGCTAAATTTCAACAGGGCATGGTTATTCCCCGGGGCGACCACGCTAAGTTTTTCGACCACGAAGGTCTTCGGAGGGTAGCGGACCCGAACTGGAAAAGTTCCGTGCTTGAGGGATATGCAGATCGTCCTTCTGTGGAAGACGACGAGCGAAGCGGTGAACCGTGATCTACCAGGTCAAATTAGAGCACTCGGAAGAGGGCTACGCCGTTAGCTGTCCATCATTGCCTGGGTGCTGGTCACAGGGAGCGAATCGCGAGGAGGCGCTGCGGAACATTCGCGAGGCGATTCGGGATTATCTTTTGGCACAGCGAATGCTTCACAAGCCATGATCCTCAACCTCCTCAGTCTCGGGCGCGTTCCTTACAGCGATGGCCTCGAGTTGCAGCGGCGGCTGGTGGAGGCGCGGCGCGACGGGCGCATCGGGAATACCCTGGTGCTGCTGGAGCATCCGCCGGTGCTGACGCTGGGGCGGAATGCGAGCCGCGCCAACATTGTGGCGAGCGACGAGTTCCTGGCGCATCGCGGCATTGAGGTGCATGAGATCAACCGCGGCGGGGACGTGACGTATCACGGGCCGGGACAGCTGGTGGGGTATCCAATCTTCGATCTGAGGAGCTTCACGCCCAGGCTGGGCGCAGTGGATTTTGTGCGGCGGATCGAGGAGGCGCTGATCCGGGCGTGCGCGGATTTTGGCGTGATGGGCACGCGCGTGAAAGGCCGCACGGGCGTCTGGAGCCCTGCGGGCGGCGGGGCTTTGGAGAAGAAAATAGCCGCCATTGGGGTTCACATCGCGCGCGGCATCACATCGCACGGATTTGCGCTGAATGTGACGCCGGACCTGCGCGATTTCGAGCTGATTGTGCCGTGCGGGATTGCGGATCGGGAGGTGACGAGCCTGGAGCGCGAGGCCGATCCGCCGCCTGCGATGGACGCAGTGCGCCATGCGGTGGCGCGGCAGTTCGGGCGCGTGTTTGAGCACCAGGTGTTGTGGGTGGAGTCGGTGGGGGATGTGCTGCCGGAGGCGGCGCTGCCCGCGGGATCGTAGCTGCACTTTATAATCGAAATTTGCGCGGTTTTCTCCTTTCCCCCATGCGCATTGCGGAGAGCAAAATCCATGCCGACTGACGTACTGATGCCCCAGATGGGCGAATCGATTTTCGAGGGAACCATCACGAAATGGCTGAAGAAGCCGGGCGACACGGTGCAGCGCGACGAGCCGCTGTTCGAGATCTCGACCGACAAGGTGGACGCGGAGATTCCCTCGCCCGCAGCGGGCGTGCTGACGGAGATTCGCGCGGCCGAAGGCACGACGGTGCAGGTGAATTCGGTCGTCGGCGTCATTGGGGAGGCGGGCAGCGCTGCGAAGGCCGCCCCGGCAAGCGCTCCGGCTCCGGCGAAAAGTTCCGCGCCGGCGAAGGTAGAAGAGACGAAGGCGGCAGCGCCGGCAGGGCAGGCGCAACCGGCGGCTCCGGCCGAGGCTGCGCCGGATGCAGGCGGGGCGGGCCAGGACGTGATCATGCCGCAGATGGGCGAGTCGATCTTCGAAGGCACGATCACGAAGTGGCTGAAGAACGTGGGCGACACGGTCGAGCGCGATGAGCCGCTGTTTGAGATTTCGACGGACAAGGTAGACGCGGAGATTCCGTCGCCGGCTGCGGGCGTGCTGACGGAGATTAAGGTGCAGGCCGGGCAGACGGCGCAAATCAACACCGTGGTGGGCGTGATCGGCGGTGTGGCGGGCTCGGCGGCGAAGGCGGCGGCAGCTCCGAGCGCGGCAGCGGCACCCGTGCCAACGCCGGCGGCGACGCAGGTTCCCGCGACTGCTCCGGCTCCGCAAGCGGCGGCGGAGGAGGGCGAGCACGTGCGCTCGTCGCCGCTGGTGCGGAAGATTGCGCGCGAGAAGAACGTGAATCTGACGGCGGTGCCGGGCACGGGCGCGGGCGGCCGCGTGACCAAGGAAGACATTCTGGCGTATGTGGAGAAGGGCGGTGCTGCGCGTGCGGCGAGCGCTCCTCAGCCTGGTGCGCCGGTAAAGGCGGCGGCTCCGACGGTTGCGCCGATCCCGGGCGAGCTGGTGCCGCTGAGCCGGATGCGCTCGATCATCGCGCAGAGGATGGTGGAGTCGAAGCATACGGCGCCGCACGTGCACACGGTCTTCAAGATCGATTTCACGCGGATCGTGAAGCTGCGCGAGAAGGAAAAGAGCAAGTACGAGCAGCGCAACGGCGTGAAGTTGACGTACATGCCGTTCATCGCGCGGGCGGTGATCGCCACGCTGCGGAAGATGCCGATCGTGAACGCGTCGCTGGAAGGCGATGCGATCCGGTACCACCAGAACATCAATCTGGGCATCGCCGTAGCGCTGGAGTGGGGACTGATTGTGCCGGTGATCAAGCAGGCCGAGGAGAAGAGCTTCCTGGGGATTGCGCGGGCCATCGCCGACCTGGCGGAACGGGCGCGCGGCAAGAAGCTGAAGCCGGACGAGGTAGCGTCGGGCACGTTCACGATTACCAATCCGGGGATTTTCGGCGAGCAGTTCGGGATGCCGATCATCAATCAGCCGGAGAGCGCGATCCTGGGCGTGGGCGGGCTGTTCAAGGAGCCGGCGGTGGTGACCACGGAGGACGGCACGGATTCCGTGACGATCCGCAGCTTCCTGCATCTGACGCTGGGCTTCGATCACCGGATCATCGACGGCGCCGACGCGGGCAAGTTCATGGCCGAGGTGAAGAAGTATCTGGAGGGCTGGAACGAAGAAATAGGGTAAAAGCGGTTAGGGATGAGGCGGCTGGGGATAAAGCGGCTAGCTGCCAGCTCAAGGGAAAAAGCAAAAAGCCGGATGGGCCGAGAGGCCTGTCCGGCTTTTATGCGTTGCGGTGACTGGGAGTTTAGCGGGCGATGTTGCGGCCGAAACGATACGTGATGCCGAAGGAGTAGCGCGTGGTCCAGGAGCCGTGGGCGAGCAGATCGTTGAACAGATCCCAATAGACGACGTCGGTCTGGGCGCGGATGGCAAAGTGGCTGGTGGCGTTCCAGTCGAAGCCGCCGCCGAATCCGTAGAAGCCCTGCCAGTCGGTTTTGTATCCGGCGGGAACGAGCTGCGCGATGACGGCGGTGGCGAACGGGTCAGTGGGATGCGGTGTGACCTTCTGGCGGATGGCGCCGAGCGAGGGTCGGACGAAGAGCGTGACGGGGTTCCAGTGGCGGTAATCCAGTTGCGGGCCCATGGCGAAGGTCTCGGAGAAGGCGTGTGTGGGAACGATGAGCTGGTAGCCGGGCGGAAGCTGGCCGAGAGCGATGAGTCCCTGAATCTCCGCGTTCAACTGCTGCTGGAGGGCGGGCTTGAGCACGCTGGGCGTGAGCTTGTTGTCGCCGGTGCCCTCGGAATAATCAAAGCCGACGGAAAGCCAGGAGCGCAGGTTCGTGCCGGCCTGGGAGTGGAAGCCGTGCTGCGTCAGATTGAGCCACGGCGTGTCAAAACCGGCGAATCCGGCGTAGACGTCGTAGCGGTGAATATCGGTTTGCTGCGCGAGGGCCGAGATCGCCAGAAAGAGGGCCAGCGAAACGAAGCCGGCATAGCGAAGAACTCGAGAACGCACCAACATGGGCGAGCTCCGTGGTGAGTCTGAAATGAAAAGCCTGCGGTTACGAATTTTCGGTATCAGAACGGAGCGGGGCTGCGGTTGTCAAGAACCAAAATGGGGCATGCCATGGCGGGGCGGATGCTGATGGCCACTGGCTCACGCCACGAACTCGACGCGATCGGTCCGGGTTCCCTGACTCTCAATGCGATCTGCAATGACTCGCAGGGCCAGAGCTTCCACCTTGCTTTGGGCCTCCTCACGCGTTGCACCGTAGACCATCACGCCAGGCAGTTCCGGGATCTCAGCAATCCAGCGACCGTCTTCTTCCTGTTCGATTTCGATGTTGAAGCGCATGGATCCTCCGCTCGCCTGAATACGCCGGATGCAGCCCAGCTTCAGGCCAAGGCTACCACATCGCTACAGCAGACGCTGCGCCTGGAGCACGCGCTCGACGGCTTCCTGCGGCGTGGCGCCGACGGCGGAGAGATGGCCCATCTTGCGGCCTTTGCGGGGCTGGTGCTTCTCGTAGAGATGCACGCGGACGCCGGGAACGGCGAGGGCGCGATCGAAGTGAGGGCTGTGATCGAGCCAGAGGTCGCCGAGCAGGTTGGCGATGGCGCGGGCTGGACGACGCGAGGCGTAGCCGAGGGGCAGGTCGCAGACGGCGCGGACGCACTGCTCGAACTGGCTGGTGACGCAGGCGCGCTCGCTGGCGTGGTAGCTGTTGTGCGGGCGCGGGGCGAGCTCGTTGACCAGCAGGCGGCCGGATTTGGTGACGAATATTTCCGACGGCGAGCATGCCTTCGAGCAGGAAGGAGTCGGCGATGGCGGCAGGCGAGTTTTTGGGCGCGCGCTGCAAGAGCTCCGGTGAGAGGGGCGGGGATCACGCTCCAGGCGAGGATCTGATGTTCGTGGTGGTTCGACGCGGCGGGAAAACTTTGGATTTCGCCGCGCGGCGAGCGGGCGACCAGGACGGAGATTTCGCGCTCGAGGTCGAGCGCCTGCTCGACGACGCAGGGCTGCTGGCCGAGCGATACGCCAGGCGTCTTCGGCGCTGGTAGGATCGCCGAAGCCGAGCTTGCCCTGGCTGCGCCGTCGTAGCCGCCATGCGCGCTCTTGACAAAACATTTTCGGACCCAGCGCGGCGACGGCTTCCTGCATATCTTCCGCGGAGCGCGCGGCGCGCCAGGGGCCGAGCGGGAATCCGCGCTCGCGGAGCCAATCCTTCTGGCGGATGCGGTTTTGGATGACTTGGAGCAGGTCGGCGGAAGGACGGAGGGGCGCGTAGCTGGGCGGCGGCTTCCAGGGACTCCAGAGAAATTTGCTCGATCTCGAGGGTGACGACATCGGAGCCGCGGGCGAGGCGGCGGCTTCGCGGGCATCGTTCCAGTCGGCCTCGAAGCAGTGGTCGACGACGAAACGCGCGGGGCAGGCGGGGTCGGGGTCGATGACGTGGACGCGATAGCCGAGCGTGCGCGCGGCCATGGCGGCGAGCGGCCAAGCTGTCCGCCACCGAAGATGCCGAGGGTGGAGCCGGGAAGAAGGGAGCCATGGGTACCTCAGAGGTTCCAGAATACGGCAGGGTGCGAAAGCAATCTGCCACATCTGCCAAAGTCGGGCAGATGTGGGGCACCCGACTATTCGGGCAGGCCCTGGACGAGGACTTCCTCGGGTGCGGGCATTGCGCCAGGCGCGCAGGCGCTCGCGGAGTGCGGGGTCGGTGGTGGCGAGGATTTGGACGGCGAGCAGGCCGGCGTTGGCGGCGCCGGGCTTTCCAATGGCGAGCGTGCCGACGGGAACGCCTTTGGGCATCTGGACGATGGAGAGCAGCGAGTCGATACCTTGGAGCGCGGTGGCCGGCGATGGGGACGCCGAGGACGGGGAGGACGAGTTTGCGCGGCGACCATGCCGGGAAGATGGGCGGCGCCGCCCGCTCCGGCGATGATGACGCGGAGGCCGCGGGACTGCGGCGGTGTCGGCGAAGCTGAAGAGCAGATCCGGCGTCCGGTGGGCGGAGACGACGCGCGCTTCGTGCGGGACGCCGAACTCGCGGAGGATTTCGACGGCGGCGCGCATGATGTCGTAGTCGTTCTTGCTGCCCATGATGACGCCGACGAGGGGTTTTTCTTTCATTGCAGGGTTGATTTTAGCAGCGGACGGCGGACAGGAATGAAGCGGTTAGGGATGAGGCGGCTGGCGGTTCGCTGAACGGCGATCAGCGAAGGGGCGCCAGCGCCGTCCCTCCGGGACTCATCCTGCCTGGGGCGCTCTCCCAGCACTGAAGTGCTGGGCTAATCACCAGCGCGCCTCCGGCGCTGAGCGCATCACCTCCTGCGCAAAAAGTCGATGAGGAACTGGACGAGGGTGAGGAGCGCGCCGAAGGCGATGGCGACGCCGCGGAGGTTCTGGAAGCGCTCTTCGTGTGCGGAGACGCGCAGCTCCAGCGAGCCGATGCGCCCGGAGTTGCCGTCGCCGACGAGGACAAGCATTTGGTTCTTGAGCACGGCGAGGTCGGCGAGGACCTGAGATTCGAAATCATTCATGGGGCACCAGTAGTCAGCGATCAGTGATCAGAAGAGCCGGTAGCCAGTGGCCGGTAGCATGGGATGAAATGCAGGTCCTTCGACTGAGCATCCCGCAGACAAGCTGCGGGATGCTCCGCTCAGGATGACATTTCGTTGCTACAGGTCACTGCTTACAGGCTCAGTCGAGCGGCAGATTCACGAAGACGGCCGCGGAGAAGCGCGAGTAGTTGGGCGGCGTGGAGGCGTCGTACATGCGGATGTAGTACTGCTCAGTGGCTGCGGCGCGGGGGATGGAGAAGTTGGGCACGGGCGAGCGCAGGACGAGGTCGGGTCCGGGGCCGGGCGTGAAGGCCCAGTCGCGGCGGCGCACCTCGAATCCGCCACCGGTGGGCGCGTTGACGCTCGCGGCGATGTTGATGGCGCTGCCGGTGACGGAGGAGACGGCGAGCGTATTCAGGCTGGCCAGCGGCGCGGTGGTCTCCGGCTGCTGCGGCAGCCACGCGTCGGCGGGAACGCTGGAGGACGTTTTGATGGAGAGCTCTTCGGCCCAGTCGTTCGCGAAAGAGATGGTGTACTTCGCGAGAGCCGGGGACAGACGGGATGAGGTCGATCTGCACGGCGCGGACGATCAGATTCGCAGTGACGCCGGCGGATGCCGAGGAGACGGCGAGGGTGTCGCCGGGCCAGATGTCGCCCTGCTGCTCGGGATTCCACGCGGTGTATTTGCCGGTCCACGCGGCGGCGCGGCTGGTGGCGACGGAGAGCATGGCGGAGGCGGCGCTTTCGCAATCGACGGAGCTGCGCGCGGGCGGATTGGTGACGGAGCCCATCCAGCAGGCGGTGCCGGGCAGCAGGCCGCCCTGGCTTTCGGTGGCGATGCTGGCGGCGCTCGCGAGGCGCGCGACCGCGCGGCGGCGGGTGCGGTAGCTGACTGCGATGACCTCGCCGGACTGCGGGGTGCTGCCGGGGTAGAACTTGAGACGGCCGAGCCGTATCGAGCGTGCAGTCGGCGCCCTGGGCGGCGGCGCCGATGCGCCGGACGATAGGTGTATCGGGGGGCGTGCCGTTGGGCGGCGTGCTCGTGACCCACTGCGGTCCCTGCTGCTCCACGGTGATGCTGCCGATGCTGCACTGGAGATATGAGGAGTTGAGCGGGATGAAGGAGCAGGTGGGCGGCACGATGGGCAGGCTTCCGGACCAGAGAACCAGGGGCGCACCGGCGACGCCGTTGGTGACGTCCTGCACTTCGAGGAGCGCGCTGCCGGGGGAGTCGACGTCGAGCCCACCGAAGGCGGCGATGCCGGAAGGATCTCCGGTGACATAGTACGTTTGCTGCAGACGCTGGAGTTCTGTGGCGTAGAAACGTAACCGCAACGTATACCAATGACCGGCAACGGGCGCGAACGGGGTTCCCGCGGCGGTGCCGTTGACGAGGGCGGTGAGGCTGGTGGCGCCGTTGGCCTGCGCGATTTGGAAACCGAGGAAGCAGTTGGGCAGCGTGGGTCCTCCTCCGCCGAAGAGGCCGTTGAGGATGCCGGAGGTTTGCGTGCCGAACTGAACGTTAGCCGCCTCGATGACGAGGGAGCCGCCGAGCTCGAGATCGGAGACGGCCGAAACCATGGTGACGCCGAGCTGGCCGTTACCGCCCGCGCAGGTGAGGCCGTTCGAGGTGAGCGAGATGTAGGCGCCGGGGGAGTCGACCATCCAGAGCTGCGGGTTGATGGCGGAATCGGAGAAGGTGTCGGTGAGCGGCTTCTGCTGGGAGGCGGGCTGCGTGTAAGGCTCTTCGGTGAGATTGAAGAGCACGGTGGCGCCGTCGCCCTGGAAATATTCAGTGACGTAAGCGCACGGCTCAATTTCGCCGCAGACGGTGACGTCGTTGGCGAGAGCTTTGAGCAGGGAGATCTGGAAATTGCTGAGCGAGAGCGTGCCCTGCGCTTCGCTGAGATTGTGCGTGACGTTGCCGACGGGAGCGATGGTGAGCGTGCCATCCATGAGGCGCCACGCGTTGCGGATAGCGGTGGCGAGAGCGCCGACGTTCTCGGCCCAGGTGTGAGCCGTGTCGACCTGGAAGCCGGAGCTGGCGGGCAGGTCCTGGGGGATCTGGGCGATGATGCCGGCGAGCTCCATGCGGGCGAGCAGCACCTGGAGCGCCTGGTCGGCGGCGCTGGCGGGAGTATTGGTCTGCGGCAGATATTGACGGCTGAGCAGGATATCGTCGCTGATGGCGGTGACGACGGCGGCATACACCGCGCCGGAGCTGCCCTGGCCGGCTAGCTCGAGCGCGGGCTCGGTGGCGATGTAGCCGGTGAAGAGCAGGAGGCTGCTGTCGTCGTAAACGCGGATGCGGCCGCTGCGCGCGGGAGTGGGCAGGGAATCGGCGGGCAGCAGCGTGACGGCGCAGGTGACCGGCTCGTTGAGCCGGCGCAGAATGCGGAACGGACGTGCGGCGACGATGGCGCTGGTGTAATCGATCGCGCCTTTGCCGTCGTGATTGTCGATGGTGAGCTTCAAGAATCCCTCCGGGAACAGCCGGTAGCCAGTAGCAGGTAGCCAGTAGCCGGTAGCCTGGCGCCTGTAGCGAACGGAAAGATTCGCGACTGGCTACTGGCGACGGGCCACCGGCTCGTGTTCACACCAGCGTGTTGGGGCTGGGGAAAAAGCTGCGGAAGCAGACGACCTGCTCGCCGTCGTTAGCGTCAGTGACGGGCAGCGCGCGAAAGGCGGCGCTGAGAGCGATGCGCTCGAGCGGCGCGGTGAGCGGCGTTCCAGCTTCCGCGGCGCCGGCCAGCGCCTGCAGGCGCGGATAGTGCCAGAAGATGCGCTCGCCCTGCTGGCCCGGCACGATGAAGAGCGCGGACCACTCCTGAAAGAACGAGCCGCCTTCGCGATCGACGAAGCCGAGGATGGGCTGGACCTTCATGCCGGTCGCGGGAACGCCGGCGATCAGCGGCTGCGCGAGCTGGAGGCCGGGCGTGCTTCCCGCA
>CAVYSC010000004.1:0-195161 GCA_963771135.1 uncultured Acidobacteriaceae bacterium
TATGTTGTGTACGCATCTGCTCGTTCAGTTGCGTATTGCTACACAGCCCTACACCGCCTGCGCAGCCTTCCGCCGCTTCGGCTTCGCTTCCAGGCTCTTCTTCGCCGCCTTCACCGCGGCAATCCGCCACGCCGCGTACAGCGCGGTCTTCACCCGCGCCCGGGTCGCCGCCTTCAGCCGCACGTTGGTGCAGCCCTGCTGCCCCCATTTGCCCTTCACCGGCGTGAACATCTTGGGCGCCGCCGCCACAAAGTCCTTCTGCTGGTCCGGATACAGCTTCACCATCCCCCATTCGCTGTCCGGATACCCCAGCGTCGCAAAAATCTTGTCCCCCACCCGAAAATCCGGGTGCCCCTTGTGTTCGCGCTCTTGCGCCTCTGGCAGCGCCAGAGCCATGCTGCGAAACTGTTCGGCCGTCATGCTGTCCCCGTTGCTGCTTCTTGCATTTCATCCCCCCGCATGGCGGGGATGGGTTTGTCCGGCCTTTGTATCAGATTTGGGAGTGAATTTTCTTAAAAAGAAGGAACCTGCCGCTCTTTGGCGCGCACCAAAAAGCGGCCGCTGGCCGCTGGCTGCTGGAAGCTGGCCGCTAGTTCTTCGTCGGTGTCAGCGGCATCGGCTCGGTCAGGCTGAAGATCAGCACCGAACCCTGTGGCAGATCGGCGGCCGACGGTGCCTGCATCAGCATGTGCGTGCCCACCAGCCCCGTGCCCACCACCGCGCCCGCACCCGCGCCCACCGGCCCGCCGAAAGCGCCGCCCGCTGCTGCGCCCGCGCCGGCCCCGGCGCCATATTCCACCGCGTCCTTCTTGTAATGATGGCCGGCCACAATGCCGCCCTCATCGTTCACGTTCGTTCCCGTCGCCTTCGACTCCACCGCAACCGCATACAGGTGATACGCCGTGCCGTCCGGCAGCACAATCATGTCCGGCCGCAGCCGGATCGTCGCCCGGCTGACCAGGTGATGCCCTTGCGAGACGTGCATTACACGACCGCGCATTTCCGATCCCGCGGGAATCACCAGTTGGCTGCCGTTGTACACGTTCTGCGTTACCTCGGCGCTGAAGGTCGAGCCCGGCTGCGTGCTGTTCGTGGAAAGATCCTGCTTCAGCCGCACCGTAATGTTCGTGCCTTCCGCAAGCGCGTTCGGATCCACCGGCACCGACGTCACAATCGCAGTATCGGAACTCCAGTCGCCCGGCCTGGCCGTGGTCGCCGGAGGCGCCGACGTCACAATCCCGTAATCGTTGGGATTGTTGTCGTCCTCGCCGCTCGCCGTATTGGTCGTGGTGTTCGCACCGGCCGGAGCCGGCCCCGACCCCGACCCCGATACGATGTCGTCGCCCGGATCGACCGCGTGCGCTGCCTGCGCGGTCTGCGCAGCGCCCGTCGGAAGCGCGCTCGTCGCGGTACCCGATGGCGTCGCCGGAACCGCGGGCGAAGGCTTTGGCGCGGGAGCCTGCGCCGGAGCGGCCGGCATCTCGTCCGCCTGAATCGTTGAATCCGGCGGCGGCGTCGACACGCCGGAATTGTCCTGGGTCTGGCTTGGTTTCGGCTGCGTCTGCTGATTTTGCCCGTTTTGTCCGTTTTGCCCGTTCTGCGAGGACTGCGCCTGTGCTGTCCCCATCGCCAGCACGCTCGCCAGCGCCGCCACGATGCTGAGCCGACCCGTATAGTTCATGATGATTTCACCTCGCGGAAGGCCCGCCGACAGCCTGCCAGAAGAGCCTGCTCCTGTTAGACCCGCGCGGCCCCCAAAGGGTCGCGGTCCCGGCAGCTCCACCGAAATCCCGGCCAACTCGCTCGCCGGGCGCCCAGGCCGCCTGTTACCAGCCTGCCACGATCCCATGGGATGCGCCGACTCTCTTCCTCTCCAGGTACCACGGCGATTACCTCGGCCTGCACTCGCTCGTCGCCCCGCCAATCCCAAGTGCAATTGGCAGCAACTCGCGACCTCTCCCAATGACCGATCAGAAGCCGGTGCATCGGGATGGGTCTCGCGCAGGGTTTGACCCGCTGTTATGTTCTTCAGGAACCGGGGCCGATGCGTTCGATGCTTCGGCCCCATCATCGCCTGGTGTCAGCTAAGGGCCTGGCGCGCAGGGGCAACTCGTAATCACATCGTCGTCCAGCGTGACGGCGCCTGTCCGCGCCAGCGCACTGCCATTTAAGGTCACGCCCGTGGTTACGGTGATCGATGCCATCGCCAGGATGTTTCCATTGAATACAGAGCCCGTCCCCAGGGTCGCGGAACTGCCAACCTGCCAGAAGACGTTGCAGGGCGAGGCGCCGTTGACCAGGATAATATGGCTGCCGCTCGCCGTCGTGAGTGTGGACCCGATCTGGAAGATGAACACCGCACTCGGGTTGCCCTGACCATCGAGAGTGACGTCCCCGGAATCTTCAAGCGACGACGTCGCCGTATAGACACCCGAGGTCAGTGTCTGTCCGGCTAAATCTCCCGTCAGCGTTTTGCCGCCCGGTCGTCCCGCAGCATCTTCATACGCAGCTGCCAGGGTGATCTGGGCCTCGTCTGTGGCGCCGTCTGAACTTTGGATCGTCCCACCCGCTGTCCCCGGCGGAAACCCCGTGATCGCGGTGCCTGGACTGACTCCAACATTCCCGGAGACAGTAGTCGGGCCGGTGTTAGTGACGGTGGATCCGGCCAGAACGGAGAAGTTCCCTATGTTAGGACAAAGAATTACCGGCGACACGCCACTGCCCTGGCACGGACCGGTAGTAAAGTTCTGATGAAATGGCGAACTCAAAGGCACACCGCCCAGGTCCTGTACCCCGGTGGTCGCCGTGATCGTGTAAGTTGTATTCGCTGCCAGGTCAGACGTGGGGGTTAAAAGAGCAGTCTGCGTGAGCACGTGATAGAGCACGGTCTCCGGCACGTTTCCCGACGGGCCTTGAATGAAACACGTGCTGGGATTGATGGTGAGCGAGTTCATTTGTTCGTCAAAGGTGAGATCGATCTTTTGGTTTAGAGGCACGCATGTGGCCCCCGCGGCAAGGTTTACTCCGTTGACCGTGGGCGCGGATTTGTCTGAGGATGAGCGGGTGGTAAAAGAGAAACTGAAGGGCGCGGCAAGTGGAGTTCCGCTCGCGTCCGTTGCCCCAGTAGTAATATTCGCGTTGTACTTCGTGTCGACGGCGTAATCGGCAGACGATTTGAAGTAGCCAATCATATTGGTTGCGTCGTACGAGACTGTCCCCGGCACGCCTGTAACCAGAAACGTGCTTGCGTTGATGCTTGCCGGGTCCATGGCCTTGCTGAAGACCACCCCGATCAGACGGTTGGTGCCATATCCGCTGGATTGGGGGACCACTGTCGCTACTGTGGGAGGAGCATCGGAAGAAGTAGTCACGGAGTTCGGCGAGCGGTTGCTGCCGCAACTCATGAGAAGAATCGCTGCCAGAAAAGTAGTTGAGATCCCGGAAAGTCGCACGACTGACATATCATCCCCTTCACAAGGCCTGCCCGGCACTCGGAGGAACGCAGCAAATAACCAGGATCTGGTTTTCGAGAGCAGAGATGGATTCGTTGGAAAGAAACGCCCGGGAATCGTCCAGGGCAAGGAACTTTTCACGCCATTGGAGGGGCGGGTTGGCAATCCGGTTGCTCGCTATAATTACCACTTCTTACTGGGGCAATTATTATCCCGGCTATAACCTGAATAGATTCGGTGGGTTGCCGAAGTATCACTGTTGTCTAAATTAAGTTTGGAGCGGCGGCGCCAGGGCTCTGCCGCGGCTGGTGAGAGACATAAATCGCAGGGAGGGCCAGCTCCTCAAATGGTGTGAGCCGCGGAATCATGGACCTCTGAGTCGTTCGACTATCAGGCCCGGAGATGTGCCGGCGCAGGATCCACGCCGAAAATTCGATGAGCGGATGAAAAAGGGAAGTCCTCCGGGCATTCACAAAGGTGCGCCTGCACCGGGTTCGCATGGATGTAATCCTGGTGTGCCGAAAAGTCGCTCGAATCTTCAATCCGGCGCAGCGTGAAGCTTTTCTCCCAGACCGGCATACGGGATTTCAGCCGGAAGGAGAATCCACCCTTGATGAACTGCATGGCTTTCTCAATGGAAACGGCCGCGCCGGCGTGAGCAGAAGATGAATGTGGTCCGGCATCAGGACGAAGGCGTGGAGCTGATAGCGCGCCTTCGCGCGATCGTTGTTCAGGACGCTCAGCAAAAGCTGCGCGTTTGCGTCAGTTTGAAAGACGCGGCGGCGATTCGCCGTGACGCTGGTGACGAAGAAGGTGCGAATCTCCTGGGGCGCAAGTCCGGTCACGCTGTGACAGTAGCGCGGCCATTGCGGAAGCGAAAGATTACGAAGGTGCGGAATCAGCTTCGGACCCCAATCAATTCCTCACGCATGCCTTCCTTCCCGACCCGAGACTTGCATTTATTCCTCGCGCAGCGAGGAAGACGGTAGAAGCGCCGGGTTTTAACCCGGCGAACAGACGCTTGCTTTTCAGGCGCCTTCAGGCGCGGCCGCAGCTAAAGCCCCGGATCTATCCTCACGCCTTCGTCTCCGGGCGCAGGAGATGCATCAAATTCCTCGCGTAGCGAGGAAGACGGTAGAAGCGCCAGGCTTTAGCCTGGCGAAAACGGCGGCTGTTCTTTGCGCGCCTTCAGGCGCGGCCGCGGCTAAAGCCGCATCTCTTCGGAGCCCGCTGTTCCATGGCCTGAAGGCCATGGCTTCTACCGTAGCCTCGCTTCGCGAGGCTTTGTGCCGATCCCAGCCACAGCTTCTATGAGGCCATTGCGATGATCGGAGCGGAAGACGCAGACATCGACTTCTGCATTCCACAGACGAAAAAGCCCAGCCGAGAGGCCGGGCTTTTTCATGCTGTCCAGCAAGAAGACGGCGAAGCCGCGATTTTCCCTCTGCCTAGCTGCACCCGCTCGTTGACCCGCAGCTCATGCACCGGTAGCAGCTTCCGTTCCGCACCATGATCGCGCCGCAGGTGTGGCAGCTCGGCGCGTCGCCCATGTCGTACATCCCGCGCATCGCGTCCGCCGCGTGAAACACCCCGCGATCCTCCATCCCCAGCGAGTGCGACCCGCCGTGCGACGCCTCCATCTCCGGAGCCAGCCCGCCCTGCGGCGCCCCGTGCGCTCCCATGCCCCGCGTCGGCGAGTGCTGCTCGGGCGCCAGATGCGTCTCGCCCGCCGCTTCCTCCGCACCCGCCGCCGGCGCCGGCATCAGCCCCGCAAACAGGGGGAGTTGCTGCCCGCTCAGGAAGCGCAGCTGGAGCCAGCGGAAGATGTAGTCCATGATCGACTTCGCGTAGCCGATCTGCTCGTTGCCCGTCCAGCCCGAAGGCTCGAAGCGCGAGTGCGCGAACTTCTCGCACAGCACCTTCAGCGGAACGCCGTGTTGCAGCGAGAGCGACGCTGCCGTCGCGAAGCTGTCCATCAGCCCCGAGACCGTCGAGCCTTCCTTCGCCATGCGAATGAAGATCTCGCCCGGCTGGCCGTTCGGATACAGCCCCACCGTGATGTATCCCTCGTGCCCCGCAATCGCGAATTTGTGCGTCAACGAAGCGCGCTCCTCCGGCAGCCGATGCCGCACCGCCCGCGGCGGCCCGCCCATCGAACCCTCGGCTTCCAGAATTCCCGCGGAAACTCCGGCCAGCGCCGCGTTGAACGCGCTGCCCACCGCCAGCAGCGACCGCGCCGCCACCTCGACGTTCTCCGCCGGCTTCGCTGCCAGCGCCTCACGCGGCTTCCGCCGGTTGGTGGCCGCCGGCCAGCGCCGCCAGCACGCGATCCGCCGCCGCGCTCAGTTCGCTCGCGCCCGCGCCTTTGATCTCCTTGTCCTTCGCGCCGTCGCTCACGTTCAGCGGCTGCGTGCCCTTGGATCTGTCGCGGTAGATGGCCACCGCCTTGATCCCCTGCCGCCAGCCTCCAGATACGCCTCGGCAATGTCGTCCACCGTGCAATCGTGCGGCAGGTTCACCGTCTTCGAAATCGCGCCCGACAGGAACGGCTGCGTCGCCGCCATCATCCTCATGTGCCCCATGTAGTGGATCGACCGCGTCCCCTTCGCCGGCTTGAAGGTGCAATCGAACACCGCCAGGTGCTCCGGCTTAATCCCCGGCGCGCCTTCGATCGTCCCCGTCGCGTCGATGTAGCTCACAATCGCGTCGACCTGCGCGTTGTTGTAGCCCAGCTTGAACAGCGCCGCCGGCACCGTGTTGTTCACGATCTTGATCATGCCGCCGCCCACCAGCTTCTTGTACTTCACCAGCGCCAGGTCCGGCTCAACGCCCGTCGTGTCGCAATCCATCATGAAGCCGATGGTCCCCGTCGGCGCCAGCACCGTCACCTGCGAGTTGCGGTAGCCGTGCTTCTCGCCGTGCTTCAGCGCCTCATCCCAGCAGTCCTTCGAAGCCTGGATCAGCGCGTCGAGCTGCGGCACCGTGAACGGCTCGTCGGACGTCTTCGACCGCCCAATCTTGTTCACTTCCGCGCGATGCATGCGGATCACGTCCAGGAACGGCTCGCGGTTGATGTAGAATCCAGGGCACGCTCCGCCGTTCTCGGGATTCGCGCCCGCCGTCTGCGGCGTCGCCGAAGCCAGCGCCGGGCACTTCTCCGCAATCCGCGCCGACTGCAGATACGCCTCGCCGCACATGATCGCCGTCAGCGTCGCCGCAAAATCGCGTCCCGCATCGGAGTCATACGGCAGCCCAAACGCCATCAGCAGCGCGCCCAGGTTCGCATAGCCCAGCCCCAGCGGCCGGTAGTCGTGCGAGTTCTTCGCGATCGGCTCGGTCGGATACCCGGAGCGTCCACCAGGATCTCCATCGCCGTAATCATCATCGTCGATCGCCGCGCGATACGCCGCGATGTCGAACGTCCCCGCCGGCGTCAGGAACTTCATCAGGTTGAAGCTCGCCAGGTTGCACGCCGAGTCGTCCAGGAACATGTACTCCGAGCACGGATTCGACGCATTGATCCGCGCCGTGTTCTTGCGACGTGTGCCAGCGGTTGATGGTCGAGTCGTACTGCATCCCCGGATCGCCGCACTGCCACGTCGCTTCGGCGATCTTGTGCATCAGGTCGCGCGCCTGGTACTCGTTCACCGGCTTGCGGTCCTTCACCGTCCGCGTGCTGAACTCGCCGTCCTACTCCACCGCCCGCATGAACTCGTCGGTCACCCGCACCGAGTTGTTCGCGTTCTGGAAGAAGATCGAGCTGTACGCCTCCGAGTCCGGCCCCGACGCCGTCGTAGCCCGCCTGCACCAGGCCCACGCCTTCTCTTCTTCCTTCACCTTGCACTCGATGAAGTCCTCGATGTCCGGATGGTCGATGTTCAGGATCACCATCTTCGCCGCGCGCCGCGTCTTGCCGCCGCACTTGATCACGCCCGCGAACGCATCGAACCCGCGCATAAAGCTCAGCGGCCCGCTCGCCGTGCCCGCCGCCGCTCAGCGTCTCCATCGACCCGCGAATCGACGACAGGTTCGACCCCGCGCCCGATCCCCACTTGAACAGCATGCCTTCCGTCTTCGCCAGCGTCAGAATCGAGTCCAGCGAATCCTCACCGAATTAATGAAGCACGCCGAGCACTGCGGCTTGCGAGTAGCCCGTCACCGAAAACTCCACCTGCGCCCTGTCGCGGGTTCCAGTGCCAGTTCTGCGCGTCCGAGTTCGGCTCCAGCCGGTCGCAGCCCACGTTGAACCACACCGGCGAATTGAACGCCACCTTCTGGTTCAGCAGCAGGTGCGCCAGCTCGCGTGGAAGATCGCCGCATCCTCCGGCGTGCGCAAAGTATCCGCCGGCAATCCCCCAGTCCCGAATCGTCTCCGCCACCCGCGCAATCAGTGCGCGCACGCCCGTCTCGCGCTCCGCCGTCCCAATCTGCCCGTGCAGATACTTGCTGGCCACGATGTTGGTCGCCGTCATCGACCAGTCCGACGGGAACTTCCACGTTCTTCTGCTCGAAGATCGTCTTGCCGCCCGCGTCGGTGATGACCGCGGTGCGGCGCTCCCACTGCACCTCGTCGTACGGCGACATGCCGGGCTTCGAGAAAGTGCGGGGAAAGCGCAGGGCGGCAGGGGCCTGCGCATGTCTGGTGGCGGGCTGGGCGCCGGTTTGGCTCTCCGTAGCGGCGATGGTGGTGAGCTTTTTTGTAGCCTCGGCCATGGTGTTCCTTCCTCTTTAGAGATCGATTCCGGGGTGCGGCGGATTCCCGTGGGGCCTCAAATGAAAAAACAGCCTCTCCTCCGCGTCCAGTGGGGATCGCGGGGAGCGCAGCAGGCCTTGATACCCGAGTCACGGTTCAGATCGCCGCGGCGGCTGGCGGAGGTCGCGCTTACCTTTCGTGCGCGCCTGGGGGCCGGGGCGGGGATTTTGGAGCCGCAGAAGGGAAAGTAGCTCTGTTAATGGTGTGTGTCAAGCCCAAACCACAACATCTTGTATTTTAGATGGGAATAGGGGTACCCAAGGGTGCAATTGCCGGGTTTCCGCTGTGGAGAATCCCCGGAAAGCGCGATTCAAGCCGTTTTTGGACCCCACAGACCCATCAGGCCCGTACAGCCATCTCGCCGTGCAAGCCATTTTATTGTCCCGATAACCACCACCACAGCAAACCGTTAGCCTTTTTGTTAGGGAAGACAATCTCGCAATGCGCCCGGTTTTTGGACTACCGGCTACTGGCTACTGGCTACTAGCTACTGACTACCGGCTCCGCCTCTGCTGAACGCCGAACGCTGATCGCTCCGCCCTGAGCTCTGTGCCCTGAGCTCTGGACAGAGCCTACGCCCCCACCCCACCCCCCACAAGGCGCAGAAACAGTGCACCTTCTGTGGACCGCTGTGGGAGGGGTGGAAAACAGGGAATTTGGGGACCTCAGCTATAGTGTCCGACGGCTTGGCCTCGAAACGGAGAACGCCACTTATCGACTCACGCCCCCAGTTCCTGCCACAAAGCTGGTTGGAATGCGGACGCTGAAGGCGATCGCAAAGGCATTTTCCCCCACAATCTGAGTGATAGGCGCCGGAGGAGCAGGCGTACACGGCGGCGGGGTCGCGCCAGCCGTTGAGGTGGGATTGCACACGACATCGTTGACCTTTTCCCCAGCCAGCAGAACATTTTCGTGAGAGCGGTTATACAGCGGGCTGATCATGATCGAACGCCAGGAAAAGGTAAAGCCGGAACCGAATTCCGGCTCAGTGCTGTAGGGGTTGAGGCCGAGAGTGCCCGTCAAATAAATGGCCGAACGGCGACCGACAACGGGGAAATCGTCAAACAAGCGCACATGGGCCGCCACGAATGGCACAATCTCCGGGTCAGTCTTAGTTTCCGCGATTACGATCTCGCCCGGGATTTGCCCTGAGCCGGGAGCCGGTGTGGTGATCGTGGCATTCGCAAAGGTCCGATTGTGCACAAATGAGATTAGAAAGCCAGCGGAGGTCTCGAGTCTAGGATCGGCATAGATCACCGTCAGCGTCGCGATTGAGACCCGGGCTGCTGCGGGGGTGATAGAAGCCTGCGCCGTGCCGATATTGTTCACGGCATCCACGGAGAAAACAACCGATCGCCCCAGAAATCTTGCGTAACGGAACGGACTGCCTGATTGGGGATCATAGACATATCCGATGGTCGAGCAAGAGGTACCATTCGGCTTCAGTTTAGGCGTTGGTACAGCGTGGTCCGCAAGGGATACATTTTGGTAGTAGGTCAGAAAATCCTTCTGAACATTGGCGAGGGTGCTCGACACAGCAGCGAGGACAGACGTTAGATGATTTTCACGCGACTGAATTTCGTCAAGGTCGGTTTTCGCCTCCTTTTCCTCCTGCACATCTGTCACTCTTGCAATGTCTGCCCTCATAACTTTGACCAGGCCATCAAATGTAGTTTGGTCGAAGATCGGATCCGTAGGGGGCGGAGCTGGCGGCGTGGACGGAAGGCGTGCTTGAACAGTGCCGATGATCCCGATCACGTTGGCAAAATCGGGGTCGACTGCTTGATAGCCTGCCACGGGACTGGCATCTGCGGTCATCTTAGGCCTACTGGAACAATCAGCCTTATTATCATTATCGGAGCCGGCGAGTTCGTACAGAATGCAGGAGCGCCACTTTGGATAGTCAAGCCAAGGGTTGGGCGTATTAGGGGCATCCTGTGGTGGGGCAAACGTGGGCGGCCCGCCTCCGGAACCCGGCTTGGGAATCCCCGCCAGCGCCTGATTTAGTTGGGCGTAGATCGCGACGATGTCACACTTAAGAGTTGAGCCCTGCGCGATTCCATTTGGACATTTGGACTTGGGATCATTGAGGGCATTCGTCAAATTGGTTTGAGCAGAACTTAGTAAGTCTCCAAGCATCGCATCGTCTTGGCGCACCTTGGCCATTGGATCCACCGGGGCTGCTCCATGCACGAGCGACTGAACTTCTGTGGCAGGGTTTGGCATGGTGAGGTTGGACCACACCAGGCCCTTGAGGTCGGGGACGGCAGCGGCTAGGAGCGATGCCATCTGCTCCGTTCCCGGCAGCCCGGTGGCGCTAGTTTCGTCGAGCGAAAGCGTCTCGAAGGGAAGAGGGTCGATCACCTGAACTTGGATCTTCTTGCCCTGTTGCATTTGGATCGTCGGGAGTGTCACCGGGTACCGGCGATTGATAACAACCTTGCAGTCGTGATGGTTGACAATTTCGGTGGAGCACGGTTGCAAAGTCCGATCCTGTGCCAATGCGAGGCTGGGAATAACAACCGCCGCGGAAGCCAGGAGCAAATTAGCGATTTTCATGGAGCGCTCTCCTCATGGATGTAGCAGGCTGACACAAAGATCCAAAGCCGTCAGCTAACGCGAGAGCCCCAGGGAAAAGGAACTGCGCACAGAATTTACAGATTTGTGGGTGTGAAGATTGTCGGGAAGCATACCCGACCAGGTGGGAGATCGAACAAAACCTTAGTAACAAAGATTCGCACCAAACGTATATAAACCGCTGGTTAATCTCGTACAACTAAACTCTTATCAACTAAGCGATAGCATGCAGGCCAATCCTTCCCGCGCGTCCGCCCAGCAGCCCGCCGCTCGCGCTCCTCGCGGCAGAATCCCCTGCTACCCCTCGCCGGGAAATCCGGACACAGTCGGGACGCTCGGCGATCGGCAGCGCCAGCCCCCGTCGCTGACCGCCTCTCAGCTAACCGATCCGTAGCTGGAAACTTGGAGGCAGACGGAACGTTCCCCTCCACCCCGCGTAGCCGCTGACTCGCTAACTCGCTGACTCGCTCGCTCGTCGCTGCTCCTGGTACCTTCGTACCGTCCACTCCGCCGATTTCCCTTGCTTCCATTCTTTCGATCCCGCACACTGAATCGGAAGGCTGAACCAGAAGGACTCGCTCTCGCGAGTCCTTTTGCTTTTCAGGCTGGCACCAGCCCCCAGGGGCTGCAATCGGCTCTTTCTCAACTCGGCGGAAGCACCCACGCGGCGACGGCCGATTCTCCCCAAAATTCGGCCCGAACGCCGCATCGAGTGGAATGTGAGGGGGATGTCAAATCGGTAACGCCTGGAAATCCTCATGGAATCTATCAGGTGCCCCGAGACCAACCCTATAGGGGGTACCCCTTTCACCTCATCGGACACCAAGATGAGGAATTCCGGCCATAATGGTCTGCGCAGACCAACTCGCATGAAACGCATCCCCGGAATCCTCATCGCTCTCGTTGCCACCACCCTGGCCGGCTTAACCTTCACGAACTCTGTCGCTGCTCAGGGCTTGAGCCGCAGCCAGTCCCGCTCCATGGTCGTCACCCGCTACGGCATCGTGGCTGCGGAAAGCCCGCTCGCGGCGCAGGCCGGCGCGCAGGTCCTCGCCCGCGGCGGCAACGCCATTGACGCGATCGTCGCCGCCAACGCCGTCATGGGCGTGGTCGAGCCCATGATGAACGGCATGGGTGGCGACCTCTTCGCCATCGTCTACGACGCGAAGACCGGCAAGCTCTACGGCCTCAACGCCAGCGGCTGGTCGCCGGCTGGCCTCACCCCCGCGTTCCTCGCCGCGCACGGCATCACCAAAATGCCCCTCTTCGGCATTGACTCCGTCACCGTTCCCGGCGCCGTCGATGGCTGGGCGCAGCTCCTCCAGCGCTTCGGTCGCCTCAGCCTTCACGACGATCTCCAGCCCGCCATCCGCACCGCGCGCGAGGGCTTCCCTGTCCCTGAGTGGGACGCGATGTACTGGTCCGCCGCCGCGCCCGCCCTCGCGAAGAACCCCGGCACCGCGCAACTCTACCTCGTCGACGGCCATGCGCCCGCGCTCGGCCAGGTCTTCACCAATCCCGATCTCGCCCGCTCGCTCACGCTGGTCGCCAACGGCGGCCGCGACGCCTTCTACCGCGGCCCCATCGCGCAAAAGATCCTCGCGCTCGAGAAACAAGAAGGCGGCGCGATGACCGCCTCCGACCTCGCCGACTACCACGCCGAGTGGGTCACGCCGCTCTCCACCACCTACCATGGCTGGACCGTCTACGAGCTCCCGCCCAACGGCCAGGGCATCGCCGCGCTGGAAATGCTCAACCTCATGCAGCAGTTCCCGCTCGCCCGCTACGGCCACAACTCCGCCGACGCGCTCCACGTCATGATCGAGGCCAAGAAGCTCGCCTACGCCGACCTCGCCCGCTACATCGGCGACCCGCGCTTCAGCCAAATCCCCGTCGCCGGCCTGCTCGCGCCCGCCTACGCCCGAGCAGCGCGCGCAGCTCATCGACAGGCAGCACGCCAACTGCAGCGTCTCCGCCGGCCTGCCGCCGGCCGGTGACACCACCTACCTCACCGCCGTCGACGCCGAGGGCAACATGGTCTCCCTCATCCAGTCCAATTTTGAGGAGTTCGGCTCGCGCCTCGTCCCGCCCGGCGCCGGCTTCGTCCTGCAGGACCGCGGCGCGCTCTTCAACCTCACGCCCGGCTCCCCCGACGTCCTGGCCGGCCGCAAGCGCCCGCTCCACACCATCATTCCCGCCTTCATGACCCACGGCCAAACCCGCATCGCCTTCGGCATCATGGGCGGATACAACCAGGCTCAGGCACACGCCCAGTTCGTCTCCAACGTCGTCGATTACGGCATGGACATCCAGGCCGCGCTCGAGGCCGCCCGCTTTACCAAGATGGATTTCTCCGGCTGCGGCGTCGATATGGAAGACCGCATCCCCGCCGACGTGCGCGCCGCGCTCACCACTCGCGGCCATCAAATTCGCGTGACCGGCGACTACGCCGCGATCATGGGCGGAGGCCAGGCCGTCGAGCGCGACTTCTCCACCGGCGTCAACTTCGGCGCATCCGATCCCCGCAAAGACGGCGAAGCCATCCCGGAGCCGCTGCCGCAGCAGTAATTGTCAGAGAGAATTTCGGGTGCCCCACATCTGCCCGAAGTTGGCAGATGTGGGAAGCTAAGCCCCCTACGAGAACATCTCCTTCACCTTGTCCAGCAAACTCCGCGACGTCGGCGTGTTCTCCACGGTCATCGTCTGCCCCAGCTCGCGCAGCGCTTCTTTCTGCGCCTTGGTCAGCTTCGTCGGAATCTTCACCATCACCTGCGCCAGCAGATCGCCGCGTCCGTAGGCGTTCAGGTGCGGCACGCCTTTGCCGCGAATGCGGAAGGTCTGCCCGCTCTGCGTCCCTTCGGGCACCTTCAGCTTCGTCTCGCCGTCCAGTGTCGTAATCAGGATTTCCGTGCCCAGCGCCGCCTGCGGAAACGAGATGGGAATCACGCAGTGCAGGTCGTTGCCGTCGCGCTCGAAGAACTTGTGCGCGCGCACGTGCAGCACGATGTACAAATCGCCTGCCGGCCCGCCGAAGCGTCCCGCATCGCCTTCGCCCTGATACCGAATCCGCGTGCCGTCTTCCACGCCCGCCGGAATATTCACCAGGATCTCGTGTTGCCGCTCTTTGCGCCCGTCGCCGCGGCACGTGTGGCAGGGATCGCTGATCACCGTGCCCGTTCCGCCGCACGCGCTGCACGTCCGCGCCACCGAGAAGAATCCCTGCTGGTAGCGCACCTGCCCGCGTCCCTGGCAATGTGTGCAGGTCGTGGGCCCGCGTCCCGTCGCCGTCCCCGTTCCCTTGCAGTCCGGACACGCCTCTCGCCGCTTCACCGTCACCGGTACTTCCTTGCCGAAGACCGCTTCCTCAAACTCAATGGTCACATCGTGCCGGACGTCGTGGCCCTTCTGCACGCGCGACGCGCGCTGCCGCCCGCCGCCCATATTGAACATCTCGCCGAACAGGTCGCCGAAGATGTCCCCGATGTCCTGACCGCCAAAGGGATTGCCGCCGCCCGCGCCGTTCACGCCCGCGTGCCCAAAGCGATCGTACGCGGCGCGCTTGTCCGGATCGCTCAGCACCTGGTACGCTTCGCTGCACTCCTTAAAGCGCTCTTCCGCATGCTGGTCGCCAGGGTTGCGGTCGGGATGATGCTGCATCGCCAGCTTGCGATAGGCGGCCTTCAGCTCCTGATCGCTCGCGGTGCGCGCTACCCCGAGCAGTTCGTAATAATCGGCTTTCGTCACGTTGTCAGTTCTGCTCATGCCTCTTTTTGCTGCGGATTGCTCGCGACCCGGACCAGCGCCGGCCGCAACAGGCGCTCCCGAATCTTATACCCGCGGCGTACTTCCTCGAATACCTGATGATCCGGCAGGTCGTTGCGCTCCACCATTTCCAGCGCCTCATGCACGCGCGGATCGAACGCCGCGCCCACCGCTTCCACCGGCTGCACGTTCAGCCCGCGCAGCGCCTCTTCCATCTGCTTCACAATCAGTTCCACGCCCGTGCGCAGTTGCTCCGGCGAGCCCTGCGCCTTCAGCGCCAGCTGAAAATTATCCAGCACCGGCAGAAACTGTTCCACGGCATTGCCGATTGCGTAGTCCCGGAACTCCGCCCGCTCCTTCGACTCGCGTTTGCGCGTGTTGTCGAACTCGGCCTGCAGCCGCGCCAGCCGGTCGAACAGCATGTCGCGCTCGGCTTTCAGCCGGTCGTACTCCTCCTGCGGCACCGTGGCTTTCTCCACCGGGACCAGCTCGTCTTCCGCGGTGGTCACCGCGCCGTTCTCCGGAGTCTTCGCCGCTTCAGCCTGCTCGCGCGCGTGGCGCTTCTCGTCCGATGGATGTTTACTCATAGCAATCTTGTCGCGGGGCAGACGCGCCGCTCGCGTCTCTCAGGTCACCCGCTCTCCTTCTATTTTAACGTTGACGCTGGTTCTGGCTGGCTGCTGGCCGCTGGCTGCTCGTCTTCACTGCGGCGGCTGCAGCAGCCGTCCGGAAAGCTGCGCGATGTACTCGACCGCCTGGATCGTCTCCTGATAATGGATGCGCGTCGGCCCGATCACGGCGACCGTCCCCAGATTGTCCTGGCCCAGCCGCGCCGTTGTTCCGATCAGCACAAAATCCCGCAGCTCCGGAATCGCGTCTTCCAGGCCCACCACCACGCGCACGGTCCTCTGCCGCGCGTCCACGTAGGCGTTCAGCAGTTCGATCAGGCGCTCCTTCGCTTCCAGCGCGTGGAGCATGGCCGCCAGCCGCTCGCGATCGGTCTCCCCCGCCAGCAGATTGGCCACGCCTTCCATGAACAGCGTCGGTCCCGCGCTGCCCTCGGCTTCCAGCGCGCCCTTCCGGTACAGCTCTTCCAGCGAGTGCATCAGCTTGTCGTATTCGCTGCGCTCGGCCTCCAGCCGCCGCGCCAGCTCCCTCCGGATGCGCTCAATCGACCAGCCGTGGAAGTTCTCGTTCAGATACCGCGCCGCCGTCTCCAGTTCCCCGGCCTTCAAATCGTGATCCAGCAGGAGCACGCGGTCCAGCACCGTTCCCGCGCGCGTGATCACCACCGCCAGCACTCGCCCCGCGGCCAGCCGCGTAAAGTGAACGTGCTCCAGCATGTGCACTTCCTGCGTCGCGCCCAGGCCTACGCCCAGCCCCGACGAAATCAGCGCCAGCACGTGCGAGGTCCGCTCCAGAAACTGCTGGCTCGATCCAATCCCGGCAAAGCTGCCCTCGATCTCCTCGAGCCGCGCCGGCGCCAGGGCCAGCGCCTCGCCGCCGCTCAGGTGCTCCACGTAAAAGCGGAATGCCGGAGCTGTGGGCACGCGCCCCGCCGACGTATGGGGCTGGTCCAGCAGTCCCAGCTCGCCCAGCGATGCCATCACGTTGCGCAGCGTGGCCGGGCTCATGCCGTCCTTGTTGCCCAGGTGGCGCGCCAGCGCCTGCGACGCCACCGGCTCACCCGTGGCGATGTACGTCTCGACGATGGCCGACAGGACCGCCCGCTCGCGCGGACTCAGACGCAGATCCGAACCCATTTCTTTACAACCCCACTCCCCACTTCGACCCGGAAATGGGAGCAACTAAATTCATTGTATTCGGATTCCAGACGAGCCCCAAAGGTGGGTCAGGCATTCCCACGCATCTGTAGCTTTTCTCTCGACTTGTTGATGTCTCGGGTGCCCCACATCTGCCCGGTTTTGGCAGATGTGGGAAGGCACGAACCCAATCAGGAATCCCTATGCGGGTGCCCCACCCTTGTCGCGCGCCTTTTGCGCGACAGGGTGGGCCGTCCTGTCCCGTAACCCGTATCCCGTAACCCCTTCCCTCCCGTATCATCGGAACTTATCCAAACCCAGCCCATGACCTCACCCGCGAATCCCAAGTCCCAGCTCCGCAAAACCATGGGCTTCTGGGACGTGCTGCTCTTCAACATCGCCGCCGTCCTCGGCCCGCGCTGGATCGCCGCCGCCGGCCACAACGGAGCCTCCTCCATCAGCCTCTGGGTCCATCGCCGCCGTCTTCTTCTTCGTCCCCGGCGCGCTGGTCATCAACGAGCTCTCCTCGCGCTTCCCCGAAGAAGGCGGCCTCTACGTCTGGGCCAAAGAAGCCTTCGGCGACTTCCACGGATTCATCGCCGGCTGGACCTACTGGATCTACACCTTCTTCTATTTCCCTGGCCTGCTGCTGGCCAGCGCCTCCATGGCCGCCTACATCCTGGGCCCGCACGGCGGGTGGCTGGCGACGGATCGCGCCTTCCAGCTCTGGGTTTCCATGGGCCTGCTCACTGTCGCCGTCGGCCTGAACATCGTCGGCCTCAACATCGGCAAGTGGCTCCAGAACGCAGGCGGCGTCGGCACGTATGTCCCGCTGCTCATCCTGCTCGGCGTTGCGGCGGTGGTCGTCTTCCACCACGGTCCCGGATTCGGCTCTGCCACGCATTTCACCGTGCATGCCATGCTGCCCGCGTGGAACTGGAACACCGTCAACTTCTGGTCGCAGATCGCCTTCGCTTTCACCGGCCTCGAGCTGGTCTCCGCCATGAGCGAAGAAGTCCGCGACCCGCGCCGCACGCTGCCCCGCGCCGTCTTCGGCGCCGGCGCCATGATCGCCTTCATCTACATCGCCGGAACCTTCGCCGTCCTCGCGCTCCAGCCCGCCGCCGCGATCAATGCGCAGAGCGGCGTCTTCAGCGCCATCACCGTCGGCTCCGTCGCGCTGAAAATCGGCTTCCTCGGCATCCTCGCCGCAGTCCTCGTCACCGTCGGCAACGCCGGCGGAGTCGGCTCGACCGTTGCCGGCATCGCGCGCGTGCCCTTCGTCGTCGGGGTCGACCGCTATCTCCCCGCGGCCTTCGGCAAAATCCATCCCAAATGGAAAACGCCCTGGGTCGCTATCCTCGTCCAGGGCGTCATCTCGGCGGCCATCCTGCTCGCCAGCCAGATCAGCCAGACCGTCATGGCCGCGTATCAGTTCCTGGTGGACGCGGCCGTCATCCTCTACTTCATTCCCTTCCTTTACATGTTCGCCGCCATCATCAAGCTGGCCGGCCGCCGCGATCGCGCTGAAAATCCCCACGCCGTCCTCGTTCCCGGCGGCCGCGCCGGCGTCTGGATCTGCGGCAGCCTCGGCTTCCTCGTCGTCCTCATCGGCATCGCCGTCTCGCTCGTCCCGCCCGGCGAGTCGACGAACAAATTCGGCTTCGAGGCGCAACTCGTCGTCGGAACGGTCGTTTCCATCCTCTTCGGGCTGCTCCTTTACTGGCGCGGCGCGCGCACCAAAGCCGTCTGAGTCTTCCCTTACACTGAGTAGTCCTATGAAGCGTCTTCTCGATGGCTACGCCAAATTCCGCCGCGACGTCTTCCCGCAGTGGAAGGATCGCTTTCACCTGCTGGCCGAGCTGCAAAAGCCCGAGGTCCTCTTCATCACCTGCGCTGACTCCCGCGTGGTGCCGACGATGATCTGCCAAACGGAACCCGGCGACATGTTCCTGTGCCGCACCGTCGGCAATGTCGTCCCGCCGCATGGCTACATGCCCGGCGGGGTTTCCTCCACGGTCGAGTACGCCGTTGAAGTCCTCCACGTCCGCCACATCATCGTCTGCGGCCACTCCGATTGCGGCGCCATCAAGGCCATGTTTGACCAGCGCGACCTCACCCGCCTGCCGCTCACCGCCAAATGGCTGGGCCTCATCGAGCCGGCGTGGAAATATCTGGATCCCGAATGCGGTTCCGAAGGCCCATCCCGCTACAAAGGCCTGATCTACGGCAACGTCCTCGCGCAGCTCGCGCACCTCAGGACGCATCCGGAAGTCGCGCGCTGCGTCGCGGACGGAAGCCTGAAGCTGCACGGCTGGTTTTACGACATCCTCACCGGCACCGTCGAGGAGTACGACGAATCCCAGCGCCGCTTCCTTTCTCTGGAAGAAACCGCAGCGGCGGAAAGTCCTAAACCGTAGCCCGTATCCCGTAACCCCTGCTTCTCGTCAATGCGCCACCACCGGTGCGCGCCCCCGCTTTGCCTTCTTGAAGAACCAAACCAGTCCCACGCACGCAAAGCAGATCAGCGACATCCATCGGAAGACATCGATGAACGCCCACAGCAGCGACTGCTGCCCCAGTTGCTGATACATCGTCTGCTCCGCCGCGTGCTGCGCGTTCGCCGGCCCCACTCGCTGGCTGAAGTAGCCCGTCAGCGCGCTCAGGTGCTGCTGGAACCAGATCTGCGTCTGCGATACATGGCCGGCGATCTCCGTCTGGTGCATCGCGCTCCGCCGCACCAGCAGCGTTTGCGTGATGGAGATCCCGATGCCTCCGCCAATATTCCGCACCAGGTTGAAAATCCCGCTGGCATTCCCCATTTCCTCCAGCCGCAGCGTGCTGTACGCCTGCGTCGCGATCGGCACAAACACAAAGCTCAGCGCGAACCCGGTCAGCACAATCGGCATCACCAGCGTCCATGGGCTGATGCCCAGATTCACATCGCCGAACACCAGCGACATGATGCCGAATCCCAGAAACCCGAACGTCAGCAGATAGCGCGGATCGACCTTATTTCCCAGATAGCCGATTACCGGCATGCCGAGGATCGACCCGATCCCGCGCGGCCCCACCACCAGGCCGGCCGCAAACGCCGTGTAGCCCAGCAATTCCTGATAGAAGAGCGGCAGCACGGTGATCATCGAGTAGATCGCCAGCCCCAACAGCACCATCAGCATACAGCCCAGCCCGAAATTGCGATCCTTCAGCGTCCGCAGATTCACCAGCGGCTGCTTGCTGGTCCAGGAGTGATAGATAAACCACGCCAGCGCGATTACCAGCAGGATCACCGCCCAGCGAATCCACGCCGCACCGAACCAGTCGTCTTCCTGTCCCTTGTCCAGCACGATCTGCAGCAGACCCGTCCAGACAATCAGCAACCCAAAACCAAGATTGTCGAACTTACTGGCAATCGCATTCTTAATATAGGGCGGGTCGTGAATGTACCGCGAAATCATGAACACGGCGAACGCGCCCACCGGAATGTTGATGTAGAACGCGTACCGCCAGCTATACGTGTCCGTCAGCCAGCCGCCCAGCGTCGGCCCCAGCACTGGAGCCACCACCACGCCGAAGGCAAACAGCGCCATCGCCGCGCTGCGTTTCTCCGGAGGAAAGCTCTCCATCAGGATCGACTGCGACAGCGGCTGCAGCGCGCCGCCGCCCGCTCCCTGGATGATGCGCGCGACCAGGATGAAGCCCAGCGTCGGCGCCGCTCCACAGAAGAACGACGCGACCGTGAAGATGATGACGCAGGTGATCAGGAATCGCTTGCGCCCGAACCGCAGCGAGAACCAGTTGCTGGCCGGCAGAATCACGGCATTCGCCACCAGATAGCTGGTCAGCACCCAGGTGGCTTCGTCCGTCGTCGCCGAAAGCGATCCGGCGATATACGGCAGCGCCACCGACGCGATCGCCGTGTCCAGCACCTCCATGAAGGTGGCCAGCATCACGGACACCGCGATCAGCCAGGGATTCACCCCAAAATTCTGCGGCTGCTGACTGCTCTCGTCGGCCATGCACCTCTGCCTGGGTTGGAATTTCGCGAATGGAGAAAGACAAGGCAGGGCTGTCGGGCTGGATCATCCATCCGGCAGCTCTGCCCTGCGTCTTAGATATCACCTCCGCGCTCCAGGATGCAGAGAAGCCACCGCAGTTGTCGCTTTCCTCTGCGTGTTCTCTGTGTCCTCTGGGGTCAACATCGGAGCGGTCCTTCACGCCGGAACCGCGCTGCATCTCTGTGGTACTGTGGCCTTAGTTGTCTCGGGGCGTGCGCGCGCGTCCCCGCGCTCTGCGCCTCGTATGCAGCCTTCGTCCAACCTGGTTTCCCCGCGCACTGCGGCTTCAGTCCCCACGCCCACGCCGCCTCGTCACGATCGCTGGCTTCGCCGCGCCGACCTTCTTTTGCGAGTCATGCTCCAGATGTATCTGGGGCTGCTTCTGGTTTTCGCTCCGTGGACGCGTTTCTGGACCTACAACCACCTCCTGCTCTACTTTGCGCCCATCGCGCATCTCACCGCCACGGGTGCGGTCCGCGGACTCGTCTCCGGCCTGGGCCTGCTGAACCTCTGGATCGCGCTTTTCGACGCCATTCATTACAAAGAGAGCTGATATGCCTACCCGCAAGCCGCCCGCCCTTCTTGAAAGCGCTCCTCTGGCCTACGAAAACGAAGGCTTCCTGAACGGCCCCGACGGCCGCATCATCCGCATCATGGCCGAATACTCTGAGCCCCTCGCCCGCTTCCGCCGCGAGCGCATTCAGGACACGGTCGTCTTCTTCGGCTCCGCGCGGTTTCGCGCCCTCGATGAAGCCAACGCCGAGCTGGAGCTGCTGGAGAACACCGGATCGCAGCAGCCTGCTCCTGAAGAAGAGCAGCCCGCGCGCCAACCCGAGCAGGAAACCAGCGAGCTGCGCCGCAGCCGTGCCAAAGCCGCTGTGGAAATGGCGCGCTACTACGAGGACGCTCGTCGCCTCGCATTCCTGCTCACCACATGGGCCAAAGATCTCAAGTTCCGCCGCCATCGCTTCGTCGTCACCTCCGGCGGAGGCCCCGGCATCATGGAAGCCGCCAACCGCGGCGCCTGGGAAGCCGGCGGGAAATCCATCGGCCTGAACATCAAGCTGCCTTTCGAGCAGATGCCCAACCGCTACATCACCCCGGCGCTCAACTTCGAGTTCCACTACTTCTTCATGCGCAAGTACTGGTTTGCCTATCTGTCCAAGGCGCTGGTCGTCTTCCCCGGAGGCTTCGGCACCCTCGACGAGATGTTCGAAATCCTTACCCTCTCCCAGACCCAAAAGCTGGCCAAGAAGATCACCGTCGTCCTGTATGGCTCGTCCTATTGGGAAAAGGTCATCAATCTCGACATCCTGGTGGACAAGGGCGCTATCTCACCAAGAGACCGCGATCTTTTCCAGATCGCGGACACTCCGGAGGACGCCTTTGAGATTCTCCGCGATGGCCTTACCCGCAACCACCTGGGCCAGGAAGCAGGAGCCCAGGAATCCGATTTGCCCGACATCGCGCAAACCCGGCGCTAAGAAAAGAAGCATAAAAAAAGAGCAATCGATGGTTCGGATTACCGTTCGGATAACCCGCACGCTCCCTGCGGCGCACCCCTCGCCGCGCCGGAATCTCCAAAGTAAGTCTTTTATTTTCAATCAACAATTCACGATCAACGCCCGGGATGGTCACGTTACTCCCGGAGGTACATTCCGGCAATTGATCCAGCTTTTTCGGCGCCGTAATGCCCCATTCACGGTGCACTCGGGACACTGGAAGCGTAGGTGACTTGAGGGAGGGACCATGGCCGGAATGCGACGCATCTCCTACTCGTGGCAGGAACCCGACGCCGCTCGCGAATGTTCGACCGCCGTATCGCTCCACAGCCATACCAATCAATCCAAAGAGACGCTGGATTTCCTTGCCAATCTCGGAAACCAGATTCCTCTCCTGCGGCCCATCCTTGCGCGCTATGAGCAGCGATCCCGCGAGAAGCACGGCGTTCCGGTGAACTATGCCGCCGCCTACTGGACGCCGCCCCTCACGCCGAAGCTGGCCTTCGACCTCGAAAGCGGCCAGATCGAGAATAAGCTGGGCCTCCGCGCGCTGGTTTCCATCACCGACCACGACACCATCGCCGCTCCCATGCTCCTGCGCACCGTCGCTTCCGCGCGGCACATCCCGGTTTCCGTCGAGTGGAGCGCGCCCTTCGGCGGCGACCAGGCCTTTCACTTCGGCATTCACAATCTGCCCAGCGACACTGGCGCGGCGTGGATGAGAGTCTTCGAGGAGTACACCGCCCATCCCGACAAAAAACGGCTCACGGAAATCCTGGCCGCCCTGCACGAGCTGCCCAACGTTCTCGTTGTCTTCAATCATCCCTGCTGGGATCTCTATCTCATCGGCAAGGAGAAGGCGGCGCAGCGGGTGCGCGACTTCCTCGCCGCGAACCACGCGTTCCTTCACGCCTTTGAGCTGAACGGCCTGCGTCCCTGGCGCGAAAACCGCGCCGTCAAGCGGCTGGGCGCAGCAGTGGGGCAAGCTGCTCATCTCCGGCGGTGACCGGCACGGCCGCGAGCCGAACGCCAACGTGAACCTGTCCAACGCCGGCAGTTTTACCGAGTTCGTCCACGAGATTCGCCACGAAGGCCGCAGCCACGTCCTCTTCATGCCGCAGTATGCGCAGCCGTGGAAGCACCGCATCCTCAACTCGACGCTCGATGCCATCCGCGACTATCCCGATTTCCCGCTCGGCTCGCGCCGCTGGGACGACCGCGTCTGGCACCCCGGCACCGACGGCGTGCTCCGCCCGGCCAGCCAGTTATGGCCCAACGGACAGGCGCCGAACCTGTTCAATCTTGTGATCAAATCCGTCCTGCTCATGGGCACTCGACCGGTCTCTGACGGCCTGCGCCTCGCCTGGAGCGAATCGCGCGAGCTGCGCTTCGCCCTGGGTGAGGACGCGATTGCCTGAGGCGGCCGCGCACAATCGGCTGTACCGGCGCCTCGTTCACGATTCCTCGGTGCCGCTTCCCGCGTTGACGCGCGTTGCCTATTTTCCTGATTCCTTTCACGAGATCAATGGCGTGGCGCATACCTCGCGCCACTTCGAGGACTTCGCCCGGCGCCGCGGATTGCCCTTCCTGTGCGCGCGCGCCGGCAACCGGCCCGAACGGCTGCAAACGGAAGGCAGTGTTACCACCCTGGAGCTGCCGCGCGGACTGCTCTCGGTTCCCCTGGACAAGGATTTGCGTTTCGACCCGGCCTGGATTCGGCACGTGCCCGTGATCGCGCGGGCGCTGCGCGAGTTCCGCCCCCAGGTCATTCACATCACCGGCCCCAGCGAACTGGGTTGGCTCGGTTCGCGGCTCGCGCGGCACTACCGGATCCCCCTCGCCGCTTCCTGGCATACCAACGTGCATGAATACGCTGCTTCACGCTCCCGCTGGCTGCTGGATTGGCTGCCGAAGACGGCTGCCGATGCCGGCGCGCGCTGCATCGAGCAGTTCGCGCTCTGGCGCATGATGCGTTTCTATCGCCGGGCGTGCGTGCTCTTCGCGCCCAATCCGGACCTCTGCCGGCTGCTCGAAGAAAAAACCGCCAGACCCTGCCACCTGATGCAGCGCGGCATCGACGCGGAGCTCTTCTCTCCGCGCCGCCGCGACCGCGCGCCCGGAGACACGGATTTCGTCCTCGGCTTCGTCGGTCGTATGAGCGTCGAAAAGAATATTGCTCTGCTCGCGCGCATACAGAAGGAACTCGAGGAGCGCGGCCATCGGAATTTCCGCTTCCGCGTCGTGGGCCAGGGCAGCGAGGAGGCCTGGCTGCGGCGCCACCTGCCTCGCGCGGAATTTCTCGGCGTGCTGCGCGGCGAAGAGCTGGCGCGCGCCTACGCGGGCATGGATGTCTTCGTCTTTCCCTCGCACACGGACACCTTCGGGAACGTTGTTCTGGAAGCGCTCGCCTCCGGCGTCCCCGCGGTGGTCACGCCCGACGGCGGGCCGAAGTCCCTGGTGCGCGATGGCTGCACCGGATTCGTCGCCGCGGACCACGATTTTTCTGCCGCGATCGCCCGAATTCTCGACGATCCCGCTTTGCGAGCTGCAATGAGCGGGCAGGCGCGCCGCGAAGCCCTCGCTGCTTCGTGGGACGCGGTCTTCGAGGGCGTCTATGCCGCCTACCGCCGCGTGCTCGCTTCCACCGCAAACGCCTGATAGCTGGGGTGCCCCACCCTTGTCGCGCCTCCTTTGCGCGGCAGGGTGGGTTGGCTGGCCGGGTGCCCCACTTCTGCCCGGTTTTGGCAGAAGCGGGAGGGCACAACCCTCAACGTGCCGTCTCGCCGGGTGCCCCACTTCTGCCCGGTTTTGGCAGAAGTGGGAGGCCACTAACTTTAATGCGCCGCCTCCACCGCAAACGCCGCATAGCTGTGCGGCAGCACCGTCAGTTCGAAGCTGCTCCGCGGCGGCCCCGGAGGTGCGGAGTTGTGAAAACCGGCAATCTTCGGCTCTGGCACCGTGCTCGCCGCCACCACTTCATTCGTCACCAGATTCCGAATCTGCTTCCCCGCGCCCGCCACCACCACCCGGATCGACACCGGCGCGTCGCGGAACGACTCCACCACGAAGGTCCCGTTGTCGTACTCCATCAGGCTCACCTGGCTCGGCCCCTCCAGCTGCACCGGCAGGTCTCCGCCCAGATAGTGCCGCAGCGCGTTCAGTACGCCCTGCGGCAGCGCGTAAAGATCGTTGAAGTTGTCGGGAATCGTCAGCGCGTACAGGGCACCCTTGCCGTAGCTGTCCATTAGCAGGATTGGCGCGGCGCCGCCGTTCGCCGTGCCGCGGATCAGCGGCCACGCGTCGTTCGTGAAGAATTCGATCTTCGGCGTCAGCAGCGGCTCAGACGTGCCGAGATGCGCGCCATTCCCCGCGCCGTACGCGCCCCAGTATTCGGTGGGCTTCATCTCCTCGCCCGTATCGCGCAACTCGCAAATCTCCGCGATCTGGCTTTGCATCGCACGCAGCAATCCTGAGGTGATCACCACATTGCCGCCCGCCATCAGATGCGCCTTAATCTTTGCCAGGATCTGCGGATCGTGCTTCGCCGCTTCCGTCAGCACCACCGTCTTTGCCTTCGTGGGGAACTGCGCGTCCATCTCCACCGGCAGCCCGATTTCGCCCAGATAGTCAGCCAGAAAATCCTCGCCCGTCGAGTTCAGCGGCCGATACACGGCCACGCCGACTGGCTTGCCCAGCTTCCCAATCACCGGATCGATTCCCTGGAGCGCCTTGCCCGCCACCGCGGCGAAGTCCGGCGTCTTCCCGCCGAACAGATGGTCGTAATCGAAGCTCGTCGGCAAATCCGCCCACGCGTTGCGATTGCCCGCCGGAGCCGGCTCCAGCAGCAGCGTGTATTCGAACAGCATGATCTGCGGCGCTTTCGCCAGCATCGTGTCCCACAATTGTTCCGGATAGCGATCCACGTAGCGAATGCTGAACGTATCCACCCAGCCGCCGCCGTTCTCGCCCGGTGCCGCGTGGTCGAAGTACCGGATGATCTCGTAGCTCTCGTACTGCTGCAGCAGCTGATCCGTGATCACCGGATCGCGCGTTTCCGTGCCGGTGTAAATGCCGCTGAAGATCTTCGGCTCGACCGCCAGATCGTACCCGTTCGCCTGGAACGACGGATACCAGTTCGGGAACTTGATGATGATCTTCACCTTCGGATTCACGGCGCGCGCCGGACCCACGATCAAATCGCGCGAAACCTCATCCATCAGCTTCAGCCGGAACGCCGTCCAGCTCTGATCGCCCTTCGCCGCAATATCGGAAGCCTTCTTCGTGTTGTTGAAGAAGAAGTCGTCGAGGATGATCTCGTTGAAGTGCCGCGCGCTCAGTTCCGCCACGTGCTTCACATAGGCGCGATCCGCGGGATTGGTATAGCTGAACGAGGTGAACTGGCCCTGATCCAGGTCGCTGTACGCGATGCCGCCCGCCACCTGCACGCCCTGGCCCGCAAAAAACTTCTTCACCGCCTCAATCGCGGCGTCCGGCGCAATGTTCCGGCTGCGGTACGTCTCGATGTAGACCTTATCGACGTGCACTCCGCTGCTGATCTGCTTCCACGACGACGCCAACCACGCGGGATCGCTCGCCATCCGCTCGACGATGTTCACCGGAATGTACACCGCGACGCGAAAATTCTGGTTTGCCGGCGCGGCCTGCGAAGTCGCCTGCTGCGCGCCCGCGCCGCTTCCCGCCACCATCCCCGCCGCCACCGCGCAAGCCATCCCCGTCCGCAGAAGAGAACGCATAGAATCCCCCTGTACTCAATCGATTCAGCATACGCTCGTGCAGAAGGGAAAGGCGAAACAGAGACTAGGAAGCCGGTGGCGTGAAGTCCAGCCCCGCCTGCTGCGCGGCCTTCTCCGTGGCGGGCAGGTTCAAACTGGCCAGCGGAATCCGCGCGACCCGCCCGGAATCCGCCTGATCCAGATCGAGCAGCGCATCCTGCGTCAGAGCGTAGTTCCGGACCTGCTGCGTGTGCCCATCCTGGAAGATCAGCGTCAGCTGCGGCTCTGGCGCGATGGGCGCCGCCGCAACCGCCGGCGCGGGCGCGTAATCTGCGCGGTAGCTGTTTTCCGGCGCTTCGGGTTCGGGCTCCGTATCGGTTTCACTTGCGGGCTGTGAGGCGCTCACGTCCTCGTCATTGCCGCTGAAATCCGAATACCCAATATTCCACGGCACCACTTCCCAGGAATTGGCATAGCCATACGGGTACGCGGAACCGCGATATCCGCGTCGATAACGATCGCGATCGTGCGCGCCACGAACGCCGCCCCGCCGCTGCGCCACTGCTCCCGACCGATACGCCGGCCGAGTACACCGGCAGCCTGCCCGCCGTCATGCCGTAGCGCGTCGCCCCCGCAAACGCATGAGGAGCGGCGCCATACACCCGAGGCGAACTGCCAGCAAATTGTCCAAAGGATCGCGGCGCTGAGAATCCGCTGTAACCGGAGAAGCCACCGTGGAAACCGCTGGATCCGCCGCGAAAGCCGCCGGAGCCGGCATGGCCCGCTCCGCGCTGCGCCAGGGCCGCCGGCATCACAGCCAGCAGAGCAGACAGCATCGCGACTGGAAGCACCCGCCGCATGGCATCCATCCTATGCCTCATTAGACGCAGCCTGCCGCCCAAAAGCTCCAACTGGCTGCTGGTTGCTGGCCGCTGGCAGCTCAGATCAACTCCGTCCGCCACAAATCGTGCAGGTGCAGAACCCCTTCGATTCGCCCCTCCGCGTCCACCACAATCAGCGAAGTGATCTTCTTCTCCTCCATGGTGTGCAGGCCGCGCACCGCCAACTCTCCGGCAGCAATGGTCTTAGGCGACGCATTCATCACCTCGCCCGCCGTCCTGCGCAGCCCGTCCGGGCCGTCGTGCTCCAGCAGCCGCCGCAGATCTCCGTCGCTGATGATCCCAGCCAGCCGCCCGTCGCGTTCTACGGTCGTTATCCCCAGCTTTTTGCGCGACATCTCGTAGATCACGTCCTTCATCGGCGTCTCGGGAGTCACGCGGGGAATCTCCTCCCCCGCGCGCATTAGCTGCCGCACCGTCGAGAGCCGCTTGCCCAGCTTCCCGCCCGGGTGCAGCGCCGCAAAGTCCTCGGCACGAAAGCCTTTGCGCAGCGAAACCGCAATCGCCAGCGCATCGCCCAGCGCCAGCATCGCCGTGGTCGACGCCGTCGGCGCCAGCCCCAGCCCGCACGCCTCCGCCGGAACCGAGCAGTCCAGCGCCACGTCGCTCGCCCGCGCCAGCGTCGATTGCAGGTCGCACACAAACGAGATCAGCGTGTTGCCCAGCCGCTTCAGCGTCGCCAGCAGCCGCAGAATCTCCTCCGTCTCGCCGCTCGCGGAGAGCGCAATCGCCAGATCCCCCTCGACAATCATGCCCAGGTCGCCGTGCACGGCCTCGGCCGGATGCAGAAACAGCGCGGGACTGCCGGTCGAGGAGAGCGTGGCCGCAATCTTCTGCGCCACAATCCCGCTCTTGCCCATGCCGGTTACCACGATGCGCCCGCGCGCCTGCCCGCACTGGAGCACCCGCTCCACGGCGCGCTCGAAATCGCCGGCCATGGGGCCTTCCAGCCGCTCGGCCAGGGCCAGCAGCGCGTCCGCCTCCATGCGCACCAGCCGCGACGGTGTGTGATCGGCGCTCATCGTCTGAAACACCTGATGCTACCATCCCGCGCCGGCCCGTCCCGGTAAAATAAAGGTACGGAAGGCAGGACTCCTTTGCGCCGCAATCTCTTTGTCTTATCGGCGATGGTCGTCGCGCTCGCGCTCATGATCGCGGCCGGCATCATCAACTATGCTCATCGCCGCCTCGGCGACCGCACGCGCATGCAGGGCGAGCAGATGCTCCTCGTCCCCGCCAACGCTCCGCCGGGCTCGGATGCAACGCCCGCCGAGATGGCCGACTCCGAAGACGCGTCGACCACCCCGCTCAATGGCCGGCAGGCGCCGAACTTCACCCTCCAGGACCTGCACGGACAAAGTGTCTCGCTCGCCAGCTTCAAAGGCCATCCGATGGTGGTCGATTTCTGGGCGACGTGGTGCGGCCCCTGCAAGCTCGAAATCCCCTGGCTTGAGGACCTGCAGAAGCAGTACGCCAGCCAGGGTCTGCAGATCATCGGCATCTCCGCCGACGATCTGGACAAAAGCGACCCGGCGAAGCTCTTCACCCAGAAGCGCGAAATCGGCGACTTCGCAACGAGCATGCACATCAACTACCCGGTGCTCCTCGACGCCAATGCCATCGCGGACTCCTGGGGCGGCGTCGACGCCCTGCCCACCACCTTCTTCATCGATCGCAACGGCAAAATCGTGGCGTCCACCGTGGGTCTCGCGCCTCGCGATGAAATCGTCAGCGACATCCAGAAAGCGATGAGCAGCGGAGCAAAGTCATGAAGATCCTGATGGCCGCCCTGGCTGCGGCTGCGCTCGCCGTCGGCGGCTTGGCGCCTCCCGCGCAAAAGCTGCCGTGGCAAACCTCCGGCTCACCCGCCAATGCGCCCATGGTCCGCTTCCTCTATCCGCAGCAGGTGCAGGTGCAGGCGGGCAAGCCGTACACCGTCCAGATGCACTTCCGCATCACCAACGGCCTGCACATCAACTCGCACACGCCGCTGCAGAAGAGCCTCATCCGCACCGACCTCAACGCGTCCGCCCCTTCGGGCGTGCAGATCACCGGAGTGCAGTTTCCCGCCGGATCGCCCTACGCCTTTCCCGCCGCGCCCTCGCAGAAGCTGAGCGTCTACACCGGCGAGATCGTGGTCGGCATGCGGATCGTCGCCCAGCGCGGCAATCACCTCATCCAGGGATCGCTCCGCTACCAGGCCTGCGACAACAGCACCTGCTTCCCCCCGCGCAACGTTCCCGTCGCCGTGGACGTCGTGGCCCAATAGACCCAATCGAGCGAAATAAACCCGGGTGCCCCACATCTGCCTGAAGTTGGCAGATGTGGGAGAGCAGCTTTGTCCCTGACTGCTGGCCGCTGGCTGCTACGCCGTCCCCACCTTCCCCGTCGAATGCCGCTTCACAAACGTCGGCGCCACCAGAATCGCTGGCTGCTGCGCTTCGCCCGCGCCGTCCCGAATCAGCCGCAGCAGGCTCGCCGCCGCCGTTTGTCCCATTTCGCGCAGCGGCTGACGCACCGTCGTGAGCCCCGGGTGCATGGTCGCGGCGCTCGGAATGTCATCGAAGCCCACCACGGAAACATCGCGCGGCACATGCAGCCCCTTTTCGTGCAGCGCCGTAATCGCGCCCATCGCCGACGCGTCGTTGAAGGCAAATACCGCCGTGAAGCGATGGCCACCGGCCAGCAGCCGCTGCATCGCGTCGTAGCCGGGCCGCGAGCCGGGCTCCATGCCCTCCAGCTGCACCACCAGCTCCGGATGAATTCGCAGCCCCAGCGTCGACGAAATTTTCCGAATCGCCTCCCACCGCGGCCGCGTGTCGGAGCTGAAGCTCTGGCCCTTGATGAACGCGATCCGCCGATGGCCGAGATCGCGCAGGTGCGACAGCGCAAATTCCGCCGCGCTCAGGTGATCCAGCTCGATCGCCAGCAGCCCGCGCCCGTGGCGATGCCCTGACACCGAGACCACCGGAACCGGCAGCGGCTCGCGGATCGGCGTATCCACGGCGATGATCCCCTCCACCGAGCGCGAAAGCAGCAGCCGCGGATACCCCTCGAGCAGTTCCGGCCGGTGCCGGTGGCTCACCACGAAGTAGAAAAACTCCCCCTGCAGCAGCGTGTCTTCAATGCCGCCCAGCACCAGCGCCGAGTAGCCTTCGCTGATCTCCGGCACCATCACGCCGATGGTGTAGCTGCGCTTGCTCCGCAGCCCGCGCGCAAAAGAGTTCGGCTCGTAATTCAGCAGCCCGGCGGCTTTCAATACGCGCTGTTGCGTCTCGGCGGCAATCCGAAAGGCGCCTGCCGAGCCGTTCATCACCCGCGAAACCGTGGTTTGGGAAAGCCCCAGATGGGCGGCCAGTTCCTTCAGCCCAACGCTGCGTCGCCCGCTCGCTGCCGAGCCGTCTGGTCTGGACATTGCCTTCGCCCTGCGGGCTCCTTTCATCCGGGAACGCTCCACGCGAACAGAATTCAGCCACCATCCTAACTGCCGGGCCCGCAATTTCCGGTAAACGCTCTCTCGCGCAGCAGGAAAACGCCGCTGGTGCGGAGCGCCCGGTTTCCTTTCCGGGAACCCCTTGCGCCCCAAAGCCTTGACAGCCAAACTCCGGGGGTGATACCCATCGTAGACGTAGCGCAACCGTTTGCGCAAAGAGGCGCAACCGATTGTGCCCGGCCGGCGGCATCATCCCCGGTCACCCGAGTTTCTGCAGTCAGGCATCCCCGCGCCAGGCGGGATCATCCCGGCAAGGTTCCGGGACAGTTGTTCTTTTTGAGGAGACCAGTATGCAAAGACATATTCCAGCAGTCCTCCGCGCACAGCGGGACGCAATCGAGATCGGCACAGCAAAAAGGATGTACCGCAGCCTCAGCTTCCTGATGCTGTTCGCCGCGCTGCTCATTGGATTCACCCCTGCCTTGCACGCGCAGTTCCGCGCATCCCTCACCGGCACCGTTACCGATTCTTCCGGTGCGGTGGTTCCCGGCGCCACCGTAACCCTGGTCGATACGGCGACCAACTATAAGCAGACAGTCACCAGCAACAGCGCGGGAATCTACGTCTTCAACGCGCTGCCCCCGGCGCCTTATCAACTCACCGTGTCCATGACAGGCTTCCAGACCAAAGTGCTCGCGCATGTGCAGATCATTCCCGAGCAGGCCAATGAGCTCAACCTGCAGCTGGAGGTGGGAGCGACCACGCAGACGGTGACGGTTTCGGCTGTCACCCGCGGGCTCCCCACAGAGACGGCCACCCTTAGCGCGACGATCTCGAGCAGCGAGATTCAGCACATGCCGTCCTTCAACCGCGACATCTTCCAGTTGGCCCAGCTCACCCCCGGCGTATTCGGCAACGGGGCGCAGGGCAGCGGTGGCGGCAGCTTTAACAATCCCGGCAATCAGGGTCCGGGCGGCAGCGGCGGCGGCTCGGCCGGTATCTTCCAGACCGAGAACGGCCCCCAGATTCAGGACATGGGCGGCCAGTATGAAACGAACAGCATCAGCATCGATGGCATCAGCACAGTCAGTGCTGTCTGGGGCGGGACGTCAGTCATCACCCCCAGCGAAGACTCCGTGGAGAGCATGCACGTCGTCGCCAACAGCTACGACGCCGAGGACGGCCGGTTTAGCGGCGCGCAGATGCAGGTCACCACGAAATCCGGCACGAATAACGTGCACGGCAGCCTCTTTTTCAAAGCCTCCCGCCCAGGTCTGAATGCGTTCCAGCGCTGGAACGGTGTCGGCTCCAACAAACCCGGAACTGGAAGCACCAACGTCGAACGGGCAGCCTCGCGCGGCGTCAACCGCTACGACGCTCGCTTCAACAACTACGGCGGCAGCGTCGGCGGCCCGCTCTGGAGAAATCATCTCTTCGCCTTCTTCAACGTCGAAACCAGCCCCTCTTCCGCCAGCAACACTTCTCAGGGCTGGTATGAAACCTCGCAGTTCGACTCCGGAGCCGGCCCCGGACCGATTGCGAAGAAGTATCTTGCTTATCCCGGTGAAGGCGTCGCCAAAGGTGCGACGATGATCACCGCCACGCCGACTTCAGGCCCGAACTGCGCCTCCATTGGCCTGACAGAAGGCGTGAACTGCAATACCGAATCCGGAGGTCTGGACATTGGCTCGCCCATCACCTCCGGCGTCGGCAATCAGGACCTCACCTATGGCGGCAACTCCAGCACGCCCGGCGTCGGCGGCGGGCTGGACACGGTCCCCGATATCGCGTTCTTCAACGCCGTCAATCCCACTACCACCTCCCAGATCCAGTACAACGGGCGCCTGGATGCCGATGTTACCCGGAAGGACCGCCTGACCTTCGCCATCTACTGGCAACCGGTCAGCACCACCGACTTCAACGGCCCCGTCCGCGCTGCGAACCTGTGGCACCACACCGTGGTCAACGATGCGTTCTCGCTCATTTGGAACCACACCTTCTCGCCCACGCTGCTCAACCAGGCGCGCGCCAACGCCGCTGGCTGGCGCTGGAACGAGGTGGCCACCAACCCCCAGGAGCCGTTCGGTCTGCCCTCGGATTACATCGACAATATCGGCAGCGCGGGGATCCAGTTCTTCGGCGCGCCCGGCCCCAGCAACCTCAACCAGTGGACCTACAGCTACAACGATGTCCTGACCAAGGTGATCGGGAAGCAGAACATCAAAATGGGCGGCGACTGGACTCGCCTCTATTACCTCAACAATCCCATCTATGCCTCGCGGCCTGCCTTCAACTTCCACAACCTTTGGGATTTCGCCAATGACGCTCCATTCCACGAGAGCGGTACATTCGATCACTCCAGCGGCCTTCCCTTTGCCAACCGCGAAGACAATCGCACCAGCATCTGGGGCTTCTTCGTGCAGGACGATTACAAGATCAAGCCCAACCTCACCATCAATGCCGGCCTGCGCTGGTCCTACTTCGCCCCGTATTTCTCCAGGGAGAACAACCTCGACGTGGTGCAGTTCGGCGCCGGTTCCGCTGCGCTCACCGGCATGAACATCCGAGTCGGCGGCAATCTGGCCACCGCGGACAAGAACAACTGGGGCCCGCAGATCGGCTTCTCGTGGCAGCCGCTGAGCAGCCAGGGTAAAGCCGTCCTCCGCGGCGGTTTCGGCATCAATTACAACGAGAACGAAATTGCCATCCTCGCCAACGGCTTCGGCAATCCGCCCAACGCCGTCAACGCCTCCTTCAACTGCGGCTATCCGTATACCACCAATCCCAGCTGCGCGGGAAATGGCATTCTGTATCAGACAGCCACCAGCCCCAACTCGATCTTCGGCTACCCGCCCAATCCCGCCGCCATCACCACGTTCAGCAGCGCCAACCTGCCGCTGACCGGGACCACCGGCGTGACCGCCTTCCCCGCGCACATGCGGACCATCACCAACTACCACTACTCGCTGGAAGCGGATTACCAACTGCCCTTCAGCACCGTGGCCAGCCTCGGCTATGACGGCAGCGAATTACGGCACCTGCTGGTCCAGAACATCTGGAACGCGGTTGCCGCCCAGGCGGGCATCGCGCAGAATCCCGTAGTCAACTTCATCGATTACTACGAGAACGCCGGCAACGGCAACGACAACGCCATGGTCGCCACGCTCAACCATAACTTCGACCACCACTTCCAGGCGGAGGCGATGTACACCTGGGGCAAGGCGATGGACGAGAACTCCGGACCTTACTCCGAAGATCCTTATCCGTACGACATCCACGCCGCCTACGGGCGCTCCGACTACAACGTCGCCAACGCCTTCAAGCTCTTCGGCCTGTGGCAGCCGGTTTTCTTCAGCGGCCATTCCGCGGCGGAGAAGCTCGTCGGCGGCTGGACCCTGAGCGGCATCTGGAACGTCGACAGCGGCTTCCCCTGGAACCCGACCTACGGCACCAACGGCGTGTACATGCAGGGCACTTACTACTCGCTGCGGCCGGCGAGCCTCATGAAGGGCTACGGCACCAGCACCGCGAACAAGAACTTCGAGGGGCTGGCAGCAGGCACCAATCCTGAATTCGGCGGCAATGGCACCACGTACTTTACCGCGCCGGCCTACACTCAGGCGCCCAGCTTCCCGAATACCGCCCCCGGTCCTATGCCGGGCATTCAGCGCAACAGCCTGACCGGCCCGGGATACAGGGACGTTGATGCCAGCCTGACCAAGTCCTTCGGGCTGCCCAACAACCGCATCCTCGGCGAGAACGCGAGCTGGGACTTCCGCGTCGATACCTACAATCTCTTCAACCAGACCAACATCAACACCGGCTGCATGGACACCTATCTCGGCCAGGCGAATCCGGACGGCACCATCGGCTCGGTGAACCATGACTTCGGCGTCTCCTGCGGAGCGCTCGGCAGCCGAACCGTGCAACTGCAGACCCGCTTCAGCTTCTAGTTCCCTCCTGAAGTCGTCCACCGGAGGGCGTTCCTCAATGGAATGCCCTCCGCATTTTTCTCCGGGAGATCGCGGCACGTGCTGGGTCCCGTCGTTCGCCGAATTCCTCCGTATCCTCTTTTTGGAGCCCCACGATGAATCGCACCGGTTTCGTTCTGGCCGCGGCCGCGCTCGCGCTCTTCGCTGCGCCAGGTCGCGCGCAGCAGCAGGAAACCATCCGCGTCGACGCCCACGCTGCCGGCACCCCCTTCCCGCATTTCTGGGAACAGATGTTCGGCTCCGGCCGCGCCAACCTCGTCATGCGCGCGCAATACCAAACCGACCTCCGCCTGGTGAAGAAGGCCGCCGACTTCCGCTACGTCCGCTTCCACGCCATCCTCGACGACGAGAACGGTGTCTATACCGTCGATCCGCAGGGCAACCCCGTCTACAACTGGACTGACGTCGACCACATCTACGACGCGCTGCTGGCCAATCACGTTCGTCCCTTCGTCGAAATCAGCTTCATGCCCAAAGCGCTCGTCGCTCACCCCACGTATCAGGCGTTCTGGTATCGGCCCATCTCTTCGCCGCCCGATGACTACGCGAAGTGGGACGCCCTCATGCGCGCCTTCGCCCAGCACCTCGTCGATCGCTACGGCATCGACGAAGTCTCGCAGTGGTACTTCGAAGTCTGGAACGAGCCGAACCTCGACTTCTGGGCAGGCAAGCCGGCGCAGCAAACCTACTACGAGCTCTACGACCACACCGCGCGCACGCTCAAATCCGTCAGTCCGCGCCTCCGTGTCGGCGGACCGGCTACCGCGCAGGCGGCGTGGGTCGGCGATTTCATCCAGCACGCCACGCAGAACCACGTCCCGCTCGACTTCGTCTCCACGCACGTCTACGGCAACGACACCGCCGAGAACGTCTTCCACGACAACCGCCCGATCGCGCCGCACCAGATGGTCTGCGTCGCCGTCGACCGGGTGCACCAGCAGATCCTCCACTCCGCGCGCCCGCAGATCCCTCTTATCTGGAGTGAGTTCAACGCCGTCTACGACAACGAGCAGAAGATCACCGACTCCATCTACATGGGCCCGTGGCTCGCTGACACCATCAGCCAGTGCGACGGCATGACCCAGATGATGTCCTACTGGTCCTTCTCCGACGTCTTCGAAGAGCAGGGCGTGAAGAAGACTCCCTTCTACGGCGGATTCGGCATCGTCGCTGAGGACGGCATTCCCAAGCCGGCGTACGACGCGTTCGCGCTGCTGCACGAGCTGGGCGACACGCGCCTGCCCGCGCCGAAGGACGAAGCGCTGGTGACGCGCCGCCCCGACGGCACCCTGGTGCTGGCCGCGTGGAACCTGGTGGAGCCGGGGTCGAATCCCGACTCGACGGGCTCAGCCCAGGCCGGCCCGGCGAAGACCGTCACCTTCGACCTGACCGGGGTGCCCGACGGCGCCTGGGCCGAAGTCCAGCGTGTGGACGCAACCCACGGCGACACCCTCGCCGTCTGGAAGCAGATGGGCAGCCCGCAGTACCCCACGCCCGCGCAGATTGCCGCCCTGCGCAAGGCGTCAGAGCTCGGCTCACCTGAGGGCATCGAAGTCCGCAACCACCAACTGACGATCGAGATCCCCCCAATGGGTTTGGCGGTGATTGTGGTGCGATAGGAACAGAATCTCGGGTGCCCCACAACCTGGCCTGAGCGAAGCCGAACGGCTCTGCCCGGTTTTGGCAGATGTGGGAGGCCACTGCCCTCAACCCGCCATCCCACACTCGAAACAGAATCTCGGGTGCCCCACAACCTGGCCTGAGCGAAGCCGAACGGCTCTGCCCGAAGTTGGCAGATGTGGGAAGCCACTGCCCTCAACCCGCCATCCCACACTCGAAACAGAATCTCGGGTGCCCCAACCTGGCCTGAGCGAAGCCGAACGGCTCTGCCCGAAGTTGGCAGATGTGGGAGGCCACAATCCTAATTGGGCCGCTCCGGGGGAACCCACCACGTTTCGAGGGTCACCCGACCCATTTCTCCCGTCTGGTAATATCGATAACTCGACCACGCCCACTCTTCAGGATTCGCGACCAGGCCCCGTCTCACAGGATTTCTGTGGATGTACCCCAATTTTTCGATCCGTTTGCAATCGGTGAGCACGTTGAAATCGTAATAGCGCGCCTGCCAGAAGGGCCGCTCCCGCGATAACCGCGACACGGAAACCTTCAGCGCCTGCATCGCTCGCGCCAGCGTGCCGCGCGTGGGCTCCGTCACCAGCAGGTGCACGTGCTCCGGCATCACGACATACGCCATCACGACAAAGTCGTAGACGACGCGGCACCGTTCCAGCGAGCGCTCAAATCGCTCTCGCGCCGCAGCCGATCCGAGGAACGGCTTGCGATGAAAGCAGCTAAACGTCAGGAAATGGAAATCTCCGTTTTGCTGATACCGGACCAGTCCCCAAGTCATACGTCGAGGGTAGAAGAGGCACTCTCCGCGTCAAGATTACCGTCGGTTTGAAGTTCCGCGTTTGGGTCCTTGGCCTCCCACATCTGCCAAAACCGGGCAGATGTGGGGCACCCAGCACCCGGCACCCAACACCAGGCACTCGGCCTGTCACAGGGGTAATCTGGGTCTAGGGGACTCGCTTGAGCTTGGCGGCGGGGGAACGACTTGGCAAAGCTAGTTGTCTCTACACATCTCGACGACGCCTATCAGCTGCTGTGCTCCGCGAAGGGTCTGCCAGAGACAACGGGCGGACGCAGGCAACGCGGCCTCCTGCTTCGTGCGAGTATCCTTTTCTGCTGGTTGGCCGTCGAAGAGTCCGCCAAGACTCGGCTCCGGGAATACGAAGTGCGGGGTTACAGGGGATCAGAACCGCGGAAGCTTTCTCAATTGATCCAGCTCTGTCTCGCACTTGCCGTTGCGGTCACGGGACGGCTGGATCTGCTCCAGGAGGATCAGCGAGCAAGTGACGACGAGCGTGGCGAGGCGGTCCGGCTCGCTCTAGCCGATGCGCGGCTGATTGCGAGGGCCGTCGACAAGGTGCGGAGGGAATTCGATATGGCCAGCTTTCGCCGTTTCCGAGCGATGCGTAATGCTCTGGTCCATTGCGATGCTGGCACTCTGGAGCCGTTGGTTTCGGACGTTCAGGCGCTGTACGCATATGTCAAACAGGCCGTCGCCGGCATCGAGGGGGCGACCGTCGTTCATAAGGCCTATGGGATTTGAAGGGTCGACCGGGCAGACCGTAGCCGTGTGCTGGGTGCCCCACATCTGCCCGAAGTTGGCAGATGTGGGAAGCCACTGCCCTCAACCCGCCACCGCCGCCCTGCACCCTATCCCCTAAACCCCTAAACCCTGCCCCACCCTGTCAACCCCTTACTTTAGTGTTGTCCTTCATTCCAAAGGGCATCCGCCCCAACAAAGTTGGCGGGCTAATTCTTCCAACTTGATATACTGAACTTATAGATTGGAAATCGAGAAAGGCCGCGCCCTGCGCGGCCTTTTCCTTTTCCCGAAGGCATTTCTCCGTGCTCTCCGTGTCCTCTGTGGTGAACCGGTAGCCGCCGGGTGCCGCGCCGTTCTAGCCCGTAAACCGTAACCCGTAACCCCTGTCTTCTTCCCGAAAGGAACTCATGCTGGCAATCACCAAACCCACCGGCACCGCCCGCGGCGACCGCCGCCGCTGCCGCTACCTCACCGTCAGTGGCCGTCCGTGCCAACAGAACCCCCTCATTGGCGAGGATTTCTGCCACCAGCACGGCAAGCACCGCCACCCCATCTGTCCCTCCGGTCTCAAGGTCGTCGTCCCTCTCATCGAAAACTCCGAGACCGTCCAGCTCGTCAGCACCCAGGTCACTCAGGGACTCTTCGCCGGAACCATCGATCCCTGGCGCGCCGGCAAAATCCTCTACGCCTTGCAGGTCGCCGCTATGACCTTCCCGCGCCCCGCGCGCCTCCAGCCCGTCAAGGCCGAGCCCGTCGAGCCGGTCACCGAAGTCTTCGAGTCGCCCGAAGGCGAACTCCTCGGCCCCGCCGAATTTGCGCCCGCCGCCCCCGGGCGCTTCGACTCCGTCTGGAGCTGGGACAAGTTCCGCTATGAGCAGGAATGTGAGCGCCTCGGTCGTCCCAAACCGGAAACTCCTGCCGACATGCCCGAATCCGGCTGGCTCAACGAGGAGGATCTCGACAACGTCAGCGAACAGGCCAACAGCGGCGCAGTCCTGCCCGACGACGGCTACAAAAAGAAAATGCTCGAGCTGCGTCTCGACGCCGACCGTCGCGACGCTCTCCCGCCGCTATCCGAACGCAAATGTTCTTATGGTGACGAATCCTGGTGCCGTGGCCCCGGCGCGCAGGGCAAGTGGCAGCAGGCCTGCGCCCGCTGCATCCGCGAGCGCGATGAGTACTGCCGCCTCCACCCCGATCAGCCCAAACCCACCTGCAGCTCCGACGACATCCCCGATCTCAAAGCCGTCGCATCGTCAGCGAAGCCCGAACCCCTGTTGTCGAGGCCGTCAACACCGCTAACTTGCATCCCTGCAACACCGAAAGTTGTCTCGCCGTCATGGGGGGTACCCCCCTCGCGACAACTTACTCCAAATCGTCGTCGGCAGCAGCGGCACCGAAGGGGCGCGAAATTTCAGAGAATTTTCTTGCCGAAGGCCGACGAGATGAGCTCGACCGCTAAATCGGCGGTGCGGTTGTGCTCGTCGATGACGGGGTTGACCTCGACGACTTCCAGCGACAACATGCGGCCGTGGTCGGCGATGATCTCCATGGCGAGATGCGCCTCGCGATACGTAGCGCCGCCGCGGACGGGCGTGCCGACGCCGGGCGCGTCCTCGGGATCGATCCAGTCCATGTCGAGCGAGACGTGATAGCCGGCGGTGCCTCGGCCGGCGGCGCGGAGAGCCTCTTCCATGACCGTGCGCATGCCGCGCTCGTCGATGTCGCGCATGGTGTAGACCTCAGTGACGCCGGCGCGGCGGATGTTTTCCTTCTCCGCGGGATCGATGTCGCGGACGCCGACGAGGACGACGTTTTCCGGATCGACCTTGGGCGAGAAGCCGGCAATGTTCGCGAGCGGCTCCGGGCCGAGTCCGAGGATGGCGGCGACGGGCATGCCGTGGACGTTGCCGCTGGGCGAGCTTTCGGGGGTGTTGATGTCGGCGTGCGCGTCGATCCAGATGAGACCGATTTTCTGGTTCTGGCGGCGGTAGTATTCCGCAACGCCCGACACGCTGCCCGCGGCGACCGAATGATCGCCGCCGAGAATCACCGGCGTCATGCCTTCGGCGAGCGTCTTCGCGACCACGTCGGCGGTGCGCGCGCAGGTTTCGGTGATTTCCTTCAGGTAATGCGCGCTCTGGTGGCCGGAGCGTTTGGTTTCCGCCAGCGCAACGCTGATGTTGCCGCCGTCGCGGACGATGTGGCCGAGGGCTTCGAGGCGCGCCTCGAGTCCGGCGACGCGCACGGCGGAGGGTCCCATGTCGACGCCGCGGCGCGAGGCGCCGAGATCGAGCGGGACGCCGATGATCTTGATTTTGCGCGGCGGGATGGTCTGCACGCCGCCCACCGGTGCGGGAATTCCGCCAGGATGGGCCGTGGCGGGCTGGATGGGTGTGACTTTCGGCATAACGTGCCGGCTCTGGCCGGCTAGGGATAGATGCGATTCAGGGTCCGGGCAAAGGGAATGGTCTCACGCACGTGGTCGAGCGAGCAAATCCAGGCGACGGCGCGCTCAATGCCCATGCCGAAGCCGGAGTGAGGAACCGAACCGTAGCGGCGGAGATCGAGATACCACTGGAACGCGTCGATGGGAAGCTGGTGATCTTCGATGCGCTGTTTCAGGAGCTCGTAGGAACTGATGCGCTGCGAGCCGCCGATGATTTCGCCGTAGCCTTCGGGCGCGAGCACGTCGACGCAGAGCGCATATTTCGGGTCGGCGGGATCCGGCTCCATGTAGAAGGCTTTGACGGCGGCGGGATAGCGATGGACCATCACGGGACGGTCGAACTGCGAGGAAAGGTAGGTTTCGTCGGGCGAGCCGAAGTCGTTGCCGTACTCGAAGGGCTGCTCGAGCAGGCCTTTGGCGTGGGCTTCGTTGAGCATGGCGGCGGCTTCGTCGTAGCGGAGGCGCGGGAAGGGCGGCTTGATGCTCGCGAGCTTCGCGATGTCGCGGTTGATGGTTTTGAGCTCGGCGGCGCGGCGGGTGAGGACGCGATCGACGATGAAGCTGATGAAGTTCTCCGCGAGGCCCATGAGGTCGTCGAGGTCGGCGAAGGCCCATTCCGGCTCGACCATCCAGAACTCGGTGAGGTGACGGCGGGTTTTGGACTTTTCCGCGCGGAAGGTGGGGCCGAAGGAGTAGACCTTGCCGAGCGCGAGCGCGGTGCTCTCAATGTAGAGCTGGCCGCTTTGCGTGAGGAAGGCTTCGTCGCCGAAGTAGTCGACGGGGAAGAGCGTGCTGGTGCCTTCGCAGGCGGCGGGCGTGAGGATGGGCGGATCGGTGAGGATGAAGCCGTTGTCGTCGAGGAAGTCGCGCGCGGCCTTGATGATTTCCGCGCGGATGCGGAGGATAGCGGCCTGGCGCGGGGTGCGAATCCAGAGATGGCGGTGTTCCATCAGGAAATCGGTGCCGTGCTCCTTGAGGGAGATCGGGTAGGGAGCGTCTTCGGGGACGCGCTGGAGAACCTGGATGTGCTCGACGTCTAATTCGTAACCGCCGGGCGCACGTTTATCGGCGCGAACCTTGCCGGTGACGATGACGGAGGATTCCTGGGTGAGGGTTTTGATGGTGTCGAAGACTTCGGGCGAAACGGCGGCTTTGGGCACGATGCCCTGGATGGTTCCGGTGCCGTCGCGAAAGATGGGAAAGAGGAGCTTGCCGCTTTCGCGCAGATTGTAAAGCCAGGCGTGGAGCGTGACGGACTGGCCTTCGTGTTCGCCGATGCGGGCGATGGTGGAAAGAGGAGCTTCTGTCGCAGTTACGGTTACGTTTGACTCAGTCATTGGGATTCTTGTTCCTGAGGAGCGATAGCACGCGCCTGGTCCATTTTTTCGAGAGCTTTATAGGCCTTTTCGACGAAGGAATCGAGGGTTTCGCCCAGGCTGTAGGAAATCTCGAGGACGCCGGCGGGCGAATGCGGTGCGGCTTTCAGGCCGCCGAGGGTCGCGTCCCAGTCGATGGTCCCGTCGCCGGGCCAGAGGTGCGCGTCCTTGTCGCGGTGATTGTCATGCAGATGCGAGGAGCGGATGCGATCATGCAGGGTTTCGAGCGCGGCGGGGACGCCGTCGCCAAGATGCGCGTGGCCGACGTCGAGGCAGACGCCGAGATCGGTGAAATGGCCGCTGGCGAGGATCTCGATGAGGTGCGCGGGCGTGGCGACTTCGCCTTCGAGGTTTTCGACGAGCAGGCGGACGCCGAGCGGGGCGGCGAAAGCGTGGAGATGCTCGATGGCGGTGATGGAGTGCTCGAGGGCGCGCAGGCCCCAGGTGTCGTCGCGCTCGCCGAGATGGAGGATGAGATGGCGGAGGGGAATTTGCTCGGCGACTTCGAGGGCGCGCTTGATCTCATCCATGGCGTCGATGCGGCGGGATTTGTCGGGATGGATGACGTTGACGGCGGGCGCGCCGCTGCGGCCCATCTCGGTGTCGGCGTAGAGCGGAGCGTGCATGGAGAAGGGCTCGATGGGATTGGAGCGGAACCACTCGGCGAGATCGCGGACGTCGGGGCGGCTGGTGTAGTCGAAGTGCTGGCGGGCGGCAAACAGCTCGACGCCCTGGGCGCCGGTGCGGGCGAAGACGTCGAGCAGGCCCGGATGCAGGCGGTGGTTGAGGAAGACGTGTGTGGAGATGACCTTCAGCATAGGCGGGACCGTGAGGCGAACCCTGCTTTCTATCTTCTCACTTGAGGAGGGGTAGGGCGGGCAGGAAGGGCAGGCGCGGTGGACGGGGGCGAGGGCACAAGGCAAGGGGTTGAAGCAGCGACCTCCCGCATCCGCCCTGGGCGGGCAGACGCGGGAAGCGGATGGATGCCTTACTTGCCGTATTCCTTGGCGGCGGCGGCGATGGAGGGGCCGGCTTTGGCGAGATCCTGCGGGGTCATGACCGGCTGGAGCTTGATATGCGCATTGAAGGCGAGAAACCAGGGCTCGGCGACGGCGGGAACCTGCGATGAGTCGGTCATGTCGAAGATGACGGCGCCGCAGCGGTTTCCGTTGTCGTCAGCAAAGAAGTAGGAGGCTTCCGGCTTGAGCGTGGAGAGGATTCGCTCGATGGTGGATCCGAGGGTTCCGGCTTTGGCGGCGGCATTGCCGGCTTCGACGGGGATGGAGACTCTGAGCAGCATACGCATGGGGATCTCCCCCTCCTTGTGGGGGCGGAAGCGATTGTACATGCGCGCAGTGAGGGAGGCGTTTCCGTTCACCACAGAGGACACGGAGACATGTAGTTGTCAGAACCCACCCTGTCCTTCGGACAAGGGTGGGGTACCCGGCAGCGGACTCCGGTTCCGGCACGTGGGGTTGTGCCGGATGAGCGTTATCGGGTACGGCACGCGGCGCGGATCCCACCCTGTCGCCAAAGACGGGCGACAAGGGTGGGGCACCCGGATCCAGTGACTAGTTGTTAGTTCCTAGTTGCTAGTTGCCAGCTGCCGTGGCGTTACTCGGCGGGGGCTTCTTCGCCCTTCACCGTCACGCTGACGTGCGCGGTGACCTCGCGGTGGAGCTTCACGGGAACGTGGAACTCGCCGGTGGACTTGAGCGGCTCGTCGAGCTGGACCTTGCGGCGGTCGATCGTGAATCCCTTGGCGGCCAGCTCCTGCGCGATGTCAGAGGAGGTGACGGAGCCGAAGAGATGGTCGCTTTCGCCGACGCGGCGGGTGAAGACGAGCGCGAGGGTGTTGAGCTGCGTGACGAGCTGCTCGGCCTCGGCCTTTTCTTTGGCGGAGCGGCGGACGGCGGAGGCTTTCATCTGCTCGATGACGGCCTTGTTGGCGGCGTTGGCCTCCATGGCGAGCTTGCGCGGCAGGAGGTAGTTGCGGCCGTAGCCGTCGGCGACTTTGACGACGTCGCCGCGGTGGCCGAGGTTCGAGATGTCTTCCTTGAGGATCACTTCCATGGCGAATCTCCTGGAGGCAGCGGTAAAGCGGCCAGGGATAAAACGGTTAGGGATAAAGCGGCCAGCAGAATGCAGCAGCCCGCGCTAGAATCCGGCGGCGAAGGGCAGCAGGGCGATGTTGCGGGCCTGCTTGATGGCCCGGCCGAGACGCCGCTGGTGTTCGGGGCAGACACCGGTGAGACGGCGCGGCACGATCTTGCCGCGCTCGGCCACAAAGCCCTGGAGGAGACGGACGTCGCGATAGGAGATGGCGTCGATCTTCTCGGTGCAGAACTTGCAGACCTTCTTGCGGCGGAAGAACTTGCGGCCGCCGGGCCCGCCGGGACGGCCACCGGGGCGGCCTCCGGGACCTTCGGAGCGGGAGTCAGAACGTGGTGCAGGAGTGTTGGTTTCGTCAGGCATTTCTTTTTTCCTTCCGGCCGGCGAGCCGGCCTTGAATCTTTTTGCGGGAAGCCGGGGCTAAAGCCCGATGATTCCCGCGCTGTGTTCACCGGGCTAAAGCCCGGTGCTTCTACCGCAGCTCCGCTGCGCGGAGCCATCGGTCGACCGACCCTCAGGCGCTGGCGGGGGTGGCGGATTCCGCGGGCGCCGGAGCCGGTTCAGAAGCTGGAGCAGGGTGCGCGGGCTCAGCCGGGATGGCGCTGAGCTTTTTACGGGTGGCGCGGATTGCCTTGATCTTGGCCAGGCGCTTGTCCTCCTGATCCATGCGCACGGTGATGAACTTGATCACCGGCTCGGAGACGCGAAGGCGGCGCTCCAGCTCGGCCACCAGAACGCCGTCGGCGTCGATGGTGAGCAGGACGTAGTTGCCCTCGTTGAAGGTCCGAACGACGTAGGCGAGCTTGCGGCGGCCCATCTTTTCGCTGGAGCGGACGGCGCCGCCTCCGCTGGTGACGGTTTGCTCGAAGCCGGCGATCAGCTTGTCGAGATCTTCGTCGCCCACATCGGGGCGGACGATGAACATTACTTCGTAGAAACGCTGCATGATTTGCTTCTCTTTCCCTCCGGCCTCGCGGGCCGGCAAATTCGCTTCCGATTTCGCAGGGGCTAAAGCCCCGTTGATTTCCTGTTCCTTACGGCACGACTAAAGTCGTGCCCTGATACAAAGCCTTCGTACTCAACATGCCTTCCGGGGCTGAAGCCCCCGAGTAATTCCTGACTTTTATTCACCGGGCTAAAGCCCGGTGCTTCTACCGCAGCCCTGCTGCGCAGGGCCCTTATGATTCCGCTGGGCCAGTTTCGTCCCGGCGGTTGAACTCGTTCATGGCGGCGCCAATGCCCTGGGCGACCACCGTTTCCACGGCGCGAGCGACGCGGTCGAGGACCGGATCGAGCGCAACCAAATCCCGTTTGCTCATGGGCGTGAGCAGGTAATCCTTCCCGCGCCGCATGCCTTCCGGAGCGCCCGCTTCCGGGCCCACTCCAATGCGAATCCGCGCCCAGTCATCGGTTCCGAGAACTCCGGCCACCGAGCGCGCTCCGTTATGTCCGGCCGGGCTGCCCCGCTCGCGAACGCGCAGCGTGCCGAGAGGCAGATCCAGCTCGTCGTACAGCACCAGCAGGTTGCGGGGGGAGTTGTCGACGAATTCCAGTTCGAGCTCGTCGACGAGCGCCCCCACGGAAATCCCGCTGAGGTTCATAAAGGTCTCCGGCTTGGCGAGGATGACATCGTGGCCGGCCATGCGAACCTTTGCTGTCAGCGCGCGGCAGCGGCGGTTGGCCACGGCCACGCTGTAACTTTCGGCGATGCGGTCGATCGCCAAAAACCCCGCATTGTGGGGCGTGAACTGGTACTCGATGCCGGGGTTGCCGAGACCGACGACCAGAAACGCGCCCACTTACTTCTTGCCACCCTTGTCGCTCGCGCCCTTTTCGGGAGCGGGAGCGGCAGCCGCGCCTTCGGCGGTCTCCTGCTTGCCCTTCTTGACGACTTCCGGCTCGGCCGGCGCCTCAGTGGCCGCAGCCGCTTCGGCTTCCGGCGTGGGAGCCACTTCTTCCTTGACCGAAGTGATGTGCGCGACCGGCGTGTCCTCCGGAGTGATGAAGCGGAGGCTGCCGGAATGAGGCAGACCGGAAACGCGGAGCACCATGCCGAAGGCGAGCTCCGACACGTCCACATCGATGTGGGTGGGGATGTCGGCAGGCAGGCACTCGAGCTCGATTTCGCGCAGCATCTGATCGAGGATGCCGCCCTGGGTTTTGACGCCGATCGGCAGGCCGGCGAGATGGATGGGCACTTCGACGCGGATCGGCTTATCGAGCGCGATGCGCTTGAGGTCGATGTGAATGAGCTTGCCCTTGATGGGCTCGTACTGCCAGTCGACGATCATGGCTTTGGCGGTGTCGCTGCCGACCTGGAGATCGAAGATGGAGTTGTGGCCGGCCTCGGAGTGGAGGATGCGCTGAATCTGTTTGGGATCGACCTCGACGGCGACGGCGGGCTTAGCGGCTCCGTAGACGACGGCGGGAATCTTGCCGGCCACGCGCACGCGGCGCGCCGCATTCTTGTTGAACTTGCCCTCGCGGGCGACGGCAGTGACGGTTTCCTGGGTGATCATTTGGTTTTCCTTTCGGGCATGAGGAACAGTTGCTAGTGGCTAGTTACTAGTTGCTGGTCTCTCACTCCCTTTGCGGCGAGAGGACTGATCCTCGTCGCGGTTGGCGTTTTAATAGTCGCTAGTCGCTAGTTGCTAGTTACTAGTTCCTGGTTGCGGTCAGCTGAAGAGCGCGCTGACGCTGGTTTCCATGTGAATGTTCTCGATGGTGGCGGCCATGAGGCCGGCCACGGAACGAACCTTGATCTTGGAAAGCGCTTTTGCCTCGTCGCGCAGCGGGATTGAGTCGGTGACGACGAGCTGCTCGAGACGGGAGTTGGCGATGCGCTCGATGGCGGGGCCGGAAAGCACCGCATGCGAGGCGCAGGCGTAGACGGCGAGCGCGCCCTGCTCGAGCAGGGCGTCGGCGGTTTTGACGAGGGTGCTGGCCGTGTCCACGATGTCGTCGACGATGATGCAGGTCTGGCCCTTCACCGCGCCGATGATGTTCATCACTTCGGTGACGTTGATGTCGGTGCGGCGCTTGTCGACGATGGCCATGGGGCAACCGAGCTTGGTGGCGGTGTGACGGGCGCGCTCCACGCCGCCGGCGTCGGGCGAGATGACGGTGAGGTTGGGCAGGTTGAGCTCGCGGAAGTGGCTGACCAGCACGGGGCTGGCGAACATGTGGTCGACGGGGATGTTGAAGAAGCCCTGAATCTGGGCGGCGTGCAGGTCCATGAAGAGCGCGCGGTGCGCACCAGCCACGGTGATGAGGTCGGCGACCAGCTTGGAGGAGATGGCGACGCGGGGACGGTCTTTGCGGTCCTGGCGGGCGTAGCCGTAATAGGGCATGACGACGGTGATGCGGCCGGCGGAGGCGCGCTTGCAGGCGTCGATCATGATGAGCAGCTCGACCAGGTGCTGGTCGACGGGGAAGCAGGTGGGCTGCACGACGAAGACGTCGGCGCCACGGACGTTCTCGAGGAGCTGGAAGTAGACTTCGCCGTCGGCAAAGCGCTGAATCTTGGTCTCGCCGAGCTTGACGCCGATGTGCTCGCAGATGGCTTCCGCGAGAGGGCGATTGGCGGTGCCGGAAAAGATTTTGAAGCGGCGATCCTCACTGGAGACGCGAGAACGCCGGGCGGACGGTTTGGTTTTGCCGTCGCCCTCTTTGGGGCGCGCGCCAGGCTGGCCGGGGCGGGTCTCGTCGCTCTGGCTTTCGTCGGCTGCATTGCCGTTGGTGGGGAGTGCGATTGGCTTTTGCTCCGTCGTGCTCACAAGATCCTCCAGCTGGTTGGCTCTGGCTCCTGCCCTGCGGTTGACCGGCGCGGTTGGCGCCGGCGTGGACTGCTGCGAAGTTTGGCTGGGCGACCAGGATTCGAACCTGGACAAAGTGCTCCAAAGGCACTTGACCTACCATTAGTCGATCGCCCAGTCGCCCTCAGGGGCTAAAGCCCCGGAGATTTTACGGCCCTTACGGCACGACTAAAGTCGTGCCCTGATACAAAGCCCCGGTCCCGGAGCGTTTTCCGTGAGCTATAAAGTCGTGCCCTGATACAAAAACTTCGTTCTCGAGATGCCCTCAGGGGCTAAAGCCCCGGAGATTCCGAATCTTTGATTCATTGTTCATCGGGCTACAGCCCGATGCTACAGCCCGATGCTACCTTCCAGTATTCGTCGCGGGGGAGGGTTTGGGTCCGCAGCGAGCGAATGCCGGATTGTGCGAGCCTGGCTTCCGCAGCCGCCGCGGCTTCCCGGGTTCCGTAGAGGCCGAAGAGGGCCGATCCGGAGCCGGAGAGCACCGCGCAAATCGCGTCCTCGCCCGGTTTGCCGGAGCCCGCGAGCAAGCGCTTGATTGTTCCGAGAGAGGGATGTTGGCGGAAGACGACTTCTTCGAAGTCGTTTTCCATCCCGGTTCGGACAAGCGCGAGAAGAGGGCTCTCGAACTGGTCTCCGCCCGAAGCGGAGACACCGGAGGAGTGCGCAGCAGGCCTGGCAGAAAACGCCGAAGCCAAGGCTCGACTCAACGGTATTAGTTTATCGGACGGGGTGGAGGGGGTCAATTGCGAAGTGGGCGCGTGGAGGGCGTCCCAGTCGCGGAAGGCCTGGGGGGTGGAAACGCCGATCTCGGGCAGGGCGAGGACGCACTGGGTGGGGGGGATGTCGGGGAGGGGGTAGACCTCTTCGCCGCGGCCGACGCCGAGGACGGCTCCGCCGATGAGGAAGAGCGGGACGTCGGAGCCGACGAGGGCGGCGATGCGGAGGTTTTCGGGGTCCGGCAGCGGGGCGAGGCCGTGGCGGGCCAGCTCGGCTTCGAGGGCGAGAAGGGCGGCGACGGCATTGGCCGATCCGGCGCCGAGACCGCCCTGGACGGGCAGGCGCTTGTCGATGTGGATGGCTACCCGGGCGGTGATGCCGAGGGAGCGGAGGGCGAGATCGACGATCTTCCAAGCGGTGTTGGTGTGGTCGCAGGGGACGCGGGGGTCGGTGCTGGTGATCTGGATCGCGGTATGGGGGGCGGGGGCGGCCTCGACGGTGACCAGGTCGTGGGCGGCCAGGGTCTGGTAGCAGGTGGTGAGGGAATGGAAACCGTCCGCGCGAGCCGGGCCGATGGCGAGGCCGAGGTTGATCTTGCAGAAGGATTTGATGGTGGTGGCCATGGCGAAACCGAAATGCAAGTCCTTCGACTGCGTTTGCCGCGCTGCGCGCGCCAAACTTCGCTCAGGATGACAGCTCTTTTGTTATAAGCGCAATTCGGACAGGCGAGAGGAAAAGTTCGCTGGCCGAAGGCGCGGGAGCGCGGATACTCTGGGATACGCATGGCACGCTGGCAGGAACGCGACTGGCTTGACGGGCATTACGAACTCCTGATGGATTTCCCGGACGGCTACGACTGGGTGGAAGCCACGCAGACGCTGTGGGCGCTGCCGCAGGTGACGGGGGTGTGGAAAGACAGAGAGTTCGACCCCGACGCGGACCCGCGGCTCGATGCTTCGGACATCCTGGTGACGACGGAGTTGCTGACCGGGCACCTGAACGGCGTCGCGCATCTGCCGGGCGGGAAGAACGCTCCGTGCGGCTGCGCTATCAGCGACAGCCACAACTGGCTGATCTTCTTTTTGCCGATTGCGGGGCTGGGGCGCTGCTACGACCTGGGGCGGTATCCGTTTGGCGACGTGGGGCGGCCGTGGACGCAGGAAGTGGATGAGTGGCTGGTGGAGCTGGCGAGGGCCGTGTACAGCAAGGTTCCGTTCCGGGTGGCGGCGATTGGGCCGGAGATTTTCACGCTCGACATGATCGAGGCGTCCGATCCGGGGATGCTGAAGAGCCGGAACTGCGGGGTGATGCTGCCGTTTGGGGAGGAACTGCTGTGGCTGCCGGCGACGGGGGCGGAGGGGGCGTGAAATCCAGATGCCAGAGCCGGAACGACAACCGCAGATTCTTCGCTCACCACCCCCGAACTGAACAACGTTCGGGGCCCCGTTCGCTCAGAATGACAGCACCGATCAGGCTGGTGCCTCGACAGCAAGGCCCTAGAGGATGTATCTCGACAAATCCTGGTTCTTCACGATGCTGGAGACCATCTGGCGGACGTACTCGGGGTCGATGACGACGACCTTCTCGGAGCCGCTGGCGGTTTCGCGCTCGATGATGGGCAGGGGGGCGGTGGTGCCTTCGCCGACCGCGGCCAGCTCGACCAGGGTGCCTCCGTTATTCTGCCCGCCTTTGGCAGGAGCACGGGTGAGGTCGGGAGCGAGGAAGCTGATCTCGTCGAGGACCTTTTCCATGATGGTGTGGAGGCGGCGCGCGCCGATGTTCTCGGTGGACTCGTTGACCTGGAAGGCGAACTGGGCCATCTCCTGGATGGACTCGGGAGTGAACTCGAGCTTGAGGCCCTCGGTTTCCAGCAGCGCCGTGTACTGGCGGACGAGCGAGGACTTGGGCTCGGTGAGGATTTTGACGAAGTCCTCGACGGTGAGCGACTGGAGCTCGACGCGGATGGGGAAACGGCCCTGGAGCTCGGGGATGAGGTCGCTGGGCTTCGACACGTGGAAGGCGCCGGCGGCGATGAAGAGGATGAAGTCCGTGCGGACCATGCCGTAACGGGTGTTGACGGTGGTGCCTTCGACGATGGGGAGGATGTCGCGCTGGACGCCCTCGCGGGAGACGTCGGGGCCGTGGCCGCCTTCGCGACCGGCGATTTTGTCGATCTCGTCGAGGAAGACGATGCCGGAGGTTTCCACGCGCTCGACGGCGAGGCGCGTGACCTGATCCATGTCGATGAGGCGGCCTTCTTCTTCCTGGACGAGGTAGTCGAAGGCGTCGGAGACTTTCATCTTCCGCTTGCGGGTGCGCTGGCCGAAGATGTTGGGGAGCATGTCGCGGATGTTGACGTCCATCTCCTCCACGCCCTGGTTGGAGATGATTTCGAAGGAGGGCATGCCCTTCTCGCGGACGTCGATCTCGACCTGGCGGTCGTCGAGCTTGCCTTCGCGGAACTGCTGGCGGAGCTTCTCGCGGGTGCGGTTGTGGGAGTCTCCACCGGGCGCGGGGAGAGTGATGGTGTTGCCTTCGACCTGCATGGGCGAGGGGGTGGTTCCGGCGGGGGACGAACCGGCTGGGGCGGGCGTGGGGGGCGGCGGAAGCAGGAGATCGAGGAGGCGCTCCTCGGCGTTCATTTCCGCGCGGTCCTCGACTTCTTCCAGCTTTTCTTCGCGGACCATGTCGATGGCGATCTCGACGAGGTCGCGGACGATGGAGTCGACGTCGCGGCCGACGTAGCCGACCTCAGTGAACTTCGACGCTTCGATCTTGAGGAAGGGCGAGTTGGTGAGCTTGGCCAGGCGGCGGGCGATCTCGGTTTTGCCGACGCCGGTGGGGCCGATCATGATGATGTTCTTGGGCATGATCTCGTCGGCGAGATCGGGAGTGAGCTTCTGCCTTCTCATGCGGTTGCGCAGGGCGATGGCGACGGCGCGCTTGGCGGCCTTCTGGCCGACGACGTACTTGTCCAGCTCGGCGACGATTTCGCGCGGAGTGAGCTCTTCGAGGGAGAGCTCCTGTTCTTCGGCGGTTCCGGGGAGATAGATGGCCATAACGGATAGGGTGTAGGGGTTACGGGTTACGGTTTAGGCGTGGAGTTCTTCGATGGTGATTTTGTCGTTGGTGTAGATACAGATCTGGCCGGCAATGCGCAGGGCCTTCTCGGCGATTTCGCGAGCGCCGAGATCGGTATTGTCCATGAGAGCGCGGGCGGCGGCGAGCGCGTAGGAGCCTCCGCTGCCGATGGCGGCGATGCCTTCGTCGGGCTCGATGACGTCGCCGGAGCCGCTGATGAGGAAGGTCTGCGAGAGGTCGGCGACGACGAGCAGGGCCTCGAGCGAGCGGAGCATCTTGTCGGTGCGCCAGTCCTTGGCGAGCTCGACAGCGGAGCGGCCGAGATTGCCGGCGTACTGCTCGAGCTTGTTTTCGAAGCGGCTGAAGAGCGAGAACGCGTCGGCGGTAGAGCCGGCGAACCCGGCGAGGATCTTGTCCTGATAGAGGCGGCGGATTTTTTTGGCGGTGTGCTTGAAGACCGCCTCGCCCATGGTGACCTGGCCGTCGGCGGCCATGACGACAGCGGTGTCGCGGCGGACGCAGAGGACGGTGGTGGAGCGGACGCGCGGGCGGGCGGAAGCGGCGGGGGAAGGTTTCGCGCTGAAGGAAAAACGACCGCTCTGCGCGGCCGTCTGGGCAAATCGGCGATCGAACATGTCTGTTTTGAGTATAGCGCAGGGGCTGGGTTGCAAAACGGGATGACCGGGCGCGAAAGGTGCATAAAAGCGGGCCGCGAAGGGGCGGAAAGTGAGCTATGCTGCAGGTATTGAAGGTGGGTTTTTCGGGATCCTCATGATGTTTTTTCTGCCTCGCCGTATTTCGCTTCCGTTTGTCGCTGCGCAGCACGGGCTTCAGGAATTTCCTTTGCAGCACCCGGGCTGGACGGGCGCGGCGGCGCTGGCGCTGGCGTGCGCGGGCGGCGTGATCGCCTGGCGGATGCTGCGGCGCGGTCCGAGCGAGGAAGAGATGGAGCGGGAACGGCGCGCGCTGCTGGTGCGCAGCGGGCGGATCATCGACGGGACGATCCTGGACGTTGCGGGCGGGCAGGATGCGGGGGAAGTCCGGTTCGTTCTCTACCAATATGAGATTGGCGGAGTGGCGTACGAGTGCTCGCAGGAGGTGGCCGCTCTGCGGGACGTGGTGAAGGCGGAGGATCTGCGGCCGGGATTTCCGTGCTCGGTGCGGTACGACGTGCGGCGCCCGGAAAACAGCATTGTGGTGGCGGAGAACTGGAGCGGGCTGCGGATGATTGCGGCGCCACGGGGCACGCCCACGCAGACGCCGGCGTTGGCGGCGAGGTAGCTGTACGGCACGACTGAAGTCGTGCCCTGATACAAGGCCCCTTTCTCGGGGGATTGTTCGCAAGCGACGAAGTCGTGGTCTGATGCGATGGGGTTCGCAGCGTCGTCCCTCCGGGACTCGTCTTCCGAGCCGCGCCTTCCCAGCACTGAAGTGCTGGGCTAATCACCACTGCGCCTCCGGCGCACGAATCGTGCCCACGGCGCGGAGGCTGTGGCGCGACATCCGAGATTGTGCCCTGATACAAAGCCCCTTTCTCGGAGGATTGTTCGCAAGCTGCGAAGCCGTGCCTGATACGAAGCGCTTGTGCTACCCACCCTGTCGCCAAAAGCGGCGACAAGGGTGGGGCACCCAATGGTCGTGCCCTGATACAAAGCCCCTTTCTCAGAGGATTGTTCGCAGGCTCTGACGTCATGCCTGATACCAGGCGCCGAGCCTAAAGGCCGAAATGTTTTGCGCGCCTGGTCCCCAGCCTAAAGGCTGGGGCTTCTACCGTCGTCGCGCTACGCGCGACCGCTTCCCGCAGCGGCTAAAGCCGGACTCACTTTGCGCCGGTTACGGCACGAGTAAACTCGTGCCCTGATACAAAGCCTCTTTCTCAGGGGATTGTTCGCAGGCTGTGAAGTCATGCCTGGTACGAGGCGCCGAGCCTAAAGGCCGGAATATTCCTGCGCATCTGGTCCCCAGCCTAAAGGCTGGGGCTTCTACCGTTGTCGCGCCACGCGCGACCGCGGCGGTTTTACACTGAATCTGTATGCATGTTCACGGCGCGAATACGCGGTCGATGCAGAAGGTTCTGCGTCTCTCCCTGATTGCGACGCTTGGCTATGTGGTGCTGACGCTGGCGGCGGGGCTGCACGCGCACTCGCTGGCGCTGATGTCGGAGGCGGGCCATAACGCGTCGGACGCGCTGGCGATCGTGTTGTCGTTTGTAGCGGTGTGGTTCCAGGCGAAACCGGCGAACGAGCAGAAGACGTTCGGGTACCAGCGAGCGGGGGTGCTGGCGGCGTTTCTGAACGCGGCGACGCTGATCGGGATTGCGATCTGGATTGCGTGGGATGCGGTAGGGCGGCTGAGCCGGCCCGCGGCGGTGGAACCGCGCACGATGATTTACGTGGCGGCGGCCGGCGTGGCGATGAACGGGGCGATTGCCGCGATGCTGTGGCGGGCGAGCCATGACGTGAACATCCGCAGCGTGTTTATACACATGCTGGGCGACACGTTGTCGACGGCGGCGGTGATTGCGGGCGGCGCGGCGATTCTGGTGACGGGCGCGACCTGGGTGGATCCGGCGCTGTCGCTGGGGATCGCGGCGATGATCCTCTGGTCGTCGGCAGCGATTGTGCGGGAGACGCTGAACATTCTGCTGGAGGGAACGCCGCGGGGGCTGTCGCTGGGCGAGATTCGGGAGACGCTGGAGAAGATCGAGGGCGTGGAGGATGTGCACGATCTGCACGTGTGGAGTCTGGGATCGCACAGCCACGCGCTGGCGAGCCACGTGACCATCGCGGACATTCCGCCGTCGGAGAGCAACCGGATTCTGGATCGAATCAACGAGGTGCTGCGGGAGCAGTTCCGGATCCACCACACGACGCTGCAGTTTGAGCATGTGGTGTGCGAGACGGCGCACGGCTGTTTGATTGCGGTGGAAGAGGAACACGGGCACGCGCACGGGCACGCGCATTGAGTAGCTCCCGGTCGCCAAAAGCGGGCGACCAGGGTGGGCCACCCGCGCATTGACGCCGGCCTGAGGCAGCTCAGCTAATCGGCGTCAGGCGGGGCGTTGCGCGGCGTATTAGCGGCGGGCGGAGGGACCAGTTCGGGGAGACGGACGCCGGCCAGGGACGCGACCTTGCGGAGCAGATCGGCGGGGCCTTCGAGACGTACCTCCTGATGAGGCGCGTGGAGGAAGAGCCGCGGATGGCCTTCCTCGAGGGAGAGGATGCGGGCTTCCGGATGGAGAGTGTGCATCAACTCCAGGGCCGTACGGGCGTCTTCCAGCGGAAGCGAGTGGCAGAAAACGACGACGCGGAAGCGACGCTCCTGGAGCCAGGAAGCAAGCTCGGCAAGCGTGGAGGCGACGCAGACGTCAAAGACGGGCTGCAGAACGAGGCGCCGCGTCCGATTGAGGACGGGATCAGCACCAAAACAAAGGACCTCGGGCCGGGCAGGCATTCAGCAAAATCCCCACAATTTCCTGGCTGGTCCGGCAACCCAACGGGCGAGGCAGCCGGGGCAGCGCAAAATTACGCGCGAAGTAAGCACTCCGGAACAGTCCGGAGAAAGTTGCCCCAACCCTGCCTGCGGCATGCCGTCCTCTTGCTGCACCCGGCGACAAAGATGGGTTGCCGGGTGGCATGAATTGACGCGCATTTCCGCCAAAAAAGCGTCTCGGAGGGCGATGCTTTGATCTGGTGAAAAGCCATCCGGGAATTGCCATGCGCCCTCCGATTTCGGCACTTCATCTGCATCCTAAAAAATGGCAGGTGGGACAAGCGGAACAATAAACGCTATCCGGTAAGGTAGTCGGTCTAATACCGAACGTTACTGTTTGATAGCGAACATAAAAATTCGGCACGAGTCCATATAATCCGCAGAGTCGCAAGCCACCCCAAAGTAAGACCAACTTCTGCGGCAAAGACTTTTTGCTGGGGTTCAGCATTGTCCTTGCTCAACGAGGAGCAAGGGAAGATATGGGTCAGCAACGGGTTGAAAATCTCCTGCTCGAAAAACTCCCGCAGCCGTATCGGGATTCCTTGTTATCCCGTATGGAAGAAGTAACGGTTGCGGCGGGTACCGTGCTGTACGAAGCCGACGAAGCGCCGCGGTATGCGTGGTTCATCACCTCGGGGCTGGTATCGAAAATCGTGTCGATGTCGGATGGGCGGAGCGCGGAAGTGGGCATGTGCGGGAACGAAGGCGTGGTCCCATCGTGGCACCTGCTGGGCGGGATGTCGGAGGGACCGACGCGATGCGTAGTGCAGGTGGAGCTGAAGGCGCTGCGCATGCCGTTTCCGGAGCTGAAGAAGGAAATGGAACTGGTTCCGGCTCTGCGGCATCTGGTGCAGCGGTGCGTTCACCGGCGGAGCATGATCCTGTCGCAAATTGCGGCGTGCAACCGGCTGCATGGAGCGGAGGAGCGGTTGGCGCGGTGGCTGCTGACGGCGCAGGACCTGACCGGGCATAACAGCGTGATGCTGAGCCAGGGATTTCTGGCGGACATGCTGGGATCGCGGCGGACGACGGTGACGCTGGCGGCGGGGGCGCTGCGGCGGCGGAAGCTGATCTCGTACCGGAGAGGGCAGATCCAGATTCTGGATCACCGGCGGCTGGAAGACGCAGCGTGCGAGTGCTATGACACGGTGAGCCAGCTGTTCGAGAACTTCTACTCATGAGAACAGCCGGTAGCCGGTAGCTGGTAGCTGGGAGCCGGTGGCCGGTAGCCCGTAGCAGGTAGCCGAGAGCCTGTAGCTGGTAGTCGGGGCGGCGAATTCACAGAACATTTGCATTCTGTTTGCCTGGCTGAAGTAGTCTGTGGGGGAAAGCGCTCCGCTGAGGCGGGGCGCCGGAAAGGACCCACTCGCTTGAGCCAGACTGTGTTTGTGCTTGAGGACGACGCGGATATCGCGCGGCTGATCCAGCATCATCTGGAAGCGGCCGGATTTCAGACCCGGATGTATCCTGCGCCGGGAACGATCATTGCCGATGCGGAGCGGCAGGCGCCGGCGCTGTTTCTGCTGGACATCATGGTTCCGGGGGGCGATGGGCTGGATTTGTGCCGGCGGCTGCGGAACCACAAGTCGCTGAGCACGGTCCCGATCATCTTTGTGACGGCGCGGGCGAGCGAGAACGACCGCGTGCTGGGGCTGGAACTGGGCGCGGACGATTACGTGACCAAGCCATTTGCGCCGCGGGAACTGCTGGCGCGGGTGAAGGCGGTGCTGCGGCGGTTTGAGCGGCCGGCGCAGCCGACGGCGGTGGCGTTCGAGGACGTGGAGATTGATGCCAGCGCGATGCAGCTGAAGGTGAAAGGCGAGCTGACCACCACCACGGCGACGGAGTTCCGGCTGCTGGATTACCTGGCGCGGCACCCGGGGCGGGTCTTCAGCCGCGATCACCTGCTGGACGCGGTGTGGGGAGATGCGCGGTTCGTGACGCCGCGGTCGGTGGACGTGTACGTGCGGCGGATTCGGGAGAAGATTGAGACGGACCCGGAGAATCCGCGGTATCTGAAGACGGTGCGGGGGGCGGGATACCGCTTTGAGATTCCGAAAGCGGTGGAACGGGCGGCGGCGAGCTAATAGCCTGCTGGCGCGTTTCACGGCACCAGAGGGAAAAGCAACCGCAGATCCCCGTTCGACTCGGTCGCCGCGGCGACCTCGCTCAGGGCAGGCTTTCGCTCAGCACCCGAGCTGAAATGCGATCGGGTCCGGTTCGCTCGGAATGGCAGGCTGAGGCATACTGGGGCCGGAGGGAGCCATGACCATTCAGGAGCTGTTGCTGCTGGAGTTCGACGAGGAAATGGCGAACACCCGGCGGATGCTGGAGCGGACGCCGGAAGGCAGCCTGAGCTGGAAGCCGCATGACAAGTCGATGACGCTGGGACGGCTGGCATCGCATGTGGCGGACCTGCCGAACCGGTGCGTGTCGATCATCAGCCTGGACGTGTTCGTGCGGCCGGCGAATGCGACGCCGTTTGTGGCGGGGTCGACGAAGGAACTGCTGGAGCACTTCGACAAAGCGAGCGCGGACGCGCGCCAGGCGCTGGTGGGGCTAACGGACGCGCAGCTGCCGGGCACGTGGACGCTGAAGTTCGGCGACCGGACGATGGTGGAGCTGCCGCGGGCGATGGCGCTGCGGCGGGTGTTTCTGGACCACCTGATCCATCATCGGGGACAGCTGAGCGTGTACCTGCGGCTGCTGGACGTGCCGGTGCCGGGGATGTACGGGCCGTCGGCGGACGACGCGCGATCATGACGACGTCCGGAGCCGCAACGGCGGCGAGGATGGCCACGTGACGGGCAGAGTCTTCACCAAATTGCTGCTGTCGTTCGTGCTGGTGCTGTGCCTGGGCACGGCGGTGCTGGACCTATCGTTCCGCAACATCGTGGACCATTCGCTGCACGCGGAAGCGCGGGTGGCGCAGATGACGCCGAGCCAGGAGGAGCGGGCGCTGCATATCCTGCGGCGAGATCTGCTGCTGGCGTCGCTGCTGTCGCTGGGGCTGGCGACGCTGGTTTCGGCGTGGGTAGCGCGGCGGATGTCGCAGCGGCTGCAGCGGATCGTGGAATTTTCGGGGCGGATCGCAGGCGGCGATTTCAAGGCGCGCATCGCGGAAGGGGACAGAGACGAGATTGGGGCGGTGGCGCGGGCGCTGGACGCGACGGCGGCGCGGCTGGAGGGATCGTTTGAGGCGCTGGAGAGCAAACAGCGAGAGCTGGCGGCGCTGCTGGATTCCATGCAGGAAGCCGTGGTGGCCGTGGACCGCAACGGGCAGGTGAGCTGGACGAATGCCGTGATGCAGCGCATTGCGCCGGGAGTGGAGCGCCCGGGGCGGGCGCTGGTGATGAGCGTGCGGGATCCGGAAGTGCTGAAGTGCGTGGAGACGGCGCTGAAGGAGCGGCAGATTCGCGCGGGGCGGGCGCTTTCCACGGGGCCGGGCAGAGTGTTTGAAGTAAGCGCGGCGCCGACGCCGGATGGCGGCGCGGTGGCGGTGCTGCACGACGTGACGGAGATCGAGCGGGCGGAGAAGACGCGGCGGGACTTTGTCGCCAACGTATCGCATGAGCTGAGAACGCCGCTGACATCGATTTCCGGCTACGTGGAGACGCTGCTGGAGGATGAGACGGAACTGTCGGAGCACGGGCGGGAGTTCATGGGGATCATCCTGAAGAATGCGCGGCGGGTGAGCCGGCTGACGGAGGATCTGCTGGCGCTGGCGCAGGTGGAATCGGGCGAGCACAAGCTGAAGGTGCAGCCGATGCGGGCTTCGGCGCTGGTGGAGGACGCGATCGAGTCGCTGGCGGGGATGGTGGTGGACTCGGGGATTGCGCTGGAGGCGGGCGAAACGACGACGGAGCCGGTGCTGGCCGACGTGGATGCGATGACGCAGGTGTTCGGGAACCTGATCGAAAACGCGATGAAGTACGGCGCCGGGGGCAAACGCGTGGTGGTGGGCGCGCGGGCGCTGGATGGGATGGTGGAGTTTTCCGTGCGGGATTTCGGGCAGGGGATGGCGAGCGAGCATCTGGACCGGATCTTCGAGCGGTTCTATCGGGTGGACAAGGCGCGGTCGCGGGAATCGGGCGGGACGGGCCTGGGCCTGGCGATTGTGAAGCACATCGTGCTGGCGCACGGCGGGACGATCCGGGCGGAGAGCGAGCTGGGAGCGGGGACAACGTTTTTGTTCACGCTGCCGGTGGCGGGAGCGGGGCAGGGGTGATGCCGAGGCGCACTCCCTCAGGGGCTAAAGCCCCCCTTCTTTCCTGGCCCTTGCGGCACGACTGAAGTCGTGCCCTGCTACGAGGCGCCGAGCCTAAAGGCCGAAATATTCGTGTGCGCCCAGTCCCCAGCCTAAAGGCTGGGGCTTCTACCGTCGTCGCGCTCCGCACGACCGCTTCGCGCAGCGGCTAAAGCCGGACTCATTTAGCGGCGTTTACGGCACGACTAAAGTCGTGCCCTGATACAAAACGTGAGTTTTTCCGCGGCCTGTGAGGTCGTGCCTGATACAAAGCGCAGGGGCTGAAGCCTGGGGCGGTTTCGCTGGGTTCGAGTCGCGACCTGATACGAAACGTCTGTCGCACCTGATACGAAGCCTCTTTCGTCACCCACCCTGTCGCCAAACGCGGCGACAAGGGTGGGGCACCCGAAGGTCGTGGCCGGACGCAAAACTTTGACGAGCGGGGCCATTTCCGCGAGATGTGAAGCGGTGCCCTTTCCAAGCGCCGGGTTCGTGGAATATTCCCTACAATGAGCTATGGCTTCCAGAACCGTGCATACTGTCTGTTCGCACGACTGCCCCGATTCGTGCGGCGTGCTGGTGACGGTGGATGAGAGCGGGCGGGCGACGAGGATGCGTGGCGACGCGAGCCATCCGGTGACGCGCGGTTTTCTCTGCGGCAAAGTGGCGAAATATCTGGAGCGGGTGTACTCGCCGGAGCGGCTGCTGTATCCCATGCGGCGGCGCGCGGGTGTGGCGAAGGGGCCGCTGGAAAAAGGGCGCGAGGCAGATGCCTTTGAGCGGATCAGCTGGGATGAGGCGCTGGACACCATTGCCGCGCGGCTGAAGGCGATTGCCGCGGAGCACGGGCCGGAGTCGGTTCTGCCGTACTCGTATGCGGGAACGATTGGGAAGCTGGGCTACGGCTCCATGGACCGGCGGTTCTTCCATCGGCTGGGCGCGTCGCAACTGGACCGGACCATCTGCTCGGAAACGGGCGGGCAGGCGCTGGTGTCGGTGTACGGGCGGAAGATGGGCACGGACACGGAGGCGTTCCGGCACGCGAAGCTGATCGTGGCGTGGGCGGCGAATATCCACGGCAACTGCATTCACCTGTGGCCGTTTATCGAAGAGGCGCGGCGGAACGGGGCGAAGCTGATCGTGATCGATCCGTATGCGACGCGGACGGCGCGGGCGGCGGACTGGCACATTGCGATCCGTCCGGGGACGGATTCGGCGCTGGCGCTGGGGATGATGCACATTCTGGTGCGGGATGGGCTGTACGACCGCGATTACGTGGAGCGGTGGACGCACGGATTCGAGCAATTGAAGGAACGCGTGGCGGAGTATCCGCCGGAGCGGGTGGCGGCGCTGACCGGGATGGCCGTGGAGGACGTGGAGCGGCTGGCGCGGGAGTACGCGACCACGCAGCCGGCGGTGATCCGGCTGAACTACGGGGTGCAGCGCAGCGACAACGGCGGCGCGGCGGTGCGGGCGATCGCGATGCTGCCGGCGCTGACGGGGGCGTGGAAGCATTTCGGCGGAGGGTTGCAGCTTTCGACCAGCGGAGCGTTCCGGTTCGATGGCGAGGCGCTGGAGCGGCCGGAGCTGATGCTCAAGAGCCCGCTGGGGCGTCCGGCGCGGGTGGTGAACATGATCCTGCTGGGCCAGGCGCTGACGGAGCTGCGCGAGCCGGAGGTGAAGGCGCTGTTTATCTACAACTCCAACCCGGCGGCGGTGGCTCCAGACCAGGGCGCGGTGCTGCGCGGGCTGCGGCGCGAAGATTTATTCACGGTGGTGCACGAGCAGTTCTTCACGGATACGGCGGACTACGCGGATATCGTGCTGCCGGCGACAACGTTTCTGGAGCACAAGGACGTTCAGGGCGCGTACGGGCACTATTACGTGCAGATCTCGGACCAGGCGATTGAGCCGCTGGGCGAGGCGCGGCCGAATGTGTGGCTGTTCGGGCAACTGGCGCAGCGAATGGGATTCGAGGAGGCGTGCTTCCGGGATTCGGCGGAGGAGCTGATCGCGCAGGCGCTGCGCGTGGGGAAGCCGGAGCAGCAACCTGCGTGGATGAAGGGCATGACCGAGGAGACGCTGCGGGCAGCGGGCGGCGCGCAAAGGCTGCAGTTCGAGGAAGAGCGGGGAGGCGGGCGATTCCTGCCGTTTGCGGAAGGGCCGTTCGAGACGCCGAGCGGGAAGATTGAGTTTTATTCGGAGGCGCTGGCGGCGCGGGGCGTGGATCCGCTGCCGGGGTTTCGTCCGGCGCCGGAGTCGCGGCACGTGCCGGCGAGCGAGAGGTATCCGCTGGAGTTCCTGGGACGCAAGGCGGATAACTACATGAACTCGACGTTCGCGAATCTCGAAGGCCACCAGGAGATGGAAGCGGACTACCTGGGCCGGCTGGAGATGCATGGCGAGGACGCGGCGGCGCGCGGCATCGCGGATGGCGACGAGGTGGAAGTGTTCAACGACCGCGGCAGCCTGACGCTGACAGCCAAAGTGCCGCATGGGGAAGGAGCGAGCGTGCCGCCGGGGGTGGTGGCGTCGCGACTGAACTGGAACAAGCTCTCCGGGGGCGGACACAATGTGAATCTGCTGACGTCGCAGCGGGTGAACGACCTGGGCGGCGGGCCGGCGTTCTACTCGGTGCTGGTGGAAGTGCGCAGGGCGGAGGCATCCACAGCCGGAACGCGGGCGATTCCGATAGACTGAAAGCAATATTAAGGAAGCTGTGCTTCTACGGAAGAGAAGGAAAGAAGCTGCGATCCCGCCGAAGGGCAGGCGCAGCAGCCGGGACGGAGCGCAGAGCGAGGGGCCGGCTCGGCGCGGGCAGGAATCGCGCTGATATAATCGCTTTTTCCCAAAGATTGCCGGATTTTGAGCAGTGAGGGTGTGCCTATTTTTCCCGTGAACTTCTGGAGCCAAGGCTCCCCGCACGTTTCAGGCAGGAAGATGCGCCGTTTTTTGGGGCAGGCCCTGGTGTTGGTTGTGGTGATGGCAGGCGGGCTGCAGGTTGCGCCGGCGGCCGGCCAGGAGACGACGGAGACGGGCGCGCAGGCGACGGCGAGCCAGCCGAATACCGTGGTGGAGATCCGAGTGATCGGCTCGCGGCGCATCCCGCAGGACGCGGTGAAGGCGCGGATGTTCAGCCACGTGGGCGAGCCGTACGATCCGCTGACCGTGGAGCGGGACTTCAACTCGCTGTGGAACACGGGATATTTCGAAGACGTGCGGATTGAGAAGGAAGACACGCCGCAGGGCGTGGTTCTGGACGTCTACGTGCGGGAAAAGCCGCTGATTCGGGACATCAGCTACAAGGGCCTGAACTCGGTGACCGAGTCCGACATCATGGACCGGTACAAGAAGGAGAAAGTGGGGCTGACGCCGGAGAGCCAGTACGATCCGGCGCGCATTGCGCACGCGGTGACGGTGATCCAGCAGCTGGAGGCGGAACACGGGCACCAGTTCGCGACGGTGCGTCCCGAGGTGAAAGACATTCCGCCGGCGACGGTGGACCTGGTGTTCAACGTGAAGGAAGGGCCGACGGTGAAGGTGGGGAAGATCACCTTCAGCGGGAACGAGCACGTGAGCTCGCGGGTGCTGCGGCGGGCGATGGTGAATCTGCGGCCCATCGGGGTTCCGCGTTCCATATTCCTCGAGAACCTGTTCGCGCGAACCTACGACGCCAGCAAGCTGGAAGAAGATTCGGAGCGGGTACGGTCAGCGTATGAGGACCGGGGGTATTTGCGCGGGGGCCCGGAGGGCGAGCCGACCACGCACCTGAGGAATGAGTCGGGGCTGTCGCTGTTCACGTTCCGGCCGAAAAAGGGCAAGCGGATCGACATCCACATGAACATCGAGGAGGGCGAGCGCTACCGGCTGGCGGGAATTACCTTCAGCGGAAACAAGATGTTGTCGAACTCGAAAGCGCTGCGCGGCATTTTCAACATGAAGGATGGCGAATGGTTCGACATGACGGCGTTCCGGAAGGGCCTGCAGAATCTGCAAAAGGCCTACGGGCAGCTGGGATATATCAATATGACGTCGGTGCCGAACCCGACCTTCGACGAGGCAAAACACACGGTAACGTGGGACGTGAATATTGATGAAGGGAAGCAGTTCACGGTGTCGCGGATCGAGTTCCAGGGGAACTCGATCACCCGCGACTTCGTGATCCGGCGCGAGCTGCTGCTGCAGGAAGGACAGGTGTACAACAGCCATCTGTGGGAGCTGAGCCTGCTGCGGCTGAACCAGCTGGATTACTTCAATCCGCTGAAGGTGGATCAGGACTCCGAGACGCACCAGGACACGGAAAACGGAACGGTGGACCTGCTGCTGAAGGTGCAGGAAAAGGGCAAGAACTCGATCGGGCTGAACGGCGGCGTGAGCGGCGGCGAGGGCGCCTTCCTGGGGCTGAACTACTCGACGAACAATTTCCTGGGGTTGGGCGAGACGCTGAGCGTGCAGGCGAACGCGGGCAGTTTGGCGCGGAACCTGGGCTTCTCGTTCGACGAACCGTACGTCCGGAACAAGCCGTTGAACCTGGGGTTCCAGATCTTCGATCAGAAGACGGACTACAACGCGTCGAAGAGCTATTCGCTGACAGGATCTCCGGGCTCGAATCAGAACTCGGCGGAGAGTTCGCTGCTGCAGAACTACGACCAGTCGCGGAAGGGCTTCAGCATGTCGGTGAGTTATCCGCTGCGGCACTTCAGCCTGTTTGGATTCTCGCGGGTGGGCGCGACGTACTCGTGGGACAGCTCGTCGGTGCGGGCGTTCAGCTCGGCGTCGACGAACCTGTTCTCGACGCTGGCGTTCCGCAGCGGGATTCAGGGGCAGAATTCGCTGGAAGGGATCATCAACAGCTCGGTGCTGTTCAGCTACAGCTCGAGCAACGTGGACAGCAACTTCCTGCCGCATTCCGGGGAGTCGCTGGCAGCGAGCGTGCAGCTGGCGGGCATCTGGGGCAGCGTGCGCTACGTGCGGCCAGTGCTGGAGTACAAGCGGTACGACCCGGTGAAGGGATTCTGGTTTAACAAGCAGGGGCGGAACACATTTGGGATGCGCCTGCAGGCTGTCTACATCGCCGGATTCAGCGGCGACGTGGCGCCGCCGTTCGACCGGCCAGTGGCCGGAGGCGAGGCAGACCTGCGCGGGTTCGACATCCGGACGGTGGGGCCGTATGGGTTCGTGCCGACGCGGGTGTCATTCACGCTGCTCAATCCGGATGGAACGCCGGTGCCGCGCGACCCGACGAACCCGCTCCTGGGAAACATTCAGGTACCGCTGCCGGTGTACGGCATTGCGACGATCGGGGGAGACACGAACTTCACCAACAACATGGAGTACGTGATCCCGATCTACGGGCGGACGGTGGCGTTCAACATCTTCAACGATTTCGGAATGGACATGGCGATGGACCGGAATCAGCTGCGCGAGAGCCCCGAGGGCATCGACGCGCTGAACTCGCCGCTGTACGGGTGCCCGAATTACGTGAACGGGACCTGCCAGGGTGGGCAGCAGATTTCGTTCGACCACATCATCGAGCCGATTCACGGCACGAACTACGTGCCGCGGGATTCCGTGGGCGCGGAACTGGACGTGATGATGCCGATCATCAACTCGCCAGTGCGGGTCTACTACGCGATCAACCCGCTGAAACTGTACGACTCGTTCACGCGGACGAACCTGATCACGCGGAGCATGTTCCCGGCAGGAGGAGCGGGCGACTTCTCGTACGCGGAATCGGAACGGCTGTACAACGGGCTGTACATTCTGCGCGAGCCGAGCAAGACATTCCGGCTGACGGTGAGCACGACGTTCTAACGATCTGCTTGTTCCAAGCAGTTGATTCGGGTTACCGCGGAGGCGGAGGCAGGTTGGCGAGGGGCGCGAGACGGGAGCGGATTGGTTTGACGACCCTGCACCCCGGCCCTATAATTCGCTCAAGTTCCTGAGCTTTACGAACTTTCCGCAATGTTTACGGCCATCGAAGCCAGCCTGCTCCGGTGATCCTCGGAGAGCAGGAATGGGGCTACCAAGAAAAAAGAAGGAGTTTGCGAAATCCATGAAGCGTATGTTGTCTCTCGTTTGCGTGCTGGCGTCCGGGATGGGCGTGGCCGCGTTTGCTCAGGCTGCACCAGTGGCACCGGCCAAGCCTGCCTCCACAGCTGCCACCGGCACGTCCAAAGTGGCCGTTATCAATTTTCAGCAGGCGGTCGCGCAGACCAATGAGTTCCAGCGGGATCTGGCGGATCTGCGCAAGAAGTACGATCCGCGGGAACAGACGCTGCAGCAGCTGAACGACAAGATCGAAGCGCTGAAGAAGCAACTGCAGACGTCGGGCGCGACGCTGACGGATGCCGAGCGGGCGGCGAAGCTGAAGGAAATCGACGACGACACGAAGAGCCTGCAGAGGTCGGCCGAGGATCTGCGGAACGACGAGCAGTCGGATGGGCAGGAGACGTTCCAGCAGGTGGGGCAGAAGGTGTTCAACACGCTGAGCAAGCTGGCCAAGGAGAAGGGCTTCGGACTGGTGCTGGATTCCGGCGAGCAAAACAGCCCGGTTCTGTGGCTGCAGCCGACGACCGACATTACGGCGGAAGTGACGGCGGCGTACAACACGGATTCCGGCGTTCCCGCGCCGGTGCCGGCAGCGCCAGCGCCGAACGCGACCCCGAAGAAGCCGGCCACCACCCACTAAACTCCCGTTTTTTGAGGGGAAGAAATTGCTCCAGGCGGCGGCCGAAGAGGCCGCCGGGCTGGAGTGTTTGGCCGTGCAGCGGATCTGTGGAAAAAATTGTGGAAGACCATAGATCAGTCGGCTGTTAATGGCTTGTTTAACAGAGCTTCCGAAACTCCAAACGGGCTTATCTTCAGCAACTTAATGATTTTAAAGGCATTATGTCCGGGGTGAGGGTGTCCGGATAGGCATTTGGGTTGCGCAGGTTCTCTGCGGCAACCTTTTCCGTTTTCCACAATTTGGCTTGAAAAGGCCGTGAATCGTCTAGCGGATGATGCCGCGCTCGGACTTCTCGATGAAGTCGACGAGGTATTGCACGTCGGGGGTGGAGATGCCTTCCGAGCGGAGGGTTTCGAGCGCCTGGGCGATGTTCATTTTGGAGGCCAGCAGGAGGCGGTAGGCGTGATGGATGGCGCGCACGCGCTGGCGGTCGAAGCCGCGCCGCTCCAGTCCTACCTTGTTGATGCTGTACGCGTGGACCTCGCGTTTGGCGGAGGTCAGCGAGTAGGGCAGGACATCCTGGGTGATGGTGGTGCCTCCGCCGATGTAGGCGTGACGGCCGATGCGGCAGAACTGATGGACCGGGCAAAGAGCGCCGACGGTGGCGTAGTCCTCGACAATGACGTGGCCAGCGAGGGTGGCGGCGTTGGCGAGGATGCAGTAGTCGCCGATGACGCTGTCGTGGCCGATGTGGGTGTAGGCCATGATGAGGCAGTGGCTGCCGATGCGGGTGAGTCCGCCGCCGCCTTCGGTGCCGCGCGAGATGGTGACGGATTCGCGGATGGTGTTGTCGTCGCCGAGAAGGACGCCGGTGGGCTCGCCGCGATACTTCAAATCCTGGGGCGAAGCGCCGACGCAGGCGAATGGGAAAAAGCGATTGCGGGCGCCGGCGGTGAGATGACCGTCAAGAACGACATGCGAGACGAGCTCGCAGTCCTCGCCAAGAACGACATGCGGACCGATGGTGCACCAGGGGCCGACGGAGCAGGAATCAGGAACGACGGCGCCCGGCGCCACGATCGCAGTGGGGTGGACGCTCACTCCTGCGCCACCGCCTGAGGCGCGGACTCGGTGGACGCGGACGGCCGCGGAACGAGCTGGCACATGACGATGGCTTCGCAGGCGAGCTGGCCCTGGACGGTGACGCGGCCTTCCATCTTGACGGCGCGGGAGCGCCAGTTGAGGACATTGATCTCGATGCGGAGCTGGTCGCCGGGAAGCACAGGGCGGCGAAATTTGGCGCGCTCGATGGAGGTGAAGACCATCAGCTTGTTCTCGCGGTCGGGAACCTCGGGAAGCAGGAGCGCGCCGCCGGCCTGGGCGATGGATTCCACGACCAGGGCGCCCGGCATGATGGGATAGCCTGGGAAATGTCCCTGGAAAAACGGCTCGTTGATGGAGACGTTCTTGATGGCGACGATGCGCTTTTTGCGCTCGACCTCGAGGATGCGATCGATGAACAGGAAGGGGTAGCGATGCGGCAGGATGCCCATGATGTCAGTGACTTCGAGCACCTGCCGGCCGTCGAGGATGGGGTTGGAGTTCTCCATAGCGCGCAGGGGCGATTATAACCGGACGCTGGGCGCCTGAGGGCGGGTTTAGCGGAGGACGAGCAGCGTGAGCGCGAGCGCGGCGGGCATGACGAGGACGCCGACCTGGAGGAATTGACCCGCGGTGATCTCCGCCTGCTCGCGGCGCAGAGCGATGAGCCAGAGGATGGTGGCGAGGGAGCCGGTGACGGAGAGGTTGGGGCCGAGATCGACGCCGACGAGGACGGCGCGGGCGAGCAGGCCGGCGTGGCCAGCGCTGCGGAGGGCCGATCCGGCGGCGAGACCGACGGGGAGATTGTTCATGACATTCGAGAGCAGAGCTACGGCGAAGGCTCCGGCAAACGCAGCGGCGTGGCGCGGCTGGCGATCGAGCCAGACCATCGCTGCCTGCGCGGCGTGCATCATGCCAGCCTGATTGAGGGCAGCCACCAGGATAAACAGCGCCGCGACCAGCGGCAGAATGCTCCAGGAGGCGTGGCGAATCGCGAGGAACGGAGCGGTGCGATCCTGGGAGGCGACCAGCGCCATGGCGAGCAGAGCGGCGGCGAGGGTGGGCCATCCGAGAGGAATGCCGAAGCCGGAGGCGACGAGCATGACTGCGGCGGCGAAGAGGATTCCGGCGAAAGCGAAATGACCGGCGCGGGTGAGGGGGCGCTTTTCTCCCGGGGCCGCGACCGGCTGGGCCAGACGGCGGCGGGATACCAGGCGCAGAACGAGGAAGGTGACCGTGATGGAGACGAGCGAGGGCAGGAGCAACGCACCCATCCAGGCGCCGAGCGGCGGCAGATGCGAAGCGAAAACGACCAGGTTGGCGGGGTTGGAGATGGGCAGGAGAAAGCTGGCCGCATTGGCGACCAGGGCGCAGGCGAGGAGATGCGGGCGGGCGTCGACGCGAGCGCGGCGCACGGCAGCGAGCACGGCGGGCGTGAGCACGACGGCGGTGGCGTCGTTGGAGAGCAGGGCGGTGACCACGACGCCCGAGAGGTAGACCCAGAAGAAGAGTCGAGCGGCGGAGCCGCGCGCATGGCCGACGGCGATCTCGGCAACCCAATCGAAGACGCCTTCTTCGCGAGCCAGCTCGGCGAGGATCATCATGCCGGCCAGGAAGAGACAGACGTCGGTTCCTTCGCGGACGGCATGCCATGCGGTGGCCGGAGAGATGAGGCGAAGGGCCAGAAGGAGCAGCGCGCCGGAGCCGACCCAGATGTATTCGGCAAAGCCGCGGGGGCGCACCAGCATGAGCGCGATACTTGCCAGCGAGATGATCCAGATCAGGGCGACGGCCATGCGGGGGCGGGACGTACGACGAGCAACGGGGTCTCGAACTACACTATATCCAGGCCCTCACCCCCGGACGACCAGATCGATCTGGCACCCGGGGGCAATTGCGGACGCCAGTCGGAAAGACGAGGCGAATTATGTCTGAGCGGCTGTATTATTCGGACTCATTTTTAAGAAGCTTCGATGCCGCTGTGACGGACGTGCGCGAAGTACTGCGGCGCGATGGGGAATCCGTGTGGCAACTGGCGCTGAATCGGAGCGCGTTCTATCCGACGAGCGGCGGGCAGCCGATGGACCAGGGCGTATTGAGCGCGGTTTCGCGGGGCGGCGCGGCGCTGGACGCGCTGGTAGAGCAGGTAGAAGAGGACGAGCAGGGCGAGGTGTGGCATTTTGTGCGCAAGCCTCTGGCCATGGGCACGGCCGTGCGAGGCGAGATTGACTGGGAGCGGCGCTTCGATCACATGCAGCAACATACGGGGCAGCATCTGCTGTCGGCGGTGTTTGCGAAGGAGCTGCAAATGCCGACGGTGTCGTTCCACCTGGGCGACAGCGTTTCCACGATTGATTTGGCGGGCAGCGTGCCGGCACACCACAGCCTGGAGCGGGTGGAACGCGTGGCCAACGAGATCATAGGAGAAGACCGGCCGGTGACGGTGAGTTTTGTTGCGCGCGCCGAGGCCGAGGCGATGCTGGCGGCGGGGATTCTGCGCAAGCTGCCGGACCGGGAGGGAGCGATCCGGGTGATCACGATCGCCGACTGCGACCAGAATGCATGCGGAGGGACGCACCTGCATTCCACAGGGCAGATTGGCGGGATGCTGGTGCGCGGCGTGGAGAAAGTGAGCCGCGGGGTGCGGGTGGAGTTTGCGTGCGGGCTGCGCGCGGTGCGGGCTGCGCGCGCCGATGCGGCGCTGCTGAACGAAGCGGCCGCAGCGCTGTCAGCGGGCGCGGCGGATGTTCCGGCAGCGGTGAAGCGGCTGCTGAACGAGGCGAAGAGCGGGGCCAAGGAGCGGCAGCGGCTGCGCGAGGAGCTGGCCGCGTATCACGCGTCGCGGCTGGCGGTGGAAGAGCCGATCGAGGATGGACTGCGGCTGGTGGTGCGGTCGTGGAAGGATCACGATCGGGATTACGTGAAGGTGCTGGCGTCGCGGACGGCGCTCGCGGCGCCGTCGACGGCGGTGGTGTTTTGCGCGGAAGAGGCGAACCCGGCGAAGGTGGTGATGGCGCGGAGCATCGATCTGGACTTTGACTGCGGGCGGATACTGCGGGAAGCGCTGGCGGAGATGGGATTGCGGGGCGGAGGATCTCCTGACCTGGCGCAGGGCGAAGTGCCGGTGGCGCAGGCAGCGGCACTGCGCGCAAGGCTGGCAGACACGGTGCGGCGGACGGTTTCGGCGGCGCACGCGGTGTGAAGACGACCAGCGCGGCGCAGGTGCGATTCCAGCCGGAATACCGTAAAATCAAAGAGGTCTTTTCCCGCCTTGTGGGGCTATAGCTCAGCTGGGAGAGCGCATCGTTCGCAACGATGAGGTCGTCGGTTCGATCCCGACTAGCTCCACCAATCGCCTGTAAATCCTGGGTTGAGAGATCCCTTCTGCGCGGGAGTCCGGAGGGGAAGCAGATCCCTCGCTCCGCCTACCCCATCGCGCCTGTCGGCGTGATGGGGCCCCACAGCGCTGCGCTCGGGATGACAGAGTGAAGGAATTTCAGAGAGAGAACACCAACTCCGGCAATTGCTTTTAAATCCTGGGTTGAGAGGTCCCTCCCCTTCGCTTCGCTCAGGGTCGGGATTTCGCCTGCGGGCTCCCGCTTCGCTCATGCCCGCAAAGCGGCGCAAGTTCGATCCCGACTAGCTCCACCAATCTACCCATGCATTTGTAACGAAGAGATCCTTCGCGGCGAGGCCGCTCAGGATTTCGCCTGCGGGCTCAGACGCCCGCGACTACCGGGCCTCCAGAGTGTAGTGGCCGGCGTGGTCGAGAACGATCGCTATGCGGGCGCCGTTTTCCGCTGGAGTGCCCTGGATGGCTTTTCCGTTGACGAGGACGGTGTTCGCGCCGGCCTGCACGGGGTAGAGGACCGTGGCGCGGATGCCGGGAGGCAGATCGACGGCCAACTGAAGGCTGTGTTCGCCGCGGGTCTCGCTGAGGTCCACGCGCAGCAATCCGCGCGGAGTGGGTTCCGCGCCGCGAGCCCAGGCGAGATCGAGGAGATCAGGACGGATGGTGGTTTCGGCGAAGCCGGGAGCGGTGGGGCGAATGCCCAGAACCTGTTCCATGAGCCAGAAGGCTGGACCGCTGGACCAGCCGTGGGCGAGCGAGATGCGGTAGCCGGCCGTGTCGTCGGCCTGCAGATCGACATGGGGGTCGGATTTCGGCCAGGCGGGATCATAGGCTTCCCAGAAGCTGGTGGCGCCTTCGGCGATCATGCCGCCCCAGTACTCACGAATCCAGGCAAGCGCCTGAGCGCGATGGTGCATCTCGGCCATGGCATCGAGCACATAGGAGCCGTAGTACGGTGTGATGACATTGGGGCGGAAGGTCGGCTGGCCGACCTGGGAGAGGACGTTTTGCCAGATCGAAGCGTACTGGCCGGGCTGGGCGACTCCGGAGATCACAGCCATGGCGTTGGTCTGCCAGCGCGGGCCATAGGCGCCGTCGCTCCAGTCTGAGGAGCGCGCCAGCGCCGCAAGCTGATCGGCGCGCTGCGCGTAGTGGTCGGCGTTGGCGGCGTCGCCGACCTGGCGGAGCAGCCACGCTCCGGCGCGGAAGGCGCGGATGTATTCGAGAACCGTGGTTTCGCGGGATTGAGGCGTGTCGCCATTGAGGCCGATGGACCAATCGACATAGAGCCACTTTTGGGAGTGATTGATGAACTGATTCTGTGCGTCGAAGTCCTCGTCCATGAAATGCAGCAGGGCGAGGATGTGACTGTGCATCGCGGAGACGTACTGGAGTTGGCCGGAGTGGCGGAGATAGTCGGCGAGCTCCGTGAACCAGAAGGACGAATAGCCGGGAATGCCGTTGACCGGCTGCGTGATGGGCAGCGGGCCGATCAGGCGCGTAAGGGTGTCCTGAATGAGGAAATGATCGGCGAAGGCCGCGTCGATGACCCGGCCGCTGACGTCGGTGTCGCCCATCCAGCGGCCGCGGTCGCGCTTGGGAGCGTCCCAGATGTCGTCCTGCATGCAGAGGTGCGAGGTGTAGACGCCGGTTTCCCAGATGCGATTGAGGAGCGGGTCGGAAGACTCGAACGAGCCCAGATAGTGGACGGGATAATAGATGTCCTCAAGGCGGATGGCGCGGAAATGCAGCGGGCTGGCGCCGGAGAGGAACCGGATGCGGGCGTAACGGAAGGCGGATTTGGGGCCGACGCCGGTGCCGTGAGGCGGTAGGTAGAGTTCGTTGACACCAAGATACGGCTCGTCAGCGAGCTCGTCCCAGGACTCGCCATAGGCGATGGAGACGCGCGCGGGAGCATCGCTGTCCGAAATGATTTGCACGCGGCCGGTGACTTCGCGGCCGAAGTCGAGCGTGATGCCCGGGGTGTCCTGGCCGGGAACCAGGTGGACAGAAAACTCCTGAGCCGGGTCTTGCGCCGGGGAGGCCGAGGTGAGTGCGGCGGCGTTCTCGAACGAGCCATTGCCGGCGTAAGCGTCCTGCACCTTCACGGCGGGCAGATAGACGTGAGCGAGAAAGGGCGATGCGCCTTCGTAACCGGGCCAGTCGTACAGGCCGGCATCGTTGTTCCATTGGAAGAAATCGATGTTGCCTTCGATGGTTCCCTGCGCATCGACGGCAGGCCAGGAGCGGTCGTCGAAGCCGGAAGTCTGCCACCCGTCCGCAGCCTGTCTGGTTGCCTTCCAGTTTGAGTCGGTGATGAGCAATGCCGGAGCAAACTGCATGGGACCGGCGGGAAGGATTTTGGCGACGAGTTGATAGCCGTCCTGAGCCTGAATCGCCAGGACATTGTCGCCGGCGTGGAGAGAGTCCCCGGCAATTTGTGTGTAGAAGACGTGCTCCTTAAGGCGAGAGAATTCGTCGGCTTCAAAGTGGCCGCTTGGCTGCCCGTTCACCCACACATCCACTACGCGCGGACCGGCGACGTAGAGCGTGGCTGCCGCGGGAACGGCGTCGAGATGGAAATGCACGCGGAAAAGCGGGGCGTCTGCCGCTGCTCGCGGTTCTGGTGGGCGGGGTCGTGGGTCCAGATGTACTGCTCGGGGAGCGGCTTGTGAAACGAGGAAAAGAGCACGGGATTGCGAATGTCGCGCGTGGGGTCGAGATGGCCGGGCGGCGGGGTCTCCTGCGCGGCAAGGACGATCGAGGATGCGGCAAGAAGCAGGAAGGGCAGGGCGAAACGGCGCGACATGGCAAGGGCTCCGCGCGATGATTTGTGAGTCAAGAGCCGAAGTTATGCGCGTGGCGCTGCGAAGTCAATCGGGGTGCGGGCGTTATTGGCAGATGGTGTTCAACTGCTGCACCGGTTCAGGCTTAAAGGAGGGATAGGCGGTCTTGCGGGAGTCAAGGAACGCATCGGGGAAAGAGTCGCCGTCGGGCACGCCGATGTCGGGATTGAGCGAGTAGGCGGGATTGCGCTCGACCTTCGGCAGGGAGGCAAAGCGGAAGCCCTGCTGGCGGAGGAGTTGCAGCAGGCTGGGCAGCATGAGCGTGGTGAAAGAGGTTTCGTGGAGGAGGAGGACGGCGGGGATTTCGTGGCCGAAGGCGAGCTGCTCGGTTTCGCGTCCGAGGCGGATGAACTCCGCCGCATTCTCCAGGTAGCTTTGCTGCAGCCAGGCGATGCCGGCCTGGTCGTGTTTGGCGAGGCAGCGGCCGTAGGGATCGTCCCAGTCGTCATCGTTGAAATTCAGCGTGACTTCGGCGATGCGGTAGCCGCGGGCCTGGAGCCAGGCGCGGACGTCGTCGCGCTGCTGGAGCGTGGCGCCCTCTTCGAGGTAGGGAAAGCGGAACCAGTGCCAGTCGCGCTTGCCGGCATATTGGCGGAGGGTCGGCTCGTTGAGGGCGATGTCGTTCTCGAAGGCCGCGGCGCTTTCGCTGGAGAGCGAGGGGTGCGACCAGGTGTGGTTGCCGATGTTCATGCCGGAGGCGATCCAGACGCGGAGAGCCTGCTGCATATCGGGATCGTCGGCGACGCCGACGCCATTGACAAAGCCATAGACACCTTTGAGGTGGGCGGCTCGGAGCTCGCCGGCGAGCTGCGTGGCGATGCCGGTCCGGGTGAATCCGGGGTGCAGGCCCCCGCCCGCCGGGAGATCGTCGAAGGTGAGCGCCACGACGGGATGACGGCCGAGCGGCGGAAGTTTCGGGGGCGCCGCAGGGCTGGGCCGCGCGCGCAGAGGCTGCCACCAGCAGGCTCATCAGCAATCCAAACGCCAGCCGATCCCACTTTATGCAGCGATATCCCATGCAGAATGCTTCCTCTTTCAATTTACGCGATGCGAGAGGCGACATTGCGCGAGGGGAAAACCGATAGGAGGCGCTGGATTGTTGAATTAAGAGAAGTTGAGAGGGTGTGGACAGAATTAAGAAGGCCGCCAGACGGCGGCCTATCAGCTTTTGAATTTATGGCGCGCCCTGAGAGATTCGAACTCCCGACCTACTGATTCGTAGTCAGTCGCTCTATCCAACTGAGCTAAGGGCGCGCGCGGCGTCTGATCAGACTCCATTGAGGATAGCAGTTTCGCCCTGGGGGAGCAACGGAGGAGCGGGCTGTGCGCGAGGGCGGAAAGGCGCGGAAAATGGGCGAAATTCCAGTGTGCTGAGTCAAAGGTTCGTTGAAGTCGAAAATGCAGGTCCTTCGACTCCGTTTGCCGCCAAGAACGCGGCAAACTACGCTCAGGATGACAGTGTTGTTGAATGAATTATTGACTCAGCCCTGTGGCGACAGCGCGGCCAATGGATGGGCAGGCGAATGGCTGCGGCGGTCAGCACCAGTCAACACGGCGACGCGCGAGGCCAGTGCGTTTTTGGGGGGGCGGAGGCGGAGCGGCCGCGGGAGCCTCGGCGGAGCGATCGAGCTCCTCCTCGTGGGTGAGGATGAAGCGGCGGATGTAACGGAGCGGCTCTTCCCAAAGCGCCATCTGCTCGAGGTGATACTGCCAGAGGTTGTTGGAGGTGGAGCGGGAGGTGCGGCGCGTGAAGGCCTTGCGCTGGATGGTGACGATGTTTCCCTTGCGATCGAGGCGGGTGTACTCGCGGGAAGGGAGCTGGAAGGTGATCTGGGTACCTTTCTTCCAGAAGTGCAGGGCGAATTCGTGGGAGAAGAGCAGGGCGTAGTAGCGATGGCCGTGCTCGAGGGTATGCAGCGCGTGATCGAGGCCGCGCCACTCGGGCTCAATGGTCTTTTGGTACCAGGGACGGAAATGGAAGCCGTGCGCGCGGGCGCGCTGGATGATGTGCAGGATGAGATCGCGGCGAGTCATCGCGCTTTTTGGCAGAGGGCACATGGGGGGAGAACCCTGGCTGCTTCCTACCGTATCGGCGGGTGGGGCGCTTTCACAAGGGAAAGATTGCGAGCCGTCGCCGGGAGGTAACCCCCGGCGAAGGGAACGGGATCAGGCTTCGGCGTACTGCATTTCCTGCTGCTCTTCGTCCGGCAGGCCATGGCGGCGAAGGAGCGTGGGCAGGTTCTGCGAAAACGCGCTACGCGGCACGACCATGTCGCAGCCGGCCTCGATAGCCTTGGCCTTCAGATCTCCCTGGAGGTGCGAGAGAAATCCGATGACCGAAGTGCCGCGCTTGAGCTTGGCCTTGAGCTTCGGGATGAGCACGAGCGGCTTGGCGGCCGCGTTGTTCAGGTCGAAGACAATCAGCGAGGGGCGCTCTTCGTCGGGCGCATCCACGATGCGGCTGATGGTGTCGGGCTCGTTCTTGACGAAGGCCACCTTGACGCCGAGCTTGCGGGCGGTCTCATTGATCTTCGCGAAGAAGAAGAGATCCTCGATGAAGAAGAAGATGCGGGTGGGCGCGTCCTCGCGGATGGGCGGAGGCGCAGCGTCTCTGGCGGCCGACTCCATGTAGAAGCCGTTGCCGTTCACATTGCCATTGCGGAACTCAATGGTGGAAGGCGGTCCATCGGCGACATTGCCGTTGACGGTGCGGTAGCTGTGGTCCATGGGGCCGACGAAGACGCGCTCGCGGCGCTGCTTGTTGCGGCGGCGTCCGCCGCCCTGGCCACCCTGCTGCTGGCCATTGCCGTTGCGGAAGAAGCGGTTCTGGCTGGAGGGCTGAGGCTGCCTGGGCGGCTTCTGCTTGTGCTGCTGCGGCGGTGCCTGAGCCTGCTGGTTCTGGGGCTGCTGGCCGGGCTGCTGCTGCGCGTGGGCGCCCTTATTGCGCTTGCGGCGGCGGCGACGGCGATGACCGCCGGGTCCCTGGTTTTGCGCTTGCGCTGGATTCGAGCCCTGAGCCTGCGGCTGGAAATCGGCCGGGGGCTGAGGCTGGTTCTGCTCTGTTGTCATGCTTGCACTTCCTGGTGCGATGGACTGTAGGTTCCCTTTTCCCCTGTGCCGTGGCCGGGCCTGCTGTTCCAGGCTGACGGAGCGCGGCGACGAGCCGACTTACCGGGAATTAGGAGCCGTGATGGATGTCAGCTCCGGCGCAGGCGCCGCGCATGAGGCGCGGCGGATACGGCCGGAAAGTTTATGTTGCGGCAAAGCGGGAGCACGCGCGCCCTCATCGCCGGGCTACCCGCAGGGAGCTCCGGGGACGTACAGAAGCGCAACCGAATGCCACGTCGATCAACGGAACGCAATGAAATGGTCGTCCGATCCTGATTCACCATGCGCCCCGGTTCGCACTCCGCCAGCACATAGACAGCAGCGGGAAAACCCGGGGCAATTCCAGACTCTCGAGAATAGCGGCGAGCCTCGCCGATTCACAGCATGGCGTCAGCCGCTCGATGGGCAAGTACAATCGTACCCCGAGAGGCAATCCCTGGCAAGTGATTTGATGCGGCGAGCCGGGAATCGCGATGCAGGATGCGGCGGCTGGGTTGAACGCCATGGAAAAGGCCATCCGGTTGACGGATGGCCTTTTAGCCTGAATGGCCAGTCACTGGCCCCCCTGAAATGTCCTTTCACCGGATGGCTCGGGACTTTTAGATTCCGGCCGGGGCAAAACCATCGAAGGGCGATGCTCTCGTCGGCCGGAATATTCTGTCGCAACGGCCCCTCTAGCGGGGGCCTGTGCGTCGCTGGCACTGAGAGAGGATGCAATCGGCGTTCCTTTTAACATCTAGCTGAAATGATTAGCGGTTAGTTATTGGATTTCGAGGCGAGACTTCTGAATCCCGTAGACGGAGGACGCAGTATTCCTGAAATTCATAAGCCAGCGGCGGGGGGATTACTTCTGACAGTGGGGGCAAAAGTGGGTGCCGCGCCCGGCGAGCACGATGCGGCGAATGGGGGTTCCGCAGACGCGGCAGGGCTCTCCTTCGCGGCCGTAGACGCGATGCTGCATCTGGAAAAAGCCCCTGCTGCCTTCGGCGTCGACGTAATCGGAGACGGACGATCCGCCGGCGCGGATGGCGGCGCGCAGCACGGCGCGGAGGGCGGCGTGGAGGCGAGCGAGCTGATCGCGGGTGAGACGGCCGGCGCGACGGGTGGGGCGAATGCGCGCGCGGAAGAGGCTCTCGTCGGCATAGATGTTGCCGACACCGTGGAGCAGCGACTGATTCAACAAGGCGGCTTTGATGGAGAGCTTGCGCCGCGCGAAAGAGGGCGACGAAATCGTCGAGGGAGACGGTGAGCGGCTCGGTTCCGGGTCCGCGAAATTCGCCGGAGGCGAGAGCGAGGCGGCCGAAGCGGCGGGGATCAACAAAGCGCAGCTCGCGGCCGGAGGCGAGATGCAACACGCCGTGCGTGTGCGGGGGCTGCGGGATTTCAGGATGAGCGACGAGCAAACTGCCGGTCATGCCGAGATGCACGATCCATTGGAGCGAGGCGAGCGGCTCTGCGGCGGAGTGGTTGCCGGCGGGCGCGTCCAGATCGAAGACGATGTGCTTGCCGACGCGGCGAACGCTGCGAATGCGGCAGCGGGCGAGGGCGGCGGCCATTTCGTCGGGTGGTGTTTTGAAGGGTTGCGGATAGCGGGAGAACCAGGCGGAGAGAATGGTGTCGCCGCGAAGGCGGCGGTCCACGCCCGCAGCGATGGTTTCGACTTCAGGAAGTTCGGGCATGGAGCGCGGCTCGGCTGAGCCAAGCATACCGGAGGGAATCCAGGAGCGAGAGGGCGGCTATCCAGGGGCAAAGATTTCCCACGGCGGGGGAATTCGGGCTACGCCGTGCGGGGGAGAAGGAAGGCTCAATGGAGCCTTCCTGGCGAAACCAGACTGCTTAGACAGCGGCAGCCTTGGGAGCCACGGCGGAAGCCACGGTCGACTCCTTGTAAACAGCTGCGCCGATGTAGGTGCCGAGCACCACTTCCACCAGACTGCCCAGAGACGTGTAGACCATCAGGTTGTGGGAATACAGGCCGCTGACGTACATGAAGCCCGCATTGGGCAGCACGTAGCCAAGGATCCACGCCATCAGGCTGACATTCAGCGCCGTTCTGTGGTGACTACCCAGGCGAGGCCTGCAGGCGGCGTAGAACCAGATGATGATGAGGCCGGCGATCAGGCCAAGCACACAGAACCAGACCGTCTGGCCGCCGCTGAACGGGCCGATGCCGAGTTTGGCATTGCCGGCGGTCCATTGCGAATTCAGGATGACTCCATCGACTAACCAGCTCAATACATCGATCACGAGCCCTGTGATGATACCCCCGAGAAGCACACGACCAAAGTTGATCTTGCCCATTGACGCCTCCTTTGTAGGGTCGGGCGGAGTATACGCGCAGTGGTGGCGGCTGCAAAGCGGAATTTTTGCGGGAGGCGGCATGGCTGCCGAGCGGATTACCAGGGAGGGTTATCGCCGCACAGAGATGGGGCGAAGAAGATACGAAACTCGGGAGTAGAATAGCGGGATGCTGTCCCCGGTAACCCCAGAACCGGAGCCCGCGGCAGATTTCCCTGTTCCGCAATCGCTCGCGTGGGCGCACCCGTTGGTGCGGGAGTGGTTCGTGCGCCGATTTGGCACGCCGACGGAACCGCAGGAACTGGGGTGGCCGCATATTCAGGCAGGGCGAACGGTGCTGATTTCGGCGCCGACCGGGTCGGGCAAAACGCTGGCGGCATTTCTGATCTGCATCGACGGGCTGATTCGCAAGGCGATCGAAGGGCGATTGGGGCAGGAGACCGAGGTGGTGTACGTTTCGCCGCTGAAGGCCCTCTCCAACGACGTGCAGAAAAACCTGGAAGCGCCGCTGGGGGAGATTCAGCAACTGGCGCTGGAGCGGGGGTATCTGTGTCCACCGGTGCGGGCCGGAGTGCGAACCGGCGATACGCCGGCGGCGGAGCGGCGGGCGATGCTGAAGTCGCCGCCGCACATTCTGGTGACGACGCCCGAGTCGCTGTACATTCTGCTGACCGCACAAAAGAGCCGCGAACATCTGCGGCGCGTGCACACGGTGATTGTGGATGAGATTCACGCGATCGCCGATGACAAGCGCGGATCGCACCTGGCGCTGAGCCTGGAGCGGCTGGATGCGCTGGTGACGGGCGAGAACGCGCTGATGGCGGGGGCGAGTCTGCTTTCGCAACCGCGGCCGTTACGCATTGGGTTGTCGGCGACGCAGAATCCGATTGAGCTGGTAGCGGAATTCTTGGAGCCGCGGCGAACCGACGCCGCGGAGAGTCCGGTGGCGATTGTGCGAGCGGGGGAGCGGCGCGCGCTGGACGTGGCGATTGAAGCGCCGGCGGAGGAGCTGGGCTCCGTGGCGACGATGGCGATCTGGGAAGGCGTTTACACACGGCTGGCGGAACTCGCGCTGGAGCATCGGTCGACGCTGGTGTTTGTGAACACGCGGCGCATGGCGGAGCGGCTGGCGTTCCAGCTTGGGGAACGGCTGGGCGCGGAACATGTCGCGTGCCATCACGGGAGCTTGTCGCGAAAGCTGCGCCTGGATGCGGAGCGGAGGCTGAAGCAGGGGGAGATTCGGGCGCTGGTGGCGACGGCGTCGCTGGAGCTGGGCATCGACATCGGAACGGTGGACCTGGTGTGCCAGGTGCAGTCGCCGCGATCGATCTCGACAGGGATGCAGCGAGTGGGGCGCGCGGGACACTGGCGCGGAGCGATTCCGAAGGGACGATTCTTTGCGGTGACGCGGGACGATCTGATGGAGCAGGCGGCGCTGGTGCGGGCGATGCGGAGCGGCGTGCTGGATCGGCTGGAGATTCCGGCGAAGCCCTTCGACGTGCTGATGCAGCAGATTGTCGCCGCGTGCGCGGCGGAGCCATGGGAGGAGCGCGCGCTGTGGGAGGTGTTCCGGCGAGCGTATCCGTACCGGGGCCTGACGTGGGAAGAATTCGACACGGCGCTGTGCCTGCTGAGCGAGGGCATCGAGTCGAGCCGCGGGCGATATGGCGCGTATCTGCTGCGGGATCGCGTGCAGGGACGGGTGCAGGGGCGGCGCGGCGCGCGGACGACGGCGATCACAAATGGCGGCGCGATTCCGGATACGGCGATGTTCCCGGTGGTTTTGCAACCGGAAGGCGTGCAAATTGCGACGCTGGACGAACACTTCGCGGTCGATTCGTCGCCGGGCGACGTGGTGCAGCTGGGCAACGCGAGTTGGCGCATCCAGCGCATTGAGGCAGCGGGACGGGTGCTGGTGGAGGACGCGCATGGCGCACCGCCGACGCTGCCCTTCTGGTTTGGCGAAGCGCCGCAGCGGACGCGGGAACTGAGCGAGTTTGTTTCCGAACTGCGCGAGGAGATCGACCGGCGCACGCGCAAGGTGCTGCCCGGGTACGTGAGCCAGGCGATGCCGGAGGTGGCGGGGGCGGCGGCGTTCCTGAAGCAGGAATGCGGCGTGGACGACGCCGGGGCGGAACAACTGATCGCGTACGTGGCAGCGGGGCGAGCGGTGCTGGGGACGGTGCCTACGATCACGACGATTGTGGCGGAACGGTTCTTCGATGAGGGCGGCGGAATGCAGCTCATTCTGCACGCGCCCTTTGGAGGACGGATCAACAAAGCGTGGGGACTGGCGCTGCGCAAGCGGTTCTGCCGCGGGTTCAACTTCGAACTGCAGGCGGCCGCGACGGACAACGGGCTGAATATCTGCCTGGCGGAGCAGCACAGCTTTCCGCTGAGCGACGTGTTTCATTTTTTGACAACGGAGACGGTGACGGAGCTGCTGGAGCAGGCGTCGCTGGCTTCGCCCATCTTCAAAACGCGCTGGCGCTGGGACGCGTCGCGGAGTTTGCAACTGTTACGGTTCCAAAAAGGCAAGAAGGTGGCGCCGCAGGTGCAGCGGATTCGCTCCGACGATCTGCTGGCCAGCGTGTTTCCGCAGGCCGCGGCGTGCTTCGAGAACATCGAAGGCGACATTCAGATTCCGGATCATCCGCTGGTGGGCGAAGTGATGCGGGATGTGCTCCAGGAGGCGATGGATCTGGAGGGGCTGAAGGCGGTGCTGGGCGCGATGCAGGAAGGGCGGATCCGGTGCGTGGCGGTGGACACGACGACGCCGTCCGCGTTTGCGCACGAGCTGCTGAATGCGAATCCGTATGCGTTCCTGGACGATGCCGGGCTGGAGGAACGCCGCACGCGGGCGGTGCAGATGCGTGGCGTGGTGCCGGATGCGGTGCTGGGCGAAGCAGGACGATTGTCGCCGGACGCGATCGCGGAGGTGCGGGAGGAGATCTGGCCGGACATTCGCGACGAACACGAGCTGCACGATCTGCTGTGCGGGCTGGTCGTGGTTCCGGCGGAGATTCTGGATGCGCCGGGGGCGCGGGACTGGGGAATCTTCCTGTCGCGGCTGGCCAGGACAGGGCGAGCGGGGGTGGCGCGGGTGCAGGGGCGGGAGTATGTGGTTGCCGCAGAGCGCGCCGGGTGGTTGCGGGAAATGTGGACAGCGGTGGAATTCCCTGTGGAAATGTGCAGAATTTTGGGGGAAATGCCCAATTCGAGCGACATTCTGGCAAAAACGTGCCAGGGGTGGTTACAAATCCTGGGTCCGACGACCTCGGCGGGGATGGCGGCACGTCTCGGCGTGGAGGCTGGCGCGATTTGGCGCGAGCTGCTGCGGCTGGAGGCGGCGGGAACGGCGATTCGCGGCATTTTTGAGGGAATGGCTGGAGCAGAAGCGCCGGGGGACCACGACGTGGAGTGGTGCGAGCGGCGGATCCTGCAGCGGATTCACAAGCGGACGCTGCACGCGCTGCGCAAGCAGATTGAGCCGGTGACGCCGGCGGCGTACCTGCGGTTCCTGCTGGATTGGCAACATCTTGGCGAGCGGCGGCAACTGACGGGCGAACAGGGATTGCTGGAGGCGCTGCGCGGGCTGGAGGGATTTGAGGCGCCGGCGGCGGAATGGGAGCGGAGCCTGCTGCCGCAGCGGGTGGCGGGATACGATCCGCGGTGGCTGGACGCGCTGTGCCTGACGGGCGCGGTGGGGTGGGGCAGGATCTCGCCGCATCCGGCGTTTGCCGACGCAGCGAGCGGGGGTCCGCGGCGCGTGGTGCCGACCAGCATGGCGCCGGTGACGTTCTTCCTGCGCGAAGAGGCGCAGTGGATGGATTTGTGCCTGTCACGGCGACAAATTCCTGAGGCGACCCTGACGGCGGCGCTGAGCGACTTTGCGAATCGCGTGCGCTCGTGCCTGGGAGAGCGCGGCGCGATGTTCGCCGGGGATCTGATCCGGATGATGGGCGAAGCGGCCGAGGACGTGCATCGCGCGCTGTGGGAGCTGGTGGCGGCGGGGCTGGTGACGGCGGACGGTTTCGACAGCCTGCGAGCGCTGGTTGATCCCAGACGCAAGCGGGATGTGAGCGCGACGCGCAGCACGAAATCGAGAAACGGGGCGGGGCGTAACGCAGCAGGGCGCTGGGCGCTGCTGAGCGAGGCCGAGGAACCGGTGGCGCGCGGCGACGTGGAAGCCGCAGGGCGCGCGGCGGCGCGACGCGATGCGCAGGTGGAGTCGGCGTGCCGGATGCTGCTGCGGCGGTATGGGATCGTTTTCCGGGATGTGCTGGCGCGGGAGACAACGGCGCCGCCATGGCGGGAGCTGGTGGCGATGTTTCGCAGGCTGGAAGCGCGGGGCGTGGTGCGCGGAGGACGATTCGTTTCGGGATTCGGAGGCGAGCAGTTTGCGTTGCCGGAAGCAGCCGATGCGCTGCGCGCAGGGCGGAATCGGACGCTGGCCGAGATGCCGCCGCTGACGATGGCCGCGGCCGATCCGATGAATCTGATGGGCGTGGTGATTCCCGGAGATCGGGTGGCTGCGATTGCCGGGAATATGGTGACGCTGCCACCGGCTGCTGTACCGACGGAAACTCCGGTGGTGGAAATGCCGGTGGCGCGGGCGTTCACGTGGGAGGCGGCGGCTCAGGAAGGCGGGGCACTTGCCTGAACAGGATGCGGCGCGCGCGGACAGCCAGCCGCTGGTGGAGGGCGAAGACTTCTACCGCGAAGGGCCGTACGTCGTTTTCACTGAGGCGTATCTGCGGCGGCGGGGGACGTGCTGCGGTTCGGGCTGCCGACATTGTCCGTGGCGCGAAGTGCCGGAAGCGCAGAGGCCGCGGTAATCTGGAGCGCATGAGCAAGCTGTCGCATTTCGATGAAGCCGGCGAGGCGCGCATGGTGGACGTGAGCGCGAAGGCGGAGACGCGGCGCGAGGCGGAGGCGTCGGCGTTTGTGGCGATGAGCGCGGAGACCCTGGCGACGCTCCCTCGGAATCCGAAGGGCAATCCGCTGGAGGTGGCGCGGATCGCAGGGATCCAGGCGGCGAAGCGCACGGCGGAGCTAATCCCGATGTGCCATCCGCTGGCGCTGAGCCATGTGGACGTGCGCGTCGAAGTCGCGGAGGGCGGGATCGCGATTCGCACAATCGCGGCGACCACGGCGCAGACCGGCGTGGAGATGGAGGCGCTGACGGCCGCGGCCGTGGCGGCGCTGACGGTCTACGACATGTGCAAGGCGGCGGACAAGGGCATCGTGATCCGCGAAGTGCGGCTGGAGCGGAAGACGGGCGGCAAGAGCGGAGAGTGGCGGCGGACGTGACCAGTAGCCGGTAGCCAGTGGCCAGTGGCCAGTGGCCAGTGGCCAGTGCGGCAACCACATTACATACATCTTTGTATACAATTCCGGCTGAGGTGGTAGATGGCTGGAAATCGTCGTGAGTTTTTGCGGGGCGCTGCCACGGTGGCGGCTGGTCTTCCTTTTTCATCGCTTGCTGTGGCTGCCGAGCGCGCGCAAAGCAGCGGTCTGGTGAATGCTCACGATGGAGACGCCCCATTTCTTCTGGAATATGACGGCATCGCGGTCACGAGCCTGCGTTTCGCGGCAGACACCTTCCCGACAAACTACGTGGCGATGGGACAGAAGCTCGGTCACGTCGAGATCGCGTGGCGCCGTCCGAATGGGCAGTGGCAAAGCTTTCACACCGCGGACGTCCCGGCGTCCTCACCGGGTAGATTTCAGGCGCACGACGATCGCGGCGAAGCTTTGGCGGTGAACCTCGAGCTGAAACCGCGGGGCAAGTTCCTGCACTGGACGATTGGGCTCGAGAACACGTCTTCCGATCCCATTGAGATCGGCGACCTGGCGATTCCGCTGCCGATGCACGCTACGTTCAGCCCGAAAGATTCTCCGTCTCTGCCTGTGCTGAAGCACAGCTTCATCTCCGGGCATGGCTCGTTCCTGTTCTGGATGCGGTCCAACAGCGTGGGTCCTTATCTGGTGATGACGCCGGAGCGGAACACGCCGCTGGAATACTGGGACCATCCGCGGCCCCATTTCACGCCGGGGCAGAGCACCATGCCGGTTTTTCCTGCATACCGCGTGTACGTTCATTCGGCAGCGGTGGGCGAGGAGGTGAAGGCGCATGGCGGACGATGGCGGCAGCCTCGCTCCAGCGTCACGCTGGCGCCGGCCGGGAAGGCCGGGGATCACCGCCAGTATGGGTTTGAACTCGCATGGGCGCAGAACTACGCGGGCGTGCGGCAGCGGCTGGTGGATGCGGGAATGATCGATGTGGAGATTGCGCCCGGCATGATGGTGCCGGCCGATCTGTCCACGTGCCTGGCCCTGCGGACTCGCGACCCGATCCGGAGCATTGTTGCCGAGCATCCGGAGCAGACGACGATTGAGTCTGTGGGCGAGCGAGAGGGGCGAAGACTCTACCGGGTGAAGTTTGAGCGGCTCGGCGAGAACATGCTGACGGTACACCACGGCGAGGATCGCGCGACGCGGCTGGAGTTTTTCGCCGCGGAGCCACTGGAGACCCTGATTCACAAGCGCGCCGCGTTCACCACGGGGCTCCAGATTCGCGATGCGAGCAAGTGGTACAACGGGCTGCTGCCCGAGTGGAATATGAAATCGCAGGTGCGGCTGAGTCCGGACAACTACGACGAGATCAAAGGCTGGCGCATTTACGAGGTGACCTGCGATGACGCAGGGTTGAGCAAGCCTGCCTATATCGCGAGCAAGAACGCGGAGTTTCCAAACCAGGCCGAGGTGGAGGCGCTGGACTACTATATCGAGCACTTCGTATGGGGCGGGCTGCAGCGGACCACCGAGGAGAGCTACAGCTACGGTATCTATGGGATCCCTGACTGGAAGCACAACCGCGACAGCAGCGATGCCGGGCCCAAGGGAAAGCTGCACATCTGGCGGTGCTACGACTATCCGCACATCGTGGTGATGTACTTCAGCATGTACCGGATCGCGCGCGATTATCCGGGGATCACCATGAAGCTGGACCGCGCGACCTATCTGGAACGCGCGTACGGCACGGCGCTCGGCTTGTTCACAATTCCCATGGAGGTCACGGGGTGGTCGGCCTACCAGACGGGCTTCTACAACGAGGTCGTGATCCCGCAGCTGATTGAAGAGCTGGACCGGGTCGGCAAGCACGACGAGGCTTCGCAGTTGCGCGGTCATTGGGAGAAGAAGGTGGCGTACTTCGTCACGGGGAAGGCAAACCTGTTTGCCTCGGAATATGCGTTCGATTCCACCGGCTTCGAGTCGACGCAGGCCATCGCGCGATACGCGGTCGATCACCCGTCGACGCCGGGGATCACGCGGCAGCAGGCGGAGAAGTTCTCCCGGGAGCAGATGCGCGACAATCTGTTCTGCCGGGGCGTGATCGAGAAGGCGTATTACTACTACGGGAGCGACTATCGGGGCGGCGGGGGCGACTCCTTCACTCTGAGCTACATGGCGCCGATGGGCGGCTGGGGAGTGCTGAACCACGCGTTGTATGACGGACTGGAAGCCGACGCTACCATTCGTCTCGGATACGCTTCCTTCCTGAGCTCGTGGTCGCTGATGAATACCGGCACGCCGGAGTCCGGCTATGGATACTGGTTTCCCGGCAAGGAAAGCGATGGCGGAACGGGAGGCGGGTTCGAGCCGGCGGCGAATGCGATGACGTGGCTGGGACAGGAGATCCATCGCGGGGACTGGTTCTACTCCTGCGAAACGGATCTGGGGTACTGCGCCGCGCTGCGAACGGCTGCCACCATCGTGGCCGACGATGCGGTGTTTGGGCGCTTCTGCTTCGGCGGTGAAATGCACGCGGAGAAGACGCACCTGCGCATCATTCCACGCGATGGCGTGCGGCGGCGCCTGCAACTGCGGACGGCGGGCCAGAAGATCGATTTCGAATGGAGGGGCGCGAGGTTCGCCAAAGACGAGCCGATCCAATGGTTCCCGGATCAGCAGCGGTTTCTCTTCCTGGTGGAGACGGAAAGCGCCGGCAGCGGCGAGATCGAGCTGATGGCCGCCGGCTTGCCAGCAGGCCGCTACAGAATTGTCTGCGGAGAGGAAACGAAGGAATTTCGCGCTGAGGCCGTGAACACGTTGCGGCTTCGAGTGCCCGCGGGAGTTTCAAAGACTCTGGTCGAGGTGGTCCGGGGATAGCGGCGTGCGGATTTGCCCTTGCCTGGGCAGGCAGCGGGGGCCTAAATTAGCTTGCGATGACGCCCACGGACCGCCGCACATTTCTGAGGCAGACGGCAACGCTCGCCGGCGCCTTCTCCGCCAACAGCCTTTTCCGCCAGGCGCACGCCGCGGATTTCGACGCCGCCGCGCGCGCGGTGAAGAATTTATCGCCGGCTGCCGTCGCGCAGAACGAAGATTACTGGAGCGTGATCCAGGAGGCCTACTCGGTCAATCCTGACATCATTGACCTGAACAACGGCGGCGTCTCGCCTTCCCCGATCGTGGTGCAGGAGGCGGTGGAACGCTACAATCGGCTCTCCAACGAGGGTCCTTCCTATTACATGTGGGTGATCCTGGACCAGGGGCGCGAGCCGCTGCGACAGAAGCTGGCCGCGCTGGCCGGCGCGAAACCCGGCGAGATTGCCATCGACCGCAACTCGACCGAAGCGCTGAACACGATCATCTATGGGCTGCCGCTGAAGCCTGGCGACGAAGTGATCGGCACGAAGCAGGATTATCCCAACATGATTCAGGCCTACCGCCAGCGCGCGGAGCGAGACGGAATCGTTTACAAGCAGATCAGCTTCGATTTCCCCATGGAGGACGACGACGCGATTGTGGCAGCGTACGCGGCGGCGATCACGCCTCGCACGCGGCTGATCCACGTGACGCACATGATCAACTGGGTGGGCCAGATCATGCCGGTGCAGAAGATTTCCGACATGGCGCACGCGCGAGGCATCGAGGTGATCGCCGACGGCGCGCACTCTTTCGGGCTGCTCGATTTCAAAATGCCGGAGCTGCACTGCGACTATTTCGGGACGAGCCTGCACAAATTCCTCTCCGCGCCGATCGGCTCCGGGATGATGTGGATCCGGGAAGACCACATCGAAAAGGTGTGGCCGCTAACCTGCGCGGCGGATCCGCACTCGTCGGACATTCGCAAGTTCGAGAGCCTGGGCACGCGCAGCTTTCCGATCGAACAGGGGATCGGCGAGGCGATCAATTTTCACGAGGGGATTGGAAGCCGCCGCAAGCAGGAACGCATCGGCTGGCTGAAGAATTACTGGGCGTCGCAGGCGCAGGCGATCCCGAAGGTCAAGCTGCATACTTCGCTTGATCTGCGCTACTCCTGCGCGATCTGCGGGTTCAGCATCGACGGCATGACTCCGGGACAGGTGGCCGACGCGCTGTTTGCGCGATACAGGATCCATTCTGTCGGGATCGTTTGGGAGAACATCAGCTGCGTGCGGATCACGCCGCACGTGTATACGCGGCCCGCGGACCTGGATCTGCTGGTGGGCGCGATCGGGGAGATTGCGAAGCAGGCGTGAAGAGCTGGTGAGGAACGCGGGAACAGGCGGGGTTTGCGGGAGCGGGCCGTCTGTGCCCGGGTTTCGCGACGCAGAGCTGTTGGCTTCGCTCGCGCCAGGTTGTGGCGCACCCGGGCGCCTAACACTCAGTTGCTCAGGACTTTCCCTCAGGCGGTCAACGATTGCAACAAAAGGTTCACGGTCCGTTGCTCAGATTGTCATCATGTCGCGATTAACTCTCACGCATGATCAATCCGCGCAGTCGTCTCTCTTCTATTCTTCTCGGAATTGGCGTGCTAGTGCTCTTCCTGTCAGCGGGCAAGCTACAGGCGCAATACGAGAATGGCAGTGTTGTCGGAACGATTCATGACGCTACAGGATCCGCAATTCCGGGCGCGGATGTTTCGATCATCAATACAGCAACCGGCATCCGCAGCCATGTGAAGACCGACGCGGCCGGAAACTACGACATACCGCAGTTGCGCGTGGGCGTGTACACGATAACAGCGAGCGCGCCGGGCTTCTCGAAAGCAGTCGCGAAGAACATCACCGTCTCCGTGGGTAACGTGCAGCGCATCGACCTGAGCCTGAAGGTGGGCGCCACCGAAACGACAGTGGAAGTTTCCGACGTTGCCCTGCAGATTGAAACGGAATCCAGCCAACGCGACCAGACGATCACCAACTACGAATCGGAGGCGCTGCCGCTGGTGAACCGGAACTATACGGACCTGCTGGCGCTGGTGACTGGAGTGCGCCAGGCACCGACGCAGGCCGCCACGTCCACCAACATCAACAGCCTGCTGCGCCAGGGCGCGTATAACGTGAACGGCCAGCGCTCGATCTTCAATAACTTCCTGCTGGATGGCATGGATAACAACGCATATGGAGAGTCGAACCAGGGCTTCGACAACCAGATCATCTCCATCCCTCCAGACTCGGTGGCACAGTTCAGCGTGGTCACGAACAACGAGAGCGCGGAGTACGGACGCAGTTCGGGCGCAACCGTCAACGTGGCGTCGCAGTCGGGCAGCAACAAATTCCATGCCACGCTCTATGAGTTCCTCCGCAACACCGATCTGAACGCCGCCGGGTTTTTCAGGCCCACAACGATCAGCAGCACTGGCGCTGCTGTGCCGTTCGAAAAGCCCGCCACGCATCGCAATCAGTATGGCGGCAACTTCGGCGGCCCCGTCATCCACGACAAGATGTTTTTCTTTCTCGACTATGAAGGCCTGCGGGCGATCACCAGCCCGCTCTATGTTCTGACGCTGCCCACGCAGAACGAGCTGAACGGGATTTTCGTCGTACCTGTGCGCGACCCGATTACCGGCACGGTCTACCCGGCCGGCGCGGCCATCCCGTCCGGCGCCATCAATCCGCTGTCCGCTCAAATTGTGGCGGCGTTCAAAAGCATTGCCGGCCTGCCGGTCAGCGGGTCCGCGAGCACCGGGCAAAACAGCGCCGACTACTCCGTGCTGATACCGTTCCGCGACTACTCGGACAAGGGCGATCTGCGGCTGGATTATGCGCGCGAATTCCAACGAGCGGTATTTTCTGCGCATCAGCGAACATAAGGAGACGGGCATCAACTTCCCCACCATTCCTCTTCCGCTGGAGGGTCAAACTGCGGGTACGCAGCGCATTCTGGACCAGCAAATCGCGCTTGGCTATACGGGCACGTTCGGGTCCAACCGGGTTCTGGATTTGCGCCTGGGTCTCTCACGGACCAAGGCAGGCAAGTCGCCTTTGAGCGAGGGCACGCCCCCGGTTCTCGTCAATGGCAAACCGATTCCCGGCCTTCCAACCACCCCCAGCGTTGCGGGCGGTCTGCCTGCGGTCAGCATCTCCGGGGGGTTTACCTCGTTTGGCCGTCAAACGACCAACCCGCAGTTCCAGAATCCCGCGCTGCTCGATCCAAAGGTCAACTACACCTGGGTGAAGGGCGCTCACTCGCTCAAGTTCGGCTTCGAGTATGAAAAGATCTGGATGGGCGTGCTCGACAACAACCCGCTCTACGGCTCGTTCTCCTATGGCGGCGGATACAGCGCATGCCCCAACGGCACAGCCATCCCAGGCGGCGGCACCTGCTCTTCCGCATCCGGAACGCCCGTGAACGAATCCAGTGCAAAAGTAGCTGACACCTATTTCGCGGACTTCCTCTTCGGGACAACGAGCACCTACGCCCTGGCCAACTACTTCGAAGCGCACCTGAGGCAGACTCTGGAAAGCTCCTATGCGCAGGACGACTGGAAGGTGCTGCATAACCTGACGTTGAACCTGGGCCTTCGCTGGGAGTACGGCTCGCCCTACTCGGAGGAGCATAATTACATCTCCAACTGGGATCCGGCGACGCAAACGGTTCTCACGCTTTCTCCAGGAGCCGTGGCAGGCAACGGGATTACGCCGACAAGCGGTTCGGGCGTTTACGGCAAGACCCTGGTCGATCCGGACCGAAACGACTTTGCGCCGCGCATCGGCTTTGCGTATTCGCCCTTTGCCAAGCTGGTCGTACGCGGCGGCTTCGGCACAAGCTACGTGCACTACACGCGCGCAGGCTCCGGCGACATTCTCGCCATCAACGCTCCACAGGCGCAGTTTGCCTCGGTAAGCCAAATCGCGCCAACGACCACCGATCACTGTGCGTCGCCGCTTCCCTCCCAGATCATCGCCACGGGAACGACGACGGAGAGCTGCTACGTGACGGCGGACCAGGGCTTCCCGTCGGGACTGGTCACCAGTTTCAACCCCGCCACCGATAACATCACCTGGATTCCGCGGGATAAACGGGATAGTTATGTGGCGAATTACTATCTGGCGGTGCAGCGGCAGCTCAGCAAGAACAGTCTCCTCGATGTCGCCTACGTAGGTAACCGGGGGCTGAAGCTGGAAGGATTTCTGAACGGGAATCAACGCAACATCATCGACAGCGCCAACTCGAGCGCATACACGTACTCGCGGCCTTTTGCCAACTGGCCTTCCGATATCACCGAGGCAATCGACGAGTTCTTCTCCAACTACAATTCGCTGCAGGTGCGGTATGAACAGCGCACGGTGGCCGGGTTAACGCTGTTGAACAGCTTCACCTGGGAACACTCGCTGGATAACGCCAGCGCCTCGCTGGAGGGCAATACGCCCTCACCGCAGAATGCCAACAACCTGAAGGCCGACTACGCGCAGTCGGACTATAACCTCCCGATCAGCAACGTCACCAGTCTGGTCTACGATCTGCCTTTCGGACGCGGACGCACCTTCGGACCCGATCTCAACCCGGTGGCGGATGGAGTGTTGGGAGGCTGGCAGGTGAGCGCAATCAACACCGCGCAGGCAGGCACGCCCTTCAATCTGACATACGGGCCTAACTCCGCCCAGCTCGCCTCCACGCAAATCACGGCGAACTACCGGGGCGTGAATCTCTATCGGCCCAACCGCGTAGCCGGGGAGGCGCTGACGCAGGGACGCAGCGTGCGGCAGGCCCACACCGGATACGTGGAGTACATCAACTACGCGGCGGTCCAGCTGCCCGCGATCGACAATGCCAGTGGAGCGGTTCAGCCGCCATTTGGCAATATGTCGCGAAACCCCGGCCGCAATCCCTCGCTGTATGAAACGGACCTGGACTTCAACAAGCGGTTCGCCACGCCGATTGAAGGCATGAAGATCGAATTTCGTTCCGAGTTCTACAACGTGTTCAATCACACCAATCTGTACCTTCCGTCGACGATCTCGGGCACGCAGGGGGCGAACGCGAGCTCCGGGGGCCTAATCAGCAGCACGTTCACGCCGCGGGTGATCCAGTTCGCATTGAAGCTGATCTACTAACGCGGTCCAGCACAGCAATCAGACGCGGAGAGAGCGAGCCGGGGCCGGTGGGAGGGGAATCGGCGAGGGGATAGGCGGGGTTTGAGCGAGCGGGCCGTCTGTCCCCGGGATTCCCGGAGGCGCGAATTCTGAGTTTGTCCGTATAATTCTCCCAATCCTTTCCCCCTGGCCGAAGAGCGCGAAAGCAGTCGGGGATACGCCTCCGGTTTGACCGCGAGGCATTGGTGGTCTGTTGCTCGACGGTAGGCTTGCCAGCGACTTTACCGCTGGACGTTCCGCGCAGCACATCGTGTACCATCCGGAGCAGCGGTCATGCCGACGACATCCACAGACGGGCTCGCGTTACCGCAGAGGCTGGGCCCGTACCAGGTGATCGCCAAGATCGGCGAGGGCGGCATGGGCGTGGTCTATCGCGCCCGCGATACGCGGCTGAACCGTGAGGTGGCGTTGAAAGTGCTGCCTCCGACGGTTGCTGAAGATCCCACGCGCATGGCGCGTTTCGAGCGGGAAGCGCAGCTGCTGGCGTCGCTGAATCATCCCAGAATCGCGGCGATTTACGGTATCGAAGAGTCGGGTGCGACGCGGGCCCTGGTGATGGAACTGGTCGAGGGGCCAACGCTGGCGGAGCGCATCAATCCGCCGGGGAAGCCTGGGGCGGGATCGCCTGCGCTGAAATCTGCGAGCAGTGCGAAGCCGGCGCAAGCGGGAGGCGTGCCAGGGGGCCAGCACAGGTCCGCGCTGCCGCTGGACGAAGCGCTGCCGATGGCGCAGCAGATCGCGGAAGCGCTGGAGTACGCGCACGAGCACGGCGTCATCCATCGCGATCTGAAGCCAGCCAACATCAAGGTGACCCCGGACGGGGATGTGAAGGTGCTGGACTTCGGGCTGGCGAAGGCGATGGGACCGGAAGAAGGGTCGACGGATGTTTCGAACTCGCCGACGCTGAGCCTGGCGATGACGCAGGCAGGATTCATCCTGGGCACGGCGGCCTATATGGCTCCGGAGCAGGCGAAACAGAAGCAGGTGGACCGGCGGGCCGACATCTGGGCGTTCGGGTGCGTGCTCTTCGAGATGCTGACGGGCAGGATGGCGTTCCACGGCGAAACGATCACGGACACGCTGGCGGAGATCATCAAGAGCGAGCCGGACTGGAGCGCGCTGCCGGCGGACACGCCGCAGGCGATTCGCAATTTGCTGCAACGCTGCCTCAGGAAAGATCCGCGGCAACGGTTGCAGTCGGTCGGCGACGCGCGCATCGCGATTGAAGAAATGCTTTCCGGGAGCGCGCAGGAAACAGGGACATCGAGCGCTGCGGGGGCTGTGCCGGTCTGGCAACCCGCGTGGCGGCGGATGCTGCCGTGGGGAGTCGCCGGTCTTGCGGTTGCGGCAACGCTGGTGATGGTGATCGCCTGGTGGAACTCGACGCATGGCGCGACGCCTGCACCCGTGGAATTGAGCCTCGATGTTCCGGCCGACCAGCAACTGGATACGGAGAATGGCCCCGCGACGGTGCTGTCGCCGGATGGCGGGCGCATCGCTTATGTAGCGGGTAATTCCGGAGACCAGATTTACCTGCGGGATATGGATCAGGCGGAAGCCAGGCCGCTGGATGGGGCGCGGGGCCTGACGCCCTTCTTTTCGCCCGATGGCCAATGGATCGGATTCTTCGGGGATAGTGGGAAGCTGGAAAAGATCTCCGTGTTCGGGGGCGCGCCCGTGGTGCTGTGCGACGGCGGAGCGTTTCGCGGCGCGTCGTGGGGCGACGGCGGGAACATCGTGTTCACGCCGGGATTCACGGACCCGTTGTACCGGGTTTCCGCAGGCGGAGGGACGCCCGTGCCGGTGACGCATTTGGATCAGGGGAGGCGTGAAGTCACGCATCGCTGGCCACAGATCCTCCCCGGCGGCAAAGAAGTCCTGTTCACAGCTTCGGCGGATAACAACGATTTTGCGCACGCCTTCGTGGAAGTGGCCTCGCTCAGGACCGGTGAGGCGAAAGTGCTCGTCAGGAACGCCTATTTCGGGCGGTATGTCGGGGGATACCTGACCTACGTGTCAGGCGGCGCGTTGTTTGCGGTCCGATTCGATGCGGGCAGCCAGGAGCTGACGGGAATGGCGATGCCCGTACTGCAATATCTTCAGACGGACGTGACCAACGGAAGCGGGCAAGTGAGTTTTTCCAGGGCCGGCACTGCCGCATATCTTGCGGGCGCATCGGCCGTGAGCGGCAAGGTCACGGTGGGGCTATTTGACAGCAAGGGAACAGTCACGCCGCTGATCAGCCAGCCTGGGCAGTATGCCTCCCCGGTCTTTTCGCCGGACGGCAAGATGCTCGCCTTGACGGACGGTAACGACATCTCGGTTTACGATCTGGCGCGGGGGACCATGACACCGCTGACGTTTGCGCCCAACAGCTGCATTGGACCGGTATGGACGCCGGATGGGAAGAGGATTGCCTGTACGCGCACGGGTAGCGGCCTGGGAATCAGCTGGCTGCCTTCCAACGGCACCGGGAACCTGACGGCCCTGACCCCTGGAATCGGGGCCTTCCAAATTCCCGGTTCCTGGTCGCCCGACGGCAGAACGATTGTGTTCTATCAATTTGCTGCGAAGGTGGGAAGCTGCTGTGAAATCATGACGTTGCCAGTGAGCGCGAGCGGCCAGCCCGGCGAGGCCAGGCCGTTTTTCGCCGATGGAGCGCACATCGGAGATGTCTTTCCGGCGATTTCGCCGGACGGACACTGGATGGCGTACGAGTCCGCAGAGTCGGGCACGCCCCAGATTTACGTAGTGCCGTTTGCGGGAGCCGGAGGGAAATGGCAAATTTCGGCCGGGGGCGGGGTCATGCCACTGTGGTCCAAGGCCGCACACACACTCTTTTTCGTTGGGCCGGGCAGCACCGGATCGGTGGCGGTGTATGCGGTTCCCTACAGCGTCGAGGGAAATTCATTCCATGCGGAAAAACCTGGAATCCTGTTTCAGGGTGGATTTCAAATGGGTTCGCCTGATCCCTCTTATGCTGTTGCGCCGGATGGGAAGCATTTCGCGATGCTGGTGCCGGCGCAGGGAAAAGGGGGCGAGCAAACGCCGCCAACGGTCGTCATCCACTGGCTGACCAGGGTGCAGCGCCTGGTGGCCGCGGGCCAGGAGTAATTCGCACGGCGAAGGAAAGAGGGGAGCGGCCGAAGCTGCTCCCCTCTTTGTTTGCGGATAACTTGCCGCTACGGGCCCATGTTCGCCGGGGTGCAGGGATTGTAGCCCAGCGACGACGCCGTGACCGGAGCGGGCGGCGACGGCGGTGTCGCCCACGGGATATTCGTGAAGTCGAAGAAGTCGAGCAGGTTGGGCTGGGCGGCGTCGCGCGCGGTGAGATGCGCGGGGCTGCCAATGAAACGGTTCTCGACGAACTTGATGATCGCCGTGTGATCCATGGGTATGTGGGAAACATAGTGCTTGCGGGTAAAGGGCGAGATCACTATGTTGGGCAGGCGGAAGCCGAGCTGGGCGGCGAATCCGTTCTGCGCCGGTGCGTCGGTGGATTTCGCTCCCGGATCGGCTGAGCGCAGATCGCAGTGCAGGGTCGGCGTTCCGCCGCTGGGCAGGCAGGGCTTGTAGCTGTCGGGATTGACGGCGATGGATGAGATGTCCGGAATGCTGCCGAGGGACGAGTCGGTGTTCTTGTTGGATTGTTCCGGGAACCGGCGGCACGTGGTCGAGGGGGCCTCCCCCTTCGTCGTAGGAGAGGAAGAAGACGGAGCTCGACCAGGAGGGGCTGGTCATCAACGCGTTGATGACTTTGGAGACTTCGAGCTGACCGGAGAGGATGGATTGCCCGGAACCGGGATGCTCGTCGTTGTTGCCGTAACCGGCTTCGATGAACGCAAAGGCGGGCAGCGTGTTCTTGCTGACGTCGGTGTAGTACTGCGACAGCGGCGCGATATGGCTGGTGTCAATGCAGAAGGAGTTGGTCGAATCGCCGACCGCGCTGGAGGGCTGCGTGGGGGACTTGCAGGCCGCGCCGGAGGGATTGTTGTACACGTATTTGGTGGAGTAGCTGAAGACGAGGAAATCGGTGCCGGGGAGTTTGGAGCCCTTATTAGTGCATTCGTCCGAGGTGCACATGGCCTGATCGACGGTGTAGTAGATCTTCCACGAAACGCCGGCCTGATCGAGTTCCTGGAAGATGGTCTCAATGCTCAGTTGGGGCAGGTGATCGTCGGAGCCGGGATCGTGAGTGAGGCCCTGCGTGGTACCGCCGGTGAAGGTGGCGATGCGGTTGTCGACGCTCTTGCTGGCGACGGGCGAGAACCAACGGTCGGAAACCGCGAACTGCGACGCCATGTAGTAGTAGTAGTTCAGGAATTTCTGGTCGTAATAGCCCATGGCGCGTTCGCCGTTGGTGTCAGTAAAGGCGCCGGAGCAGGTTCCGCTGGCGTTGCAGCTTTTGGCAAAGCCTTCGGCGGTGTGGACGAAGCCATCCATGTTGATCGGCCGGGTGGTGGAGAAGGTCCAGCGGCTGACGTCGCCGTAGCTTTCCAGCCAGGCGCTGCTCATGTCGTCGACGCAGGTGCTGGCCAGCTTGAAGGGATAGTAGGTCGTGCCTGAATCGGTCTGATTGCTGAAGGTGGTGAGCTTGTCGTCGATGCCGTCGACGTCGTATTCCTTGCCGTCATCGCCAATGTTCCAGCCATTGTCTTTGCGATACGGATTGAGCATGCCGAAGTAATTGTCGAAGGTGTGGTTCTCCTGGAGCATGAAGACCACGTGCTGGATGGAGTCAAGGCCGCCGCTGCCGGAGGAGACCACGGTCACGGTGGCATCGGAATTTGCCGATCCCTGAGAACTGCCGGCTGTTGCCGTGTAGGTGGTGGTGGCCGTGGGGTTGACGGTGACGGTGCCGCCGGTGGAGGAGAGCGTCCAGGAATCGCCGCCGCCGGTGACGGTGACGGTGGTGGCATTGCTGGCGGTGACGGTGAGGGTGGAGGATGCGCCGGACGTGATGGACGTGGGGTTCGCCGTCATGGAGACAGTGGGCTGCTGCTGCGTGGAGCTGACGACGGTGATTTTGATGTCGGTGTGGCTGGCGCCGCCGCAGTGATCCCATTCCTGCACGACGGTGGAGTAGCTACCTGGATTCAGGCTGATCGTCGTGTTGAGGGAATTGCCGTTCACCTTGTAGACGAGCGAGTTGTTGACCCAAATGCCCATGGAAGCGACACCGCTGGAGCACGTGGTGGTCGCTTTGGCGACATACTTCACAGGACTGGTGACGGTGGATCCATTGGCGGGGCTGGAAACCGTCACCGTGGCCAATGCGCTGGAGGCGAAGATGAGCAGAAGAGCGAGCGGCAAACAGCGAGGCCTCATGAGGCTAACTCCGGATTGCTATCAAACTTGATCGGGCTGGTGCGTGATTCCGGGGAGGAGAAAGGAATCACTATGTCGGGTGGGATGCGGAACTTCTTAGGAATGATGTGATAAGCGCGGGGACATTTTCGGGGGTGGGATCGCGATCGGCGCGCTGGCGGCGACAACCGAGCATGAAGAAGGGAGGCGGAATTCGATGTTTGACAACAGGCGGCGCCCCCCATGAGGGCCGACAACTTTGTGGTGTTGATTGCATGGAGTTTAGCGATGATGACAACTTCGACAACGAGTTAACAAACTGGATAACAGCTGCCAGCAGCCAGCGGCTGGTCGTCCGGAGCTGGTCAAATTCGCGGTAGCCTCCAGGGGAAAAGGAAAAAGCCCGCGCGCCGGCGGGCTTGTTTGTTTTTCCACTCTATATATTCAGGATAACAAATTGGAAGAATTAGCCCGCCAACTATCTTTGCGAGTTTTGGCATGCAAGCCGAGTGGAATCAGCGGAGATTACTTCGGTGCGGAGGCGCGGGGGTTGACAGATTTTCGGCGGTGCAGAATGCCGCCTTCCACCCGCTCCAATATCAGAATTCGATCCGTCCCTGGAAGGCGATCATACGAGGCGAGCTGTCGCCACCGAGGCCAACGCCGAGCAATCCCGTGGGCGGAGAAATGGTGCTCGTGAGGGCGCCGAATCCCGTCTGCGTCGCTGGCTTGCCGGGAGTGCCGGCCTGTAATCCGTGGGCAGCGCGAAGTTGGGGTGATTGAAGAGCGTTGAAGAGCTGCGTGTCGAAGCGGAAGGTCACGTGTTCCCTCAGGGGAATGGTCTTTGTCAGGTAGATATCGGAATAGGTGAAATGCGGGCCGCGGAACTGGTTGCGGCGCGAAGTGCCGAACTGGCAATTCGCTGCGGAGTCGCCTGGCATAGCAGGCACCCGTGCGGGATCGACGACGGAAAGCAAAGCGTCGGGATTGAGCCACTGGATGGTTCCAGGCTGGGTCACGCCGGCGATGGAAGATTTGCGATACAGCGGAACGCCGGGGACGCGGTTGGCGAACTGCGGGCCGGCTGCCCTGGAAGATGCCGTGGTTGTTGGCCGTGTAGGGAGCGCTGAGCACGCTGAAGGGCAGTCCGCTGTGCAAGAAGAGCCGTTTCGGAATACTGCCAGCCGCCGAAGACACGCTGCAACAGCGTGCGCCGCGAGCGGAAGGGTAGCTGCCAGACACCGAAGGCGGAGAGGTTGTGGCGCACGTCGTAGTCGCAGTTGCCGTACTCGCGGCGCAGGCTGCCGGGCAAGGGAGAGAGAATGCCCAGCGTGGAGAACGGCAGCAGGCCGCCGTTGGATACCTCGTCGAGGCAATGGCTGCAGGTGTAGTTGGCGTGGAGGGTGAGGCCGCGGAGCTGATTCCGTGAGGCTGCTCTGCAGGCCGTGGTAGTGGCTGCCCGCGCCGGTGCGGAACTCGTTGACGCTGCCGAAGCGCTGGATCGAGCGGCTGCTTGTAGGCGAACGGCGCAAAGCATCCAGTGCAAACCGTCTGATAGCCGTTGAGCTGCACCTGGTATGGCTCATGCACGGCGCGCGTGCCAACGTAATCCACGCGCAGCGCGCCCTGCGGGCCCGACTGCGCGCTCCAGGCCCAGGCTCCATTGCAGGAAATACGGCGTCTTCAGCGTGCCGGATGGGAAGGTGTTCAGGTTGACGGCGAGCGGGCAGACAGGCGTGTCCGAGGCAGCCGGCGCAGGGCGACACACCGGAGCGGAAGGAGGTCTGGAAGGACGGTGTCGGCCTGGGCGGTGGCATCGACGGCGCTGTTGGCAACGCCGGGCGCGATGCCAATGCCGCCGACCTGCCCGTTGATGCCGCCGACGAAAACCGGCGCATAGGGCGGATTCGTCGCGCCGAAATCGGCCACCTGAGCGGGGATGATGTCGTTGAAGACGCCGCCGCCTGCGTGGATGTCCATGCGGTTGGTGAGCTTGACGGCGACCGAAGCGCGCGGCTGCCAGACTGAAGAGCGGCGTGGCCGGAAACAAATTGCGGGCGTGGCGCCTGGATCGCCTGGTTCAGTGGCTGAGTGGGATTGTGGCTCATGTTGAGGAAGGATTGCGGAGGGCGGGCGAAGAGGCCGTGCTGATTCGCCAGATTCGTGTTCCAGGTGGCGCGCAGGCCGGCGGTCAGGGTCCGGCGCGGGCTGGCTTGCAGGTATCCATGGCGTAGAGGTCGAGGTTGCCGAGCGCGATGCTCTCTTTGTGCGACGCGGGAAAGGCGGCGGTCGCGGTGGACGCCGCGCCATAGGTGAACTGCGCGAGATCGTTGTAGATCACCAGCGGCACGACGCCCTCGCCGAGGTCGTAGTCGCTGACGTCGAGGCGGCGCGAGTTCTCGCCGAATTTGAAGCTGTGGCGCGCCGCGCGTCCAGATCAGGTTGTCGTTGATCTGCCACTGCGTAACTTTGCGGCCCTGCGGTGATAGGTCTGGTCGTTGCCGCCGACGGTGGTGAAGGGCGCGTTGGAGCTGCCCCCGGCGAGCACGATGGGGAAGGCTGCGCGAGCACCTGCGAGTAGTTGTTGGGCTAGAAAGAGGCTGGAGTACCAGCTTGCGCCGGGGTTGAACTGATTGACCAGATTCGGCGTGAACAGGTGCGTGTAGCCAACCACCAGCGTGCGCTGCGGCTGCGGCGAGTAGGAGTTGAAGATGGGGTTGATCGGATCGGTATAGGCCGCCTGCAGGCCGGTGTCCTGCTGGAAGCGGTACCAGATGCTGTTGTTCGCGTCGATGGTGTGGTCGATCTTGAGGACGATGAGGTTTTCGCTGTCGCTGTTGTTCATCGATTGCGTGTGCATGTTGGCGCAGCCGCTGCCGTTCAACAGGTTCGAGGCCGACTGCGTGCCTGGCAGCATCGCTCCATTCGACGCCAGCGGACAGGAGAGCACGGGCGTCGGCGTGCCTGCCGTATTGCTGTAGAGCGAGAACATGCTCGCGGTAGAACGGGACCTCATCCGGCTGCGCCGGCAGGCTGGCGCCGGTGATCGGGTCGGTTCCGCCCAGCGGGAGTTGGTTCAGCACGTATTGCTGATAGGCGGGCGACGGCGTCGTGACGCGCGCCACCAGCGGCAGCGCGATGCGGATGCCTTCGTAGTGAGCGAAGAAGAAGAGGCTGTCTCGGCGGATCGGGCCGCCCGACACTGACGCCGAATTCGTTCACGGTGGAGCGAGGCTTCGTCGCGATGTTGCCGGGCGTGTCGTTGGCATGAAGGAAGTAATCGTTCGGCGTTGATCAGCGAGCCGTTCCATATCTCGTACGCGTCGCCGTGAAAACTGGTTCGTTCCCGACTTGGTGAAGTAGTTCACCTGCGAGGCACCGTAGCGGCCCTGATCGACCGCGTAGGAGTTGGTATTCACGGTTGCCTCCTGCACGGCGTCGAGGCCGATGACGAGATTCGTGGAAAGGCCGATATTCAGGCCGAGGAAGGGATCGTTGGTGTCGTAGCCGTCGAGGATGTAGCCGTTCGAGGTCGCGGGCAGGCCGTTGAACTCGACATTGCCGTAGCCGCCCGCGGCCTTGGCGTCGTTCGACGAGCCCGCTGTGTTCATCAGCGCGCCCTGGGCGAACTGCGCGATGTAGGTGAGGTCCTGGCCGGGGTTGGGCAGGTTTTTGATGGTCTTCGCCGAGATTGTCGTCGATGTGTTCGGATTCTCCAGAGCCATGAGGGCCGACTGCGCGGTGACCTGCACCACCTGCGACGAGCGCGCGGGGTAAAGAGTGAAATTGATCGACGCCGTCTGCCCCACAGCCACCGTTGCCGGCTGCGATTGCGCCGCTGCAAAGCCCGAAGACGATACGGATACCCTCCAGGTTCCGGGATCGATCTGCGCGAAGAGATACCGGCCCTGGCTGTTGGTCGTGCCCCGCCGCTCCGCGCCGGTGTCGACGTTCGTTGCGCTCACCTGCGCATCCTGGATGACCGCGTCCGTATTGATCCGCGACCGTGCCCGTGATCGCGCTGCTGGTGCCGCTTTGCGCCAGGACGGAGTTAACCACGGTTAACACGGCAAGGAGAGCAAGGATGGGCAGTATATGAGCGAGTCTCACAAAACGTCTCCACAAATGGCGGAACAGCGGCCGCTGGAAGGCGGCCCGGGAATCATGGAAGGGGCCGGGCACGGCAGGGGTTAGCCATGCCTAAACTTCTATTAGGCATACCTAATTTTGTCGTGGATGTCAATCTTCGCCCGGAAAAATGTTTCAATACTCCAGAGATCCAGATATGCCGGCTCGCGCCAAAGGTCAGCCCCACACGGAGTCCATCGACAACTATCTGAAGGCCATTCTGGCACTCGGCGGCCAGCAGGAACGGCTGGTGACGGGCAAGGAACTGGCGGATCATCTGCGCGTTGCCCCCGCGTCCGTCACGAACATGCTGCAAAAGCTGGCGGCCCAGCCGGAGCCACCTGTCCTTTACGAGATGCACCGCGGAGTGCGGTTATCCGGGGCCGGCAAGAAGCGAGCCCTGGAGGTTATCCGCCATCATCGCCTGATCGAGACATTCCTGTTCGAGGTTCTCGATTATCCGCTGGAAGAAGTCCACGATGATGCCGAGCGGCTGGAGCACTTCATCTCCGAGCGATTCGAAGAGCGAATTGCAGCGAAGCTCGGCCACCCGAAGATCGATCCGCACGGGCACTGCATCCCGGAGCTCGACGGCAGAATGGCCAAGCTGGAAGCCCTGCCGCTGCCCGACGCGCCCGGCGACGGGCCATTCATCGTCGAGAGCGTCGAAGATCGCGATTCGCAGATTCTGAAGCTGCTCCGCACCAGCGGAATCCGGCCCGGGGTTCGCCTTCAGGTAAGGAAGCGGAGCGCGGGTGGACACCTCAAAGTCAGGATCGGCACCAGGACCGTCGATCTGCCTCCGCAGGCGGCAGGGGCGGTTCGCGTTCGCTTCAGCGTATGATCGTGGGAGCAGGCAGACTGGACGGCCGCTGCCGGGGGGAACTCCGGTGGAGGAAAGTCCGGACTCCGCAGGGCAGTGTGCCGGATAACGTCCGGGACCTGGGCGTGAAGGCTCAGGGACGGCTAGTGCCACAGAGAAGATACCGCCCGGAATCCGCGAGGAGTTCGGGTAAGGGTGAAAAGGTGCGGTAAGAGCGCACCGCTCCGGCGGTAACGGCGGAGGCAGGGTAAACCCCACACGGAGCAAGACCAAATAGGGAACGAGACGGGCAGCAATGTCCGGCACGCGCCGGCCCGGCGCGTTAACCCCGGAGGGGCATCCGGAAACGGATGGAAGTTTCGGGTAGGTCGCTACAGCGATCGCAGCGATGCGGCGCGCAGAGGAATGGCCGTCCTCGACAGAATCCGGCTTACAGGTCTGTCTGCGAAATCAGTAGTCAGTGATCAGTAGTCAGTGATCAGTAGTCAGTGAATGAGCCCTGGTCGTCCGATGAGGATGGCCGGGCCGTGCTGTTTGGAGCCGGTGGCCAGTAGCCGGGAGCCGGTAGTCAGTGATTAGAACCCACCCTGTCGCGCAAGAGACGCGCGACAAGGGTGGGGCACCCGGCTGGTGGCTGAGTCAGGCGGCGCCGGAGGTGGGTTCGGAAAAGAGGCTGGCGACGTAGTCGAGCATGAAGAGCGGATGGACCGGCTTGGAGAGGATCTCGAAAAAGTGGCCTTTCCTGGCGGCTTCCGAGACGAGCGTCGGGGTGTCGGGGTGTCCGGAGAAGAGCACGAGGCGGCAACGCGGATGGTTGTCGCGCAGGACGACGGCCAGCTCGAGGCCGTTCATGCGGGGCAGCATGACATCGAGAATGGCGAGATCGGGTTCCCACTCGGCAACGGTTTCGATGGCCTCTTCAGCGGAGAGGGCGATGCGGACGTGGTAGCCGCTGTGGGTAAAGACGGCGGAGAGGGTTTCGGCGATGTCCGCCTCGTCGTCGACGATCAGAATCCCGCGTCCGGCGGAGACACGCTTGAAGAGCCTGTGGTCCTGCGCCTGGATCTCTGAAGGCGCGTCCGACTTGCCGGCGGGTGAGTGAAACTGCGGCATGAGTTGTACTCCCCCGGGGCCAGGTGGCCGTCCAGTCGGCAGACCTTCGCGGCAATTCCTGAGAGCATCCGCTGGGTGGTTCGCGTCAGGACACGTCTGCTCGGGAATTGCGATCGCGCATCCATAGGATGCGGGAAAGGCGCAACGGAGCCGCCCGGAGTTGCCGTGCGCACGGAAGGAAATCTTAGCGAACCTGCTCCCGGCGAAAGTGCTCCCAGCCAGCGGGTTGGACCGGAATGAGGCGTCCCTCGTGTGTTTTCAGCAGGATGGATGCTCGATGGCGGGCGGGCTTGCGCAGGGATCCGATGCGGTGGATGGGCACGCCGGCGAGGGAGCGCGGGATCTTCGCGGAGGGAGAGGCGGTGAAGAGCAATTCGTAATCTTCGCCGCCGTGGAGGGCGAGGTGGAGGGGGGATGAAGTTGAATCGGCGGGACGCGGCTGGCCAGTTTTTTGGCGCTCCATCTGTAGCGCGAGTGGATGGATGGGGAGCGCGGCTGCGTCGATTTCCGCCGCGACGGCAGATTCCTGGCAGAGATGCAGAAGGTCGGTGGAGAGGCCGTCGCTGATATCGATCATGGCGTGGACGAGGGGGCGAAGACGGCGACCGAGGGCGAGACGCGGTTGGGGATAGAGGTGGGGGTGGTCGCCGGAAGTTGGGTTCGTGGCGGCGCGGGAGAGGCGAGGAGCGCGGGCGAGGGCGAGGAGTTCGGCGGCGGATCCGCCGAGGACGCCGGTGACGTAGAGGAGGTCGCCGGGTTGCGCGGTGGAGCGGAGGCGCGCGGTGTTGCGAGGAAGCTGGCCGAGGGCGACGATGTCGGCGGTGACAGGGCCGGGCGATTGCGCGGTGTCGCCTCCGGCGAGGGGGACGCGATGCTGGCGGGCGAGGGCGAGGAAACCTTCGAGGAATCCGTCGAGCCAGGCGCGGGGCAGGCGCGCGGGGAGCGCGAGGGAGAGGAAGACAGCGAGCGGCTCGGCGCCCATGGCGGCGAGATCGCTGAGGCCGCGGGCGAGGCAGCGATGTCCGGCGGATTGCGGAGGGTGCCAGTCGCGGCGGAAGTGGACGCCCTCGAGAGAGAAGTCGGTGGTGACGCAGAGGTCGTAGCCGGGGCGGGGGCGGAGGACAGCGCAGTCGTCGCCGATGCCGAGAGCGAGCGAGCGGGATCTGGTGTGCGTCGCGGCCTGGCGGCGGATGGACTGGATGAGGGCGAGCTCGGAGGGGATCGCCGCTACGCGTGGATTGCGCGTTCTCTTCACGGCTCTGAGGATACATTTTCGAGGCAGAGCGCCGTTGATACACTCGCAGTGCGATGAGTTTGCGATCGGACATTGAGCAGTATTTTGCGGCGGGGACAAAGGCGATGGGGGACTCCGCGGCGATGCGAGCATTTGTGGAGCTGCGGGCGGCGCTGGAGACGGGTGCGGTGCGCGCGGCGGAGCCGGACACAGCGTGGCCGAGCGGCTGGCGCGTGAATGCGTGGGTGAAGCAGGGGATCCTGCTGGGATTTCGGCTGGGGCAAATGGAAGCGAGCGGGGTGGAGCTGTCGTTTGTGGACAAGGATACGTATCCGCCGCGGCGGTTTGTGCCGGATGAGGGGATTCGCGTGGTGCCGGGGGGCTCGTCGGTGCGGTCGGGCGCGTATGTGGCGCGCGGCGTGGTGATGATGCCGCCGAGCTACGTGAACATGGGCGCGTACGTGGACGAGGGGACGATGATCGACTCGCACGCGCTGGTGGGGAGCTGCGCACAGGTTGGAAAACGCGTGCATCTGAGCGCGGCGGCGCAGGTGGGCGGCGTGCTGGAGCCGGTGAATGCGAGCCCGGTGATTCTGGAAGACGATGTGTTGGTGGGCGGGAACTGCGGCGTGTACGAGGGGACGGTGGTGCGACGGCGCGCGGTGCTGGCGGCGGGCACGATTCTGACGCGGGGCACGCCGGTGTACGACGTGGTGCGCGGCGAGGTGCTGCGGGCCGAGGGCGAGCGGCCGCTGATGATTCCGGAAGGCGCGGTGGTGGTACCGGGGGCGCGGGCGGTGACGAAAGGCAAAGCGGCGGAGTGGGGACTGAGCGTCTACACGCCGGTGATCGTGAAGTATCGCGACGAGAAGACGGAACTGAGCGCGGCGCTGGAAGAGCTGCTGCGGAATTAATGTGGAGTGTCGCAAAGTCCTTTACAGCGGGTGTGCGGACGAAAACCAGGTCCCTCGCTCCGCCTACCCCATCCCGCCTGTCGGTGCGATGGGGCCCCACAGCGCTGCGCTCGGGATGACAAAGTAATGGAAGTTGAGGGATAGACGCTCCGGGCGAAGGCGCTGCTCACGTTGCTTAATTCCACGAACGTGGAGATAAGCCGTAATCCCGCTCAAAACATCTGCAGCGCGGTGGGATCACTGGCCGGTTTTCGCTTCTTCCAGGATGTGTTCGCCGAGGAGATCCCAACTGACGAAATGCGGTGCGGCGTCCGGCTGGCCGGTGTCGGGGTTGTAGCACTCGTTCATGCCGCCAGTGGCTTTTAGGTCGCGGATGAGAAGCTGCTGCGTGCGCTGGGCGAGTTCCAGCGCCTGCTGGTGGTAGCCGTAGTTCATGAGGCCGTGCATGAGGAGGTAGTTGGGGAGAATCCACACAGGGCCGCGCCAGTAGCCATGGACCGGATCGTAGAGCGCCTGATTCGGGGCGAGGGTGCGAATTCCCCAAGGCGACCAGAATTCGCGCGGATTCAGCAGATGCTCGTTGATCATCCGCTTCGCTTGTGATTGAGTCGCGATCTCGGCCCAGAGAGGCACGAAGTCGGTCCATGTAAGGATGTCGATCTGCTTGCCGGTGCGCGCGTCGATGTTGAGGAAGCTGCCGGCGCTGCGCGGACCACATCTGCGTCTGGATTCGGGTTTTCAGGGCGGCGGCTTTGTCGGCGATACTCCGCCGCATCGTTCGAGTAGCCGAGCTTCTGGGCGAGGATCGCCATCGCTTCGTATTCGCGGTAGAGATAACACTGGAGGTCGACGCCTTCCGTCGCGAGCGCAGGGCGATCGCTCACGGCGGGATTGTTGTCGACGCCGCTTTCGACGCCGTTGAACCAGACGAAGAGTCCATTGGGCTGTTGGCGCGTGTTCTCCCAGAACTGAAGCGTGGCGGCGAGGCGCTGGTACCAGGGACGCAGCCACTCCACGCTGCCCATGGTGAGCGAGGCGCGATACGCGGCCTGCGCGAGAAACGGTTTGCACATTTCCGGGAGAGCCCAGAAGGCGGTGGGTGCGATTTCTCGCGGGGTGTAGCCGGGATCGGCGGCGTTCTGGTTGACGAAGCTCAGGAAATCCTGGACTGAGGTGGCGAGGGGCTGGCCCTGGTGGTCGTAGCTGAGCGCGACGCCCATGAAATAGCTGTCCCAGTCAAAGAGCTCATAGTATGGGCCGCTGGGCACGAGGTAGGGGTACTTCAGGAGTCCCTGCGGCGGCTTCACGATGGCCTGTTTGATTTGGTTCTGCGCAACCAGGCGCTCGATCTCCGTCTGGTTGCGCGGCGAGGCCGGCGTACGCCTGGTCTGCGCGCCGGAGATGGCGGAGCAAGCCAGCAAGCCGGCGAGGAGTGCGCATGCTCGTAAGCGGGCAGCTGGTGTAGATAGGGATTCCCGATTTCGGTCCATGCGCTCCCTCCTCAATTCGCTACGGCCTGAGGGTAGCAAGAAAATCTGGTTGCCAGGGGCGAGTTGCGTGTATCGTGGGGCCACCATGATGTGCGGGCGATGCAAGGGGACGGAGTTCCGGCTGTCGCGGGTGAAGTGGCGCGATGTGCCGCAGCTGATTATGCTGCGGTATCCGGTGCGGTGCCGGGCCTGCCACCATCGGATGTACGGCGGCTGGGAGCTGGCGCTGATGCTGAAACAGCTGCGGCGAATTCATTTGGGGACGGGGGAGGGGTGAGGATCAGGGGTTAGGGTGTAGGGCGTAGGGGTTAGAAAACCCGGAGAAGTGCCACAGCTTGCGGAAAAAGCGGCCAGAAGGAAGAGAATCATCCCTCAGCGGCTAAAGCCGGACTCATTTTGCGCCCGTTACGGCACGACTGAAGTCGTGCCCTGAAACAAAGCCCCGGTCTCGAGGAATTTTTCCGCAAGCTGTAAAGTCGTGCCCTCACGCGAAACGCAGGGGCTGAAGCCCGATCAAATTAGGGCGCGTTACGGCACCCATTCGACTCCGCGCCTTTGGCGCTCCGCTCAGGGCAGGCTCTCAAGTCGTGCCCTGATACAAAGCCCCGGTCTCAACGGATAGTTCCGCAAGCTGTAAAGTCGTGCCTTGATACAAGGCCCAGGGGCTGAAGCCCATTCCAATGTGGGTGCGGTTGTGGCAGCGCCGTCCCTCCGGGACTCTCCTCACTTCTTGCGGCTTTCCCAGCGCTGAAGCGCTGGGCTAATCTGCGTTGCGCCTCCGGCGCGCAGGCCCTGGGCGGGCCGTTCCCTGGGCCGCGAAGGAGAGACGCAGGGGCTAAAGCCCGAAGTATATTAGGGCGCGTTACGGCACGACTGAAGTCGTGCCCTGATACCAAGCCCCGGTCTCGGAGTGTGTTTTCCGCGCCGTGAAGTCGTGCCCTCATGCAAAGCGCGGGGGCTGAAGCCCCCCTTTTCCAGACGGCTGAACGGCACGACTAAAGTCGTGCCCTGATACAAAGCCCCCGGTCTCGGAGTGTTTTCCGCGCCGTGATGTCGTGTCCTGATACAAGTCTGCGTTGCGCCTACGGCAAGGCCCGAGGGTAACCTTCTATTGCGGCGCGGGGCCGCGGACGACCTGGACGAGATTGGCGGGCTGCACGTATTTCGAGAAGGCCTCGCGGATCTGGTCGGCGGTGAGCGCGTCGTATTTGCGGGCCGCGATCAGAGGCTCATCCAAAGGCAGACCGATCACAGCGCGGCCGAGCAGGCCGGCAGCGACGGCTTCTTCGCTGGATTCATCCAGAGGGATGGAACGGAGCAGCAGAGCCTTGGCCATGTGGAGCTCGGTGGGCGAAACATTCTGGGTGCGCATCTGGTCGAGGTCGCGGACGATGAGCGTGCGGGCCTTGGTGACGTTTGCAGCATCGCAGGCGTAATCGACGGTGTAGCTGGCGCGGGTTTTGTCGGCGCTGATATCGGCGCCAACGTAATAGACGAGGCCGCCCTGCTCGCGCAGATCGTGATAGAGGCGCGTGGCGTAGAAGCCCCCGCCCAGGACGTGATTGCCGAGCTCGAGAGGATAGTAGTCCGGGCTGAAGCGGTTGATGGCGATCTGCTCAGAGAGAACGACCACGTCCTGCACGCGCTCGGGATCGGGCACGCTTGCGGAAGATGGCTTGTTGAGCGGAACGGGCGGGAGCGTGGTGTTGGGTTTGGGGCCGGTCGCCTTCCAGTCGCCAAACGATTTCTCGACGACGGCTTTAGCTTCGGCGGGCGTGATGTCCCCGATGACGACGATGGTGGTGAGATCGGGGCGGACGGTGGCGGCGTGGTACTGCTGCACGTCGGCCAGGGTGAGGCTGGAGACGGTTTGCGGAGTGGTTTCGCGGAGGGCGGGATCGCCGGGCGGCAGCAGAGCGAGCGAGAGCGCGCGGCTGGTGCGGTAGCCGGGACTCTGCATGTTGCCGGCGACGAAGTGCGCGGTCTGCATTTGCGTGATCTTGAACGCCTGCGCGGGCAGCGCGGGATGCAGCTCATTGTCGGCGAGGAGCTGCACGCCCTGCGAGAAATACTGCTTCAGGACCTGGAGGGAGAAGCTGTAGCCGGCGCTCTCGTTGGCGGCGATGTCGTCGAGGGCTTTCTGGAAGGCGATGCGGTCGAGCGAGGTGGTGCCGTAGGAGTAAAGCTGATCAAGGATGGAAGCGAGGCCATCCTGCCCCTTCGGCGTTTGCAGATCGGACTCGTGGCGAATGCGGCCGACGAGGGTGACGGTGGGGCTGGTGGTGTCCGTGCGGACGATGAGGCGGATGCCGTTGGGCAGCGTGGTATCGGAAACGGGAAGGAAAGTTTTGGGAATCTGGAGCGCATTGAGCGGGCCGGCAGCCCACGCGGGGAGCTCGACGGGCTTGGTGGGCGCGACCGTGGCCTTTTCGCTGCCGCCGAATCCTTTGCCGGAGACGGGCTCGCCGCTGGGCGAAGGCTGGAGGATCGCGGTGATGGTGGGCGCATTCAGCAGATACTCTTTGGCGACGCGATTGACGTCGGCGACGGTGACTTTGCTGATGGCGTCGATGTCCTGCTGCGGCGAGGTGCGGCCCTCGGCGGCGAGGGCGGAGGACCAGACATCGGCGAGGCCGGGGATGGAGTTGCGCTGGAACTCCGCCTGGGCAAGTTCGGCGCGCTTGGCGGCGTCGACGAGGTCGGGGGGCACGCCCTCGGCGGCGTAGTGGTTGATGATGCCGCGCATTTCTTCGATGGAGGCTTTCACGTCGACCCCGGAGGGCTGAGCGACGAGGCCGAAAGCGACGCTGGCTTTGCGATAGCTTTCGGCGAGGCCGAACTCCGCACCGAGCGCCTTGCCGGCAGGGACCATGCCGTAGAGATCGGCGCGCTGGCTGGCAAGAACGTCGGCGAGGATGTTGATGGCGGCGTAGTCGGGGGAGTCGGTGCCAGGCAGCCGCCAGGCAATGAAGCCGAGGACGTAGGGCAGATTGCTGGTGAGGGTGAAGCTGGTGGACTGGAAAGGCTGGAGATGGATCGCGGGCGGCGGCGGAACGGGATGGCTCAGAATGGAGCCGTAGAGCGTCCTGATTTTTGCGAGGGTCGCCGCGGGATCGACATCGCCGACGACGATGAGGATCATGTTCGAGGGCGAATACCACGTCCTGTAAAAATCGCCGAGCATCGCGCCAGTGGTTTTGTCGAAGGAGTCTTTGGTGCCGAGCGGATCGTGGGCGTAGGGAGTGCCGGCGAACATCTGGGTATTGAGGCGATCGACGAATTTGTATTCGGGGTTGGAGAGGTCGCTGGCGACCTCCTGCTCGATGGCGCCGCGCTCCTGATCCCACTGCGCCTGAGAATCCTCGATGCCGGCGAAGCAGTTGGCCTGGGCGCGGAGAGCGACATCGACGTCGGCCGCGGGCACGGTGGCGAAGTACTGGGTGATGTTCTGCTGCGTGTCCGCGTTGTCATCGCCGCCGAGCAGGGCGTAGATGGCGGCAGTCTGGTCGGCGGTCATGTCCTTGCAGCCGCGGAAGGCCATGTGCTCCTGGGCATGAGCCATGCCGGGGAAGCCGTCAGGCGTCTCGTTGCCGCCGGCGAGGACGTTAGCCTCGACGGTGACGACGGGGGCGAGCGTGTTGCGGAGGATGACGACCTTCATGCCGTTGGGCAGCGTGGCGCGGACGGGCTGAGCATCCGTGGCCGTTTGCGCGAACGCGACCGTGGTGAGGCAGAATAGCGCGAAAAGAGGCAGAATCCGCAGTTTCAAGGCAATCCTCCGGGGGAGCTTCCCTGCTTTGGATGGTAATGGAAGCGGGAGGAGAAAAGCGGCGGGATACCGGAGCGGAGGGCCGGCTATTTGACGGCGGCGTTGTAGATGGCGCGGGCGATCTCCGCGATGACGCGCTGGCGGACGGCGAAGGGCGCGGAGGAATCGGCGATGAGGACGGCGATGGCCAGGCGGCGGCCATCGGGCAGAGTGATGAGGCCGACGTCGTTGGTGGCGTTGAGGGTGGTGCGGTCCTGGCCGGCGGATCCGGTTTTGCCGGCGACGACCGTTCCGGGAGGCAGCAGAGCGCCGAGGCGCTGATCGCCGGTGTGCGAGGCGGCCATCCAGCCCAGCAGCAGCTGGGTGTGCGCGGGCGTGAGCGGGGAGCGCTGGGAGAGACGGAGCAGCAACCCGACCAGCGAGTGAGCTTCGCCGACGTTGCGGTAGAGGAGCTGCAGGTTGCGATCCTGATCGCCTTCGTAATCGCGGATCTGGATGCCGTAGATCACGATGCTGGCGAGATACTGCTGGGCGGCGGAGGGTCCGCCGATGGCGCGGAGGAGGACGTCGGAGGCGACGTTGTCGCTGTCGACGATGGAGCGGCGCAGGAGTTCCTCGACGGTCATGTGGACGGCGCCGTGGGGATGCTGGTCGCGGAGCGGGCTGTAGCCGGTGGGAGCGATCAGATCCGAAGGGACGAAGTGGAGCGTCTGCGCGAGGGAGAGCTTTCCGGTTTCGACGGCGTGCAGAACGGCGACGGCGATGGGCAGCTTGTACACCGACATCATGGGGAGCTGCGCGGAGGAATTGAGGCTGCAGTTGAGGGCTTTACCGGGCACGGCGCAGGAGACGCCGACGCGACCATGAACCTGAGCCGCGATGCGGACGATTTCATCGTGAAGCTGGGACGGCGCGGGGACCCTGGTTTGGGCGGGCAGCGCGAGCGGGAAGGCGGCAAGCAGGAAAAGCGGGAAGCAGCGACGGGCGGACATTCGAAAGAATTGTAAAGGACGGCTGCGAAATGCGGCTCTGGCGCTGTGTTTCCAGGGGGATACAGCGGGCGGGCGGTTGCCCGCATCCAAGCGAATACCCTGTACGGCGACTGGTCCATCGCGGCTCGGATGGCGCCCGCTTCCCCGCCAGAGCGGATGAGGCTGGAGCACGGAGCAGACTTGCCCATGGAACGCAGCAAGACCGGCGATCTCGCGCCGGATCCTCAGGTTTCCCGAGTGGCACAAGAGGCAGCCCATTCCGTTCCGGAAGAACGAGCGGTTCGCCGCCGGCGCAGCATCGCGAGCGCGGTGGGCACGGCAGTAGTGGGCCGGGGCAGCGTGTTTCTGGTAAATGCGATCAGCGTGCCCATTCTGGTGCGCTACCTGGGAGGGGAAGAATACGGGCTGTGGGTGACGATCAGCATGTCGCTGGGAATGTTGATCGCGCTGGATGTGGGCATCGCGAACACGGTGACGAACCTGATTTCCGAAGCTTACGCACGGGACGACCGCGAAGCGGCGGGACGGTATTTCGCGACGGCATTCTGGATGACGGCAGCGGTGGTGGCGGCGGTAGCGGCAGTGGGCTGGGTGGTATGGCCGCATATCGACTTCGGGTTTCTGCTGGGGATCCGGGAACCGGGGCTGGTGCCGGTGGCGTCGCACGCGTCAGCGCTGGCGGCGGGAATTTTTATTGGGGGGCTGCCGGCTGCGCTGGCGGCGCGAGCCCTGGCTGGCTACCAGGAGCTGCATCTGGCGAATCTGTTTTCGGCGGGCAGCTGCGTGGCGTCGCTGGCGGCAATTGTGCTGGTGGTGATGCTGCACGGGTCTCTGACTGAATTGGTGGCGGCGTATTCGGGGATGCTGGTGCTGGGCAATGTGGCGTGCCTGGCGTGGATGTGCCTATGGCGGAAGCCGTGGCTGACGCCGTGGCCGACGCGGGTGGATGCGGGCCTGGTGGGGCGGATCTTTAGGTCGGGCGGGCAGTTTTTCGTCATCCAGATCGCGAGCCTCGTGGTATTCAACAGCGACAACCTGGTGATTTCGCATTTTCTGAGTCCTGCGCAGGTGACGCCGTACAGCGTTACGTGGCGGCTGGTGAACTACGCGACGGCGGCGCAGGTAGTGCTGTTCCCGTCGCTGTGGCCGGCCTACTCGGAGGCGTGGGCGCGAGGAGACATGGCGTGGATCCGGACGACGTACGAGCGGCTGCGGCGGTTCACGATGCTGACCCTGGTGGCGGGAGGGGCGGTGTTGCTGCTGGGCGGGCGGGCGATTATCCGGGTCTGGGCAGGACCAGCGGCAGTGCCATCGCAGGAACTGGTGGCGCTGATGTGCGTGTGGATGGCGCTGTTCGCCGTAAGCATGAACCAGACGTGCCTGATGGCGGCGACCGGCCGGGTGAAGCGGCAGGCGATTTCGACCGCGCTGTCGGCGGCGGTGAACCTGACGCTGACGCTGTACTGGGTGCGGACGCTGGGGCTGGTGGGGGTCCTGCTCGGAACAGTGGTTTCGTACCTGGTGTTCATGGTTGGGGTGCAGACGTGGGAAGTGCATCGGATTTTGCAGAGCCCGGGACATGCCGGGACTGACGAGAAGGGACAGCCGGTTGAGCCGGGGGCGAAGGGAACGGAGGGATCTTCCCGATCGGCTGGAGAGCGAGCGTCGGCAGGGATTTTTGCCGGCGGGGAAGGCGCGGGGCTCTGAGGCGCGCGATGGTCTCTGGAACGATGAAATTCTCGATTCTGATGGCGGTGTGGAGCGGAGAACGCCCGGCGCATCTGGAGGCGTGTCTGGAGAGCCTGGCGGCGCAGACCCTGCCGGCGGACGAGATTGTGATTGTGAAGGATGGGCCGCTGGGCGAAGGACTGGAGGGAGTGCTGCGCTCGTGGGAGAGGAAAGCTCCTCTGAATTTGCTGGCGCTGGAGCGCAACGAAGGACTGGGCGAGGCTTTGCGGCGGGGCGTGGAGCGGTGCCGGTTCGATGTGATCGCGCGGATGGACACGGATGACATCGCACTGCCGAGACGTTTTGAGCTGCAGATGAGATACCTGGCGAGCCATACGGAGGTAGACGTGGTGGGAGGGCAGATACGGGAGTTTGATCTGCACCCAGCCACGGCCAGGATGGAGCGGAGGGTGCCCGGCGAGCACGAGGCGATCGGGGCGATGGCACGGCGGCGGAATCCGATGAACCACATGACGGCGACCTTCCGGCGGGAAGCGGTGCTGGCCGCCGGGAATTACCAGTCGTTCCATGGTTTTGAAGATTACGAGCTGTGGGTGCGCATGCTGCGCAGCGGCGCGCATTTTCACAATCTGGACGAAGTGGTGGTGCTGACGCGCTGTGGGAGCGCGATGCAGCAGCGGCGAGGGGGCTGGGCTTACCTGAAGCGAGAAGCCGGGCTCATGTGGGAGTTTCGGAGGATGGGCTTCCTGACGACGGGAGAAGCAGTGCGGAACGTGGCGTGGCGGGCGCCCGCGAGGCTGGCGCCGGCGAGCTGGAGAAGGCGCCTGTATCACCGGTTCCTGCGCAGCCGTGGCAGCGGCGAAGTCCTCATACGCGCAGAGGCGGGCTATCCGCAGCGGATGGGCGAGGAGACGCGGTAAGATGCGAGGCTCGAGTCGGCAGGCCTATAGAAACGGACCCTCGAAGATGCATGGGGAAGCGGAACGAAGCAACGGGGCAGTGCGGATTTTTCCATGGGCGTTTCTGCTGGCCTGTTTTGTGTTCTGGTGGCTGCCCAGCGTGCTGTACCGTATGGCGGGGATGGAGGACCCGATCAGGATCCGGACCGTGGTGGTGAGCCTGTCGGCGCTGGCAGCTTTTGCCGCAGGCTATCTGTTGCGGCCGGTGCGCTCCCGGGGGGAGCTGCCGGCTTCGGTATTCGACCGCTGCCAAGCGCTGGGGTGGCGAGCCACGGTGTGGCTGACGGTTCCAGCCTTAGCGCTGGCGATACGCTTCTTTCACTACCGGTCGGGGATCGCATACGGGGAGGGACAGGGATTATCGACACTGGAGCAGGCGGTTTTCTACGCGCACATGTACTTCGGATTTCTGTTTCTGGGAGCGGCGAAGGACACGGCGGAGGATCGACGGCGCGCTCTCTGGGCGTCCCTGCTGGTGATTTTGCCGCGGGTGATTGTGTCGCTGCGCTGGGGGCGTTTTTTTGTGGTGCAGGCCCTGGCGCCGATTCTGTTCATCGCTCTGGCGCGGGGATGGCTGCGGATGAGCAGGAAGCTGTGGATCGGGTTTGCGTGCCTGGGGCTGGCGGTGGTTTTTGTTCCATCGCTCACACGCGGCGACCAGGTAGTGGGTAACGAGGGCCTGGTGAGGTTTTTCGCGGAGGGCGGGACGCTGAAGCTGTTCCAGGACAATAAGGATCTGAACCTGTACAACCGTTGCCCGCCGCTGCTGGTTTCGCTTACGGACGGATTTGTGCCCTACAGGGAGATGGGCGTGTGCACGCTGAATATCTGGGGGGAACGGCATGTGGCGGCCACGCTGGACCGGATTCTGGCGTACAACGATCCAACAACGGAAGGCACGCTGACGGGACCGGGCGCAAATTACATTCTGGAGCTGTATCTGAGCGGGGGGATCGGGGCGATTCTGGTGGGATCGCTGGTGTTTGGGATGACGTGCCGGTGGTTTGCGGGTTGGATTGGGCGACGCTCGCTGTTTGCGGGGATCTGGGCGGAGTGCCTGACGCGGGGGCTGCTGGCTCCACGGGGAACCCTGGGGTACGTGTATCAACTGATCCCGGTGCTGGTGGTTGCGACGGGGATCGTGATCCTCGTGGCGATGGCTGCGCCGAGGCGGCGCGAGCCGGCGGCGGAAGCGGAGCGCGTGAGCGTGGCGGGATAGCGGGAGCAAGGAAGAACATGCCGAACGGCGCGCCAGAAAGGGTTCTGATCAGCGGGGGACGCGAAGTGGGCGGCCTGGAGAGCTTTGCGACGGCGCTGCGCGGCGGGTTTGTGTCGCAGAACATCCCCACGGAGGTCGTGCCTCCGGGCAGCGTGATGAGGCGCTGGCGCGATTTGCGAGACGCGCGGGTGCTGAAGATTCTCAGCACCACAGCCGCGTTTGCGGCGCCGATGGCGCGGCGCACGATCTGCATGGCCCATGGATTTCCGCGCGCCGACGCGCAGGGCTGGCCGAAGGCGATGGCGGTGGTGGCGACGCACAAGCTGGCCAATGCCGCGGCGGGCGTGCAACTGGTGGCGGTGTCGCATTACGCCGCGGTCCATCTGCGGACGATTTTCGATGTTGAGGTTGATGCGGTGGTCCACAATCCGCTGAACCCGGTTTTTCTGAAGCCCTGCGAGGGCGAGCCGGAGGAGCGGAGGTACATCACCTACGTGGGGCGCCTGATCGCGGCCAAGAATCTGCACCGGCTGCTGCCGCCGGTGCGGGAGCTGCTGGATGAGAATCCCGGGCTGCGGGTTTGCGTGATCGGAGACGGGAACCGGCGCGGCGAACTGGAAGCCATGGCGACGGGCGATGATCGCTTCGAGTTCGCAGGAGAGCGAGAGCCAGAATTCGTGCGAAACCAGCTGCGGCGGACACGCCTGTTCTTCTCCGGCTGCGAGACAGAGGCGCTGGGTCTGGCCTATCTGGAAGCGCTCGCCCAGGGGTGCGCGGTGGCGATGCCTGCATGCGGAGGAGGCCTGGAGATTGCCCCGGAACAAGCAGGGAGGCGCGTGCATTTTCTGCCGCTTTCCTTCGAGTTCAGGGAAGTACTGGCGACGCTGCGGCGCGCTCTCCGCAGCGAGCCTGGAGCCGTGGATCTGAGCGGCTACAGCGCGGACGCAGTGGCGCGGGAATACCTGAAGGTGGATGCGCGGTTCGACGCCGGAGGAAGATACCGCCGCAATCCCAGCAACAGAGCGTTAATCGGAGGAGGAGTGCCGGCGGCGCAGCTCCTCGCGGATCATGGCGATCGTGGGGCCGGATTCGGGGTCCTGGCGGAGGCGTTCCCAACCTGCCTGGCAGAGGGCAATGAGGGCGGCGAGGAAAAGGCCGCCGAAAACGCCGCCCAGGATGAAGAGAACGCGCGGCGGGAATGAGGCGCGGTCGGGCGGGATGGCGGGACTGATGACCTGAATCAGCGCGCCTTCCTGCGCCTGCTCGAGCTTGGCCAGCTCATACTGGCGGGCAAGGATTTCGAAGATGGTTTCGTAATACTTGACGTCGCGCAGCCTGCGCGCGTACTCGAGGCCGGCTTCCGGCACATTTCCTTTGGGGACGATGAGCGAATTGGGACTCTGCTGGGAGCCGCCCAGCTTGTCGAGCTGCGCCTCGAGACTGCCGAGCTGCTGCTCGGCTTCAAACAACTGCGAATTCTGGCCGGTGGCAAAGGTGCTGAGGGCCTGAATCTCCACTTTTTTGGCGGTGATCTGGGCGCGCAGGCTGGCGGCGGATTCAATGAGAGCGCGGGCCTGGCTGGAAAGCTCGATCAGGCCGGTCGACAATTCCGTTTGCTTGAGAGCTTCTTCGGCGTTGGCCAGATTGGTTTTGGCCTGCTGCAACTGCTGATTGTAGAAGTCGGCGCGTGCGCCGGCTCCGGAAGCGGCGAGGCGCTGAGAGAGCAGACGGAATTGCTGAACCCAGGCGTTCGCCATCTGTGCAGCGCGCTGGGGATTGCGATCCTGGACGGAGATGTGGATGAGGCCATCCTTGCTGGTGCCGTCGACATCGACGTGATTCTCAAAGGATTTGCGGGCTTTGGAGAGAAGGCGCTTATGGTACTCGTGCTGGAGTTGAAACTGCCGCACCATGGCGTCTTCGACGATCTGGCTCCTGAACATGGCGACGAACATGTCGTTGGGGTTGCGGATGCCAAGAGACTGGCCGCCGAGAGCAGCGAGGGCCCCGAGACTGCCGAGCTGGGACTCGAACATGGTGGCCAGCGAAGAGTTCTGGCGCGGGGGCATGACGAGGACGGTGGCGGTGTATTCCTGAGGCAGGAGAAAAGCGAGCAGGAGGGAAACCACGACGCAGGCCAGGGTGAAGAAGAGGATCATGCTGCGACGCCGGACGAGGACGAGGAGCCAATCGAGGAAGGAGAAACGGGCGGCATCGGCTCGGGGAGGCACGGTTTGGGAGGGGGACGGATCGAAGGGATCCTGTCTGTCTTCCAACCGGGATTCGGTCGCCATGGGAGTCTCTGATCGTCTCATACGCTTTGTGCTTAATAGACGGCGTTGAAAGCGGCGGCGCCCAAAGCAAACTGGGAGAACAACTGCGACCAGGCCAACATGCCGAGAATGGGCGAAGGCTTGAGGACTTTTTGAGGCACGACAATCGTGTCGCCGGGGTTCATGATGAGGGCGTCGAATTGATTGCCCCACAGCGTACTCGCGGCGTCACGGCTGACTACGGAGCCGTCAGCACGGATGATGAACATATGCTTGCGGTCGGCGTCGCGGTTGGGACCGCCGGCCAGATGCAGGTATTCGCCAGCCCTCATGCCGGGGCGATAAAGAAACGAATTCTGATCGTAGACGGCGCCCACGACATTCACGCTGGAGGGCCGAGGTGGCACCACGAAGCGATCGCCGTTTTCGAGAATGATGTTCGGCAGGACGCTCAGGCCCTGGCTGCGGGGATTGAACTGCAGCACGATGCGGCCGGTGGCGCGAACGCGCCGCAGGCGGGCGATGAGCGCCTCCTCGCTGGTCTGAGCGGCAGGGGCGCCGGCCATGGCGCCAGGAGACATGGCGGCCGAGGAGATCATGGCCAGGGCGCTGTTCTGCATCTCCATCTCAAGCTCGTCCACATATTCGTCAATGCGCTGCTGCTGGAGGACGCGAGTGGATTCGCGCGTGAACTGCGAACCGTAGAGATAGGCTCCGGGGGTAAAGCCGCCGGCGCGGCGGATGAGGTCGCGGAGCGTTTCGCCTGGATGCACGGTGTAGACGCCGGCGTGGACAAACTCGCCTTCGAGGGTGACGAATTTCGTTTCCTGTTCCACGGGAACGCGGATGTCGGCCTGCGAGAAGACGGTGACGACGTCGCCCGGCTGCAAGGGAAGGTTCTGGGCAGGATCGTGATTGAGAACGAGGCCGCCGAGATCGAAGGGGATGAGCAGAGTCCTGAGCGTTTTCGGATCAAGGCGCTCAATGACGGCGTATTGCCAATCGATGTCGGGAGCCACCGGACCCACGGTGGTGCGCGAGGTGGCGGTGGGGACGGCGGGCGCGGCGTACCCCGCGGCAACCGAGGCGCTGGCACCGCGCGGCGCACCGGATTGCGGGGTTGTGGACGATGTGCCGGCCGTGGAATTGCCCACCTGCGCCCCGCCATTGGGGGCAGGCGAAAGCGCTGAACCCTGCGGGGCCTGCGAAGACCCCTGGCCGAGAAACTGCGCGCGGGGAAGATCTTCAGGACCGCTGGGCTGACGCAGCGAGGGGAAGTTATCGAGCGGCTCGAATTCCGGCGCGGAGAGGCCGAGCTGGGCGCGCTTCCACCAGTAATTGCGGGTGACGAGGGAGGCCTTGTCGGGGATGAGGTCGCTGAGACGCATGCCTTGGTGCCATGCGAAGCGGCCAGGGTTGGCGGTATTGCCGCGGAGCGTCACCGTTTTTTGATAGAGCGGAAGAATGGAGTAGAGGCGGACGAGATCACCGTCTTTCAGGGGCGTGGCGAGACCCGCGGAGTCCCAGGTGACGTCCATGGCGTAACGGTCGCGATGGTCGTCGATGCGCTCGATGGAGATGCGCGTCTGGGAGGCGACCGCGGACGGACCGCCGGCGTCGGCCATGGCCTGGGAAAGCGTCTCGCCGGGAAGCATTTCGTAGATGGCCGGGGTGCGGACGCTGCCGACGAGGGCAATCTGCGGGCCGGCCGGAGGAATGAAGAGGACGTCGCCGGGCTGTAGCGGGGCGTCCTGCGATTTGTCGCCGCGAATGAGCAGCGCGTACAGATCGAAATCGGTCACGACCTGGCCGTTGCGGCGGAGCTCGATATGGCGCAGAGAGCCGGAAGCCGAGGGGCCGCCGCTGGCGAAGATGGCGTCGACCAGGGAGCTGAGCGAGCTGACGGTGTAGACGCCGGGGCGTCGCGCCTGGCCGGTGACGTAGACCTGGATGGAGCGAATGCGGCCGAGATCCGCGGTGAGCTGGAAATTGCGATAGACGCGGCTGATGGCATCGTGCAGATGGCTGGCAAGATCGGAAAACGGCAGTCCCGCGACATGAACCTGGCCGACCTGGGGCAGGTAGATTTCGCCGGCACGGTCGACGCTGACGTCGGCGTTGAAATTGACCTGGCCCCAGACGCGGATGCGCAGCTCGTCGCCGGGCCCGATGACGTACGCGGGGGGAACCGGCGTCATGCCGAGGGGCGAGAAGGTGGAGGGGACCGCGTTGAACAAATCCGCGCCGAAGATCGGAAGCACCTGGCCGATGGTGGAGGCGACGAACTTCTGGAATTCAGTGAGCGGCTGAGGAGGAAGGTTTACCGGCGGGGAAGCAGCCGCCTGGCCGCCCACCGACTGAAGGTCGGTGTAGTTCCCCATGCCGGGATGCTCAATGGCAGGCGCAGGAGCGGCGGGCGCGGTGGCCGAACCCTGCGGATTGATCGAGGAGCACAAAGCTGAACCGGCGAGCAGCGGATCCGAGCAGTCGGAGTTCTGCTGCTGGGTGGTCGAGGAGCCTGAGCCAGGCAGCTCCTGATCCTGCTGATCCTGCGCGCGAGCGACGGGGCTGATGACGAACGCGAGCAGCAGGAGAGAAACGGCTATAACAGCGGCACCGCGACGGAAGCGGCGAGAGGCCGCGCGGCTGGCGAAGGTACGGCATAAATCAGATAAATGGATCGCGGACCACAGGCACGCGGATAACAGGGTAACGACAATATAAACGACAGAAGCAATCTGCGGAGCCGCACCCTCTCTAAGTCTCGCCAGATGAATTCGTGACAAACGTCCCTCTTTCTCTTGCCGATCGAGCATCCAACCCCATGAGTCCCTGAATTCACTGCGACGAAGATCGCAGGTCCTAGGTTACGGACGAGTAATCATTTGGACGTCCAGAAACAGGCCCCGCCGGGAACCGCAGGCCAAAAAATTCTAAGAAAACCCCATACGTGGTGGTGGGTGGGATGAGTTCGCTTTCCTTCGACAAGGTCCCGGATCCTGGGGATATGCCAGTGAGCGTGCGTCTGCCAGCGGAACGGCGGAGCAAGCCGATTCTCTTGTGCAAAGATCGCATGCTGAGCCACGCCAGCCCCTGGGCAAAATCTGCCCTGCGCCGCGCTGTGGATTGCGGAGTGGCCGCCGCGGCACTCCTGCTTTTGATGCCCTTACTGGTATTTGCGGCTGCTTTGGTGCTGGTGGATTCCCGTGGTCCCGTTTTGTTCCGGCAGCGGCGGATGGGGCGCAACGGGGGGGAGTTTACCCTCTACAAGTTTCGCTCCATGAGAATTGAGGAAGGCCAGCGGACCTGCATAACGGTCAGCGGCGATGCCCGGATTACGCGCGCCGGGGCTTTTCTGCGCCGTCACAAGCTGGACGAGCTTCCCCAGTTCTGGAACGTGCTGCGCGGGGACATGGCACTGGTGGGACCGCGGCCGAAGCTGCCGCACCTGGAGCCACTGCACATGACCTGCAGGCCGGGCATTACGGGCGCGGCGACGCTGACGTTTCGGGACGAGGAAGCGCTTCTCTCCGGGATCCCGGAGAAAGACGTGGAAGCGTTCTACGAACGCTTCATTAAGCCGGCCAAGGCGAAGCTGGACATGGAGTACATGCGCAGGGCGACGTTCCGCAGCGACATGGGGATTCTGTGGAAAACGTTTGGCGCGTGCGTTGCGAAAAAAGAGCAGTGCCGGCGGGAGCCTCTGATCGAAACCGAGCGGAGCATGAACGAGTATCCGGCAATGGCCCAGGCTCCCAGCCCGGAAAGCTGAGGACTCCTGCCTCACGCTCGGCCGCCGCTCTCGGCTGGCTGCGGCGACTCCGGGGTGTCGCAAGTTTCTTTACGGCGGTGTCCGGACAGAAAGCAGGTCCCTCGCTCTCGCGCCTGTCGGCGTAATGGGGCCCCACAGCGCTGCGCTCGGGATGACAGAGTAAGAGAACCTCAGAGACAGAACATCAGCTGTCTTTGCGGTAGAGCAGATCGCGCATGGCGCGGCGGCGGGCGGCGGCCGCTTCCGGATCGCTGCTGAAAGTGTCGGCTCCGGGGGCGGAGCGATCCTCTTCCGGCTGACTGCAGGAAGGGCAGCGGTTGGCGAAACCGGGCTTATCCGGGCGAAGTTCGAACTCCTCTCCGCAGACGACGCAGACTTTGATCGGCAATGGCATGGCTCTGATCGTAAGACGACTGTGGCCGGCCGGAGGTAATCCACAGCAGGCCATGTTGCGCCAGCAGGAAGTCAGGCGCGGCGGGTGCGCAGATCGGCGCCGGTCATCTGCCTGGGCTCAGGAATGCCGAGCAGGCTGAGCATGGTGGGCGAGATGTCGCGGAGCGAGCCGCCGGGCTTGAGCGAGAACTGATTGGCGTCTTCCGCGACATAAATGAACGGCACGGGATTGGTGGTATGCGCGGTGTGCGGGCCGCCGGTCACCGGGTCGACCATGAGCTCCGCGTTGCCGTGATCGGCGGTGATGAGCCAGACGCCGTTGCCGTGCTGCTTCATCGCCTGATAGATACGCCCAAGGCAGGCGTCCACCACTTCGACACCTTTGATGGTGGGTTCGAGCTTGCCGGAGTGGCCGACCATGTCGGCGTTCGCAAAATTGACGACGATCACATCGAAGGCGGTGTCGTTGACGGCTTTGATAACGGTGTCGGCGATGCCCGCGGCGGACATTTCCGGAGCGAGGTCATAGGTGGCGACCTTCTGCGAGGGAACGAGAATGCGATCTTCGCCGGGGAAGGGCTTCTCAATGCCGCCATTGAAGAAATAGGTGACGTGCGCGTACTTCTCCGTTTCGGCGACGCGGAGATTGCGGAGGTTCGCCTGAGCCATCATGTTGGCGAGCAGGTTTTCCATGGACTCCGGCAGGATGACCATGGGCAAGGTGAAGAGCTTGTCGTACTGCGTCATGCAGACGTAGTGCAGATTGCTGGGGATGGTGTTGCGGGGGATGGCGACGTCGAGGTCTTCGGCCGACTGCAGCTCACGGCCGGCTTCTTTGGTGAGGCCGCTGTTGCGCGCGAGCACGCGGGTGATCTGGCGGGCGCGGTCGGCGCGGAAATTGAACATGATGCAGACGTCGTCATCGCGGATGACGCCGTTGGGGCGGCCCTGCGCGTCGGTGACGACAAAGGGGATGATGAACTCGTCGGTGACGCCGTTGTTGTACGACTCCTTCACGCGAGCGATGGCGTCAGGATACGCGCCGCCCTCGGCCTGACCTTTCACCATGGCGTCGAATGCTTTCTTCTCGCGTTCCCAGCGGCGATCGCGGTCCATGGCGTAATAGCGGCCGGAGACGCTGGCGAGCTTTCCGCCGAACTCGCGCATTTTCTGCTGGAGAGCGGCGAGATAACCGGCGCCGCTGGTGGGCAGGGTGTCGCGGCCATCCATGAAAGCGTGGACGAAGACTTTCTCGACGCCCTGCTGTTTTGCGGTCTTCAGCAGCGCGTAGAGATGCTCCTGATGGGAGTGGACGCCGCCGTCGGAGACGAGGCCGAAGAGATGGAGCTGGGTTTTGCGGGCCTTCTGCATGGCCTCGACGAGCGTGGGGTGAGTGAAGAATTCACCGCTGGCGATGAGGGCGTCGATGCGGGTGATGTCCATCTGGACGATGCGGCCGGCGCCGATGTTGAGATGGCCGACTTCGCTGTTGCCCATTTGGCCGTCGGGCAGACCGACGAAATGATCGGAAGCGTGGAGGAGAGTGTTGGGATACTGCTGGAGCAGCTTGTCGTAGACGGGCTTGCGCGCGAGCGCGATGGCGTTGTTCTCGGTCTGCGGACGATAACCCCATCCATCGAGGATGGTGAGAACGATGGGCTTTGTGGGCACTGCAGTCTCCTCGGAAAACCGCTTCAGGCTACTGGCCGTAATTCACAGCTTCGAGGCCAAGGAATTCCGCGGCCTGGCCCAGCTCTTCCTCGATGCGCAGGAGCTGGTTGTATTTGGCGATGCGGTCGGTGCGCGAGGCGGAGCCGGTCTTGATTTGTCCGGCGCCGGTGGCCACGGCGAGGTCGGCGATGAAGGTGTCCTCGGTTTCGCCGCTGCGATGGGAGATGACGGAGGTGTATCCGTAGCGGCGCGCGAGCTCGATGCACTCGAGGGTCTCGCTGACCGTGCCAATCTGGTTCAGCTTGATGAGGATGGAGTTGGCGACGCCCTCCTCAATGCCCTTCTGGAGCAGTTCCGTGTTGGTGACGAAGATGTCGTCGCCGACAAGCTGGATCTTCGAGCCCAGTTCGCGGGTGAGCGTCTTCCAGCCATCCCAGTCGTTTTCGGCGAGGCCGTCTTCGAGCGAGACGATGGGATACTGGCGGGCCCAGTCGGCGTAGAAGGCGACCATCTCGTCGCTGGATTTTTCGCTATTGTCGGATTTTTTGAAGACGTACTTCTGCTTGTCGGTGTCGAAGAACTCGCTGGAGGCGGGATCGAGGGCGATGGCAATGTCTTCGCCTGCTTTGTAGCCGGCCATCTCGATGGCCTGAAGGATGACCTCAATAGCCTCGGTGTTCGATTTCAGGGAGGGAGCAAAACCGCCTTCGTCGCCGACAGCGGTGTTGTAGCCCTTCTTCTTCAGCACGCCTTTCAGGGTATGAAAGACTTCAGCGCCCCAGCGGAGAGCGTCGGCAAAGGTTTCCGCGCCGACGGGCATGACCATGAACTCCTGGAAGTCCACGTTGTTGTCGGCGTGGGCGCCGCCGTTGAGGATGTTCATCATGGGGGTGGGGAGGACGGAGGCGTTGACGCCGCCGAGATAGCGGTAGAGCGGGATGCCGAGGGCGTTGGCGGAGGCGCGCGCGGCGGCCATGGAAACAGCGAGGATGGCATTGGCTCCCACGCGGCCCTTGTTCTCCGTGCCGTCGAGGGAAATCATGGTGGCGTCGAGCAGGCGCTGGTTGGCGGCATCCATGCCGGTCAGCTCGGGGGCGAGAATGCTCTCGACGTTTTCGACGGCTTTGAGGACACCCTTGCCGAGGTAATGGGATTTGTCGCCGTCGCGCAGCTCGACGGCTTCGTGCTCGCCGGTGGAGGCGCCGCTGGGCACGGCGGCGCGGCCCATCGCGCCGCCCTCGAGCACCACATCGGCTTCGACCGTGGGATTTCCGCGGGAGTCAAGAATTTCCCGGGCATGAATGGCAGCAATTTCCGTCATATGATTCCTCGCAATGTGGTGCTGTAAACGGTCTTTGAGTTTGGGTCGCCGATCCACACGAATAGGCTCGCCGGAGGCCGCGCCGATGGTTTCCAGAAGGGTCATCGACAGACCGGTTTCACATCCAGGTTTCCGGCTCCGATTCGATGCGTGAGACCCGCCTTGGACCACCCCGACGAGCAAGCTCGCCGGGGACCCCGGTGGGCGGGTCTCATCCGTTCCGTGTCAGGCAGCCGACATTTGTGAAACCGGTTCAAGGCCGTCCGCCTTCGTATTCACGCAGGTTTCCAAAGAAAATTCTAACAAAGCAGGCGGGTCTGGGTCGTGATGGCGGTCACGGGCGCGAGAAGAAATCGCGCGCTCAGGAACGCGTTCCGATGACCAGCCAGGAGAACGAGAAGAGCCGGGGCGGAGCAGACGAAGCGAAGCCGGCCTGCAGGAGGGACTGGCGGGCGGAATCGGCGGAGATGCGGTGCTCGAGCGGCGGGCCGTGCACGGGCTCCCCACCGCGTCGAGCAAGCTCGCCGGGGGCCCCGTCCGCATCCGGGCGCCAGTCGAGCAGGGCGATTTGGCCCCCGGGCCGGAGAATGCGGCGGACTTCCGCGAGGACAGCGGCGTGGTCATCGAATTCGTGCCAGACGTTGGCGAGCAAGACGCAATCGCAGGAGGCTGCCGCCAGCGTGGTGGCTGAAGCCTCGGCCTCGACGCACTCGACGTTGGTGAAGCCGATTTCGGCAGTTTTTTCGCGGAGACGGGCGAGCATCTCGGGGGCGACGTCGACGGCGAAGACGCGGCCAGCGTTGCCGATGGCGGCGGCGATGGGGAGGGTGAAGTAGCCGGTGCCGGCGCCGATGTCGGCGACGGCGAAGCCGGGCTGGAGGCCGAGGCAGGCGAGGATGTCGCCGGGAGGGAGCCAGTTTTTGCGGTTGGGGTCCTCGAGGCGGTGCATCTGCGAGGGGCGAAATCGGCGCTCATGCATGAGGTGCTTCCGAGTCCAATTCATTGTAGGGCGGCTGCGGAGAGGCCGCCCGAGGCGCGGCGTGAAATATTCTCGTTACCCGTGTGTTCGCCGCGATGATAATAGGGAGAACCTCCGGGGGCATTATGCAGGGCACGGCCAGAAAACAGTTTCGAAAGGGCGAGATCCTTCTGCGCGAAGGGGAGCGGGGGGAGTGCGCCTACATCGTGGAAAGCGGGAGCGTGGAGATCCTGGTGCAGCGGGAAGGACAGCTGGCGCAGATTGGGACGCGCGGGCCCGGGGCGCTGATCGGCGAGATGGCGATGGTGGACGATAAGCCACGCACCGCGACCGTTCGGGCGCTGGAAGATTGCGACGTGCTGGAGATTACGCGGGAAGATTTCGCGCGGAGGGTGGAAGGCGCAGACCCGGTGCTGAGGATGGTGCTGCGGATCGTGACGAATCGCTATCGCGACATGATCGGGCGAACCGCGACGATCCCGTTTGTGCCAGCGACGCCGGCGGCCGAAGCGGCCGAAGCGGCGGAAACCAGCGACCGCGAGAAGGCGGTGTCGGCGATCCGGATCCAGAACGAACTGAAGCGGGCGCTGGATCGCGGCGAGCTGCTGCTGTTTTACCAGCCGATCATCGATGTGCAGAAGATGAAGATCGCGGGATTCGAGGCGCTGATGCGGTGGGAGCACCCCGTGAACGGGATGATGTCGCCGGGAGTGTTCATCCCGGCAGCGGAGGAGAGCGGGCTGATCACGGCGATGTCGCGCGTGGCGCTGGAGACGGCTTGCGACGCCGCGCTGGCCCTGCAGGCGGCGGCAGCGAAAGATCTGATCGGGGAGGCTCCGCTGTTTGTGGGCGTGAATTTTTCGGTGAAAGATTTTTCGGCGGGGAAGCTGTTCGAGTATCTGCACGCGACCATGCAGGAAAAGCACGTCGATCCGCAGCAGATTCATCTGGAAGTAACGGAAACGCTGCTGATGGAGGAGCCGGAGGCCGCGCGGGCAGAGCTGGAGCAGTGCCGGGAAATCGGACTGAACGTCTCCATCGACGACTTCGGGTCGGGTTACTCGTCACTGAGCTACCTGCACTACTTCCCCATCGACACGCTGAAGATCGACCAGAGCTTCATACGCACACTGTCGAAGCAGCCGGAGAGCCGGGTGCTGGTGAAGTCCATCATTGGGCTGGCGCGGAACCTGGGAATGAAGGTAATTGCGGAAGGCGTGGAGACGCGGCAGGACGCGGCGGATCTGCGCGAGATGGGCTGCGATTACATCCAGGGATACTGGTTTTCGAAGCCGCTGCCCTTTGCGGCGGCGAAGCAATTTGTGCAGACGTGGCAGCCGCCGTCGCTGACGCAATCAGCGGTGGTTTAGAGGCAGGGCGGCGGGCAAGGAACTACGCGCGGGCCCGGGGCAGGAGCGCCCGAGGCGACGCGGTGATCCAAATTAAAAGCGAATACGAATGCCGGTGCGAACTGCCGGCGGGCCAACGGTCGGGTTGCCGGGCGTGATGGTCGTGGGTCCGTTGTTGTTTTGCTTTACGACGACGGCGACGACCGTGCCGGCGATCACGACGCCTCCCGCGAGGATTACGGGCTTCGAGAAAATCCAGTGCAGAAACGGGTGGAAGGGCGTTAGTGCGGGCGTTGTGGGCGGAGCCGGCGGGGGCGGAGGAACGACGTTCAGCTCATTGATCACGGTGGCGGCGGTCAGATTGCCGATGGACGCGGTGACCTGAATTTGCCAGGAGCCATGAAGGTTGTTGGGCGTCAGGCCCTGACCGCGGGCTATGCCGTTGGCGTCGGTGGTGACGGAGAGAGAGGTGGCGCCGTTGGCAAAGGTCCCGCCGGCGCCGGCCGCACCGGGATGCAGCGCAAAGAGGACGGCAGCGCCGGCCACCGGCTTGTGATTTTGATCCTGAACCTGAACGATCGGCTCGCGGGCGGTGCGCTCCTGGATATTGTTGAGGGCGCCTTCGCCGTCGAGGATCATGATCTGGAGGCCGCGGGGGGGCGCCGCAGGGGCCTGGCCGCGAAGCAGCGGAGCGGGCAGCGCCAGCAGGACTAAAGCGGCGGCGATCGCCAGCCGGCGGAGGGCCGCGGGTCTGATATTGGCGACATTGGGGGACATATTAATTGGCGCTCCTCGCGTTGGACGTACCGACAGAGTTGGTGAGGGTGACGGTGACACTGCCGATGGTGGAAGCATCGTTGCTGAGCTGGAAAGTCTGCGTGTAAGAGAAGGCGCTGCCGTATTGCTGGGAGGCGGTTTGCGCATACCAGTCTGCGAAGGCCGAACCGACATCCACCTTGACGCTCGAATTGCTGAGCGTAGAGCCAGCAGCCGGGGCGAAGACAAAGGTGGCGCTGGACATGGTGCGGGTGCTGGAGAATCCCTGCACGGTCACCGTGAGCGTGTCGCCGCTGCGCGCGACCGCGACACTGCTGATGACGGGCGGAGCGGCCGGCACCTGAATGACCACAGGCTGGAGATCGGCAGGCGTGACGTTCTGCCCATTCGCCTCCAGGGTGAGCGTGATGGTGATGGTCGCCGCCAGCGTGCCGGCCTGGATCTGCACGGTAGGCGTGGTGACCGAGTTGGCGGGGATGGTGAAGTTGAGCGTGTCGCCGCCGGTCGAAAACTGCACAGCGGGATCCACGGGACCGTCGGGCTTGGGGGGCTGAATGGTGAGGGTGAATGTCCCCTGCAAATCCTGCGGATAAGGCTGGAGGAGCGTGAAGGTGATGGAGGGCTGATCGCCTGGCGATACGGTCGCGGGACCGCTGAGGGTCACCTGAACCGGATTGGGGGTCACCGTGAAGTCGACCGCCGGGGTGGTGACTTCCACTTGCGGATTCGTGACGGTGATGGCGCCGGTGCCTGTCTGCGCGAAGAAGGTAGCGGGCAGCGTCGCGGTCATTTGTGTCGGATTGAGGTACACGCTGGGAATGGCGCTGCCGTTGAGCTGAACGGTCGAGGTGGAGGTGAATCCCGTGCCGGTGAGCGTGATGGTCGTGGCCGGAGAATTGACCGGCGCGGAGGAAGGTTGAATCGACGTGAGCGCGAGACCGGAAATGATCTGAATGGTTACGGAATCGGACGCGGTGGTGTAGTCCGTGGTGTCGGTTGGCGTGTACAGCACCGACAGGGTTTGGGTGCCGATGGCGAGGGTAGTTCCGGCCGGAGGCGAATAGGCGAATGTGCCGCCGGAGGGCGTAGCGGTGGCGTCGAGCTGGGTGGCGCTGAGCAGCGTGCCATAGGTGATGGGCGCAGGATTCGCCCACGTGATAACGGGCGTGGCCTGATTGACCAGGATCGAGACCGACGCGGTGGCGGTGGTGTAGTCGGTGGCATCGCTCGGCGTGAGGGTCACGCCGAGCGTGTGCGTGCCGGCGGTCAGCGTGGTTCCGGATGCCGGACTATAGGCGAGGGTGCCGGGAACCGAAGCCGTGGCGCTGAGCTGGGCGGATCCGAGGGGCGTGCCGTAGGTGATGGCAGCTGGGGCGGTCCAGGAAATTTCGGGCGTGGCTTGGTTGACCAGGATCGAGACCGACGCGGTGGCGGTGGCGTAGTCGGTGGCATCGTTCGGCGTGAGGGTGACGCTGAGGCTGTGCGGGCCGGCGGTAAGAACAGCGCCCGCTGCCGGGTTGTAGGCGAGCGTGCCGGGAACTGAAGCTGTGGCGCTGAGCTGGGTGGATCCGAGAGGCGTGCCGTAGGTGATGGCAGCCGGGGCGGTCCAGGAAATTGTGGGCGTGGCCTGGCTGACCGCGATGGATACGCTGGCGGTGGTGGTCTTGTAATCCGTGGTATCGGTAGGCGTGAAGGTGACGCTGAGCGTGTGCGTGCCAGCCGTGAGGATGGTTCCGGCGGCGGGGGCATAGGTGAAGGCGCCCGGGACGGACGCGGTGGCGTCGAGCTGGCTGTTGCCGAGCGCGGTGCCGTAAGTGATGGACGCGGGATTCGACCACGTGATGACGGGCGTCGCCTGGTTGACCAGGAGCGAGACCGAAGCCGAAGCGGAGGTGTAGTCGGTGGCGTCGGTCGGCGTGAGGGTCACGCTGAGGGTGTGCGTGCCGGCGGTGAGCGTGGTTCCGGATGCCGGACTATAGGCGAGGCTTCCGGGCACTGACGGCGTGGCGTTGAGCTGGGCGGATCCGAGAGGCGTGCCGTAGGTGATGGCAGCTGGGGCGGTCCAGGAAATTGTGGGCGTGGCCTGGCTGACCACGATGGATACCCTGGCGGTGGAGGGCTGGTAATCCGTGGCATCCGTGGGTGTGAAGGCGACGGTAAGCGTGTGCGTGCCGGCCCTGAGGATGGCTCCGGCGGCGGGGGCATAGGCGAAGGTGCCGGGGACGGATGCGGTGGCGTCGAGCTGGCTGCTGCCGAGCGCGGTGCCGTAGATGATGCCGGAGGGATTCGTCCAGGTGATGGATGTGGGCGCCTGGGTGACATTGATCGAGACCGATGCTGTCGCGGGCAGGTAATCGACGGCGTCGGTGGGCGCGAAGGTGACCGAGAGCGTTTGCGTGCCGGCAGTCAGGACAGTTCCGAGAGCGGGAGTGTAGGTGAAGGCGCCGAGGACGGTCGAGGAGGCGTCGAGCTGCGTGCCGGAGAGCGGCGTGCCGTAGACGATCGAGGCGGGTGCGGTCCAGACGATCGTCGAGGCGGCCTGGTTCACCACCTCGTTGAGGGTGGAAGACGACCCAGCAGCGAAGGTACTGCCATCGGACGGCGAGTAGGCGGCGGTGAGCGGGGCGGTTCCGGCGGTGAGGGCGACATTGGCGGTGGATGCCTGCGCGGAACTGTCGACGAAGGGGGTGATGGTGGTGCTGCCGACGGCGAGATCGGGATTGCCGTCATTGTTGAAATCGGCGGTGACGATGGACTGGCCGGGATTCTGCGGCAACGAAGCTTCCCCGGTGATGGCGCCACTGGAGGAACCAAGCAGGATCGTGGTGCCTGCCCCCGGCGCTGCGTTGGAGCCGGAAACGGCCACATCGCTGTAACCGTCCTGATTGAAATCGGCGATGGCGAGAGCATTGGGCTGCGTAGAAACGCCGTAGGTGGTGGCGGCGAGGAATCCGCCGCTGCCGTTATTGAGCAGAATCGCGACGGTGGAATCGGAGGGACTGAGGACGGCGAGGTCTGGATAGCCGTCGCCGTTCACGTCGCCCGCGGCGATGGCTCCGGCGGAGACGCCGACTCCATAGGTCTGTGGGCCGGAGAAGCCGGCGAGGGTGGGACTGTACAGGAATACGGCGGCATCGGGTCCGGAGGCATCGCTGACGGCGATGCCAGCGGTATTGTTGTGGGCGAAGTCGGCAACGACCACGCCGGTGTAACTGCCGGTTTCGGAAGAATACGTCCAGGAAGGCGTGACCGCGAAGGCGCCGCCGGTGCCGAACCAGACGGAGACGCTGTTGCTGCCGGCTACGACGAAGCCCGGATGGCCGGTGTGCAGGAAGTCGCCGGTGGCGACCGCCGTTGCAGCCGGAATCTGGAATAGCTGGCCGAGGGCGAGATCGCCGGCGGCATCGCCTGTGGCAATGAAGGTGGTGACGGCGCCGTCAGAGGCGGCGATGACCAGATCGGTGTAGCCATCGCCATTGAAGTCGGCGGCGGCTATGGCGACGGAAGTGGGATCGACGCCCGCGGAGCTGCCATAGATGACCGGCGCCTGGAAGGTGCCGTCGCCGTTGCCCAGCATGACAGCCAGGGAGACGGTGCCTTGATAGGACTGCAGCGCGGCGATGTCCTGATTGCCGTCGTGGTTGAAATCGCCGGTGACCATGGCGATGTTCTGGAGGCCGTTGTTGGCAAAGCTGCCGGTCCTGAGCAGACCGCTCGAGCCATTGACCGTGGCGAGCGTGCCGCTGGCAATCGTAGCGCCGTTGTTCTGGAACGCGATGCTGCCGGTGGGAATTCCCAGCCCGCCGCTGCTGACATCGGCGGTGAGGCCGATGGGCGCGGGATACGTGACCGGATTCGCGCTGGAAGCAAGAGCAACTGTGACCGGCGTAGAAGAAACCTGGAGCGAGAGGATGTTCGAGGTTGCCGGGGCGAAGGTGCTGTCTCCGGCGTAGCTGGCCTGAATGGTGTAGGTTCCTGGCGCAAACAAGCCGTAGCTGTACGTGGCTACGCCGCCGGCGTTGATGACCGGCGTGACATTCGCGGACGTGGGCACGCCGGTGAGCGTGATGATTTCGCCGGCAGGCAGCGTGTTGCCGCTGGCCTGCACCTGGAAAGTGACCATGGCGCCGGCGGTGGTGGAAGAGGTGGAGCTGGTAAGCGACAGGGTGACCGGCGTTCCGGCGACCAGGATCTGGAGATAGGCGAAGTTGGGCGCTGCGCTGTAATTGCCGTCGCCGCTGTAAGAGACATTGATGGTGTGCAGGCCGGCGGTGAGCTGCGTGGTTTGCAGGGTCACCGAAGAATAGGCTTCTCCGGGAATGAGGGTGTCGGTTTCGATGGGCGTCGACCCGTCGTAGAAGGTGACGGTGCCGCCGGGGAGGGCTCCGCCGGCAACGCCCTGCACATTGGCTGTGATCTGAACCTGCGATCCATATTGGGAATTGGCGGGTCCGGAGATGCTGCCGGTGGGCGTGGCCGGGAGGATGGTGACCGGTGTGCTGGCGGTGTTGGCCGTGAATAACTGATTGCCGGGATAGGCGAGATTGAGCGTGTAGCTGCCGGGGACCGGCTCTGTTGAGGAACCGGTGAACGAAGCCTGCGCGTCGTTGCCGTAGTACCAGGGCTGCATCTGGTAGTTGTAGTTGGCGTCGAGGGCGTTCAGCGCGAAGTCCAGATAGCCGTCGCCGTTCATGTCGCCGGTGACGACGAAATCGGGAACGGGGCCACCTTCGGTCTGATAGATATAGAGGCCCGTGTCAGTGGAGTTCACCACGTTCCAGGTGGAGGCGTCCTGGCGCTGGAGTGTGGTGACGAAGTAATCGGAGTCGTAGCCGTTGGGGGTGCCCGTGTAGACCAGGTTCCAGCCAGGGGCGGTCGCGGCGCTTGCCGGGGGCTGGCCGATGACCGGGAAAGGCGGTCCAGCGACCGCGCCAGCGGCGGCCGCTGGATAGTCCAGCGTCAGCGGCAGATTGCCGTTCTGGTCGTTTTCAAAGATGAAGAGATTACCGGAGTCATCGCTGTCCAGCTCGCCGGGATCGGCGACCACGACGTCCGGATAGCCGTCGCCGTTGACGTCGGTGATGGCCATGCTCTGCATGTAGTTGGTGGTGGCGAAGAATTGGGTTTCGCTTTGCTGGGTGAACCCGTTGACGCCCTGGCTGATGAGGGTGAGCACCGCGCCCGGGCTGTCGGTCCCGCCATAGCTGTACTCCTCGAGGGCGATGTCGCTCAGGCCGTCCTGATTGAAGTCGGCTGCGCCGGCGGCGACCACCTGGCCGTTCGAGGTATCGAAGTACACCACCGGGCCGGCATTAAAACTGCCGAACGGGCTGGCGCCGAAGAGAACCTGGACGTAGCCGTTGTAGCCGTCGATGGCAGCGACATCCATCTTCCCGTCGCCGTCGAAATCTCCCAGCACGACTTGTGTGGGGGTGGATATAGAAGAATTGCCGCCAAACGGCACGGGCGCCTGGAAAGTGCCGTCTCCATTGCCTAGAACGTAAAAGGCCTGGAGCGTGGTGGCGCCGCTGGAGTCGTAATTGCTGGTGCAGACCACGACGATGTCGGGGATTCCATCTCCGTTGATATCGCCGACCGCAAAATCCTGAGCGGTGCATCCGACATAGACCTGCTGCTCGCTCTCGAAAGCATTGGCGCCGGTGCTGAGCCAGACCTGTAGATAGGGCTGCAGGGCACCGTAGCCATAGCTGGAGGCGGGCAGGCCGATGACATCGGTGTAACCATCGCCGTTCAGATCGGCAGAGATCAGCTTGCCGGTGTCGTTGGTGTCGATGAGCTGCAATCCGCCCGCGCTGTAGGCTCCCGGCGTGGAGACCTGAGAGAGCTGGGCCGAGCCGAGCGAGACGCTGGATCCCCCACCCGTTGGAGTGAGGGTAAAGCTGACGTTCCCGGCGGGAACGGCGGCATCGGCGGGGGCTCCGCGCGCCAGGCTCGCGGCGAACGTGGTGAGAGCCGTCGATCCGTAGGTGAAGGTGGACGGAGTGGCCGAGACGGTGGGTGTGACCGTAAACGGTGTGTAGACCTGGAGCTGGATGGGCCCGCCGGTGGCGCTGCCGGTGACCACTTCAATGCTGACCGGGCCAGCAGTGGCGAGGTAAGCAGCCGGAATGGTGGTCTGAATCTGCGTGGACGTGAAGCTGTTGACGGGCAGGTTGACCGAGCTGTCGGAGAGGACGATCAGCGGCTGCGAGCTTGCGGTGAATCCGAGGCCGGTCAGGGTGACGTTGGTGTCCGGCGAACCGGCAGTGATCGCAGCGGGAGTGACGGAAGAGAGCGAATTCTCAAGGAGGACCTGGCCGGAAACGTACTGCGCGGAGTAGTTGCTGTCGCCGTTGTAGACCGCGTACCAGGAGTTGCCGGCGAGAGTGGCCGTGACGGAGTTGGTGACGTTGCCGTACTGGTCGACGTTCGCGGTGCCGAGAGTCGTGTAGCCGTTATTCGGATCTTCCAGAGTGATGGTGCCCGTGGGAGGGGTCTGTCCGACGGGACTGGTCAGGTTGAAGGTAAAGGTCAGGGGAGTTCCAGGCAGAGCCGCGCCGGGAACACTCACGCTGAAGACGGTGGGCTGATTCACCATGAGCAAATAAACGCCTGCCTGGGCCGGCAGATAGACGCCGCTGGAGCCGGGAATGTAGTTGGCGCAGATGGGAAACGTGCCAGAGGAGTAGGGGTAGTACGACAGGCTGGTCGATCCGTTGCCGTCGAGAGTGACGGTGCCGAGGTCGTTGGTATCGGCGGAACAGGCGGTAGCACTGGAGGAAATGTAGAAGTCTACGGAACCGTCAGGGATGGCGGTCGAGCCGCCGACAACAGCAGTGAGGGTGGTGTACGTGTCCTGGCCGACAGGGTTCGGCGAGGCGCTGATCGTGAAGGAGCTCACCGGGATGGCGACCGGCTGGGCGGTGAGGCCGGTGGAGGCCAGCGCGCAGCCCAGCAGCCCAAGGACGATTCGGAACGATGCGCGCTTCATTGGCTGCTCCGCGGCGGCGGGATGAAGAGGACGCGCGGCGCAACGTCATCGGCTTCGATCATCCAGCCTGGCGCTGCGCTGGGAGGGATGAGTTCGAATACGGCGTTGCCATTGAGCGCAGTGAGTTGGGATGGCGAGCAGGCGCAGGTGGAGGGAACCGGTGGGGTCGTCCCGGCGAGATCGATGCGCAGGAGCGTGGAGTCGGCGCGATCGGCGGCGACCGCCCAGCGAGAGTCCTGGGAGACGGCGACGGCGAAGGGCTGATTCAATCCTGAAGCTTTCGTGGCCAAAGTCGATGCGGCGCCGTTGCGCCAGAGGGCGAGCGTGTTGGCGACGGAGTCCGCGAGCAGGAAGTTCTCGGAGCCCGGGAGAAAGGCCATCCCGCCAAATCCCTGGAGAGTGGCGACCGTGGAGCGGGTTCCATCGGCGGCGATAGAGGTGACGGCGACGCCTGGCGCGGAGTCAGCGGCAAGAAGCAGAGTGCCGGCATCACTGATGGCCGCGCCGCGGATTGCTGAGCTCACCGTCAGCGAACTGACCGTGGCGGATTGCGGAAGGCCGCCAATTACCAGAGCCGAAGCTGATCCGGGCAGGAAGACGGCTGCCCATGCGCCATGCGGCGCGAAGACGATCGATGAGCCGGCGGGGACGTGGCTGGTGAGGGTTTGCGGCTGCAAAGACGGCAGCGCGAGAAGCTGCAGATTGCCGGAGGGATCGATGAGGAGCGCGGACTGCGTGGACGGGGTGAAGGCTCCGGTGACCCAGGTTTCCGCCGGAAACAGCGGCGCGCCAAGCTGGGTGGATCCGGGGATGCCGGCCAGCGGACGCAGCGTCGAGTCGGCGGTATCCCACGCGAGACCGAGCTGCGGTCCAGCGGAGATGGTCGTCGACGCGGCCGTGGTGCTGCCGGTCGAACCGCTCGAGGATGAATTGGGAGTAACCGTGCCGCAACCAGAAGCCAACAGAACACAGAGGCACGCGCTTCCCGAGAGACAGGCGATGAGGCGCCTGCGCCAAGGCGAATTCACGGTGACAACCGTCCCTGGATGTCACTCCGGAAGAGGGGGGAGTTCTGGAGCTTGAACTACGTGGGGGATGGTGGGAACTGTAGCCCGACAGCCCGGGTTCGTCAATTCCTATTTTGGATTAATTTTTGGCATGCGAGAAATCCGCCGCAGCAAGGGATTCGGTGGCAGGGAGCTGCTCGTACAACCAGCCGCGCATTTCCCAGGGATCGGATTGATCGGGATATTTCGCGATCAAAGCGGAATAGGCGTCGACAGCGTCGTACCAGAGCCGCTGGTCGAAAAGATAGCGGGCGCGGGCGGATTGGGCGTCGAAGCTGTCGCCCTGAATCTGGCTGAGGCCTGCCTGGAGTTGCGCGCGCTCGGGATCGCCCAGGACGACGAGGATGGCGGCGGGGGGCGGAGGGCCGAGCAGAGGCGAGTCGGGCGTGACGCGCCACAGGTAGGTCTGGCCGGCGACCAGCGGCGGCGCATCGGCGGGGTAGTCGAGGCTGGCGCCGGTGACGGCGCGATCCCAACTGAGGGAGCCGGTGAGGTCCTGGAGATGGAATTGATAGCTGGCGGTGGCGTCGCCCTGCCAGCGGAATGACGGCCGCAGGGTCAGGACGCGGCCCTTACGGGGGGCGTAGAGAACGAGCTTCTGGCCGGCGCCGCGCGAGGCTCCGCCAATCTGATTGGCGGTGGCCCGGCCCGGAGCCAGATCGAACCCTGCAAGCCGTGCGTGGACGCGAGCGGGATGCACGGCGGCGGCATTGGCCGGCGGCTTCTGGGCAGCGAGAGTCGGGTTCGGGTTTTGAGCGGCGGCGAACGGGACGCCGACAGCGATCAGGGATGCGATGAGCCAGGGTTTCATGCTGGAACCTCCAGAGGTTTGGCCTGGGCGGATTTGCCGGCGACGCGGGGTCCGAGGCCGTAGATGGGGATGGGCTCGTCGAAGCCGCGAACGGCAGCCTCGCCGAGGGGATAAATGTCCGGGACCTGGTTGCTGACCTGCTCGTACGTCGCGCCGGACAGGATGATCTCGGTGCCGTAGTCCTTGTTGAGGCTTTCGAGGCGCGATGCGAGATTCACGGTCTCGCCGATGACGGAGTACTCGAGGCGGTCGCGCGAACCGACATTGCCGCTGGTGAGCATGCCGGTGTGAATCCCCACGCCGATGCGCAGGACGGGCGAGTCATCGGAGCGCGCGGCATTCAGCTCGTCCACCCGGCGCAGCATGGCGAGCGCGGTCAGGACGGCGTTGGCGGCGTCGACAGCGGGTCCCTGAGAAAGCGGCACGCCATAGACGACCAGGAGGCCGTCGCCGATGAACTTGTTCAGGAAGCCGCCATGGGCGCGGATGACTTCGTCCATAGCGGTGAAGTAGCGATTGAGCCACCGCAAAACCACGTGGGAAGGCTGACCGGCGGTGATGCCGGTGAAGTTGCGAATGTCGCTGAAGAGCACCGTCGCCAGGCGCTCGTCGCCCTCGAGGCTGACCTCGTCGCGACGGAGCCAGATGTTGCGCGCGACTTCGGGGTCGACATAGCGCGAGAAGAGCTCCATGAGCTGCGCGCGCTGGCGCTCGGTTTCAGAGCGCAGCAGGTTGGCCTTGACGTATTGCCAGGCGACACCGCAGGGGAGGGCCGCGGCAATCCCGAGGAGCGTGCCCAGATACGGGAACCAAAGGTGAAAGCCGGTGAAGAGAACCTGTGCGGCGGCGTAGACGGCCAGGAGGAGAAGCGCGGCCAGGCCGAACGCGATCCGCAGGCGAACGCGGGTGAAAATCCAGGCGGCACCAGCGAGCAGCAGCAGATCGATGATCCAGCGCAGACGCATCGGCACTTCGCCGATGGCGTGTCCGTCGAGCAGCGTGGCAATCGCGGCCGCATGGATTTCGGTTCCGGCCATGCGCTCGCGGCGGCCATCCGGCCCGCGAACGCGGAAGAGCGGAGTGAAATCCTGGTCGCGGGCGGCATCGCTGCCCTGGCCGACGAGGACCAGCTTATTCGTGAAGCGCGAGGCGGGAACGGCTCCGGTGAGGACGTCCCACGCTGCGATGTGCTGAGCGGGATGCGGAGACCAGTCGCCGATGCGGAAGGTTCCGGCCGCCAGGTCGTCGAAGGGCACGCGATGGCCGCGGAACTGCGCGCCCCGATTGTCCATGGCCTGCAGGACGCAATTGCGGCATTGTGGATCGACCTGGGCCAGGTATTCTTCGGCGAGGAAGACGGGGAAACTCTCGGATTTCTGTTTGCCCCACGCGATCAGCTCGGCGTCGCGCACGTAGCCATCGCTGTCAAAGGGCATGTTGACGGCCGCATAAGCGAAAGCGCCAGGCTGGCCCTCCGTGCAGAATCCCGTGGGCAGCGCGGGGTTCTCGGGGCGGCAGAACATGGGCAGCGGCAGCACCGCGGGAAGTTGGCCGGTGGGCGCCTGCGCCCCAATGACGACGTTGCCGGCGGTGGTGAGGGCGCGCTGCATCGCGGCGTCTTCGTCCGGCGTGCGGGTCTCCGACAGGAACACATCCAGGCCGATGATGGCGGGCTTCCCCTGGGCGACGCGGACGAGGACATCGGCGACGGAGGAGCGGGGGATGGGGTACTTCTGGATTTTGGCGAAGGTGGCGTCGTCGAAGTCGACAAAGACAATGTCGCGGGAGGGCGGCGCGTACTTTCCGTGGTTCACGAGGAAGTCGTAGGTCCAGGTGCGCAGATCGCTGTATGGCGTCCAGCGCTCGAGGAGCGAGAGGGCGAGGGTAAGGCCCACAGCCACAAGAGCGGCGACGATGAGACGGTCTGGAAGGCGGCGCATCATGCGGGTTGCTACGGCTGACGAGCGAGGACGGAATCGATGTTGCGAACGTAGGCGCGGGAACGATCCGCCTCATTCGCGTCCGGGTTTTCCTGAATGACATCTTCAAAGTGCTTGCGCGCGGCGGCCAGCAGCGCGACGTTGCCGGACTGGTTGTATTCCTCGGCGTAAAGAATGCCGAGGCGGTAATTGGTGAACAGATCGCTGGGCGCGAAGGTGAGGGCGGTCTGGCAATACTGGACGGCGGAGGGGAAGTTCTTCTGCATCCATTCGCAATCGCAAAGGCCGGTGTTGGCGAGACCGCGCATTTCCTTCCAGATGTCGGTCTGCGCGGCGCGCTTCTTCGTGCCCATGCCGAAGAGGGAGCCGACGACGTAGTAGTTCAGCTTGCCGCCGAGGCCGCTGGAGAAGTTGGAGAGCGTGAGGTAGCTGTTGTATTCCGACTCGGCTTCGACACACTGCTGCTTCTGGCGGAGGGATTCGGCGAGCCAGAAATGCGCTTCCGCGTTGGCGGGGGTGAGCTGGATGGCGTGGCGCGCGGCCTGGATGCCGTCGTCGTAATCGCCTTTGCGGGCGAAGGCCTGGGACAGCAGATACCAGGCCATGCCGCTCTTCGGATCGCGCTGCGTGACCACGTTCAACTGGCGGATGGCCTCGTCCATGTTGCCCTGATCGAGCAGAGCGCCGGCGTAGCTGGAGCGCGCCTCCAGGTAATCGGGATCGATGGAGATGGCTTCCTGAAAATACTGCGTTGCCTTCTTGTCGTCGTAGAGAGCGTTGTAGACGCGGCCTGCGTAGAGAGCGGCGGGCTGTAGTTGGGATCGATCTGCGAGCGCGGCTTCGAACTCCGTCGCCGCCTTGCGGTAGTTCTCCTCAAAGCCCTTGTTGTAGAACTCGAATGCCGCTGGTTGAAGTGATCGACGGCGGCATGATTGCGATTGCGCGCGATGAGGATGCGGACGGTGACCGTGGTCTCCTGGCCGGGATAAACCTCTTCCTGGCGCGGGCCATCGGGCTCATAACCCATGTGCACCGCCTTCAATGGTGTGCGCGCCCGGCTCGATGCCCGGCAGCCGCATCGCGGCGGCTTTGTTCACAACGCCAACGCTGCGGCCGTCGACGAAGACCTCGACTCCATCCATGTTGGTCTCGATGACCAGCGTGCCGAACTTCGGGCGGCGGCGAGGTGGCCGCGGTCACGTGCGTGGGATTGTAGGCGAGCACCATGTTGGGATCGAAGCTGCCGCGCTCGGAGGTGGGATTCTGCGCGCCGTTGGTGGCTTCGCGCACATTGGTCGTGCACATATTCGGCCAGCTCGTCGGCGGTCACAATGCCGTCGCCGTTGGTGTCGGCCTCGCCTTCGAGGCCCTTCACCACGTAGTAGGTGAAGATGCCGTGGCCGCCGCCCCACTGCTGGCTCTCAAAGCTCTGCTCGCGGTCGCGGCTGGCGGTGAGGGAAAACAGCGACGTGCTCAGATTCAGCAGGGAGCGATTCATGGCGGCGCGGTCGCTTCCGGAGTGATGGCGCCGGAATGGCAGGCATCGGTGAGGAGCACCTTCCACTTGCCGTTGATTTGTCCGCCGATATCCTGGCCGAGCGTATCCATGGGATACGCGGTCTTGGCGATGTTGTGGAGGTCGATATCGTAGGGCGCAAGATACGCCACGCCGTTGGAGATGAAGCCGTGACCGGCAAAGTAGATGATCACGCGGTCATCCGGTTTCGTGACCGAAGGGAGCCAGGTTTCCAGCTCGTAGCGGATGTTGGCGAGCGTCGCCTGGCTGTTGATGAGCTTGTGCACGTTCTCGGGCGGAAACTGGCCGCCCTCGGGGCTGATGAGCACGGTGTAGATCGATTCGGCATCGGAGTCGGGATACTGCAACTGCGCGCTGGCGGGCAGGTTCTGGTATTTGGAAATGCCGACGACGAGCGCGTAGCTGCGGGGAATCTGCACGGTGGTAGTGGGCGCGGGCGCCTTGCCCTCGTGCTTGAAGGTGAGGTCGCGGTTCTGATTCTGCGTGCTGCCCGTGGGCGGAGCTGGGGCGGTCTGGGCCGGCAGCGTCGCGGCAGCGCCGAGGACGAGAAGAGCCAGGGCAAGATGGCGGTTGCGATGCATGGAGGGTGCGGGTCTCATAAGGGGATTACCGGTGCGCGAGGAGGAATTCGTACACCACCGGTCCGGTGAGCGGCGCGGCGCTGGAGACCGTACTGGCGGTGGAACTTTGCGTGAAGGTGAGATCGCGCGAAGCGCCGTGCGTGAGGGGAGCGAGTCCGCGCGGCAGGGGCTCGCCAGGGGGCACGGCCTGGGGGCCGGCGCCGGAGTCGACGCAATCGCCCCGCGCTTTGAAGATGGCATCGTCGCAGCGGGGCTGCATGGTAGAGGGCGCGATGCCCTGCGGCGGCATATTCTCGGTGCGCTGCTGCGTCTGGCCGATGGTCAGGGCGATGGGGCTGAGGACGAAGTACAGCCGCTCGCGGCCGGACGGGCCGGTGATGCTGAACCAGCCATTTTCCGTCGCCGGAACCAGATAATCGTGACCGTGCAGGATGCGATTGTCATTGCCGGTTTGGGGCAGCGGAAAGAGAACCTGATACTTGCCGGAGGTGTTCAGGTCCATGACGTAGAGGTAGCCATCCACGCCAGGGCGCAGGCGAAAGCGCACGGTGTCGCCGCTCGCGAAGACGTGAGCGGGATCGACGGCCTGCACCGTGTCGCCGGCCTTTTTCTCCACCAGGATGGAGATGAGGTTGACGCGCGCGGGCGGCGCGCCAGCGGGAGCGGCCGGCGTGAGCACAGCCAGCAGCAGAAAGAATGCAGACAGGAGCCTCCCCATAGGGTCTCGTCTTTCCTGCCGGTGGGGAGGGGGGCCGGCATGATCGGCGCCGGCAACGCGCTTGCTCGCGCGAGGGGGCGATATCGCCGCATGATACCGCTGTTGTATGGAAAGGGAAATAAGCAATTTGGGGAGATAAGGCCTGCCGAGCGGAGCGGCTGCGGAGTATGATGAGGCACCGCATCCCCCAGCGAAGATTGAGGACGGAGACAGGGCCGTGAACCTGAGGTTCTGGGGAGTGCGAGGATCCATTCCAACACCGCAAGCCGACCGGCTGCGCTACGGCGGGAACACCAGCTGCCTGGAAATCGGCGGACTCGACAGTCGCGAGGTCTTCCTCATCGATGGCGGCAGCGGGATTCGCGTGCTGGGCGAGGCTCTGGCGCAGCGGCGGGTCGAGCGCGTCCATATCCTGCTGACGCACTTTCACTGGGATCACATTCAGGGGCTGCCGTACTTTCCGCCGCTTTTTCGCGCTGAAACGGAGATTGTGTTTTATGCGGATCGCTCCGCGCGTGAGGCACGCCGGCTGCTCGAGACGCAGATGGCGGACCCATTTTTCCCCTTGCCCTTCGAGGCCCTTCCGTCGCGTGCGGAGTTCCATCCGGTGGTGTGTGGGCAGCCGTTCCAGGCGGGTCCGCTGACGGTGGAGGCATTTCCGCTGCATCATCCCCAGGGCGCGGTGGGCTATCGCGTGGAAGCGCAGGGGAGCGTGCTGGTGCACGCTTCCGATCACGAGCACGGGAATCCGGAGACGGATGCGGGCCTGGTGCGCGCCGCGCGCGGAGCCGATCTGCTGGTGATGGACGCGCAGTACACACCGGAGGAGTATGCGGGCAAGGTGGGCTGGGGGCACAGCAGCTACGCGCAGGCCACGGAGGCGGCGCGCGCAGCGGGTGTTCGCCGGCTGGCACTCTTCCACCATGATCCCGCGCACAACGACGCCTTCCTGGACGGCATGCTGGCCGAGGCAAAGAGGCTGTTCCCCGGAGCGGAGATGGCGCGGGAAGGTGAAACGCTGGAGATCGGGTAGGGCAGAGTTTCGCAGTTTCTTTACGGCGGGGTCTTCGGAGGGAAAGCAGGTCCCTCGCTCCGCCTACCCCATCGCGCCTGCCGGCGTGACGGGGCCCCACAGCGCTGCGCTCGGGATGACAGAGCAAAGGAATTCCAGAGACCGATCGCTGGCGGAGAGTTTCTGGCCGAGGGGCCGGCGCAGGCCGCGGTCACATCGGCAGCGGCTTCTCCTGCGGCTGGACCTGGGTGCCGGGGTGCAGATCGTCGGTGGGATGAATCGCGACTTCATCGCCGGCTTGGACGTCGCCGAAGACTTCCGTGAGATTGCCGACAGAGGCTCCCGTCGTGACGTTGACCTGTTCCAGCTTGCCATTGCGGACGCGCAGGAGGTAGGCCTGCTCCAGAGAGCGCGCGACCGCGGACTGGGGCACAAAGAGCGACGGGGAGGGCCGATGGACCTTCCACGCAACCTGGGGGAACATGCCGGAGGAAAGCTCCAGGCCGGGGTTCCACACGTCCGCTTCCACGGGCATGGTGCGGGTGGAGACATCGATGGAATCGGCCACGCGCGCGATGGTGCCGGTGAAGGCGCGCCCGGGGAAGGCAGGAACAGTGAAGGTAACCCTGGCGCCGGGTTCGATTCCGGCAACGTACGCCTCGGGCACGGCAACCACCAGGCGCAGGTGCGCGACTTCCTCAATGCGCACCATGGAATGCTCGGTGCTCGACCCGGTCGCCGGGCCCACGAGCGCGCCGGGATGGACATTGCGGCGAGTGACGACGCCGTCGAAGGGCGCGTACACGCGAAGATAGCTCTCCATCTCCTGGGCAGCATGGAGATTCGCGCGCGCGGCCTCGGCCGTGTTGCGCAGGGCGACGACGCGGGCGCTGTCGGCCTGCGCGGTTTTTTCGGCGGTGTCCAGCTCGTCTTCGGAGATGACGCCGGGGGTGGCGGAGGCAGCCTTCAGGCGGCGCCAGGTAGCTTCGTCGGCGGACTGCTTGGCCTCGGCCGCGATGCGCTGGTTTTCCGCACTCATCACCGCGGATTCCGCCGCGGCCTTCTGCGCCACAATTTCCGGAGCGGTGAGGATGGCGAGCAACTGGCCCTTCTTCACCTTCGAGCCGCGATCGACGCCGATCCATTGCACAAAGCCGCTGACACGCGGAAAGATGCGCACTTCTTCAAACGGCTGGAGCTCGCCCGGAAGGCTGATGGTCATATCGAGGCGCCGCGAGACGACACGCACGGTATCGATCTGGACCGGAGCGGGCGGCTGCGCGATGGCCGCGGCAGAGGCGCGGGACCCGGAATCGCAGCCGGACAGGGCGGCGAGGCATCCCGCGGCGAGCAGGAGCCCGGCTACCGCGGGGGTTGAACGGAATGGACGTTGGCGGATCATAAGGATTCTCCCTGGGTCACAGCGAAGCGTATGGACTCTGCTCGTCGGTGACATCGAGCGAAGCAGAGGAGCGATTTGCGCGTTCCTGCACGGCGGAAAAAATGGCGGGAAGGATGAGCAGCGTCGCGATGGTGGAAGCCGCGAGGCCGCCAATGACGGCGCGGCCGAGCGGCGCAGTCTGATGCCCGCCTTCGCCAATGGCCAGCGCCATCGGCACCATGCCGGCAATCATGGCAATGGTGGTCATCAGGATAGGGCGGAGGCGCGTGCGGCCGCCGAAGACAGCGGCCTGGGACGCGGAGTCTTCGCTGTTACGCCGATGATTTTCAGCAAAGGTGACGAGCAGGATGGAATTGGCGACCGATACGCCGAGCGCCATGATGGCGCCCATGAAGGATTGCAGGTTGAGCGTGGTTCCGCTGACCAGAAGCGCCAGAATGACGCCGCAGATGACCGCGGGCGCGGCAGAAACGGAGATGAGCGCGAGGCGAATGGACTGGAAGTTCGCCGCCAGCAGGAGGAAGATCGCGACCACGGCAAAGAGCAGGCCCAGCGTGAGATCGTGGAACGTCTGTTGCATGGGCACAATCTGTCCGCGAACCTGGACTTCCACGCCATGCGGCGGCGGGCCGGCGCGGCGGATCGCCTCCTGCACCTGGCGGGCCGCGCGGCCCAGGTCTTCGCCCTGAATGTTAGCGGTGAGCGAAACGACGCGCTGCATGTCGTACCGGTCGAACTCGCCGACCACCTGTCCGTAGGAGAGATGCGCTACGTCGCCGAGATTCGGGTGACTGGAAGCGCCGCCGCTCATGAGGGGAATCGAGGACAGATCGTCGATGGAGGCCATCTGGTTCTGGGGCACCTCGACCTGGACCTGATAGCCGATGCCGGTGGCGGGATCCTGCCAGAAATTGCGGGAGACGAATCGGCTGGACCAGGTCGCGGTTTCGACGGAGCGGGCCACCTGATCGACAGTGAGGCCGAGCTGGCCGGCACGCTCGCGGTCGATATCGACGTTCAGGCTGGGATACTGAAGCGGCTGGGCAATATGCAGATCGCGCAGCTGAGTGATTTTTGCCAGTTGATCGTCGATCTTCAAGGCAAAGACATGGTCGGCGGTGAGATCGAAGCCCTGCACGTCGACCTCAATGGGCGTGGGTGAGCCGAAATCCATGATCTGGTCCACGATGTCGCCGGATTCGAAGGTGAGCTCCGTGTCCGGAAGATCGCGGGGAAGCAACACGCGCAGGCGCTCCTCGAACTGGCTGACGGAGATATTCGCGGCCTGGCGGAGCTGGATGTTCAGCACCGCGTCCTGTGGCCCGCTGGTCCACTGGTAAATCAGGTTCACCGGATAGCTGGGCGCATAGGTGCCCACGTAGCCGAGGCTGATGTCGACATTGCCCGGCCCGGCGAGCTTTTTGATGTCGTCGAGGGCTTTGAGCGCGGATTGCTCCGTGACCTCGATGCGGGTTCCAGCGGGCGCGCGCAGCCGTAGCTGGAACTGGTTCTGCGGGATGTGCGGGAAGATTTCCCGGCCGATCTGCGGGCCCACGAACAGAATGATGGCGGCGGCGATGGCGAAATAAGCGAGGATCAGCAGCCCGCGGCGGCCAAGCAGCCTGTTCACGAAAGCGCCATACCGGTCGCGGAAATGGTCGAAGCGCGTTTTTCCCGCGGCTTCCTCCGGCCTGCTGTGCATCGTCCGGTTGAGCCAGATATAGACCACGGGCACGAAGGTGCTGGAGAGCAGGTAGGAAGCGATCATGGCGAAACCGACTGCCATGGAAAGCGGAACAAAGAGAGCGCGCGTGACGCCCACCATCAGAAAGGAGGGAAGGAAGACGGCGACGATCGAAAGCATCGCCAGCAGACGCGGAATCAGCGTTTGCCGCGTTCCATCCAGGACGGCGCGAGGAATGTTGTCGGTGAGTTGCAGGTTGCGATGGATGTTTTCGATCTCCACCATCGCTTCATCGACGAGAATGCCCACAGCCAGCGCGAGGCCGCTGAGGGTCATGATGTTGATGGTTTGACCGGCCAGCCAGAGGCAGACGACGGCTGCCACCAGGGCGAAGGGAATGGTGGTGACGACGATGAAGGCGCTGCGCCAATCGCGCAGGAAGAGGAGGACCATCAGGCCGGTCAGCACCGCGCCGAGTGGCGCCTTCGAGCACCAGCGCGATCAAGGCGCGCGTGACGCGGCCGGACTGGTCAAATTCATAGCTGACTTTGACGTCCTGGCGGCAGCACTTTCCTGAAATTTCGGCATGCTGGATTTGACCGCGTCGACGCACTGCCAGCGTCGAGGCATCAGCGCGCTTGGTGACCGGCATGTAGACAGTGCGCTTGCCATTGACGAGCGCATAGCCGAGGTCGAGTGTCGGCTGCCGTCTTCAACGGTGCCGATGTCGCGCATGAAGACGGTGGCGCCGGTCCCAGTGACGCATGGGAACGTCGCCGAGGTCGCTGGATGTTCCGTGACGACGCGCGTTCATCGGAACGATGCGGTATCGAGATTGCCCGGAGCGCACATTGCCGGAAGGCGCTGATCGCGTTGCCCTTGGTGCAGCGCCTTCGACGACTTCCGCGGCGGACATGCTGATAGCTGCTGAGCCTGTCGGGGTCGACATGGATGACGATGGTGCGCGGGCTGCCGCCGAAGGTCGCCGGGGCCGACGACGCCGGGCAGGGTGGCGAAGAGCGGACGCACGCGGTTGAGGGCGAGGTCCTGGAGCTCATCGACGCCGCGTCGTTTCGCTGGAGAAAACGAGATAGCCGACCGGGACGCTGCCGGCGTCGAAGCGCATGATAAACGGCGGGACGGTGCCGGCCGGCATGTAGGCATGCGCGCGGTTCGACGTAGGAGACGGTCTGCGACGAGCGCCTGAGTCATGTCCGTGCCGGGCTCGAAAGAAAGCTTGATCAGCGCGAAGTCTCGAACGGATTTCGACTCGACGCTCTCGAGTGCCGGAGATGTAGAGGAAGTGGTATTCGTAGTAGTAGGTCAGATAGCCTTCCATCTGCGCCGGGCCCATGCCGCCGTAGGGCTGAGCGACATAGATCACGGGCAAATCGAGGCTGGGGAAAATGTCGCGCGGCATGCGGGTGATGGCGAGGATGGAGCACAGCGCTACCCCGATGACAGCGACGAGAACGGTAAAGGGACGGCGCAGCGCGCCATGAATCAGCCACATAAATCAGTGCCCTCCGGCTGGCGTGCTGGCGGCCATGTTGAGAAATGGGGTGAGGTCGCCGTTGGAGGCAGCGAGTTCGGCGAGCGCGCGCCAAATGCTGAGGCGGGCGAGCGAGTCGTCCATCTCCGCCTGGGCGAGCAGGTCCTGCGCGGCAGCGACATCGACGCTGGTGCCCAGCCCGGCTTTGAAGCGGGCGGTAGCCTGTAGCTCGCCCTGGCGCGATGCCTCCAGCTCTACGGGCGTGTTCTGCGCCACACGGCGCGCGCCATCCAGATCCGCAAGCGCGGTCTGCTGCTGAGCGGTGACGTTCTGCAGCGTCTGCGTGTAGAGCTGCTGCTGCTGGCGCCAATTGGCAGCCTCAATCTTTTTGCGCTCGCGCAGCGCGAAGATCCCGGTGAGGTCCATCTGCGCGGTCACAGCGGCTTCCCAGTTGTCCGCGGAAAACGTGAGCCCGGAGGAGGCCGGTCCGTTCTTGCCGGTGGACTGCTCCTGGCTGCCGCGTCCGGAAAGCAGGGCTTCCGTGTCGAAGTGCGGATACCAGGCGTGATTCAGGACGCTGAGGCGCGCCTTTTCTTCGGTGACGCGTCCCTGCTGTACCAGCGCGGCCGGATTCCGCGAAGCGGGAGCTTCGACCCACGCGGGGTCGGGAGGCGTTTCGAGGAACGGCCCGGGCTGGATGGAAACGCGCGCGCCGCCAAGCCCCAGCACCTGGCCGAGCGCAATGCTGCCCACCTGCTCGTCTCTTTGCGCCAGGATGAGGCGGGTGCGGGCGGTGGCCACTTCGGCGTCGGCACGCGAAGCGTCCGCGCCGGGGCGCAGGCGGGCATCCACCAACGCGTGCACCGAGCGTGCGAACACCTGGCGCTGATCCAGATCCGCCTGCGAGACCGCGACACGCTGCTCATCGGCGAGTAGCGCCAGCGAAGCTTCGGCTACCGCCGAAGCCACGCCGAGGCGGGTGAGCGTCACCTGCTCCTGGGTGCGCTGACTGGTCGCCAGCGAGGAGCGAACCAGAGCGCGCCGGTAGCCGAAGTCGAATGGCTCCCAGGAGAGCAGAACACCGGCCCCGGAAGTCCAAAAGGGGCGATTGGCGTGCGGCGTAACACTGCCCTGGGTTCCGGTGAGGATGTTGGGGGATTGCGGCAGCAGCACACCCAGGACGCTCTCGCGGGAACCGCGGTCCACCTGCCAGACGCCATTTAGGTCCGGCAGATCGTTGGTTCTGGCCAGGCTGACACCAGCGCGGGCCGCGTTGTACTGCTCCAGCGAGGCCTGCACCGCGGGATAGTGGGCGAGCGCGTAATCGACCGCCTCCTCCACAGTGAACTGGCGGACTGCAGGCGCGGCCGCCTGCTGGGCGAAGAGCGGCAGCCCGCTGAGAACGAGAATTGCGATCAGGGAAAAGAGCTTCCCTCGGCGGATGCGCATGGTGCTGTTGAAACCTCCGGCGGTGCGGGCAGAATGGTTTGCCTGCATCGTGCCTGATGACCGAATCCGAACGTCGCGTTCTGAGGCGAGCGCAGTCCGGAGATGAAGGGACTTCGCTGCCGGTCTGGCGATGCACAGCCCTAAGTAGCTGGGAGAAACGTATGCATGGCATTGCGGGGTGGTTCCGCCGCAGTCAGACAAAGCAGCTGGAGTGCGAGGGGGTCAGCAGGACGGCGGAGAGCGCCCGGGGAGGAACAACGGGCGAGAGAAGGGAGGGCGCGGATTGGCGCGCGCTGGGGCAGACTTTTGTTCCAGGAATGGTACCTGGCTGACGGCGATGGGGGCCAACTGCTGCCGGCGATGGTGGCCCTGGCGTACGGCGACATCTCGACCGAGGGCGACGGCCCGCATCGTAGGCAGAGATTGTTGAATCCCGGGTACCCCGATTTCCGGACCGCAGCTCTGGGGGGCCATGAGCAGCGAGCGCTGGACGTCGTCGACGGACACGCGCGCGAGGTTGTGCGGAGCAGCAAGCGCGAGCGCCGGAAACAACAGCCAGAAGAGGGTGGTCAGCTTACGCAGGTGCGGCTCCTGTTGGTCATTTCATGGTAGCGGGAAAGGTATGGACAAGGTGCAGAATTCGTAACGAGAAAGACATCTCGCGCATACAACAGACGTCTCCGGCAGCGAAAAGTTGCCGCAAATGGCGGGTGGATTGACGTTGCGGCCGGTGGCCGGCGGGGATTTGGTGGACCTGGTCGGGATCGAACCGACGACCTCTTCCATGCCATGGAAGCGCGCTCCCAGCTGCGCCACAGGCCCACGGAGACTACCTTATTGTCATGGAGCGAGAACGATTCGTCAACGCAGCGGAAAGGCTCCAACAGCGGCCGAAGACGGCGATTGGAAGCCGGCGGCGCGCGGCCTGGCAACCGCAGTCCTGGGGAAAGCATCGTCCTGGTCATATGTTTGTGAGGATGGGTGCGGCTTGTCTTCTGGTGACAGCGATCGCGTGGCCGGCCAGCGGCCAGAGCGCCGCTGCTCGTGCTTCGGTTTCCGCCACGTTGCAACCGGCACTGACCCAGGTGGGTCAGGCCCTGAGCAGCGCGGATCCGCAGCACTGGAAAGCGCCTCACTCGGTGAAGTCGGCGGTGGAAGATGACATCGAGGCCATCCAGCGCGACCTGAACGGCACGCTGGCGGGCCTGCTGCAGCAGGCCGATGCGGCGCCCGGCTCGGTTCCGGCGGAGTTCCAGGCGTACCGCAATGTGGACGCGCTGTACGACACGCTGCTGCGCGTGGTGGAAACAGCGCAGCTCGCCGCGCCGGAAGCAGAAGCGAATGCGCTGGAAACCGCGCGGGCGAATCTGGAGACGGCGCGCTCGCAGATGGGCGATTCGATCCTGAGCGGCGCGCAGGCGCAGCAGAACGAACTCATCCAGCTGAACCGGGCGATCCGGGCGGCTGCGACGGCGGAACGCACTCCGACGAGAACGACCGTGGTGAATGACTATGGGAGCGCGACTCGGCGGAAAGCCGTTCGGCACAGCGCGACCAAGTCCCACAAAGCCCCCGCGAAACCAGCGACTTCCAGCCCGCCACAGCCGCAGACGCACTGATGGCGGGGCTTCGTGCCTGCTTTTTCCCGGAACCCTGACGCCCTGGCGCGTGTCTAAGTAAACAGAGCGAGCGAGGACCTGGCCCGGCAGGAGACCCGGCTCGCTGAACCGCGGGCCGGGTTCCGGGACAGCCGCAACACGGGTGAGAATCCTGTTAGGCTGAAAGGAGCAGTTGCATGCAGGCGGGATCGGCCTTGGGGAATCTGGCAAGCGTCGCAGGAGTACATGCCGAAGAGGCTGCGCTGGTCGAGCAGCTACAGGCAGGCTCTGAAGAAGCGTTTGCCTGGCTGATCTCCCGATACCAGCAGCCGCTCTACAGTCTGATCTATCGCGTGCTCCCCAATCCGGGTGACGCCGCGGACATTACCCAGGAAGTGTTCGTCAAGGTGTTCCGCGGGATCGCTCATTTTCACGGCGACGCGAGCCTGAAGACGTGGATCTATCGCATCGCTCTGCACGAGGCGCTGAACCAGCGGCGATGGTGGTCGCGCCATCAGCGGCGGGAAGTCGCGATGGAAGGCGCCCCGGATCAGCAGATCACTCCGCTGGAAATGCTCGCCGACCCGCAGGAATCGCCGTTCGACGCCGCGGCGCATGCGGAAGTCGCAGCCCGCGTGGAAGCGGCGCTGCGCCGGGTGCCGGAGCCGTACCGGACCGTGGTGGTCCTGCGCGACATTGAGGGTTTCGGGTACGAAGAGATTGCGGAGATTCTGAAGACAAATTTGGGAACCATCAAGTCGCGGCTGATGCGGGGCCGTGCGCACCTGAAGAGCCGTTTGGCGCCGTTTGTGGAAGCGGCCAGCCGCCGGCCTTCGTCCCGTCCTTTGTCTGCCCCAGCCTGCTCAACCGAGGAGGCCGTATGAGTTCGTGCAAGTCAATTCGCGCGCAGTTTTCCGCCTGGCTCGATGGAGACCTTGCGGGCAAGGCGATGCAGTCGATCGCCGCGCATCTGGATGCGTGCGAGGCATGCGCGGCAGAATTCCGCCAGTGGCGGGAAAGCCAGCAGATGCTCGCCCAGCTGGGACCGGCACGGGTGCCGGCCGATCTGGGGCTGCGCATCCGCGTGGCGCTTTCGCAGGAACACGCGCGAACCGCGCGCAATCGGCTGGCGATGTGGAAAGTACGCTGGCAGAACTCGATGGCGCCCTTCCTGCTGCAGGCATCGGCAGGGCTGGCCAGCACGATTGTGCTGGTGGGGACCATGGCGTTTCTGATTGGCGCGTTCGCGGCGCCGGAGTCGGCATCCGCGCGCGCTCAAAACGCCGGCATGGCGAGCAGCCCGCAGTTCCTCTACTCGACGGTGGAAGCCAGCGCAGGACCGCTGTCCCGGAGGGGCCGGCCCGTCACGGTTGAGGTCTTTGTGAACGCGCAGGGCGAAGTTTACGACTACTACATTGTGTCCGGGCCGACCGATCCGGCGATGCGCGGCGACATTGAGACGCTGCTGCTCTCGAGCGTTTTCAAACCGGCGGAGCAGGAAGGTCACGCTGTGCGCGGCGTCGCGCTTCTGTCGTTTTCCGGCGTGTCCGTGCAGGGATAGTTTTCCTCCGAACCGACCGCTCTCAGTCCATCGTGAAAACGGCCTAAACCGGGCGGACTCCTCCGCTGGTTGCGGCGGGATCTCGGCATGACGCGTCCGGGTGATGCGGCAGAGTGACTTTGGACACCTGTCGGGGTAACAGACGATGGGTACGGAAGGCTCTGGCGCGGTGACCCATTCGTGGAGCTAACGAAAACAGAGTGCCGATGCTATAGTCGCGGCTATGCGTCACAAACTGGCAGTTGTGCTGGGTGGCGGGCTGATCGCCGCAACCGTGGCGTTCCTGCCCCCTGCGGCCCATGCGGATGCCGGAATTCCGATGCTGCCCGTGCAGTATCCGGAGATTCTGCTCTATATTCTGCCGGTGATCCTGATCGAAGCCGTGTACCTGCAACGGCAATTGAACACCAGGCTGCGGCGCACCATGATCGCCGTTACCCTCGTGAATCTGGTGACGGTGGCGCTCGGCTATCCGCTGGCGTGGGCAATGTACAAGATCCTGGACTGGATGTTTGGGTTTCCTCCTGTGACGACGCCGATGTTCTACAACTTGTGGAAAGTGCCGGTGTGGATCTCCATGAAGATGTTTCCGGCGTGGGTGGGTCTTCGCGAGGGAATGTGGACGGTGCTGGCGGTGTGGGTGGCGCTACTGATTCCGTCCTTCCTGTTGACCGGTCTGGTGAAAGCCTGGTTGGTGGGGTGGTACGATCTGCTGAACTTCAAGGGCAACACGCGGCCGGCCGTGTGGATGGCCAACCGGTATTCCTATTTCTTCCTGTCCGTGACGGGATGCGTGCTGCTCTACCTGACCTACAGCAGTTTGTGAAGCGCGGGTCCGCCGCGCATTTCCGCCTGAAATCCGACCCTGGACTGCACGCTTCTGCCGCTCGGCAAGCCATCAGCGCAGCGCCGCCGCCAGCCGATCGAGGAGCGCTTCCTGCCCATGAAAAATCTTCCCGCGGGCTTGCTCCAGCGAAAACCAGGCGCCGCGATCGGCTTCAGGGATGGTGATCCGGCGGCCGGAGCGGGGCGGCCATTCCACCTCGCAGGTATTGCTGACCAGAGCGGCCGGGTCGATGTCGCCCTCGAGCGCCCATGCGGTGACCTGCTTGCCCGAGGGCTGGCGGATGGCGCCCAGGGGCAGGAAATCCCCATCGACGGCCATCCCGGTCTCTTCCTGGAATTCGCGGCGGGCGGCGGCCAGAGGCTCTTCCTCCGGGGAATACTCGCCTTTGGGGATGGACCAGGAGTCCTTTTTCGCCCAGAACGGACCGCCAGGATGGATGAGAAAGACTTCCAGCCCGGAAGCGGCGCGGCGGTAGAGCAGAATGCCTGCGGAGGGATTGGGCATTGGCTGCCATTATGAAACCTGGCTGGACGGGAATGCCAGCGGCCCCGGCGGGACCGCTGGGCACGTTACCAATGGGGAGCGCCCGGCCTTGCCGGGGGCCGGAGAGGAAGCCTATACTCTGACCGTTTGGCCTGGAACCCGGCGTTCGCCCCAGCGAACCGGCGTATCCGGAAACGAGCATCCAAAAGCGGTGGAGAATCCCCAATGGCGACCATGACTCTGGAGCAGGAAATCAATCCCTGGGAAGCGCAGGCGGCACGATTCGATTTTGCGGCGCGCAAGCTGAATCTGGATGAAGGGCTGTGGCGCGTGCTGCGCTACCCCTCGCGCGAGATCATCGTGCACTTTCCCGTGGCGATGGATGACGGACGGATCGAGGTGTTCACCGGCTACCGGGTGCTGCACTCGCAGGCGCGCGGACCGGGGAAGGGCGGGATCCGCTACGCTCCGGACGTGACGCTGGACGAGGTGCGCGCGCTGGCCAGCTGGATGACCTGGAAATGCGCGGTGGTGAACATTCCTTTCGGCGGCGCCAAGGGCGGGGTGATCTGCGACCCGAAGAAGATGTCGCAGGGCGAGCTGGAACGCATGACGCGCCGGTACACGGCGGAGATCATCGAGTTCCTGGGGCCGGAAAAAGATGTGCCGGCGCCGGATGTGAACACCAACGAGCAGACCATGGCCTGGATCATGGACACCTACTCGATGCACATGCGGCAGACAGTGACCGCCGTAGTGACCGGGAAGCCGATCAATATGGGCGGATCGCGCGGCCGCAAAGAGGCTACTGGCCGCGGCATCGCGTTTGTGTGCGACGAAGCGCTGAAGTATCTGCACCTGCCGCGCGAAGGCTGCCGGGTGATCGTTCAGGGATTCGGCAACGTCGGATCGAACGCGGCACGGCTGATGCAGGAGCGCGGCTACAAGGTCATCGGCATCGGCGAGTGGGATGGCGGGCTGTTCAATCCCAACGGCATTGACATCCACGGCCTGCTGGAGCACCGGTTGCGCAACGGGTCCGTGCTGGGCTTCCGCGGCGCGGAGCCGGTGCCGACGGCCGAGCTGCTGACGACCGAGTGCGAGATTCTGATTCCGGCAGCCACAGAAAACGTGATCACCAGCCGGAACGCGGAACAGATTCGGACGCGCATTTTATGCGAAGGCGCGAATGGGCCGACGACCGCCGTGGCCGATGAGATCCTGGCGGAAAAGAAGGTCTTCATCATCCCGGACATTCTGGCCAATTCCGGCGGCGTGACTGCCTCGTATTTTGAGTGGGTGCAGGACCGCCAGGGCTATTTCTGGAAAGAGTCCGAAGTGAACGAGCGGATGGAGGCGATTCTGGCCGAGAGCTTCGACGATGTGACCCGGTACTCCGAGGCGCACGGTGTAAATAATCGGATTGCGGCCTACATGCTGGCCATCGATCGGGTGGCGTTCACCATCAAACAACGTGGAATTTACGCGTAGGGGCAGGCGCAGCCCCCATGCTTTCTGACATATGCGCCCTGTACGTGAACTTCCTGCCAAGGACGGGCCAGTAGTAGTCACAGTTCCCGACATGAGGAAGCCAGCGTATGGCATGGGCGCAAGCGTGGAACGTCCTGAGAGCCAGCCAAAAGGGCGTTGAACACAGGCAAGCGATGGAGCAAGGGCGATATGGCGGGGCAGTAGCTCCGGGTCAGTTGCCCGCGTTTGTGGTCGCCGGACCACCCCGCACAGGAACCTCCTGGCTCCACGAAGTTCTGCAGCCGCACGTCCATCTGCCGGCCCTGACCAAGGAGATACGGTTCTTCGACCTGCATTATGCCCGCGGTCTGGACTGGTACCGGGGACATTTTCCGCGGGCCAACGATGGCCGCCCGGTGGGGGAAATCGCCCCCACCTACTTCGCATCGCCGACGGCGCGGGACCGCATTGCGCAAGCCATGCCCCAGGTCAAGCTGGTGTTCATTTTCAGGCATCCGGTGCAGCGGCTGGTATCGCTGTACCGGCTGAAGAAAGCCTATGGAATGGTGAGCTGGAGCCTGGAACGAGCGCTGGAAAAGGATCCGGAGCTGATCGGATCCAGCCGCTATGCGGAGCATCTGGTGGGCTGGCAGAGGCGGTTTCCGTCGGACCAGATCCGGGTGACGCTGTACGACGATCTGCAGCACGATCCGCAGACGTTTGTGAATCAGATCGCAGACTTCCTGGGAATGCCGCGATTCCTGCTGAATGAGAGTTCCGTGGAAGGCCTCCATCCCCATGCCTCCGCCCGGATGACGGAGCCGAAGTGGTACCTGGCGACCCGCGCCGCGACGTACATCGCGGACTGGTGCAAAGGGCGAAACCTGGACGGCCTGGTCGCCGGCGTGCGCAACTCGCGGCTGAACCGGCTGCTTCTGGGGAGCGGCGCGGCATTCTCCGAGATTCCTCGGGAGACGATGGAGAAGATCACCAGGCTTCTGCTGCCGGAGACGGAGAAGCTGGAGGCTCTCCTGGGACGCGATCTTTCGGCCTGGAAACAGTCGCCAGAGTAGAGAGGCGAATCCCTCTCAGCCCCGCCCGCGATGCCCACGAATCCGATGCCACCCGTAGTCCCCGGCTGATACACTCAGGCTTCCCCGGAAGGACGCGGAGGGCCTGACTTGTCCACCACGCAAGGAATTCAGCCGGCGAAAGGGCCGGAATTTCAGCCGTATGTGCCGGCAGGAGAGTCGCGGCCGGAACTCACTTTTCGTGCAATCCTGCTGGGCTGCATTTTTGGATTGCTGTTTGGCGCGGTCACCGTCTATGTGGGACTGGAAGCCGGGCTCACGGTCGCGGCATCGATCCCCATCGCGGTGCTTTCGATCAGCGTGTTGCGGGCGCTGGGGCGCGCTTCGATCCTCGAAAACAACATCGTCCAGACCACCGGGAATGCCGGGCAATCGATCGCGGCCGGGGTCATCTTCACGCTGCCGGCGCTCATCTTCCTGGGATTCGATCTCGAGTACTTCCGGATTTTTGTGCTGGCGATGCTGGGCGGATGGCTGGGCTTGCTGTTCATGATCCCGCTGCGGCGGCAGCTCATCGTGGAAGAGCACGGAAATCTCACGTATCCCGAAGGCACGGCCTGCGCCGATGTGCTGCTGGCCGGGGAACATGGCGGGTCGTTCGCGAGCCGGGTGTTCCTGGGACTGGGGCTGGGGGGGCTCTACACGCTTTTTCAGAACAGCAACATCTTCCGCGCGTGGCCGGACCAACCGGACTATCAGCCTGACTGGGGCCGGCAGCACATCATGAGAGGCGCTTCGGTGCGCGTGGACGCGGTGCCGGAGTATCTGGGCGTCGGCTACATCATCGGGTCGCGCGTGGCGGGCACGATGTTCGCCGGCGGCGTGGTGTCGTGGCTGGTGATTATGCCGGCCATCGTCTTTTTCGGCTCGCACCTGACCGGGGCGCTGTATCCGGCTACCAAGCCGGTGGCGCAGATGTCTCCGGACGACCTGTGGGCGGCGTACATCCGCCCGATGGGCGCGGGCGCCGTGGCCGCCTCCGGGCTGATCACGCTCTTCCGGACCATCCCGACCATCGTGGGCGCGCTGAAGGCCGGGCTTGGGAATCTCCGCAAGAAAACAGGTGCCGCGAGCGGGGAACTGCGCACCCAGCGGGACATTCCCATGTGGATGGTGGTGGCGGGCAGCGCAGGCCTGGTGGTGCTGACGTGGATCTTCCTCACCTTCAAGCCGGTGCCTGGCGCGCAAACCGGGATGATTGCCAACCTGGCCGCCTCGCTGCTGATTGTGGTGTTCGGGTTCCTGTTTGTCACGGTGTCGTCGCGCATTGTGGGCCTGATCGGGAGCTCGGCGAATCCGATCAGCGGCATGACCATTGCCACGCTGATGGCGACGGCTGCCGTGTTTCTGGTGAAGGGCTGGACGGCTCCGGCCTATGGCGCTCTGGCGATCACGGTCGGCGGCGTGGTCTGCATTGCGTCGGCGAACGCGGGCGACACTTCGCAGGACCTGAAGACCGGATTCCTGGTAGGCGCTACGCCGTGGAAGCAGCAGGTGGCGCTGATTATCGGCGTCTGCATTTCGACGTTCGCCGTGGGCCTGACGCTGAATGCGATGAACCGCGGCTTCGAGTCGTTCCAGGCCATGTCGAAGCCGTGGACGATCTCCGCGCCGCACGATGGCGTCGAGGTGCAGGGGCCGTTCACTCGCAAAGAGATCCATGTGATGCTGCCCAACAAAACCGCGGAGACCGAGGCCGGCAATCAGTACGTTCTGCTGAATGCGATCGGCTCGCACGAGCTGGCGGATGGCAAGTACCTCTACAATCCGGCAACCGGCAAGATCGAGGTGGAATGGATTGAGGGCATCGGCAGCGAGCGCGCCGCGGCGCCGCAGGCGCGACTGATGGCCACGGTGATCAACGGCATTCTGCGGCAGCAACTGCCGTGGGGACTGGTGCTGCTCGGCGTCTTCCTGGTGATTGGCATTGAGCTGATGGGCATCCGCTCGCTCACTTTCGCGGTGGGATCGTATTTGTCGATCGCGACGACTCTGGCCATTTTCGCCGGCGGCGTGATGCGGTGGATGGTGGATCGAGCAAAGGAAAAAGCGGGCGAAGCGCAGGAGGCGGAAAGCGAGATCAGCCCAGGCTCGCTGTACGCCAGCGGCCTGATCGCGGCCGGCGGGATTGTCGGGCTCATGGGCGTCGGACTCAAGCTGGTTGAGCCGTTCGGCGAGAACATCCTGAACATTCCCCACACGTTCCTCTACAACCAGTGGGTTTCCGTCGGCGCGTTCGTGCTGCTGGCGTATTCGCTGTATTACTTCGCGCGGAAGCCGCTGGGGAACTCGCCGAAACACGGCGGCTCGCAGGAGCCGTGAGGGCGCAGCGCCGGTTCCGGGGAGTGCTGGAACCCGACGGCACGCGTCTGAACTGGACCATTGTGCGAGTGCCCTTCGATCCGGCCAAAGCCTGGCCGAAGCGTCAGCGGCTCAGGGTGCGCGGGACCATCAATGGGTATGCGTTTCGCACCTCGCTGTTTCACAGCGAGCGGCTCGGCCACTTTCTTCTGGTGAATAAGGCGACACAGCGTGGCGCCAGCGCAACGCGGGGCAGCGTGGCGGAGGTTGTGCTGGAGCCCGATCTGGAAGAGCGCCCGCTGGCGATGCCGCCGGAGCTGGAGAAGCTGCTGCGGCAGGATCCAGCGTTGCGCAAGTGGCACGGCCAGCTGAGCCCGTCGATCCGGAAGTGGATCGCCGACTGGATTGCGCAGTCAAAGAATGCCGCTACCCGCGTGCAACGCGCCGAGTTGACGGCCGAGCGCATGTTGCTGGCGATGGAGGGGGAACGGCGGACGCCGCCGATTCTGGAAGCGGTGTTCCAGCGGCAGCCGAAGGCGCGCGCGGGCTGGGCGGCGATGACCCCGATCCAGCGCCGGGGGCATCTGCTGGGGATCTTCTACTACCAGCGTCCGGAATCGAGACAGAAGCGCGCCCAGCAGGCGGTGGCGGAGGCGCTGCGGGCTGCGGGCAAGGTGGATGGCGGTTCGGCCAAAAAAGGAAAAGCCCCGGAGACCGGGGCTTTTCCTGAAGAGTGAATCTGAATCAGTGGCCGCTGATGACCGGGTTCTTCGCGAGCACCCGCTCGACCACCCCTTCGATGTCCTGAAGGAAGAAGCCAGTGGCCGGCTGGGAAGCCGCGACCTGCGGCACCTGCCCCAGTCCATTGGCCAGCGCGTTCCAGCGGGCCAGCGGCGAAGTGGGGGCCAGAACGACCAGCTCGCGCTCGGCTTTGGGCTCCGGCAGCACGAAGTAGATGGTCCAGGCCAGCAGCATCGCGGTGGTGGCACACTGGACGACCAGATTAACGGTCGACGTGAGATGGGAATAGCTTCCCATGGCGGTATAGAAGAGTTCCGCTGCCGCCTGAATCCCAAATCCGAGGCCAAGGCCGAAGAACCGGCTGCGGAAGGTGCGCCCCAGGGCATGAGTGGAGAGCGCGAGGAAAGCCACCAGGCAGAGCTCCATCACGGTGATGCACCGCATCAGCTGTATGGCGATGGGACCGATCCGGTCACCGTTGGACGCCGCAACCGTGGCGGGCAGGCCGATGACGCCAACGGCAATCATCACGGAAACAATGCTGACCCAGCGGAAGATGAGAAGGCCGAGGCGGCGCAGCCCGGGAACCGGCTCCATGACATGCTTGAATACTTCCTGGATCACGAAGAAGATCGAAACCGCGCAGGCGATGTAGGTGATCCAGTAGGAGTAGAAGTAGATGGTGTAGTGCAGGTTCGGCGTGCGGGAGGGGGTCCAGCGCCAGAGCAGCGCCTCCAGCAGCAGCAGCGACGCGCCGCGGACGGCGAGATAGGAGGCCATCGCGGGAAAGCGCCGGGCAGAACCGGACTTGAAAAAGGCAATTGCAGCTACGAGAACCAGGACTGGTTCGAGCTGGACAAGAAGAGCTTGCAGATGGGCCATCGCTCACCTCAGAGAGAAAGAGGATAGCGCACGTCTGCCCTCCGCCTCAACAAAAATAATTTGTCGAGGCGGGAATCAGCTTGATACCACTTTTGTGGTAGGCTGGTGACCAGAGTAACCCGGCCCGGCCTGCTACTTACCGCCGCCGCAGGTGCTAGGCCCGCAGCCTGGAATCGGCACCGCAGCAACCACAGCCTGATGGCTGGCCGTCATCGCGGCCATAGCCTGTGTGGAATGAAAGGAAACGACAGCGGCCGAGGCGCCGGCAGCAAAGATTCCGAGAACGAAGGCGCGAACGATGAGTTTCATGGTGGGAGTAGCTCCTGAGTGAGGGATCTGAAAAACCTGTGGACTTCTTGGACTGAATCCAGTATAGTGGCTACCATCGGTGACTTTATATCTGTTGATGTATTAGCAGAATATGCAACAGTCTGAGTTACTGAAGTACTAAATTCGCCTCCCAGCCTTCCGCTTTCCCAGCAGTTCTTCTTCTTTCTTCTCTCTTGCCCCCGGCGGTTTACGCCTCCCGATCCAGCTCTGTCCAGTCAAATCGCACCGAGTAATTTCCTTCCCTACCTGAAACGGACCTGGCACTCGTGCGTCTGCCGGCTGCCAATTTCTCTTGACTTAGCCGCCACATAGGCCCAATATATTGACGGCTTAGACTGTTCCCGCCAGGATATGGGGTGGGGCTGGCAGCTTTGGGGATTCCTGGGAGAGGGGTTCCCGCGGAGGCATCTGCCACTGGCCCTCCCATGTCCGGGCTTTCCGCAGAGGCTTCGTTCCGCGCGAAGCCTCTTTTGTTTCAGGCTGGGCCAGTTTTGCGACAATGGGGCGCCTGTTTCATCCAATAGCTGAGCTATGACCGTCGACCATCTTTTTTCGCCCCTGCGGATTGGATCCGTGACCCTGGCCAACCGCATTGTTGTTTCGCCCATGTGCGAGTACTCGAGCGTGGACGGCTTTGCCTCCGACTGGCACCTCGTCCATCTGGGCAGCCGGGCCGTCGGCGGCGCGGGACTGGTGTTTACCGAGGCGACCGCCGTTCTGCCGGAGGGGCGCATCAGCCCAGCGGACCTGGGGATCTGGAAAGAGGAGCACATCGCGCCGCTGCGCCGGGTCACGGACTTTCTCCACGGCCAGGGCGCGCACGCCGGCATTCAACTGGCGCACGCGGGACGCAAGGCAAGCACGCACGTTCCCTGGCAGGGAGATGGCAGGGTGGCGCCGGAGGCAGGCGGCTGGGTTGAGGTGGTGGCGCCCAGCGCGATTCCCTTCTCGCCGAGCTACCCGCAGCCGCACGAAATCGACCGCGCGGGGATGGCGCGGGTTCGCGACGGGTTTCGTCAGGCTGCGGTGCGGGCCGACCGCGCCGGCTTCGATGTGATCGAGATTCACGCCGCGCACGGTTACCTGCTGCAGGAGTTCCTGTCGCCGCTGAGCAATCAGCGCACGGACGAATACGGCGGCAGCCTGGAGAATCGCGCGCGCCTGCTGCTGGAGGTGACGGACTCCGTTCGAGAAGTGTGGCTGCGGGAGCGCCCGCTTTTCGTCCGCATCTCCGCGACCGAGTGGACGGAGGGCGGCTTTGACCTGGAGCAGTCGATTCGCCTGGCGGCGCTGCTGCGGGAGCGCGGCGTCGATTTGATCGACGTCTCGTCGGGAGGCAATGTCGCCGGCGCGGCCATTCCTGCGGGGCCGGGATATCAGACGAAGTTTGCCGAGGCGATTCGCGCGCAGGCGGGCATCCTGACTGGGGCGGTGGGCATGATCACCGCACCAGCGCAGGCGGACCATGTGATTCGCACCGGCCAGGCCGACCTGGTCCTGATCGCGCGGGAGTTCTTGCGCGATCCCTATTGGCCGCTGCATGCCGCCGCGGCGTCTGGGCGAAACGGCGTCGTGGCCGGTGCAGTATCTGCGGGCCGCGCCGCGAGGGTCGACGCCGCGCACCCGAGTGGGCAACCCGGACGAAAAGAAGCGCTGATTCCTCTGGACTTTCCTCTGGACTTTCGCGCTATTGCGTGACCTATACTGGCGTGCAAGGGCCGTGCCTCGATGCGGTCCCGGTTCCTCGATGGCCCGACACGCAGCCCAGCGCCGCCGCACGCACGATGTCGTGATTCCGGACAAGCTGTACTTCCGGATCGGGGAAGTGGCGCGGCTGTGCGGCGTGGAATCGTACGTTCTGCGCTTCTGGGAGAGCGAATTTCCGCAGCTCCGGCCGAACAAGAGCGGCACCGGACAACGACTGTATCGCAAGCGCGACGTGGAGATGGCGATGCGCGTCCGGCGGCTGCTGCACGAGGAAGGCTACACGATCGCGGGAGCGCGGCAGGTGCTGGCGCACGAGTCCGGCAAATCCAAAACTCCGCAGTTGTCGCTGCTGCCGGGAAATTCTCCGGCGGTGCAGGCCAGGCTGGAGCGCGTGCGCAACGAGTTGCGGGATCTGCTGGGGATGCTTTCCGCGAAGCCCGCGGCGAGCGCGCCGAAGGCAGCCGCGCGCAAGGTCTCCGAGCGGGAAGCCGCGGCTCCGAGGCCCAAGCTATTCGAGTAGCTGGATCTCGCCATTGCTGATTGTCCTGGCTCCCTATCTTTGTGATGATGGTGAGCATGCCTGACGGCGCGCAATCCGAGATTCCCGAGATGGCGCCGGACCGGCAGGCACTGGCTCGGTGGAAATCACCGGGCGTGGCGCTAATTTCGGCGATGATTCCTGGGCTCGGCCAGGTCATTCTGAACCAGCCGGGCATGGCCGCGCTATTTATCTCGGCTGCGGTAGGCTGCATCCTTCTGTTCTTCAGGCCCTTTCGACTTGAGAGCACTTATCACGGCTGGATATGCCTCATCCTTGGCGGCTGGCTGCTGACGATTACAGCGTGCTGTCATGCGCTTCGCTCCCGGAAGGGAGGAAAGACCCCTGGCAGTTTCCTGTGGTTGCTCGTCCTGTTTCCTCTCACTTTGGGTTTCCCTCTGGTATCCCATGCAGTTTCGCTTTATGCGGCTGGGTTTCGCGATTACAGGATTGCAAGCAGCTCGATGGAACCCGAACTGCGGCCCGGGGAGGTATTCATGGCGGACATGGCCTTCTTCCAGACCCACGCGATCGCCCGCGGTGACATTGCATTGCTGAGGAGTCCGGATACGCCTGGAGTTGTCATCGTGAAACGGATTATTGGAGTTCCTGGCGACACCATCAGCGGCAAGAACGGCCAGATCATCCTGAACGGCCGGGTGCTGAATGAACCCTATATCGAGCACACGGGCGATCCATTCGAGCAGCTGATCAATTTCGGTCCGATTGCCATTCCGCCTCATAAGCTTTTCGTTATGGGGGACAACCGAGACATCAGCCTGGACAGTCGCATGCCGGAGTTCGGCCTGGTGGACGATTCGGCTGTTCTCGGCAAGCCGCTCTACATCATCAGGACGGGTCATCAGCGCCGCGGCAAGCCATTGTCCTGACCTTGGTCCCGCCGCCGGCTCGCACGATAGACTGATCCCAGATGGTCTTCGTTCTCGACAACTACGATTCGTTCACCTGGAACCTGGTGCAGTACATGGGCGAACTGGGCGCGGAGATGATCGTCCGCCGGAACGACGAGTTGACCGCCGGCGAAGTGGAAGCGCTGGGGCCGGAGCGGATTGTGCTTTCGCCGGGGCCGTGCACGCCGCAGGAAGCGGGGATCTCGATCGAGCTGATTCGGCGAATGGCGGGAAAGGTCCCGATCCTGGGCGTTTGCCTCGGGCATCAGGCGATTGGCGCGGCGTTCGGCGGGCAGGTGGTGCGCGCGGCGAAGCTAATGCACGGCAAAACCAGCGAAGTGGAGCACGATGGGAAGACGATCTTCTCCGGCATCGCCTCGCCGATGATCTGCACGCGCTACCACTCGCTGATCGTCGAGGAAAAGGGACTGCCGGTCGAGCTCGAGATCTCGGCGCGCACGGCGGACGGAACCATCATGGGATTGCGACATAAGCGCTTTCCCGTGGAGGGCGTGCAGTTCCATCCGGAGAGCGTGCTGACGGACGACGGTAAGCAAGCTGATCAAAAACTTTCTGGAGCTGTAGCGGGTGCGACGTCTGGCCATCCTGCTGATTGCCTGCACGGCCGGAAGCGCGGCTGGTGCGCAGCAGAGCGCTGCGCCGCCGCCGCAGAATCCGCCCAAAGAGCCGGCTTCTCTCGCGACCGTTGCGCTGGAGGGCGTGACGGTTTCGGGATCGCTGTCCGTGGCCGACGGCCGCGCGGTGATCGGCAACAACGGAACCATTACCGCTGGCGAGCAAACCGCGGAGGTGCAGCTGACGCGGGGCGGCAGCCTGAATGTCTGCGCGACGACGAAAGTTCATCTGACGACGGACACGTCGACACCAGGCGGCGCGCTGATGATTGCGCTGGACCGGGGCGCGTTCGAAGCGCATTACACCGCGGGCGAATATTCCGACGTGATTCTGACGCCCGATCTGCGGATTCTGGTATCGCCGCCGGGAGACGTAGATCTGAGCCTGCGCGTGAACCCGCAGGGCGACACCTGCGTGGACAATCACGGCAGCAACGCGCCGTACGTGCTGGCGACGAATCTGTTCTCGGGCGGGGCGTACCGCGTGCAGCCGAATCAGCGGGTTCTGTTTGAGCACGGCAGCCTGAACGAAGTCGTCGATAACGAGACGGATTCCTGCGGCTGCCCGGCAACGACGCCGACGGTGAATGTGGCGCGGGGCAAGTCCGCCGCCGAGCAGAATCCGTTCCCGCTGGCGCAGAGCGAAGGGCTCGCGCCGCCGCCCGCCGCGCCCACGAAGCCCACCGTTCCGCCCGGACAGGTGGAGACGGAAGTGCAGGCGCCGATTGCGTACGACAGCGCGCATCCGGAACTGCCGCCGCCTGAAGCGGCGAACGGGACAAAGGGCGCGCCGGCGGCCGCGGAACCCGTTCCGGCGAAGCGCCATCGCGGATTCTTCCGGAGCGTCGGGCACTTCTTCAAGAGGGTCTTTGGCGGGAAATAGGGGCCGGCTGAGCTAAAATTAAGGAGCCGGAGTCTTTTTGCGTGGGCTGGACATGGCCCGCCATTCCGCGGCGTGGTTCGGCCGCCAAATTCCGCATCCATCTTTGGGCAAGGAGCTTTACCTTTATGGCGATTCCCGCCACACAGCTGCGTCCGGGCATGATCATCAAGCACAACAACGACCTGCACTCGGTGTTTTCGGTGGAGCACCGCACGCCCGGCAACCTGCGCGCGTTCATCCAGGCCAAGCTGCGCAACCTGCGCACCGGCGCCATGTTCGAGCATCGCTACCGCTCGCCCGACCCGATTGAGCGCGTGGTCGTGGACGAAATCCCGATGGAGTTCCTTTACAACGACGGCGACGACTACTACTTCATGAACATCGAAAACTACGAGCAGACCCATCTGAAGGCGGAAATGCTGGGCGACGCGGTCGAGTATCTGACCGCGAATTTGCAGATCAAAGTTTCATTCCACGATGGCGTCGCGGTGGGCATCGAGTTGCCGCAGACGGTGGAGCTGACCGTGGTGGAAACCGAGCCAGGGTTAAAGTCCGCGACGGCCTCGTCGGTGACGAAGCCGGCGAAGCTGGAAACGGGGCTGATGGTTCAGGTCCCTCCGTTCATCAACGAGGGCGAGAAGATTCGCGTGGACACGGCGGAAGGCGCGTATTTGAGTCGGGCGTAAGAGTCCGTAGAATTTCGCCTGAGCAGTACGCAAAGGAAGAGCCCTGATCTCCGGATCAGGGCTTTCCTCTTTTCAATGAATGCGCACAGCGGAAATTGGGGCAAGCAGAATCGGCGAGCAACTGGGTACGAAGGTCATGCGCCGCGCCCGGCTACGATTCGCGACGCAGCGTGAGGTAGAGCGGGTAATGGCCCTGCGCGAGGACGATCAGGCGGCCGATCCAGTTGCCGACGTTGAGGCGCTGCATCATCCGAATGGGCCGCGACAGCTTCGTGGCCGTTCGTTCCATGTCGAACTGGAATGGCTGTGCCAGGCGATCGAGGAATGCTTCTTCGCCGAGCGAGAGCAGGCGGACGGGATATTTCCGGTTCAGTTGTTTCACGGCGCGCCGGCACCAGAGGGGGTTGATCTCGGTGCGCATGGTGCGGGCAAAGGCGGGATCGCGCCCCAGGAGCCGCAACCAGGCAGGCAGGACCCAGCGCCAGACGACCGGCGGCTGCGGCACCATATAGTGCCCTTCGAAATACGAGAGGTAGTTGGGAATCTCAGTGTGGAGAATGCCGCCGGGGCGCAGCACGCGCACGCCCTCCTGGAGAACCTGCATGGGATCTTCAGTGTGTTCGAGGACGTTCTGCGCGTAGACGATATCGAAGGAAGCGTCAGGGAACGGCAGGGTGTTGCCGTTGACGCGAACGACGCGCTCGGGGTCGAGACCGTTGGCGGCAAAGAGCTCGCGAGCCGCCCGGAAGGAGTTGCCGAACCCTTCCGCGTCGCGCTCGGTACCGTAGCCATCAAGACGGTATTTCTTGATCCACGTTGCGAGATTGGCGCCATAGCCGACGCCGATCTCGAGGAGCTTTTTCCCCTGCATCGGCGTGAAGGCTTCGAGCAGTTGTCCTTTTTTCAGCGGGCGGACCACGTCGAGATGGTCGCGAGCCGATGCCGCCGCTGACATTCCGCAGAACTCCCCGTGGACCTCGCCGATGGATTGCTGCGCCAGTTCCATGACGGAATCGGGCACCACGACGAGTGGGGTGGACATGGGCTGCATTGTAGCGTCATTCCAGAACTGCTGGACGGAGAGGAGCGGTGGCGGTCGCTGGGCTTTTGCTATGCGTCTGGACGGGCATAGCAGACGGTCTCCCAGATTTGACCATGGGAACGCTGGTACAGGCGGTAGCGAGGATTCAGCGAGTGAATCAGCAAGGGCACTTCCCAAAGATGACTTTGAACGTGATAGGTGCAAACGGCGAGAGGGGGCGCGTGTTCCGCGATGATGCGGCGGGTGCCCTGAAGAGCCAATAATTCGAAACCTTCGATGTCGTACTTGATGTAGTCGGGCGGTTCCAGAAGCACGTCATCGAGCGCGACGGTGGGCACGGAAATGCCGCCTTCCCCCGCTGCCGAACTTGCGCCGGCTCCAGCCCTGAAGGAGATGGTCCCGGCTGCGTCTGCTACCGCGAAGGGATGAATGCGGACGCCATTGCGGATCTCCGCCGGAAATCCCAGCAATCGCTGCTCGATCGAAGCAACATTGGCCGGATCCGGTTCAAACAGATCGGCATGACGAAACCGGCTCCCGACTTTTGAGACGAATGCCGCCAGGGTATCGCCGTCGAACGCGCCTGCGTCGGCAAAGGAAGCCGCTCGGGTCAGATCGATGAGGTCCTGCTGCCAGTACTGATTCGGAGAGGGCGCGGGAAGCTCAGAAAAATCGCCGTAAAGCCTCCATCGAATCTGTGCAGCAAAATCTTCCTGCGACTGGGAATCCGAGAGAAGCTCGAACGCCTTCAGAACGCTGTCCCGTTGTTCCAGTACGTGGCTCGGAAGGTCGACCTGGACATGCGGAAGCAGGCGAGGGTATTTCCATAACAGGGGGATGAACGTAACGATGCGCCGGCAGCCGTGCGATCTGAGGCTCTCGACCTGCTCGCGCAAGGTGTCAGCCCAGGAAGCCCAAATCGTGATGACGAAAACGCCGGAGCTTCCCCATCGATTTCCTGCTTCCCCGGGATGCAATACCGGAAGGCCATCCACCACCGAACCGGCCAGCTTGTTATCCGCGAACGCGACCGGCTCAACGCCGTCGCTCCGCAACGCGGAAAGCACCTTGCGGCCGAGCCCGCCCCCGCCAAACAGGATGAGCTTGGGGTTGGCGCCGGCGGACTCGTCGAAGGCGCAGCTCTCCCTTCGCTGGCAGCTCTCCAGGGTTTCCGACAACATCGATTCCAGGCGTCGTCTGCTGTCCGCTCCCACGGGCCTCCAGTGTGACAGGTTGCGGGCGGAGAGCAGGGCGCTGCCACTGCCCTGTCTTCTCTCCCGGACTTCCAGCTTAAGCTCACCAATATAAATGCTGCCCATGGCAGGCGAGCGAGAGTGGGTGGAACGACGCCGCGGCGCCCTTGCGAAGCGGATCGAATGTGAGCCGCTGGATGGAGCTGGGACTGCCCGGGACGCCGGCGGCTCCGTGCTACAGTGGCGGGAACGTGATCGAGGCGAGAGAGTGCGTGGTGTGCGGCGGCGCGATTCGCAAGGCGCGGCGCGCGCTGGTGGCGCCGTTTCTGGCGCGGCGCATCTGGGACCGCGAGCCGTTCTGCGTGGAACTGGTGCGGTGCGGGAGCTGCGGGTTCGCTTTCTACAATCCGCGGCTGGAGGACAGCGAGCTGCAGCGGCTGTATGCGAATTACCGGCTGGACGAGTACCAGCGGATGCGGCGGGCCACCGAGCCCTGGTACACGCCGCAGTTCAATCGCGATCTGGCCTCGCCGGCTTCGTACGAGAAGCGGCGCGCGGCGCTGGCTCCGCTGCTGCGCCAGCACCTGGGCGGGCGCACGATCCGGCGCGTGCTCGATCATGGCGGGGATCGGGGCGACCTGGTAGCGGGGCTGATTGATGGGGCTGAGGCGTTCGTCTACGACATCTCGGGGATTCCGGCGGCAGAGGGGGTGACGGCGGTCGCCGATCCGGCGTCGTGCCGGCCCGATCTGATCATCAACAGCAATGTGCTGGAGCACGTGGGTTTCCCGCGCGCGATCGTGACCTCGATTTTGGAGGCGGCCGGGGAGGGGCTGGTGTTTCTGGAGGTGCCGCTGGAGCAGCCTACAGGCGCGAGACGGATGGCGCGAAGGCTGGCGCAGATCGGGGTGATGACGGCGATGCATCCTGGGCTGGCGCGGTGGGTGTTGCGCCCGGCGAGCCTCTATCTGATGCACGAGCACATCAACTACTTCACGGAGCAGTCGCTGACGACGCTGTTTCGCGGGTGCGGCGGGACAGTGATGGCGGCCGGCAGCTATGCCAGCAGCGGGCGCGGGGGCAAGGCCGATATGGGGTGGTGCCTGGGGACGCGGGATGGGGCGCAGGGGTAGGGAGTCGCACGCGATCCTACGGCGCGTTCAGCAGCCGGATCTGGATATGCTCGCTGAAGCGGGCGAAATCCCGATCGAGCGTGAAAATCGGCCAGTTGCGCAGCAGGGCCACCGAGCAGATGAGAAAATCCACCGGGACTTCCGGCAATCCCTTTGCGGCGGCATACGTTGCTGAGGCGCGCTGCCTCTTCATAGTCCGCAGCGGTCAGCGGCACATCAGGAAAACACGCAGCGCGTTGCGGAGCCGCTGGAACTGGCGTTCGTCGCGAATCCCCGCGAGCAGTTCCTGGCGGATGGATCCCAGGAGCGCGACGCGCCCCTCCGTGATTGCCTTCTCCAGCAGCTCCCGGATTGCCAGTTCGCGGGGATTCAAATCGGTTGGGCGCCGGCGAAACGCGAGCGACCAAACGGAGGTGTCCACCAGCAGCATCATGCCCGGCGTGCTTTTCGTTCGGCTTTATAGTCGTAGGCCGGATCGTACTCAATGGTTCCGAAGAGGCGGATCACGTCCTTTTGCTTGCGGCGGAGGATGTATTCGTCAAGCGCCGCGGTCACCGCGGCTTTCTTGGACTTATGGCCGCCCAGCTTCCTGGCTTCTTCAATCAGGTTGTCGTCGAGCGCGAGATTCGTGGCCATGCGGCACCTCGAATGTGTAAGAGTCTACACATTCAGGATACGCCAGTCCCGCCGCGCCGGTCCGGTAAACTGGTTGCTGGACCCTTATTCATGAGCCTGCTGAAAGCTGTGCGCGGCACGCGCGACCTGCTGCCGCCGGAAACCGAACTGTGGAATCGCGTGGAGACGACGGCGCGGCGCGTCTTCGCGCGCTACCACTTCGGCGAGATTCGGACGCCGATTTTCGAGGACACCTCGCTGTTCGCGCGCTCGGTGGGCGAGGAGACGGACATCGTCTCGAAAGAGATGTACACGTGGGAGGATCGGGCGCGGGCGCAGAGCGAGAAAGCGCAGTCGCTGACGCTGCGGCCGGAGAACACGGCGGGCGTGGTGCGCGCGTACATCGAACACAAGCTGGGCGAGACGGGGCTGCTGCAGAAGCTCTATTACATCGGGCCGCAGTTTCGGCGCGAGCGGCCGCAGAAGGGGCGGTACCGGCAGTTCTGGCAGATCGGGGCGGAGGTGATTGGGCCGCCGAGCGCGGGATCGGAGTCGCCGCTGCGCGATGCCGAGGTGCTGGAGATGCTGGCCAGCTTTCTGGACGAGCTGGGGATCACGGGGTGGACGCTGGTGCTGAATTCGGTAGGGTCGGCGACGGACCGGCCGCGCTACCTTGCCGCTCTGCGCGAGGCGCTGAAGGACAAGGCTCCACTGATGTGCGCGGACTGCCAGCGGCGGGCGGAGACGAATCCGCTGCGCGTGCTGGACTGCAAGGTGCCGGAGGATCAGCCGATCATCGCGACGCTGCCGCGGATTGCGGATTTCCTGGATGACGCGTCGAAGGCGCACTTTGCCGCGGTGCTGGCGGCTCTGGATGCGTGCGGGGTGCAGTACGAGGTGAATCCGCGGCTGGTGCGGGGGCTGGACTACTACACGCGAACGACGTTTGAGTTCACGCATGGCGGGCTTGGGCGCGCAGAACGCGCTGCTGGGCGGCGGGCGGTACGACGGATTGTCGGAGATGCTGGGCGGGCCGAAGGCTCCGGGGATTGGGTTTGCGATGGGGCTGGACCGGCTGGTGCTGACTTTGCAGGCGGCGGCAGGGCGAGGTGGCGGCGGCTCTGGCGGATGCGTACGTTGCGCCGCTGGGCGAGGCGCTGAATGCGCCGGCGCTGGAGCTGGCGCGCGAGCTGCGGCGCGCAGGGCTTCGTGTGGAATTGGGTGATGGCAGTTTCCGGCTGAAGAAGTCGTTTGAACTTGGGAATAAGGTGGCGCGGGCGATTGTGCTGCTGGGCGAGGACGAGCAGCGCTCCGGTATGCTGACGGTGAAGGACTTCGCCAGCGGGGAGCAGAAGAAGGTGCCGCGCGGGGAGCTGGCGGAGACGCTGCGGGCTTCGCGCTAACGGAGAAATGCAGGTGCCTTCGACTTCGCTCAGGCCAGGCTCTTCGACTTCGTTCGCCCCGCATAGCGCGACGAACTCCGCTCAGGATGACAAATCTGTCGTTGTAAGGGATATATTTTGCTCGACTTTTTAGGCACACGACAACGCACCCACACCTGCGGCGAGCTGCGCGCGAGCGATGCGGGCAAGACCGTCACGCTGATGGGGTGGGTGAATCGGCGGCGCGATCACGGCAACCTGATCTTCCTGGATCTGCGCGATCGGTACGGCATTACGCAGATTGTGCTCGACAAAGAGCTGACGCCGGAGGGCCACGCGAAGGCGGAGCAGGCGCGGCCGGAATACGTGGTGTGCGCGGTCGGCAAGGTGCGGCTGCGCGGAGCCGACGCGGTCAATCCAAAGATGGTGACGGGCGAGATCGAGATCGCCGCGACGGAAGTGCTGCTGCTGAACGATGCGAAGGTGCCTCCGTTTTCGCCGGCGGAAGAGGCGATTGCCAACGAGGAAGTGCGGCTGAAGTATCGCTATCTGGACCTGCGGCGCGCGGACATGGCGCACAACCTGGAGATCCGGCACAAGGTGGCGCTGGCGGTGCGCGAGTACCTCGACGCGCAGGGATTTTACGAGATCGAGACGCCGTTTCTGACGCGGTCGACGCCGGAGGGCGCGCGGGATTATCTGGTGCCGAGCCGGGTGCATCCGGCGAGCTTTTACGCGCTGCCGCAATCGCCGCAGCTCTTTAAGCAGATCCTGATGATTTCCGGGCTGGACAAGTATTTCCAGATCGTGCGGTGTTTCCGCGACGAGGATTTGCGCGCGGATCGCCAGCCGGAGTTCACGCAGATCGATCTGGAGATGACGTTTCCGCAGCAGGAGACGGTGTTTGCGGTGGTGGAGGGCTTTCTGACGGCGGCTTTTGCGGCGGTCGGGATCACGCTGCCGGCGCCGTTTCCGCGCATCACGTACGACGAGGCGATGCGGCGGTACGGCATCGACAAGCCGGATTTGCGGCTGCCGGGGCTGACGGATATTCGCAGCGCGTTTGCGGCGGAGCAACTGGAGACGCTGGGCGTGGATCCGGCGCTGCCGGTGGTGGCCGTGCGCGTGCCCAAAGTCGGCGAGCTGAGCCGCAAGGAGCGCGACGACAACCGGCCGCTGTTTGAGACGAAGAAAGGCGCGAAGCTCGTTGACGACATCAAGCGCCTGGAAAAGTCGTTTCCCAGAGGCCGTGGCGAAGCTGCGCGAGCTGGCCGGGGCGGAGGCGGACGATTTGCTGGTGATGGTGGCGGGCGACGCGTCGCATCCGATCACGGCCAGCGACACGAAATTCGAGGGGCGGCTGTCGGAGCGGGAGATCGCGGTGCTGAGCGCGGCGGGGAACCTGCGCGTGGAACTGGCGAAGAAATACGCCGACCGGCATGGCGCGTTCGCGGTAACGGAAGCGGTGGTGGGCTCGCCCGATCGCAGCGCCGGCAAAGTCGACGGATCGGCCGCGTTTCGGCCGATTTGGGTAACGGACTTTCCCATGTTCGAGCACGATCCGGCGACGGGCCGGTGGGCGCCGGCGCACCATCCGTTCACCTCGCCGCACGAGGAGGACATGGAGCGTTTGGTGAGCGATCCGGCGTCGGTACGGGCGCGCTATTACGACCTGGCGATGAATGGGCTGGAGCTGGGCTCGGGGTCGATCCGTATTCACCGGCAGGATGTGCAGCAGCAGATCTTCCGCGCGCTGGGGATGAGCGACGAGGAAGCGAAGGCGCGGTTCGGGTTTTTCCTGGAGGCGCTGCAGTATGGGACGCCGCCGCATGGCGGCATCGCGCTAGGCCTGGACCGGCTGGTGATGATCCTGGCCGGGGCCACCAGCCTGCGCGAGGTGATCGCGTTCCCGAAGACGGCAAAGGCGATCGACCTGATGGTGGACGCGCCCACGCCGGTGAGCGACGCGCAACTGAAAGAGCTGCACATCCGGCCGGCGGTGCGGAGCTGACGCTCGCCAGCGGCGGGGCGCGCCGGCGGTGCAGGCCGCGCGGGACCCGTCTCCGGGTGGTATCTTGAATCTTGCCAATCCATTTCTGAGGTTTCCGACCGCGTGAAAGCCGTCTTTTGTCGTTTTCTGGCCCTGGCGTTCTGCGGGGCCGTGCTGGGTGCGCCGGCGCTGTATGCGCAGGTAACGGCCACCGCGCCGCAGGGGCCCAGCGAGTATGCGCAGCGCATCGATGTTTCCGGCGGCGCGTTCTACACGCACTTCAATCCGGGGCAGGGGCTGGGCATCCACGCGATCAATTTGCTGGGCGGGGAAGGCTCGGCAACGCTGTGGTTGCGTCCGGTGTGGGGCTTTGAGGCGAGCGCGCGCGAGGCCAATGGCACCATGCAGATTCCGGCGACGCAGGTGAACGGCGTACAGCTGCCCACGACGGCGCCGATGCGGGAATACCTGTTCCTCTTCGGACCGAGCTTCCGGTTCTATCGCCGGCCAAGGCTGAGCCTGGGGATGCACTCGCTGGTGGGCGCGGCGTACGGCAGCTTCAGCTCGGGATTTCCGTCGGGGATCCAGCCGGAGAGCGTCGGAATTTACAACGACAAGCTGACCATGGGGCTGGCGGTGGGAGCCTTCGCGGACTACAACCTGAACGCGCAGTGGTCGCTGCGCTTCGTGACCGACTGGCAGCCGACGCACTACGGATTCGGCTGGCAGAACGAGTCAGCGGATTCGGTGGGCATCGTTTATAAGTTCGGGTCGCTGCACCGATAGCCGCCAGGGGAAAAACGGCCAGCAAGCAGGAATGGGACGGCGGGCGAGCCCACCCTGGTGCGCGGAATGCGCGCGACAGAGGATGGGACACCGAGCTCCTGCCGGGGTTCCAGCAAAAAACAGTGGACAGACCCCGGGATCTTCAGATATAGAGGTGCTAATAAAAATCCCCCGTTGCGGTTCCGTTGCTTTCTCTGCCTGTTCAGGAGGGCTGATGAGAAAACGGATGGTTGCGGCCACTGTTGTGCTGTTGGGCACGACAGGATGTATCCCTACTACCCCTTACCGCGCGCCAGCACCCTGTACACCGGCGGTTTCTCCCATCCGGTACACGCCGATTGTCGCGGTGCTGAACTTCAACTTCACCTATACGCCCAGGGACGCCAGCGAAGGCCGCGATGCTCTCCGCGACACGGCGCTGCGCGAGCTGAACAGCCAGGGAGCGCAGGACGGGAACACCTTCACGCAGCCGAACGGCCAGCAGCAGAACTTCACCATCACCTACTCGCTGAGCAACGACGGCCAGGATCACTACACGGGCAGCGTGAATTTGTCGGGGTGGGGGCAGGGGAATATCAACACGTTCAGTCGCTATCAAACTTCCTACACCGATCCTCTTAAGCTGACGAGCGACCTCACGGATGATCTGTACGTGTTCATCCACGAGGGTTGGCACGATTCACGGCCGCAGTGCGCTCCAGGAGCGACACAGCCGACGCACAAGAAGAAATGATCGCGGGCCGGGGATCGCGCGCCGGCCTCAGTTGTCGCGGCGCTTGCGCATGTAGACTTCGAACTTCTTTGCGGCGCGGCGGCGCTTCCAGCGGTAGTAGCGGTTGCGCATGCCGTAGAGGCTCTCCGCTCCGGCGAAGGCGAATCCGCGCCGGGGCGCGAACTTGATGTACAGGTAGCCGAAGAGCGCGCCACCCAGCTGGGAGAAGGCAAAGACCCGCTCCGCGGAAAAACAACATGGCCAGCATGAGCAGCATGTAGACCGCGACCAGATATGTTGGCCTTGATCATGAAGGGCAGCGGAAACATCATGAATTCCATCTCCGCATAGAGCACGCCGAAGGCGATGAGCAGGCCAAAGATGCCGCCCCAGCAGCCATAGATCGGACATTGGCGTCGCGCAGGCCGGCGGCGAGCGCGAGGCCGGCCAGACCTGAGCCGATCACGGAGACGAAAAAGATCTCGGCAAGCCAGCGCGGTCCGTGCTGGGTCTCAAGAAAACTGCCGAGGAACCAAAGGGAGAGCAGCTCGAATGCGGTGTTGAGGATGCCCTGATGGATGATCCAGTAGGTGGCGAGCTGCCAGACGAAGCCGTGCGTCAGGACCATCGCGGGGAGCAGACCGATGTATCCCTGGACCAGGAAGGCAGTCTTCGCGGAGATGGCGCCGAGGATCAGCAGCAGGAAATAAGGCGCCGAGGTTCCACAGCACCAGTTGGCGCGTGAAGCCGCGGAAATCCGGAAAGCCGAGAATACTACCCGATGATCGAGGCACCTGGTTATTCTCTCATCCGGTAATTTCGCTCGCTAGCGCCCGGGCCAGGGAACCACGGCCGGACTGCGGTGGCCCTGGGGATCAACGGCCATCACCCCGAAGATCACGTTGTCTTTGGAGATGGGCAGAGTGACGGAATACGTTGCATCCGGGGCCGCGCCGGAGACCTTCACGCCGGCCTTTTCGGCGGAGATGGCGCGCGTCCAGTTGGGCGCGGCGGTGGGGCGCCAGACGATCATGTAGCGCGTGCCTGCGGGCGCGCCGGGGCCGGGCTGCCACTGGATGGTGGTGTTGTTGAGCGAATTGTTGAAGACCATTTCCTTCGGATAGGGATAGATCACATGGACCGGCGGCGGCGGCGCGCTGGCGAGCACGGCCAGGGTGGCCGCATTCAGCCGCGCTACTCGGGCGACGTAGTCGAAGTCCACGTACTTGAGCAGGTCGCCGTACTGGACGCCATCCTCCACGCGGACGTTCTGATGCTGATGGTTGAAGTCCTCGCGCCACTCGGAAAAGCGCACCGCGGCATAGCCCTGCTGGTTGAAGGATTCGTGGTCGCCGCCGCGGAGGAAGCGGTCGAGGCGAAATTCCAGCACGGGGTCGAGGCCCGAAGCGGCGGGGCGCGAGCTGGAGGCGGATGCGCCGGTGTAGGTGCGAGCCGCCTCGGTGATGGCGCGAGCGAGCTCGCGAGAAGGCGAGTCGCTGTCATAGCCCATCATGAGAATGCGGCGAATCTGCTCGGGCGTCGCGTCGGCGGGAACCGGCTCGGAGAAGATGCGGACGGCATGCTCGTCCTGATACAGGTCGCCGGGCGTGCGATTCCCGCCGACGATGTCATTGTTCAGCACACCCTCGAGTTGCCAGTCCTGCTGCTTCGCCTCCTGGGCGAGGTGGTGGCTGCCGTAGAGGCCCTGCTCCTCGCCGGCCACGGCGACGAAGATGAGGGTGGCGGGGAAGCGCATTTTGGAGAGCGAACGCGCGCACTCCAGGCTGACGGCCACGCCGCTGGCATCGTCGTTGGCGCCGGGCGCCGGATCCTGGGTGTTGAAGTTGCTGCTGTTGCGCGAATCGTAATGGCCGGTGACGAGGAGCATGCGCGCGGCCTGATTGGGATCGGGGCCGCGCAGGATCGCGTAGACATCCGTGAGCGTGGTGGGCTGGGTGATGCGCGCGCGGGGACCCGTTCCCGGCGCCTGGGTGAAGGTGTCGCGGTGCACTTCCAGACAGCCGCCGCATTGCGCGGAGATGGCCTGGAACTGGTTGTAGATCCAGTCCGCGGCAGCGGTGACGCCGGTGCCTGGTGGCAGGCCTTTGTCCATGCTGGAAAGCGTGCTGCGATTGCGGAAGGAAACCAGGGTGGCGATGATGCGCTGAATCTGCGCGGGAGAGATCTGCTGGAGCGCGTGCGCGATGCGCGGATCGACAGGCATGGGCGGAATCGGCGCGCCGATGGCATCCAGATCGCGGTGGGCGGCATCGGCTGAGAGAGCGGATGCGGGGCAAGCGGAGACCAGAGCGGTGGCGCAGAGGAGAGCGGCGACGCAGAAGCTGACACGGCGTTTCATGACTATCGAGTATGCCCTATAACAGGTCTCATCAGCAGGTTGCGGATTGGGAGAGCGGCTGGCGCTCCGCTTGGACGGCGGATCGCCCGCGAGCCGCTGCGGAGCGCGCGACATAATGAGACCGCTTGTGGGATGGGGAGAAGGCGGACGCTTGACGCGCGGGCGGTTTCTCTTCAAAACTAGCGAAGGCGGCAGGGAAGCCGGCGAACGTCAATGTCCGGAGAGCCCAGGCCGCGCCGCGGAAATGCATTTCCGGGAACGCTGGGGCGCCTATCCCCCGGATATGGCAATTGCTGAGCTGCTTTTGGCCTGGAGATTATCGTGCAAGGTCGCCGCTCCCTGAGGGCCACGTCGACTGGAGCGCGGCAGCTTCGGGCTACAGCGACGCAGGAATGGCGATGGCGTCATACTGAAGGATTCGAGATACAGTTTTCCCGCTGGAGGGATTCATGCCGATTTGCCCTGAATGCGAAAGCGCACTGGACTTCGTGGAAGACGAGATGGAAGAGGGCGACGTCGTGGTTTGCGACGAGTGCGGCACCGAATACGAGGTGGTCGCGGTTGACCCTTTGGAGCTGAGCAAGGTCGAAGAAGGTTATGCGGAAGAGGAAGAATTCCGGGAAGAGGAAGAGGAATGAAGCAGCTCATGCGCACTCGGCTTTCAATCGGGATTAGGTCCGGCAGGACGCGCCGGGTGGTCTGCGCGCTGGCGGCCGCGGCGCTGCTGGCCGTGCTTGGGTCGTTCGCCGCGGCGCAGGATTTCGGCTACCGCAACCTGGAGGGGAAGGTGCTGGGGCCCCACGATCAGCCGCTCAACGGGGCGGTGGTGTATCTGTCGAATTCGCGCAACAACGAAGTAAGGACCTGCATTACCACGGACGACGGCAAGTATCGGTTCGCCGATTTGTCAGACAATACGGACTACACGGTGTGGGCGGCGTGGAAGGGGAGCAAGAGCTCAAAGCGGGTTCTGAGCTCGTTCGACCAGCGGAAGCAGGTGTATTTCGATCTGCACGTCTCGGGCAAGCCGGAGAAAGGCGGGGCCTGAGCGATCTGCCGGCTCACGCAGCGAGCGAAAGCGGGCGTTTGTGCGTCCTGTAGTCTTGCGGGGCTGACAGCGGAGCCAGCGCCGGGCGCATGGCGGGTTCGCCGTCCGGTTTTGCGGTAGGATGAAGGCGCTTTCTGTTTCCGAGGGGCGGCGGTTGCGCCGGGCGATTCAATTCAGACAACAGGGCGCTCCGCCGTACACTGAAGGAAACACCAGGACTACCAACCATGAAGCACCATCTCTTACGAAGGCGCTCGCAGAACGGCGAGGCCGGGTTCACGCTGATGGAACTGCTGATCGTGATTTCGATCATGCTGATCCTGATGCTGTTTGCCATTCCGAACATGCTCCACCTGAAGAGCCAGGCCAACGAGACGTCGGCGATTCAGTCGCTGCAGGCCATTCGCGAGGCGGAGATGCAGTTCAACTCCATGTATCCGGCGAACGGATATGCCTGCGCGCTCTCGGAGCTGGGCGGCAGCACCAGCTCGGGTCCGCCGACGGCGCAGTCAGCGCAACTGCTGCCGAGCGATCTGGCCACCGGCCAGAAGTCGGGATACACGTTCACCATCACCAACTGCACCAAGACCACGGTGAACAATCAGGACATGTACACCAGCTATGAGGTCACCGCGGTGCCGCAGGCCGTGGGCAAGACGGGCGTGAACGGCTATTGCATGGATATCAGCGGGGAGATCAAGAAAGATCCCACCGGAGGCACGAACTGCACGGTGCCGCTGCAGTAAGAGGACGCGGCCGAGACTGGGCCGCACCGGCCGACGCCGGCCGATTGTTCCTGTTCCTTCGCCGCGGATTTTGGGCGGCCGCGATTGTCTCGATGATGATCGCGCCTTTGCTGCAGGCGCAGACGGCGCTGAGCGCGCGCGACCTGGCCGCGCGCATCGATCACCACTACAACTCGCTGCACTCGCTCTCGGTGCATTTCGTCCAGCACTACGACGGCATGGGCGCGCACCGGAAAGAGGAGGGCGTGCTGCTGCTGCGCAAGCCGGGCAGGATGCGCTGGAGCTATACCGATCCGGACGGACAGCTCTTTATCCTGGATGGGAAGTACGCGTACTTCTACACGCCGGGGCAGAGCGAGGCGCAACGCGTGCCGGAAAAGCAACTGAACGATCTGCGCTCGCCACTGCGGTTTTTGCTGGGGCACACGGAGCTGGAAAAAGAGATGGCCGACCTGAGGGCAACGCGTGCGGGCAACGGCGATTACGAGCTGAGCGGCGTGCCGAAGGGCATGGAGCAGCGCGTGTCGGAACTGAAGATTGAGGCCGCACCGGACGGGACCATCCGCACGATGAGCATTGTGGAGACGGACGGCGTGACCAACAGCTTCGACCTCAGCGGCGAGCTGGGCAATGCGCCCGCGCCGGATGGGGCCTTCGTCTTCACGGCGCCGCCGGGCGTGCACATCGTCAATGGGCAGCCGCCGGTGTAAGGGCTGCGCCGCCCACCCGATCGTTCGCGAGTTCCTGTCCACACCATGTAGTCCGCCTGACGCCGTTCCGCTTCAGCCAGACTCAAGCAGGGGAAACGGCAAAAACCCTGCGCCATGGAGCGACAGTTCCCTCTTTTTATTTGGATGCAGCGGGGAAGCATGGCATTTCCTGACAGCTTGCCAATCTGGCCGTGGTTTCGGCGCACGCAGCGAGGATTCCGGGCATCCCACGCGGCGGCAATCTGAGACTTTCGCGTGCGTTGCCGCGTCCTTTGCGGACAGGAGGCGCACACAATGTTCTCCGAATTGCGCAAGTCGCTCGCTCTGGTTCTCTCCTCTGCTTTGGTTCTCACACCTGTGCTGCCGGCGCAGCAAGCCGGCACGGATACCGGTCCCGTTCCGCCGGAAGTCCTGACCGCGCATGCGGTGTTCGTCTCGAACGGAGGCGGCAGCAATTACTTCCAGATCTTCGACGGCGGCCCGAACCGCGCGTACAACACGTTCTACTCGCAACTGAAGAAGGCGGGGCATTACGAGCTGGTAAGCTCGCCTTCGCAGGCGGACGTGATCTTCGAGATTCGGGCGATTGCGCCGGCGGTTCCCGTCAACGACGCTCCCTCCTATAACCCGCAGGTGATTCTGACCATCCGCGATCCGAAGACGAATGCGGTGCTGTGGACGGCGAGCGCCAACGTCCGCGCGATCGGCACCAAGAAGCGGCGGGACCGGCAATTCGACCAGTCGGTGGCTGTGCTGGTGGATGAGCTGGCGCAGGTGACGGGGCAGCCGCTGACAACGGCGCAGACGAAGGCGATCGATTCGAATTCGCGGATGCCGACGGCGGCAAAGGTGTTCATTTTCGCGTCATTAGGGGCTGGGGCGGCGTTGACGGCATGGGGCATTTACCGGATCAATAATCCGCCGAAGCTGACGCCTCCGCCGATGCCGGGAATGCCCTCGTATCCCTATCCGTATTGAGGTTCCCGGAACCGCCTATGATGGCGGATATGATCAGGAGCGCGTGGTGCAGCATCGTTGTGGTGGCGGCTCTTGCCGAGGCGGCAGCAGGGCAGACGGCGGGTAGCGGCGCCTCCGGCCCGTGGGTGATGGAGAACAGCGGAATGGCTGCGGGACTGCGCGGGATTCACGCGGTCAGCGCGAACGTCGCGTGGGCGAGCGGGACGGGCGGGACGATTCTGCGGACCGTGGATGGCGGCGCGACGTGGCAGCGGTGCGCGACGCCTCCGGGCGCGGAGAAGCTCGACTTTCGGGGCATCTGGGCGTGGGACGCGCAGACGGCGATTGCGATGTCGAGCGGGCCAGGGGATGCGTCGCGGCTTGTACAAGACTGTGGATGGGTGCGGGACGTGGAAGCTGCTGTTCACAAATCCCGATAAGGATGGGTTTTGGGATGCGATGGCGTTCTGGAATCACCAAGATGGAGAAATCCTCGGCGATCCTGTCCTGAGCGACGTCGGGGACTTCAAGATCGTGGCAGCAGGGCCCGGGTTCCCGGACAAGCGCAACGATGAGGGCAAAGTCGCGAAGGAAACCCGATTTGCGACGTTTTCGACTTGGGATGGCGGTAAGACTTGGAACCGATCGATGAATGGATTTCTCGGCGGCGATCCAGCACGCTCGGGCGCTTTTGCCGCAAGCAATTCGTCGCTGGTGAGATTTGCTGGCTGGGGATGGATTGGTATCGGTGGGAAGGACGGCAGCTTTGTATACAGGGGAATGAATGCTACTGACCTTCCTCTCTCGGATGGGCTGTATTGGCAGAAGATCGCCGCACCGATTAGAGGTGGAACTGACTCGTCAGGAGTCTTCTCGGTCAGCTTTCGCAATCGGGAAGACGGCGTCGCCGTAGGTGGGGATTACGCCAAACCGAACGAGTCTGACGGCAGCGCGGCGTGGTCGGCGGATGGCGGAAAGACGTGGACGGCGGCGGCGAAGCCTCCGCACGGGTTCCGGTCAGCGGTGGCGTGGGATGCTGCGGCCAACGCCTGGATTGCGGCGGGGACGAACGGGTCGGACGTTAGCTATGACGATGGAAAGACATGGGTTAGCCTGGAAAACGGCAACTGGAACGCGCTGAGCCTGCCGTGGGTGGTGGGGCCGGATGGGAGGATCGGGAAGCTGGATGCGCAGAAGCTGAAAAACTAGGTTAATTCCTCCCACATCTGCCAAAACCGGGCAGATGTGGGGCACCCAGAAATTGAGCGTTCGGGGCCTCCGGCGCGTCCAGTGCTTGATCCGGCGAGCATCAGATCCTTCGGCCGGGTCGAGGCGTGCGCCCCGGCCCGGATATTTTAGAAAACGCTTAGGATGGGGGAAGGGATTTCTATCGCCCGGCGGGTCCGGCGCGAGCACTTTCCATGGCTGAATTTGTGATCAGACTGGCCGACGAGCGCGGCCATGTGCAGGAGCAAATCCAGGCGGCGGCCACGGCCGACGAGCTGCGTCAGCGCTTCACGCAGGCGGGGTACTACGTCTACTCGGTGAAGCCGCGCGGGCTGACGGGCAGCGCGCGCAAGACGAAGCTCGAGACCTTCCTGATCTTCAACCAGCAGTTCCTCACGCTCATCAAGGCGGGGCTGCCGATTCTGGGATCGCTGGAGATGCTGGCCAAGAGCCAGAAGAACGCGATCTTCGCCGGGAACCTGCAGAACGTGGCGGCGCGGGTGCGGACGGGCGAGCCCATCTCCGCGGCGTTCGAGGCGCAGGGCGGATTCCCGATGATGTACACGACGACGCTGCTGGCGGGCGAGCGCTCGGGGAATCTGGAAGAAGTGCTGGGGCGGTATATGTCGTTTCAGCGCGTGTCGCTGACGTTCCGCAAGAAGCTGACGTCGTCGCTGATCTATCCGTCGGTGCTGGTGTTTCTGGTGATCACGATGTTCATCTTCATGATCACGTTTGTGGTGCCGCAGTTCGCCAAGCTGTACGACCAGATCGGGTCAAAGCTGCCGGCGATCACGCTGTTCATGCTGGGGCTGGGGAAGGCGGCGCAGCATTATCTGATGTATGTCGCGCCGGCGGCGGCGGCTGATCGGGTTTCTGGTGTGGCGCTGGAGCAAGAGCGATGCCGGAGCGGAGCGCATCGATCGGATCCGGATCCGGTTGCCGATCTTCGGCAAGATCTGGCTGAAGTACCAGGTGGCGATGTTCGCGCGCACGCTCTCGACGCTGCTGAGCGGAGGCATTCCGCTGGTGCCGTCGCTGGAGACGGCGGCGAAGACGATCACCAGCCGGAGGATCGGCAAGGCCGTTGCGGAGTCGGTGGTGAGGGTACGCGAGGGGCAGGGGCTGGCGAAGAGCCTGGAAGCTACGGGAGTGTTTCCGGAGCTTTCGACCGAGATGATCGAGGTGGGCGAGTCGACGGGCGCGCTGCCGCAGATGCTGAACTCGGTGGCGGAGTTTTTTGAGGACGACGTGCAGACGGCGCTGACTACGGCGATGAATCTGATCGAGCCGGCGATTCTGATCGTGATGGGGGTGGTGGTGCTGACCATCCTGATCGCGCTGTATCTGCCGATTTTCTCCATGGGCAACACGACCAACATGGGGGGCTGACGAGGGATTATTAGTATGGCCGATATATCCACCATCACGCTGCCGACGGAACAGGACGAGACCGCGCAGGCCCAGGCGCTGGCGAAGCGCTATCGCTCGGAGTTTGTGGACCTGCGGAATTTCCGCATCCAGCACGAGGTGCTGCGCAGCGTGCCGGTGGACATGATGTTCCGCTACAACTTTGTGCCGCTGGAGCAGCAGGCAGACCGGCTGGTGATCGCGGTGAGCGATCCGAGCAAGCTGATGATGATCGACGAGATCAGCGGGCTGCTGGGGCAGCGGATCGTGACGCGGGTGGCGACGCTGTCGCAGATCACCGATCTGCTGAAGAAGACCGAGCAGAGCCAGCGCGTGCTGGACGAGGCAGCGGAGGGGCTGACCTTCGACGTGCTGTCGGCGGACGACAATCCGGACGAAAATATCTCGATTGAAAAGCTGACCAGCGAAGAAGACATCAGCCCCATCATCCGGCTGGTGGATACGACCATCTTCACCGCGCTGGAGCGGCGCGCATCAGACATCCACATTGAGACCAACGACGACTCGGTGATTGTGAAGTACCGCATCGACGGCGTGTTGCAGGCGGCCATGGCGCCGATTGCGCGCGAGCACCACTCCACGATTCTGAGCCGCATCAAGATCATGAGCGAGCTGGACATTGCCGAGCGCCGCGTGCCGCAGGACGGGCGCTTCCGCGTGCGCTACAAGGGCAGGCTGATCGACTTCCGCGTCTCGATTATGCCCACGGTGCATGGCGAAAATGCCGTGCTGCGCGTGCTGGACAAAGAGTCGATGAGCGAGAAGTTCCGGAACCTGACCCTCGACGTGGTGGGATTCGCCGAAGAAGATCTGAAGCGCTTTCGCCGGTACATTCGCGAGCCGTACGGCATGGTGCTGGTGACCGGGCCGACAGGTTCGGGCAAAACGACCACGCTCTACGCCGCGCTGAACGAGATCAAGAGCGACGAAGACAAGATCATCACCATTGAGGATCCGGTGGAGTACCAGATCCGCGGGATCACGCAGATTCCGGTGAACGAAAAGAAGGGGCTGACGTTTGCGCGCGGTCTGCGCTCGATTCTGCGCCACGATCCGGACAAGATTCTGGTGGGCGAGATCCGCGACCAGGAGACGGCGCAGATCGCCATCAACTCCGCGCTGACCGGCCACCTGGTGTTCACCACCGTGCACGCGAACAACGTGGTGGACGTGCTGGGGCGCTTTGTGAACATGGGCGTGGAGGCGTACAACTTCGTCTCGGCGCTGAACTGCATTCTGGCGCAGCGGCTGGTGCGCACCATCTGCGAATACTGCGTGCAGGAAGTGCACCACGACGACGAGATGCTGAACCTGAGCGGCCTCGATCCGGCGCAGTGGCGGGATTTCCCGTTCCGCGAGGGGCGCGGCTGCATTGAGTGCGGCGGCACGGGGTATCGCGGGCGGACGGCGATCCACGAGCTGCTGGACCTGACCGATCCGATTCGAGAAATCATTCTGGAGAAGAAGCCGACGTCGGAAATCCGCAGGCTGGCGCAGGCGGAAGGAATGTCGTTTCTGCGCGAGTCGGCGCTGGACCGGGTGCGGCGCGGGCTGACCACGCTGAAGGAAATCAACAAAGTCACGTTTGTCGAGGCGACGCGGTAATGGCGGGACTGGCATCCATCTTCAAGCCCACGCCGGGCATGCGGCCGCGGCTGGCGTGCGAAATTCGGCCGGAAGGCGTGATCGCGGCGCGCGCGATGCACGAGAAGCATGGCGCGACGGAGCCGGTGCTGGCCTTTGCGGCGCTGCCGGAAGGCGCGCTGACGCCGGGGCCGAAGACGCCGAATCTGGCGAATCGGGCGGCGGTGATCGCCGCGATCCGCCAGGCGCTGGACGCGACCAGTCCACGCGAGCGCGCGCTGACGCTGGTGGTTCCGGACGCGGCGGCGCGCGTGCTGCTGCTGGATTTCGATACGCTGCCGGCCAACAAACAGGAGGCGCTGTCGGTGGTGCGCTTCCGCCTGCGGAAGATGGTGCCGTTCGACGTGGAAACCGCGGCGGTGAGCTATCAGGCGATGGTGCACCGCGCGGGCGCGGTGAGCGTGCTGGTGACGGTGATGCCGGGCGAGGTTCTGGCGGAGTACGAAGCGGCGGCGCGAGAAGCCGGATATGAGCCGGGCGCCGTGCTGCCGAGCACGCTGGCGGCGGTGGCCGTGCTGGGGAGCGAAGGCGCTCCGCTGGTGGTGAATCACAATGGCGTCTCGGTGACGACGGCGGTGACGCAGGGAGATGAGCTGCTGCTGCATCGCTCCATCGACTTGCCGGCGGAAGCGGACGCGCGGGACGAGGAGATTGCGCGCGCCGTGATCACGACACTGGCGTGGTACGAAGACACGCTGCACACAGCGCCGTCGACGATTGGTTACGCGGGACCGGGGGGCGCGGCGGCGGCCGCGGAGTCGCGCTGGCTTGGTTTTGTGGATCGCGCGCCGCGGATGGAAGATCTGGTTCCGGCGCCGGCAGAAGGCATAATGACGAGCATTCCGGCGGGCATGGCGGCCGGAGTGATGGGGGCGCTGGCCAGCTGATGAAGATTCGCGTCAATCTCGCCAGCCAGCCGTACGTGGAGCTGCAGCCCGTCTACAAGCGGCTGCGCACGTGGATGATCATTCTGGCGCTCACCGGGGGCGCGCTGTGGTTCCTGTATCACAGCGAACGCGGCCAGGCGCAGATCGCAAGGGATCGGGTGGCCGCCGTGGAGCAACGGGTGCAGCAGCTCCAGAGCCAGCAGGACCAGTACAAGGCGCTGATGGCCGAGCCGAAGAACGCAGCGATTCTGCAGCAATCGGATTTTCTGAACAGCCTCTTCCAGCAAAAGGCGTTTTCCTGGACGGCAACGATGGAGGACCTGGAGAACGTGCTGCCGGCGGGCGTGCAGGTGATGAGCATTGAGCCGGTCATCGACAAGGCAGGCCACGTCGCGATCCATCTGCGCGTGACGGGAGCGCGGGATCGGGCGCTGGATCTGATCCGGAACCTGGAGCAGTCGCAGCACTTTGCCTCGCCGCGGCTGACGTCCGAATCCCTGGCGAATACCGGCACCAGTCCGGCAGCCGCCGTGGAGCCCGTGAGCGCGACCAACCAGGTGAATTTCGAAATTCTGGCGGATTACCGGCCGCTGCCGCTTCCGGCGAAGGCTGTCGAGGAAGAGAAAGCCGAGAAGGGCGCGAAAACGGCGCCGTCCAAAACCGCCGAAAAGAAGGGGCCGCACAAAAAAGCGGCGCAGCCCCATCGCCAGCCGAAGAGGCCGGCGAAACCCTCCGCGTCGGTTCCGGCTGGGCCGGGGAGGCGCCCATGAACAGCATCCGGAAATATCTGACGAAGCTGAACCTGCATCTGGTGGCGCTGGCAGCGATTGTGGTGGTCGATATCTTTTTGGCCGTCCACTTCGCGCTGGCATGGAGCGCGATTCGCTCCGATCAGTCGGGGAATTTTGTGCAGGAGCAGGTTCACTATGGGCAGTTGCTGGCGCAGATGAAGCACGTGAATGGGCTGCCGCAGCGGGTGCAGCAGGCGAACACGGACGCGCAGAAGTTCTACGACGTGCGCATCGCGCCGAATTACTCCACGGTGGTGGCGCAGCTCGATGGCACGGCGGTGAAGGACCAGGTGCGGTTGACGCGCGACGAATATGCGCAGGCGCAGGCGGCGGGCGGCCTGACGGAGGTGCAGATCGACGCTGGTTTGAGCGGCCAGTACACCGACATGATGCACTTCATCAACGATCTGGAGCGGGATAAGGATCACGTGTTCTTCACGATCGCGCGCGTAGCGTTCACCGGGCAGCAGGGCGGGCTGGTGAATCTGCGGCTGCGGCTTATCACGTATCTGCGGGCGGGCGCGCCGGATCTGCCGCCGCCTGCGCCGCCATCGGCTGCTCCGCAAAGCGCGGCGGCTCCCAGCGGAGGAGCGCAATGAAGACCGGCCTCGAGAACAAGCGCAACGTCGCGATCCTGGCGGTGCTGCTGGTGGTGATGGCGTATTTCCTGTGGCACTTCATCCAGGTGGTGTTCATCGGCGGCGCGCCTCCGGCGCCGGCGGTGGCGAGTGCGCCGGCTGGCGGGACCACGCCGTCCGCACAGCGCCGGCAAGCGGGCGCCACGAACTCCGCGGGCACGTCTGGCCCGGCCGCGCAGAAGGTGCCGTCGCTCGAGAATCTCGATCCGACGCTGCATCCGGAATGGATGGCGGGCGCGGAATCGCTGGAATACACGGGCGACGGGCGCAACATCTTCTCCATGAACTCAGCGCCGGCCCCACGCAGAATCGAGCCGGTGAAAGGGCCGGTGCGCCCGAATGGAAATGTGAACGTCGCGCAGGGACCGCCGAAGCCGCCACCACCGCCTCCCATCGAGCTGACATTTTTTGGCTACGATGCGGCAAAGGGGGCGAAGCAGGCTTTCCTGCTGCACGATCAGGACGTCTATATCGCCAGGGAAGGCGACGTGGTGGACCATCACTACAAGATCCTGCGCATCAATCCGATGTCGATTGAGGTGACGGACCTGCTGTACAACAACACGCAAACCCTGCCGCTGGTGCAAGGCTCATGATGTCTTCTTCTCCCAATCCGCGCCACGACAGCGAGTCCGGATTTGTTCTGCTCGCCGCTCTTGTGCTGGTGGTCCTGCTGCTGATCAGCTTGTCCATCGCCGCGCCGAAGATGGCGCGGGCCATTCAGCGGGACAAGGATCTGGAGACGATCCATCGCGGAGAACAGTACCGGGAAGCGATCAAGCTCTACTACCAGAAATTCGGGGCATATCCCACCTCAGTAAAGCAGTTGCTGAACACGAACAACATGCGCTTCCTGCGGCAGGAGTACGCCGATCCGCAGACGGGCAAGAACGACTGGAAGCCGGTGCTCTTCGGCCAGGCGCACGTGCGGCCGCTGGGTTTCTTCGGCAAGCCGCTGACCGCGATGGGTGGCCTTGCGGCGTCGGGAGCGCTGGGCGTGGGGTTCACACCCGGCATGTACGCGATCGAGCCGAACGCGACGGATGCGAATGGGAATCCGGTGAACGGGACGGATAATCCGGCGGGCGCCACGGGCACCAACCCCGCCGCGCCAGCGGGCCAAAGCTCTGCGTTCGGCAACACCGGAGGCTCTGCGTTCGGCAATCCCTCTCCCAGCAGCGGCATGTTCGGGAGCGGGCAGAACGGGATGGGCAGCGGCATTGGGCAGCCGATTGGCGGAATGGGCGCGACGCCCGGCGGAGGTTCGCCGACAGGTTCTGGATTCGGAACTTCGAGCAGCACGTCAGGCACGACATTTGGCGCGGAGGGCATCGGGCCGATTGTGGGCTTCACGCTTCCGGTGAAGAAGCCATCGCTGATCGACTACATGGAGCAGACGGCCTACAACAAGTGGGAATTCAACTACGATCCCGCGGCAGACCAGTTGCAGCAGGCCGTGAGCCTGCTGGGCGGCGGGTCCAGCATGAACAACTCCAACTCCGCGACGACGGCGCTGGGAGCGAATTCCACCACGACGGGGGCCGGCAACAGCAATCTGTTCGGAAGCCAGAACGGCAATTCCGGAACGCAGAACGGCAACAATCCCGGACCGACCGGGCCAACCCCGCCCACGTCGAATCCGCAGCCGCAGAATCCTGACAATCCGCAGCAATAGCAAAGGCCCGTCTCCCGGATGGGAAACGGGCCCTCGGACCTTAGCGCCGAAGCGCCGGGCTTAGACCTGGAAGGATGAGCCGCAGCCGCAGGTGCTCTTCACGGCCGGATTGTCGAACTTGAAGCCGGCAGCTTCGAGCGTCTCGAGGTAATCCACCACGCAGCCGTTCAGGTACATGAGCGAGGTGGCGTCGACAAAGACCTTCAGGCCGTTGAAGTCGAAGACCTTGTCCATCATGCCGGCCTGGTTCTCGAACGACATGGAGTACTGGAAGCCGGAGCAGCCGCCGCCCACGACGCCAATGCGCAGACCGGCGGGCAGAGGATCCTGGGTAGCCATGATTTCGCGGACCTTATTCACCGCGCTGTCGGTCAGACGGACCGGGGTGGTCTGGGCGGGCACAGCCTCAGGCGTGCCAGTGGTGGGAACGACGCTTGTAGCCATGTTGGACAATCTCCTGGGGACAACTCCAGCCTTCAGTGTAACGCAGTTGGGAATCCCCTGAAACATTGGATGTTGGCGGGGCAGCCGGGGTCGCAGGAGAGTTGCGGGGGCGGCAAAAGTCGTGTGGAATCGTAGTATTCTGAAGGAACGCGCCCGTAGCTCAGCTGGATAGAGCGGATGCCTCCGGAGCATCAGGTCGGGAGTTCGAATCTCTCCGGGCGCACCATCCAACGGAAGCACCCCCTCAACTCAACTGTTGATTTCGCCTGCCACTCGCGCGATTTCCGCGATGTGCGCCGGACCGGTGCGGCAGCATCCGCCGACCGCCTGCGCTCCGGCGGCGAACCATTCGCGAGCCAGAGCGCCGAAGCGCGCGGTGTCGCTGGAGCCGCGCCAGGTGCGCGTGGCCGCGTCCCAGACCTCGCCCGAATTGGGATAGACGATCACCGGCTTGCGATCTTCAGAACCACGCCGCGCTTCGCCGATCAGCTCCGTGACCAGCGCAGGAGCGGTGCAGTTGATGCCGATGGCGGCGATCTGCGGCGAGCCGACCAGCAGCTCAGCGCAGGCGCGCAGCGGCTCGCCATGCGCCACGTGGGCTGCGTCGCGGCAGGTGAAGGAAATCCAGGCGGCGAGCGATGGGAAGTATGCCAGCGCGCGCAGAATCGCCTGCGCCTCCTCGAGCGACGGAATGGTTTCGAAGGCGATGCAGCCGGCGCCTGCCTCGGCGAGCGCGGCCAGCCGCTCGGCGTGAAAATCCGTCAGCTCATCGGCACCGATCGAGTAGCGGCCGTGATATTCCGCGCCATTGTGCAGCGCCGCGCCGTAGGGGCCAAGCGAGGCAGCGATCCAGACGGGGCGCGGATTTTCCGCGGCGTAATGCGTGCTGGCCTGGCGGGCCAGGTCCAGTGCGAGCCGCAGCGCGCGTTCGGCCTCGCGGGCATCGCGGCCCAGCTCCCGATAGCCGCGCGCGGAAACCTGGTAACTGGCCGTGGCGATGCAGTCGGCGCCGGCGCGCAGGTAATCCAGATGCAAAGCGACGATGGCGTGGGGCGCGGTGTCGAGCACATGCGCCGACCACAACGGCCCGGACAGATCGAAACCGCGCCGCTCCAGTTCCGTGGCCAAACCGCCATCGAGGACGCGCACGGTGCGGAATGATGCGCCGAAATCGATGGGCGGGTTTGCGGCCATGGCGTGAGTTCCTCTGGAAACTGGGACGAGGGCCGGCGGTTGGCGGGGGCCGGGCGCGCGGTGCAATTCCGTGCCGGTTGGCGCGCTATCGCCCCGGAAATCCAGCGCGGCCGATGCTTCACCTTTGATACACTCAAGAGGATAGCTGGCGGAGTCGGATGTGAGCGATTCCAGGCGCTCCTCAGGCCAGCTTCCTTCCACAACCAGTCGGGGAGTGGCTCAGCCTGGTAGAGCACCTGGTTCGGGACCAGGGGGTCGGAGGTTCAAATCCTCTCTCCCCGACCATTTCGTTATTTTAGTTTCCTGTTCGCTGCGGGAGAGTGCGGCCGCCATCCCTGGCAGGCGTATGCTATCGCTTCGTCGTTCCGGCCAGGGATGCGCCGGACCGCCGGAAAACGTGAGCCGGCTGGCAAGCGATGGCACGATTCGCCCGGGTAATCGCCTTAGACGTCGCGCATCATGTGACGCAGCGCGGTAACGGCAGACAGTTCATCCTGAACCATGACGCGGACCGGCAGGTGTATCTGGACCTGCTGCGGGAGAACGCGGCGCGGCATAACGCGTCGCTGATCGGGTTCTGTCTGATGTCGAACCATGTGCATCTGATTTTGGTTCCCGGGCGAGCCGACGCGCTGGCGAAGGCGCTCAGGCACACGCACGGGAGATATGCTGCTTACTGGAATGCGAAGCATCATGGGAGCGGGCATGTGTGGCAGGGGAGATACTATTCCTGTCCGCTGGATCGGCCGCACCTGTGGGAGGCGCTGCGGTACGCGGAACTGAATCCGGTGCGGGCGGGGCTGGTGAGAGAAGCGGAGGAGTGGGGCTGGTCAAGTGCCGCGGCTCATTGCGGGACGGCGACGGGGGACGCGAGGCTGGCGATGAAAGAGTGGGCAGGTGAGTGGAACGTATCCAGCTGGAGACAATACCTGAGGGCGGGAGTGAACGAATCACAGCTTGCCGCCGTACGCGAGTACACGCATACCGGGCGGCCGCTGGGGAGCCAAGAGTTCGTGCGGGACCTGGAGCAGAAAACAAAAAGGCGGCTGGTTCCTCGCAAGGGAGGTCGGCCGGTGCTGCGCGAGGATTCACGACAACGGGAGTTCACATTTGAGGGTTAACTGGATTTCGCTGGGCGGAAGGGGAACGTTCCGTCTGTCCCCAGGTTTCGATAACGGTGCAATTGTGAAGTCTGGTGGTCCCCAAGGCCCATACACTGTAAGTGACCGTGGCGACATACACATTCAGGAAGGTTTCCGGGGCGTCCCACGCAGTACGTCTTCAGTGTGAACGGGGCGACCGACACCGGCACTCTGACATGGAACGCAAATGGAACGCTGGGCAAACTCGTTATTGCCGATCACATCTCGGGCACGAGCGACAGCCAGACCTGCACCTTCACGTACGACGATTTGGCGCGCATCGGTGGACAGGATTCCAAGGGCTACAGCGTGGACTGCGGCTCGTCGTGGCAGCAGCTCTTCACCTACGATGCCTTCGGCAACGTCACGAAAACCGGAAACCTTTCATTTCAGCCAACTTACTCTCCGTCCACCAACCAGTTCAGCCTGAGCGGCGCCAACGTTCAATACGATGGCGACGGCAATCTGCTCACCGATAACCTGAACAGCTACACGTGGGACCCGAACTGGGGTACGATGAGTTCCGTGAACACCGGTTCGACGACCGTCTCCGCAGTCTATGACGCGTTGGGAAGAGTGGTCGAACAGTACAATGGCTCGACGTATACACAGATTCTGTACAGCCCCATTGGCAAGGCCGCTCTGATGAGCGAGTCTACTTTGGTCAAGGCGTTTGCATCTCTGCCCGGAGGCGGCACGGCAGTCTACACAGCATCAGGTCTGTCGTATTATCGCCATGCGGACTGGTTGGGCAGCTCGCGACTGGATTCGACACCATCGCGGGGGCTATATTCGAGCACTGCCTACGCGCCCTTTGGCGAGCAATATGCTTCCGCTGGCGCATCCGATCCCTCGTTCACTGGGCAGAACTCTGATACGGTCCCGAGCCTCTACGACTTTTGGTTTCGGCGTCAGAGTTCGTCGCAGGGAAGATGGATTTCGCCTGACCCAGCGGGGCTGGCAGTGGTCGATCTGACCAACCCTCAGAGTATGAATCGATATGCCTATGTGCAGAACGCTCCGCTAAGCTTTATCGATCCGCTCGGCTTGGATGGCACCAAGACCTCTGCACCTGCCGACTCTGGAAATGAGTGTTCTGTCCAGGGCCAGCTAACAACTGTGGACGGGGTGACGTATGTCTGCGACAATGGGCTGCTCGTACCAATATCTATCGAAGTTACTTCTTGGGGCACTGACGGTAGCTATCAAAATGACGATGGCTATCAAAATCTGTTCGGCGATCCCGATCCTATCTTCCCGGGCGGCATAGGGCCCAACACATATGGGCTAGGTGGCCCCGGGGGAACAGGAGGGGCCGGTGCCCCAAATAACAAAACGCTCCCACTTAATCCCCTAGTCCAACAGCAATATCAACAATACAAGCAATGCTTGATTAATGAGGGAACTTTAAATGTTTTAACCGATTTAGACAGCGACCAGTGGAATAGCGTGGTTCAGGGGAAGGGTCTGCCGAACACGGTCGATCAAGTCCATACTGCTTCCGCCTCGGTGCTCGATACGATACAGGAATGTGGACAGAAGTACCCCCTATCGGTGCTTGCACCTAACGGACCCAGCTATGATTCAGTTTATCCTCTTTTCCCGTTTTGGGATTTCTAGTGGGTAATGTCATTGGTCATTCTGACTACAGGAGGAGCGGAGGCTATGCAAAGCGATAGCTGCGATGGAGAGAAGGAAATATGGAATGATGTTGGCCGTCCGCTCTCCAGAGTCATATATGTGACGAGCGCTTACATCTTAAGTTATCTTTCCGTAATTTCCTACGGTACGCATCTGCTCCTCAAGGTTGAAGGAGCCAAAACCCTTAACGGCGCTATAGCAGCGGCACAGGCGGATTTACCATTCATATTTGTGTCCTATATTGTAGTAACGGCGGTCGCGATCATTTGCTTGAGGCCGAGTCTGGGAAGTTACTCTTGGGTTCACATGAGTAGCCCGAGCCGCCGGGGCGTGCGTTTAGCGTTTGTCGGATTGTTGGGCGGCTTGACCGCGTCGCTCATAGCATCGCCGCTTCCAGTTCTTGGAACACATAAGGGAGTTGAGGCAGCCGCTGTTCAGATCGCAGAAGTTGTCGATTACGGCCATTCCGCCATGCTGGTGCTTCCTATTGCCCTCGTATTAGCGTTTGTGGTTGCTCTATGCACTGAGGTGTTGTTTCGAGGTATCATTTTTCGGTCGCTCACTGGCCATGCAGCTACGCTTGCTGCGGCTATTGCGAGTTGTCTTTTGTGTTCTCTCGTTTGGCCAATCTACAATCCGGTGGCCGGCATCATTCTGGGTATGGTATCGGCTTTGCTTTTCTTTAAGACTAAAAGGATTGCGCCTTCAGTTGTAGCAAATCTGTCGTTCGTGTTAGTAGGGCCCGTTTGTTCTGTCGTTTTCCACAGGTTACTATGATGGGGTCGGCTTGCTGGCTTATGGCCGTTGAGGCCCCAAGTAACGGCCTGCCAAAACCAACACTGATAAAGGCTACGATCCCCGGTACGAACTACTGCGGACCGGGAGGCAACGGAACACCGACGAACCAGGTGGACGCAGCCTGCGCAGCGCATGATCTCTGCTATCAAAATGCCGGGGTATCATTCCTGAACAACATTGGATGGCCGAAAACTGCTGCGCAAACAGCGGCGATCAATGCGTGCAACGGCAACCTTTGCAGCACGCTGAACAACGTCTACTACCCGACTCAATCTGAGGCCGGGCAGGCCACACTTGTCGAGACGTTCTTTGGCTGCAGTGGCGGATACAGCTTGAGGTAGCGGAGGAAATCACATGAAATACCTCAAAGTTGCCGGTGTCGCGTGGGGCCTCTTCTACTTCGGATTTGGCGCGGTCAGAGAGCTTCACGCTCAATGCCAACGATACCTGGGCGTCGGTCGTCCTGCTTTTCGGACTTTTCCTGCTTCCATTACCGATCACGGTGATGGCCATCTGGCTGCCAAGGCTCGCAGGAAAGGCGCTGTTTGGATGTGTCGTAGTTAACGTGGTTGCCGTGGCTGCTGTTATCGCTACGCGACATGCCTACCCTATTGGAGATATAGGCCGGTTCATCGTTTTCATCGCGCTATACGATCTTCCACATCTCTTCTTCGGTGTGGGCTACCACCGCGCCGCAAGGGATGCTGATCCCGATGGACAGAGGCAGTCCGTTGGCGCGGCCTAGCTGTCCAGGGCAACCCGCGTTCCGTGTCTGAGCCAGCATCACAAGAGCGACGCTGCCTGCCGCATCGGGTGTAGGGTGACACGTCACCCCCGGCGGGTTGCTGCGGAGTTACCGTTCGGTAACTCTGCGGGAACGTGAATGCAATCAGCGCCATACAGCCGGAGATCGCGCAAACACAGGCGTTTACGTGTTTACATGCGTCAACGCGAGTGGAATCAGGCGGTTAGGGTGAAATGGCCTGTTCGCGGTTACCGCGCGGTAACCTGAGGTTGCTGCGGCGTCAACGTGTTGAAAGCAAAGGATCGAGGCTGGAACGAGCGTCCCGGCGCGCTCACGCGCGGTAGCCTCCGCTGCGGTGGCCGTCAAGGGTCTGCCGCTTCGCTCCGATGAACGGGCGAGACGCCCGCCCTTGACCGCCATCCTCGCTGCGGCTGATTTGCAGCGATGAGAAAAATGTCTTTTTCTCATGTTCCACATGACCAGGGCCACGGCTCCCGGCCATCGGCGGCGCGGTAAGGTCCGGCAGCGAAGCGTGCAGCGCCGGGGCGATATCGAGGTTCGGTGGCGCGTCGGGCGATGAGT
>CAVYSC010000005.1:0-35987 GCA_963771135.1 uncultured Acidobacteriaceae bacterium
GCCTCATCCCACATCACAAGTTGTCATCCTGAAACGTAGCAAGCCGCGGCTGCTTTTCCTCAGCATGCTGCGAGGCGCTTGCGCACGAGAACGCGAATCCGCGATGCGCGGATTCTTCAACGTCTCTGTGTCCTCTGTGGGAAGTCAGCCTTAGGCGCACTCGGCTTCGGCAGGCTGCGGAGCCGGCTTCTTCTCCTGCAGATCGGCAATCGCAATCAACAGCGACCGCTTCAGTTCCTGGACCCAGAACGCATAACAGGAACTCAGCATTCAGATGCAGCCCCGTGCCCAAACGTTGCCCGGCCCTGGGAATCGGTTGACCACCATCGCGCTGCCTCCGCCCTCGAGCAATGACCCGCAGAGGTTCAGGGGGAATCGATGAAAATGCTGACCGTTGCGCCCCCGCTTTCCTGTCGTTGCCTGCGTCGCCACAGCTTCGGCCCAGGTCCCGACCGAAGTCCCGCCCGTCGTTCCCGGCGCCAGACCCGTGACGGTCGAGCACATCGAGGTGCACGCGCCTCGATCGAGGGCAACCTCGAGGGCGAATCCGCCGACCGCGACGTCATCGTCTTTCTCCCGCCGGGCTATGCCAAACACAAGCGCCAGCGCTACCCCGTCGTCTACGCGCTCCACGGATTCTCCATCGGCGCCGAGCAGTGGACGCACGAAATCCACGTCCCGCAAACCATTCGAGGGAGCCTTCGCCCTCGGCGCGAAGCCGATGATCGTCGTCCTGCCCGACTCGAAAACCGTCTACGGCGGCTCCATGTATTCGCGGTCCCAGACACCGGCGATTTCGAAGAGTTCATCGCCCACGATCTGGTCGCGTACATCGACGCGCATTACCGCACCATCCCCACTCGCGAGAGCCGCAGTCTCGTCGGCCACTCCATGGGCGGCTATGGCGCGCTGCGCATCGGCATGAAGTACTCCGATGTCTTCGGCGCGCTCTATGTCATGAGCCCCTGCTGCCTCTCCGTCCGCCGACCCGATCCCACAGCCGCACAGGAACAGGCCTTCCAGAAAGCCGTCGCCGGCATGAAGTCCCCCGCCGACGCGGCCAACTTCAACTTCTTCTGGAAGGCGCAGCTCGCCTCCGCGGCCGCCTGGTCGCCCGATCCCAAAAATCCTCCACTCTATCTCGATCTGTCCGTGAAGGACGGCCAGGTCCAGCCGGACATCCTCGCTAAATGGGACGCCAACTCACCGCTCGCCTTCATCGATCAATACATCGACAACCTGCGCAGGTACAAAGCCATTGCCATGGACGTCGGCGATGAGGACATGCTGCGCTTCGACACCATCAAGGTTCACGAGCTCCTCGACAACTACGGCCTCGCGAACAGCTTCGCGATCTATCACGGCACGCACACCAGCGCGGTCGCCGACCGCTTCCAGAACCACGTGCTCCCATTCTTCAGCACGAACCTGTGCTTCACGAAGAGCTGCCAATAGCGCCCCCGAGGTCGGTCCACGCCACCCCGCAGATACAGAAACCGGCCAGGTTCCCAGTGAATCACGTATTCGACGGGTCAACAGGAGCCTCAGGAGCAGCCTGCCTATTAGCGCGTTTAACTATATTATAATCATATAGTTAGATAATATAATTGCGTTGACATAACGAGTACTTGATTACTCTCTCATCACCCCATGGTCGGGTATAAGGGTGCTGGAATCGCCTGGTGTTCCACGTGGAACACTCACCCCTCTCCGATATGTCGGTTGCTCAGTATCCTGCCCGAATCGTTCCACGTGGAACATCTCGCCATGCGCCAGCTTGTTTCCCACGTGGAACATCTCGCCGCGCACCGCCCTGCTCCACGTGGACGTTGCGCTCGCCTGCCGCACCCTTGGAAACGTAAACTCGCTCGGGCGAACACCGGGGGCACTTCCTGGTCTTTCTAACCCGTAACCCGTAGACCGTAACCCCTAATCTCCCCCTTTCCACCGCCGCCCTTTTCCCCCTCACACGGCTGTCATATTCCCGCCGATCCCGCAAATCCCACGATCTCGGCCCCTTACGCTTCGCCACGAAGCCCCGCAGCCGCCTTCCACAAAAAGACCCCCTTTCTGCACAGCCATCCTCCGTTGCGGTCCTGCCCCTTTCCCCTTACTCTTGCTAGGTCATGGGGAAAGTCCTCGCGGTGGTCAACCAGAAGGGCGGCGTGGGCAAAACCACCACCGCCATCAACCTCTCCGCCGCCTGGCTCTGGAGGGCTTCACGTCCTTTTGGTCGATTGCGACCCCCAGGCCAATTCCGCTGGCGGCTACGGATTAGCCGGCAGCGATGAGCGCCACTCCATCTACGACGTGCTCATGGGGGAGGCCACCACCGAGCAAGTGGTCCTTCCCACCGAAATCGACCTCGCTGAAGCTGGTGCCCAATCGGCAAGAACCTTACCGGCGCCAAGTGGAGCTGGCACGCAGGCGGACGACCGCGCCCTACGCCTGCGCCAGGCCCTGGAGCCAGGTCCGCCATCATCGACCACTGATGGTCCTCGATTGCCCCCCGGCACTCGACCTGCTCACCCTCAACGTCCTCGTTGCCGCCGACCGCCTCATCGTTCCCATGCAGGCCGAGTACTTCGCCCTCGAAGGCATCTCCGAGCTGATCTCCACTCTCGAACGGGTCCGCGCCGCCTTCAACCCGACGTCACAATCGAGGGCGTTCTGCTCACCATGTACGACGATCGCACCAACCTGGCCCAGCAGGTAGGAGAACCTTCGCGAGTTCTTCAAGGAAAAGCTGTTGAAGACGGCAATTCCGCGGAACGTGCGACTGGCCGAGGCGCCAAGCTATGGCAAACCGGTGCTTCTCTATGATCCGAGGTCAAGGGGCGCCGAGAGCTACACAGAATTGACCAACGAATTGCTGCCCGTTCGCCACGAAGTCGAAAGCTCCAAAGGCTAAGGGCGAAAACGTAAGGGGGGGGGAGCGGGAAAAACGGAAGTGAGCGTTAAATTCTGGCCGTATGGATAGGGTGTTCGCGCTTAAGCCCCAAGGATCGCGAGACATTTGTCCAAATTGAAAAGATGGGACATTCGAACGATGAGTACCGCAGCTGAACCCGCCAAACGACGCCGGGCCCAGGTAAAGGGCTTGAATCCCTGCTTCCTTAAATTCACGCGCTTTTACCGCTACCACCTCCACAGCGCGTTGAGCCGGAGGAGGCCGGCAAGCCCCGCGAGATTCCGGTCGAGCAGATTGAGCGCAATCCCTTCCAGACGCGGACGCGCTTCGACGAGCAGCAACTCGAGGAGCTGACTGCGTCAATTGCTGGGCAACTGGCGTGGTACAGCCGATCCTGGTGCGTCCTCTCCCCGGAGAGCGCTATCAGCTTATTGCCGGGGAGCGGCGTTGGTTGGCCTCGCAGCGGGCCGGCAAGGCGACCATCCCTGCAATAGTGCGTCCGGTCTCTGACGAGCAGGCGATGGAGATCACCATCGTCGAAAATCTGCAGCGCGCTGACCTCAATCCGATGGAACAGGCTCGGGCCTTTGACCGTCTCAGCCGCGACTTCAAGAATGACCCAGGAGCAGATGGCGCAGCGCACCGGCAAAGATCGCGCTTCCGTGGCCAATTTCCTGCGTCTCCTTCGCCTGCCCCTCGAGGTCCAGAGCCAGCGTCGAAGCCGGCGCCCTCACCTTCGGCCATGCCCGCGCTCTTCTGGCGCTCGAAGACCCAGACGCGATCCTCAAAGCCGCCCAAAAGGTCGTCGCTCTGGCCCTCTCCGTCCGTCAGACGGAGAGCCACGTCCAGGCCATCCTGAACCCCGAAAGAAAGCCAGCGAAAAGCGAACAAAAGGAAAAACCTCAGGATCCGAACGTCCATGACGTCGCAAACCCAGCTCCAGCAGGCTCTCGGCATGAAGGTGCGCATTGAGGACCGCAAGGGCCGCGGCCGCATCATCATCGAATACGCCCGTCTGGAGGAGTTTGATCGCCTGCTGGAAATGCTACAGGCAAAACAATAAGTCAATTGTTTTGTTTTGATTGAATCCTAAGCTTTCTGGAATGCATCGCGAAGCGCCCGGGCTGTTCCCACTGGGGAATACCGTCGCAGATAGCAGGGATAGCAGCGGGCCGCGATGGCCTCTTTCTCGGCCGCAGACAGCTCCAGCCAGTGCCGCAGCAGCCGCTCCGTTCCTTCCTGAGTGTCGTCGTCCACCAGGCCCACGGCCTCCTCCTGCACCTCAGGCCAGATGTTCACCTGGTTGCTGATCAGCACTGGCCGGCCAACCGCCAGCGACTCCGCCACCACAATGCCGAAGTTCTCCTGATGCGAGGGCAAAACAAAGGCCTCCGCTGCCCGCAGCGCGCCCCACTTGGCGTCGCCCGTCACCATCCCCGGCCAGTGGACACGATCCCCAATGCCCAGGCTCGCCGCCATTTGCTGCAGCGTCGCCTGCCAGCCCAGTTGGTCCGGACCCGCCATCACCAGATGCAGCTCCGGGGCCGAACTTGCGGCGGTGGCGAAGGCTCGCAGCAGTAGATCGCAGCCCTTTTTCTCGTGTAAGCGACCCAGAAACAACAGATACGGTCGTCCCCGCAGTCCGGGAGATTGCTGAAACCATGCCGCGAGCTGCGCCTCCGCCGTGCTCGAAGGCTCACTGGAGCCGTAGGGTACCACCAGGCTATTCCACGCACTCGGGCGAAAGCTGGTCGCGGCCAGATCCCGCTCCGACTCGCTGGTGAAGAAGACGTAGCGCGCATCGCGCAGCATCCTGTACTGAACGGGCCAATCGATCAGCTTTTTCAGGTGCTTCCGCGGGTACTTGCGATTGAACCAGGGATCCAGCGCGCCATGCGGAAACACGCCATACGGTTTACCCGCCTCGCGTGCCGCGCTCCGCACGGCCAGGCCCGGCCAGCTCCAGATGCCATGTGTGACCACTGCATCGAACCGGTCCACATTCTGCCGCAGCCACTGCCGCAGCTTCAGGAAAAGCTAAAGCCGCCTCGACCCGGACCCAGAGCATGAAGAGGGAAATCAATGTCGCGCAAAATCAGCGCCCGGATCGTCCAGGCACGCCACTTCCACCTTCACATCGATCTGGCGGTAAGCTCTCGCAATCTGGCGCACCGCGTGGGCGGTCCTGCCGTTGCGAAGGGTCCAGGCTGCTGATGACATGAAGGAGTTGCACCCGGCCAGTCTATAACGACCTCGGATGGAGCCCGGATCCAACCAGGTTCACGCGATGACGGTTGTTGCGGCCCGGTATCCACGATAAGATCCAGCTACTTCAGGGCGCTTTTGGCGAGCCACCGCGGCAGTGCCGGCCGTTCTCGCTCGATCCGGTGCTCCGTCTGTCCCGTTTGCTTCGGAAGCATCGTGCGGGCGCTGCGCGGCACAATCCAGGAACACAGGCGCGGTGCCCACGTTCACTCCACTCGCAGGTTGCTCATCGGCATGAGTCCCTCCGGAGGTTTTGGCTCTCAATGTGCGGAATTGCAGAGATCCTCAGTGAACCAGGACACTCCCACGTTGCAGGTGGGCGAGACTCTGGCCGCCATGTCCGAGCGGCTTCGCGTGCGCGGCCCGGATGCGTCGGGCGCCTGGCGTTCGCCTTCCGGCATGCTGCATTTCGCTCATCGGCGTCTCTCCATCATCGATCTCAGCGCCCGCTCCGACCAGCCTCTCCATTCTGCCGACGGGCGCTACACCATCGTCTTCAATGGCGAAATCTACAACTACCAGGACCTGCGAGCCCAGCTTCAGCAAAAGGGCTGCGTCTTCACCACCACCGGCGACACTCGCGGTTCTGCTCCAGATGTACGCCCAGTACGGCGCCGCCATGCTGGACCAACTGCGTGGCATGTATGCCTTCGCCATCTGGGACGAACACGAGCAACAGCTCTTTCTGGCGCGCGATCCGCTCGGCATCAAGCCGCTGTACTATGCGCAGGCGAATGGGTGCCTGCACTTCGCCTCGCAGGCCAAAGCCCTGCTCGACGTTCCCGGCGTCGACCTGAGTCCGCAGCCCGCCGGCCATGTTGGGTTTTTTGTGTGGGGATCCGTTCCCGAGCCCTGGACCCTCTACCGCGGCATCTTCTCCTGCCCCAGCGGAACCTGGATTCTCGCCGGAACGCGAGGCATCCGCGAAACGCGGCAGTTCGCCTCTTCGGCCGAAGAATGTATCCGCTTCTCGCCCGATCAGATTCCTCGCACTGAGGCGGAATGCACGGAGCGCCTGCACGCCGCGCTCGAAGAGAGCGTCCGCGTGCACGAGATCGCCGACGTTCCTGTGGGCATCTTTCTTTCCGCCGGCATCGATTCGGGCATGATGGCCTCGCTCGCCTCAGAGCGCTCCGACCGCCTGGAGGCGCTCACGCTTGGCTTCGATTTCCTCCCAACGCCAGCGATGAAACCGTGCTGGCTACGGCGGTCGCGCGGCATTACGGCCTGCCGCAGAGACTCGAATTCATCGACCGCAGCGTCTTTCACGACGAGTGCGATCGCCTGCTCGACACCATGGATCAGCCGACCATCGATGGTGTGAACACCGTCTACTTCGTCAGCCGCCTGGCCAAACAAATGGGCTTCAAGGTGGCGCTCAGCGGCCTCGGTGGAGACCAGCTCTTCGCCGGTTATCCCCAGCTTCCGCAATATTCCGTCCACCGTCCATGCGCTGGGGCTCTTCAGCCGCGTGCCTGCGCTCGGCCGCGGATGGAGAGTACTCACCGCGCCCGTCGTCTCTCGCCTGACCTCGCCGAATACGCCGGCCTTCTCGAGTACGGCGGCACGTGGGGCGGAGCTTATCTGCTGCGCCGCGGGTAATTCAGTCCCTGGGAGCTGCCGCAGTTTCTCGATCCCGAACTGGTTCGCACCGGATGGCGCGATCTCGGCTCTGTGGAACAAATGAATACGCTGCTCCGGCCTTTCCGCGAAATGAAGAATGTGCCGCAGGAACAATCCGATTGGCTGCGCGTCTCCGCGCTCGAAACCAGCTATTACATGCGGAGCCAGTTGCTGCGCGACGCGGACTGGGCCGGCATGGCGCATTCCATTGAGATTCGAGTGCCGCTGGTCGATATGACCCTGCTGCGCCAGTTGGCGCCTCTGCGCGCCAGCCGCTTTGCTCCGCACAAGCCAGGCGTGGCCAACTGCCTCAAAAAGCCGCTGCCCCAGGAGATTCTGTCGCGGCCCAAAACCGGCTTCAGTGTCCCGGTTCGCGAATGGATGCACGGTCCGCTCACGCGCGGGCTGCGTTCCTGGGCGAAATACGTCTACTCCTCGTTGTACGGCGCTTTGCCTTCGGCCGCTGAAGAAGTCACCGCGGCGCACTGAGGCACGGCGGCGTCAGCCCAGGTATCGGACATCCAGCAGCGTGCAGTCGTCCGCCGCCGCTATCGATCCGCAGAAGTTCTGCACCGCAGCGCAAATCTGCTCCAGAGAAGCATCCGCGAATTCTGGTGTCTCCAGCCGCTCTTCGCCAAAAAAGCTGCCCTCCCCGCATTCCGATTCCGTTACGCCGTCGGTGACCACCAGAACCCTGTCCCCAGGATTCAGCCGCACCGTGCCGGCGTGGAACGGCGCATCCTCCAGCAGGCCCACAGGAACATTTGATTCCGCAAGCCGCGTGCAATCCCCGCTGTAGAGATACGGCGGCACATGCCCGCAGTTGATGTACTCGAGCGTGCCGTCGCGCGCGATGCGCAGGATCGCCAGCGTCGCGTACTTCCCCGTGTTCTTGCCGCAGATGTAGCGATTCACCACCTCGGCGATCGTGTTCAGCGGCTGCCCCGCCGCCAGTTGCGCGTACACCAGCCCCTGCAGCGTGGAAGCCAGAATCGCCGCGGAGATTCCCTTGCCGGAGATGTCGGCGACCACCATGGAGAGCGAATCGCTGTTCTCCACGATGTCGAAGAAATCTCCTCCCACTTCCCGGCACGCCACCGATAGCGCCGAAACCTTCGCCCATTCGAGGGAGGGATTCGCGCCCGCATCAGGCTCTGCTGGATATTCGCCGCAATGGTCAGCTCTTCGCGATAGCGCCGTTCCCGCTCCTCTGAGATCGCCAGTTGCGCGTTGTCGATGAGCGCCGCCGCGTCGGTGGCGATCGTCCGCAGCAGGTCGCTGTCGATCTGGGTCAGGCTTCCCGGCCGCAGGCGGCTGTCCAGGTAGAGCAGTCCCAGCAAATCGTTATCGCGTCCGGACGAGCCTGCCCGCCGCTTGCGCAGCGGAATGCAGATCACGCTGCGGATGCTGTGCGCCACGATCGATGCGCTCCGCACTTCCTGGTTCGTGCTCAGCGTGTCCGTTACGATGTATTCGCTCGATGTGCTCACCGCCTGGCGGATCGCGCCATGCGACAGTGTCGAGTCGTCGGTGAGCGGATTGCCCTGTTCGTCGCGCCCCTGCGCCAGGTTCAGCTGGCCGGCCGCATCGCACAGAAAAACGTAGCCGCGCTCGTTGCCCGTCAGCTGCAGCGTGGTTTCCAGCAGCGCGTCCAGGATCTCCTCCACCGCGCCAAACGTCTTCAGCTTCCGCGCCGACTCGAAAAACCAACGCAGCTTTTCCAGTGCCGACGCCGATGTGCCGACCTCCGGAATCTGGCTGATGATGTCCCGAATCGTCGAGTTGGACGTGTTCTCTGTCGCGCCAATGCGGAAAATCGGCCCCTCGACCGAACCGAACTGCACCGCGTCGCTTTCCGCGATGGCTTGTCGCGGCGCGGCCGGTTTGCCGTTGATGAACGTGCCGTGCCGGCTGCCCAGATCCACCACCCGGCACGTTCCGTCTTCCACAATCAATTCCGCGTGTCGCCGCGAAACCCACGCGTACGCCAGCACCAGATCGTTCTCTGCCAGCCGCCCCACCGTAAACGGCGAGTGAGCGATGACACCTTTCCTTCGATTGGCGCCGTCCACAAGCAGGAACGGCACGGGCGGTACGCTGCTAGGCATGTCGCCAGATTATAGGACACGCTGCCATCGCTCCGCCGGAATTGCAGCGAGCGAGCGTCTTACCGGCTGAACAGCAGGCGCCGCGTCAGCCACAGGCTGGCCACAGGAATCACGAATGCCAGCAGGGTCCACAGAGCCGTGGGACTGTCGGCGCGACCCAGGATCGTCGTCAGCAGCGCCCTTAAATCGAATGCCGAAGCTGAGGCAGCCGTGGCCGGCATCCGGCCCAGCACCCAGAGATCCGCGCCCGCAAAACCCACCAGCGCCACGATCCCCGCGATTATCCCCGGCAGCGCGCGCTTCCACGGGAAATGCAGCGGCGCCGGATTCTCGCTCCGCACCGCCGCCATCACCGAATCCATGAAACCCAGCGACGGCAGCAGGCTGTCGCGCTCTTCGCTCAGCGCCCGGTCCAGTGCCCGATCCAGTGCCCGGTCCAGCGTCCCGTCCAGATCATCCTTCTGTTGCGGCGTCTTCATCGCGCCTCCTTTGGATGCGGTGTCATCGGCGCGGCTCCTCGCGTTCTCCGCGGCCGGGATAATTTGCTGCGCAGCAATTCCCGCCCGCGGAACAGCCGCGCCTTCACCGTTCCTTCCGGCACCCTCAGCGTCCGCGCCGCCGCCGGAATGTCCTGATCGTGAAAATAAAAGAGCAGCACCGCATCGCGATACTTCTCCGGCAGGGCCAGCACCGCGCGGCGCAGCCCTTCGTCCCGGCACGCCGCATCCAGAGCCGCCTCGGTATCGCACGTATCGGCGGGTTCGGCAATCTCATCCAGCGACTGCATCGTTGCCGGAATCCGCCGCAGCTCCGTCCGGTAGACGTTCATCGCCAGCGCGAACAGCCAGGTGGAAAACGCTGCCTCGCCGCGCCACTGCGCCAGATTGCGAAAGGCCCGCAGAAACGCTTCCTGCGCCATCTCTTCCGCGCGGCCGCGATCCCGGCAAAACCGCCACGCCAGATTCACCAGCGGTGTCTGCCAGCGCCGCACCAGACCGGCGAACGCCGAAGTGTCGCCGGCCAGCACAGCGCGCTGACCACGGCGCGGTCCTCGTCGAGGTCGGGTGTGCCGTTCACGGAATCTCCCTGGCCGTATGACCTGGCCTTATGGTGCGCGGTTGCGTTATTTCTGTCGAGCTTCTTCCGAAAAGAATTTTGCAACCGTAACTCCCAGTCCCCGGTCGTACCGGGTGTAGCGGACAGAACCACGTCCGCGACAGGAGGAAGGCAATGGGATCGGAAGCCGTAGAAGCAATGGCGTTGTTCGGATTTCTGGCCGTTAGCGCGGTAGTGCGGTTCTCGTTCATCGCCGTGGTGTCCTGGTCGGACCACCGGCGCAGGGAACGGGAGAGCTATTACCACAATGACATGCTGAAGAAACTTGCCGAATCCTCGGGAGCGGGAGCCTCTGCGGCCCTGGAGCTTCTGCGCGAAGACGCTCGCCTGCGCGCTCCGCGCAAGCGCCAGGACATGAAGGTCGGCGGGGTTGTTCTCGTCGCGGTGGGCATCGGGATTATTCCCTTTCTGCATGCGCTCATCCCGCACGCCCCCATCTACATGGTGGGCATCCTGCTCTTGCTCATGGGTTTTGGTTTGTTCGGCAGCTCATACTTCCTCCAGGCGCCTGCGGAATAATGTCCTCCAGTCGGCGGCGTGCCCCGCCGCCTGGCTCGCCTGAAACCGTCTCTTTTGCCGACGCCATACAAGGCAGCCCGCCATCAACACGCCGGCGCCGTCTCGGCATGGCCCGCGGTTCCCTCGCCTGGTTGCCTCCCCTGTGAAGTCGTTCCGCTCCCGCGCCTCTCAAAAAAAATCCAGCCCGCCGCCCAGGCAGCCACCGGCATCCATAGTAAAGAGACAGCACGATCGGCAAATTCACCAGCAACTCACCATTTCATCCTCGAAGGGAGAGTTATGAACGACGTTGTCAATGAAATCACGAAGCCATTCCACATGAGCGAAACCGAGCAGAAGATCCGCTACGGAATCGGCGCCGCTGCGGCGGCCACCGCCATCTTCGCGCCCCTCGGCTACAAGTGGAAGGGCATCCTCACCGCGGTTGCGGCCGAAACCATTCTCTCCGCCGTCTACGGCGTTTCGCCCGGCAGACGCTTGCTGCACGTCTAAGCCCTGCCTGCGCTCACGAGCAAATCCGGGCCGGAAGAAACCCGACTCGGGCCATCGCCTGCCTGGTTTTGCTCGAAGGCAATCCGTCCTCGGAACGACAAGCCCACCGAATGTCCTTCTTCAAATCCCTTGCACTCAACGGAATCCTGATCGCCATCCTCGCCCAGGGCCTCATTGGGATCTCCCTCGTGTGGGACAAAGTCCTCCTCCGCCGCACCGGGCTGCAGAACCTCGTCTCCTATGTCTTCTGGCTGGGAGCCATCAGCATCTTCGGCCTGCTGCTCATCCCGTTTGGCTTCCACATGCCGTCGCTGGGCATTGCCGGCATCGCCCTGCTCGCGGGTTTCTGCGACCTTCTCGCCAGCTACTTTTACTATGCCGCGCTCAAGGCTGGCGAAGCCTCCGAGGAGCTCGCCGCCATGGGCGGATTCGCCCCCGTCGCCACCGTCGCGCTCTCCATTCCGTTGCTCGGCGTCAACCTCACCGGACAGGTTTTAGGCTTCGCCCTGATGACCCTCGGCGGCTTCGTCATGTTCTTTGCGGAAAAGCTGCCGCTGCGCAAAATGCTGCCGCGCGTCATCGCCGCCGCCGTGCTCTTCGGCCTCACCGACGTGCTCCAGAAGATCGCCTTCAACCACACCAAATTCGTCAGCGGCTACGTCTTCTTCACCATCGGAACCTTCCTCGGCGCAGTCGCGCTGTTGCTGCGCCCCTCGTGGCGGCGCCAAATCTTCCAAAACTCCGAAGAGGCCCCACCGCGCAGCAAGGTCGGCTACATGCTCAATCGGTTCATGGCGGGCGTGGGATCCTTCCTCGTCGTCTTTGCCGTCAGCCGCACCGCACCCTCCATGGTGGAAGCCATTTCCGGCGTGCGCTACGTCGTCATCTTCTTCGGCGCCTTCGCCATCACGCGCTGGCGCTCGCAATGGTTTCGCGAGGACTTTACCCCTCGTGCCCTGGCCATCAAGGCGGTGGGAACCGCTCTCGTCGTGGCTGGCCTTGTAATGGTTGGCATGCACGGAGGCCATGCCGGAGGCGGCGGACCCAGCTGATGGTTAGTGATGGATCGCGACTGCGTGCGCAGCGGGTTCGCCGTGCAGGCCGGGCGCGCTCACTGAACCCACTGTCGCGGCCCGGGACGCCGGCATCGCCGGCTTTCCATCGGCAGATTCGTCCCCGCGCCGGACGTCACCGTGAGAATCACGCCCGCGGTCACGCACAGCACGCCCGCCCAGCGTTTCCACGGCACCCGCTTCCGCAGCAGGAACCGCGCGCCGATCGTATCCACCACAAATCCCAGCGCCGTCGCCGGAACTGCGATGCTGAGTGGCGCGACGGAAAGCAGCGTCAGCAGCGAGAAGAACGCCGTCGCGTAGCATACGCCACCCAGGATCACCAGCCGCCGCGTGACGATGTACCGGATCGCCCGCACCATCCCCGACGGGCCAAATCGCTCAGCTCCCCTCCCTGCGACATGCCCCGCGCGCACAGAATGTCGCCCGCCGAGCTGCTGAACACCGTCAGCAGAATGAGGCTCCACTGCATCATGCCGGATTCTCCCGGGGATGCGCTTTCGTCGTCACCGGCGTCTCCGCCACCACGCCACGCCGCCGGTGATCAGCAGGACGCCCAGCCATCGCGCCCAGTGCACGTGCTCGCCCAGCACAAATTCGCCCAGCATCGTCGTCAGCGCGTACGACGACGCGGTGCAGGGAATCACGAAACTCAGATCCGCCCAGCTAAACAGCGAGATCTGCGCCAGCGTGTAGACCGCCGACAGCGCCGCTCCCGGAATCAGGAACGGATTCGTCAGCAGTCCCAGCAGATAATGCGCCAGCGCCACATGCTGGAATGCCGGGCATGCCGTCCATGCCCAGCGCCAGCATCAGGTTCCCGAAGCTGTTGGCGATCACCGCAATGCCAATGAACAGGATGGTCTTGGCCCGAGGGTTCGGCCTGGAGACGCTCATCACATCTCTGTTGGAGGACGAGAACATTGCGCCAAGTTGCTGCGCTGGCGAATTCGCACGTCAGCCCGGCTCAATCGGCGATTTCTCGCCGGGAGCACGCGTCAGAGGCAACCCCCGCGAGCCGCGCTCGATTCCGGCCAGGGGACCACACAGGCTATGGGTGAGGAACTCGGTCCTTCCCCGGGCCCTGTTACTTCTGCAGGTGTTGCCGGATGTAGACGACCACGTCGTGAATCTGTGCGTCCGTCAGCTTGCCTTTGTACGCAGGCATCTTGCCTTTGCCGTTATTGACGGATGCGAGCATCTCGGCTTCTGACAGCTTCGCCACCGCCGGCGACTTGAACGACGGAACGCTCATCATCTTCGCCACCGGAGTATGTCAGGCCGTCCTGCCCGTGGCACATCGCGCATTTCGCCTTATAAACCTGCTCCCCATTGCTCTGCGCCAACGCGGGCACAGCAAGGGCGGCCACAAGCAATCCGAGAGACCACAACCGCAAGCTACGATTCACAGGTATTCTCCTTTGGGGGTCGATGGCAACGTGCTGGGGCACACACCAGTACTCTAGTCTCTTCCGATACCCATCCGGGCTGCGGCGGCAAATCCGAACGTCGTTCAGCGCGCCTTAATGTGAGCGTCAGGGGTTCCCGGTTTTTCTCGATCAGCCTGTCGACACCCCCCAGAACCCTCACATACGCAAAGAAGCTCACGGCAGCCAGCGCCGCGGGACCGGCGTCGCCATCCACGGCCTGCCCAGCAATGCAACTGGTACAACGACCGCTGCGCCAATGCCAAAGGTCGCGAGTTGAGTCGACCTGCTCAAGCATCGCGTTGCCCAATGCTCCCCGCTCGGCCCGCATCCGCGCAGCTTCGCCTTATAGGGCATGGTCACCGAAAGCGTATTGCCGGCAGCGGGATCCACCGGCAGCGCGAACAGGATCCACGCCACCGTGGCCGCGAAGACGCTTGGCGCAGGCCATCCGAACCGGAAGAGGATCATCCCGCTAATCAGCGCCGCCTCCAGCGCGAAGACCGCCGCGTGCAGCGCGTTCTTGCCCAGCACGATGGTGCGCACTGGCGTGGGAGACAGAAAATAAAACTGCATCCCCTCGCCCTCGCCGCCGAAATTGTAGATCAGCCGCGTCAGTCCCAGAAACGCCCACATCTGCCCCAGCGGGAGCGCATATTTGACCGCGATGTTGGCAACACCGCTCTGCCGGTAGGTGCTGCTGAACAGAAACACCATCACCGGCGGTACGGCGAGAGTAGATCATGGGTCCGCTGCGCAGCAGGTAGCGCAGGTCCTTTTCGAACACGCCGCAACACGCCAGAAAAATTAAAGCTCGGCCGGCGGCGGACATTTGCGCGTGCCTGGGCCGTCACGCGCCGCGGCGCCTCGCTCAGGTTTTCGCCCTGGCTATCCGCGCGCAGGCGGACGGTCGGCATGCCTCCGGCGGCCAAATTCCACACCAGCAGCGCGATCAGCGACTCGCCTCCCTCAAGGCGCCGAGCTTGGCTATCGTCCACACCGACGCGGTCGCCACGCCCGGCGGAAATGCTCCTTCGACCGCCACGGCCTTTGTCCGAGACGCGGACCAGAGAGGGCGCTAAAGTCGAACCTCAGCTTGCCGTTGTAGTGGTCTCGTAAACGCGGGCTTCATCATGCTGCGCGCCCAGCGCCAGAAACAGGCAACACCCCCGTCGCAACTTCTTTGTGCTCGCTTCCGCCGCTGCGCCGTATCCAACTGCGTCTCCACCTACGCGCTAAATAATCTCGCGCGGGAGAGCAGCAGGTTGAAGAGCGCGGAAGTATCGCCAGCACGCTGCCCGCCCAAACCAGCAAAGTCCGGCCGCGCCACGCTGATGCCGTCCACACGGCCATGCATCTGAGCGTGCCGTTAATAATGGAGGGACTGATGAGCCCAAAGCAGAAACAGCAGAACCCACGAGCCAAAGCTGAGCGGGTAGCGCAGCAGGTGGTTCATCTCAGGGATCTTCTCTGCCCGGCCATTTCCCCCGCTATCGCCGACAGGATTATTGCCAGATCAAGGCACACGCGTCCAGAATTCAGCCGCGACGCCGAGCGGATGATTCTGGTGAGGGAAGCCCATGGTGCCAAAGCCTATCTCAACCCGCCGGCCCCAGCGCGATCGCCAGCCGCCGACCACGTAGGACATGAATCGCGGCGCCAAAAAAAGACTGCCGCGCCGCGAGCGCAGCGAGTGGGAAAAGACACACAGCCGCGCCCACGCCAGCGCCTGGAAGGGGCGCCCGCGCCAACCGCGAAGTGAACCCTGTAACCGGCTCCGCCTGCTGTTTCTCTACGTCAGCCACGATAACTCCTGCAGCGCTTCCTGCTGCCGCCTCCCTCCTCCCACGATTGAAAGGAAAATCTCCTCGAGGGTGAGCTTTTGGTGGTTTGTGTCGTCCGCGCAGCGCGCACCACACCCGGCGCGCAGGTCCTCAAGCGACCCGTTCGCCACCAGCCGCCCTTCGCTGATGATGGCCACGTGACTGCACAGCCGCTCCACAATCTCCAGCACGTGCGTGGTCAGAAAGATCGTCGCGCCGCGCTTGAGCATCCCCTGCAGCATGGTCTTCAACATACCCGCGGCAATCGCGTCCACGCCCTCGAAGGGCTCGTCGAGAAACAGCACCTTGGGCCCGTGAATCACCGCCGCGGCCATCGCCAGCTTCTTCTGCATTCCGTGGAGAAGTCGGTCACCAGCTTCGGCTTCGTCGGCCAGTTGCATGAAGTCCAGCAGTTCCTCGGTGCGCTGGTTCGTGGTCTCCTTGTCCAGGCCGTACATGCGGCCCACAAAGCGCAGATACTCGGGCGCCGTGAGCCGGCCAAACAGCGCCATGCCCTCGGGCACCACGCCGATCTGCCGCTTCAATTCGAGCGGCTGCGCCGCAAAGGCTGGCCCAGAATCTCGATCTTCCCGGCTGTCGGCTCCAGCAGCCGGGTGAGCATCTTGATGGTGGTGGATTTCCCCGCGCCGTTCGGCCCAGAGAACCGAAGAACTGCCCCGCAGCCACGTCGCAGGGTCACCTTCCACGGCGGTCAACGCGCCAAAGCGCCGCGTGAGGCCGCGCGTTGAGATCGCTGGAACTCTCTCACCTCCATCGCGCGGCACCCACACGAGGCTTCGAACGCGACCCCGCAATCGAAGCGGGTCGCAGGATGGTCGGGTGAGGAAAGGCCTCGCGATGGGGCCGAGTTCTGGTGTCTCCATTAAGAGATGAAGCACTAAAACCTCGTCCGCACCGCCCGTCATCCGGCTTTCGGGGGATTAGGCGCGCCCTCGTCGTTGCGTCTCCTGCTCCTTCCTTGCAATGACCGCGCCAGCGGCATACGCATAGATCAACAGATTCCCGCAGCACACCCCGGTCTCGCGCCCCAAACTGTATTTACGGAAACCGGCACATTTGGGTACACAATGGCGTCCAGATACGGTACCTACGGGAAGCTGCCGTGCCACACCGACGCTCCTACCTCCATCTCCAGACCCTGCTCCAGCATCGTCAGCGGGGACGGCCACTGGCTGGAATTGACGATCATGTCCTACGCCGTAGCGAGCCCACGTGGCCAACGCCGTCAGCCATTGGCCGTCCGCGCGTGAAGAACGTGCCCACGATCTCCTACATTATTTGAAAGCAGATGGATCGCCAGCCACCAGTGCCACAAGCGTCCGCATATCCAAATGATAAGGGTCCGCCACCCTGGGGGAGTCTCCCGCTCGCTTACACTGAAGGAGACAATGTTCATCCGCACAGATGATCTTCGTATTCAATCCACCAAAGTCGTCCTTCCGCCCGTTTTTCTTGAAGAAGAGTTGCCGGCGACCGAGCGGGCTTCCTCGACCGTTTTTCAAGCCAGGAACGAGATTGTCAACATCCTGAAAGGCAGCGATCCCCGCCTGCTGGTTGTCGTCGGCCCCTGCTCCATTCACGACACCAAGGCGGCGCGAGAATATGCGGGCCTGCTCAAGAGCGCCATCGCCGAGTTCTCCGACGAGCTGCGCATCGTCATGCGCGTCTATTTTGAGAAGCCGCGCACCACCATCGGCTGGAAGGGCCTGATCAACGATCCGCATCTCGACGAGTCGTTCCGCATCAACGACGGCCTGCGCCTGGCGCGCCACCTGCTGCTCGATCTCGCCGAGATGGGCGTTCCCGCCGGGACCGAGTTCCTCGACATGATCTCACCGCAGTACGTCGCCGGCCTGGTCAGTTGGGGAGCGATCGGCGCGCGCACCACCGAGAGCCAGGTCCATCGCCAGCTTGTCTCCGGGCTTTCCTGCCCGGTCGGCTTCAAGAACGGCAACCTCCGGCAACGTGCAAATCGCCATCGACGCGATCGTCTCCGCCGCCCATCCGCACACCTTCCTCGGCCACACCAAGCACGGGCAGTCGGCCATCTTGTTCACCACCGGCAATCCGGACTGCCACATCATCCTGCGCGGCGGCCGCAAGACGGTCAATTACGACGCCGACTGCCGTAGCCGAGACCGCAGCGCAGATGGAAAAAGCCGGCATCGCGCCGCGCATCATGATCGACTTGCAGCCACGCCAACAGCAACAAGGACTACACGCCGCCAGGCCCTCGTCTGCCACGATGTCGCCGCGCAGATTGCCGCCGGAAACCGCCGCATCATCGGCGTCATGATCGAGAGCAATCTGGTGGCGGGCGCGCAGAAGCTCGTCCCCGGCAAGCCACTGGTCTACGGCCAGAGCATCACCGACGCCTGCATCGACTGGAAGGAAACCCACGAACCGCTCGCCGAACTCTCCGCAGTCCGCGCGCGCGGACGCCTCGCGCCCGACGATCTCGTCGCCGCGGCGGATCGGGCGTAGAGAAGGAAATCGTGTCGCGATTTGCCGAACCCATGGCCCGCCTGATCGAGGAGCTGCGCAAGCTGCCCGGCGTCGGATCGAAATCCGCCCAGCGCCTCGCCTTTTACATCCTGCGCTCGCCGGAGGAAGACGCCGGCGCGCTCGCGGACGTCGCGGATACCGCGTCGGCGAGCGCGCCGGCGTCTTCCTCCGGCGAGCGCAGGATGTAAAAGGCGAGGCGCTGGGCGGATTTCGATCCGACGCCGGGCAGCTTGCGCAGCTCCTCGATCAGGCGGGCCATGGGTTCGGCAAATCGCGACACGAGAATCCTCTCTACGCCCGATCCGCCACGGCGACGGGGGATTCGTCGGGCGCGAGGCGTCCGGCGCGCACGGCCTGCGCCAGTTCGGCGAGCAGTTCGCGGGTTTGCTTCCAGTCCATGCAGGCGTCGGTGATGCTTTGGCCGTAGACGAGCTCGCGGCCAGGGACGAGCTTCTGCGCGCCCGCGACCAGATTGCTTTCGAGCATGAGGCCGACGATGCGGCGGTCACCGGCGGCGATTTGCGCGGCGACGTCGCGGCAGACGGTGGGCTGGCGCGTGTAGTCCTTGCCGCTGTTGGCGTGGCTGCAGTCGATCATGACGCGCTGCGGCAGGCCGGACTGGTCGAGCAGGCGGCAGGTTTCCTGGACGGAAGCGGAGTCGTAGTTCACGGTCTGGCGGCCGCCGCGCAGGATGATGTGGCAGTCAGAGTTGCCAGAGGTGAACAGGATGGCCGACTGGCCGTACTTCGAGTGGCCGAGGAAGGTATGCGGATGGCCGGCGGAGAGGATGGCCTCAATAGCGATTTGCACGTTGCCGGAGGTGCCGTTTTTGAAGCCGACGGGGCACGAGAGACCGGAGGCAAGCTGGCGATGGCCCTGGCTTTCGGTGGTGCGCGCGCCGATAGCGCCCCAGCTGACGAGTTCGGCGACGTACTGCGGGGAAATCATGTCGAGGAATTCGGTTCCGGCGGGAACGCCCATCTCGGCAAGATCGAGGAGCAGCCGGCGCGCGAGGCGCAGACCGTCGTTGATGCGGAACGACTCGTCGAGGAAGGGATCGTTGATGAGGCCTTTCCAGCCGAGGGTGGTGCGCGGCTTCTCAAAATAGACGCGCATGACGAGGCGCAGCTCGCGAGAGAATTCCGCCGCGGCGTCTTTGAGGAGGCGGGCGTAGTCACGGGCGGCGCTGGGATCGTGGATGGAGCAGGGGCCGGCGACGACGAGGAGGCGGGGATCGCGGGCGTTGAGAATGTCGACGATTTCGCGGCGCGCGTGGAAGACCGTGGCCGAAGCCGCCTCGGAGACCGGCATTTCTTCTTCAAGAAACACCGGGGGCAGGACGACTTTGGTGGAACGGATGCGGAGATCGTCGGTGCGGAAGAACATTTTCTCCTTCAGTGTAAGCGAGCGGGGGAAATCGCCCGGGGTGGCGGACCTATGATTTGGATATGCGGGCGCTTGTGGCACTGGTGCTGGCGATCCATCTGCTTTGGATCCTGTGGGTGATCGTGGGCGCGTTCTTCACGCGCGGACGGCCATGGCTGACGGCGTTCCACCTGGGCTCGCTGGCGTGGGGCGTGATCGTCGATGCCGGCCCGTGGCCGTGCCCGCTGACGATGCTGGAGCAGGGTCTGGAGATGAAGGCCGGGATGGCGGTGTGGCACGGCAGCTTCCTGGTGCATTATCTGGACGCCATTGTGTACCCGAATGTGCCGGTTTCCGTGATCATTTGGGGCGCGACCGGGGTGTGCTGCGGGAATCTGCTGATCTATGCGTATCGGCTGGCGCGGTGGGTGCAACGGAGGCGCAGGAGCGCCGGGAGCGGGCGCGCCTAATCCCCCGAAAGCCGGATGACGGGCGGTGCGGGCCGGGTGCTATGCTTGGCTCAAAATGGAGACACCAGAACTGGCCCCATCGCGAGGCCTTTCGCTTCCCCGACCATCCTGCGACCCGCTTCGATTGCGGGTCGCATTCGAACCTCGTGTGGGTGCCGCGCGATGATGGGGCCAGTTCCAGCAATATCAACGCGCGGCCTGACGCGCCGCTTTGGGGAGTTCACCGCCGTCGACCAGGTGACCCTGGACGTGGCGCGGGGGCAGTTCTTCGGGTTCCTGGGGCCGAACGGCGCGGGGAAATCCACGACGATCAAGATGCTCACCGGGCTGCTGGCGCCGACGGCCGGGCAGATCGAGGTGCTGGGACTGGATTTTGCGGCTCATCCGATTGAGGTGAAGCGGCAGATCGGGGTGGTTCCCGAGGGGCTGGCGCTGTTTGGACGGCTGACCGCGTCAGAGTATCTGCGGTTTGTGGGGCGCATGTACGGGCTGGATCGCGACACGGTGAACGGGCGCACGGAAGAGCTGCTGGACTTCATGAATCTGGCGAACGAGCCCAAAAAGCTGGTGACGGATTTCTCGCATGGGATGCAGAAGAAGCTGGCGCTGGCAGCGGCAGTGATTCACGGGCCGAAAGTGCTGTTTCTGGACGAGCCGTTCGAGGGCGTGGATGCGCTGGCCGCGGGCACGCTGAAAACCATGCTGCAGCGCATGACGGAGCGCGGAGCGACGATCTTTCTGACGTCGCACGTGCTGGAGATTGTGGAGCGGCTGTGCAGCCACGTGGCCATCATCAACAAAGGGCGGTTGGTCGCGAACGGCTCGCTGGAAGAACTGCGCGCGGGCGTGGCGCTGGCGGACGACACAATCCACGAGAAGCTGACGCTCGAGGAAATCTTCCTGCGCATTGTGGGAGGAGCGGAAGGCGGCAGCGAGGAAGCGCTGCAGGAGCTTTCGTGGCTGGCGTAGAGAACAGCAGGCGGAGCCGGTACGGGTTCGCTTCGCGGCTGGCGCGGCAGCAATATGCGGCGCTGGCGTGGGCGCGGCTGCGGATCTTTGCCCACTCGCTGCGCTCGCGGCGCGGCGGGCTGGATTTTGGCGCCACGATCATGTCCTACGTGGTCGGCCTGGCGATCGCGCTGGGGCCGGCAGTTGGGCTGGGCTTTGGCGCATGGGCCGCTCTCAGCCAGAATCATCCGCTCGGCATCACGGCTGAATTCTGGGCGGTGTGCCTGATCTGGCAATTCCTGTCGGCGATGGCGCCGGCAATGGCCGGGCAGAATCCTGAGATGAACCACCTGCTGCGCTACCCGCTCAGCTTTGGCTCGTGGGTTCTGCTGTATCTGCTGTACGGGCTCATCAGTCCCTCGTCGATTATCGGCGCGCTGTGGTGCATGGCCGTGTGGATCGGCATCAGCGTGGCGCGGCCGGACTTGCTGGTTTGGGCGGGCAGCGTGCTGGCGATCTTCGCGCTCTTCAACCTGCTGCTCTCCCGCGCGATTCTGGCGTGGGTGGAACGGTGGATGGCGCAGCGGCGGACGCGCGAGATTGCGACGGGGGTGTTCCTGTTTCTGGCGCTGGGCGCGCAGATGATGAACCCCGCGTTCAACCACTACAACGGCAAGCTGCCGTTCGGGCTGAAGCGGGCTACGGTGGTCCGCGTCTCGGACAAGGCCATGGCGGTCGAAGGAGCATTTCCGCCGGGCGTGGCGAGCGCGTCGGTGCTGGAGGCGAGCCAGGCTCGGCGCCTTGAGGGAGGCGAGTCGCTGATCGCGCTGCTGGTGTGGAGTTTGGCCGCCGGAGGCATGCTGACCATCCGCCTGCGCGCGGAGAGTCAGGGCGAAAACCTGAGCGAGGCGCCGCGGCGCGTGACGGCCCAGGCACGCGCAAGTGTCCGCCGCCGGCCGAGCTTTAATTTTTCTGGCGCTGTTGCGGCGGTGTTCGAAAAGGACCTGCGCTACCTGCTGCGCAGCGGACCCATGATCTACTCTCTGGCCGTACCGCCGGTGATGGTGTTTCTGTTCAGCAGCACCTACCGGCAGAGCGGTGTTGCCAACATCGCGGTCAAATATGCGCTCCCGCTGGGGCTGATGTGGGCGTTTCTGGGACTGACGCGGCTGATCTACAACAATTTCGGCGGCGAGGGCGAGGGGATGCAGTTTTATTTTCTGTCTCCCACGCCAGTGCGCACCATCGTGCTGGGCAAGAACGCGCTGCACGCGGCGGTGTTCGCGCTGGAGGCGGCGCTGATTAGCGGGATGATCCTCTTCCGGTTCGGATGGCCTGCGCCAAGCGTCTTCGCGGCCACGGTGGCGTGGATCCTGTTCGCGCTGCCGGTGAATTTCGCTGCCGGCAATACGCTTTCGGTGACCATGCCCTATAAGGCGAACCTGACGCGGATGCGGGCCGAGCGGGGAGCATTGGGCAACGCGATGCTGAGCATGCTCATTCAACTCGCGACCTTTGGCATTGGCGCAGCGGTCGTTGTGCCATTTGCATTGCTGGGCAGGCCGTGGATGGCGACGCCGGTCCTGCTGGCGCTGGCTGCCGTGAGCTTCTTTGCGTATGTGCGGGTTCTGGGGGGTGTCGACAGGCTGATCGAGAAAAACCGGGAACCCCTGACGCTGGAGTTGATCAAGGCGCGCTGAACGACGTTCGGATTTGCCGCCGCAGCCCGGGATGGGTATCGGAAGAGAGTAGAGTACTGGTGTGTGCCCCAGCACGTCGTCATCGACCCCCAAAGGAGAATACCTGTGAATCGTAGCTTGCGGTTGTGGTCTCTCGGATTGCTTGTGGCCGCCCTTGCTGTGCCCGCGTTGGCGCAGAGCAATGGGGAGCAGGTTTATAAGGCGAAATGCGCGATGTGCCACGGGCAGGACGGCCTGGCAACTACTCCGGTGGCGAAGATGATGAGCGTTCCGTCGTTCAAGTCGCCGGCGGTGGCGAAGCTGTCAGAAGCCGAGATGCTCGCATCCGTCAATAACGGCAAAGGCAAGATGCCTGCGTACAAAGGCAAGCTGACGGACGCACAGATTCACGACGTGGTCGTCTACATCCGGCAACACCTGCAGAAGTAGCAGGGCCCGGCGAAGGACCGAGTTCCTCACCCATAGCCTGTGTGGTCCCCTGGGCCGGCGAATCGAGCGCGGCTCGCGGGGGTTGCCTCTGACGCGTGCTCCCGGCGAGAAATCGCCGATTGAGCCGGGCTGACGTGCGAATTGCGCCAGCGCAGCAACTTGGCGCAATCTTCTCGTCCTCCAACAGAGATGTGATGAGCGTCTCCAGGCCGAACCCTCGGGTCTCCAAGACCATCCTGTTCATTGGCATTGCGGTGATCGCCAACAGCTTCGGGAACCTGATGCTGGCGCTGGGCATGGACGGCATGCCGGCATTCCAGCATGTGGCGCTGGCGCATTATCTGCTGGGACTGCTGACGAATCCGTTCCTGATTCCGGGAGCGGCGCTGTCGGCGGTCTACACGCTGGCGCAGATCTCGCTGTTTAGCTGGGCGGATCTGAGCTTCGTGATTCCCTGCACCGCGTCGTCGTACGCGCTGACGACGATGCTGGGCGAATTTGTGCTGGGCGAGCACGTGCACTGGGCGCGATGGCTGGGCGTCCTGCTGATCACCGGCGGCGTGGCGCTGGTGGCGGAGACGCCGGTGACGACGAAAGCGCATCCCCGGGAGAATCCGGCATGATGCAGTGGAGCCTCATTCTGCTGACGGTGTTCAGCAGCTCGGCGGGCGACATTCTGTGCGCGCGGGGCATGTCGCAGGGAGGGGAGCTGAGCGATTTCGGCCCGTCGGGGATGGTGCGGGCGATCCGGTACATCGTCACGCGGCGGCTGGTGATCCTGGGTGGCGTATGCTACGCGACGGCGTTCTTCTCGCTGCTGACGCTGCTTTCCGTCGCGCCACTCAGCATCGCAGTTCCGGCGACGGCGCTGGGATTTGTGGTGGATACGATCGGCGCGCGGTTCCTGCTGCGGGAGCGGGTGCCGTGGAAACGCTGGGCGGGCGTGCTGTGCGTGACCGCGGGCGTGATTCTCACGGTGACGTCCGGCGCGGGGACGAATCTGCCGAATGGAAAGCCGGCGATGCCGGCGTCCCGGGCCGCGACAGTGGGTTCAGTGAGCGCGCCCGGCCTGCACGGCGAACCCGCTGCGCACGCAGTCGCGATCCATCACTAACCATCAGCTGGGTCCGCCGCCTCCGGCATGGCCTCCGTGCATGCCAACCATTACAAGGCCAGCCACGACAAGAGCGGTTCCCACCGCCTTGATGGCCAGGGCACGAGGGGTAAAGTCCTCGCGAAACCATTGCGAGCGCCAGCGCGTGATGGCGAAGGCGCCGAAGAAGATGACGACGTAGCGCACGCCGGAAATGGCTTCCACCATGGAGGGTGCGGTGCGGCTGACGGCAAAGACGACGAGGAAGGATCCCACGCCCGCCATGAACCGATTGAGCATGTAGCCGACCTTGCTGCGCGGTGGGGCCTCTTCGGAGTTTTGGAAGATTTGGCGCCGCCACGAGGGGCGCAGCAACAGCGCGACTGCGCCGAGGAAGGTTCCGATGGTGAAGAAGACGTAGCCGCTGACGAATTTGGTGTGGTTGAAGGCGATCTTCTGGAGCACGTCGGTGAGGCCGAAGAGCACGGCGGCGGCGATGACGCGCGGCAGCATTTTGCGCAGCGGCAGCTTTTCCGCAAAGAACATGACGAAGCCGCCGAGGGTCATCAGGGCGAAGCCTAAAACCTGTCCGGTGAGGTTGACGCCGAGCAACGGAATGGAGAGCGCGACGGTGGCGACGGGGGCGAATCCGCCCATGGCGGCGAGCTCCTCGGAGGCTTCGCCAGCCTTGAGCGCGGCATAGTAAAAGTAGCTGGCGAGAAGGTCGCAGAAACCCGCGAGCAGGGCGATGCCGGCAATGCCCAGCGACGGCATGTGGAAGCCAAACGGGATGAGCAGCAGGCCGAAGATGCTGATGGCTCCCAGCCAGAAGACATAGGAGACGAGGTTCTGCAGCCCGGTGCGGCGGAGGAGGACTTTGTCCCACACGAGGGAGATCCCAATGAGACCCTGGGCGAGGATGGCGATCAGGATTCCGTTGAGTGCAAGGGATCTGAAGAAGGACATTCGGTGGGCTCGTCGTTCCGAGGACGGATTGCCTTCGAGCAAAACCAGGCAGGCGATGGCCCGAGTCGGGTTTCTTCCGGCCCGGATTTGCTCGTGAGCGCAGGCAGGGCTTAGACGTGCAGCAAGCGTCTGCCGGGCGAAACGCCGTAGACGGCGGAGAGAATGGTTTCGGCCGCAACCGCGGTGAGGATGCCCTTCCACTTGTAGCCGAGGGGCGCGAAGATGGCGGTGGCCGCCGCAGCGGCGCCGATTCCGTAGCGGATCTTCTGCTCGGTTTCGCTCATGTGGAATGGCTTCGTGATTTCATTGACAACGTCGTTCATAACTCTCCCTTCGAGGGTGAAATGGTGAGTTGCTGGTGAATTTGCCGATCGTGCTGTCTCTTTACTATGGATGCCGGTGGCTGCCTGGGCGGCGGGCTGGATTTTTTTTGAGAGGCGCGGGAGCGGAACGACTTCACAGGGGAGGCAACCAGGCGAGGGAACCGCGGGCCATGCCGAGACGGCGCCGGCGTGTTGAGGGCGGGCTGCCTTGTATGGCGTCGGCAAAAGAGACGGTTTCAGGCGAGCCAGGCGGCGGGGCACGCCGCCGACTGGAGGACATTATTCCGCAGGCGCCTGGAGGAAGTACGAGCTGCCGAACAAACCAAAACCCATGAGCAAGAGCAGGATGCCCACCATGTAGATGGGGGCGTGCGGGATGAGCGCATGCAGAAAGGGAATAATCCCGATGCCCACCGCGACGAGAACAACCCCGCCGACCTTCATGTCCTGACGCTTGCGCAGAGCGCGCAGGCGAGCGTCTTCGCGCAGAAGCTCCAGGGCCGCAGAGGCTCCCGCTCCCGAGGACTCGGCAAGCTTCTTCAGCATGTCATTGTGGTAGTAGCTCTCCCGTTCCCTGCGCCGGTGGTCCGACCAGGACACCACGGCGATGAACGAGAACAGCACTACCGCGCTAACGGCCAGAAATGCGAACAATGCCATCGCTCCAATCGAATCTGCGCTCGACATATATGTGCTCCTCCCTTTGCGGACGTCTTCCTGTCCGCTACACCCGGTACGACCGGGGACTGGGAGTTACGGTTGCAAAATTCTTTTCGGAAGAAGCTCGACAGAAATAACGCAACCGCGCACCATAAGGCCAGGTCATACAGGCAGGAACGCGAGAGTGGATGGCACATCGACAATCGACGAGGACCGAGGCCTGGTGAGCGCAGTTCTGGCCGGCGACACCTCGGCGTTCGCGGGATTGGTACGGCGCTGGCAGACACCGCTGGTGAATCTGGCGTGGCGGTTTTGCCGGGATCGCGGCCGCGCGGAAGAGATGGCGCAGGAAGCGTTTCTGCGGGCCTTTCGCAATCTGGCGCAGTGGCGCGGCGAGGCAGCGTTTTCCACCTGGCTGTTCGCGCTGGCGATGAACGTCTACCGGACGGAGCTGCGGCGGATTCCGGCAACGATGCAGTCGCTGGATGAGATTGCCGAACCCGCCGATGTGTGCGACACGGAAGCGGCTCTGGATGCGGCGTGCCGGGACGAAGGGCTGCGCCGCGCGGTGCTGGCCCTGCCGGAGAAGTATCGCGATGCGGTGCTGCTCTTTTATTTTCACGATCAGGACATTCCGGCGGCGGCGCGGACGCTGAGGGTGCCGGAAGGAACGGTGAAGGCGCGGCTGTTCCGCGGGCGGGAATTGCTGCGCAGCAAATTATCCCGGCCGCAGAGAACGCGAGGAGCCGCGCCGATGACACCGCATCCAAAGGAGGCGCGATGAAGACGCCGCAACAGAAGGATGATCTGGACGGGACGCTGGACCGGGCACTGGACCGGGCGCTGAGCGAAGAGCGCGACAGCCTGCTGCCGTCGCTGGGTTTCACGGATTCGGTGATGGCGGCGGTGCGGAGCGAGGATCCGGCGCCGCTGCATTTCCCGTGGAAGCGCGCGCTGCCGGGGATAATCGCGGGGATCGTGGCGCTGGTGGGTTTTGCGGGCGCCGATCTCTGGGTGCTGGGCCGGATGCCGGCCACGGCCCCCTCAGCTTCGGCATTCGATTTAAGGGCGCTGCTGACGACGATCCTGGGTCGCGCCGACAGTCCCACGGCTCTGTGGACCCTGCTGGCATTCGTGATTCCTGTGGCCAGCCTGTGGCTGACGCGGCGCCTGCTGTTCAGCCGGTAAGACGCTCGCTCGCTGCAATTCCGGCGGAGCGATGGCAGCGTGTCCTATAATCTGGCGACATGCCTAGCAGCGTACCGCCCGTGCCGTTCCTGCTTGTGGACGGCGCCAATCGAAGGAAAGGTGTCATCGCTCACTCGCCGTTTACGGTGGGGCGGCTGGCAGAGAACGATCTGGTGCTGGCGTACGCGTGGGTTTCGCGGCGACACGCGGAATTGATTGTGGAAGACGGAACGTGCCGGGTGGTGGATCTGGGCAGCCGGCACGGCACGTTCATCAACGGCAAACCGGCCGCGCCGCGACAAGCCATCGCGGAAAGCGACGCGGTGCAGTTCGGTTCGGTCGAGGGGCCGATTTTCCGCATTGGCGCGACAGAGAACACGTCCAACTCGACGATTCGGGACATCATCAGCCAGATTCCGGAGGTCGGCACATCGGCGTCGGCACTGGAAAAGCTGCGTTGGTTTTTCGAGTCGGCGCGGAAGCTGAAGACGTTTGGCGCGGTGGAGGAGATCCTGGACGCGCTGCTGGAAACCACGCTGCAGCTGACGGGCAACGAGCGCGGCTACGTTTTTCTGTGCGATGCGGCCGGCCAGCTGAACCTGGCGCAGGGGCGCGACGAACAGGGCAATCCGCTCACCGACGACTCGACACTGTCGCATGGCGCGATCCGCCAGGCGGTGAGCACATCGAGCGAATACATCGTAACGGACACGCTGAGCACGAACCAGGAAGTGCGGAGCGCATCGATCGTGGCGCACAGCATCCGCAGCGTGATCTGCATTCCGCTGCGCAAGCGGCGGGCAGGCTCGTCCGGACGCGATAACGATTTGCTGGGACTGCTCTACCTGGACAGCCGCCTGCGGCCGGGAAGCCTGACCCAGATCGACAGCGACCTGCTGCGGACGATCGCCACCGACGCGGCGGCGCTCATCGACAACGCGCAACTGGCGATCTCAGAGGAACGGGAACGGCGCTATCGCGAAGAGCTGACCATTGCGGCGAATATCCAGCAGAGCCTGATGCGGGCGCGGATCCCCTCCCTCGAATGGGCGAAGGTTTCGGCGCTATCGGTGGCGTGCCGGGAAGTGGGAGGAGATTTCTTCGACATCGTGGAGAACAGCGATTCGCTCTCCATGGTGGTGGCCGACATCTCCGGCAAGGGAATCTCCGCGGCGATTCTGGCTTCCACGCTGCAGGGGCTGGTGTACGCGCAACTGGCGGCGGGGCAGCCGCTGAACACGATCGCCGAGGTGGTGAATCGCTACATCTGCGGCAAGAACACGGGGAAGTACGCGACGCTGGCGATCCTGCGCATCGCGCGCGACGGCACGCTCGAGTACATCAACTGCGGGCATGTGCCGCCGTATCTCTACAGCGGGGATTGCACGCGGCTTGCGGAATCAAATGTTCCTGTGGGCCTGCTGGAGGATGCGCCGTTCCACGCCGGCACGGTGCGGCTGAATCCTGGGGACAGGGTTCTGGTGGTCACCGACGGCGTAACGGAATCGGAATGCGGGGAGGGCAGCTTTTTTGGCGAAGAGCGGCTGGAGACACCCGAATTCGCGGATGCTTCTCTGGAGCAGATTTGCGCTGCGGTGCAGAACTTCTGCGGATCGATAGCGGCGGCGGACGACTGCACGCTGCTGGATGTCCGATACCTGGGCTGACGCCCGCCGTGCCTCAGTGCGCCGCGGTGACTTCTTCAGCGGCCGAAGGCAAAGCGCCGTACAACGAGGAGTAGACGTATTTCGCCCAGGAACGCAGCCCGCGCGTGAGCGGACCGTGCATCCATTCGCGAACCGGGACACTGAAGCCGGTTTTGGGCCGCGACAGAATCTCCTGGGGCAGCGGCTTTTTGAGGCAGTTGGCCACGCCTGGCTTGTGCGGAGCAAAGCGGCTGGCGCGCAGAGGCGCCAACTGGCGCAGCAGGGTCATATCGACCAGCGGCACTCGAATCTCAATGGAATGCGCCATGCCGGCCCAGTCCGCGTCGCGCAGCAACTGGCTCCGCATGTAATAGCTGGTTTCGAGCGCGGAGACGCGCAGCCAATCGGATTGTTCCTGCGGCACATTCTTCATTTCGCGGAAAGGCCGGAGCAGCGTATTCATTTGTTCCACAGAGCCGAGATCGCGCCATCCGGTGCGAACCAGTTCGGGATCGAGAAACTGCGACAGCTCCCAGGGCATGAATAACCCGCGGCGCAGCAGATAAGCTCCGCCCCACGTGCCGCCGTACTCGAGCAGGCTGGCGTATTTCGGCGAGGTCAGGCGAGAGACGACGGGCGCGGTGAGTACTCTCCATCCGCGGCCGAGCGCAGGCACGCGGCTGAAGAGCCCCAGCGCATGGACGGTGGACGGAATATTGCGGAAGCTGGGATAACCGGCGAAGAGCTCGTCTCCACCGAGGCCGCTGAGCGCCACCTTGAAGCCCATTTGTTTGGCCAGGCGGCTGACGAAGTACGTGTTCACACCATCGATGGTCGGCTGATCCATGGTGTCGAGCAGGCGATCGCACTCGTCGTGAAAGACGCTGCGGTCGATGAATTCGAGTCTCTGCGGCAGGCCGTAATGCCGCGCGACCGCCGTAGCCAGCACGGTTTCATCGCTGGGCGTTCCTCTCAGCAAATCGAAGCCAAGCGTGAGCGCCTCCAGGCGGTCGGAGCGCTCTGAGGCGAGCGAGGCCATCATGCCCGAATCGATGCCGGCGGAAAGAAAGATGCCCACAGGAACGTCGGCGATCTCGTGCACGCGGACGCTCTCTTCGAGCGCGGCGTGCAGGCGCTCCGTGCATTCCGCCTCAGTGCGAGGAATCTGATCGGGCGAGAAGCGGATACATTCTTCGGCCGAAGAGGCGAACTGCCGCGTTTCGCGGATGCCTCGCGTTCCGGCGAGAATCCAGGTTCCGCTGGGGCAGGAGAAGATGCCGCGGTAGAGGGTCCAGGGCTCGGGAACGGATCCCCACACAAAAAACCCAACATGGCCGGCGGGCTGCGGACTCAGGTCGACGCCGGGAACGTCGAGCAGGGCTTTGGCCTGCGAGGCGAAGTGCAGGCACCCATTCGCCTGCGCATAGTACAGCGGCTTGATGCCGAGCGGATCGCGCGCCAGAAAGAGCTGTTGCTCGTGTTCGTCCCAGATGGCGAAGGCATACATGCCACGCAGTTGGTCCAGCATGGCGGCGCCGTACTGGGCGTACATCTGGAGCAGAACCTCAGTGTCGCCGGTGGTGGTGAAGACGCAGCCCTTTTGCTGAAGCTGGGCTCGCAGGTCCTGGTAGTTGTAGATTTCGCCATTGAAGACGATGGTGTAGCGCCCGTCGGCAGAATGGAGAGGCTGGTCGGAGCGGGCGCTGAGATCGATGATGGAGAGACGCCGATGAGCGAAATGCAGCATGCCGGAAGGCGAACGCCAGGCGCCCGACGCATCCGGGCCGCGCACGCGAAGCCGCTCGGACATGGCGGCCAGAGTCTCGCCCACCTGCAACGTGGGAGCGTCCTGGTAGACGAGGATTCCTGCAATTCCGCACATTGAGAGCCAAAACCTCCGGAGGGGCTCATGCCGATGAGCAACCTGCGAGTGGAGTGAACCTGGGCACCGCGCCTGTGTTCCTGGATCGCGCCGCGCAGCGCCCGCACGATGCTTCCGAAGCAAACGGGACAGACGGAGCACCGGATCGAGCGAGAACGGCCGGCACTGCCGCGGTGGCTCGCCAAAAGCGCCTGGAAGTAGCCTCATCCTATCGTGGATACCGGGCCGCAACAACCGTCATCGCGTGAACCGGGCTGGATCTGGGGAGGATCTGAGGTCGTTATAGACTGGCCGGGTGCAACTCCTTCATGTCATCAGCAGCCTGGACCCTTCGCACGGAGGACCGCCGAACGCGGTGCGCCAGATTGCGAGAGCTTACCGCCAGATCGATGTGAAGGTGGAAGTGGCGTGCCTGGACGATCCGGGCGCCGAATTTCTGCGCGACATTGATTTCCCTCTTCATGCTCTGGGTCCGGGTCAGGCGGCTTTAGCTTTTCCTGGAAGCTGCGGCAGTGGCTGCGGCAGAATGAGGCCGGTTCGATGCAGTGGTCACCCATGGCATCTGGAGCTGGCCGGGCCTGGCCGTGCGGAGCGCGGCACGCGAGGCGGGTAAGCCGTATGGCGTGTTTCCGCATGGCGCGCTGGATCCCTGGTTCAATCGCAAGTACCCGCGGAAGCACCTGAAAAAGCTGATCTATTGGCCCGTTCAGTACAGGATGCTGCGCGATGCGCGCTACGTCTTCTTCACCAGCGAGTCGGAGCGGGATCTGGCCGCGACCAGCTTTCGCCCGAGTGCGTGGAATAACTTGGTGGTCCTGTACAGCTCCAGTGAGCCTTCGAGCACGGCGGAGGCGCAGCTCGCGGCATGGTTTCAGCAATCTCCCGGACTGCGGGGACGACCCGTATCTGTGTTTCTGGGTCGCTTACACGAGGAAAAGGGCTGCGATCTACTGCTGCGAGCCTTCGCCACCGCCGCAAGTTGGGCCCGGAGCTGCATCTGGTGGTGGCGGGTCCGGACCAACTGGGCTGGCAGGCGACGCTGCAGCAAATGGCGGCGAGCCTGGGCATTGGGGATCGCGTCCACTGGCCGGGGATGGTGACGGGCGACGCCAAGTGGGGCGCGCTGCGGGCAGCGGAGGCCTTTGTTTTGCCGTCGCATCAGGAGACTAGGCATTGTGGTGGCGGAGTCGCTGGCGGTTGGCCGGCCAGTGCTCATCAGCGACCAGGTGAACATCTGGCCTGAGGTGCAGGAGGAGGCCGTGGGCCTGGTGGACGACGACACTCCGGAAGGAACGGAGCGGCTGCTGCGGCACTGGCTGGAGCTGCTGCGGCCGAGAAAGAGGCCATCGCGGCCCGCTGCTATCCCTGCTATCTGCGACGGTATTCCCCAGTGGGAACAGCGCGGGCGCTCCGCGATGCATTCCAGAAAGCTTAGGATTCAATCAACACAAAACAATTGACTTATTGTTTCGTCTGCAGTATTTCCAGCAGGCGGTCGAACTCCTCCAGACGGGCGTATTCGATGATGATGCGGCCGCGGCCCTTGCGGTCCTCGATGCGCACCTTCATGCCGAGAGCCTGCTGGAGCTGGGTTTGCACGTCATGGACGTTCGGATCCTGAGGTTTTTCCTTTTGTTCGCTTTTCGCTGGCTTTCTTTCGGGGTTCAGGATGGCCTGGACGTGGCTCTCCGTCTGACGGACGGAGAGGGCCAGAGCGACGACCTTTTGGGCGGCTTTGAGGATCGCGTCTGGGTCTTCGAGCGCCAGAAGAGCGCGGGCATGGCCGAAGGTGAGGGCGCCGGCTTCGACCTGGCTCTGGACCTCGACGGGCAGGCGAAGGAGACGCAGGAAATTGGCGACGGAAGCGCGATCTTTGCCGGTGCGCTTCGCCATCTGCTCCTGGGTGAGCTGGAACTCGCGAGAGAGCCGCTCGTAGGCGCGGGCCTGCTCCATGGGGTTGAGGTCGGTGCGCTGGAGGTTCTCGACGATGGTCATCTCCATCGCCTGCTCGTCGGAGGCGTGGCGGACTATGGCGGGGATGGTCGCGTGGCCGGCACGCCGGGAAGCGAGCCAGCGGCGCTCGCCCGCGATCAGCTGAAAGCGGCCTCCAGCCAGGGGACGGACAATGATGGGCTGGACGACGCCGGTGGCGGAGATCGAGGCCGCGAGCTCGGCAAGCTGCGCCTCGTCGAAGTGGGATCGCGTCTGATACGGGCTGCGGTCGATGTCGTCGACGGGAATCTCCCGGGGCTTGCCCGTTTCTACAGCGGGGGTGGGCGTGGGCTCGGCAACCGCCTGGACGCGGGGCAGCAGGGATTCGAGGCCCTTGCCCAGGGCTTTGCGTTTTGGAGCTTCGGTCGTGGTCTGCATGCTTTTGTGCCTTTCGGGGCGCGGCTACCGCGCGCCCGTCCCATAGGGCCAGAACTTCACTGTGATTTCCGGCTTGCTGGCTGCCGCGGCCTTGCGTTCCCGCGCGGCCGGAGACTCGATCCCGTTGCGTTCCAGCAGCTCGGAGGCCAGCTCGGCGTAGCTCTCCGCGCCCCGCGACTTCGGATCATAGAGCAGGACCGGCTTACCGTAGCTGGGCGCCTCGGCGAGGCGCACGTTGCGGGGGATGGTGGTGCGGAGGAGCTTGTCCTTGAAGAAATCGCGCAGGTTCTGCGAGACCTGCTGGGCCAGGTTGGTGCGGTCGTCGAACATGGTGAGCAGGACGCCCTCGATTTCGAGGTTGGGGTTCCAGGCCTCGCGGACCCGGGCGAGCGTCTGCACCAGCTCGCTGATGCCTTCGAGCGCGAAGTATTCGGCCTGCATGGGAACAATGAGGCGATCGGCGGCGACGAGGGCGTTGAGGGTGAGCAGGTCGAGGGCCGGCGGGCAATCGAGGATGATGAACTGGTAGAAGTCGCGGATCTTCTCGAGGGCTTCGCGCAGGCGGAAGGTGCGGCGCTCCATCTGAATGAGCTCGATGTTGGCCCCGGAAAGGTTCTTGTTCGACGGGACCAGCTTCAGCGACGGGATTTCGGTGGGGAGGGCCACTTCTTCGATGGTGGCCTCGCCCATGAGGACTTCGTAGGAGGAGCGGCGCTCATCGCTGCGGGCGATTCCGTAGCCGCCACTGGAATTGGCCTGGGGGTCGCAGTCGACCAAAAGGACGTGAAGACCTTCGAGGGCCAGCGCGGCGGAAAGGTTGATGGCGGTGGTGGTTTTGCCCACGCCGCCCTTCTGATTGACCACCGCGAGGACTTTCCCCATGACCTAGCAAGAGTAAGGGGAAAGGGGCAGGACCGCAACGGAGGATGGCTGTGCAGAAAGGGGGTCTTTTTGTGGAAGGCGGCTGCGGGGCTTCGTGGCGAAGCGGGCTAAGGGGCCAAGATCGTGGGATTTGCGGGATCGGCGGGAATATGACAGCCGTGTGAGGGGGAAAAGGGCGGCGGTGGAAAAGGGGGAAGATCAGGGGTTACGGTCTACGGGTTACGGGTTAGAAAGACCAGGTGCCCCCCGGTGTTCGCCCGAGCGAGTTTACGTTTCCAAGGGTGCGGCAGGCGAGCGCAACGTCCACGTGGAGCAAGGCGGTGCGCGGCGAGATGTTCCACGTGGAACAAGCTGGCGCATGGCGAGATGTTCCACGTGGAACGATTTGGCAGGAAGGCAAGCGGCCGACCTGCCGGAGGGGGGGTAGTGTTCCACGTGGAACACCTTCCCATTTCGGCAGCCTTATACCCGACCATAGGGTGATGAGAGAGTAAACAAGTACTCGTTATTTCAACGCAATTATATTATCTAACTATATGATTATAATATAGTTAAACGCGCTAATAGGCAGGCTGCTCCTGAGGCTCCTGTTGACCCGTCGAATACGTGATTCACTGGGAACCTGGCCGGTTTCTGTATCTGCGGGGTGGCGTGGGCCGACCCCGGGGTCGTTATTGGCAGTTTTTCGTCGCGCACAGGTTCTGGCTGAAAAACGGCAGAACGTGGTTCTGAAATCGGTCCGCGACCGCGCTGGTATGAGTGCCGTGATAAATCTCGAAGCTATTGGCCAGGCCATAATTGTCGAGAATCTGGTGCAGTTTAGTCATGTCAAACCGAAGCATCCTCGTCCCCCACATCGAGCGCGATGGCGCGGTATTGGCGCAAATTGTCGATGTACTGATCGATGAAGGCCAAGGGCGCGTTGGCCGTCCCATTTGGCGGACACCTCGGGCTGGGGCTCGCCATTTTTCGCCGGTAAGTCGAGATAGAGCGGCGGATTTTTGGGTCGGGCGACCAAGCCGCAGCCGAAGCGAGCTGCGCGCGGACGAAGAATGACAATCCCGCCGCGTCGGCGAGGACTCTTTACCGATTCCAATTGCTTACCTTGCGCTTCCATGGCCTTCTCCATGGCCGGATTCGCGGGCCGGGCCCCTCGGCCGGGAACCCATCGGCGAAAGGCAACAGGCGCTCATCACGTAAAGGCTGCCAAACACGTCGGGATGTTTCATTCCGATGCGTGCGGCGCCATAGCCGCCCATGGAATGGCCCACCAGCCCCCGGCTCGTGCGCTTAGGAATGGTGCGGTAGTGAGCGTCAACATAGGCGACCACGTCGCGGGCAATGAACCGCTCAAAGTCGCCTGTGGTGACGGAGCTCGAATACATCGAGCCGCCATACACGGTCTTCGAATCGGGCAGCACCACAATCATTTCTTGGCTGCCTTGGGCGAAGGCTCCCTCAATGGTTTGGGGAACGTGAATTTCGTGCGTCCACTGCTCGGCTCCGATGGAATAACCGTGCAGGGCATAGACGACCGGGTAGCGCCGGTGCTTCTCCTTGGCGTAGCCGGGCGGCAGGAACACGATCACGTCGCGATCGACCGCCTCACCCTCCAGGTTCCCTTCCAGCGCTTCAGCGTGAATTTTGATGTGCTCCACCGTCACCGCCTTCGCACCGGGAACCACGGCGGGCACTTCGGTCTGCACCTGCGCCGCAGCTGGTCCGGCGCTCGCGATGGCAACGATCAGGAGCGCTGCGGCGCAATGGACTTCAGCATTTTCATCGAATCCCCCTGAACCTCTGCGGGTCATTGTAGAGGGGCCGAGGCGGCGCGATGGTGGTCAACCGATTCCCAGGGCCGGGCAATGTTCGGGCACGGGGCTGCATCCGAATGCTGAGTTGCTGTTATGCGTTCTGGGTCCAGGAACTGAAGCGGTCGCTGTTGATTGCGATTGCCGATCTGCAGGAGAAGAAGCCGGCTCAGCCTGCCGAAGCCGAGTGCGCCTAAGGCTGACTTACCACAGAGGACACAGAGACGTTGAAGAATCCGCGCATCGCGGATTCGCGTTCTCGTGCGCAAGCGCCTCGCAGCATGCTGAGGAAAAGCAGCCGCGGCTTGCTACGTTTCAGGATGACAACTTGTGATGTGGGATGAGGCAGGTGGGTTCCTGCCTCATCGCGG